>CAWDLP010000001.1:0-188192 GCA_963803215.1 uncultured Acidimicrobiaceae bacterium
TTGTGACGACCGGTTCGGTTGCAGCAGGGACGCCGTACTCAAGTGGGCAAACCGTCAACATCTCGGTTCCCGCCAATTCAATTTTCAGTGACACCGTCGGGGTTCACATCCTCGAGTGCGCTGCCCCCAACGGTGTTGACCCTACGGACCCCGCCAGCTGTGATGGCAACACCATTCAGGGGCCGACGGTTCGGCCAGCTGCTGACGGATCTGTGAACTTCTCGTCGGCCGGTGGGGCATACACCCTTTACGCTCTTCCAGACTCGGTCTCTTTGGGCGAGACCAATGGTCCGGCCTGCAACCTGACAAACCAGTGCGTCTTGTACATCGGAACGGACCAAGGCGACTTTACGCAGCCCCACGTGTGGTCTGCGCCGTTTTACATCGCGCCAAACGGCAATGACGAGGGCGGAAGTCCGGGTGACGGAAGCGCACCCCCGGTAGCGACGTTGCCTTCAAGTACGACGTCGACGGTCAGTGCTGCATCATCGACTGATACCGCGGATGGCATCAATACGGACGTGATTACGGTCACGCTCTTGGACGCCACATCCGTGCCAGTAGTGGGCAAGACCGTGACGTTGTCGCAGGGATCCGGTCACTCAACCATTGTCCCCGATGCCACCCCAAACCTCACAGACTCTTCCGGTCAAGCGACCTTCACCGTTACGGACACCACGGCAGAAAGTGTGACCTACTCCGCCGCTGACACGACGGACAGCTTCGCGCCTTCGCCAAAGCCAATCGTTGCTTTCGCTGCACCCGTTGTCACCCTGGCCCACTCGTCCATCAGTGCTACCCCAAGCACGGTTGCTCTCAATGCTCCATCTACCATCACGGTCACCTTGCGTGATCAAGGCGTCAATCCCGCACCGATTTCCGGCAAAGCGGTCACCTTGAGCGAAGGCTCGGGATCTGCGGTCATTACGCCCAGTGCGACGCCAGATGTCACGGACGCCACGGGTGAAGCGACGTTCAGCGTTACAGATGCCACCGCTGAGCAAGTCAGCTTTGGAGCCACCGATACGACCGATAGCATCACCCTCTCGTCAACTGCGCCCGTGACGTTTGGCGTGCTCACGGTGTTGCCATCGGCCTCCACTGTCACCGCGCCGGCAACCGCTCCGGTAGGTGCCCATGCCACCGACGTCACCGTCACCTTGCTCACTTCCACTTCGAGCCCGGTTCCGGGAGTGCCTGTCACGCTCGCAGGTTCGCCCTCAACCAGCGTCATCATCTCGTCGTCGAGCCCCGAGATCACCAACGCCCAAGGCCAAGCCGTCTTTGCCGTGACCGACCCAACGGCGCAGACCGTGACGTTCAGTGCGACAGAGGGATCGGGGAGTACCCCGCTCACCGCCACTGCATCGGTTCAGTTTCAAACGCCGGCTCCTTCGGCCGCGGTGTCAACCATCACCGGGGGCGGGACCGATGTGCCAGCTGACGGTCTGACGCAAGTCGAGATACTCGTCACCCTCAACGACCAGTTTGACGACCCTGAGGCCAACAAAGTCGTGAAGCTGACGGCGACACCATCGGGCAACGTGCAGTTTCGGCCTGTCCAAATTGGTGGAGGCGGCACGGCGGGCACGACCACAGCTGCGGGAGTGGCCGAGTTCGAAGCTGATGACACCTCGGCTGAAAGCGTGACGTTCACGGCAACCGATGAGACAGACAGCAACCTGGTGGTGCATGGTTCGGTCCAAGTGACCTTTGTCGCTGGTGCGGCTACCCCCGATCAATCCACGGTTATGGCGTCACCAGATGCGGTCCCCGCCAACGGCACGACCGCCTCGACGGTGACGGTGGCTTTGCTGGACCACAACGAAAACCCGGTGTCTGGAAAAACAATCACATTGGCCGCTTCGGGTGGAAACTCCCACATCACGACCGTAAGTGGCGTCACCGGCGCAAACGGTACGGCCACCTTCTCTGTCACGGACTCGACGGCCGAAGTTGTCACCTACTCGGCCACTGATGTCACCGATACCTTGCCCATCGACGCGCAAGCTGTCGTCACATTTGGGTCTCCCCCAGCTCCACCTCCGGTGGTGGCCGACTGCGCCATGTCATCGAACGACAAGAGTGTTGTGGCCAACGGCTCAACCCCAGCAACGATCACCATCTTGCTCTACGACGGCGCTGGTGCCGCAGTGCAAGGCAAGAAGGTGACGCTCACGCCATCGGGCGGGAGTTCAGTCATCAAAGCCGAGACTGGGGCAACAACTCTGGTTTCTGCCGTTCGCAGCAAAACCACATCGACGGCCGTTGCGGGCACGACCGGATCGAACGGCGTCGTCGCCTTTCAAGTGACGGACACCACGCCTGAATCGGTGACCTACACCGCAACAGACACGACGGACAACCTGGTGCTTGCTGGCCTCACCGCCACAGTGTCCTTCACCGCTTCTGCCACGACCGGTACGACGACGACCACCACCACGCCGACAAGCACGACGACCACCACGCCGACAACAACAACAACCACCCTGCCGCCCGCATCGAGTGGTACCAGCGATCAGAGCACCGGGTCTTCATCTACTGGCGGGACTTCATCGACTTCGTCGGGCTCAGGATCATCACTCGCATTCACCGGATCGCCAACCCGACTGCCGTTCCTGCTTGCCCTCGGTGGCGCCCTGCTTGTCGTGGGCTCGCTGGGTCGGCGACTGACCTTAAGGAGACAATGATGACCCGCTACCAACGGGCTGTAATGAGTTCAATGGGAGCGCTCGCCATGGCGGCGAGCGTTGTCATCGCTTTCGGCGGTCAAGCCCAGGCCGCCACGGCACCGCACCTGACCGTTATTGCCGCCCACCCTTCAGCCGGTCATGGCTTCGTGAACGGTGAAGCAGTGAACATTTCGGTCGGGCCCAACCATCTCTTTAAGCCCTATTCGCACGTGAACATCCTCGAGTGTGCGGACCCAAAGGGCAAAAAATCGAAACTGCCGAAGGATGACTCGACCTGTGATGGCAACACCATCCAAGGGAATACCGTCCTGGTGGCCAAGAACGGCAGCTTCTCAGAGAAGAACTACCTCCTCTATTCCCTGCCCAACACCGTTCTCGGAGAACAGGGCAACCAGCAGCCAGTCTGCAACACAAACCATCCTTGCGTGCTCTATGTGGGAGCGAATCAGAATAGTTTTACCGCACCAAAGCTGTTCTCTACGCCCATGGTCATAGTTGGCAAGAAGTCGGCCAAGTAGCGCATATGTTCCGGCCGACTCGTCCGCCAACCCAAGCTCGTGCTTGGCTTCCCCGAATCGGGGTGGCGTTGATTCTGGCTGGGATCGTGGCGTTCATTGTTCCCGCCACGGTGGGAGCGACGACGCCGTCGGTCGCAATTACTCCGAGCGGTCCATGGCAGAGCGGCCAGCAGGTGACAGTGGCGGTAGGCCCGAACTCGGTCTTCACTCCGCACTCTCGGATCGTGGTGATCGAGTGCGCCGATCCGGGTGGTTCGACGGCCAACCTTCCAAAAGATGATTCCACCTGCGACGGGAACACCGTGCAAGGCGCGACAGTCCTGGTCCAGCCCAACGGAAGCTTTACGGTGAGTGGCTACACCCTCTATAGCTTGCCCAACGCTGCTCTTGGAGAGCAGCCCAACGAACAACCGATCTGCAACGCCACCAACCAGTGCGTGCTCTTTGTTGGTCAAGATCAGAACGACTTCACCTCACCCAAGGTGTTCTCCGCACCGTTCGCTATCCAAGCCGCTTCGGCGACCGCCACCACGACTCCACCGGCCACCACACCGACGGTTGCGCCGGCAGGCAGCAGTTCCGTAGCCCCGTCGTCGACTACAAGCAGTGGTAGCTCGACTGGGACGCAGTCATCGACCGTCTCGAGCCAACAAGGCACGCTGGCCTTTACCGGACCTCCCCTGGCTCTGCCATTCCTCTTGGTGTCGGGCGGTGCCATGCTCATTATTGGATCGCTCGGACGTCGATGGGTTTTGAGGTCGATCTCATGACCACGTACGCGCCGCTCATGGATCCGGTCGTTCCTCCTGACACAGATCGCCCGATCGATCTGCGATCGAAAGTCACTGGAGCGGACCGAACCTTCAACGTGATTCTCGGGGCAAGTTCTGCCGTGGTTCTCTTCATTCTGGTGGCCACGGTCATCTTTTTGACCGTCCACGCCATTCCTGCTCTCAAAGTGTCGGGCTTCAGCTTCTTGTGGGATCTGACGTGGTCTCCAGACTCCGGTCATTTCGGGATCGCCGCATTGCTGGCCGGAACGGTGGCCATCGCCGTCATTGGGGTGGCCGTTGCGACACCGATTTCGATCGCCACTGCCCTCATGATCAACGAATATGCGCCGACCTCTTTGCGCCGGTGGCTGACCGCCACTATCGACATGCTGGCCACCATCCCCAGCATCGTCTATGGATTTTGGGGCCTCGAAGTGTTCTCACGGCTTCAGGCCGGCCCGGCCCAATGGCTCAGTCAAGAGTTCGGGTTCGTTCCCATTCTCCGTACTCCCTCGCCCGGACAGTTTGTGAAGTCGATCTTTGCTTGTGGACTGATCTGCGCCATCACAATCGTTCCCATCATCACCTCGGTGTCACGAGAGGTGATGAGCCAAGCCCCTCGAGACGTTTGTGAGGCGGCACTCGGTCTCGGGGGAACGAGATGGGGCATGGTGACCAACGTCATCTTCCCGTTCTCGAAAGACGGCATCGTCGGCGCCGTGTTGCTCGGGCTCGGTCGAGGATTGGGCGAGACCATGATTGTGGCCCTCGTCCTCTCCAGCGCGAATCATCTCACGCCTGCCCTCCTTGGTCCCGGTGGGCTGGGATCGATTCCCCAAGAGATCACCGACCACTTTGTCTCTGAAGCTCCAATTTACAAAAGCGGGCTGATTCTTCTCGGCCTGGTCCTCTTTATTACCGTGCTGGCCGTCAACATCGTGGCCAAGGCCATCATGTCTCGAACCGGGAGCTCGTCAAAGTGACCGACATCCTGGAGAGAGAAGCCGACGCCCCAGATTCGCCGGTACCCCCGCAGCCCTACGGGGAACCGTCACCTGACAGGCCGAATCGCCGGGCACGAATTTCGGCGTCAACGGCCACCGATGTGATCGCCACGGGTCTGGCTTCGTTCGCTCTCATGTGGACGATCTTCACCCTTGCCGGCGTCGACGCTCCGTTCGGCCTGGGCGTTGCCGCGGTACTGACATTTTTCCTGATGTACGGCTTTCTCTGTTGGCGTCGTTATGGCGTCATGGCCATGAAAGATCGTCTGGCCACCGTTGGAATATGGGGCGCGGCACTGCTTGCCCTCGTGCCACTTGCTGCCGTCATCTTGTATGTCATCATCCACGGTGCCGCAGTCGTCTTTGCCCACTTCCCCCACTTCTTCTTCGCCGACTTTTCTCAGTACACCGCGACGGCGCCCGTCACGGCCGTCGGTGCGGGCGCCGCCATTGTCGGGACCATCGAACAGGTCGGTATTGCGACGATGATCTCTGTGCCCCTCGGTGTGATGACCGCTACCTATCTCGTTGACAACCGCAACCTTTTCGCTCGCATCGTCGAGAGCGTGGTCGACGCTATGACCGGATCGCCGGCCATCATCGCTGGACTCTTCGTCTACTTGATCTGGGTCGTGCCCAACAAGGAGTTAGGAAAGACGGGTTTCGCTGCGGCCTTGGCCTTGTCCGTCATGATGATTCCGATCGTCACTCGAGCCGCTTACGAGGTCATCGTGATTGTGCCGGGCTCTCTGAGAGAAGCGGCCTTGGCGCTGGGTGCACCTCGTTGGAAAGTTGTGCTTCGCGTCATTCTGCCGACAGCGCGGGTCGGCATTGTGACGGCTGCGATTCTCGGCGTGGCTCGCGTGGCCGGAGAGACAGCCCCGGTGTTGTTCGTGGCCGGAGGTAATGCTCACTACAACTGGAATCCGTTCAGCGGTCAACAAGATGACCTCCCAATTCGGATCTACTTTCAGATTTTCCAACCTGGCACCAATGCCATTCGCGACGCCTGGGGCGTCTCGATGGTGCTGATCATGGTTGTCCTCACGCTTTTTCTCTTGGCCCGCCTCATCGGATCGGCCAAACCCGGCGGCGGCATCCGTCTCTGGGGGTCCATCCGACAAGCCCGGAGGGAAAACGAGTCATGACATTCCACCCTTTCGACCGACTAACCACATCACACAAGGAGTACGACCAAATGAAGGTCTCCACCCGAACCTCACGCCAGGTTGCCAGCCCACGTGGCCGGCCGGTTCGATCGCTGCTGTTCGGTCTCTTGGCGACGGCCAGTGCCTGTGCCGTGACCGTTCCTGGCGTGGTTGCCGGGGCGGCGACGACCACGAATTCGAGCGGCGCGTCCTCTGACGTTGTCGGGGATGCAACGACGGCGCCGACGTCAGCGACAGTGGGAGCAACGTCCACGACGTCCACGACGTCTGTAACCACGGGTACAACCTCGACGACTGCTGCACCGGGCGCCACCACCACGACGACCACTGTGACCGGCAAGAAAAAGGGAAATCTTCACAGTGACGATCCCGTTTCCGGTTCGTCGCTGCATCCGCTGACGGGGTCATCGTTGAATGGAGCCGGGTCATCGTTCGCCGCACCTGCTATTGAAACGTGGCAGAAGGATGTGCAGAGCGCTCCCTACTCGCTCAATATCAACTACTCCTCCACCAGCTCGGGCGATGGTCGTTACGAGTTCACGAACCAGACCACCGACTTCGCCGTGAGTGACATCGGGTACGTGGGTAATACCGATACAACGCCACCGAGTTTTCCTTTTATCTTCGTGCCCATCACTGCTGGTGGTATTGCCTTTATGTACAACATCCCGGGTCTGACCAAGAATTTGCAGCTCACCAGCTACACCGCGTGCGCCATTTTGACCGGCGGCATTACAAACTGGGATAACTCGCAAATTGCCGCAGAGAATCCCGGAGCCAACCTTCCAAACCTCAAGGTCATACCGATCACTGAGAGCGACTCGGCCGGAACCAACTACGTGTTGGAAGAGTGGTGCATCGACGAGCAGCCGGCACTGTGGGCTGCCTTCGCTCATCAAGAAACCTCGCAGTCTGGTGGCCCAACAGACGGAGTTGCCATCGCGGCAACGTCACCGAACTCCAACTGGCCCGGCATCCAAGGCGGGTTAGACGACCAAACGACCACAGCAGTGGCGGGCGACGTTGCCACCAACCCGGGCGGGTTTGGCGCAGTGCAGCTTCAGTACGCCACCGATGAGAACTTCGGTACCGGCAACCCGGCCCAAGGTGTGGCTGCGGTGCAAAACGCCAGCGGCGACTACACCCAGCCGAAACCGGTGAACGTGGCCTCGGCTTTGGCCTACGCCACGCAGAACAACAACGGCACGCACGTTTTGAACTTCAACGGCGTCGGTCCAAATGTCTATAACCCATCGACCTACAGCTACTTGCTCACCCCGACCAAGGGTTGGGCCACTTCAAAGGGCGCGACCATGAGCGCGTTCGTCAACTACGTGTTGACGTTGGGCCAAGGGAAAGCAAACTCGTTCGGCTACGCCAGCCTGGGCCTTTCGCTCGAACAGTACGGCATAACGGCGGTGACGGCCGACGTACCGGGCGCAGTTGCGACGACCCCGGCGGAGAAGGCGGCCTTCGCCTGCGGTGACTTAACACCGACTGAAGTAGCGGCTGGTCAAACTACGCCAACCTGTGGTGTGACCAACGCGGTGGCTCCAACGCCGCCGGCTGACGGGGGTGTTGCCACCGGGACTGCAAGCGGGTCGTCGGTCAGCGTGACGGCCACGGGATCCAAGAGCGCAGCCGTTGTTGGCGCTTCTGGTTCGTCAGGATCGGGATCAGGATCAGGCTCTGGAAGTGGAGGGTCTGGCGTTGACCCGGCAGTTGGCCTCTCAGGGACGTCAGCCATGGCCTTCACCGGCGGCAATCCGGTGCCCCTCACGGTGTTGGGAGCTGCTCTTATTCTCGTGGGCTGGTTCGGTCGCCGCCGCGTCCTGCGCCGCCGGGTTCAGGAAACACCGTGAAGCGAGTCCATGGAATGCTTCGCCGCTCAACGCTTGCGGCCCTGCTCGCTCTCGGCACTGCCGCCGTGGCGACGGGGGCAGTCTCATCTCCGGTGAGTGCCACAACGGTGGCTGGGACCCTCTCGGGCGAGGGTGGAACCTTCCTTCAGCCCGTGATGAGCAAGCTTTTGGAGGATGACACTGCGGGTCTTGCGCCTGATTACGGCGCCTATACGGGCATCGCCCTCAACTCGGGTATTGCCGACTTCGTGGGCACGGGCAAAGGTGCGTTCGACGCCGACTACGCCCTCTCGGAACGGCCCCTGACCGCCGCCGAGACCGCGAAAGCCAAAGCAAACGGCCGGAGCTTTGCCTACGTCCCGATTGCCGCAACTCCCGTGGCCATCGTGACGCTGGTTCCAAACCAGACCTACCAGGGCGGAACAACGATTACGCCGTCACAGTTCTGCCAGCACATTCCGTTATCGGCCACCGACATGGGTGACATCTTCGGATTCAATAGCGCCGACCCCTTGCAGAACTGGAGCGATGTCCGCCTCCAGTGCGCCGCTGGCTCGACGACGACTCCGTACAGTGCGCCGATAATTCGCTGCGCCAATCTCGATCCGACGATGTCGAACTATGCCGTCATGAACTATCTCGACAGCGACGCCACGACGAAGTCGCTCTTTGACGCTGGTTTGCAGAATGCGGTGAAAAACAAAACCGGCCTGACAACCGTGGACACACCCTCGGAGTCATGGCCTTACACCGCATGTGTGACCCCCGGAGGCGACGAGCCCTTCATCGGGAAGCTGATCGGCATCAACGCCAAAACCAACGCTCCCAGCACTTTGGCCGCGCAGTACGTTCTGGGAGCGGCGGCGCCGTTGGCGGCGGACTGGACCGGAGCACCACTCGGCGTGTCGTGGAACTTGCCGACAGCGGCTGTTGAGAACGCTCAGGGTTCGTATGTCGCACCATCGAGTGCAGCTGCCGCCGCGGCTGAAGCTGATGCCACGATGTCACCCAGCACGAACCTCGTGACGTTCAACGCCAGCATGACCGACGCCGCGGCCTACAACAGTGAGCTCATGGAAGAGAGCTATCTGGTCGTGCCGACGTCGGGTCTTGCGCCCGATAAGGCCGTGGCATTGGCTCAGTTCATCCGCTTTGCACTCGGTACCGCCGGTCAAAAAGACATCGAAGGGCTTGGCGCTGCCCCAGCCACCGCGGCCATGGCTGCAGCTGGGCTCAAGGTCGCGGCGGATTTGGACGCCACAGTCTCGGCCTCGGACTCCACCACGACCACATCGCCCACCACCACTTCCACAACGGTGCCAGTCGGATCGACTTCGACGACTACGACGACGACATCGCCCATCACGCCGACGTCCTCCAGTGCAACGAATAGCGGTTCAAGTACGGGCTCAGGGTCCTCGCTGGCTTTTACTGGTGCGGCCGGAATTGTGCCGCTCTCCGCCATCGGGTTGCTTTTGACCATGATCGGCGCCGCATTGCGACGACGGTCGAGACGGAAGGCGGTGCGCTCATGACGGTATCGGTGAAAGAGGAAAAGACAGATCAAGAAGGACCGCTCGCCCCGGGCAAGGCCTGCTTTGACTGGGCTGTCCTTTTCGCCGCCCTGGCGCTCCTCTTTCCGGTCTCGGCCCTCATCGGCGTTGGTTTGGCCGACCGCTCTCGAAGGAAGTCCTACTCTCGGTGGAAGTCCGCCATGGCCGCCGCCGTGTGGTGCGGGATTTTGGGCATGGTGCTCCGTGCCATGCTGAAACTTCCGGTGGTGCCATGACGACCTTGGAGCGATCGATGAACGGTCAAATAGCGGGCCCAGAGTCCGCCACCCCGCCACCCGCCCCTTACCAGTCAGAGTTGCGGGCGAATAACGTCAGCGCCTGGTTTGGCACCAACAAGGTCTTAGAGCGAGTGAGTCTGACAATGGAGCGGGGTCAGGTCACTGCCCTTATCGGTCCCTCCGGGTGTGGCAAGTCGACCTTCTTGCGGATCTTGAACCGGATGCACGAACTGGTTCCCAGTGCAGCACTCTCAGGCAGCGTCGAATTGGACGGCGCGCCAATCTACGATCCGTCGGTTCGAGTGACTGAAACACGCTTGCGCATCGGCATGGTGTTCCAGCGTCCGAACCCCTTCCCGTCGATGACGATTGCGCAAAATGTGCTTTCGGGCCTGACACTTTCTGGCACGAAGGTGGCGAATCCAGACGCGCTGGTGAAGGAGAGTCTGGAGCGTGCTGGCCTGTGGAAAGAGACACGGAACAGGCTCAACCAATCGGGCGCAGCACTTTCGGGTGGTCAGCTTCAACGCCTCTGTATTGCCCGCGCCCTAGCCGTGCGACCGAGAGTTTTGTTGATGGACGAACCTTGCTCCGCCTTGGATCCTATTTCCACCAGCGTGATCGAAGAGACGATCCGTGAGCTGTGTAACGAGGTGACAATTGTCATTGTGACCCACAACATGCAACAGGCCCAGCGCGTCTCGCACAACTGCGCCCTGTTCTTGGTTGATGGCGAAGGTATGCCCGGCCACATCGTTGAAGCCGGTGCTACCGAGCAGGTGTTCAACGATCCGAACGATCCACGAACATCCGACTACGTGCACGGGCGTTTCGGATGAGTGATCAAGCCCCCCACACTGCGATTTCCAGCGCCCGGTCGCCTCGGTCCGTTACCGAAGGGCTCATCGGTGAGTCAGATCGCGCCTCTGAGTATCGGAGGCGAACCGTCGCTTCGCATGCGCACCCGGCAACTCAGGGTGCGGGCCGACGCGTGGTGGCACAGTCTCGAGAGCCGCACTCGAGCGGCCCTGCAGGTTGCAGTTCTTTTAGTTGCAGTCAGCGCTGCCTACAACTATTCGCTCAGCACCTTGTGGCAGCTGGCCAGCCTGAACACTCCGCTCTCGTACATCAGCATGGTGCCGGTGATCGCGCTCGGCCTCGCCGCCATCCATGCCCGGCCAATGAAGCCCGAGCCGGCCATCCACGACCGCCAAGCCGACTACATCGTCGGCCTCCCCCTGATTCTGGCCGCCTTAGCGGTCAACTACGCCATGCCGGCGCGTCTGTCTGCCATGTTCTGGGTCTGGCGTATCGACCTTCTCACTCTGCCCTTCTTTGTGGCCGGCGCCGTGGCCATCATCTTCGGCCTGCGAGTCCTGTGGCGTCAGAAGTGGGCCGTGCTCTTTCTCTTCCTGGCCTGGCCTTACCTCTATGAGTCGGAGCTCTTGAGGCTGCTGGATTTCTTCACGGCCGCAACCATTTTTGCCATCAATCGCATCGTGGACGTTCTTCCCGTGGCCCATCCCGTCTCCAATCTCGACAACACGTTGTACGTCGTCAACCACGGCGGCCACTCGTTCCCACTTTCGATTGTGTCCGCATGTTCGGGGGTCAACAGTGTGGTCGGGTTTCTTCTGGTGGGAGTTGCCTTTTCGATCGTGGTGAAGGGCCCCCGTTATAAGAAGCTGGCTTGGCTACTCGGCGGGATGCTCTTGTTGTGGATTATCAACCTGGCTCGAATCACCTTCATCTTCTGGGCCGGTCGGACCTGGGGTGAGGGTATTGCCATCAATATTTTGCACCCCTTCGTGGGGCTCTTGGGCTTTGTCGTTGGCGTGGCCGTCATGGTGTACTGCATCAAGCCACTCGGAATGCACATTGCCGTTGGGATGGCATGATGACCTGCACCTGACCTGCACCTGCACCAAGCGCTGAGGCGGCTGGCGACGATGCGGCATCGGAGCCTTCACCCGGTCGCAGCCCGGTGGCGGTTCCCAAAGTCTTCGCTGCAGTCGCAGTGGTGTTGGTGGCTGGACTTGTCCTCGGATTGACCAACCTGGGACTGAGGTCTTACAACCTGGTGACGACCGTGTCGGGTACGCCAAAAGTGGTTTCCTATATCGAAAATCCCACATCGCCTGCAGGCTGGCAGGCTCGCCACTTGGCCACCTTTACGTGGGCAAAACCGCTGTTCGGCGACGCCTCGACCTGGAACAGGTACACGTTCTACCCGCGCCAGGGAGGCGACCTTCATGCCCAGGCCGACGTTGTGGCCGACGTTGTGAACACCCCGGACCTCGAGTCCTTCTCGGCCTTCGGCATCGAACAGTGTTACCAGTTCCACGGTTACACGCTGGCTGACGTTTCTCAGGTGAATCTGCCCGGTGGGATCACAGGTCAGTCGATGGCCTATACCTCTCAGCAGTACGGAAGCTGGTCGATCGTCTACTGGATCTTGCCGGTCAAGACCGGCACGACCATGACCTACGAACGCATCGTTCTCTACGTGCAAAACCAAAAAGGACTTATCGCGCCGGCGACTCAAGATCAGGTTGCCAATATCAAGAATCTGGCCGGAAGCTTGAACCCGAGCAATCCCCAGAGTCTGGTGTTGATCGAGAACAGAGCGTTTTTGGTGACGTACGCCAGAGAGCTGATCCAAGCCCAAGTTGCCCACAGTGCGGCCATCGAGTCTTATCTATCGCACCACCACAGTGGTGAGACCCAGTCCTGAGTCTTTGTCGCAACGATGACCACCACGACACGCGACCACCGATCGGGAGAGCCCGAAGATCCAGAAGAATCGACGGCGTTGGCCAGTCCGGTTATGGGCGACCTGGCCCACCGTTTTGTTGAACATCTCGTCCGTAGGGCCGGACCGGGCTCGGCTGACATTGAGATATCCCCGTCCGAATGGCAGCGAATTCTTCAAGCGGGACAAGGGGAAGAGTCGCCAGAACGGGCCATCGGACGGATCATCGCCTCGGCCTATAAGGCTGTTCATCCGCACGAGGACACCGAGCCCACAGAGCCTTCAGTGCCGTCAGCGCCCAGTCGACAAACCGCCCTGGCGGGGGAGTACTTCCCCCCGGCACGAGGTTCCGTTGGGTCATCTCCGCACCCGCTTGACGCGCTGCTTATTCCTGCTCGCACCAACCGGGTGGTGCCCCCACGTCGGACCACGCCCATCCGCCGTCCGAACATGCGACCCCAAAATCTCGAAAGTGCGGAAGCCCGAATCGAGCCGGGCACCCTGGACGAGCCGAGGGCCACGCCCCTACCGCCTCCTGGGTTCGCACCAGTTGCACCACCGTCGACCCCAGAAGATCACACGCCGCCCCCGCAAGCCCAATCAGCTGCGATGTCTTCGATGCTCCCTCCCCTCGAGGAGGACGCGTCACCCAAAAAGAGGAGGAAGCGATCTCGTTCGCCATTTTCTCCGAGGCTTGCGCCACCCAACGCAGCGGCCGACGGCGCCCCGGCTCTCGGCACGACTGGACCGACGAATCGCGCCCAGTGGAGAACACGGTCGCTCTTTGTCCCCGTCGTTCTCCCTGAAGCGTCGGTTGAGAGTCCAGCGCCCGTGGCGCCTTCGCCGCCCGGTGTTCCGTCGAGCGAGCCAGCGGCGCCGTCAGACCTCGTGCTTCCGGTGGCTTCACCGCCCCTGGTCGAGCCCGAGCGAGCCTTGGTCGCTGAGCCAGCATCTCCCAAAGTTGCAGCCCCTGCTCCGTCTGTCACCGAGGTGCAGCAACCCGTCACTTCGGTTCCGTCTACCGCGACCACCACGAAAGGCGCGCAGAGTGCCAAGCGGGCGCTCCGCATCTCACGATCTGGCCAGGCCACCGTGTTCACTTGGGTGCGCAATATCGGCATCATCATTTTATTGTTCGTTGGTTGGCAGCTCTGGGGCACATCGATCGCTCAGCATCACGCCCAGCAGGATTTGGCCAACAGCTTCAACACGTTGATCCACTCAGCTTCGGCTTCGGCCGCCACCAAATCTGGACCACCGACGTTGATACCGGCCACAACCCATGTACCGATTGCCCCCGAGGGAACGGTGGTGGCGCAGATCTCGATTCCCTCCATCGGGGTCTCTCAGTTCGTCGTCTCAGGAACCGCCACTGATGACCTGGCCAAAGGTCCAGGTCACTACATCGGAACCGCGGCCCCCGGGCAAGCAGGAAACATCGCTATTGCTGGGCACCGGACGACCCACGGCGCCCCCTTTAATCGATTGGCCCAACTGGCCATTGGCGACACAATTGTCTTGACCAACACCTTGGATCAGCACTTCACCTACAAAGTCGCACAGACTCCGTTCCCGGTGTCGCCCAGCGACGTCTCGGTGCTGAACGATTTTGGCGATAACCGCATCACACTGACGACCTGCAACCCAGAGTTCTCGGCGGCCCAGCGTCTGATTGTCGTTGCGACCTACGAGCCGCCGGGGTCGTCCGCCACCCACGCCACACGCGCTCCCAACACGCATCACTCGTACAAGTTGGTCAACGAGGCGACGGCCAGCTGGAACTGGGGTCTGCTGCCCTTCGTCGCCCTCGAAATCGGCTTTCTTGTGCTTCTCGGATTGAACAACCGACGCCTGGTGACGTACTTCGGTCCACGTATGAGTTGGTTGATTTTGGCCCCAATCTGGCTAGGCGGCTTGATACTGATCTTTCAATCTCTTACGACGTTCTTGCCAGCATCGGTGTAGTCGTGGCCAAGAGTGCACCAAAGCGCCCGGAGAAGGCCAAGCCGCAGCTTGAAGCGCTGCGAGAGAGGCTCAAGGCGGCGCAGATGGTTTACGAGGACAGCAAGACCGATCAGCATGTGGCCCGGATGATTCGCGACGGCGCACTCATCGCGGCGCACCGAGCTGGCGTGGCTCCAGAAGAGATCGCCGAAGCCATCGGTGAGGACGATGTCAGCGACGTAGTGCGTATTCGACGACGGGCCATGTCGCACCGCGAGGTTCTCCCGGTAGAGCTCCTCTCCCCGTCTCAAGCCTTACGACTTTCCACGCTCAATCCGAGTCAATTCATTGACGCCGTAAGGGATGGAAAAATCGAAAAAGTCCTGCTTGAGAAGGGTGCGGTTGGATTCCGACGCAGTGAAGTCGAGGCTCTGATCATCAAGTGAGCGCCCTCGTATCCTCGACCCATGGCGCGCTAGCGCCAGCACAATTGCCCGAGAGGTTTGAGGACTGACAGGTCAGTTGGCGCCTCACCCGACACCCCTTTTGGGGTTGACCATTAATTGCGCTTCTGAGATGTAAGTGTTGCCGTCAGCCATGATCAAACAGGTGCCCTCGCGGACAGAGTCAGGACCGTTTCGTTGAACCGACCTCAGACAATTGGATTGAGAGATGATAGGGGCGGCGGCGATAGCACCTCGCCCATTGTCGCGTCTGTTGATTGTGGTCGCCCTTGTTGACGCTGTTACTCGTCGGGTTCATCGGGGGCTTGATTACCGGACTGTCGCCCTGCATCCTGCCGGTGCTTCCGGTCATTGTGGCCGGCGGTGCCACCAGCACGGATCGCCGCCGCCCGTACTTCATCATCGCGGGACTGGTAGCGACGTTCAGTGTCGTCACTTTGGTGAGTGGATCGATCTTGAGCTTTCTCCATCTGCCCCAGGATCTCTTGCGTTACGTCGGCATTGTGATGCTTTTGGTACTGGCCTTGGGTTTGCTGGTTCCGTCGGTGGGCGAATGGCTGGAAAAGCCCTTCGCTCGTCTGGGTGGTTCTCGGCAAGCAACCTCGGGCAGTGGCTTTGTGTTGGGGGCCAGCCTCGGCCTGCTCTTCGTGCCCTGCGCTGGGCCGGTCTTGGCCGCTATCTCGGTCGTCGCCGCCACCCATCGGGTCGGCCTCACGTCGATCTTTCTCACCCTGGCCTACGCCATTGGGACAGCTATTCCGCTGCTCATCTTTGCCATCGTGGCGCAACGTACCGCCACGGGGTGGAAGACCTTGCGGTCGCATACCCCTGCGGTACGCAAAGTGGCTGGGGTGATCTTGGCGCTCACCGCATTGGCCATTGCCTTCAATGTCACGCGACCGCTGCAGACTGCGGTGCCGGGGTACGCCAGTGCGATCGAAAACCACATTGAAGGGTCGCCGGGCGCCAAAAAGCAGCTTCAGCAGCTCTCCGGCGAGCACGCCAACAAGTTCTCAGGCGGTCAGTCCGCCACGGCTGGCTCGCTGAAAGAGTTGGGCGACGCGCCGAACTTCACGGGGATCACGGCCTGGTTGAACACCCCGAACAACAAGCCGTTGACCTTGAAGGAGTTGAAAGGGAAAGTCGTCCTGGTCGATTTCTGGACGTATTCGTGCATCAACTGCCAACGCTCACTGCCTCACGTTGAGGCCTGGTACAAGGACTATGCCAAGGACGGTTTGGTCGTGGTCGGCGTCCACACTCCTGAGTTTCCTTTCGAACACGTTGTTTCGAACGTGAAGGCGGCGACACAGCAACTCGGCGTTGACTACCCGGTTGCGGTCGATGACAACTACGGCACGTGGGACGCGTACAACAACGAGTATTGGCCGGCCGAGTACCTCATTGATCAAGACGGTCACGTTCGCTACACCGCATTCGGCGAAGGGGACTACAGCACTACCGAGTCAGATATCCGCGCTCTGTTGACCGCGGGCGGGGTGAAGCGCCTACCCCGGGGCACCGACGTGGCCAATCTCACGCCGACCGAAGAAAGCACGCCCGAGACCTACGTCGGCTACGACCGCCAGGCCGATTTCGTCGGTACGGCGACCGTGGACGACAAAGCCACCAACTACACGTTGTCCAATGACATCCAAGAAGACGAAACCTCGTTCGGCGGCACATGGGATGTTCACAAAGAAGAAGCCACGGCCGGGGCGAACGCAAAACTCGCCATCAACTACATGGCCAGT
Source organism: uncultured Acidimicrobiaceae bacterium (assembly GCA_963803215.1). Classification (GTDB taxonomy): domain Bacteria; phylum Actinomycetota; class Acidimicrobiia; order Acidimicrobiales; family RAAP-2; genus CAWDLP01. Next base: position 16,726 of record CAWDLP010000001.1, read on the forward strand.
GACGTCTATCTGGTCCTGGGAGGCCAGGGGACGGTGACCGTTTCCGTTGGAGGGAAAGTGACGAAGACGGTCACGGTGAGTGGCATTCCGAACCTCTATACGTTGCTTTCGGGTCCTCAGTCGACGACCGGCCTGATGACGCTCTCATTCTCGCCTGGGGTGCAGGCCTTCGACTTCACCTTCGGTTAGCTTCGGCCGTCCATCTCGGCCATCGGTTGGGTTCGCGTACACTTCGGCCGTGAGATCGGGCCCGGAAAATCGACTCCAAAAGAGGATTTGTCGATCAAAGCGGGAGAACGCCTCTGTTGCCGTTCGTCCACACCTCATCCACATCAAACTGTGTGCTTTTCCACAACAAATTGGCTCTACCAGGCTCTGTGAGTACGTGCTTGGCTCAATGTGTGCAACGTTCCGCTCTGGATTACCCCATTGTGGTGGGCCAGGCTCGGGCCCCGAGGAGAGGTAGAGCGACATCGTGTTGAACTTCAATACCAGCGCAGAGGGGGTCCTGCCCGGCCATCACCTGGAACAGGCCATCAAGGCCGGCTACATCGATGCCGGGAGATTCAAGATCCCCGACAGCAATGTGCAGCCGGCCAGCCTGGATCTCCGTCTCGGAGAGAAAGCCATTCGCATCCGCTGCAGCTTCTTGCCGGGCGATGACACAGTCGAGCGCAAACTTAAGGACTACGCGCTGGACGAAATTGATCTGCGAAGCGGCGGCGCCATGCTTGAAGCGCGCTGCCCCTACCTCATCGAATTGAAAGAGCGGCTAGATCTCCCGGCCGGTCTTCGAGGCAAGGCCAACCCTAAGAGTTCTACCGGCCGCATCGACGTCTTCACCAGAGTGATTACCGACCACAGCGATCGGTTCGATGAGATCGCCCCGGGTTATCAGGGCCCCATCTATCTCGAGGTGGTGCCATTGTCGTTCGCTGTGCGGGTGCGCGAAGACCTGACCCTGAACCAGTTGCGGCTCTCTATTGGACGACCTTCCCTCTCAGACGAGCAGATCCGCGAGGCCCACCGCGTCGACCCTCTCTTGTACCGAGGTGGCGTCCCGGTGCCGGCCGACGATCTCGCTCTGTCCGACGGTCTTTTCTTGGGTCTCGATCTCAAGGGTGATGCCAAGGGCTTTGTGGGTTACAGCGCCCGAGACAACGCGCCGCTCCTCGATCTCACTCGGACTGAGCTGACCGAACCCGGTCCGTTCTGGGATCCAGTGGCGCATGAAGATGGTGATCGGCTTGTGCTCAGTCCGAAGAAGTTCTATCTGTTGATGTCAAATGAGGCCGTTTCCATTACTCCGACCTTGGCGGCCGAGATGACGGCATACGACCCGACGAGCGGCGAGCTTCGCACGCATTACGCCGGGTTCTTTGATCCTGGGTTCGGTTACGACCCGGCCCGTTCCTTCAAGGGCTCGCGGGCTGCGCTTGAAGTACGAGCCCACGATGTCCCGTTCATGATCGAGAACGGTCAGGCCGTGTGCAAACTCACCTTCGAGCGCATGTTGGAGCAACCCATGGCCCTCTACGGCTCGGACATCGGATCTTCCTACCAGCGACAAGAAGAGACGCTCAGTCGTTACTTCAAGCGCTAGGAGCCCATCAGGACTCGGAATTGTTCCCTTGGATTACACTCGGGTTGCCTAGGGCTGGCCTGCATTTCTCACAACGTGCAGACCAAAAGGTGCTGACAGAGGGAGTGCGAGATGACGTTCGGGAAAACCGTGGTGGTCGGTGGTGCTGTCGGCGTCCTGGCCCCTGCCGTTTTTGTCGCCACCCTCGGCGGCCAAAAGGTCTATCGAAGCCAGCTTCCTCATATACGCATGCTGCAGAGGAGCATGAAGCGCCAGTTGCAGTGGTGGACCTACGACCCCTCAACGAGTCAAATAGTCATGCAGATGTTGACCGGGGGTACCTCGCGCCGCTAACGGGCGTTCGAGCAGGTAACCCCCCGCGGGGTGAACGCCTTCTGCGTGGAATTACGCTATCGGCATGACTCCAGCCCCCATGACTGCATCACCCCTGGGCGGGGGTGCCACCGCGACGGTTGAGCTGTCGGTTACCGGCATGCACTGCGGCTCCTGCTCGGCGCTCATTGAAGAGGTCCTTTTGGAGAACCCGGCCGTCGTCCGAGCGACGGTGGACTTAGAGGCGGCGCAAGCTTCGATCGTCTTCCATCCTGACCAGGTCGGCGTCTACGACTTATGTGGAGTCATCGCAGAGGCGGGTTATGAAGCCGCCCCAACCGAGAACCCTGGTGCTGTGACCTAATGGTTGTGGCGGCGTCGAAAGCGACGCTTTCGACGGAAGGGCCGGTGGTGACCAACGCCACCACCGAACTTGAACTCGGTGGCATGCACTGCAGCGCGTGCGCCACCAGGATCCAGCGCTCACTCTCTCGACTCCCCGCCGTGGCCAGTGCGTCGGTCAATCTGGCGACCACACGGGCCTTTGTCTCCTACGACGCGGCGGCCATCGGACCGAGTGAGCTTTGCCAGGCTGTGACCGATGCGGGATACACCGCTGTTGACGTGACCGCGGCGGGGTCAGAACGACTGATCGAACACTCGGACCATTGGAGTCTGAGAGCCGGCATCTCTTGGCCCATCGCCCTGGTGGCACTGGCCATCGCCCTCGGTGGGGCCCAGGACGCCTTGGCCGGTTGGACGGTGCTCCTCTTGGCCATCGCGGTCGAGATCATCGGTGGGTGGCCCTTCCTACGCGATGCGGCTCGCCAAGCACGCCACGGTGCCACCAGCATGGACACCCTCATTGCGTTGGGGACATTGGCCGCCCTCGCCGTGAGTGCGGTCGAGGCCATCGCTCTCGGCGGTCGGCACGTGCACCTGGGCGGAAGTGGAGAGTTCGCAGCACGCCTCCACGGTGTGATGGCTCCACTCATTGTGGCCATCTTGGCTACGGGACGAGCCGTAGAAGTTCGAACAAGACAGCGAGCCGCCGCGGCCATGCACTCGTTACTGGCCCTGCGTCCACCGGTGGCCCGGGTCGTGGCTGACCCCGCCGATGACGTTGGTGAGCTTGTGGCGCCAGAAACCGTGCCGGTGCGGGCCTTGGTTCGAGTGCGTGCCGCTGAGACCGTTCCGCTCGACGGCACAGTGATCGCCGGTTCGTCGTCCGTTGACGAGTCGATGTTGACCGGAGAACCCTTTCCGGTCGATCGAGGTGTGGGCGATGAGGTGATCGGCGGCACGCGCAACGGCGCGGGCGTTTTGGTCGTGCGCATCAATGCGGTGGCGGCTGAATCGGTCTTGGCCCGACTGCAACGTTTGGTGGACGAAGCTCAGCGCGAGAAAGCACCGTTGCAGCGAGTGGCCGACCGGATCAGTGCGGTCTTTGTGCCCGCCGTCTTGGCCTTGTCGGGCTTGACCTTCTTTGCCTGGTGGGGCATGGGCGGAGATGCCGGGCAGGCCGTCTTGAGTGCGGTGGCCGTCTTGCTGGTGGCGTGCCCGTGCGCCATGGGGTTGGCCGCTCCTGTGGCGATGATGGTGGGAACGGGCCGAGCCGCCGCGCTCGGGATCTTCATTCGAAGCGGCGATGCGTTGGAGCGCCTGGCCCACGTCGACACGGTGGCTTTTGACAAGACTGGAACGCTGACCGAACGCCATGCCGTGGTGGCCAAAGCCATGGCCATCCCGGGGGTCCAGGTCCAAGAGCTCCTCGATCTGGCCGCCGCCGTCGAGGTGGAAAGCGATCACCCCATCGCCCAGGCCATCGTGGCGGTGTCGGAGGTGCCCTCTCGGGCCAACTGCGGGGCACGTGCTGGCCGGAGTTGGTGTCATAGGAACCGTCGAGGGTCGTCGCGTCGAGGTGCGTCGAATGGACCCGACTGCTCTGCCCGCATCGATCGAGGCCGAAACCATGGCTCATCACGAGGCCGGGGAAACCGTGGTGGTGGTTCTCCGCGACGACGCCCTGGTCGGAGCCATTGCAATCACCACGCCGCTTCGTCCTGAGGCAACAGTGGCCGTGGCGCGACTACACGAGATGGGACTGCGCACGGCTGTTCTGAGCGGTGACAGTGCTCCCGCCGTGCTCACCGCGGCCGCCCAACTTGGCATTGACGACGCCCAATCGGCCCTGAGCCCGGCCGGCAAGGTCTCGGCCATGCGGTCGCTGCGCCGCGATGACCGTCGCGTGGTCATGGTGGGTGATGGGGTCAACGACGCGCCCGTGTTAGCCGGCGCCGACGTCGGCATGGCCATTGGCAGTGGGTCAGAGGCGGCCTTGGCCAACAGCGAGGTCGCGCTGCTTGGGCAACGACCTAATGGGAGTACCTGCAGCCATTGGTGTCGCGGGCGCTACGTACGGCGTCATCGTGCAGAACTTCGGATGGGCCATGGGCTACAACGTGGCCGCACTGCCCTTGGCGGCGGCTGGTCTTCTCGATCCACTGGTGGCGGCCCTCGCTATGGGTCTGTCCAGCATCATTGTCGTTCTCAACAGCCTGCGACTCAGTCGAGTCGGTCGGTCGGGCTTGGCCGGGGTCGCAACGCCGAGATTGATGCGAGGCCCTCGGGCTATCGCCCTCTCGATTCTCCTGCCCGTTCTGCTCTTCGCCGGGCTTACCGTGATCAGCCAAATCGTCTCGCCGGCCCGGGGTCAGTCACTTCTGCCAGAGATTCCGGGCATCTCGACCGTCACAGTTCCTGGCCTTGGTTCGGCCGAGGTCTATCTGTTGCCGAACCGACCCGGCGTGAACCAGCTCCACATGGTCATTGACACCGCCGGGTCCAACTCATCGCATGTGAGCGCATTGGTGACCGCCACCAGCGGTAACGGTTCGCCACAAGTGCTTCGCCAGACCACGCTCGGCCGAGGCCACTTCATCGACTATGTCGTGTTGACCAACGGGACCTGGCGCTTCCACGTCGTGCTGCACGTTGGATCAGCGACACGGTCGTTCACCATCGCTCGCACTATCTCGTAACGCAACAACGTCGGAAGCGCTCAAAGCGACAACACCAGCAGGTAGCCCATAGTGATGCACATGGCGATGTGTCAGCTCATCTCCAGCCGGGGCCAGCCAAGGTCCCGCGGCGTTCGCGCTGAGCGCCACATGGGAAAACGGGCCACCTGACAGCCCGGCTGAACGGTTGTGGCCTGTGTTCTTGAGGCATTTGCGCGGCGACAGTCAGCGTGGGGTTGGGAGGAGGTAGATTTTCTCCCATGAGATCTGGGGGAGTCCGTCTGCTTGCCGCGATCGTGACTGTGTCAGCGGCCCTCGTCACCGGTAGTGCGGCCACCGCAACAGCTGCCACGCCGACTGTTTCCACCATCTCCATGGTGGGATCGACGTACACCCCCAAGGCACCACCCGGGGCCACCGACGACTACCACTGCACCTTGGTCAATCCTCATGTGACCAAGAATGCCTTCATCGTCTCGAGCCACTTCTATCCGGGCTCAAAAGAGGTGCACCACGCCATCTTGTTCTTAGTGCCACCGGCTCTGGCCTCAGCGGCCGAGAGCGCCAACGTGGGCGGCAAAGGGTGGACCTGCTTTGGTGAGTCGGCACTCCCATCCACGACGGCCTCCAACTCCATCTCCAATACGCCGTGGCTGACGGCGTGGGGTCCGGGCCATGGCGAGGACGTTGAGCCTCTCGGCACTGGCGTGCCGTTGCCAGCCGGCAGCCTCGTCGTTATGCAGATCCACTACAATCTGTTGGTCGGTGACAAGCCGGTTCAGGCCAAGTTGGATCTCCACACCGTGCCCGAGTCCACCCCGCTCAAGCCCATCAGCTTGCAGCTCATGCCGGCCATACCCAACATTCCGTGCCCGGCTGGCGTGACCGGACCGCTCTGCGATCGGACCGCCTCGCTGGCCAATCTGGCCCAGCGCTTCGGACAAAGTGCGGTCACCTTCGATAACACCATCGAGAGTATCTGCGGTGAGAACCCGAGCGACCCGCCGGTCGGCGATTCGGCCTCGTGTTCATGGCCGATTTACTCAACGGGCAATATCGTTCGCCTGGGCGTCCATATGCATCTTTTAGGTCGAACCATGAAGTTCGTGCTGAACCCGGGCACACCTGAGGCCAAAACCCTGCTCGATGTAAAGGACTACAACTTCGACTACCAGCGTTCGTACAATTTGTCGACGCCGGTGCAGGTCAAGCCCGGCGACAAGATCGGCATCACCTGTACCTACGACCCGACGTTGGCTCAAGAGCTGCCCACCCTTCGAAAGGTTGCCCCCCACTTCGTGACCTGGGGCGACGGGTCATCAGATGAGATGTGTCTCGGTTTAGTCATGACAACTCCGTTGACGCTCACGCAGTCATCGCACGAACTGTCCAGAGACTTCTCCGCCACGGCCTAGAGCTCCCTGTGTGGGCGGTCAGTCTCCAGCCCAGCAACCGAGGATCACATCGGCCACGGTGACGGCCACTGCCCCCCTACTGGTGGGGGGTTTTCCGAACTGGGGTGGAAGCCCGGTGATGTCCACGTATAGGACTTTCCAGTCTTTTCGCACAGCCACTGAGCCGTTGGTGACTTGAAAGGCGCCTTGGCCGAGGTTGGCGAGGTTGCGCCTGACCCCTTCGGTCTGGCCCACGTGGTGGAAGTAGGCCAAGGTCTGGCTCCAGCTGGAGAGCTCCTTGACCGACAACGTCATAGAACCGGTCGGGTAGACGTAGCGGCAGGTATAGGTGTCGTTGACCCAAGTCGGGGTCGTCACGGTGGCCTTTTCACCGAGCGCTTCAGCAATCTCTTTCTGGGCGTCGTCGGCGCAGACCATTTTGGAGATAGCGGAGGGGTAGCGACCGGCTGGCCGTGGCGGCGTGGTGCTGGCCGTCTTCTTGGCCGCCGCGGTAGAACATCCGGCGCCAAGGAGGGCCAAGACAGCAACGGCGATCAGTATCCGGCGGGGCACGGGCCGAGAGTAACAGCGGGGCCGCAGATGGTGTCCGTCACCTCAGGTCACACGCCCGACTGAGCGGGGGGAAGGCTTGTGTGTGGCCCGTTGGTGGCTGGAGGACTGCCCTCTTAGAGGACTTTGGAGAGAAACGAACGGGTTCGTTCGTGCTGGGGGTTCGCAATGACGCTCGCGGGGTTCCCGCTTTCCACGACGACCCCGCCGTCCATGAAGACCAGGCTATCGCCCACCTCTCGGGCGAACCCCATCTCGTGGGTGACGACGATCATGGTCATCCCCTCGTCAGCAAGGGCTCGCATGACGTCCAGCACCTCACCCACCAGCTCGGGGTCGAGGGCGGAGGTGGGTTCATCGAAGAGCATCAGCTTGGGTCGCATAGCGAGCGCGCGCGCTATCGCCACCCGCTGCTGTTGGCCACCGGAGAGCTGGTTGGGGTAGCTGGCCAACTTGTCAGCCAGTCCCACTCGTTGCAACATCTCGGTCGCAAACTCTCGGGCCGATGACGACGACTCTTTCTTCACCCACATGGGAGCCGACATCACGTTGTCCAAGACGCTCATGTGAGGAAAGAGGTTGAAGCGCTGAAAGACCATGCCGATCTCGGCCCGCTTGCCGCAGACTTCGCGGTCCTTCAGTTCGTAGAGGGTGTCGCCGCTCAGGCGGTAGCCGACCAGTTCGCCGTCGACCGAGAGTTCTCCGCCGTCGATCTTCTCCAGGTGGTTGATGCAGCGCAAGAACGTGCTCTTGCCCGAGCCCGACGGTCCGATCAGGCATAGAACCTGTCCCGGATCGACGGTGAGATCGATGCCGCGGAGTACTTCGAGGCGGCCGAACGACTTGCGGACCTGGTGGGCTTTGACCATTGCTTCACTCATGGGGGGCCACCCAGGGAGCTTCGGCCAAGGGTGGAACGGGCGCCACACGCAGATGGAGGAGCGAGCCTCGCAGTCGTTGCCACGGCGTGGGCGGGAGGGCCCGGGCGGACCCTCTCGCGTAGTGGCGCTCTACGTAGTACTGGCCAATGGTCAGGACCGAGGTGAAGAACAGGTACCAGAGGCTGGCCACGGTCAGGAGCGGCACGATCTGGTAGTTGGCGGCGGAGATGTTCTGGGTGGCGGTGAAGAGGTCGGCGCCCGCGATGGCATAGACGAGCGAGGTGGTCTTCAGCATCGAGATGGTCTCGTTGCCGGTTGGGGGCACAATGATCCTCATGGCCTGGGGCAACACGATGCGGCGCAGCGTCTGGGCCTTGGTCAGACCGAGCGACTGGGAAGCCTCGATCTGGCCTTCGTCGACCGAGATGATCCCGGCCCGCACGATCTCGGCCATGTAGGCCCCTTCGTTCAGGCTAAGCCCTAGGGCCCCCGCTACGAACGAGGTCACCAGCACGTTGGCGTTGGCGGTGAACGCCCCGGGCCCGAACGGGACGCCGAAACTCAGGTGCGGATAGAGGTAGCTGATGCCCACGTACCAGAAGAAGAGCTGGACCAGCACGGGGGTGCCTCGGAAGAACCAGATGTAGACCCAGGCCGCCGCCGCCAGGATGGGGTTCTTGGACTGGCGCATGACGGCTAAAACGACGCCGAGGACGATGCCGACCACCATGGCGATGACGGTCAACTCCAAGGTGACGGCAACGCCTCGCAAGACCGGACCCGTAAAGAGGTACTTGCCAACCTGGCCCCATTGGAACCGACCCTCGGTCTGGCCACCGCGAACAACGTGGCTGAAGACCAGCGTGTTCACCAACATGGCGAACAAGAGGGCGATGACCGCGGCCGCCACCCATCTTCCTGGGTGACGGACAGGTACAACCTTTCGAACTTCAATCTCCCCTTGGTGAGAGGCGTCCACCGGTCCGTGCGCTACCGGAGGGGTGGCCATCGATCGAACCCTGGTCGCTGCCTGCTATCTCTAGCTGGTTCCGCCGTTGATGACTGATGAGGTCACCGCACCAGCCTGAACGCCCCATTTGGTCAGGATCTTGGTATAGATGCCGTTGCCGATGAGGTAGTTGACCGCAGCCTGGACCGGAGCGGCCATGCCGTTGCCCTTGGGCAAGGCCAGCCCGTAGGGCGCAACCTCGAAGGCAGTGCCGCTGTTGACGAAGACGCCGTTGGACTGGGCCACGATGTAGCCGGCCACCTGCGAGTCAGCGAAGCCCACGTCGGCTCGACCCGTGGAGACAGCCAAGTTGACCTGGCTTTGGTTGCCGAACGAAAGCACGGTGACCTTGCCCTTGTTCTCTTTGGTGCAGGCCTTGGCCTGCGTCTGAGCGTCAGTCTGTTCCGTTGTGCCCGTCTCTACCGCCACCGTGTGGCCACAGAGTGACTCGAGGCCGTTAAAGCTGAGGGGTGATCCAGCTTTGACGTAGAAGCCTTCGCCGGCCGTGAAGTAATCCACGAAGTCGACCACTTTTTGACGGGCAATGGTGTCGGTGAACGAGGAGGCTCCCATGTCGTACTTCCCGGACTGGATACCCGGGATGATGGTGTCAAAGGTGGCGTTGACCAGCTTCGGCTTGAGACCGAGGACCTGCGTAATGGCGGTGGACAGGTCGGCGTCCATACCAACAATGCTCGAGCCATCGGGGGCGATGAGCTCGTCCGGTGGGTACGTGGCGTCCAAGGCGATGGAAAGCGTGCCCTTGGACTTGATGGCCGCTGGGACGGTGGCGGCAATGGTGGCATTAGTGGGCTGCGCCGGGATCACCGTGCTGGGCAGGGCCGCCGCTGTGGTGGAGGTGGTTGAGGATCCGCTCGAACTTGAGGTACTGGAGCTACTTGAACAAGCAGAAGCAATGACAGCCATCGACCCGAGGGCGACGGCGAAAACGGCTCGCTTGTAACGGCGCGGCATGGCGCTCATAGGTTTCCTCCACAATTCATCGGTCGGACGAAGGCAAAGTGTGCCACGAAGCTGTCACTTGGGCGATTCCAAAGGATTGCCGTGAGATGAATACCCACGGTGCAGTGCGAGTCCTCTGACGCAAGGCTCCAAGATGCGTGTCACGAAGTCGACGGGTGCCATTTCCCGAGGGGCCATACAATTTGGGTCATTGGCCTGTGCACCAGGGGGCGACGTCACAAATGCAGGGCGCTCCACTATTTTCATTGCGTCATGGAACCGATAGTTCGCCGCTCAATTTCGGCTCCGTTGGGTGCGGTTCGCACCCTGGCAACGAGGGGGCGATGGAACGTCCTGGTCGTGGGTGCTGCTGCCCTGGCCGTTCTGGTCACATCCATGACCGTCCTTCCAGCCGGCGCCAGCGAGAAGCCCAACTATGTGGCCTTGGGCGATTCGTACACCTCTGGCCCCGCCATTCCGGGCCAACTGACACCGACGACAACGCCCAGTGCGCCCACGACATGTCTCCGTTCGTCCAATAACTACGCCTCTATCACCGCCCGTGCTCTCGGACTCTCGCTTCACGACGTCAGCTGCGGTGGTGCGACAACAAGAGACATGGCCAACTCACAAGGCTCAGGGATACCCCCGCAACTGTCAGCCGTGAACTCTGCAACGCAGTTAGTAACGGTGGGGATTGGTGGGAATGACTTGGGCTATTCGACCATCGCGGCGAACTGTGCGGCCTACACCCCGTGGGGTCCGACAAAAGTGGGCTGGCACTGCGAGAGCCACTACGACGCCAACGGTGTCGACCAGCTGTCAGCCGACGTCCATCGAGTGGGTGAAAACGTGGCCGCTACCTTGGCCGCCATTCGTCTGCGGGCTCGCCAGGCCAAGATTTTCGTCGTGGGCTACCCCGACATCGTTCCGCCCACGGGCGCCGGATGCTGGCCCAAACTGCCCTTCACCCGCGATGACGTGGCGTTCCTCCGGGGCATTGAGACCGATTTGAACGCAGCCCTCGAAGCCGACGCCTCAGCGGCTGGGGACGTTTTTGTGAATATGGCCACACCAAGTGCCGACCACAGTGCATGCACGTCGCGCCAGGCCCGCTGGGTTGAACCAATCGTGCCTTCTCCAGGTTCCTATCCCCTTCACCCCGACGCCACCGGCATGGCCGGCATGGCGCAGGTGCTGGAGACGGCAATTCGCACCTCCACCGTGGCGTAGCCGTCAGGATTGAGCACGCGCGGGTCAGCCTGCGTCACGATGCAATTCGAGAGCGACGAAATTGCAGAGCGATTGTTCGTTGCGCCCCGCGCCGACACAGAACAACAGTCCCAACTGGCATCTCCTCCTACACTGATCACTCGGTAAACGATCGAGCGGAGGCCCGGTGGCAGAGCAAGTTCAGGCAGTTGTGGCGCTGGCAAAAGGTGAGCCGGTTGCCACCGTGACAATCGTGGTGCCCGATCCAGGTCCAGGTGAGGCCGTGGTCAAGATCCAGGCCTGTGGGGTTTGCCACACCGATCTTCATTACCGTGAGGGCGGCATTAACGACGACTTTCCATTTCTCTTAGGGCATGAGGCGGCGGGGATCGTCGAGGCTGTCGGCCCGGACGTCCAGTCGGTCGCACCAGGGGATTTCGTTGTCTTGAACTGGCGGGCCGTGTGCGGAGACTGCCGTTCGTGTCGGCGCGGCCGACCGCAGTACTGCTTCAACACGCATAACGCCACCCAGAAGATGACCTTGACTGATGGGACCCCACTTTCCCCGGCACTCGGTATCGGCGCCTTTGCCGAGAAGACGCTGGTGGCGGCAGGTCAATGCACCAAGGTGGACCCAGCCGCTCGCCCCGAGGCGGTCGGACTCCTGGGCTGCGGTGTGATGGCTGGCCTCGGGGCTGCCATGTGGACAGGCGAAGTTGGCCCAGGAGATTCTGTCGCCGTCTTCGGTTGTGGCGGGGTGGGTTGTGCCGCAATAGCGGGCGCTCGACTGGCCGGTGCGGCCAAAGTGATCGCCATCGACCTCGACGCTCGGAAGCTCGAGATTGCTAGGGAGTTCGGGGCGACCCACGAGATCAATGCAACGGACAGTGATGTCGTTGAGGCTGTCCGCGAGCTGACCGAGGGCAACGGTGCCAATGTGTGCATCGAAGCCGTGGGCAATCCAAAGGTTATGGAGCAGGCTTTTTTCGCTCGGGACTTGGCTGGCACGCTGGTCCAAGTCGGCGTGCCGACTCCCGACATGCGCATCGATCTGCCGATGATCGAGTTCTTTGGTCGAGGTGGTCAGCTTCGTCCTAGTTGGTATGGCGACTGCCTCCCTTCGCGCGACTTTCCGATGTTGGTCGATCTGTACATGCAGGGCCGTTTGGATCTCGACCGGTTTGTCTCTGAAACCATCGGCCTCGGCGACGTAGAGGAGGCCTTTCACCGCATGGAACGAGGTGAAGTACTGCGCTCGGTTGTTGTCATCTGATGATCGAGCGTGTCATTACCAATGGAATCTTCTCGCTCGACGGGTCGGACTTCGAGGTCGAGAACAACATTTGGATTGTGGGAGACCAAGAACACGTTGTGATCATTGACGCGGCCCACAACCATCAGCCCATCGTTGATGCTGTTACCGGTCGATCGGTTGTGGCCATCGTCGCCACCCACGGCCATAACGATCACATCAACGCCGCCGTGGCATTGGCCGAGGCCGTTTCGGCCCCGATCTTTCTCCATCCCGACGACCTCATGCTGTGGCATGACGTGTATCCCGACAGAGAACCCGACGGTCTGTTGTCGGAAGGTCAAACCATTGACGTCGCAGCCACGTCTTTGGTCGTGCTTCATACCCCTGGTCATTCACCAGGGGGTTGTTGTCTCTTCGATGCCGAAGAAGGAGTCGTGTTCTCTGGGGACACGTTGTTTCGGGGCGGACCGGGCGCCACGGGTCGTCGCTACTCGGACTACCCGACCATCGTGGCCTCGATACGCCAACGGCTTTTCACTCTTCCGCCCGCAACGAGGGTCTTGACCGGCCACGGCGATGAGACGACCATCGGTGATGAGATGGCGAATCTGGCTGAGTAGGCACTGACCAGTAATAGGTGGATGACCTCAGTTCAGAGGGATCATCGAGAAGTGTGACGCACGCACTTTCGCCGTGCTGGGGAAGTTCTCCCCAACGGCTATTGGGCCTAGCTCAGCGCACCAAGGCCATGAGCCATGGCTTGACCGGTCCACCGATTGTTCAGATATGGCTCGGGGTCGTGCACGCGATGTCCGTTGTCGACTGCGAATTCAGTGACCGTCCCGTCGAAGCGACCGACGAGAGAGATGGCGGCGGCCGGGTCATCGGGATCGGCCACGTTGGTCCAGTTCTTCACCGATCCGGGCCAGCACGCCGCGGTCGACACCCGGGGCAGGGTCAAGAGAGCAGTGAATCATGTCAGAGGCCAACGGACAGCCAATTGTGATGAAGTCGATCACGTGGAACTCCGGATGAGCTCGCAACGTCTCGTAGGACACCAAAGTCCCGAGAGAGTGGGCTAACACCACCTGGGTGTCGGGAGTAATGGCCGCCGCCACCCGGGCCTGTGCTTGCTGTCTGATGGTGTCGTTGGCGAGGTAGGCGTCGGCTTGGGCCAAGAGGCGATCAAAGTGATGCTCGGTCAACATCTTGGTGAGCTCTGCTAGGTCGACCGTCGGATCCATACTCTTGACGAGGTCGGTGACTGAGGCGATTGCGGCGGCGGGATCGACGGGGGGTTGGTAACCGAGTTGGGGATCTTCGCGAAATAGGTCGCCATAAAAAGCAACGGTCACTTCTTCTGGATCGAGGGTCACTCCGTGCCAGGCCAGCCCGTCGGCCAAAGCTGGTAACCACTTCGCTTTAATCGAAGAGGGACCCCAAAGATCATTACCGGCTCCGTGCACCATGACGACTCGAGACATGGGCTTACCCTTCCACAACCCGGGTGTGATTGGCAGGTCGGTGGTACCGCACTCCAATGCGGAGATTGGTACTACCGCTTGGCCCTGCTGACCTCGTCCAGAGTCTGAGCCTCATGGGCAGTTGATCTCAGAGAGGAGGTCAGCGGCATGCGCCATCGTCTCCAGGCATCGATCCACGCCATGTTCCACCAAATTGCCCGCTTCGGTTGCTGTGACGTCGATGAGTCGCCGGGCATTGATGAGGACCCGAAATCCTGGGCCTTGGTAGTGCCGGTTGATCAGCCCAAACGGGCGGGTCGGGATCCTCATGGTCCAAGCCACCAGCCCGCCCGCTCGTTCGGACCATGAATAGTTGTGTGACTGGATGGAGTCGTAGCGTCCGGTGACGACATCGACGATGTTCTCCAGGGCCTCTGAACCCGCCATGAAATAGCTTGAATGTGCCGCGATGGTGATGTGACCAGGGGCGTTCGTGCGCATACGAGTGCCACCGAACGTTGGTGACGTCGGCGCCGCGCCAAAGATCCCGAGATCGGCAATGGCGTCACCCGGGGCCTCCTCAGAAAAGAAATGCGACTCAACCAGATGCAGTTGGCGCAGGTCATCGACGCTCATTCCGGGGCTGCCAAGAACGACGGCGTCGGTGCAGACCAGGTTGCAGTCGGCCAGTGCGCATCCGACCACGATTGATCCGAAACTGTGCGCAATCAGGGTCAGAGATTGTTCGGCGCGCAACTTCAATGACGAGACGAACTCAGTGAGCTCTTGGCCAGCACTCATGACGTGTCTGTTGCACTGCACGGACACGACGGCTGCGTCTACGAGATCGTTCGGATTGTCGTACCCCTTCCACAGAATCACGGCCGACCGGTCAGCGGCGGCGTAGAGGTTGAAGGCCGAGGGCAACCAATCGTGGGCCAGGTTGATTGAGTTACCTACTCCAGGGACCATGACGCCCACATGGTGGGCCTGCTCAAGGTTGCCGAAGAGCACGGCGTAGTGGCGTTGGTCGGGTTCGTAGATAAGTAACGAGCCTCCAGAACCGATGAGTGCCTCCAGCAGTTCGGCCTGCTCGGAGTGATTGCGAGTACGTGCCCACTCAAGGTCTGCTCTGGCCGCGGCCAGATTGGCCTCGGGGCTGGCCATCACGGTCTTTTCGGGCATAAACCAGGATATGTCGGGCCGCATTGAGAGGAGTCAACACGAAGGCCCGATCGGGGCCTCGACCAGGCTGACATCCTGGCCTAGCAATACCGGGCCAGCCGGGGTACAAATGGGGCGTCATTCTTTGCAACAAGACCCGAACCCTTCGACTGGGGTTCGAGCCAGTCGCTCATGAGTTGACCGAGGTTATGAAAGCCGGTCGGCAGCCTGGGGGGCAGCCACAGAAAGGCCAAGGAGCCGCATGGATCACGATCGTTACCTCGTCATCTCCGCTGACTGTCATGGCGGCGGTGGTCTGACCGATTACCGCCCCTACCTGGCCAGCGCGTGGCACGAAGAGTTTGACGCCTGGGCCGCAACCTACGAGACGCCGTATGACGACCTGACGGGCCCTGAGGCCTACAAGAACTGGGACTCGGACCAGCGACTCAAGGACCTAGAGGCGGACGGCATCGCGGCTGAAGTGATCTTTCCCAATACCGTCCCTCCTTTCTTTCCGAAGCCCAGTCTGGTGGACCAGCCTCCTGCGGCCAACGAGGGCGACATGCGAGCGCGGTGGGCCGGGCTGCAGGCGCACAACCGATGGTTGGCGGAGTTCTGCGCAGAGGCCCCCGGCCGGAGAGCTGGCATCGCACAGATCATGCTGCACGACATCCCCGCTTCAGTCGAAGAGATCCGGTGGGCCAAAGACAATGGCTTGACCGGCGGTGTCCTCCTTCCCGGTGCCCCTCCCGGTTCGGGTGTTCCGCCGCTCTTTGACCCGACTTACTACGACCCACTCTGGGCCGTGTGCGAAGAGCTTGGGATGCCAATCAATCATCACGGTGGGAGTGCGGCGCCCGTGACGGGTGATGGCCCCGAGGACAAGGTCATCTTGATGCTCGAGGGCACCTGGTGGGCTCACCGGACGTTTATGCATCTGTTGGTGTCTGGAGCCGTGGAGCGATTCCCCGGTATGCAGCTCATTTTGACTGAACAAGGAACGGCTTGGGTTCCTGAAGAGCTGGGTCGGCTCGACTTCTTTTTCAATCGCTTCAACACCGCCAATGGCTCGAAGGAGTCCGAATGGGGTCTGCCCATCACTGAGCGTTTGTCCATGACGCCAAGTGAGTACTTCGCTCGCAACTGCTCGATCGGATCATCGTTTATTCGACCCGACGAGGTGAAGCTGCGTCACGTCATTGGCGTCGACAAGATCATGTGGGGGAGTGACTATCCACACACCGAGGGGACTGCACCCTTCACCCTCGAAGCGCTGCGGGCGAGTTTCGCTGGCGTTGATCACGATGAGGTGCAAGCCATGGTAGGTCTCAACGCCGCTCGAGCCTACGGCTTTGATCTCGACCAAATGCGTACTCTGGCTGACGAAATCGGACCGCTGGTCGCCGATGTCGATGTTCCGCTTCTCCCAGGAAGCCTGCCCCGACAAGCCGAGAAATGCCCTGCCCTGGTTGGATTTGGGCAACCGCTCTAGAAGCAGTACTAACCCGAACGAAGGAGATCACCATGCCCAAGGTTCGTTACGGTGCCCGCTCACTCGATGAGCTGCGCAACAGAGAGATTGAAGCAACCAAGGTCGATACTTGGGCCACCACCCTTGTCGGCGTCTACGAGTCCGACCCCGACGCCATTCGGGCCGTGTTGCCTCCGTTCCTCACGCCGGCCGATGAACCGTTAGTTCGAGTCCTCGTCGCTACAGTCGACATGGGCGGCGGTTATCCGATCTTTGGCGCCGGCTCGTTCTCGGTAGCTTGTCGGCACGAAGACGTCGACGGCGACTACGCCTTAGTCATGCCGATGACAACAGAACAAGCTGTTGTCGGCGGCCGAGAGACCTTTGGTGAGCCCAAGAAGTTGGCCGAGATCGCGCTCACAAGAGACGGCGATCACGTCAGCGGCTCGTTCACCCGGATGGGCACAACCTTCGTCGAGATCAATGGGCGCGTGGACGAGGAGCTTGAGCCCACACCCGGAGACCACCCGTACCGCCTTCTATCTCAAATTCCTGCCGTCGCCGAGTGGCAAGGGCTTCGATGGCGAACCGGTGGTCATCCACTGTCGCAGGAACGAGAAAACGCGCAAGCTTTGGAAGGTAGACGGCGAGGTGATCCTCCGAGAGTCGCGATTCGATCCGGTCATTGATCTGCCGGTACTCAATCTCCGCAGTCTTGAGCTGGGTGAGAGGTCGAGCAATCAGACGGCCGAAAATATGGGGACGATTCCTGCCGACTGGGTCATGCCCTACGTGCACCAGCGTTACGACGATCTGTCTCCTTTGGCCGCCGACTGATGCAGGAGCTGCAAGGCAAGGTTGCTGTCATTACGGGGGGAGCTGGAGGCATCGGGCGAGCTATGGCCGAACGCTTTGGTTCCGCCGGCATGAAGGTCGTCGTGGCCGACGTGCAGCCCGAGCCCCTGGCCTCCACGGTGAAAGAGCTTGAGGCGCAAGGCGTCGAGGCCATTGGCGTAGCCACGGACGTCTCTGTCTACGACTCGGTCAGTGCACTTCGAGACGCCGCCGTTGAGGCTTTCGGAACCGTCAACGTGCTCTGCAACAACGCTGGCATCGGGGCCGGGGCGGAAGGTCCAATTTGGGAACACGAGCTCAGAGACTGGCAGTGGGCCATTGGGGTCAATGTCATGGGTGTCGTGCACGGGATCAATGCCTTTGTGCCGCTGATGCTGGAGAACGATACCGAAGGTCACATTGTGAACACGTCGAGCGGCAACGGCGGCATTTCGCCCATGCCGTCCACGCCGCAGTATGCCGCCACCAAAGCGGCCGTGGTAACAATCACCGAGTGTCTCTACGGCCAGCTGGCCGAGACCAAGCTTTCGGCCTCAGTACTTTTCCCGGGACCGAACATGTTGCGAACCGGGCTCTTTGAGTCATGGCGATCACGTCCCGAGCGCTACGCCAAAACCCGGCCTCGGGTCTCGCCCTATGTCACGGTCGAGGCCTTAGAAGAGCAGATGAAAGCAGCCGGCATCACAATCGCCTACACGGAGCCCGAAGATGTGGCGGATGATGTGATCGACGGCATTGTTCACGACCGGTTCTGGATTCACCCCGCCAGCGAACGCACTGATGGGGCTTTGCAAAAGCGCACGCAGTCAATCCTTGATCGTTCCCAGCCCGCCTATCTACGTCCCCTCCCGGGCTAGAACTGAAGAGAGAAACCATGAGCAACGACGTCTACACCGTTATCTCCTCCGACACCCACGCCGGACTCCCAACCGAGCAGTACAGGGCGTATTTGGAGAAGAAGTACTGGCCCCAGTTCGACGAGTTCTTGGCTGGTCGAGGCCAGGCTCTGGACGACATCCAGAAGATGGGGGTGTCGGACAAAGCCTTTGCCGAGAAGTGGTTCTCCGAGAACGAAGAAGGTCTCGAGGGGGGCTGGGACGCCCATCGTCGCAACAAAGAGATGGACAACGACGGGATTGCGGCCGAAGTCATCTTTCCTGATGCTGACGCCGTTGAGTCCAGAACGTGTGCCCCATTCGGAGTGGGTCTTGGTCTGTCGGGCGATATCGACCCTGAGATAGGTCTCGCTGGCGCACGTGCGCACAACCGGTGGTTGTCCGAGCTTTGCGCTGACTCCCCAGAGCGCCGTCGCGGTGTCGCCTTGGTGCAGATTACGGCCGATCTCCCCGACGTATTGGGCGAGATTCAGCGGGCCTACGACAGCGGCCTGCGCGCCGTCATGATCCCGGCCATGTGGATGCACTCTGAGCCCTATCACTCGCGGCGCTACGACCCGGTGTGGGCGCTGTGCCAAGAGCTAAAGATGCCCATCTGCACCCACTAGTGGACCGGCCGACAAGGAGTCGTACGACGATCACCTCGGCATCTACGTCACCGAAGTGGTCTGGTGGCCCGCTCGGCCCATGTGGTTCATGATGTGGTCTGGCGTCTTCGATCGATTCCCGGATTTGAAGTTCAGCGTGACCGAGGCAGGGTGTTGGTGGATGCCGAACCTCTTGTGGTTCTGGGATCGTCTCTATCTCGGCGCAAAGGGAGCAGAGAAGCTCTCATCGTTTGGCATCGAGACCATGCCGAGTGCGATCTTCGACCGTAATTGCTTTATCGGATCATCCAATACAAAACGACGCGAAATTGGTATGCGCTACGAGATCGGCATCGACAATATGCCGTGGGGCAATGACTTCCCTCACCCGGAGGGAACGTGGCCGCATTCGCGTGAAGCGTTGGCCCAGACATTTCACGACGTTCCAATCGACGAGACTCGCCGAATGATTGGTGAAGCAGCCGCCGACTACTACGGATTTGATTTGACCGTGCTCCGACCACATGCCGAGAGGATCAACGTTACGCCCGCATCGTTAGGCCAGACCGATGACGAAGCGAACATTCGCCGCTGGGCTGGTCACCGCGAGGTCGGTCGCCATTGGCTCACCGGAAACGACTTTCCTCTGGCCCGCAGCTTCGGCGAAGCTAGAGCAGAGCGGAGCGGATCATCACAAACACGCATTCTGCCGGCACAGCCGCAGAAAAACTCATGTGAACCGGCCACAAGTTGGAATCCGGCATCAGAAACCCGCTCTCTCCGAGGAGGTTCCGCGGGAATGAGACCGTGTTCCATACAGCATCAACTCACCCGATGTGGGCGATGCAACCCACCTTGAGAGGTGGCACGATTACTTCGATCAATACCTGATCGCTTGTAAAAAGGAGAAACTGTGCTTGCTTACACATACCCATTGCTCAGCTTGTTCTGGTCGATGCTCATTTTTGCCGGCATCGTCTTGATGATCTGGCTGATCATCTGGTGCTTCATTGACAACTTTGCACGTAAAGATCACCACGGCTTTGCCAAGTTGGGGTGGACAATCTTGATTCTCTTTCTTCCGATTTTCGGGGCTTTTATCTACATCGTCGCTCGCCCCGCAGTGGTGAACTGAGGTCGTTCGCGTTGGGCCCACATTGCTATTGAGGCAATAGGGCCTGTCGACCTTGCCGCTGGCCATCAAGTTCATCGCGGTGACCGCAGCCGAGGGAACTGGGTTGTTGACCTGTCCGAGCATGTCGATAGTTGGAACGGGCCTGCGGCGGTACTGAGATATTGCTGGTGGTTGGGATGGTCGGTTTGCTACGACGAGCCGATCATCCCACTATCCGCAATGGAAACGAAGACGCGGGTCCTGCTGTTTCTAACGCAGCGGTTCTCCGTGGCTCTCAGTATTAGAGAGGGTAGATATCTGCGGTGAGTGAGGAGGCTGAACAAGTGGCAGCGCAAGACCACGGTCGCGTCTCGTTGTCCCGGCGCGCTCTGGCCGCGGCGTCATTGATCTGTGGCGTTGCTTTGATCGCCGCCGTCATTGTCCTTGTTGTCGTTCACGGCAACTACATGCTGCTCGCCGCTTTCGGACTTGCTCTTGGAGCTGGAGGTGGATGGTGGTTTCTATCGAAGACGGGCCTCCGCCGGAGTATCGGAGTCGTCTTGTTTGTGGCGGGATTCGCTCTCACAGTTACCGCGGTCGTCCGGGCTTTCTCCGAATCCGACGACCTTGCTCTTCGATTCGGCCTCCTTTGCGCGCTGGCCGTGTTGACCCTTGGTCTGGCTCGATTGGCACTGCGGCACAATCTCGAAGGAGCGGAGGCTCGCAGCACCGCTGGGCCGCCTCGTCATCCTGTACTCATATGCAATCCGTGGTCAGGAGGTGGAAAGGTTGAAAAGTTCGATCTCGTTCGACGGGCCAATGAGTTAGGAGTTGAGACACTCCTCCTGGATCACGGTGTGGACCTTGAACAGTTGGCGCGCGACGCTGTGGCGCGGGGCGCGCGACTGTTTGGGTATGGCAGGTGGCGACGGCTCTCAAGCCCTCGTTGCGTCGGTCGCGGTGGACTGCGATGTGCCCTTTGTCTGTGTATCGGCGGGAACGAGGAATCACTTCGCCCTTGACCTGGGGATTGATCGAGACGACCCGCGCAAAAGCCTCGACGCCTTCCGCGACGCCATAGAGCGTCGCGTTGACTACGCCACGGTGGGCGACAGATTTTTCGTAAATAACGTCTCATTAGGTATTTATGCCACCATCGTTCAACAAGACGAATACCGAGATGCAAAAGTAGAAACGACCACCGCGTTGTTGCCAAAACTTCTGGGCGACCGCGAGGATCCCTTCGACCTTGAGTTCACTGAACCCAACGGGAGCGTGGTGAAGGGCGCCTATCTCATTCAGGTTTCTAACAATCCTTACGTACTCGGTGCCTCACTCGACGTGTCGCAACGGCGCCAAATGGACACGGGAAAGCTGGGTGTATTCGCGGTGACAGGAGCGACAGGAACAGAGGCGGCGGCCATAGTGACGCTGACGGCTCTCGGCCAGCGCAGGTTGAGTCCGAACTGGCACGAGTTCATGACAGAGAAGTTTGAGGTGCGGTCAGAGTGCGGGTTCGCCTATGCCGGTGTTGATGGTGAAGCCCTAAAACTCGAGACGCCCTTATCGTTTTCTATTCACCCGAGGGGCCTTCGCCTTCTCGTGCCAAAAGGAAATCTCCTGGCCGCCGACCGGAAACAATCGCACCAGGTATCACTTCGTGACCTCTTCGATGTCGTTCGAGGCGTTGACCGTCGCTCTACTCCGTCGTATGCATCAAACGCCGCCGCGCCCCAGTGATGTGTCCGAGGACGGAAGGGTGAGCGCCGTGGCTGACAAGAACGAAGCCCTGGCGCGTCGGTCACTCGCCGAGCAAATACTCGAAGAGGTGGCCTCGCTCGACGTCTCGGTCTATAACGCCGTCGCAATGACCGAGACCCCGTTACTCGATGGGCCAATCGAGAAGCTATCCAATGCGGCCAACTACTCACGACTCTGGCTTGGCCTTGCCGCGCTCATGGCCGTATTGGGCGGTAGGAAGGGTCGTCGTAGCGCAACGCAAGGCCTCGCCGCCCTGGCCGCTACCTCGATCGTGGCGAACCTTTTGATCAAACGAGTGGTGAGGCGACGCAGACCGTTTCGAATTGAAACTGAACGAAACGACTCTGTTCGTATGCCAGAGTCATCCTCATTCCCATCCGGCCACACCGCATCCGCATTCGCCTTCTCCCTCGCCGCATCAGCCGAGAGCCCCGATCTGGTTTTCGTGCTCGTGCCCTTGGCAACCGCAGTTGGCTACTCGCGAGTTCATACCGGCGTCCATTTTCCAGGCGACGTCATGGGTGGAGCAGTACTCGGATCGATGTTCGGGATCATGACATCGGTCGTTGCGCGCCACGTTTTCAAGTAACGGTTGCAGTACCGGAGGCTGTCGGCGTTAACCAAGTAGTCGAGCAAGGCCTCCGGCGTCGGAGCCAGAATTTGGCCTCGCGGAATGCTCTGGAGCCGGTCGCCCAGGCTTACGGGCAGCTGGCCCAACTTGCGCCGATGATTTCCGCGCCGCCGTGGACGCCGACAACCGCACCGAGTATCCCGACACGAATCGATTCGCGCGGAAACGTTGGTTCAATGAGTCGCAGAAATTCCTCGATGTCCGGCGCACCCCCATGCATCACAGCCACGTGCTCGATTTCTCCGGCCGCCACCATGCGCTCATAGAGAAGTTGTCTGGCCCGAGTGCGTGTTCGAGCCTTTCCCGCCTCGCTCACCACTCCACCTGAAATGTCAATCAATGGCTTAATCGACAGTACGGATCCGAGCATGGCTTTCGCTCCACCGATGCGTCCGCCCTTCTTGAGATTGTCGAGGGTGTTCAACGTGGCCATGACGTGGGTCTTCGGGATGAGCTCATTGACTCGACTCAAGATGTCTTCGGTCGAACCACCGCGTTCTGCAAATTTGGCTGCTTCGAGCACCATGGTGCCCAGTCCACTTGAAACGGATTTGCTGTCGACCACATGGACTGGCGGCGTGCCGGCATCAGATGAGACCGCAGTCTTGGCAGATTGATAGGTATTCGAGAGGTTGCTCGACAGCGTCAGGCACACCACACCCTTCGACCCTGCATCGGCTGCTTCGGTAAACGACCGTTCGAAAGCGCCTGGCGCGGGGCAAGCCGTTTGAGGGAGCTCATCAGTTGCAGCCATTCTTTTGTAAAAGGCTTCAACCGTGAGGTTCTCTCCGTCAGTGAACTCCTCGTCGCCGAATCTAATGGTGAGCGGAACGATCGCTATGTCGAGATCACCAATGTCAGATTGTGCCAAGTCACAGGAGCTATCGGTCACGATCCGAACGTTGGACATCAGATTGATACTCCTTGCGGCAAAAGGTCATTCTGGACGCGGCCCCGAGAGTGCAAACCCTAGATCCGAAACACAGGAGCCAGCGCGCGTCGCTTGATCTAGAAGAACGGTTTCGGTAGCGCGATGAGAAGGACGACCGAGACGATCAAAATCGCGCCGCCGACAGTGACCAGACCGATCCTTGCGGTCCGAATGCGGAAATGTCCAGAGATGCCGACCAGGAAGAGCACGGAGGCAAGAAACACCGTGGTTCGCACATAGCTGTCAGAGTTGCCGCCATCAGTTTCGCCGGTGGCGTAGAGACGATCTGCTTCGTTGTCCAAGGCGTTGGATTTGGCCAATTCTGGTTGCTTGTACTCCGACATGTACGTCGGGCCTTTGGGGGCGTTGGGATTAGTGAAGGGATTGGTAGCTATCCAAGCCTTGAACGCTTTGTCGAACTCGGGGCGGAAGCGATGTTCGGCGATCGTCATTCCGGACTGGTTGCCGGAGAGGTAGGCCGAGAACCACGCGTTGAAGGTAAGACCGTCGAAGTTCTTGGTCGACTGTGCTTCAAGATCGGCTCGGCTGGCCAGGTTTCGAGAGGTCGATGCTTTGGCCAGTTTGAGCGACGATTCCGTTCCCCACTTTGCCGAAGCAAATCCCGAATAGGCCGCAAGTACAGCCACGACGGCGAGAAGACAAGCCTCAATAATCGTCAGTGTCCGATGAGATCGTTGCGAGGTCTCATCGCTCGTACCGTCATTGGCGTGATGAGACTGGTGTTCTGCAATCTCCTTGCCAACTTCGGAGGGTGACAGACCCTCAGGCATTCGATCGACGCCGCCCTTCGGTTGGGAGAACGGCCCTGGCCGCTCATTCTTGATTTTGGTCGCACATTAGCAATGAGTCTCAGCATTCCTCGTTGATGCGGCGCCAGTTTCTTGGCGAAATCTGCCGCCTTCAGGCCAGAGGTCACGCAGAAAAGGCTTGGACAAGGGTCTCTCTGCCACCCCTAAGGTCACGGTGGATACGTGCGAACAGAACGGAGGCCGCGATGAGAGTTGCGTTCGTGCACGGAGCTTGCGTGCGGGACGGTTCGTGGTGGTGGCACCGTACGAGTGCTCTGCTCAAGGAACAGGGTGTGGAAAGTGTGGCGCCGCCTCTACCGAGTTGCGGCGAAACGGGCGAGCTACCGGGAAAGAGCGGACCGGGACTGCCCGAGGACGTCAGAGCCGTCGAGCAGTGTCTGCGCCAGAGTGATGAACCGACCATCGTTGTCGCCCATAGCTACGGCGGAATCGTCGCAGCGGAGGCGGCGGCCAGCGTCAGTTCGGTGCGACACCTTGTGCTCATCTCGAGCTATTTGCCCGAGGTCGGTGAGAGCCTTTTCTCGTTTAGTGACGGTGCCCCGGCTCCGTTTCTCGATATCGATGCCGAAGAAGGCACCTTCGGAGTCCGGACGGATCTCCTCACTGCGACGTTTCTGCAGGACTGCGATGCTGCACTGAGTCGCCAAGCGGCCGACCATTTAGCGCGCCAGAGCCTGCGGGTGACGCAACAACCAGTGCAGGCCGCGGCCTGGCACCAGATCCCATCGACCTACGTGGTCTGCGCCCAAGACAAGGGCACTCCAGCCGAGCGACAACGTGCCTTTGCTCACAGAGCTGGCACTGTGGTCGAACTTGTTGCTGGACATCACCCGTTCCTGTCTCAACCGGCCACAGTCCGAGATCTCTTGCTGAGCCTCTAAGCGCAGGGCCGAAAACGTAGGCCTATCCGGTGACGGCCATGGGGCTTACTGCACGCGTCGGCACAATCACATCGAAACCGCCGATGAGGTGGCGTTGATAAGGCACTTTGTGGGCCTCCAGCCAGGCAATGAGCTGCGCCTCGGTGAGGGTGCCTGGATTCACAAAGCTGGTCGTACCGAGCTGGGCCGCAACGGGTCTCAGCGATGCGTTGGAGACGAAAATCCACGCCACGCCCTTGACTCCAACGTTGGTGGCACCGGGAGGGTTTCGTTGCTCGTGAAAGGCCAGAGCAGTAACACGATTGTTGGAGATAAAGGTGAGAAGGTTGGCCACCGCATATCCGGCGTAGGCATGCGAAATGCCGAGATGGTCCAACTGAGCGGCGAGTGCTGTGACTTGCGTGTTGGGATTGGCGGTCAACGAGGTGAGCTTGCTCGGTGTTCCGATCGCTCCGTAACCGTCATTGAAAGCCACCAGCGTGGAAGCACAGGCCAAAAGGAGCAGTGCTGACGCCAACCACGTCGCCACGGTCGGACGCACCATTTGCCAGAGGCCACCGGCAATGACGAGGGCCAAGATCGGCGTAAGCGAAAGGCCATAGCGTCCGTCATTCCAAAACCACGAGGTCGGAAATGCGGCGTAGAGGAACGGGAACAAGGCCAAGGTAAGAGCCAGAATCCAAGCATCCGGGCGCTCACTCACGAGTCGGACGGCGCAGCACACGACGAGCACGACGACGAGTACGGAAACGGTTGTACCGAAAGCCTGACCGCCCTCCCATCGTCCGATGCCTTCGACTCTCAGACCGAGGACCATTGGCAGCACGTGACTGAAGAATGTGCCGAGTCGAGGGGAGTACGTCTCTTGAGACGGCGGAAGATGGCTGGCGCTGCCAGTTGCAGTGGCCCGGATCCACGGGAGCATGCCCACGAAGGTGGTGGCAAGGGCAAGCCCGACTCGCCCGACTGCTCTAAGAATCGTTTGATAGCGCAAGCTAATGGCCACCATGAGGAACGTCGGGATGGCGAAGTACACGATCTCGGGAGAGGCCCAGAATCCGAGCCCACCTGCTGCACCGAGGAGCGCCCAATCGATGAGCCGATCTGATTGCTGGTCGCGAGCCTTCTGTGCGATTCGCAGACTCTCGAGCAACAAGGTGAGTCCGAGAACCATCGCTACTTCATGCAGACCGTACTCTCGAGTGGAATTCCACAAAGAGGACTCCGACCAGATCCAACTCAAGACCGCGGCCACGATGGCGGCACTGGATTGGAACAACCGGAGCCCAATCCGCCAGACGATGAGTGATCCGACGATGGCCAGAAGTGTCGGTGTGGCGTTGAGTACGAAGGGCGAGTGGCCGAAGACGAGAAAATTCCCGGCCAATACGTACGTCTCAACACCGCCGTAGGCCTGCCCCCAATAGAAGGCGTAGAGATGACCATGAGCGATTTGCTGAGCCACCAATCCAGCAGTCGCCTCGTCCGAGTTCATTGGAGCGTTCCCGAGCAACCACAGCCTGAGGAGGCCACCGACGACAACTAGGAGGCCGCACGTGATGGTTAGGACGTATCGACCTGAGGACCAAGTCGGCGAGCTGGGTTTGGTCGGTGAGGACTGGGGGACAGACTCAGCCTCAGACTGTGAAATTTCGGCGACGGTATCGCTCACGAAGAGATTTACCTGGAGTCCGGACCCACGCTGAGATTTTGCCACATCGGCTTCGTCTCACGACCACATCGCTGCCGCACGGCAAGCCGAATGAGCGCTGGACTTGCGATCGAGTCGACACCATGCGACACGCAACGAGAGCGAACCGAAGCTATAGCTCCCCTCGGAGCGATCCGAACTGAGAGTTCGCCCGTGGTCGTGCCAGACAAAGCCCGACACCTCGGATGTACACTTTGAGGCGTCCGAAGGGCCCATCCCAGTCGGCGGGTGGATCGCCTATTCGGCAGAGTGTCTTAAGTAGGGAGCATGATCAGTCATCGGTACCGCTACGGCGCCAGCTTCATCGACCGTGCTTCGGGTGTTCGTTTTGAAGGCCACCACCCATTGGAACGGCCTGATCTTTGGAAAACGTATCTGAACGAAGCCGAAGGTCGTTACCGCTATTACGGCTTTGAAGGCACACTGCGCCGACGCGAACTCGAAGACGGCCATGGCGTTTCTCTTTTCTTCTTGGCGTTCGACCCCGAAGGCTCGCCGGTCGCGGGCGTGCGAGTGCACGGTCCACTCGGGGCGAGTCACCAGGCTTTCCTCTTGGGTGAGATGGCGACCTCGTCGGAGATCGGCATGATCACTGACCTCATTGACCATGAAGTTCGTCTTGGCGCCATCGAGATGAAAGGGGCCTGGTCAAAAGGGGAGGCTTCGATTGGATTCCCTTTGCTGCAGGCACTGGCTCGGGCGTCTGTTCACGCCATGAGCTGGCTGGGGGCCGAGGTCGCCATCGCCACGGTCTCGGACCGCCTCGTCCCTTTGGGTTCGGAGACCGGGGGACGCATGGTTGGGACCGAGTCGGTCCCCTTCCCTGACGAGCGTTACCGGACCGTCGCCGTCGAGTGGCGTCGTCCCCGACTCGAGGAGTTGGCCACTCCCGAACAACGACAACTCCTGCGCCAAGAGGCTGAGCAGCTTACGCGGAGCGGTGCGCTTCTGAGTGCGAGTTCGGATGGCGCACCTTCGACGTGGACCCGAGCCTGGCAACCCCTCGTTCTCGACGTCACCGAGCGGGATCAGCGTGAGGTTCTCCGGGTGCTGCGAGAGGATGGCTCTCTGCAGGTGATTGACCGGCTGTCCGCCCAGCGCGAGCAGCTCATGGAGGTTAAACCAGCCCCTTCGCCAGCCCTCGAATCGGAGGGCTATCGCTGGGTGTATTACCCGTGGCGCCGGGCCGTTGTCAGGATCTTGGCGCCCCATTCGTTTTCAACCCTGCGCCTAAATCGCAACCGCAACAAGATCACCGAGCCCGAGCAAGCGCGCCAGCGCGCCTTACGGATCGGCATCGTCGGGGCAAGTTCGGGCCACGCCATCGCCCACGTCTTGGCCATGGAGGGACTGGCAGGCGAGCTGCGACTGGCCGACTTCGACGCTTTGGAGCTTTCCAATCTCAATCGGGTCCCGGCCAGCATCATGGACCTCGGCGTCAACAAAGCGGTCGTAGCGGCGCGTCGAATCAGTGAGATCGACCCTTATCTCCGTCTCACCACGTTTCTCGAGGGCGTCAACCCCGACAACCTCGGCGAATTCTTGGACGGACTCGATCTGGTCATCGAACAGTGTGACGCCCTCGATGTGAAGGTTCTCGTGCGCGAGGCCGCCCGAGAACGGCGGATACCGGTCCTGATGGAAACGTCCGATCGCGGTGTCCTCGACGTCGAGCGCTTCGACCTTGAGCCGAACCGACCTGTCTTCCACGGTCTCCTCCCCGGGGTTCAGTCATCGGATCTCGCCGACCTCACGTTGGCGGAAAAGGCCCCCTATGTGCTGCAAATTCTTGGAGCCAACGACGGATCGGGGCGCGGCGCCGCATCGCTGGTGGAGCTTGGCAACACCGTGACCGGCTGGCCCCAACTGGGGAGCGAGGTAACCCTCGGTGCGGCCACTGCGGCCGTGGCGGTTCGCCGCTTCGGCCAAGCCGAGCCACTCCCATCAGGGCGCATTCGCTTCGACATCGACGAAGCCCTGGCTGATATCCCAGCGGTGGTGCCACCCGAGGTCTTTGCCGATGTCTTGGTGGATCCCACCGAACCGCCCCTCGACGACGGTTCCGACGTGATTGATTTGGTCGTCGACGCGGCACGCCGAGCGCCCTCGGGAGGGAACATCCAACCTTGGCGTTTTGAGGCCACCGGCGACGAGATTCGTGTCTATCTCGTTCCCGAGCGGACGACCATTATGGACGTCGAACATCGCGGAAGCTATGTGGCCATTGGAGCTGCACTCTTCAACGCCCGGGTGGCTGCCGCCTCCCAGAACTCGCTTGGATCTCTTCGGCTCTTCCCCGAAGGTTTCCCCTCCCACCATGTCGGGACCATGCAGCTTGGTGCGAAGAGCGATTTCGAAATCGCTCCGTTAAACCCCCTACTCCACGCCCGCGTGGCCAACCGTCAGATGGGCACGCCTACGCCTATAGAAGACGGCGTGCTCGACGTACTTCGCCGAAATGTCGAACGGGAAGAGGCGGAGCTGCGGATCACCACCGACCGCGAAAAGATCGATGCCACTGCCGCCTTGCTGGCCGAATCCGATCGCCTACGGTTCCTTATCCCCTCGCTCCATCAAGAGATGATCGGTGAGCTGCGGTGGCCCGAACGCGACGCCCTTGAAGATGGCCTCGATGTCCGAACGTTGGAGCTCTCACCACCCGAACTCGCTGCGCTCGAACTGTTGCGGCGCCCGGATGTTGTCGGCCACCTGGCCGACTGGCGAGCGGGCCAGGCCCTCGGCCTCCGGATGCATTTCACGGCGGCGTCGAGTTCTGCGCTGGCTGTTGTGACGATCCGACGACCCGACCCCGCGTCCTACGTGCGCGGCGGTTCCGCCGTCGAGCGCCTCTGGCTCACGGCGGAACTTCACGGGCTCGCTGTCCAGCCGGTCTCACCACTGTTTATCTATGCCGTGGACGACAAGGACTTCTTTGACCTCGGGGGCGAACGGAATCTCGATGCGATTTTCTCGCTCTCCCAGCGTTTCCGGGCCCTGTGGGAGTTCGATCCTGAGGAGCGAGTGGCTCTGTTGGTTCGACTCGCTCATGCACCCCCTCCGACGGTCAGAAGTGGCCGAATTCCGCTGGAACAGGTGTTTAGTCGAGAGGCAGAACCCGAGACCCCGCCTGAGAGAACCAATGGATTTGTGGAGGAATCTGCCAACCGGGGTTTCCCTCGGGCTTTTCATGGACAATGATAGTGGGCTAGAGATTCCTGGCGACGGCGGATTGGTCCCTTCAATGAAGACGGCAATGACAGATCTCACAGAAGAATCAGGTCATTCGACACCCCTGCAGTCCGGTGTCGTTATCGAGACGCTGCGCCAGGTCATCAGTGGCGCGGAGATCGTGGCCACGGTCGTCAAGTCTGACTCAGGGTTTCTAGGACTCGATGCCGAAGCCTGGGTGACCTCGGCCTCTAAGAGCGGCTACTCGTATATAAGCGACCGAGTCCTGGCTCAGCTGGAGCAGAAGGCGCCGGTTTCTTCCTTTTCCTGCACGGTGGAAGGGGTCGTCTGGGGAGTGCTGGTCGAGGGCATCGAGACCAACAACGGTGCCGTCACGGGAGCGCTCTTAGTGGCCCGGCACGGCCGAGCCTGGTCTCGACGTGAGCGTGCGCTGGTCAAGACGTTCGGAGGACTGCTCAGTCACGCAGCCACGCTGGCTGTTCGAGAAGCGAAGCTCCTTCATCAACGTCGTCTCGATCTCTTCGTGTCGCAGATCGCAGAACGGCTTATGTCAGGTTCGTCCCAGACCCGACAAGAGGTTCTCGACGAGACGGTTGCGGACCTGGCGGACTTCGTCGGCGCCGACGTGGCCTTCGTCCGGCGCAACGACCATCTCCGCGGCTTAAGCATCCTTGAGGCGGAATGGCCCAAACGCGAGGTCACGGGACCCGATCCCCTGGGCGAGGTCCCCTTCGACGCCGACCCAATCTTCGCCGCCACCAAGGATCTGCGCCAGCCGTTCCTCCCCGATAGTGAGAATCAACAGGCCGACTATCAAGAGCGGGTGGAGAAAGCCTCGGGAGTTCCGAGAGTGTGGGGTGCCGGAGTCCCGCTGATTCTTGCCGACGAGACCTGGGGCGTGCTGGGCTTCATTCACTTTCAGCGCTATGACTGGACTCCCGAGGAAGTGAGTGCGCTGCAGGCCGTGGCTTCGATGCTGGTGCAACTCCAGGCTCGCATCGATGCCGAGCGTCGTACCGAGCACATCGCTCTGCACGACGATCTTACCGGCCTCCCGAATCGCCGGTCGCTCTTGCGCGAGCTAGATGAGCGCCTGGCCTCTCACCAACGCACTGCGATCTTGTTCTTTGACCTGGACCGGTTCAAGGTCATGAACGACTTCCTGGGCCACGCCAGTGGCGACCGCGTGCTCACCACGATCGCTGACCGACTCCGTCTGAGCATTCGCCACGAGGACTTCGCCGCTCGCCTCGGGGGCGACGAGTTCGTGGTCCTGCTCGCCGATGCGGACCACGAGATGGGGGTCCTTGCCACCGCCTATCGGATTCTCGACATCGTGGGCCGGCCGGTTGACTTTCCTGGGCATCAGATCAGCCACACGTCGAGTGTCGGCATCGTCTTGTCCGAGCCCGGCACGCGCAACGCCATGGAACTGCTGGGGCGAGCTGACGTGGCCCTTTACGCCGCCAAGAAGCAGGGACGACACCAAGCTGTGGTATTCGACGAGGAGCTTGAACAGTCGGTGAATGAACGCTCGCGTACCGAACTGACCTTGCGTGAAGCGATCGAAGGCAACGGTCTGCGGCTGCACTACCAGCCTGAGATCGACCTCAGAACGGGCGAAGTTCTTGCCGTCGAGGCCCTCGTGCGCTGGGAGCACCCGACCCGCGGGCTGCTGTCGGCCCTTGAGTTCATCCCGGTGGCCGAGGAGACCGGACTGGTGGTCGACTTGGGACGCTGGGTCTTCCAACGGGCCTGCGAACAGCTGGCCGAATGGTGCATTGACTATCCGGATCTGCCCCTGATCATGAGGGTCAACTGCTCACCGGCCCAATTTGTTGTTGGCGGCCTGGTCGAGTTCGTGAAGGAATGCATGCGGATCAACCAGATCCCAGGCAACCGCCTCTGCATCGAGATAACTGAGCACGCGGTCCTCCAAGAACCCGAGCAGACGGCGCGCATCTTGCGCGAGTTCCAGAGTCTCGGGGTCGAAGTGGCCATCGACGACTTCGGGACGGGCTACGCCTCCATGACTGAACTGAAGCGCCTTCCCGCCAACATCTTGAAGCTCGACATGAGCTTCGTCCAAGGCATTACAACCGACCCGAGCGACCAGGCCATTGTCGAGGCCATCATCCGGTTGGGCCGCGCTTTGGACCTAGAGATTGTGGCCGAGGGCATAGAGACCGGGGCCACAGTGGAGAAGCTGCTCGAGTTGAACTGCCACCGCGGCCAGGGCTACCTCATGTCCAGGCCCCTCTCGGCTGAGGACCTCGCCCCGATCCTCAGCGCCGGATCGGTCCCCTCCTCTTTGCTGCATCCTGTCGGAGTCGGGAGCTTCGCCATTCCAGACAGCACTTTGTGATTTCGGCGGACGGCGCACCGGGGTCAGAGGCGGAGTTCTCCGGCCAGCTCTACGAGCCATGGTTGTTTCTCACCATGCTCGACCAACTGTCATCTACCGAAGTGGGCATTGGTTTTATCTATGCCGTGCTTGACCTACTGGCATTCCGTTACACGCTGACCGACGCCGTCGTGGTACTCAAAGACGATCAACTCGGTACGCAGGCCTTTCGGCTTGGACGAAAGAGCCTCGAGGGAGACGCCCCGGCGACGTCGGCAGCCGATCCCGGGGTCTTCTGCGAGCCCGATACCGTGCCCGAACTCGTGTGCGACGTCGTGCGAAATATGTGCCAGTTGGCCCTGACCCTGCACGTCACCCGCTACGGGACCGAGCATGATCCGCTCACCACGTTGGCCAACCGTCGGTCCTTCGATACCGCCATGCAGGCCGCGGCGGTTCAAAGTTCTCGATACGGTTGGCCCTTCGCCTTGGTGATGATTGATCTCACCGGCTTTCGAGCGGTGAAGGACCACGTTGGAGCCGTCGCGGGCGATGAGTTGCTGCGCCTTTTCGGCCGCACCTTACGCGCCAGTCTGCGCAGCGGGGATGTCGCAGCCCGGCTCGGTGGTGACAACTTTGCTCTTATCTTGTGGAACGCCGAGCGGGCTGAGGTGTCAGCTTTTGTCGAACGTCTGCGGGACACGTTGGCCACGAGCGCTGAGCTCAACTTCACCTTCGGGGCTGCGCTCTCTCCGAGGGATTCGAACGATGCCTCCGAGCTCAGTCGTGTGGCGGCGGCCCGGCTGTACGAGAAGAAGGGCGTCGGGCCCTCGTAATGTCAACCATCAACGAGGACTTCGAACTGGAACTGCGATCGCTGCCGGGCGTCATGAGCGTTGGACTCAATCGCAACGACATTGGCGAGGTCGACCAGGCCACCCTCTTGGTCCGCAGCGCCGCCTCTCATGAAATTCACACCGCGGCCCAGCAGATCGCCCGTTTCTACTACCCGGACGTGTCAGTCACGGTCGAAACGGCGCAGAGTGCCGAGGCCGTCAGCGGCGCCCGCGTGGCCTTGGTCGGGTTTCGCTTTCATGAAGTCGAAGGCGTGAGCCAAGTAACGCTCAGCTACGACGGCCGGATCGGCGTAGGACGAGAAGGGAGCGGTCCGCTCATCGGCGGGGCCAACGCCACCGTGATGGCTCTCCGAGAGCTCGGCTTTTCGATTCGCTTCTTCGTTCTGTCTGTCATGAAGGTCGACACGGCTGTCGGACCGGCAGTGATCGTGACGTTGCGCTCGGGCGCCGACGGCAAAGATGCCATCGGCATCGCGCCATCCGAACGAGACGTGGCCTCGTCAGCCCGGGCCACCCTCGATGCCCTCAATCGGCACCTGATTGACGCGGCCGACCAGCAGGGATCGCACCCAAGCTAAACCGAGAACTTCGTCCGAAACCCTTTTGTCAGGCAGAGAGACAAGTGTTCATCGAGAACTTTGCGCTCTCTTTTTAGCTCGATGTGAGGCAGGGGCAGATCGTGGCACCGCTCACATGAAGCTCGATTCCTCGGTCAACCCTTGCTCAGGATGCGGTCCGGCGAAGATTGTCTGCATGTTGCCGATGCCAGTGCCCCCGCCGAGAGGATCATCGACCCGCACCACGTTGTCTCGGATTTGGTGGAGGCGTCTGGCCACGTCGGGCAGGGTGCAGTCTTCAATCATTTCACCGT
The DNA here is from genome assembly GCA_963803215.1 of uncultured Acidimicrobiaceae bacterium. Classification (GTDB taxonomy): domain Bacteria; phylum Actinomycetota; class Acidimicrobiia; order Acidimicrobiales; family RAAP-2; genus CAWDLP01. Next base: position 50,504 of record CAWDLP010000001.1, read on the forward strand.
CAATGTGCAGTTTGCCTCGCCATTCGCCATGCCAATGACCGTCGAAACCGAAGTAGAGACCTGCTCCGAGATGGAATCCCGTGTCGCCCAGAGCGGTCACCGTCAAAGGGCGCTTCGAGCCGTCGCTCATGGTGCAGTCGAGGATGGCTGAGCTCATGCGGCGGTTGTTCGGATCGATTACCGGGTCCACGGCAACGGATGCGAAGGCTTGACGCTGACCGTCGGGATGCTCGATGCCTCCTTGCAGTTCGACCCGGTTCCATCCCTCGACGCTGTGGTGTTGGTAATAGAGATGGATGCCGTATCGGGTGCCGTCCGGACGCTCGCACAAGATGGGCGCCCAAATCACTGTGGCCGAGACGTTGGTCGGAGTTGGGGCGGCTCGAACATCCTCCACAGGTATTCCGACCTGGTAACGGACGCCCCAGGAGTGGTCACGGGTGGACACCGACGTCGAGTCGGTGAACTCCGTCCGCTCGCCGTCGACCTCGATCCAGCCCACGGCGGTGCCGATCTGATGGTATCGAACGACATCAGCGTCGAGCCGGAAACCGTCTCGGCTTCGATGTTGTTCGGGGTTTTCAAGCACTGGAGGTAGTGCGCCGGTGAAGATCCAATCAAAGCTGATGGGGAGCACGTCGTTGGTGGCCAATGAGAACCGAACGGCCTGTAACGGTTTGACGATCTCATATGCGATGGGTCCGGTGGCGAGGCTGTCCACGTCTGGAGCCAGTTGCCGACTCGAGCGAACGGTCCACTGCTGCTTGCCTCGGCTCACCCCGGCATACGCATCGAGAACGCCTCGGTTGGGGTACTTCCCAAGGCCAAACGACATCTGAATCGACCCGTCGCGAAGGCAGGCGGTGGCACAGATCTTCTCCGTCCATGATCGGTCTGACTGGCTGACCGTGGCGAAGGTGTCCGTGATCTGGTGATTGAGTGTCTCGTCGGCCGGAACGAGAGGACCAATACTCATCGTGGCCGCCCCGTCGCTCGTCGCGAAATGTACGGCATGAGATTCCCACCAGATTGAGGCATCAGATCGAACCCTACAGGCCAGTTTCAGGCCCTTTGCAACGAGGTTCGTGAACCGCCATGACCGACTGACAATGCAATGTGCGATTACGGAGGTTCTGGCGGGTTGAGGCCCACGACGGGAGCTTGGACCACAGACTTTGCGGTCCAAGCTCCCGTGTTTTGCAGTCTCAAGAGGCCGCGATGCCCTCGCCACCTGCCGCGCCCGCAACGGTCACTGAGCCGACTTCTGTCAGGCTCCCATTGAACCCAACGTGGAACTCGTCGACGATCCCGAGTCCGCCGGTCTGCACGTAAAGGTTGCGCCCGTCTGGCGTACCCGTGCCATCGACCGTTCCTGGGTCCGTCGGGGTGGCACCAAGCAGGGTCAGCTGTCCATCAAAGCTGGACCGATAAGCGCTCGTTGAGTTCGCTGCGGTGTTGCCCGTGAAGAACTGGTTGCCGTCGGGAGTGACCCAGCAAAGGCCACCTTGCCCACTGGCGAGCGTATCGATCGGACTCACTGTGCCGTTGCGGTTGAGTGCAAACGTTGCGAGAGCGCTTGTACCAGCTTCCCCGATTACGAGATGCCCCACCTGATCAAAGGTGATAGCGAAGGGGACTGTCCCAGCGACCGTGTTGATCACCGGAGAGGGTGACAGTGATCCAAAGATGCCCACATTGAACACGTCAATCGCGTTGGAGCTGGCCTTGGTCGTGACGATGAGTTGCGAGCCATCGGGGGAGTAAGCGACTTGCCCGGGCGTGTGCGTGAATTGAGTGCCATCAGTTGGGATGGTCAAACCCAACGCCCGGTTTGATCCTCCGATTGGGTACAGACGACCGAAGAACGTGACGTACTCTTGGATCGCCCCACCATTTTCGGCGTTCAGGACTGACACAAAGTCTCCGTGGACGGCCACGCTGACCGGAAACGTCCCGCCCGAGCTGATCGTCTGGCGCAAGGTCAAGTTGTCTCCCTGGACCGAAAAGACGGAGATCGTGTTGCTGCCCGCATTCACGGCGTAGAGGGCCTCGTGGGCTGCGTCAAAGGTCAGCGAGCCCTGAGAACCGAGATGGTCAACCTGGGATCCGTTGAGCACTCCTCCCAGCCCTCCGGTGTTGTAGGTACCGGCCAAGGTCAGAGTGCCGTTGTCACCACGGGCGTAGGCCACGACCTGATTGCCGGTTGGATTGTCAGTCTGTACGAAGACGGCGGGTTGACCGCCCTCTCCAAAACGACCCTGTGCATACGTACCAGCATCGGCTGCAACGGGCGCGACAAGGGCTGAGATTCCAACCAAGGCGCAAGCGCCCGCGACTAGACGGATCGATCGATTCATTGAGTCTCCTTTTTCGTGACGGTTCCTTCCCCATACAGTCGCCAGATCCGTCTAGCCGTTACGTCGAATTTCGAAATGGAGTCCAAAGAAAGAGTCGTGTAACGCTTTCTCGGATTTGGAGACTCAATTACATGGGTTCGACTTCATCTGTAACCGGCGATGCGCCGGCGATGTGGCGCGCTGACGTCTCGACCGGTCGGACTTAAGGTGCAGACAATGGACACGGATAGCGAGCGGCTGGAGCGCCTGCGCAGCGGTGACGAGGCAGCATTCGTGCTGCTCGTTTCTCAGTACCAGCAACCCATGCTTCGGCTAGCCCGTTCATTGGTATCGAGCAACGCCGTCGCTGAAGAGATCGTCCGAGGACACCTGGATGGGCATCGTGCGAGGGATCGAACGTTTCGAGGGTCGCTCTACGTTAAAGACCTGGTTGTTCAAGATCCTGGTCAATCGAGCCCGGTCGGCCGGGTCAAAAGAGCATCTGAACGCCCCAATCGAATCCCTTCATGCCGTCGATCCTCTTCGATTCGACGCCAACGGACACTGGGCCGATCCGCTGGACCGCTGGCAGGAAGATCTCGAGTCCCGCTTGGACGCTCAACAACTGACGGGTGCGCTGGGTTCGGCTCTCGACGACCTACCCCCGCGTCAGCGCCAGGTCGTCATTCTCCGTGACATCGAGGGACTCTCAAATGAAGAGACCTGCACCTCGCTCGGGATATCCCTCGGCAATCAACGAGTGCTCCTACACCGTGGCCGCTCCCGCTTACGCGAGGCTCTTGAAGTGAGAGTGGAGAAGAATAAATGAATCTGTTGCGTCGTCACGACATCGTGTGTCAACAGGCCGTGGAGCTGGTCACTGACTACCTAGAAGGGTCATTGTCTCGCCGCGACAAGCGCCGCTTTGAGGCTCACTTGCGAAACTGTCCGAACTGTTCGGCCTACCTCGAGCAGATCAGGGTGACCATTTCGCTCACTGGTTCGATTGCACCCGAGGAGCTGAGCACTGAAGCGAGGGAGGACCTGGTCGAACTGTTTCGGCGTTGGCGGTCCGACCCAGCGTGAGGTCAAGGACTGCCACCACCCGCTAGTTCACAAACTCCCTGGCGCCGGTGTCATGGTTGGAGGGAACGGAGTGCTCTGCCGTCAAGGCAACTCGGCGCCGTGAGTTGACGTAGTTGCACACCACGTCAACCAAGATGCCCATGCACCCAGCGATGGCCAGTCCCAAGGGGACGCCGACTACGACGTCGGTGGCATAGTGCCAATGAAGGGAGATCATCGCCACCCCGATTGCCGATGAAACTGCGAGCACCGTGGTGACGAACAGAAGCCGCAGCGGCACTCCCAGTAGATGCCCAAGTGGGCGGGCGCGACCAGATGCGAGGATCACGGTGCCAGCCAAAGCGAACGCGATGGTGGTATGTCCGGATGGAAACGTCGGTCCACCGCCAACGCCAGCAAGGTGCCGGTCGAAAAACGGCTTGAGAACGTCTTCTACTGCGATTCGTGCGAACGCAACCGACGTCACGACGGCAAAGGCGGCTCGATAGTCGCGCAGGATCAACAAGGTGACGCAAGCAATTGAGGTAATGGTCAAAAAAACTGCAGGGTCTCCGAAATGACTGAGGAAGAGTTCGACGCCGTGATACGAGCGCAACGAATTGACGAAGAACTTGGCAGCGGCCGAATCGAAAAGCACCGACCTGGTGGAATGCCGGGTGGCAAAGCCAACTGAAGCTACAGAGACAACGGCCAGAACTGTGACACCGAGCACCCATCGTCGCAGATAGCCCGGTACCAAGAGAGTCTGGCCGAGTGAGCGGTCGGCGACAGCCAACTCGTGCCCGCCGATCTCCTCCGGCGTTGCATACGCCACACCTCACTTTACTCTGAGGGTGGCAATCACATACAGCCTGCCCTTGCCCATCACAGCACTTGGGCCCAGGAGTTTGGTCCTGACGCAGTCGGAGCAATCAGGTCGACACGGTCACGCTGTCGAGGTTGAGGCCGCCGACGTCGTCGCCGCTGAAACTGGTGACGATGAAGTTTGTGCCCGACTCGAGGGTCAGCGGAAGCCGCACTTCGTGCCATTGCGACCAGTCTCGTGAGGCAGCGAGTTCGATGTGGCCCGAGCCTCGCATCGATCCCGACTCGGGATCGTGTGCAGTGACGGTCAGGCTGGCCGGCTTACCCGTCCCGTTGGCCACCCTGAACGTGCACATGTGTGTGCCGGTGTGCGTGGCGGCGATGGCGAGGGTGAGACTGCTGCCGCGGTATCGAGGCCCGTGACGTAGCCCATTCCTGTATGACCCTTGAACGTGTTCTCGAAGTGCGCCGTGCCGGAGAACCCGCCAACCTCAGCTTGGTGGCGGATGGTTTCCTGCGGTGTTACCCGGACCAGTGACGACCCGTGCGGACCTAGCGAAGTGGTCCAACTGGCGAAGGTCCCGAGGTCTTGGTGGGTCCACAGGTCCCGCACTTGGGCCGGCTGGGTCAGTCCCAGCGTGCTGGCGAAGTCGAGGGTCTTGTTGACCGGAGTCGCGTCGTCGGCCCGGTTGAAGAGAGCCACGACCCAGTCGCCATCGGGCAGTTGCCCAATCCACCGCTCGGAGTCCCGGCTTTCTTGGTCCCAATCGTAGGAGTGGCCGTTGAGGTAGACCGGCTTGCCGACCAGGCCGGAACGCCGGAGTTCGAGGATCTCTGGGTTTTGGTAGAACGAGGCCAGCGAGCCGATGTTGTCGTATTGGTCGGCGATGGCAATGGCGGCGCCGGCCATCACGAAAAGGTTGATGGCGGACTGTCGATCGATGTCGTGCGCGTAGGAACTGATGGTCAAGGGGTCCCCGTCGAGGATGACCTGCCCCGGCCCGGACACGTCGGAGAATCCGGTAAAGCCTTGAAACGGGTTCTGCCACTGCGACCAGATCGGCTGCCAGGTCTCCCGCAGTCCGCTCAGGAGCAACCACGTTCCGAAGCTGGCGTCGTTGTCGATCCGGATCAGGTCGCCGTACTGGCGCTCCACCTCGGCGTGGTTGAAGAGGTTGGGCATGACCAAGCTCACCTGGATCTGCCGTCGGCGGCTTCGCTGATCCACCGCAGCGCGTTGACGTAGCTGTCGCGACCGTGGGCCACGCCGACGGTGCCTTCGCTCTGGTCGAAGCCGGTCTCGTAGTAGCTCAGGAAGTCGATGCGCAGGTAGACGGCGCCGAGGTTGGCGAAGTACTCGACGTAGCCTTTGACGTACTCCTCCGCGCCGTCCTTGGTGGCGTCCGACCCACTGCAGCTGGCCGCCGCCGTCGAACCAGTCGTCGGGGTTGACGATGTCAGCCACGGCGAGTCTGGCCGACCGGCTACGCGGATCGAGCGGTCGGACACGGCCGACTTCGTGACCCACAACGGGTTGTAGTAGACGCCGAGCTGCATGCCCACGAGCCTCGAGGTAGTTGGCCCACCAGGCCCAGTCGTGCTCCCAGCCGTTGAGGCGTCTTGATGTAGCCGTGCGAGGTCACGTCCTGATCGGCGTCGATCCAGCCGTCGGTGCAGGCCATGCGGTAGCCGTACGGGGCGAGCTCCTTGGCGACCCAGTCGACGTTGGCCTTCCAGACCGATTCGGGGATCTGGTCGTTCGTGGCGTTGCTGTAGCCGTAGGTGCTCCAGTAGAGCGGGCCCGGGCCGCCTTTGTGAAAGGGCGCCATGATGGTGTCGGGAAGCCCGGGGCAGTTGGCGCGGCACCGGTCACCTCGGTTTCTTGCTCTGCCGCGGTGGCTGCACCGGATTGGCCTGACAGCAGCGAGCCGTTGGCCAGCCCACCAGCAGCGACAACGCCACCTGCCTTCAAGACCTGTCGTCTACTGGGCATTGGGTGGAGATTAGCCAACTTTGTTGAAAAACACCTTTGTTCGACCCTCCAGTCAGGTTTCTTGGCCGCATCTCTGAAATTGTTCAATAAGGCATCTCGAGTGAGCGCCTGACGTCGGTTGCGAGAGGCGCTGATGTTCCTTAGCTTTGGCTTCTGTACGAGGTGAACGCACAAGCCGCTACCGCGGGGGGAAGAACGGTCCATGACGATCGACTGTCGGACACGGCGCTTAATGGACGCTCGCTCGATTGGGGCTGACGAGTTGTTTGACACCCTTATGCCCGACGCATTGATTGTGCATGGCGACCTTGCTGGTCGGGGAGTGGCCTACCTCGAGCTGCCGCCGCTCGGATTCGATGTCGAGGGCCACCAAGTCACACTTTTGGAATCACGTGGGACCCTCCAAGCTCGTCTCGGTATCGACGGAGCGGGCGTGGTCGTCGCCATGGAGGCTGACACGCTCTCCGATTTTGTTCAGGATCTTCAATCGGCGATGGGCCTCGCCATGACCTCCCGGGTGCAGATCAAAAGAGGGAGCCTGGGTGACTGGATTGCCTGGGAACCTCCAATTCGCGCACTCCTCGACGGCCGCAAGGTTCACGAACACGGTGATGTCACGTTCGTGGATTTGGACGGGCGCGACCTCGAGCTTGATCGGATTTTCACCGTTGACGACGACCATGGGGAAATGGCTCACTTCCTCGAACAGGCGGGCTTTCTCCACCTTCGTGGAATCTTCGACGAGCAGTGCATGGAGGTCATCGGGGCCGACATCGGACAATGGATAGAACGCGCCACTCCCGACGACGGGCAGTCGTGGTGGGCGGAAGACGGCGAGGGTAGGGCCCAAGCTGTGCGGATCTTATTCTTTGCCGAGAAATCAGCCGCTCTGAGAGAAGCGGTGGCCGACGACCGGTTTCGATGGATTGGTGACCTCACAGGCGATGGGCACCAACACGGTGGTAGCAGCGAGGGACTGGTGAAGCCACTTGGCATAGTGCGCGGACTGTCTGACCTCCCTTGGCACAAAGACTGCGGGCAAGGCAGACACTCCTACATCTGTAGCGGACTGACCTGCGGCATCTCAGTCACGGGTGCGGACCGAGATAGTGGAGCTCTCGGAGTGATTCCCGGAAGCCACCGGGCGAACACGATGGCGGCAGGACGCGATTCAAAGCTCGACCTCCAGCCTCGAATGCTCGAGACGCAGACGGGCGACGTCACCGTGCACTGCAGCGACACTCTCCATCGAGCCCACCCACCTGTTCTACGCCCCCGCAAAGTGGTGTATACCGACTTCACTTTGCCACCGCTCTCGGGGGATGAACCCAGGCCCGATCGCCGATACAGCAGAGAGGCTCGGGCCGAGCTGTCGAATGTTGAAGACAGGATCGACGCCGCCGATAATCGGTGAGCGATCATCGTCAAGCGGGCGATCGACCGACCTCCAGTTGAGGGTAATTTTGGTCCTTGCCTGATCGCGCGGCAGGATTCTGAGTCAGTATGTAAGGCCCACTCAAGTCGGAGGCAATGGACGAATCCATGGACGAGTCTTAGCCATAAGACGCTTCAGTGGGATGAACACACGCCGTACGTAGCTCTTGAGAAGGATCGCCATGTTTGACGACGTAATTAAGTCCAACTCCGAATATCGAGCGAAGTTTCATGACCCAAAGGTCGAAGGAAGGGCCGCAAGAGGTCTGGCAGTGCTGACGTGCATCGATTCTCGTATCGATCCACTTGCAATGTTGGGGCTAAAAGCCGGAGACGCAAAGATCATTCGAAATGCCGGAGCAAGAGTCACTCAGGATGCAATGCGTTCACTTGTTCTTGCTGTCAATCTTTTGGGTGTCGAGCGTGTGTGTCTCGTTCAACACTCTGACTGTGCGATGGTGGGGCGTACCAACGACGAGATTCTTGAATCAATTAGCAAGAAACGTGGCATCACGGTTCGGGACTGGGATTTTTTGCCCTATCAAGATCACTTAGAGACACTGCGCAGCGATATTTCGCTGATCAAGAGCTCGCCGCTCATTCCCAGCGATCTGGCAATCGGAGGATTCGTATTCGATGTACGCACTGGGGAGCTTCTTCCATTGACGAATTCTTGGGAGCTTCCATAAGCCGAAGACTTCGGAGCGACAGCGAGAGGTCACCAGCTCGTCGCTAGGTGTCAGGGCTTTCGGCGGCCACGTTGCGTTCGTACCACGTCCCTGGTCGTCCCCCGACGTCATCAGCGGCACCAACCGGGATGAAGCCGACTTTTGTCAGCACTTTCCGGGATGCCAGGTTCTGGTGCGTCGTTCTCGCCCGCAAGACGCGAACGCCGTGGTCCGAAGCCGCCAAGCGACACAGCTCGCGCACTGCGGTCGTAGCCACGCCCTGCCCGGCAACCCGCTCCGCAACCCGGTAGCCGACTTCAGCTCTTCCGTCTCGTATGTCAACGAGGTTGAACCGCCCGAGCACGGATCCGTCTTCGTCTACGAGAACGTAGTTGGCGACGATCCCCGACTCTTGCTCGGCCAACAAGTCTCTGTGCCTTTGGTTGAATCGATTGAAGTACTCGTCACCGCGGTCGGAGATTGAAGCGGCGAAGTAGGAGCGGTTGGCCAGCTCAAACGCCAAGATTTGAGAGGCATGGTCTGCTCGTAGCCGTTGCAATATGGGTTTGACTTCCTCCCCTGGGCTAAACTCGGGGATTCCCGAGAGCTGGTCCGGGCTCACACCAGAACCAGCTCTCGGGCGGTTAACGCTTCAACGGGTCGCTGTGTCGGTACCGGTGTCGGTCCAACGGGCGATGTCCCTCCACGTCCTGGGACCGCCAGTCCGGCGGCGAGAATGTTTTTGGCGGCGTTCACGTCGGCGTTAGAAGCAAATCGCAGACGGGTCCCTTTAGGGGCGCGCCCTGACCGGTCGAGGCCATGCCGACCACGGGCTGGTTGAGATGACTGCCACCCATCGAGCCGGAGAAGGAAGCATTTCCGAAGGAGAAGACCCCGCCGTCGGCGGCCGCCAGCCAGTAGCCCGCGCCGTCGGACGTGGCCGCCATGCCCACTACGGGCTGGACCAGAGGACTGCCACCCATCGAGCCGGAGAAGACGGCGTCGCCGAAGGAGAAGATGCCGCCGTCGGATGCCACCAGCCAGTAACCCCCACCGTCAGGCGTGGCCGCCATGCCCACCACGGGCTGGTTGAGATGACTGCCGCCCATCGAGCCGTAGAAAGAAGCATTTCCGAAGGAGAAGATGCCGCCGTCGGATGCCACCAGCCAGTAACCCCCCCCGTCAGGCGTGGCCGCCATGCCCACCACGGGCTGGTTGAGATGACTGCCGCCCATCGAGCCGTAGAAAGAAGCATTTCCGAAGGAGAAGATGCCGCCGTCGGATGCCACCAGCCAGTAACCCCCACCGTCAGGCGTGGCCGCCATGCCCACCACGGGCTGGTTGAGATGACTGCCGCCCATCGAGCCGTAGAAAGAAGCATTTCCGAAGGAGAAGATGCCGCCGTCGGAAGCCACCTCCCAGTAACCCCCACCGTCAGGCGTGGCCGCCATGCCCACCACGGGCTGGTTGAGATGACTGCCGCCCATCGAGCCGTAGAAAGAAGCATTACCGAAGGAGAAGATGCCGCCGTCGGAGGCCACCAGCCAGTAGCCGAGCTCGGACGGAGGTCGCGGTGAAACGGTGAGGGTGAAGGTCCAATTCCCCACGTCGCCCGCTGCGTCGGTTACCGTTCCTGAAATCGGAAAGTTCCCCACGGGCGTCGTCGTGGCTGAGGCGATCCCGCCGGTGCTGCTCACACTGACATCAGTCGAACCCGACACAGTGGTGAAACTGAGCGGTCCGATGGCCCCCGCCGTGGCCAGTTGACCACTGAAGGGCTGTCCCTGGGTAACCGAGGAGGCCGTTGGCGTCGTGGCGCCAAGTGCGAGGCTAATCACACTCACCGAGTCCGAACCGTTATTGGTCGTATAGGCCGTCAGTCCGTCGGGCGCGAAGGCCACACGGTAGGGGTTGGTACCCACCGTGAGTGGCTCTCCCACCACCGTGTTGGTGGCCGTCGAGATGACCGAGACCGTCGTACCACCTCCGTTCGCTACATAGGCCGCAGCGCCGTTGGGTGAAATGGCGATGCCGTAAGGCGAATTCCCTACCGGGATTGGGCTTCCCACCAGGCTGTCCGTCGCGGTCGAGATGACAAGCACTTGATCGTCGTTGGCGTCGGTGACGTAGACGAACTTGCTGTCGGGCGTGACAGCCAATCCGTCGGCACCTGTCGTTCCGGTAACCGTTGCCACCACGGTGTTCGTAGCCGTGGCAATCACACTGACCGAACTAGATCCGTAGTTGGCCACATAGGCATAGGCGCCGTCGGGAGAAATGGCGATCTGTCGAGGTGTGTTGCCGACGGTGATGGGTGTCCCGATGACGGTGTTGGTGGCGGTCGCAATGACGCTGACGTTGCCCGAGTACTCATTTGACACATAGGCGTATTGGCCGTCGGGTGTAATGGCGACGCCATAGGGTGATCCGCCGATATAGATCGGTGTGCCATCAACCGTGTTCGTGGCGGTTGAGATCACATACACATCGTTGGTGCCCGGAGTCGCGACATAAACGCGCGTTCCGTCCGGGGTGATGGCCAGGTCCTCAGGGTAGTTCCCAACCGAGATGGGGGTCCCGACGACCAAATTCGTCAGGGTGGAGATGACATCCACCGTCCCGTTCGGATTCGAGACATAGGCGTGGGAGCCATCGGGAGTGACTGCAACTCCCCATGGAGCGCTATTGAGATTGATGGTTCCGACGACCGAGGCCGCGCCAGCGACCGGCTCGTTGGCCAGGAAAGCGGTCCAAAGACCGCTGAGCACGGCAACTGAAGCAATTGCGGTGAGCAACCAACGAGAACAACGAGATTCGCCCACGACCGCTCGATGACTCGACCCGGTTAAAGAGGTGAACATCGGTCGTTGGCTGTCTCGATCAGTGTTCGCCGACTGCTTGGTCATGGTCACGCACTCTCTTCTCTTGGTCGTCGAGCCTCATAAGATCACAGCTCTTACCTGGGCTGACAAATCGAAATGCGACCCGAAAACTGCAACCCGTATGCCATCGACTTCATTGCTGCATGCACGGAATCAGCGTCCACCTTCAGAGCGCAGAAGTTGCTCGATCCGAAAGTGAAGACGCCACCGTCGCCTGCAGAGCCAAGCAAATTGGACGACGCAGAACATTTCGTCCGCCGAAGGCGTGAAGGTCGCCACCATCGGACGGCCAGTATGATCTCGATTTACCGAGATCGGCTCCACTCCTCGCCCGGGACGATGAGATCGATGTTCTCGGTGTCGCACTCTCGGCCCGCGTGTGGAGCAACGTGGCTCGAACTCGCCTCGGTCAAGAACCGGCGACCTGGAACGAAGACGACGTCGCTCGCGACCGAATCGTCCTCAACGGACTTGGGCTCGGGCTCGAGCCAACCCTGACCTTCTTATGGCGGGAGGCGGACACCTTGGCCGCGTTCGAACGATGACGCCTCCCGATCCGTTCCACTATCTGGAAGTGACAACGCCGCCAGGCGCCTAGCTTGCGTGTTGCCCGGACAGTCTGGACAGTCGAGCCGGACATCAGCTGGGAGTTGCGGCTGGACGGCCGCGGGACCGCAGAGAGGGCGACCGAACTGCGGGGGTCTCTCTCAATCGGCCGAACCCTCAACGCCAGTTGAAATCTCACATGACCTATGTCACCATCGCTCAGGGGCTGGAGGGCTTGGGGGCACCTCCTCGGAGGAGACATCGTGGGCGGGAACGTGCTGAAATTGCGCAAAAGGCCACAGGCTTTGCGGGTGCTCTGTGCGATCGGTGGCCTGACGGCCCTGCTCCTGGGGACGGTGGGCGTACCGGTGGCGCAGGCGGATGGTGGATCCGTCCTGGTGACCTCGTGTGATCTGCCGACATTTCAGGCCGCGGTGGCTTCCGCCGAGGGCGCCGGAGGCTCCGGTGTTGTCCAGTTCGCCTGTGCTGGCACCATTACCGGTGGCCCCCTGGTGGTGTCGCCAGGCGAGTCACTCACCCTTGATGGTTCGAGTGCGCCGGCCCCCGGCGTCACCCTGTCCGGCGGCGGATCCGCTCAGGTGCTGCTTGACGACGGGGGTGACCTCAACCTCATTGACATCACCATCAGCGATGGGCTTGCTCAGGGAGCCGGAGGCGATGTCGGGCAGCCGGGCGATGCACCAGCACGCGCCGACGAAGGGATTGATGGCGATATGCCATCTAATGCCGGCGACAACGGCCTGCCGGGCACCGTCGGCGCGGACGGAACTGCCGCCTCCGATGCCAGTGACGGTGGCGATGGAAGCGACGGCAGCGGTGGCGGCCTCGATATCCAACCAGGTTCAGTCGTCCACATCAGCGGTGGCGCCTTCGTAGGGGACCAAGCCGTGGGGGGTAACGGCGGAAACGGCGGAGACGGCGGAAACGGTGGCGACGGTGGCGACGGTGGGTGGGGCGGCAACGCGGCAAAACGGAATGAACGGCGACAACACCACAGGTCCTGGCACAGACGGCGGGGACGGGGCCGACGGGTCTGGCGGCGGTGCGGCCGGTGAAGCCACACCCGGTGGCAGTGGGGGCAATGGTGGAAACGGGGCGGGCGGCGCCATCTACAACCTGGGCACGCTCACCATCACCGACACTTCTTTTTCCGCCGATGTGGCACAGGGTGGCGACGGCGGTCATGGGGGCAAGGCGGGTAACGGCGGCAACGGAGGTTCGGGCGGCGACGGGGGTTCGGGCGGCGCGGGCGGGTCTGGGTCAGGCCTGAATTGCGGTCACTATCCCAATATCTATGGCGATCAGACCAATGGATCGGGCGGGCTGGGTGGCAACGGAGCGGCGGGCTCCGACGGTTCGAATGGCGCCTCCAACGGTGGCGACGATGCTGGCGGAAGTGGCGGGAGCGGGGGCGACGGCCAAGGCGGAGCCATCTACAACGCGGGAACGCTCTCGGTGGACTACGACCAGGCACCCTCGGGTACCGGCTGGATCGCCGGCAACCAGGCCGTCGGCGGGTCAGGACTCGTTGGAGGCGCCGGCGGCGCCGGCGGCGCAGGCGGCGACGGCGGCTCGGGCGGTGACGGTGGCGGAGGCGGCGCCTTCGCCTTGGCTGGCCTGTTCTGTAGCGGCTACCAAGGGGGCGATGCCGATGACGCCGGTAGCGGCGTGGACGGTGCCAACGGGGGCGGAGCCGGCACAGCGGGTAGCGCCGGGGACGGAGGCAGCGGGTCCGGGGGTGGGGTGTACAACGCTGGGCAGCTCACCATTGCGACCGGGAGCTCATCGGATGGGACGATCTTCGACGACAATGCCGCGTTGGGCGGCGCCGGTGGACTCGGCCCAACAGGAGCCATCGGGGGTCTGGGCGGTAATGGCGGCGACGGGGGTCTCGGCGGCCAGGGCGGGACCGAAGAGAAGGGTGGTGTCACCACGATCTACGGGAACAACGGTGATGGTGGCGACGGGGGTAACGGTGGCAACGGCACGGCCGGCGGCGACGGGGGCGACGGCGGCGATGGGGGCGACGGAACCGGTGGTGGATTGCTGTCGAACTCCACCGTTTCGGTGTCAGGATCTGCACCCCTCTACACGAACGACTCGGTCAGTCCCGGAGCGGGTGGAACGGGTGGCAGCGGTGGCGATGGAGGTTCGGGTGGGCTGCCCGGCGCGGGCGGACAAGGCGGCGGTTCCCTCGTTCCCGGAGCGAGCGGCACGCCGCAGGGCGAGGCGGGCCAATCGGGCCAGCCTGGACAGAACGGAGCAGGCGGGGCCGCAGGAAGCAGTGGTGAGGACGGCGGCTCACTCGACCCCGATGTTCTGGCTCCGACGGCGGGGAATTTCTACAATCACCCTGTCACCGCTTACGCCAACCATTGCGCCCGGAGCCGACGAGACCTTTGTCGCAACGGGCACCTACCTCGACACGTCGACCTTGGACCTGAGCACCACGGCCACGTGGACCAGCACCAATCCCGACGTGGCCGTGGTGGGCCCGGGCGGCGTTGTGACGGCTCGTAGCGATGGGACCACCACCGTTACCGCTACGTCTGGCGTGCTTTCAGCCTCCACCGTGCTCACGGTGGCGGGCGCAGCCAGCCCAGAGCGCACCCCCGATGCTCCTACGCTTGGCACCGCTACGGCCGGTCCCGGATGTATCGCAGTGCCGTGGACGGTACCGCCCGACAACGGTTCGTCGATTCTCGGCTTCACCATCTCGACCTGGAGCGTCGACGACGCAACCTTCTCCACCACGACCTTGCCAGCTGGAGCGGTCGGATCGCCCACCGACCCGAGCCCCGGCGCCATCGACCACGCTGAGATGTGCTCGCTCATCACTGGCGACCACTACGAGTTTGCCGTGGCCGCTACTAACACCGTGGGCACAGGAGGTCAATCATCGTGGTCCCCGGCTCTTACGGCCGCCGCAGCCACTGGGCTGACGATTGACACGAGCACATTGCCCACAGCCTTGCGACTGACGCCGTACAGCGCCACTCTGATGGCCACCGGTGGGTACACCTCCTATAAATGGACGTTGGCCTCGGGCGCCCTGCCGAGCGGCCTTAAACTCTCGGGTGCCGGTGCGCTCTCCGGCACGCCAAAATCGAACGGGACGAGCGAGTTTGTCGTCAAAGTGGCGACCAGCGAAACCGCCACGCACCCAGCAGTCAGCACCACGGCAGCCCTGACGCTCACCGTCCAGCAGCCAACACCCACCATCACAAGCGTGAGCCCTTCGGCGGCTGCAGGTGAAGGCGGCTCCAAGATTGCCATTACGGGCAGTGGTCTGGAGTCAGCCTCAGCCGTCATGTTTGGAACCGTGGCGGCCACGAGTTATGTCGCCAATGCTGCTGGTACCAAGATCACGGCAGTGGCCCCGCCGGAGAGTGGCGACACGGTTGCTCTTTCTGTCACAACTCCTGGTGGAACGGCCACAACTTCGTTCGAATACCTGCCACCCACGGTCACCACCGTCTCCCCCGGCAGCGGCCCTGGGGCAGGGGGTACCAAAGTGACGATCCGCGGCGCTGACCTTGCGGGGGCATCGTCTGTCCTCTTCGGTTCGACCCCGGCGACGAGTTACTCGATCAACGGCGCCGGAACCACGATGACTGCCCTCGCACCCGCCCATATCGCCGGCGTTGTCACGTTGGCCGTGACGACGCCGGGAGGCACGGCGAACGCCACCTTTGTGTTCCTCGGACCGACGATTTCAGCGACGTCGCCCACTAACGGGTCGACGGCGGGCGGCACCAAAGTGACCATCACCGGCACCGATTTGAATGGAACAACCTCCGTCGAATTCGGGACGGCAGAGGCGGCGAGTTTCACCGTGAACGCTGCCGGGTCCAAGATCACCGCGTACTCCCCGCCCGAAGGTGGCGGCGTTGTCAGCCTGACGGTGACGACACCCGGCGGGAGTGCCAGCGTTCCCTACAGCTACTAGAGCCGGAGTCGAAGCGAGCCAAATCGGACAGAGGCTCGGAAGCGGCGTGGCCAGCGCGGCGATCAAGGAACCATTTCAGCCCGCGGCCAACTGACGTCCGGTGTCACGACGGCCCAAACGCCGAAGGCCGGTGAGTGCCCTCGCTCGGGAACTCGGCTATCCGATTTCAGTGATGTAACTACCGACCAGCGTTGCGGTCTGCTGGTCTACCTCGCCTTGCCTTCGGCCACCATGGCCCTCTTGGAAATGAGCAAAGGCCTGAGTTGTCGCAATGGGATTTGCTTCATCCTCCCCATGATTGTGGAAGGACACATGGACGAACGAGTTATCAGCCAGACGCAGCACTATGTAGCTGACGTTGTCAGGATTGGTGACCGCAAGTTCAGCGAAGACCGCCTCGACCCGTCGCTGGTTTTCTTCGGCCGCTTCCTCGGACTTCATGGCGTATCTCGTTACCAATCGCTTTTCCATGAGCGTTCCTCTCTGTCTGTGGTCACCTGGCTTGGGACCAGTTGCGCATGGGCACTCACTGGTGTGGATGGACTCTTCACGTCCACGGGTTAAAGGCCGATTACGAGATATCGAACCGGAGTGTGACCAGCTCAAAAGGCTGCAGGTTGAGTGCAACGCTGCTGTCTCGACTACTGAGCGGTTCTACTGTCCGTTCCAGCAAATCGGTGCGACTCACCGAGAGAAAAGGGTGGTGGAGCGTCACGCGGGCGGATCCTCTGGATCCCCAAACCTCGCATATTCGTACGACGATGGCGTTGGCTGAGTCCGCCCATTTGACAGCCTCGACGCTCACCCCAGGTCGGTCGATCGTCACGACGCTCCCCTCGCCGCGACCCTCGGGCAAACATGATGGGAAGGTTGAACCATTCCGCCTGAGCAATCACTCCGTCCGAGGTCCGTAGATCACCTGAATGTGGCAGGAGGGCATAGGCGAATCGGTGGTTCCCTTGATCAGCTTCGGGGTCGGGCCATCCCGGGCTTCGCAGGAGTGACAATCGCATGACATTGCCTGCGATGTCATAGCCGTACTTGCAGTCATTCAGCAGGGCCACGCCGTAGCCGGGCTCGCTCAAATCGGCCCATCGATGCCCGCAGACCTCGAATCGCGCTGTATCCCAGCTCGTATTGGCCACGGTCGGGCGTTCGATGTGGCCGTGCTGAATCTCATAGGTGGCACACGTTGACCGGATGGCAACCGGAAATGCCACCTTGAGAAAACGGTGACGTTCATGCCAGTCGATCTCCGTGTGAAATTCGAGACGGCGTGTGCCAGCGGCTAGGCGCATTGTTTGCGTGATGGTCGACTGACCAAAGCGCCTTTTGAATCGAATACCTGCTCGCAGGGGATCGTTCTCTACCGTTTCGATCGCATCAATGGCTAGAAGATTGGTGACATGGTCCAAGTAACTGCGATCGACATCCCAGGCGTCAAAGAAGCGTGGATTGTCCTCATGGAGCTGGAAGAGATTGGCCTGCTGCCCGTCGGCAATCACCTCACGATCTTCGTCACGGTCCCAGATGGAGTGGAGCAGTCCGTTGCTATCCCAGCTGACGCGGAGCAACCCGTTATCGATCCAACCCTCCCCCACCTCTACCGGAGCGAGGCTGGCCTTGTGTGGCAATCGAACTTGGGACCACCCACAGGCTGGGACGGAGACGAGGGTGAGCGATCCATCGGGAAGCTCCGTCACCTCCGTTCGGTCGCTTGACGCACCGTTGAAGGCCACGAGCCCGTCGTTCGAAGTGTCGTTGGACTCTGGATGGGCCACAGCCTCAAGCGATTCAGAGATGATCGAAGAAGTGATCTCCAAGACTTCCGCGTGATGCGCTCGTGTGTCTTCGTAGACCCAATGAATAGACGAACCGGGAAGGATGTCGTGAAACTGCTGAACGAGCAGAACCTTCCAGGCCTGTTCTAGCGCTTGACGCCGGTCAAGAGAGGCGGCGACGGACCACATCTCGGCCGCACGGAGTGCCTCTTCACCTCGGCGATTGGCCAGCTTCACGTCTGCGTGCGTTGTGAGAGTGGCCCGATGGGCTTCAAGGTAGAGCTCGCCGACCCAGACGGGAAGGTCGCGCCCCTCGTCACGGAGGCGATCGAAAAACTCGCCGACGGTACTGTGCGTGATCTTGGGCAGGCCGTCGAGGTCAGCCGTGCGGCGATAGCGCTCAAGCATTGCCGCCGTCGGTCCTCCACCTCCGTCGCCGTATCCGTAAAGGTAGAGATTGAGAGCGGCACCGTCGGTGCCGACTCCTCGGTCTTGCCCGGCCGCCAATTCACTCAAGCTGAAATCGCCGCTGTAGGTGTCCGCCGGAGGAAAATGAGCGAGAAGCTGGCTTCCGTCGTGACCCTCCCACCAAAACGTTGTGTGTGGGAATGGGTTTGTGTCGTTCCAGCTCATCTTCTGGGTAATCAGTGCTGTGACGCCGGCTTGTTGGGCGATCTGAGGCAGTGCCGCCGAATAACCGAAAACGTCAGGGATCCATAGTTCATGGGTCTCGATCCCGAACTCCTCGCAAAAGAATCGCTTGCCCAAGATGAGTTGGCGGACGAGTGACTCGCCTGACGGCACGTTTGTATCGGGTTCGACCCACATTCCTCCCACCGGTTCCCAGCTCCCGCGGGCGACCTCATCTTTTATTCGCTCGAAGAGTTCGGGGTACTCGTCTTTCATCCATTGGTATTGGGCCGCTTGGCTGCAGACGAAATGGTGCTCGGGGTATCGCTTGAGCAAAGTCAGTTGATTCGAAAAGGTTCTGGCACACTTGCGCACCGTCTCACGTGTCGGCCAGAGCCAGGCGGTGTCGATGTGGGCGTGGCCTACGGCGACGACTGTATTTCTCGATGTGCTGGCGGATCCGAGAATTGGAGCCAACGAAGCACGAGCCTCAGCAGCGGAGCCGGCAACATCGTCGGGGTCGATGCGTTCGACTGCCCCCTCAACGAACCGCAGGATCTCCGATGATTGATCGGGAGACACCTCCGCCAGCTCCAGCAGGATCGTCATGTCGAGTTCGAGCCCCTGGACCTGCCGGTCGACTGTGGCGAGATCGGCAACGTCGAGCCGGTAGAGAGGCGTTCCGTTGTAATCGGGCATAAGGAGCGGCCATTCCCCGCCGAGCGTCCAAGGGGGAATTGGGTTGGCCGCTGCTTCGACATAGAACTCGATCTGCTCGTTGGCTGTGGATTGTTCAGCGATTCGGAGCTCGCGATGATCATGGTGGAGTCCGTGAACGATGCGGCCGTGACGATCCCAGATCTGCCCTTCAGCGGTGAATCCCACCATCTGATCCCCACCGAGGTGAATGAGAGCCACCACCTCGGAGCCACCCCAGGTCTCAGGCACGGTTCCACGAAACCGGAACCACGTTGTGTCCCACATTCCGCCCCACGCTTGGCCAATCTCGAAGCTCGAAAACGGGCGGAGAAGGGCTTCTTCGGTTGGAATGGGTTCACCGTGGAGATGGTGGGCTGCCACGGTGAGCGGAATACGCCGGGCGTAAACGGCTGGATGGACGACTGTCCTGAGAAATCCTGGGACTGGGCTTTTGTCTTCCGTCTTCGGAAATTGAGAAATTGCGCCTAGTTCCTGGGTCATAGCGCTTCTCCTTGATTTGCCAGCGTCGTCGCGCCTGTCACGAGGGAAGCTTCTCGGTCACGAACGACCTTCACACTCCCGACGGCGGCCTCGAAAACGTGCCCTTCGACATCTTTCAATCACAGTTTGGTCGGGACCCCCAATTGTGGGCGAGGGGGGACTTGAACCCCCACATCCTTTCGGACACAGGAACCTGAATCCTGCGCGTCTGCCAATTCCGCCACTCGCCCGAGCGACACGCTCACGCTAGTCCAACGGGCAATACTGTATTTTTGGGCTTCCAGCTGGGAAGGCGCGCGTTGCCCCCCCGCCGCTGGTGGCAAGTAATCTATATCTGACCATGGGACTCCAGCAGTTCGAGAACCGCCTCGAGCGAATAGTGGAGGGTACGTTGGCTAAGCCCTTCCGTAGCAATCTTCAGCCGGTCGAGATCGGTCGGAGGTTGACGCGCGAGATGGACCTCCATCGCCGCGTCGGCGTTCGAGGCCTTATCGCGCCCAATTACTTCACGGTCACTCTCTCCTCGGATGATGTCGACAGGTTCGCCAACTTCATTGACGCCCTCTCCCGAGAACTGGCTGATGCGGCCAGAGAGCACGCGAAAGTCGAGGGCTACGCCTTCGTCGGGCCAGTAGAAGTCCAGATTTTTGAAGGAACGCGGCTGCGAACCGGGCGATTCACGGTTTCCGCCGACGTTAAAGAAGGTGTCGACGGTCTGGTCGTGGCTGAGCTCGTACTCCCTGACGGCAACCGAGTGCAGGTCGGAAGCGACCCGCTCGTCATCGGTCGTATGCCCGAGTGCGCGGTGGTGCTCGGCGACTCCAATGTCAGCCGCCGTCACGCTGAATTGCGTCGGTCTGGGGACACCGTATTGGTCACTGACCTGGGATCCACCAACGGGACCAAGGTCAATGGCAGCCCCATCCGCGAACAACCCCTAGTGAGCGGAGATGAGATCACGGTTGGATCCACCACCCTGGTCTTCGAAATGTCTTGAATGCATCAACCACACAAGCCGTGAGCTATCTGCTCGCCACTCAGAACCTGAATGGTGTGCTCCGCTTTCTTCAGTGGGGTGTCATCATCATCATCTTCTTCATGTTCTTGAGGATCGTGCGAGCTGTGTGGGTAGAGATGCGTCCTGCCGGTCGTCGCCAGACCAGACGGGAACGTCGGCGCTTGGCCAAAGAAGCGGAGCCGATGGTGCCGGCCCAAGCTGCGGTTGAACAAGGAAAGAAGAAACGCAAGAAGCAGCTCTATCTGGAAGTCATGGAGCCGCCCGAATATTCGGGTCAGACCTTTGATCTTGACGATGAGCTCACCGTGGGGAGATCACCTGGATGTGGGGTGCCAACGACCTACGACGTTTACAGCTCAACGCTGCACTCGCGTCTGTATCGCCGCGGCGAACAGCTTTGGGTCGAAGATCTCGGCTCGACCAACGGGACGTACGTCAACTCGGAACGGATCACCAAGGCGCAGCGTCTTTCGAACGGCGATCTCTTACAGGTGGGGGCAACCGTTTTTGAGGTGACGAAGTGACCGTACTTCGTTCGGGCTCAGCTACCGATGTGGGCCGGGTACGAAGTGCGAACCAAGACTTGAGCCTTGAAATGCCAAATCTGTTTGCAGTAGCCGACGGTATGGGTGGACACGCCGGCGGGGAAGTGGCGGCACAGATCGCAGTCGATTCGCTCCGAAATGCGTTCTCGCTTGCTCCATCGACCGATGGCCTCCAAGAGGCCTTCTCCCAGGCCAATCGGGCGATTTGGCAGCAAAGTGAGGTGCAAACAGACCTGCGGGGGATGGGCACCACGCTCACCGCGGTGGCTCTCGTGGTCGGGGACGACGGCCGCGACGTCTTAGCTCTGGCCAACGTGGGTGACTCTCGGGCCTATGTCTATTCGGGTGGAAGGGTCACCCAAGTCACGGCTGATCACAGTTTGGCGGAGGAAAAAGTCAGACAGGGCGAACTCACCGAAGCCGAGGCTGCGGTCCACCCTCACCGCCACATCCTGACCAGGGCTCTCGGGGTCTCTTCCGACGTTCGCGCCGATCTTTGGGAACTCCACGTTCGAAGCGGCGATCGGATTCTTCTTTGTAGCGACGGTTTAACCAACGAAGTTGGCATCAGCACTCTGGGCGAGGTGCTGGGTGCGATCGCTGACCCCAGCGAAGCGGCTCGCGTGCTCGTGAACTCAGCCAACGATCACGGCGGGAGCGACAACATCACTGTGGTCGTGGTGGACGTCTTGGTCGGGGAGAGCGGCGGAACAGGTGGAACGGTCATTCGACCGATCAGTCCAATGGGGGGCGCGGCCATGGTTATTGCCTCGAAACCCGCGTCAGATCTGGACATAACTGGCCCGCCGCTTGGTGCAACGTCAAGCCCGACCAGCGAGTCCCCAGCTGGCTCAGCCGCCGCCAGGCCAACATCGCGCGCCCAGGCTGGTGCAGCAACGACAGCAGTACCGCGAGTTACCAAAACGCCGGGAGTGGATCCGTTTGCGCCCGGTTCTCAACTTGGTTTCACCGGGGCGGTGCCCAAAATTGCTGGCACGAGCGACGACGCATTTCTGACCGGTGCAGCAGAGACTGTGGCGGTGGCCGCGGTGGTCTCTGCGCCAACAGAGGCTGTCCCAGCCGTCCAGCCCGTGGATCAACCGCGGCCACGCGGCGTGTACTACTCGCCCGACCAAGCGAACGACCAGGTCGTTGAGCCCGAAAAGAAAGAGAGCCGACGAGAACAGCGCAAGCGCCTCGGCATTCCTCGGCGGATCACAGTTCGCGTCATTCTCTTCTTCCTGCTGATTTTGGCGGTCCCGGTGGGTGCATACTTCGCTATTCGTTGGTACGCCAGCGACGACTGGTATGTGACGGTTCATGGGAACCAGGTGGTGATCTATCAAGGTCGCCCCGGAGGCGTGTTGATGTTCAAACCCAAAGTGGTAGATCGGCCAGGAGTGACAACGGCCGAGATCCTGCCCCGCCGTGTGAGTGATCTCAAGAACAATGTGGAAGAGGCATCACTCGCTGACGCCAAGAAGTACGTGAGCAATCTGCAAGCTGAATATCAGGACCAGCTGGCCAACACGACCTCAACCACCTCGAATCCGTTTGCCGTCGGGCCCAGTGGACTGATCCCGACGACCGTCGCTCCACCGCCCAGCACGCCGAGCACCTCCCCTGGTGCTCCTGGTGCAACGTCCACTACCGTCAGCCGACCTCCGGCTGTGACCAGCTCCACCGCGGCCGCCGCGCCGGCCACGGCAGCGGTGACTCCCACGACGGCCACGACGGCCACGACCGCACCGTGACGGCAGGGGCGATCTGATGGGACGGCGAATTCGTTGGTTGGGTGCCGTCATGATCTTGTGCTTCGGGCTGATCCTGGCCCAGCTGATCAACATCCAGTTTGTGCGAGCCCCGGCACTGGCGAACTCACCCCAAAATCCGAGGATTCAAGCTCACAAGTACGTCAACCCCCGTGGCACTATCTATGCCATTGACGGTACGGTGCTGGCCAAGTCGGTGCCGTCCGGAGAGCCTGACTCTTATAAGTACAAGCGCGTTTACCCCGACGGTCCGCTCTATGCCGGGATCACAGGTTGGGACTCACCGCTCTTCTACGGCACGTCGGGCATCGAAGAGCAGTACAACTCTGAGCTCGAAGCGCACAGTCAAGGCCCTCAAACCCTGAGTCAACTCATCTTGGGTCAAAAGCCTGCTCCTAGCACCGATGACGTGACCTTAACGGTCGAACCCAGCCTGCAACAGGTGGCGGAAACAGCGCTCACTACCCTGCCGCCGACGGGGAACAAAGACGGGGCCGTGGTGGTCTTAGATCCCACCACGGGTGCGGTTGAAGCCATGGTGTCTAATCCGACGTTTGACCCGAACACGCTGGCTGATACCAATGTGAGCGTCGAAGAGAAAGCACACTTCGCCTACAGCGTGAAAGACTCCGAGGGCTTTTCGCCCATTGATCCCATCGCGACCGAAGAACGGTTCTTCCCGGGTTCAACCTTCAAGGTCGTGACCAGTACGGCGGCCTACAATTTGAAACCAGCGCTCGCCAACTTCAGCTTCCCGCCGTCGGCGACATTGAAGTTCAAAGACTCCAACCAGGTGATGACAAACGATGATGGAGTGTGTGGCAACACCATGGCCCAGATGCTGCCAGTGTCGTGTGACCCCGGTTACGGCGCGCTCGGCATTGCACTCGGTTCAAAAGTGCTCGAAACCCAGGCCGAGCTGTTCGGCTACAACTCGGTACCTGGCATCGACCTGCCCGGTGTGATTGAGTCGAACTTTCCAGACCTGCCAGCTGACTCCGACGCCTTCTTGGCCTACAGCGCCATTGGCCAGTACGACGTGCAGGCCACCGCACTACAAAACGCCATGGTGGCGGCCGGTATCGCCGATGGAGGCGTCATCATGACGCCGCACCTGATGTCGCAGATCCGTGACTCACAAGGCAACTTGGTGGAGTCCTACACACCGACGCCGATGCCGAGAACGGCCACCCAACAGGCCGCCGCCCAGGTCACCGCCTTGATGCAGGGCGTAGCCAAGCCTGGAGGCACGGCGGCCGGAGTCGGATTTCCGGCCTACCTCAATGTGGCGGTGAAAACCGGAACAGCACAAGTTGGCAACACCGCCCAGAACACTGATGACTGGATGATCGGGTTCGCACCGGCCAACGACCCCAAAGTGGCGGTGGCCGTTGTCGTTCCCTACCAACGCAAGGAAGCAGACGGCGCAGACGTGGCCGGGCCAATCATGAAAGCAGTGTTGGAAGCGGCCATCCCTGCCCCGTAGGGCAAGATGACCTTCACCATGCGTCTCGCCCGGCGAGAGCACGCGAAGAAAGCGACGGGAATGAATACGGCACGTTGGGCGGACGGCACAATATCGAGATCACTTGGGCAAGGCACAACCTTGCCAAACTCCCTCTCAACGTCCGGCGCAGCGTAGGCTCGGGGCGCCATGGAACCCGTGCAGACGCCGCGCGTCTTCTCTAATCGCTACGAGCTCACTCACCTGATCGCCCGAGGCGGTATGGCCCAGGTCTACCGAGCCCGAGACAATCTGCTTGATCGCCCCGTGGCCTTGAAGGTCCTCTTTCCTGAGCTCTCGGTCGACCGTGCCTTTGTAGAACGCTTTCGAAGAGAAGCCCAGGCCGCGGCCAACCTCTCTCATCCCAACATCGTGCCGGTCTTTGACTGGGGCGAGGACAGCGGGACGTACTTCATCGTGATGGAGTTTGTCGACGGCAAGCCGCTTTCGGCCATCTTGCGGGCGCAGGGTCCACTTCCACCGGCCCGCACGGCCGACATTGGGGCCCACGTGGCTGCGGCCCTGGCCTATGCCCATCGACACGGGGTGGTGCACCGTGACGTGAAGCCGGGCAACGTCCTCATCACTGATGACGGCACCGTCAAGGTGACCGACTTC
Organism: uncultured Acidimicrobiaceae bacterium; assembly: GCA_963803215.1. Taxonomy (GTDB): domain Bacteria; phylum Actinomycetota; class Acidimicrobiia; order Acidimicrobiales; family RAAP-2; genus CAWDLP01. Next base: position 75,291 of record CAWDLP010000001.1, read on the forward strand.
GGCATCGCCCGCGCCATCAATACCGAAGAGAGCCTGACCCAGACGGGCGCCGTCATGGGTACGGCGGCTTACTTCTCGCCCGAGCAGGCCGAGGGCTACGGCGTCGACTCGCGTAGTGATATCTACTCGTTGGGCGTCGTGCTGTTTGAGATGATGACGGGTCGTACACCGTTCTTGGGCGATACGCCGGTAGCGGTGGCGTCGAAGCACGTACGAGACCAACCGCCCTTGCCACGCGAGATCAATCCCGAGGCGCCGCCAGCTCTCGAGGCTGTCGTCATGAAGGCCATGGCCAAGTCGCCCGATCAGCGCTACTCCTCGGCCGAGGACCTGCGGGCTGATCTCTTGCGATTTGCTGAAGGTCGACCGGTTGAGGCGCAAGACGTGACGGCGACCACCATGCAACCCGCTGTGGTGGGTGCGACGGCCGCCGTCATGGCCGCCGACGCCACGACCGTCGGCCGCCGTCCGAGTGGTGTGCCACTGGCTGACGACGAGCTAGACGAAGAAGCTGAAGAGAAGCAGCGCAAGCGACGCACCCGCCAACTTGTCTTTGCACTGATTGCTCTCGTCATCGTGCTTCTTTTGGTGGGGTTCTTCCTTTTCAAATCCCTTGGGGTCATTGATGACAAGGTGGCAGTACCAAACGTCGTGGGCAATACGGCGTCACAGGCTGACGCCAAGATCAAAGCGGCCGATCTCACCGTCGGGGGTACGACCTCCAAGACCAACTCGGCCAAAGCCGGTACGGTGCTTTCGTCTGACCCGTCGCCCGGGACGAGCGTGAAGAAGAAGTCGAGCGTGGACCTGGTGCTCAGCGGCGGGACCCAGGTCGTCATGGTGACCGTTCCGAGCGTGGTGGGTGAAACGCTAACCCAAGCGGGCCAGCTGCTCACCGGCCAAAACCTCAACTTCCACGTCGATCACTACGTCGCCAGCACAAAGCCGGCCGGCACGGTGTTGAGTCAGAACCCCGGCTCCAAACGCTTCGGTGAAGTCAGGCACCGTCGTGCACCTTGATGTGGCTGGGTACCCAGACCGCAGGTCCCGGTCCCGAACGTGGTGGGCTCGACGCCGACCGCGGCAGGCGGTGCCATTACGTCGGCCGGCCTGGCCGTTGGGACCCAGACCAACGCCTGCTCGCAGACGATCGGGACGGGACTGGTGGCGTCACAGTCGCCCGCACGCCCAGTCTGAGCAGCCGCCCCTCACCCCGGTGAATCTGGTGATCTCCACGGACCGTGCCAGGTGACGCTGCAGAACACGGTGGGCCAGACGCAAGCCCAAGCCAGCGCCACCATCAGTGCCACACCAGGTCTCACGTCATCGTTCACCACCACCACCATGTGCACCTCGGCGCAGAATGGCCAAGTGGTGACACAGCAGCCGGCGCCCGGCACTCAGGTCAATACCCCGGCCACCGTCACGATGGCCATCTGCAACTCCACGTCGTCCAGCACGACGACATCGACCACCAGCACGCCGTCGTCGTCCCACCACCAGACCACAGGCCCGTAGCGGTGGTGCGGACTGGCCCGTTCTAGACGGGCTGGCCCACCTGAGCCAGGAAGTTGGCCAAGAGGTTTGGCCCTGATGGGGTCAGAATGGACTCGGGGTGGAACTGCACGCCCTCGATGGCAAGCTGGCGATGGCGCAGCGCCCATGATCACGCCACCCTGGCGGTGGCGGTCACCTGCAGCTCGCTTGGAACGCTGTCGGGCGCGACCACCAATGAGTGGTACCGGGTGGCGACGAACGGATTGGGTAGGCCACGAAACACGCCATCGCCGTCGTGGTCAATCTCCGAGGTCTTTCCGTGCATCAGGGTTGGGGCGGCTTCGATACGTCCGCCATAGACCTGTCCGATGCACTGGTGGCCCAGGCAGACACCGAGAATCGGAATCTCCCCGCCCAGCTGCTTCACTACTTCCATTGAGACGCCGGCGTCCTCGGGCCGTCCTGGCCCGGGCGAGATCAGAAGGGCGTCGGGGGCAAGCTGTCTGATCTCATCGATGCCGATGGCGTCGTTTCGGTAAACGACCGGGTCTGCGCCCAGTTCCCCCAGCTCTTGATAGAGGTTGTAGACGAACGAGTCGTAGTTGTCGACAATCAGTACTCGAACGGCCATGCCAGGCGATGGTAGCGGAGCCCGCGGCCCTCTTGGCCCTGGCATGAGTAATGTCATGGGCCGTGGCCAGCAAATCAACCAGTGGACCAGGGCGGGCGACCGACAAGGGAAAGTCGGCTTCGGGCCGGACGACGCCCAAGGGCACAAAGGGCAACGCCCCCAAGGCCAACGCCAAAATCGGCCGGTACAAGACGGCGGAAGAGAGCGGTCGTTATACGCCACCGATTCCGAAGGATGTCCGCCACAGCTCGAAGGCCTACGGCATCTTGGTGCTCTCGCTCCTCATTGCGGGCGTCGCCATCATCTTTTTGAACTACATCACGGGGCTACCGTTTTTGGCCCACGGATCACCCTGGTATCTCGTCATCGGCCTGGGTGTGATCTTCGCCGGGTTCTTGATGGCCACTCGTTACCGCTAGCGACGACTCGTCTCTGTGATAGCTGGCTCGCGCAACGAAGCCAGTCTTTCGGCTGGTTAGCCCAGACGCTCGATGATGGTGGCGTTGGCCAAGCCACCACCCTCGCACATGGTGAGAAGGCCGTAGCGACCGTTGACCCGCTCGAGCTCGTTCAACAAAGTGGCGGTGAGCTTGGCGCCCGACGCCCCCAGGGGGTGGCCCAGAGCGATGGCGCCACCGTTGGGGTTGACCTTGGTCATGTCGGGGTGGTGCTCTTTCTCCCAGGCCAACACGACCGAGGCGAAGGCCTCGTTGATCTCGATGGCGTCCATGTCGTCGATGGTGAGCTTGGCCCGCTCCAGCACCTTGGTGGTGGCGGGAATGGGACCAGTCAGCATGGTGACCGGGTCGACGCCGGCCAGGGCGAAGGCGTGGACCCGGGCCCGGGGCGTCAGGCCGAGTTGGGCTGCCTTCTCTTCGCTCATGACCAAGACGGCGGAAGCGCCGTCGGTGATCTGAGAGGAGTTGCCAGCTGTGATCTTGCCGCCCTCGGGTTTGAATGCCGGCTTCAGGTTGGCCAATACCTCGACCGAGCTGTCGGGTCGGATGCCCTCGTCTGAGGTCAGGAACTCATCGGTGTCGTTACCCTCGTCGTCGTGGATAACGACAGGGATGATCTCGTTCTCAAATCGACCTTCCGCCGTGGCCAGAGCGGCACGCTGATGGCTCTGCACTGAGAAGGCGTCGAGGTCTTCGCGCGACAAGCCCCACTGATCGGCGATCATCTCAGCCCCGATGCCCTGTCCCACGATCCCACCAACGTCGGCGTAGCGGGCCATCATGCGGGGCCCAAAGGGGAAGCCGTAGTCACGGACAACCGATGATCCCATGGGGGTGTGGGTCATGGACTCGACGCCACTGGCGACCGCAATGTCATAGGCCCCGGCCATCACGCCTTGAGCGGCGAAGTGCAGCGACTGTTGCGACGATCCGCACTGGCGGTCGATCGTGGTGGCGGGCACCGACTCCGGCCATCCGGCGGCCAGCACGGCGTTTCGGCCGATGTTGAGCGACTGTTCGCTGACCTGCATGACACAGCCCATGATCACGTCGTCGACCAGTGCTGGGTCCAGGTCATTTCTCGCCTGCAGCGCCTTCAATGCTTCTGAAGCCAAGTCAACGGCGTGCCAGTTTCGGAGCTTTCCGTTTCGCTTCCCTCCAGCGGTGCGAACAGCGTCAACGATCACGGCGGTGGTCATGATTGATCTCCTGACATTCCGGCGGCGTTGCGCCTGCCGGTCGGCTATCACACCATCTTACCGTGCGAGCCATGTTCCTGGCCCACAGCGTTGCTGACCCAGGCCCGACGCGGGACGACGCGTCACGGCTCAGCGACGGGCCGTCCGTTATCGTGTCCTCGATGTCGGGAGAAGCCAAGAACATGGATCGCTGGCTGGGCGATGGCGGGATGCCGATCATCGGGGCCGTTGGGGGTTCATTCACCGCGTACGGCATTGACGGAGAGGACCTGGGCTGGGTCGAGGGCTCGTTCGCACCGGAACCGCTTGGTTGTAATCCGCACGGTGTGGTCCAGGCCGGGGTGCATACCGTGCTGTTGGACGCCGCCATGAACTTCGCCATTAACGCCGCCATGCGAGGTCGGGACCGCACGAAGGCCACCTTGGAGCTTAAGACTGAGACCATGCGGCCGGCCTTGACGGGATCGGCCTACGTGCTACGTGGTGACGTGGTCCGCATGGCCAGACAGGTGGCCTACGGCGAGGCCACTGTGCGTGATGACAACGGTCAGTTGGTGAGTCGGGCCACTGGCACCTTCTTGTTGCATCGCGACCCGTAGGCCCCGAGCTCAAGAGCTCGAGCGTGACGGTTCGTCAGTGACGAGCGAGGTGTCGGCGAAGTTGAAGGCCACGTCGGTCAGTGCTTCCGAGCGCTCCCAGAGTCCGGTGGCCAGATCCCGGTTGTGCGACCGTTTGTTGGACGCAACTTTCTTCGGGGGCCCGTACAGCTCGAGCAATCCACTCGGTCCGAAGTAGTCACCGGAGCTGACGTCCGACGCCGTGGCGGCATAGAGGGTTGGGAGTGCCCCAGTGCCGGTGGACTGGCCCCCGAGCCTTGCCGCCACTCGACCGGTCTTTGCTTTGAAGCGACTGGCCCCGATGGTTGGACCCGTGACGGCCAAGTTGCTTCGGGTCCACCCTGGGTGGACGGCGAGAGCGAGTGTGGATGCGCCGACGGCCGAAAGGCGCCGGCCCAGTTCGTAGGTGAAGAGAAGGTTGGCCAGTTTGGAGGCGCCGTAGAAGAGCCAGGGGTTCTGGACCTTCAGTCCAGCCACATCGTCGAGATCGATCGAACCGCTGCGATGGAACTGCGAACTCACGGTCACGACCCGAGAGTTGGGTGTCGTCATGAGCTGATCGAGCAGCAGACCGGTGAAGGCAAAGTGCCCGAAGTGATTGGTGGCCATCTGAAGTTCAAATCCGTCCGCCGTCTGGCGATAGGGCGCACCCATGATCCCGGCGTTGTTGACGAGCACGTCCAGTCGATCGTGGCGTCGCGAGTACTCAGAGGCGGCGCGCTGCACCGAGTACTGGTCGGAGAGATCAAGCTCCAACACCTCAAGCGAGGCCTGGGGGTCCAGACCTTGGATTCTCTCCAACGCCACCTGCGCCTTCTTGGTGTCACGACAGGCCATGACGACATGCGCGTTATGGGCGGCCAACTGCAAGGTCGCTTCGAAACCGATGCCGCTATTGGCCCCGGTCACGACCATGGTCAGACCGGTCAGATCAGGAAGGTCCTCCGGACCGAAGTCAATTGCCGCCACCTTCGACTCAATCACCAATGTGGTCAGCCGGCACGGTGCCGAGCTTGCCGGCGTGGAAGTCCTCGAAGGCCTGGGCCAACTCGTCTTTGGTGTTCATGACGAACGGACCGTAGACCTCAACCGGCTCCCCAATTGGCTTCCCACCGAGAATAAGCACGTCGAGGGCCAGGTGCCGAGAGTCCTGCGTGGCGTTGGCCGTGAGCTCGAGGGCATCGCCCGCGCCGAAGAGGGCGAGCTGACCGGTTTGGAACGGATGTTGATCGGGGCCAACGGTGCCTTGACCGGCCAGTCCATAGACCAATGCGTTGTACTCACGGGGCCAGGGCAAGGCCAGTCGCGCGCCCGGAGTCACGGTGGCGTGCACCATCGAGATGGGTGTGTGGGTTGATCCCGGGCCGCCGTGGTTGTCGACGGAACCAGCGATAATGCGGACGAGGGCGCCGCCATCAGGTGTGGTGATCAAGCTCACGGCGTCGGCTTCGATGTTTTGGTAGCGGGGGTCGACCCACTTGTCGGCCGAGGGAAGATTGACCCAGAGTTGAATACCGTGGAACAGGCCACCGGTGGCGATGAGCTGTTCGGGCGGCCGCTCGATGTGCAAGATGCCGGACCCCGCCGTCATCCACTGCGTGGCGCCGTTTTGAATGAGGCCGCCCCCGCCGATCGAGTCCTGATGTTGGAAGGTGCCATCGATCATGTATGTGACGGTCTCGAAGCCTCGGTGCGGGTGCCATGGGGTTCCTTTGGGCTCCCCGGGGGCGTACTCGACCTCCCCCATCTGATCCATGTGAACGAAAGGATCGAGATCGGCCAGAGAAACTCCGGCGAAGGCTCGCCGCACGGGAAACCCCTCACCTTCTAACCCCGACGGGGCGTTCGTGACCGAGCGCACCGGTCGCGTGATCGACGAAGGTCCAGGACCCGTGATCTTTGGGAGAGCCAATGTGTTCTCAACGGTGACGGCCGGCATATCCACTCCATTCGACGATGTCTTCGAAGGGTGCAACGCCGCGACGTGCCCCTCTGTTCCACAGGCTAGGTCTCCCTCGCCTGGGACGGGCCAGAACTACCTGCTGAGGCCTCGTTGTCGGTGCGATCGAAGAACACAGTGGGATCGACAGCAATAAAAAGGCCCTCCGCTTCGGCCAGAATGGTGTCGCCTGTCCCAAGCTCCGCCGTCACCGTCAGCTTGCGCCCGTCACGAGAAGCCAGACGGCTGCGTCCCCAGAGGGGTTCTCCGACCGGCGTTGGGGCCCGGTAGTTCACCGTCAGTCGCCCGGTGAAGGCCAAGATGGAATGAATCGACAGGACGAGTCCCATGGCTTCATCAATGAGGGCGGCGACGACCCCACCGTGTGCCCGGCCCGGGGCACCTTCAAATCCAGCACCCAGCGTGACACTGAGCAAAGACTCGTCGCCTTCCCGCCAGATATTTGCGGCCAGACCCATCGGATTGGCTTTGCCGGAAACGATTGAGTCGGGGAAGACCGAACGGGAGGGATCGGTCGGCCTAAGGGAAGGGAGGCGATCCAGTTGCGAGGCCGTGAGCGTTCGGAAGGCGTGGGGCCGCTCGGGGGCGCGCTTCACCGCTTCTGCCACGGACCGAGCGAACTCGGCGATCGAGTCGAGCACGGCATCGTCGCACTGATGGGAGATAAGAGCGTGGCCCAACTCACGCAGTCGGGCTGCCGCTTCCAGCCGGCTGACACTTGTGACACTCGCAAACTCTGTTGGCTCAGGCACGCGGGTTCATCTCTTCGAAGTTCTCGTGGCGCACCATGAGATTGGATGATGACCGAAGCACCGGGGTGGCGTCCAGACGGCCGACCTTCACCTCCGAGGGCTGACATGGCGCCCCCACGAGTACAGGACTCAGATGTTGGTGGCACTTTCGATCGAACTTCGGTGAGCGGTCACGAGGGCATCGACCAAAATATGCAGACCTTCGACAAAGAGCTGTTCGTCGGCGTTGGGATCAAACGAATCGATGCGGTGGGGCTGGGCCTCTTGGTCGGGTTGCTCCGTCAAATGATCGTTGGCCAGACGTCGAGCGCATGAGAACAGGACGGCACCCAGCGAGAAGGAGACGTAGGTGTGGAACGCTTTGCTGGCTTCAACGTCGGTCATGCCCAGCCGTTCGAAAAGATGGGTCATCAAAACCACCGTGGCCGACCGAATCCGGGTCGTTCGATCCGTTGTCGCTAGATACGGCGCAATTTGATAGTGGCGTCCGAACGCTCGACGAGCCACGAGACCGGCGGTCACGAGCGCGTCGACTGGATCAGAGTCCACGTTGAACGGATGTGGAATCTGGGTCAAAAACTCCTGCAGAGCCTCGTCCCACACCAGATCGACGGCTGCTTCCAATACCGCAGCCCAAGAGGTGAAATGGTGATAAATCGCTGACGGCGAGGCCCCGAGCACTCCCGCCACCTGGCGAATGCTCGGGCTCTGCGTGCTCTGGTCGAAGGTCTCGAGCGTCACTTTGGCAATCTCGTGAGCCGTGAGGTGGGTGTCGCGCCTCGTGCCAGTCGGGTCACTGGTGGATCCGGGCAAGTGACAACCCAGCGGCTGACGGCACCGAAGAAAAGTACACCCCCGTTGCAGCGCTGTCTCGGTCTCTCGGGGCCGTCCCATGGCGGTCTCTCTCCAGCCCCACCTAACTTGTTGAGGTGCCGCACCCCCTTGCGCTGTCCTCATGCTCTAAAAGGCACCGTTTCGATCCGAGGAGCAGAGCACGGTGAAGCTCGACCTTTTGCTCACGAACGCACGAATCGTCACGGTGGATAGGGCACGCCCCACGGCGTCTTCGATCGGGATCTGGAACGGCCACATCGTGGGTCTCGATAACGAGGTCACTGCCATGCCGGCCGAGGCCGTAGTCGATCTGGGTGGCGCGGCAGTCACGCCCGGATTTCACGACGGGCACTGCCACACCACATCGTTCGGTCTTGGGCTGGTCTCCTTGGCCTTGAACGAAATATCGGGCATTGCCCAAACGCTGGATGCGGTGGCGGACTATGCGGCCACCTTGGGTGACGACGAATGGGTCATCGGCTTTGGGTATGGCGCGGGCTTGGCCCCCGATCAGTACCCCCATGCTGACGAACTTGACCGCGCTGGGGGCGGTCGTCCGGTCTGGCTCACCCATCTCTCAGGCCACTCGTGCATCGTGAGCAATGCCGTACTGGCCGCGGTGGGAATCGATGGCGCACTTTCCGAGGGGGAGCGAGGGCAGGTCGTGGTTGATGAGCAAGGCCGACCGACCGGGCTGCTCGAAGAGATCGCCATGGATCGCGTCAAGCAGTACGTGGGGCCGTCGTCGATCGAGCAGATGGCCCAAGCCATCGATCGCGCCACAGCCCACTACCTGACTGAGGGGATCACGGGATTCACCGATGCTGGCATTGGTTGTCCTGGCATCGATCACACGCCCATCGAAATGGCGGCGTATCAGCTGGCCCGCGCCACCGGCCGGCTGCACACTCGAGCCCAACTGATGGCGTTCAACGATCTCTTCCACGAGGTGATGGCTCACCCCGACGACACCATCACCCACGGGCTCGATCTGGGCATTCGAAGCGGTCTGGGCGACCCGTGGCTCAACGTTGGTGCCATGAAGATCTGGGTTGACGGGTCTGGACTCGGTCACAGCGCCGCCGTGACGGGACGCGACGGGAAGGTTCGGGGCGGATTCGACAACGACCCGGAGCTCCTTCGACGATCGATCGTTGCAGCCGTGCGCGGTGGTTGGCAGGTGGCCTCGCACTGTATTGGCGACGGCGCGGTGGATCTCGTTCTCGATGCCATCGAGGAAGGAATGCACACCGCAGTTCCAGCCCTCGGGGGCACGCTGGCGCGCCATCGGATTGAGCACGGTGTGATGATTCGACCTGATCAGATCACTCGTATGGCCTCGATGGGCGTCAGTGTCGTCTTGCAGCCCCTCTTTCTGCCTGACTTTGGCGACCCCCTTCTCCAGCTTTTTCCCGACGGTCGTGGCAGTGAGAACTACTTCCGGATGCGCAGCCTGGTTGATGCCGGAGTCCTTGTGGTCGGGAGCTCGGATCGCCCGGTGTCTGAAGGTTCGCCGCTGAAGGGGATGCAGTCCATGGTGGAGCGGATCACGTTGGAAGGCGCGATCTTTGGAGAAGACGAGCGACTCACTGCCACCGAGGCGCTGACCTTCTACACGGATCATGGTGCCCGAGCCGCCACGAGCGAGCACCTTTGGGGTCGGTTGAGGCCCAGAATGTTGGCCGACTTGGTGGTGCTGAGCGACGACCCGACCACAGCGCCAACAGATCGCATCGGGGAGATTGACGTATTGGCCACGGTGATTGGGGGCCAAGCGCTCTACGACCCCGAGGCCATGTTCGGCCGTGTGCGTGACGATGCACCGGTCTCGACTTCGGGGCGCCACGCGGGTTCTGCATGACTGAGGTGCTGGGTCGCGAACAGATGCGAAACAGTCGATGGGGGTTCCCCATCATCGACTTTCACGCGCACTTCCCCGTGCCCGACCAGTCACCGAGCCCGGCCGATGAGGAGTATCGCCGCCGGTTCGGTCAGAGGAAGTTCGACATCGTGAAGGCTAACTGGCGGTGGTACCAAGAAGAATGGTGGACGGCCTACTCCTTTGAGTTTCCCGAAGAGACGGAGCCCGCACCTGAGATCCAGGCCGAGCGTTGGTCGGTCGAAGTCGAAGAGGCGGGCCTCGAGGGGATTGTGTTCCTGACTGGCGGTGGAAACCGGACCCTGGCCCAAGCCATCGCCGGGCAGCCGCGCATGTTTGGCTTTGCGCACCACGATCCGTTCGGGCCAGACGCAGCAGATGAACTTCGCCGAGCGGTGAGAGATGACGGTCTGAAGGGCTACAAGGTTTTGGCCCCTGCCCTTACGGGCCGAATCGACGACGAGGCCCTCTACCCGGTGTGGCAGGCGGTTGAGGAGTTGGATCTTCCCGTCATCGTGCACTTCGGCACGTTGGATGGCGGAGGTGGCATTGCGGACCACGTCAACATCTCGCCGCTTCGACTGCACGATGTGGCGAAGGCCTTTCCGGAGGTTCCATTTGTCATCCCTCACTTTGGTTGCAGCTATCCGGGTGACCTCTTGCAGTTGGCGTGGGCCTGTCGCAACGTCTACGTCGACTCCTCGGGAAATAACGAGTGGATTCGGTGGATGCCCTACCCGCTGACGCTCTCGGACCTCTTTCAAAAGTTTCTTGTCACCATTGGACCCGAGCGGATCATCTTCGGATCCGACTCGGCCCACTTTCCCCGAGGGCTGGTCTCTTCGTACTTCGACGATCAGGTTGGCATCGTCAACGCCCTCGGTCTCTCCGAGTACGAGCGCCATCTGATCTTTGCCGGCAACGCCGCCCGACTCCTTCACCTTCCGAAGACGGATCGCTGAGACGCCATGGACGTCGCAAAGCGCTCCAAGGGTCTTGTTACCTACGCACCCGCCATCGCGGACCCGCCGCGATTTATGCCAACGGGAAACCTGTTCGTCTCAGTTCCCGACATCTCTCTGGACGACGGTTCCATTGGTTCGATTGGCGTGTTGGTCGAACGGGCTCTTGGGCTTGTTGAAGCACGAGGCGACCAAGGCCCATTGCTTGAGCCTGTGCTGCTCGTCGATGGGCAGCCGGTGGAGATCAGCGATCTCACCTGGGAACGCGAGGGAGACTGGCTCCCTCACTTTTCCTGTCAGCTTGCCCAAGGGCTCTTACAAGGTTGGTACTGCACTCCAGTCGACGAACGAGGAGCGGCAGTTCGACTCACGTTCACCCCAGAGGCCGAAGGGTCAGTCACGCTGGGCTGGTCGGGTCAGTGGCAGGCAACCGAGGTCACGCACCTGCGCACCAAGCCGGTTGATGTGACGATGCGCGGGCAGGACGATCCGTGGACCAAGAGCCGCGTCGTCTGGGCGTCGGCCGGACTTCCCCTGCTTGCTCTGGCCTGTCAGGGCGGTCATGGCACCACGGTGGAAAGCCTTGGTGAGGTGCCGCAGTGGAAGGTCACCACGACGTCGCTCGACCCAGAGGATGGCAGTTACGTCTGCGACCTCTTTCTCGGAGTCTCCACCGAGCCCGACGGAGCGGCGACGACCGCGCTCCATCTCCGCCGACGCGGTTTTGTCGCACTGTGGAACGCCACCATCGACTGGTTGGACCGCCACAGTCTGGATACGCCCGAGCCTACGGACGCGTTGTTCGAACGATTGAATGCCCACCTTTTTTTCAACTACTTCTACGCCCAAGGTGACTGTCTTGATACTGGTCGCCCTGTGGTGGTGACCTCTCGAAGCCGCCAGTACTACGTGTCCGCCGCATTTTGGAGCAGGGACGCCTACTGCTGGACGTTTCCCGCCCTCTTGCTAGTCGACGAAGCCAGAGCTCGTCGGGTCCTAGTGGCGTCACTAGAAGCGGGGGGAGAACGATTGGCTCACCACGCGCTGTACCTCAATGGGACCTCTTTGTACCCAGGATTTGAGCTCGACCAAGCAGCAGCGCCGACCCTGGCGGTCTGGCGCTACATACAGGCCACGGGGGACTGGTCCATTCTGGGTGAAAAGCCCGTCTCGGAAGCCTTAGACGCATTGGTCGACCAGATAGGCCCATGGCGTCATCCAACCTGGGATCTCTTCGCCACCTTTCTGTTGCCCACCGATGACCCGACCAACTTTGCGTATGTCACGACAGACAACGCACTGCTGGCGGCGGCCTTTGACGCCCTGGCCGCCATGGCTGAGGGACCGACCATGGCAAGTGGCCCCGATCTCGCCAGCGGGTTTCGTCAACAAGCACACGCCATTCGAGTCGCCATTCGAGAGCATCTTGTCGTTGATGGACCGTATGGCCCGATGTGGGCTTGGGCCTGCGATGCCGAGGGGCAGACCGAACAACGAGACGAACCACCACTGAGCCTTCGGACCCTGCCTTACTTTGGGCTGGTCGAGGAGAACGACCCGGTGCAGCAAGCAACGCTGCGGTGGTTGACGCAGGACAATCCGTTTCACTTTGAAGGCGCGTTTGCCGGTTCGGGATCGGCTCACTTTCCCTACCCATCTGGCTTCGATCTGGCCAACCGGATGCTTGATGGTGATGAGACCGATGGCACCGCCCTGCAACAGTTCCAATTGATGCCAATGGATCAGGGGCTCGGGTGCGAATCGTGGGACGTCGCCACCGGTGAGGTGCGTACTGGGGCCGCTATGGCATCAATGTCGGGGCTGTTGGCTTGGACCGCCTGGGATCGACTGTGTGGCCAACAACGCTGGGATCGGCCGCCCGGTCGTCAACCGTAATGGGCGACTTTGACGTCGCCGTGCTCGGGCTCGGTGGCATGGGCTCGGCTGCGGCGTGGCATGTGGCCCGACGTGGCTACCGGGTTGTCGGGTTCGAACAGTTCGGCGTGGCGCACGATCGCGGTTCGAGTCACGGAGAGTCGCGCATGGTGCGCCAGGCCTACTACGAGGATCCGCGCTACGTGCCTTGGTTGTTACGTTCCTACCAACTTTGGGATGAGCTGGCCGATGTGACCGGTGCACCGACTTTGGTTCGCACCGGTGGCCTCATGATCGGCGCCGCCGAAGGCGCGGTGGTTCGAGGAACCTTAACCAGCGCCCAAAGTTGGAACATCGCCCATGAAGTGCTCGACCGAACCGAAGTAGCGCGCCGTTTCCCCTCCTTCACCCTTGGCTCCAATGAGCTGGCCGTCTACGAACCGGGAGCGGGATTCGTTCGGCCCGAAGCCACCGTCCGTGCGCACGTACAACTGGCCGAATCAGCCGGAGCCACACTTCACTTCAACACCGAGGTCACCGGTTGGGAGGTCGGGCCTCAGGGCGTCACCGTTGCGACCGCGCACGATGTGACCCATGTCGATCGCCTCATCGTGACCGCTGGTCCCTGGGCGGCCAGCCTGCTCAGTGATCTCGGTCTGGCGTTGCGGGTCGAACGACACGTCGTGCATTGGATAACGCCCAAGGGGAACGCCGAGAGCTTCGCCCTTGGTCATCACCCCGTCTATCTCTGGGAGTGTGCCGACGGTTCGGAGTTCTATGGATTCCCTGCCCTGGACGGTGAGAACGCGGCCAAGGTGGCCTTCTTCCACGACGGCCAACCCACGAACCCCGATCAGGTCGATCGATCAGTGGATGCCAGCGATGGCACAACGACTGATGGAAGAACTCGCTACTCGGATACCGGATCTCCCGGGCACGTGGATCGACCGGACGAGCGTGTCTCTACACGATGAGCCCGGACAACCATTTCGTCATCGGTACGGTGCCTGAGTCAGAAGATCGAGTGTTCGTCGCTGCGGGATTTTCGGGTCACGGATTCAAGTTCGTGCCCGTGGTGGGCGAAGTCTTGGCCGATCTGGCGACGACGGGATCGACCGATCTCGACCTGACGCTGTTTTCGCCCACTCGCTTCCACCAATCGGCCTAAAAGCACCGTCGCGGTCGAGCCGGCGCCGATCCGTCCGAAAACGGCGGCCTGGACCCCATTTGACCGATATTTGGCTGCGCCACCGGGCCTCTCCAGCCTTTTTGAAGTTTCAATGCATACTGTGCTTCACCGTATGTTATTGCACTCAGATGCAACGATCTATTTATCCAATACGACCAGAGAAATTGCACTCCTGAACAGGAAAAACAATAGTCCTCAAGATATTTTCGGTATTTGGGCCCTCGATGGATTCTCATGGAGTTCCCGCTATCTCCTGTGCAATCACAATAACAACGGCGGAAGTATGAGGATTAGATAAGAATCTCAATCTTTCGCAGATTCCTGAGATTCTTCACATAAGTCCAGGTCACACGTCGGATACTTCGATCAAAAAAGGCACTATTTAGACGTTTTTATACACATATGAAGCATCGCTTCATATAAATGACGTTAGAGTATCTGCGCAGTCCCGATGTGGGTAACTTCGATGAGGCAAAAAAGCCCATCTATCCCCGGGAACCTGGCCCCCTCCGCAACCACTATGCCCCACTATGACCTCACATATCCGATGAGTTGGGGGTCCTAAACACCGACCGATAGAGGTCGAGTCAAACAGGACCGCTACTTCCAGAGAAACGAGCCCGCGGCGCCTCCGCCCTAGACGTAGGCACCGTTGGCCGAGAGGGACCGTGGGCGCCGGCGCCCGTGTGTCGCCAGAGCGACGGCACGTCGGGCCCTACGACGAACAGTTCTTTCCTACCAACCACACAAATCCACACATAAGGAGATCCACCCCCGATGCAGTACCAACACCGGCACAGACAGCACGGAGTAGACGGCCCATCTTTTGCCGTCCATTTTCTTCATGGGCCGGGTGCGCCGCACCTGCACCGCCGTGGCTCTGTTGTTGACCACAGTGCTCAGCAGCGTTCTTCTTCTTTCAGGTCCCGCCAGCGCTGGACCGGCCAATGGCATTGGCATGGTCCTCAGGGCCCCAATCACCGCCATTGCCCCCACCCCTGACGGCAAGGGCTACTGGGAGGTTGGTTCCGACGGCGGGGTCTTCTCCTTCGGCGATGCCCAGTACTACGGCTCAGATGCCGGACAGGCCAACAACCCTTACATCGTGGCCATTACGCCGACGCCAGATGGACGGGGCTACTGGCTCGCCGCCGCCGACGGTGCGGTCTATGCCTACGGCGACGCACCGTTCCTTGGTGCGGTCACCGACAACTTGGGCAACCAGTTCATCTCCGGTATGGCGGCCACACCGAACGGTCTCGGTTACTGGCTCGTTGGCACAAGCGGCGGTGTCTATGCCTTCGGGAACGCTGCGTTCTATGGAGCGGCCGGCCCGCAACCCCTCGATCAAACTGTGGTCGGCATCGCCGCCACGCCTGATGCGCGTGGCTACTGGTTGGCCGCCAGCAACGGTGGCGTCTACGGCTTCGGCGACGCCGGATTCTCCGGAGAACAGTTCCATGGCACCGTCAGCGCACCCATCGTCGGTGCGGCATCCGCAAAGAGTGGCTACCGCACCGTTGGCTCGGATGGTGGGGTCTTTGCCTTCGGAGGTGCTCATTTCCTTGGCTCGATGGCCGGCACCGTGCTCCGTCAACCGATCACGGGTGAAGCGTCGTCCAGCGACGGCAACGGCTACTGGCTCGTGGCCAAGGACGGCGGTGTCTTTACCTACGGCACCGCCGGCTTCTACGGCTCGCTCGGTGGGAGCACCATCTACGCCCCGCCACCCCCCGTGGTGGCGCCCGCACCGGTAAGTGACGGTGTCACTGACGCCATGCGTGCGGCGTGGTGGAAGGTGGCAATCTGCGAAGAGGGTGGGGCCAACGTCAACGGCTCTGTCTTTAGTGGAATGCTCGGGATCTCCAAGACGAACTGGGTGGCGTACGGCGGGCTGGAGTACGCGCCTGACGGTTATGACGCCACGTTCGATCAGCAGATCCTGGTGGCTATCCGCATTAGCCCGAACCCTCCTGACCAAAACGGTTGCGGGGGCGGCTGGTAGCCAACTCGCACCGCGAGCGGCCACATCGATAGCTAGCAGCAAGGAAGTCCGCACTTTGGTGCGGACTTTCTTGCCGTAGGAGTCGCTCCAAACGAACCAAACCGCGAAACATTCGTGGTTGAGCGTCTTAAAGATCTCCGACCTATTCCTTCGTATTTTGCCATTCCTCTGTTACCGTCGGAAGGCGTACTGATTCTTGACAGTGCCAACAAGGGGGACGAAGTGATGCATCGTTTGCTGTTTGGGCGAGCGCCCAAAATTCGATCTGGCCTACGAATCAGGATCGCCGCTGTCGGTGTCATGGCCTCGGCCGCCGCCCTGGCGGGGTTTTCGTCTGTAGCAACTGAACCAGCCGCGGCATCACCGGCGTCGTCACACCTTGCTAGCTCAGCGCTGTTCGCGTCTGTCGTTTCGTCAGTGACGACTCGGGCCGTCGATCAGTCGAGCGCCATCCTTGCTCATGGGTCAAGGACAATTGGACGAGCGCATGAGCCCAACGACGATGTCTATCCAACCTGCACCTACAACGGGGTCTCTGATACAAGTGACACCCCTATCGTTTTTAACGTGACGCCCGGAGCATCGATTGCCATTGTCTGCTCTGGTTGGGAACCCAACGAATCCATTATTGGCGGTGAATTCAGCCCGCTCTACCTCGATGATCTTGATGAGAGTGACTTTGACCCCACGACCCAGAGTTACACGGCCGACGCTTCGGGCAACCTGACCGCCACCTTCTCGGTGCCGAACCCGTTTACTGCACCAAATCCTGCGGCACAGTGCCCTCCCACGTCAGCGCAGATCAATAACGGCTACTACCGCTGCGGACTCGTGTTAGCCGACGTAGGCGGTAACGGCTCCGCCATTGCGCTTGACTACGCCGGACAAGAAGAACCACCGCCACAACCCGCGCCACCGACCGTGGTGGGTATGGCCGCCACCGCTGATGGCAACGGCTACTGGATCGCATGGTCGGATGGATATGTGTCCTCTCATGGCGATGCGCACGACTATGGCGATGCCTCGGGTTTGAATCTGAACGCGCCGATTGCCCACATTGTGGCCACACCCAGCGGCCGAGGTTTTTGGCTCGTAGCGGCCGACGGTGGCACATTTGCTTTCGGCAATGCCGGCTTTTTCGGATCGATGGGCGGTAGGGCGTTGAATGCGCCGGTGGTTGATATGGCACCGTCGGCCGACGGCAATGGCTATTGGCTGGTGGCGTCCGACGGTGGGATCTTTGCCTTTGGTGATGCGAGATTCCATGGCTCGATGGGTGGTAGGCCACTGAATAAGCCGATTGTTGGACTCGATGGGGACGTCACAACAGGGGGCTACTGGTTGGTGGCGACCGACGGCGGAATCTTTGCGTTTGGCGCTCCCTTCTTCGGGTCGACCGGAGCCAAGCATCTGAATAAGCCCGTCAACGGCATGACCGCATCGATCGACGACGGGGGCTATCTCTTCGTGGCGTCCGACGGTGGGATCTTCGCCTTTGGTGATGCCAAATTCCATGGCTCGGCCGGATCGTTGACCTTGGCTGCTCCCGTGGTGGGCATGGCGCTCAACCCCACGAACGGCGGTTATTGGCTCGTAGCTGCTGACGGCGGCATCTTCAGCTACGACACACCATTCTTTGGCTCCGATAGCGCGGTCGACGACTAGACCCGTGAAGCGGGTTCATGCCCCCGCAATCCGGGCCGCTTCCGTTATTGGAGCAACCGACTCTTCAGGGTGCGGAACTCAGCTTCGGTCAGCACGCCATCGCGACGAAGCGCACTCAACCGATCCAACTGATCCATAATCTCTTTGGGCTCGCGAACTGACGTTTCATCACCGGAGTCAGTCACGGGTGACCTTGTTTCGCCACCCTCAGTCTCATCGGCCATTTCGACTGCAGGCGACGTACCCCTCGTCCGAAAGCCCCACCAGGCCACCAAGCCCAGCGCCACGAGGAGAATGATCAACAGGATCAAGGGAGTGCCCGAGTACCACGCCGATGTGCCCTGGCGCACCACTGAGGTTGGATAGATCGCGTTGGTATTTTTCGGGTTGACAGTGGCGGCGAGGTGCGCTCCCTCGTACTGCACATGCTGATCGTTCAGAATTACTTTGGTGTAGGTCTTGCCATTCAGGACAAACGAGCCTCGGCAGATGAAGTAATTGCTTGGCGTGCCGCCGGTTCCCGCTTGCTGAATGTCGCAGCTCTTAATCGTGACGTTGACCGGTACGCCGTGCTGTTGCAGCGTGCTGATCTCTTCATCGTGGGCGTGTGCTTGCACGAACAGCACCACGACCAGCACCGTGAAGGCCGCCAGGGTCACGCCAAGGATGATCCGGCCCAGCCGCCTCGGGTGCTTGACCTCGACTGAACCCCCCCGGTGTCGACCGGGCCCAAGGTCCACCGCGGGTTGCTCTGGTGGCCGGATGGCTGAAGCACCGAATGTAGGACGTAGTCTCGGCGTGGTCCCAGTCGAGGTCGGTTCCACGGGTGGCTCAGATGAGGGTGTCATCGCGGAGAGATGGTATCGGCCCGCTGAGAACCCCCGATTTCGGTCGGGGCCTTGGTTGGCCAGCATGAGACGGCCCACGATCACTGGCCTGCATAAAGCGAATTGTCGCCACTGAGCGCCAGTCAGGCCGGGGCAGGGGGCATTTCCTCTACTGGTGAGCCTGAGGCGCCGGAGGATTCCCAGATGGCCTCCGGCCAATCGTCGGCGAGGGAAATCTCAGGTTTTCTGGTCAGATCCAGTCCGGTGGCCAGAGCGTCCGATTTACTGGAACCAGTTAATGGCCTCTCCACTGGCCGAGAGGTTGAGCTCGGTGAGGGTGTTGTCTCCGGGACTCACGACCCAGGCGTCGGAGCCGTTGATGACCAACCCAGTCGGATTGTTGAAGTCGGGGTCGGGCGTGTTCGTGTTGCACTCATACCAGTCCCCCTCGGCGTTCAACGCGTTGACCTCGGTGATCATCGGACTCGACCCGGGAGGGCTATCGACATAGACGTCGTTACCTGAGGCCACGATCGCCGTTGGGTTATCAAAGCCGTAGTTGGCATCATTGCTGGAATTGGTGATGACTTGAATGAGCGTGCCGGTGCTCGTCAGTTCGGTTATTTGGTAGCTGCCGCCGTCTGTAATCCACACGTCGCCGTTGTCGTAGGCAACGCCTGCAGGACTCTCCAGACCATCACTTGACCCCTCCACGACTTGGACGAAGTTCCCGGTCGTTCCATTGACGACAGTCGCCGATCCAGCGAGAGGGTCGCTGACCGAGGCGCCAGCGGAGTTCACGATCCAGATGTTGCTGCCGACTGCGGCCAGGGCTACCGGATGGTCGAAGGCGTACTTGCTATTGCTGGCGTTCGAAAGGACCTGTACCAGTGAACCGGTGGAGGCGCTGAACTCGGTCACGCTGTTGCCTCCCGCGTTGGTTACCCACACATTCCCACCGTCGAGCAGTAAGGCCGAGGGATCGTTAAAGGCATAGCTGGTGCCTTCAATGACTTGAACGACCGCGTCCGACTGCTCGTTGATCTCGGTCACCGAACCACTCGCGTTCACCACGAACAGATCCGATCCGTTGCCAGCGGCCGCGACTGGGTCATTCAAGCCGTAGCCGGATCCCGACAGAGTCGCTTCAAGGACACCCGATGTGGTGGTCTTGGTGACAGTGTTGTCCCCGACGTTGGTAATCCAGAGCGACCCATCGTCGTTCGCGATGGCCGTCGGTTGATTGAGTCCGAGGGACGACGTGGCAGACGTGACATAGAAGGTGAAGGCCTGCGTAGCAGTTCCGGCTGAACTCTTTGCGGAGACTGTGGCCGAGTAGGTACCAACGGCCTTAGGAGTCCCTTGGAGCTCCCCGCCCACCACGGTAACGCCCGAAGGCAACCCAGTGGCTCTGAAGACGGGTGCGGGAAAGCCGCTTGCTGTTAATTGGAACGACGTCATACTCGTACCAACGGCGGCGGTATCGGTGTCGGAACTCGTAATAGCCGGTGGCTGATGCACGGTCATAGTGATGGTCGTCGTCTTAGACGTCAAGCCGGTGTTCACCGTGATCGCTATCGGATAGACGCCACCAGAGGCAGCTCCCGGAGTTCCTTTGAGGACGGCTGTGCCGTTCCCATTATCGATCAGAGAGATCCCTGTTGGAAGGGTTGAGGCCGTGGTGATTGTCGGGACGGGGTATCCGTACTTTGTCGTTATCGTGTACGTCATTGCGGTCCCGGTTTTCGCCAGATACGTGGACTTCACGGTGAACGACGGCGCGTTGTCGACGGTGAACACGAGGGCCTGGGTCGCTGCTGCTTCACCAGTGACCGTCGCCGTCACGGTCGACGTATAGAGCCCGTTGTCTTTGCTCCCAGGCGTTCCCGTTATCGACGCCGTACCGTTGCCCTCACTGGTGAGTCTCAACCCCATGGGCAGGTGAGCCGCTTTGATAATCGCCGTGTCTGAGCAGGTCGTCACCGTGAAGGTAAACGAAGTTCCGGCCGTTGCCGTGGCCGATGAAGCGCTTGTGATCAAGAGTGGATTGCAACCGCCGGACGCCCCACTGACCTGAGCAGAGGTCACAACGGCCGACGATGCACCGGCTACCACTACGAGCAAAACAATCGCGGCCTTTGCCGGAGACCGACGGATGAAACGTCTGATGCGAGTCCCGACATTCATGATGTGCCTCCTCGCGGACCCACTGCCCCGCCCCGTTGCTCTATTGACCAACAGAACAAGACACTACGGGATTAATCCTTACGACCACGGAGGTTTGTCTGCCAGTTATCCCACAGGCTTCCTCAGGGGTTTCCGGGTGTCAATCAGTAGGTACTTCGCGTGCATCTCGGTCCATCGTGCCGAAGACGAAACACCCCCCGAACTGGGCCAATGCGGGGTGCAAGCCCCTTTGTCCGGCTGCGAACCTGCGACGAAGGTGCATTGCTTGGTCGGCCCTTGGGCCAGTGAAGGACTTCGGCAATTGGAGGATCACCACCAACTGCTGGCTATCAGTGCGCCCCCTCCGGGTGCACGTACTCAGGATCTGATTCATCACGAATGGAGAGCCGCCACTTGCAACAGACGTCGTCATTGCTTGCGCGCGGCGGAATGGCGAGAATCTCGACCTTCATATTTGGGTTGTACATCTTCGCCGTTTCGATGATGGCGGCGGGGCACGAAGTGTGTGACGCCTTCTCGGCTATGTCCTGACGCCCCAGCGCCTCCCACTGGTCAACCGAGATGCACTTATTAAACGTGAAGATCCCGACTTCCTCTTCGGGCATCTCAAATGTCAGCTCGAAGGCCTTGCCGGGAAAGGATGTCGCATCGACTTGCACATCCTTCATGAAGGCCTCAACCGTGTCGCCCGAGATACCCATCCAGCGGGCTTTGATGTCCTTTGCTGCGGGGAGCAAGAGCTCACTCCACAGAGCCCACTGGAATGCGAACATTTCGTCAAGGCCGTCTCTCATGACGATAGCGAAGGCCCATGACTCGATTGCCGTAAGAAGGAATTCGTGGCTTCCAAGCGCCAGATTCACAAGTCGCGCTTTTGAGTACTCCTTCCACCCGGGCTCGGGAGCGTAGGGGTTGATGAGGACGACACCGCCGGCTTCGACTTGCGCCGCGACCGCCTCCTCCATCTTGCCAACGAGGGCGTCCGTCTCGTCGTCAGTAAGTTCCATCCATTCGTCAATCATTCCTCGTAACTGGGGAAGGATCGTGTCCTTCCAAGCTTCCGATTGGATCTGCAGCATGTCGTCGCGTCCATAGCGTTCGGCCACCGAGTCAGCCCAACCCTCGATGCACACCCGGTAGTACTCGTCGCTGAGCCCCAGCAGGTTGATGAGCGCGTCGTTTGAGAAATCAGAGAACCTGAGGTTCTGGTGGAAGGGACCGCTGTAGTCGGGCAGTTCCATGCTGTCGTCCGGACTGATGTCGGACCGCGTATCGTGCCCCACCTTCTTGTATTTTCCAGGTGGATCGACGACCGGGAACTTCTTGAAATGCACCACGTCGACTGGGATATCGAGTCCCGTGAGCTGCTGATGCTCCTCATAGTTGGCACCAACCTTGCGAACGTCCGATAACGCTGCCTTCACGTCGTCGTCGATATCTGCCATAACGACACCCCCTGTACGTAGACCGGCCGACTAGCCAGTTGAAGGGTAGTCGATCGGCTATCCTCACGACAAGCGAACCGGCTAGCCTGGCCACGTGAGCGCTTCTGAGGCCACTGCAATTGGCGCAGCCTCGCCTCGAGAGCCCAGCGCAGCCAAAGCCAGAATCATCGCCTCGTCACTCGAGTTGTTTGCCCAAGAGGGAGTGGGCGGAACCTCTCTGCAGATGATCGCTGACGCTATCGGCGTCACCAAAGCCGCCGTCTACCACCAGTTCAATACCAAAGACGAGATCGTTCTTGCCGCCGCTGAAGCCGAGCTAACCAGACTTGAGGTCGTCGTTCATGCCGCCGAAGCGGAGACATCCCGGGAGCGAGCGCACGAAGTGCTGTTGGTCGGGATCGTGGATCTTGCCGTTGAACGCCGCCGGACGGTGAATGTCATCCTCAGCGACCCCGTTGTCCTTCGCTTCTTCTCGGGTCATGACCGCTTTATGAGCGTTATCAACCGGCTGACTGCATTGCTCGTGGGTGGTGGTTCCGACGGAGATGATCGATTGCAAACGGCGTTGTTCATGGCCGCCATTAGTGGAGCAGTTGTGCATCCGATGGTTGCTGATCTCGACGACGAGACCCTAAGAACACAGTTGTTGCGGTTCGTACGACGCTTTAGTTGATACCAGCCCATTCCCGGCAAAGGAGTCTCCGGTCACGATCCACAGCAAGGGTGGGCAAGTTGCGGCCACGGGACCTCACAAGCTCACGGACGGAGGCCCCGAAACATCGTGGTGATCTGTGAAGAACAGTTGCGTCCGAACCGGGACAAGACGAGTGGGGCTAGTAAGAATCGAACTTACGACCTCAGCATTATCAGTGCTGCGCTCTAACCGACTGAGCTATAGCCCCAGGACAGACCTGCGAGGCTACACCACGGGCGTTATGTGTCTCACGCCGGCCCTTGCAGCTCATCGCTCCACAAGCGGACTGAGGTGCTTTGGCTCGCCGTGGCGAGCAACGTGCCGTCCTCAGACCACAGATGAGCCAATCCCTGGGCATAGCCGTCGATGAGAGCGTGCATTCGAATGTCGCACAGAACCCACTCGGTGGGCTTTACCTGCACCATTCGAAGGGTGTTGTCGAGACTTCGACCCATGGAGCGCCGACCCGTCGGGTGCGATACGCCACCTGAGACATAGTCACCGAATATGGCCAACATGGCCGCGGAGGGGTCGACATGACCGGGCACGCGAGCCCACAGCGCTGAATCGGCACTTCCCGGCTCACCCTCTAGATCCTCGAACATCCTTCCTTTTGCCACGCGAACATCCACACGATCGAGAATCGTGTTGGAGAAAATCTCAGGGAGGACGCGCCGAGGGCAGTCTTCAGGGGCCGGAACGTCAGGTGGGGTTACCCACACACCGTCAACGGGAAGAGAGAAGGGTTCGCCCAGAGATGCATTAACCGTTAAGACTTCGCGATCACCAACGCGCCCGACGGCCCGGCCCTGGGTGACATGTTTACCCTCGGTGACGAGCGCAACGTCGACATCAAGCGTTGATCCTGTGGGCGCATAGGAGAGGTACTGCGCGCCAGCCCACACCGTGGCGCGTCCCGAGGCTTTCTCCAGCGCCACCAACGTGGCACCGAGGCCGCAACCACCAAACAGGAATTTTCCCGGTGTGCACAGTTCAGATGCGACCTCCATGCGCCAATGCAAGTCGTCGCCAATGGGTTCGAGGCCAAGGAAGGTCTGTGCATTCATACCGGCACGCTATCGGTGCTGGGCGGGAAGCCGTTATGCCTTGGAAGCAACCAACGCCGCGAGGGCCTGGGCGCCAACTCCATCAATGGGAAGGTGCGTCCCATCGGAATAAACCCATCCAGGATTCTTGGCTTCAAGACCGGACCAGTCGGCAACGACAACGTTGGGATAGCGCATCGCCGCGTTGGCCAGGACAACATTGTTGGGAGCGCCCCAGGGCTGGTCGACCACGATGTTCACAAACACGACTCGAGAGGCGCCCGACAACACGGACATCATTGAGTCCACGTCGGCGTCAGCGATTGGTCCATTTGTGCCGAGGCCGACGATGACGACGGCGCCGAGGGTACCGTCGGCCTTGTCTTGTTGAAGTTGCGCTTCGCCTGCGCCCCACTGACGGCTGACCGCGGCCTGCACATCAATGCCGGGAATATCAGTCTGTAATGGATCCTGGTAGTCGAGCATGACTGAGTCCCCAACTGCGGTGACGTGGTTGGCTACGAATCCGGCGGCGGGGGCTGGAAGTGGGGGCGAGGTAGTCGGGCCCGCCTTGGTGGACGTGCCAGTAGCCAACGTGGTCGAACTGGACGAGGCAGTTGAAGCGCCCGATGTGCGTGGCGTGGCGCCGAGATGCGATCTTGAGGTCGTCGCCGTGGCTGGCGCAGCGGTCTTGTCATCGTGATGGCGCACGACGAGCCAGGCGCCGCCTCCCGCTAGCAAGAGAACGACGACAACAATTGCAGTCACCACAGCCCGTGAGCGGTGACTCTTTTTTCTGGCGTGGCGGGGCCCGGTGTGGGGAGGTTTGTTGCCCGAGGGCTGGTCGAGTGAGTCGGTCATGGAGTGGATCAGCTGCTTTGGTCGAACGCCTCTGGCAAAGGGTCAATCGTCGCGCGGATGGGAACGACAGTTCCATCGCCCCCCGGAGCCCCCAAGTTCTCGGACCTAGAGGTGCTCCACCGTGGCCGCGTGAAGAGCCTCATCGTCACCCCAAAGGGCCTGGATCTCCTCGAGCGAGCGACCCTTCGTTTCCGGCAAGAATTTCCGTACGAAGACGTAGGTCACCACGCAGAAGAAGGCGAAGAGCCAGAACACCCCGGTCGATCCGATTGTGTTTACCAATGTAAGGAAGAACTGGCTCACGGCCCAAGCCGCGAGCCAGTTGGCTGCGGTTGCCACAGAGACCGCCTTGCCCCGAACGTGCGAGGGGAAGATCTCGTTGATGACGGTCCATACGATGGGACCGAGTGAAAAGGCAAAGCAAGCGATGAAGACGACGAGCGCCACAAGAGTGATGAGACCCTCTCCACTGGTACCCATGTGGGCGGCATCGCTTGCGCTCACTTTGTCCAACTTGATGAACATGGCCCCGACCACCACCAGGCTCAGAAACATGCCTGTGGCACCAATGAGAAGCAGGGGCTTACGGCCAAAACGGTCAACCCAAGCCACCGCGACAAATGTAGCGATGACATTGACGGCGCCTACGGCCCACAAGGTGGCCAGGCTCTGACTCGTCGGGGAGGCAAACCCGGCCGCAGCAAAGATCTTGTCGGCGTAGTAAATGATGGCGTTGATGCCTGTGAGCTGCTGTAAGACGGCCAGCGTGACACCGATGACGAGTGGGCGTCGCCACTGCGGAGCGAAGACCTCCCTCCAACCGGCAGCGTTCTTCTCCTCTTCGACCAATGCTTCGATCTCGTTGATCCGGGGCGTGATATCTGCTCGCGGTTCAACGTCGCGAAGTGCGGCTTCGGCCTTTTCCCGACGTCCTTTGGTCATATACCAACGCGGGGAGTCCGGGAGCGGAAGGATGGCCAGGATCAAGAGAATGGCCGGTACGGCTGAGACTCCGAGCATGGCCCGCCAACGGTCGTTGTTGCCGTTGGCGGTGAGGATGTAATCCACCAAATAGGCAAAGAAAATGCCAATGGTGATGGCCAGTTGGTAAAGAGAGACGAATCTTCCCCGAAGTCGCGACGGCGCCATCTCTGCGGCGTAGAGCGGAGCCGCAACGGAAGCGACCCCGACGCCGAAGCCGACGGTGAGTCGACCGAGAACGAGTACGAGCGACCCTGGTGCGAGGGACTCAATGAGCGCCCCGATGGTGAAGAGGATGGAGGCAAAGATGATGGTCCACCGACGGCCGCGACGGTCGGCCAGGGCACCGGCGGCCAACGCTCCGACCATGGCGCCAAGGGTCACCCAGCTAGTGATGACCTCCAGGAGAAATGTACCGACCGAGAACTGTTTCTCGATGCCATCGAGTGCACCGGAGATAACACCCTGGTCGTACCCGAAGAGGAGGCCAGCCAACATGACCACGGCGCCAACGGCCAAAAGTTTGACCGCCAGAGGCCGGTGATCTGGCTTGGGATCCGTCCGGACACCTTCGGCGGATCCGCCCACGGATTGAGCTCCATCAGGCAATGACTCTTCCTCCGTTACTCCGTTGGGGAACTGTGGCGGCAATCTCGGCAAAATGGTGCGGCCTGAACGCTAGTGCTGGAGGTCAGGGCGAACGCGGCAAACATGCGAGTTTGGCCAGTCCGACCGTCTGGACCGTGCGGATCAGAGTGGGCCAAGGGCGATCTATCATGTCAACTCCTGACCGAGAAGGTGACGCCGCAAGACCGGCCGCTTCTCGGTGACGTATTCGGGGGTGTAGCTCAGCTGGAAGAGCGGCGGCTTTGCATGCCGTAGGTCGAGGGTTCGAGTCCCTTCACCTCCACCGATGTTGTAGGAAATACAACGCTCTCTCGGGAGCATTTTCCCTGGTCAGGAATGTTTGTTCTCTGGCATTTGTCGTCCCAACGTGTCCAACACTCGGAACTCAATCCCTCGCTCCTCAGCCGGCGAGGATCGCCTCCGCCCGGCTACGGGTCACGGTCAACTCGAGTTCGCCGATCGCCTCGACCGCAGCTGTGGCGTGTTCCCGTGCCCTGTCGCGGTTCCGAGTGCGAGGCAGTGTTCCGCCCAGTCCACTCGTGTGTGCGAGCCAAGGTGGGCTCTGGGCCTCTTCGAATGCGGCCACTGCCAGTCCGAACAGCTGCTCGGATGCATCTTCTTCGCCGAGTGCCGCCGTCAGGATGGCCCGGATCCTCATGGTTGACCCGCCGAACCAGCTGCCAGTGACGAAGAACGGATCGTCGAGACGTTCCACCAGGGCCAACAACGCTCGGCACACTGCGCGGTCCTGGACCATCGCGGCGGCCTCGGACCAGCAGGGCAGTGAAACGGCGAACGACGCGTCATCGGGAATATCATCGAAACTTTGGTGTCCGGTGTTCTGCAATCAGCTCCGCCGCCTCAGCCAAGCGACCGGACTCGGCCAGCACGAGCGCCCGAAGTGCAGCGCGAGCCGATGGTGAGTCGTCCCCGGGCAGATCGGCGAGCGAATCGATGAGTACATCCACAAACGGACCGAAGCCTGTCAGTTCACGGATGCACTCGATGCGGAGCACATCTGCCAGCACCCTGTAGTCGGGATTGTCGAAGGTCGTAGCAATCCGCTCGCAGGCATCAGCCGAGGCCATGACTTCGTTGAACCGACCGTCGATGAGTAGCGCCTCCGTCCGTGTGATAAGAAGAGCCTGCTCCGCCACGGATGGGGTGTTCCCCGAGAAATGCCTCTATCGCCTCGACGTACGTCCATCGATCCTGCGGCCGGATGTTGAATGCCGCCCAGGTCCTCGAGGACATCGCAGAGGCGATGCGGTGCGGGTCAATCCCTTTCGGCGGCTGGTCTAACAATTGCGTGACCTCCGAGATCCGACGGAGCAGATCCTCGCTCGTCACCGACCAGTTGCTCACTGTCGGGAAGCTTCGCTATTCGAGGTGAACGCGGTCGGCGAGTTCTGCGACGTCTCCCCGCAGATCCATCGCCTGTTCGAACAACTGATCACGGCGGACCAGATCCCCGCCGATGAGGACTTCTGTGGCCAGCTCGAACGTCAATCGTGCGGCCAGGAAGGGGTCGTCGCTCACCTGCTCGATCGCCTGCTCGAGCAGTTCGATCTTCTCGGTGTCCGCTGGCATCAGTGCCGACGTCGTGAAGGCTATACGCTGAGAGTGACCGAGTGCGTCGGCCACAAGGCGCAGATCTCCCAGAAGCATCCCGGCCCGGGCCGCGTCGATCAGCGTCTGCTGCCACCCCGAAGCTCCCATCGCAGACTCCGCCAACCCGAGCTGGAGCAGGAGATCGGCATCCTCCACCGGGTCCGCCCCGTCGAGTCGTTCCCGGGCGATCCGGAACCATCGGGCCGCCTCGTCGGGCGACGCCTGCTCCATAGCCAGAGCCGCGGCGCGGCGCGTATAGGTGAATGCAACGTCGTCCACGGTGGAGGTGCCGGCCTCGCCCCAGTGGTACGCGAGGTCGGCCATCACGTCGTCAAGATTCCCGACATGGAGCTTCTCTAGGCCTTCGGCGACGGCCAAGTGCAGTCGACCCCGCCGTGTGGTCGAGAGCTCGCCGTGCAGCGTGGAGCGGACCAGCGTGTGGGCGAACTGGTACCGGCCGAATCCCGTCTCGAGGAGCAGATGGGCGTCGAGGGCCGGCTCCAGCGCGTCGAGCACGTTGCTCGGCTGCATCTCGGTTACCGCAGCCAGCAGTTCGAGGCCGAACCGGGCTCCGATTACCGATGCCGGACCAAGCAACCTCTGCGTCTCCGAAGGCAGGACTGAAATTCGACGTCCGACGACCTGTCGGATTCCTTCCGGCAGGTACCTCTCGGATGCATCTCCTCCGGCGACCCATCGTCCGCCCTGTTGGGCGATGGAGCCGCTCTCGGCGAGGTGGCGGAGTACCTCGCCGACGAAGAACGGATTGCCTCCGGTGTCTTCTTGCAGGCTCATGGCCAGCGCGATCCCGGCCTCGTCGAGCTCATGCCCGGCAGTGCGGGCCATGAGGTCGGCGTAACTCCGTTCTCGTCCAATCCCGAGAGGGCGATCCGTTCGACGCCACCACGACGATGGAACTCGGCCAGCACCGTCGAGAGTGGGTGCGTCCGGTCGAGGTCGGTGTCGCGATAGGTCCCGACCACCAGACAGTCGTGGCACCGGATCATTGACGACGAGGTGCCGAACCAGGAGCAGGGTGCCGAGGTCCGACCAGTGGAGATCGTCGAGCGCCAACAGGATCGGTCGCTCCGCGGCAACCGCTCCGAACCAACCGCGGACCGCCTCGAACAGTGACATCCGCTCCGATTCGGGTGATGCCGTGACAGGCGGTCGCAGATCCGGGACGACTTGGGCAAGCTCGGGCACCAGGCGCACGAGCTCGCCGGCCCCCGGTCCGAGATCGGCACTCCCATCAGGCTGCAGCAACTGCCACCGGAGGGCCTCGACGAACGGTTGGTAGGGGACGCCGACTGAGTTCGTCACCCGTCCGGCCAGCACCGCACCGCCGTCGGCGACGACCCGTCCGGCCAGCTCCGACGTGAGCCGGGTCTTCCCGATGCCCGGCTCGCCCGCCACGAGCACGAGGCGGGTCGCACCGGTGGACACCGTCCCGTAGGCACCGAGGAGTTGCTCCGCTTCCTTCTGGTGGCCGGCGAACGGGAAGCGGCCGGCTTCGGTGAGCAGGCCGGGCAGTGCTGGTTCGCTGTCACGGCCGATGACCACTGGCTCCCAGTGGACCTCGACGGTCGCCACCGGATCGGGAAGTCCCTTCAGCTCGAGCTCGCCGACCGGGGAGGACGGATGCGGATTCCGCCGGCCGGCGTTGAGCCGGACCAGGTCGGAGGCCAGGATCTGCCCTCCAGCGCACCGGGCGCATAGTCGGGCGGCCTCGATCACAGGGTCGCCGAAGTAGTCGTCGTCCTCGAAGGTGACCTCTCCACTCGAGACACCGACCCGCAGCCCGATCTCCTGGGGTCGTGACTGGCTGTCGTGCTCCACACCCTGCTGCATCGAGACCGCGGAGGCGATCGCCGCGGAAGCCGAAGCGAACACGACCATGAGTCCATCGCCGAGGTTCTTCACCTTGCGCCCGCCCGTCTCGGAGATCGATCGGCGGAGCACGGTGAAGTGGTCGCGCCGGATCGTGTCGGCCACATCCGGGGTCACACTTGACTGAAGTTGTGTAGAGCCCACCAGATCGGTGAAGAGAACCGTCACGTTCTCCGTGGTCATGCAGATCCTTCCGCCAGGTGCACAACACCACGGTAGGCGAACCCAGGGAGGTGTTGCTTCCGGGAGGCGAATCCGAATTGCCAGCAACCCGTCCCGAGTCCTCCAGATGTCATCGCTCTCGTCCTGAACCACCCAGATCGATCAACTCCGAACCGGACAACGATGCCGGTCGGCGGTGGGCCTCACCACGGGGTTCGAACGTAGTCCCATCACTTCACCAGCAGACCCTGCGGCGGGCCACGGAGTACCCAAAATCGGCCATTCTTCACACCCTGCCGCCACATAACCCCTGGTCAGAAGCCGCAGGAGGGGTTCGAACATAGTCGCATAACCTCCACCGATGTTGTAGGAAATACAACGTTCTCTCGGGAACGTTTTCCCTGGTCACAGCCAGTATTTCGCCTGCCCTTCCCGACGCCGCGGAAGATAAAGGCGGCGGAATCCTCACGTCGCGCCGCATAGAAGCACGAAGGATTGCTCGCGCCGGCAAGCGGATGTCAGCATCCCTATCAGGACAGTGCCCCACCTATCCGGCGATGTGTCACCCTCTGACCGACGGTCGCGCTTGGTTTCGGTCTTCCGATCCATTGACGGATGAACGTCTTGAAACCGCCGGTGGAATCAGCCGTAGACCTCCCTATTGATTCGTGAGCTGCTTGGAAGCATCAAGGAGAACTCGCTGCAAGTGGAGTCCGTGCTCCACATCCAATTTGTGTGACTCACCCATTTGGACGCACTTGACGAACTCGTCCACGATCCGATCCATTGTTCCGTCGACGTAAGCCGTGGTGGTGTCGAGCTTGAGGAGAGCATTTCGCGAGTAGATCTCGATCCCCGTGCATTCTCGGGTTCGAGCTGAGATATGCCACAAATGGTTGCCTCGCTGATAAGCCCACCTTGATGTTCGAGGATGAGGCTGATCCAACCGTGGGGATCGCCTCTGGCTGTGACGGCTTCGATCGGCCCCAAGCAGGCCTCGAGAAGGTCGAGGAGATGAGGGCCTAGGTCGAGGAGTGGTCCCTGCTTGAGTCTCCAAGGAGTGGCAAACATGCCGCCCAAGAGCATTCCGTTGACAAAGGTGGCCCTCGCCCCGATCGGCACGATCGACTTCACGTTCATCAGGAGATCTCGAACAGAGTCTGCGAAGCGCCACGTGAGAACCAGCTGGGTCACGACGCCGGATTCATTTACCACTTCAGCCAGGCGCTCGGCCTCAGAGAGATTCAGCCCGATCGGCTTCTCAAGAAGTAGCGACCTTCCTCGACGAGCGGCCCGTGCAGCTAGGTCGGCCTGCACCGGAGGAGGGACACAGAATGCGAGGGCATCACACTCATCGGTGAGGTGGTCGAACGAGAGATAGGGGGTGGTCCCGTGTTGTGCCGCCAAGGATTGGGCAGCCGTTTCTCTTCGGGCCCACACGCCAACGAGCTCCGTCTTCGGATTGCGAGCCAACATTGGTGCGTGCACCATCGAGGCCCAAGGGCCCGCCCAACAAGGCCGACACGCAGGGGGACTTCCACTCTGCGATTGATCCATGCAGGATCGTACAGGGACCTGTATTGGACCGCGTCGAGCCTCGCTCGAATGGACAGAGGCAGGCCAGATCGACGGAACCGCAAATGAGCAATCAGTAAGCCATGGGCAAACTGTCGAACCGCCATCAAAGTGTTGCTCGGGACGCATGCAACTCTCACAAGCACGTAGATCGGTATCCGGGGCGACTCCCGCTTGCTTCCGAGGACCCCGCTCTCAGTCAATGTCCCCGAGAAGTTTGAATACATGGGGAGTACCATCAGTGGGCATCACCGTCCGGGACCAGTCAGTCTCCGGAGTCGGCGGACAACGGGAGGAATGCAATGGCGTACGACTACGTGATCGTGGGGGCCGGCTCGGCGGGTTGTGTCTGGCCAACCGGCTAAGCGAGGACCCGGAGACATCGGTGCTGCTCATCGAGGCCGGGTGCCAGACTCAAGCGACTTCATCCACATGCCGCTCGGCTACAGCGCGCTGTTCCGGACGGACAAGGACTGGGACTACATGACCGGGTTCGAGCCACAGTGCAACAACCCCGCGTGCACCTCCCCCGGGGCGGATGCTCGGGGGTCGTCGTCGCTCAACATGATGGTGTACATCAGGGGCAACCGGATCGACTACGACGAGTGGCGTGAACTCGGGTGCGAGGGCTGGGGCTTGAGGACTTGCTCCCGTACTTCGTGCGGTCCGAGGACAACGAGCGAGGAGGCAGACGAATTCCATGGGGTCGGCGGCCCGCTAACGGGTGAGCGAAGGGCGGTCCCAAACCGAGTGGCCGCGCATTCATCGAAGCCGGTCAGGCCATGGGCCTTCCCGCCAACGACGACTTCAACGGCGAGTTCCAGGACGGGGTGGGCTGGTACCAAGTCACCCAGCGTGACGGCTCAGGGGGAGCACGGCGGCAACCTACCTGCGCGAGGCCGAGGCCAGGCCGAACCTCGAGATGGCCACCCACGTGCAAGTCCTGAAGGTGTTGTTCGACGGCACGCGGGCCGTGGGCGTCCAGGCAGTACGGGACGGCGAGGTGATGGAGTACGCGATCAGAAGGGGAAGTGCTCCTGTGTGCCGGCAGCTACAACTCGCCCCAACTGCTGATGCTGTCGGGCATCGGCCGGGGGGCGAGTTGCGGCGCTCCAGATCCCCGGTCGCCGAGTTCCCGGGGTGGGGCGAACCTCCAGGACCACCCGATCGCCGGGATCGCTACCTGTCGGACCGCGAGGGAAGCCTCTTTGGTGCCATGACCGAGGAGAACCTCACCCAGTTCGTCACCGAAGGACAGGGTCCGCTCACCTCCAATGGGGTGGAGGCCGGGGGGTTCCTCCGGACCCGGACCGGCCTGGACGTGCCCGACATCCAGATGCACTTCATTCCGGCGCAGTTCCAGGAGGAGGGGCTAGTCCCGGGCACCGGCCACGGCTTCACTATGGGAGGCAACGTCACCAAGGCGATCAGCCGCGGCTACGTCGCCGTGGTGTCGCCAGACCCGACGGCCAAGCCCCACATCGTCCACAACTACTACTCGGAGCCCGAGGACATGCGCTCTCAGGTGGCGGGGCTGCGCATGTGCATGGAGATCGCCCGCACCGCCCCGCTCGCCGAGTGGGCCAGTGAACAGATTCTGGCCCCGGCGTCGGACTCCGACACCGACCTCGAGGAGTATGTGCGGGCCAACGCCCAGACCACGTACCACCCGGTGGGCACTTGCAAGATGGGCGTCGACGACTTGGCGGTGGTCGATCCGGAACTGCGTGTGCGCGGTGTGGAGGGTCTGCGGGTGGTTGACGCCTCGATCATGCCGACGATCCCACGTGGTAACACCAACGCCCCGACGATCGCCGTGGCCGAGAAGGCCGCCGACATCCTGCGCGGCCGATCACCGATGACGATGCAGGAGTCCGCCCGGACCGGCAGCTGATGTTGGCGACGGACCTCACGCGAGGTATCGAGGATGGCCCGAGGCCTTGGCGACCTTAACTTCGCCTGCGCCGCCCAGTCGTCATCCTCACCGGACCCCTAAATAGGGCTACAACGGGTGTTCCCGACAGAGCCGGTCACGAGAAGGTAACTGCGGCGAGCTCCCATGGAACTGAGCCCTCAGGGGTCTTGCCAAAACCCCCAAGTTCGACAGGCGCTCCTGCTTCGGGTCGTCAGCAGGATTGCTCGACACCAGGGACGCTCCGGTAGGGGTTCGAACAAAGTCCCATCACTTCCCTGGCGACCTCTTGGCGTGGGAATTGCAGCCCAGAGTTTGCCCGTCGCCCAGCTTCACCAATCACATAATCCCTGGTCAGAAGCCACACGAGGGGTTCGAACACAGTCCCTTCACCTCCACCGATTGGCTTGACCCCATGCAGTGGACCAACCTTTAGGGCAAAGTGGCTTGTTGGGTGGTCCGGCACACTCCAAAGTGAGCGTGCTTCGGGTCGTATCGATCGGATCTGGACCGAGAGGCTTCGACCAAGGGCGTGACTATGGCATGCGGAGTCCGCGGTGACGGCGCAACCAAGATGAACAACGCACTCGTCATCCGTGGGGATTTCGCCAGCGCCAGATCTGTTGGACTGGTTGTTCGCTCTACGGGTTGGCGTTCCGCAGCTTAGGGATCAGCCGCTTGGTATCCCGCTCCGATTCGAGCACGGACTTCATGCTCGACACGACTGCAGGATCGCTCAACGCCCGGTTGTCGCGCTCCTCGGGGTCCACGGTCAGGTTGTGCAGCTCCCAGTCGGGTTCGGCCGCCGGCTGCAGGAACGGGTTCGGAGGGATGCCCTGGGCGGCGTACCAGTCGTCGATACGCTCGTAGTAGTGATTCAGCTTCCATAGCTCGAGTGCGCCGCCGTCACCGGTCGGGAGCGTTGAGAGCACCGACTCGATGTTGATGGGTGGAGTAAGGGGGTCGAATGCAGTCCCAGTCAGGATGTTGACCTCTGTCATCCCCCGGGTGACGTCGTCTTCGGTCATGAAGTAGATCGGCGATACGAGGGAGTCCGGATCCGCCTGCCCCCGCACGACCGGACTCAGGTCTCGCCCGGGCAGAGGCTGGACCTCGTTGTGATGGGCGCTGACACCTGCAATGGCCCGGTCGCGATCGATGCCGGCCAGTCCGAGGAGCGTTGGGATCAGGTCGACGTGGCTCGTTGGTATGTCGACACCTGAGCGTCCGGACTCGATGCCGGGACCGGCGATGAGCAACGGTACGCGGGTGGCTTCGTCGAATGCGTTGCACCACTTCTGGATCAAGCCACCGTGGGCCCCGAGCAGGTCGCCGTGATCGGACGTGAAGACGACGATGGTGTCGTCGGCCATGCCCGACTGCTCGAGCGCTTCGAGAATGCGTCCGATGGCCTTGTCCACCAGTTTCAATAGGTAGTAGTAGAGCCTCCGGTAGCCAAGATCAGTGGCCGTCTCGAAGATCATCTGGGGCCAGATGGCCTTGAATGCCTCCTGGCACGCAGGGCGTCCGGTAAATGGGTCCGACTGTGACGGCGCTTCGGGCACGTCGGGAACGGTTTCGTCGGGAGGCCCGAACTGCAGCATCTGCTCCCACCCGAATCCCGAAAAGGCGATGTCGTGGGGGTTCACGAAGGAGGCGACTGTTAACCATGGGCCCTCGGCTCGAGATGCCGCCAGCTCGCTGAACAGGTCAACGACCTGCTCAGCGAACACGCCATCGCGCACGGTCCCGCAGTCGGACTTATCGGCGCCGTGGGGCTCACGCCCGATCCATCCCGAGAAGCCGAACGGGTCGAGCCGGTCGGCCCTGCGATACGCCTCAACCGCCTCAGGGAGCATGTTGCCTTCGTCATCGGAGGCCTTCAGACCTTCGTGCGAGCCGGGGGTCGTGAGGTCGGCGAACGAGACGTGCCACTTCCCCCTGTAGTGGGTCCGGTAACCACCGGCCCGGAACCAGTCCCCCAGGGTCGGGACTGTATTCGGATCGAGCCAATTCATGCCCGGGTCGGTGTTCTGCTTGGCCACGCCGTCCGTCGACGTCACCCCGTGCAACGAGGGGTACTGCCCGGTGAAGAGGGTGGCCCTGCTGGGCACGCATGCGGTCGAGCCGGCGTAATGCCGGTGGAACTCGAGGCCGCGGGAGCGGATCGACTCACGCGCCGTGAGTTGGGACGTACGGAATGACCGGACCGAATCGGGTTCGTAGGGCGGGGCATACCGCTCTTCGTCCGTCATGATTAGCAGGATGTTGGGGGAGCCCATGGTTAAAAGGTAGGTGAATCCCGCCGCTTCCACGTGCACAGGGTTGACGCACCACTTAGCCACGTCCATCTGGGGTGGCGTGCTGGCGTGGCGGTGCCAACTCGGGAACCGCCTCTTTGAAGGTGTCCCAGAATTACTGACACATCGTGTCTCGACAATCCCAGACCATCACCGCCCCCGAATTTCTCTGTCTCTTGATGTTGGGACGTACCGCTCCGCAGGGATTCGCCGAGCGCGTCATCGAGTCTTCCCGTAGCCTGAACAGCTATGACCGAGAACGGGGGTTCCGTGTCGTGGCCAATTGACGAGCTTGCTCGTCGGGCCGACCTTCCTGTTGGAACGGTTCGGCTCTATCAACGCGAGGGTCTTTTGCCACGGGGGCGGCGGATCGGCCGATCAATGACCTATGGCTATGTTCACTTAGACCGGCTGGTTCGAATCCGGCAGCTGAAGGCAGCAAATTTCACGTTGACGGCTATCAAGCGAATGATCGATGAAGGCCAGTTCGAACTGCTTGATCGCGTCCTGGGCACTGATCATCGACCGCGAAACCGCCAACAGCTCATTCAAGAGACCGGGGTCGACCCAGAGCTCGTTGATGACCTGGAAGCAGCGGAGTTTCTAGCCGTACCAGCCGACAGGGGAGCTGCCGAATACGACGGCGCCGATGCGGCTGTTCTCCGATCAGTCGTGCAACTGATCGAGATGGGTACGCCGGCGCCGCTGTTGTCCGTGATCCTGCCCCTGTATGTAAAGCACATCGGGGCGCTCGAGAGAGATCTGATTAAGACGCTGGGGGGACGAGCGGACCTCGGACCCGAAATTCCAGCAGATGTTGTGGCCTCCTATGCCCAACGATCGGCCGAGCACACGGAGTCTTTCCTTCACCGTTGGGACGTCATTGTCGACTACCTGCACCATCGGATGATTCAGCGCCTTGTGCATGGTGCCCGCTCGGCCCAAAGCAACGCAGTGCCCGAGGGAGGCCAATTGTCGCTTCAGGAAGTGAGTGCGGAGGCTGTTCGCGCTTAGGGGAGATTTGGCCGCCTGTGATGGTTCGTTGCGCCATATCGAAGGCCCGACGGCTCTCCGATATGGCGCCCCAATCTACGGCATCAATACGTCTTGGAACGGTCCGCAGAAAATGCGATTCGGGTCATAGCTGTCGAGAGTGGCCAGGGCCGCGGACCAACCGTCGCCCGCCGATTGACCGGTGGTGTACATGGCCGGGATGGTCGTATTGAGCATCGTGGTGTTGGACCAACCGCCGCTGTTTGTGTAGGCCCAACCCTTCGACCACTCGAAGCGGACTGCGGCATACGAGCCGGTGTAGTTCGTCATCATCCATGCCTCAAGCTGGGTATAGAACTCGTCGGCGTACGGCGTGCCCGGGATAGTGAGAGCGTCAATCCACACGGCACAGTTCCAACTGGGTTGGTCCGGACGAGGTCGAAGTGGGCTGAGCTGCGCTTGTTGTGCTCCGGACATCACGACGTCGCTGGTCTGATCGAGCCCGGTGACACGAAACTCAATCGGACCGTTCATGGGGTACTGGCCGTTCGCCTCGTACTGGTTCACCAGGTTTGTGTAATAGGTGTAGAAGTCATGGGCCACCTGTTGAATGGAACTGGTACTGGTCAAGATGCAGTAGCCATTGGCGGTTACCTGCAAGGTCGTCGGCTTGACGTACAAGGTTGAGTAGTGAGACGGCCCCCAGATATTGCCCGTATTCTCAAAAATCAGTCCAGTACCGACGGCCGCCATCTCGGCGTTCTCAAACGTCGGTGTCCCCGAAGTGACGCCCTTGAGCAAGCTGGCAATGAACGATGACTCCGTGCTCGAAACCGTGTTAGCAAAGGAGTAGTTGTACGGACCCGAGACGCCGTTGGCGAAAAGCGGCTTAGATTTTTTAATGCTCCACACTTTGAGCCATGGCAACGTTGTGAAGGGAAAGGAAATTACTTCGACTCGACCATTTGAGAGCACAAGACTCTGGAACGACTGTGACCCTGCAGAGGCGGGAGCAGCGAAGAGCGTGGACTGAGGAATCGTCCAGTAGCTGACGCATTGGAGATTCACATCGGCTCCGGCCTGCAGCGTGACGTCGGTGATGAAGGCCCGACCCATATGTACCAGCAGCGGTTTGATGCCGGCATCACTGCGGCTAAATGTCTGCAGTCCGTACGTCCCAGTGGTGGCGTTCCACACAACGGCGGTAATGGAGAGCACGAGATTGCTGACCGAACCGTAGGTCTTGCCGGAGAGAGCGGTCTCACCTGTCGCTTTGATCGCGGTGCCGTGGCCGCCGATAGCGAGCACGCCTCCAAGGGTCAGATCGCCGGGAGCAGGGTTGGCGGTAAGGCCAAGCCCCACGGCCCCGAGATTGGCCAGCAGCGTGTCCATCGTCACACCGGCTTGGGCTGTGACAGTGGCCGGTGATCCTGACGAGTTAATGGACATGTTGGTGAGATGTTGCGTGGTGTCCACCAACAGGTAGTCGGCGCTTGAGTTTCCTTCGGGCAGGATAAGGGGCGACCACCCATGACCCATTCCCTTGGGCCGCACTCTCCAGCCGTTGGCGTGAGCCCAGTTGGCGATGGTGACCACGTCGGCAGACGTTGCTGGCGCCGCGGTCCAGACGTTTTCAATCACGATGTCCCCGGCCCAGTTTTGATAGGCCTGCTGATAGAGGCTGATCGATGAAGGGAATCCGGGCGGGCTGGGAATCGTGGTCGCACCGGCGACGGGAATACGGAACGTTGGGGCCCACCCCATGGCCCCCGCAGCTCCGGCGATGGCAGTACCGGTGGCCGCTTGGAGGAACCTCCTCCTCGACACCCCTTGACTCAGCGGTCCCTTTTCGTCTCCCATGCCAGGTCCTCCCCCTTTTTGTGTTTGCGCAATCCGCGCAAGCAAACGTCCTTTGCCACCGTGAAGGGTTGCTGGCAGCGCGTCAATTCATTTCTAAATGACCGCGCGGTAAGTACTTCGCCAATGTTGCGTTCGGAAGACTCGGAGCCTGCCGCAACAGGTGTTCGAAGGGTGTCTGACCTTCGCTCTCAATCATCTACGCCTCGTTAGAGAATGAGTCCGAGACCTTTCTGACAGTGTGGCCCGCCCCAATGCTCGACGATCTGCCCATCACGAAGACGCAGTACCGCGGTGCCGTTGATGGTCACGGGTTCACCTGAGGGCGGAACGTCGTAAAACGCTGTGCCGGTATGTGTGCCCTGAACAGTCCAGTTCGATACCACGAGGTCGTCCGATTCAATGATGAGGTTGACGGTGAACGTCATGTCTGGAAAGGCCGACCGGGCCTGCTGCCACCACTTTTGTTCCTCACCGCGTACGTCATCGTCCACACGGTCGGGCGAGACTCGAGCCGTGACATGGCTCCGAAACTCCGGAGCCCAGAACTTGTAGACCGCTTCGGTATCGCCCGAGTCCATAGCGGCGCTGTAGTCAGCCAAGACTCTTAGGTTGTCCGACATTGGAACCTCCCCCGTTCAAGCGACACCCTACTGAGCCGCGCCGACCGAACCGAAGCGGCGTGCCACTCCAGCTTTGTTGGAGGGCGTCAGGCCGACTCGTCGACGCGAGATTGGTGCGCGGGAGAATCCGAGGCCCACCTGAAGCCCACATTGCTGGCCGAACTGGTCGGGTCGCTCCCAAAGCGGGCTGAGACTCGGTAGCGGCGGCAGTAGGACTCATGACAGAGAAATGACCCCCCACGTTGCACCCGATACGCACCGGTATCGGGTCCAAGCGGCGATTCGACCGGTGATTGGGCGTAGTAATCGAGTTGGAGACGATCGCTGCACCACTCCCAGACGTTGCCCGTCATGTTGTAAAACCCGAGTCCGTTTGGTTCGAAGGCGTCGACTGGGCATGTTCCTTTGAACCCATCTTCACCCGTGTCGTTCTGGGGAAACTCGCCTTGGAACACGTTCATCCTGTGCTCGCCCTCCGGCACGAGATCAGCACCCCATGGAAAAGGTTGCCCCACCAGCCCCCCTCTGGCCGCGCACTCCCATTCCGCTTCAGATGGCAAGCGTCCACCGGCCCATTCGCAGTAGGCCATGGCGTCGTTCCACGACACGTGAACGACTGGGTGATCGTCCCGACCATCGAGATTGGTCTTCGGG
The DNA here is from genome assembly GCA_963803215.1 of uncultured Acidimicrobiaceae bacterium. Classification (GTDB taxonomy): domain Bacteria; phylum Actinomycetota; class Acidimicrobiia; order Acidimicrobiales; family RAAP-2; genus CAWDLP01. The sequence goes on from CAWDLP010000001.1 coordinate 115,059, forward strand.
CCTTCAGGGTGATTCCAGTCCGCGCCGTAGACCTGACGCCACCAAAGGGCTCCTTGAACGGCCCGGGTATCGGGAAAGTCGTCAGGAAGTAGCCCTGAAAAAACAAACGACCACTCGTATTTCTCAGCGTCCGTTCGCCATCCGGTAGATGTCACAAACTCCTCGAACATCGCGTTCGTGACGCTGTAACGATCAAGCATGAAACCGGGCAACGACACCTCATGAACTGGTCCTTCGCCGTCGCCTGGATAAGCCCAGGGAGATTCATCTCCCATGGGATACCTGCACGGATCGATGGTGAGTGCAGTGGCCGGCGGAAGGCCAGATTCCACCGTGTCGCGCCTTGGCTGTTGCTGTTCGTCACCGCCCTCGCGGCTGGGAGCACAACACGTACCGGTCATCGTGTCGTCGCTCCACCCGAGGCGTTGGGATCACACCGCTTTCGAGTCCACGAGATTGAGACGGGACAAGATCGAAACATCAGCGATATCCCACCACCATTCGCCCCCACGGGCCAGCCGGTAGAACGAGAATCCACGCCACTGCCGATCTCAGGCCTGCTGCGCTCTGTAGAGCCTTAGGTGACAGCGATCCCTGCGACGGTTCCGCCACCGGTGCTTCCAGGCTCAGACCCAGAGGTGGCATCACCGAAACCAATCACGCTTCCGCCGCCGGTCACCACCCAGTAGCCAAGGCCGTCGGGCGTGACCCCAATGCCGACCGTTGGGCTGGTCAACGTTCCGAGCTGTCCGGGACCGAAGAGTTTGGCCGTGCCATAGGCCGCCACGAGCCCGTCGTTCGACAAGAGGTAGTAGCCCTGACCATCGGGGGTAACCGCCATGGCTGCTATGGGCTGAGATGGAGGAGTCGTCCCGAAGTCTCCGTAAGACTCCGCGTTGCCAAAGGCATAGACCTGACCGGTCGAGGTGGTGAGGTAGTACCCAACTCCGGTGGGAATGGACGCGATGGCCACCACTGAACCGGTGTGAGATTTGGTGAGGAGTGAGCCAAGATTCGGGGCGTTGGAGGTATAGACGGCACCGGAGGCGTCAGCCACCCAATACCCGCCTGTGCCCTGATCGAGGGCGATCCCAACGGCGTTCGTGGTCCCTGTCCGCAAGCCCCTCAGCGGACGCTGTGGGATGGCATCACCAAATGGCGTCACGACACCTTTTTGATTGACCAAGTAATAACCCTGACGGTCTCTTGTCATCGTCAGTGCCGTTGAGTTTTGTGCCCTGGACGTCAGCGCGGTGGACCCGTAGCTGTGGGTGGCTCCGACCGACGTTACGTAGCCGGTTGTGCTGAGAAGGTTGTAGCCGTCGCAGTTTGCCGTGGCCGTCGCTTGCGTCGTAAGGCCGAATCCCATCTTTGTCTCGAGATCCCACATGCGGTATCCCCACACTCCCCAGACGCCCCCAAGGTTGTGGTTGGCCACGGTAAACAACATGGACAGCACTTGGGGGTTTGGCATCATGCCGCTCGAGGTTCGGACTATGCCCCCGTTGTGATTAAGGGTGTGACCCGAGAGGCAGGACCCCACCGCCCCGTTGATGGTCCACTTGCCTAATCCACTCACGAATCCAGATTCAGGAATGGTGGCGACCGTGACCCAAGGTGTCACCGGAGCCTCGTCGGCCGTGAGATTGGGTGGACCGCTGTCGTAGCCCATGACGATGCTGTCGGTGGCGGAGTCGAGAGCAATGGTGGCGTCGTCCGAAGGCCACCTACCCAGTCCAGACTGGGTCACCGCTTCGACGGATTTTCCATTGGGCAGTGGGACGAGGCATTTCGTGCATAGCCCTGCCGGCACGGATGAAAGGTTGAGTTCGCGAAGGACAAGACCTTCTCGGGGTGCGGCGTTGGTACCGGGACTCCCCGCATTGCTCATGTACGTCAGGTAGATGTGGCCAGAGGATCCAGCAGATATAGCCGCCGGCTGCCCCAGGCAGTAATCGTTCGGAGGGCAGTCGTATGGATACTGGTTGTGGCCGAAGTCATCAACGGTTTGCACAATCGGCGTGAGGTGAGGCTTCCACGGGCCGGACAAGTTGTTGGCGAAGGCTACGCCGAGCTGGTTCGTGGCGTTGTTCGCAACCGACTCCGCCGTGAAAAACATGGCCCATCGATAAGAACGTCCAGCGAAGCCAAATTTGCCTCCTATGACTTCGGGCTCGCAGGCGTGGTAGGCGAAAAATCCTTTGGGGCTTGGATCATCTTCTGGACCAAAGACGATGGAATTTTTTCCGTAGACCCATTGGCCTTTAATCAAATGACCGGTGGAGAGAAATATGTGGTCATGGACGACGGCGCTCGTCGAGTTGCCACAGGAGAAGACGCTTCTAGTGCTCTTTCCGGTCTGAATGACACTCGGAGCGTAGGAGTAGTGCTGGCCCTTGCCTGGATCAATGCCAGTAAAGGAGGTCTGCGCGGGTCGGACCACGGTCGGCACGACCACGGCGCCTGATGTGAAGACGCCGCTCGCTTGAAAAATAAGCGCTGCAGCGCCGGCCGCGACCAGTGCTCGGACAATGCGCAGTGGGGGCACGTGCTACCTCTCTAGAGACGATTGACTTCGTAGCGGGACGAGGCCTTCGGGATGGGTGATATCCCACATTCGGTCAGTGGTGATGTCGAAAACCTACTCGTCCTCGTCAGGAGGAATGCAGCAGTAGCGGCACCGAATTCCCCCCAATGATCGACGAATCTTCGGTCCATGGGCGTTGGACGAGGCCATTTCTTGATGGGTCCAGAGTGGGAGGTGCGGGAAGCGGATGCCGCTATCGTTTTCCCATGTTCGGCCGCAGTTGCTCGCCCAGGCCGCCGAAGCGCGTGCCGTGACGGGCAAATCTGCCGGGTCTCATGACGGCTCACGCCCACATCAAACTATGAGTTCGGATGCCAGCAAAGAAGATTCCCGGGCCCGATCGACGCTGTTCCGTAGGACTTGGACTGTCACCTTCCTCTCCCTTCTGGTCGTCGGAGTGGTATGGATCTTTGCCCAGCCGGTATTTTCCGGCGCGGACGAACCAGAACACGCGACGGAGAGCCAAGCGGTGTGGTCGGGCCAGTTTTTGCCGCCGTTGTCGCTTCGGTTTGGCACACAGATTGAGTCAGGTGTCGTTCGAGTTCCCCAACTTTCGAACGGGGCTGGTTGTTTCTTCAATCAGTCTGCGAAGTCGGCCAAGTGCGACACCACGTCATTGCATGGGCCAACGCCAACACGAAGTGCGTCCTCGTACATCACGGGCGAACCGCCACTGCCGGCACTTCTTACCGGTCTTCCTCTCTACCTCTCCCCGAATAGAACCGGCTTCTATCTTTCGCGACTTCTCACCGCAATTCTCGGTGCCGCGCTGCTGGCTACGGCCCTTGCCTTGGCCGTCTCTCGTCGTCGGCCCCTCTTGGCTGCGAGCGTCCTGGTCGCAGCCACACCGGCGGTGATTGCTGAGTTCGGCGTACTCGGTTCTAGCCAACTTGAGATTGGCAGCGTCATCGTCTTGTGGGTGTGCGTGGCCCTGGTCAGTACGGGCGAGGAGCTCACCCGAGGTCTCATATCTCTTCTGTTTGGTTCCGCCATCGTGTTGCTGCTTTCGCGTCCGATCTCATTTCTGTATGCGCTGCTGGCCATCGCTGTACTCGTGGGCTGCTGCAGCCGCATTCGCTTGAAGGAGCTCTCGACGTCTCCTGGAGCCAAAGCGTGGATGGTTGGTGCCGGAGTTGTCTTTGTCGCCTCATTGCTCTGGTACTTCCTGGCCGAAGCCCCAATAAATCCTCACTACATGGCGCAACAACATCTTCCGGTTATTACGAACGCGGGCAGCCGAATCTCAATGAGTTTGAGTGTGGTGACGGACTGGTGGAGCCAGATGATCGGGGCGACGGGCAACGACGAATACTTCGGGCCGGCTTGGGTGACCATTGTGTGGACGCTTATGGCTGGAGCATTCGTGGGGGCCGGTCTGCTCTTTGGGCGGCGACGCCAAATACTATCGATCATGGGTTTGGCTGTGGTGTTGCTCGTTCTGCCCGTGCTTGGTCAGGCCTACTACTTGCCCAAAATTTCGTTCTATTGGATGGGTCGCTACAGCCTCCCAACCTTTGCTGGTCTTGTCATCATCTCGGCCGCCGCCGTTGGCAGTCGTTTAACCGGGCGAGAGACCAAGCGACTGCTCTTGATTGTCTTGCCTGTGGTAGCCGCACTGCAGGTCGTCGAGCTGTTCAGCACCCTCCGCCGTTACGTCGTGGGCATCAATGGACCGATCAACCCGTTTCACTGGGGATCGGGCTGGCACCCTCCCATTGACTCACTACTGCTCCTCCTCCTTGGTTCGGCGCTCATCATGCTGGCTTATGGGGTGGTGTACCGGGCCGTGCTCCAAGGCAATGTCCGGCAGTATTCATCACCTTCCGACAGCAGCTATGGATCTGATCAGGGCCTGGTCCCCACGTCCGCATCAGGGGCGTAACAGCGGCTACGGTCCACCAGGCGACGCTTGTTGGTTCGTCGTGTGAATCGTCGAGCGATGTCGATGTGAGGTGGGTGCAATGCGGGCTGCGGTGGCTCTAGGCGATCAGATCGAAGTTCGCGAAATGGAAGTCCCTCAGGCGGGTTCGGGCCACGTCTTGGTCAAATCACTCGTCAGCGGCATCTGCGGTTCAGATCTCCACGCCCTGGCCGATCTTCAAAACTTTGCGGCGTTGACGGAAAAGGTCAGTGGACTCTTCAGCTTGGATCCAGACCAAGGCGTGGTGTTCGGTCATGAGTTCTGCGCTGAGATTGTCGAGTACGGACCGGATACCTCGGGCGTGCACCCCATTGGCACACGAGTCTGTTCGGTACCTGTGATCGTGGGCCCTCAGGGGGTCGAGACGCTGGGTTACTCAACTCGTTTCCCCGGTTCGTTGGCCGAGTACTTTGTCCTTCAAGAAGCTCTGATACAGCCCGTGCCGGCTGGCCTGCCCAATGAGGTCGCCGCACTGTGCGAGCCCCTTGCCGTCGGTGAGCATGCCGTCGCCATGGCTGACGTCGGATCCGATGATGTGTGCCTCGTCGTGGGCTGTGGCCCAGTGGGTCTCGCCGTCATTGCCGCCCTACGGGCTCGGGGACACGGCCCAATTGTGGCCGCTGACTTTTCGCCTAGGCGGCGAGCTCAGGCCGAGCGATTTGGGGCAGACGAGGTCATCGACCCGGCCGACCACTCCCCACACGATGGCTGGCGATCTTTTGGCATCGCCATGACGCCGGGGGAGAGGGCGGTGGCTCAGATGACGGGTGTTCGTCCTCGCAACGCCGTTATTTTCGAAGCGGTTGGCTTACCCGGGATGATCCAAGGCCTCATCGATGAGGCACCCGCTCGGGCCAGGATTATCGTCGTTGGAGTCTGCATGCACACCGACCATTTCGAACCGTTTTTGGCGGTGGCGAAAGAGATCGAAATCCGATTTGCCTTTGGGTACTCTCCCGCCGAGTTTTCAACCACGCTCGATCGATTGAAGAGCGGGTCGCTTGACCCGAACGGACTGGTGACCGAGGTGGTGCCGCTTGATCAGGTCGGGGCGGCATTTTCCGCACTCCGATCGCCCGACGAGCACGGAAAGATCCTGGTGCAACCGTGATCGACCGCCAATGAGTTCACAGAAGAAAAAGGAGGACCCAGTGGGGTCAAACGCCAGCGACCGCCCTCTCAAGTTCGGGATCTTTCTCGCCCCGTTTCATCCAGTCGGCCAAGACCCAACTCTGGCCTTGGAGCGGGACCTTGAATTAATTGTTCATCTCGATCGCTTGGGGTTCGATGAGGCCTGGATCGGCGAGCATCATTCAGCTGGTTACGAGATCATCGCCTCGCCCGAAGTCTTCATTGCTGTGGCGGCAGAGAGGACCCGCAGCATTCGGCTCGGCACCGGTGTCTCTTCGTTGCCCTATCACCACCCACTGATCTTGGCCGATCGTTTGATGCTGTTGGACCACCTCACCCGCGGTCGTCTCATCATCGGGGTCGGTCCTGGCGCACTTCCTTCTGACGCCTTCATGATGGGCATCGATCCGGGAAAACAGCGGGACATGATGGAAGAGGCGTTAGAGGCCATGCTGCTCCTTCTTCGTGGTGACGATCTGGTCAACTATCAGACCGACTGGTTCACCTTGCGCGACGCCCGACTGCAGTTGCGACCGTTGCAACGACCCCACCCCGAAGTGGCCGTGGCGGCCCAAGTGTCACCAAGTGGTCCCCGGGCCGCTGGTCGCTTCGGGTGCAGCCTCCTGTCGATTGGTGCGACGAGCAAAGGTGGATTCGATGCCCTTGGGTACCACTGGGACGTGATGGAGCAGCGGGCCGAGGAGTTCGGGGTGCCAGCCGACCGGGCTGGGTGGCGATTGGTTGGACCAATGCATCTGGCCGACAGCAAAGAGGAGGCCATCGCCGACGTCGAGTTCGGCCTTGAGAAGTGGGTCGACTACTTCGCTCGAGTGGCGGCCCTCCCGTTGGCTCCTGATGCCTCGGGCACAGCCAGCCTGGTCGATTCCCTCAATGCCTCGGGTTTTGCCGTCATTGGCACCCCCGACGACGCCATTGAGCAGATCGCACGCTTAAAGGAGCAGTCCGGGGGATTCGGCACCTTTTTATTGATGGGTCACGAGTGGGCCGACACCGCCGCGACCCGACGCTCTTATGAGCTGTTCGCTCGCTACGTTGCCCCGCAGTTCACGGGCAAGTCAGTGTCACTCACGGCCAGTCGGGACTGGGCCGCTGAGAACCGACCTGAGTTCATCGGCGCCGCCGGTAACGCCATCATGTCAGCCATTCAGAAACACGCCGATGAGGGGGCTGAGCGGGCCAAGGGCGAAAAAGGAAACGGCAAGGCTCCAGCCAAGAAGTCAGCGACGTCCAAGAAAACCGCCAAGAAAGCAACGGCCGCAAGCAAGAAGAAGGCCACGGCCAAGTCTTCCCGCCGCTAGCGATCTCGGCGTCACAGTTCGGTTTCGTTCTTCTCTCTTAGGATTGTCGCCACGACGCTTACCGAACTCCCTCCCATTCGGTCGACGCCCAACTCGTCGCCCCTCCCGCCGCCCGCTGCGGCGCGCCCGCAACCGAGTTCGACTCGCCGCAGACCAATTACTCGCCCTGAGCTCACGTCTCGGCGAGTTCGAAGAAACCGCACCATCTTGATTGTTGGCCTTCTGGCCGCGGCGTTGATCGTGGCCCTGCTCTCTTCGGGCGGCTCGAATCACGCGTCGAGCACAGGCCATCACTCGCCGCCGGTTTCCCACGGTTCCCACCCGGTTCCAGTGCCGCACAACTCACGGCTCGACGCCGACTGGCAGGGTGACGGAAGGGCCGTCACCTTCGCCTTCGGGGGTGACGTCAACTTTCCCTCCGGTACGAATCTCGGCGATCGTCTGGCCGCTGACCCTGCCACTGCCCTCGGACCAACGGTGCCACAGCTGTTGTCAGGGGCCAATCTGACTATGGCAAATTTCGAGTCTGCCTTGACCACCGGTACGTGTCCCGACACTCAGTCCAAGCAGTACGTCTTCTATGCGCCCAGCACGGTCTTTGCGGCCTTCCGGGGCGCCAATCTGCAGATCATGTCCGAAGCTAACAATCACGGCATGGACTGCGGAGCGGCAGGCCTGCAGACGGCGTTGGCCGCCAAGGCGCAGGCCAACTATCCGCTGCAGGGCATCGGTCAGAACGTGGGGCAGGCCTTCACGCCGTACGTGACGACAATCGATGGTCAGAAGATCAGCATCATTGTGGCCACACAGGTCATCGACTCAGATCTACAGACCTCATGGACGGCGACTGCGACCCAGCCTGGCTTGGCCTCGGCCTATGACGTCAACGCACTGATCACCGCAGTCGAGGCCGCGCGCAAGGTGTCGGACACCGTCATTGTCTATTTGCATTGGGGTACGCAGCTCGACGCCTGTCCCAACCCGGATCAAGAGCCCTTGGCCGGACTCTTAGTGAAGGCTGGAGCGGACATCATCGTGGGGACCCATGCCCATGTGCTTTTGGGTGCGGGCTATTTGGGAACGGCCTTTGTCGACTACGGCTTGGGCAACTTTGCTTTCTATGACAACACGCCGCCGGCCGATGAATCGGGAACCCTTATCGTCACCGCGACAGGTCGTCATATCGACTCGACGACCTGGCGTCCGGCCGTGATCCAAGACGACCTGCCACAGCCACTTACGGGCACAGCTGCCGCTGCAGCCTTGGCCAGCTGGAACCAGGCTCGGGCCTGCACCAATGCTGCGGTTGCACCGTCGACGTCTCTGGCTACCCCAGCGACTGAAACGTCTCCGGGCGATCCAACCGTCGTGCAATCGATCTCAACGGACTCCAGTTCGTAGGCGCGAACGTCGTCACGTCGCCTCGGACCTTGATGATTTGGTGCACCGCTGGGCCATCTTCTTCAGGTATTCCCGCTGATTGATGCGTCGAGGTTGGGACGTCCCGACTTTGCCCCCTACAGTGCAGGTCGCCCAACGACCAGAGGAGTCACTCATGCCCCAGAACGACGAGAACGCGCCAACTACTTCCGGCGGACTCCTCAGCGGCAAGGTCTGCGTTGTCTCGGGTGTCGGACCTGGCCTGGGCCGACGAGCGGCTGTTGAGCTGGCCCGGCATGGCGCGACCCTGGCGCTCGGTGCCCGAGGTCAAGCCAATCTTGATGATGTGGCGGCTGCCGTGGCTGAGACGGGTGCCAAGGTCATCACCTTGTCGACCAATATCAACGACTTGGCTCAGTGCGAGGCACTCATCGGCGCGGCCACAGAAGAGTTTGGTGGGGTCGACGTCCTCGTCAACAACGCTTTTCGTTTTGACGCCTTCCAGACATTCGAGCAGGTCAACCTCGACCAGTGGCGCAAGATTGTGGACACGAATGTGTTCGGTTCCCTCCAGATGGCAAAAGCTGCACTTCCCACCATGCGAGCTCGCGGTGGCGGTTCAATTGTGAACGTGGCCTCGATGGTGGCTCGCAAACCGCAGCCTCTCCAAGGCGGCTACGCCGTTTCAAAGGGAGCGCTCATGACGGCCACACGAGTTTTGGCGTTTGAACTGGGGCCGGACCAGATCCGTGTCAACGCGGTCGTTCCGAGTTGGATGGTCGGACCTTCGGTTGACATCTATGTGCAGATGACGGCGGATCAGCGCGGCGTGTCTGAGCAAGTGATCGTCGACGAGTTGAAGACCCTCTTTCCGATGGGTCGCATTCCAACCGATGAAGAGGTCGCTGGCACGATCGTTTATCTGGCCTCAGATCTTTCGGCTTCGGTTACCGGGCAAGCCATTGACACCAATGGCGGGGAAGTCATGGCCTAACTCGCTGACGCCGCCTCTCCCGACGGGGCAAACTCGCCGTAGGAGCACTAAGCGTTGAACGGAGCGGCGTCGATCAGATCGAGGAAATTGAGATCGCGGACCAAGGTTGCCGCGGTCGAATAAGGCTTTCTCCGACTTTCTTCTGCAAAAACGTGCGTGATCGACTCTTTCATCTGTTCACGTGGGTGAACGTCCAGCAGAACCTCAAGCCACTCGCCCGGAATCTGGTCAACCCGCAGCCCGACAACATCGGCGGCAGCGCCCAGATGAACCCCAGCGACTTCATAGCGACTTTCATCGGCTGTAGCCACCTCCATGTGAAGCGCAATAGCGTCGTAGATCAACGAGGCGTCGACATCGGAACGGCCAGCCTCGATGACATGCCTGGCCGCCAGGCCAGCTCCTCGAAGATGAAATGGCGTCGTACCGTCGTCAAGATCGGTCCCGAGCGCGATGTCATGGAGCATGCTTCCGACATACAGCAGCTCTTGGTCGAACTGCTTCCCGGCGGCTTCTAACAGTTGGCCTCCGAGAAAGAACGTCCTGACGCTGTGATTCACCAACCACGAGGGTTCGACGCCAACAGCAAGCTCTCGTGCACTCGTAGCCAAGGGCGAATCGGGGAGATCTTGAAGCCCGATCATCACTCTCCTTTGTGACGGCGAGATTAGAGAACGATTGCAGATGAGTTTGCTCATCTGATTGTGTGGTCGGGCTGCCCGGATTTGAACCGGGGACCTCTGCGTCCCGAACGCAGCGCGCTAACCAAGCTGCGCCACAGCCCGTAGCCGAATCGATTCTGAATCGGCCGGATGGTCATCCTAGCTCAGGGTTTCGCCGTTCTCTTTGGGCTGCTCCTTGCCTTTAGGCGGCTTCTTTTGCGTGGCAACAACCTTGGCCACTCGACGCTTGTCCATCTCGACCACTTGAAGACCCCAGTCACCCACTTCGAGGCGTTCGCCTTCTTCGGGGATGTGGCCGAACCGTTCAAAGAGAAAGCCGCCCAGCGTTACATACTCTCCGTCCGGGACATCAATACTCAGCTGCTCGCGCACGTCATCGACGCTGGTACCACCGTCGATCAGCCAACGAGCACCATCGACCCGCACGATGTCTGCTTCGTCGTCGGTGTCGAACTCGTCGTTCAAGTCACCGACCAGAGGCTCGAGCAGATCTTTGACCGTCAATACGCCGGCGACGCCCCCGTACTCATCGACGACAACGGCGAAAGCGCGTCGGTGCCGTCGCATTTCGGCCAGGGCCTCTAGGACGCCGAGCGACTCGGGCAGCAAGTAGGGCTGTCTGATGCGACGCGAGATGTCGATAGGGCTGGCATCGGGAAGATGGTCGGACCCAGCGGGCAACGGTTGATTGGCCAACGATTCGCCCCCACCGCTCCGTCGCCGGTCGCGCCGCCCGGAGCGAAACAAGTCGTTGATGAACAAGACCCCGACGATGTCGTCCAAATCTTTGTGAACAACCGGGAAGCAGCTGTGACTCGACTCGCGGACGGCCTGAGCGACATCTTCAGCGTGGACCGGGATAGTGAGTGCGACAACGTCCACTCGAGGAGTCATGACTTCTCTGACGTCCATGTCTCGGAGATCGGCCAGCGCCTCCATAATCACGCGCTCTTGCTCCAGCTCGGAGGCTGACGGTGTATCTCGTCCGGCTTCGGCCTGCTGTGCGTCGCTCGCCGCTTGGCGTCGACGGCCGAACAGTGACCAACCTTTGGAGTCCGATGGTGGAGGTTGTGCCTCGCGACGAGCGCTCATGAGAAGGATTGCTTAGGAAGGAGAGGAGTTGCCAAGAACAGGCTGTTCAGCCCCGCCAACCAGAACCGGTACGGGCTGGTAGGACTCGTCGGCGTAGGTGCCGTCGTCCAAAAGGGCCTTGACGGCACGACGGAGTCGAAGCGGGTCAAGCGGCTTGACCAACCAACCCTCAGCGCCCGAGCGCTTGGCCAAAAACACATCGGGCCGGCGGTCGAGCAGCATGAGAACTGAGACGTGGTCGATGGCGTCGTAGGACTCTTGCAGGCGGAGTTCCAGGCACACTGCCATGCCGCCCATGTTGCCCATCTGCATGTCGACGATGACCAGGTCGGGCGAGTCCTGCTGAACCGCCTTAATGGCCTCTGGTCCTGACACCACGGTACGGACCTCGCGGTCGGGGCCCTCAATGACGGCCGCAATCTCCCGACGGATGGTCGGTGCGTCGCTGGCCACCAGAATCGTCTGCACGCCCGAACGCTACCGCACGTCTGAAGCAGCACGGAAGCCGAAGAGGTGGTCGGCCACCGTGCCAAGGCCGGTGAGGTCGTGCACATCGGTGTCGAGGAGGGGTACCCGGCCTACCGGGGCCGGGGCAACTTGATGGACGAGCTCGCTGTAGGCCGCTTCTTCTCGGGTGGCCACCGCCTCCAGGGCCTCAAGGTTGTCGATGATGGCCCGCAGTTCATCGTCTTTTGGAAGCTCCAGCGATCGGGTGGTGAGATCGCCCTCTGAGCTGTCCACTCCATCGACAAAGTGAGGATGGACGCGGTTGACGATGAGGGCGGACGGGACGACCCCCGTCTCCCTCAGCTTGCCGGTGAAGAACCGAGCTTCTTCAACCGCGTCAGGGCGTGGCGAGGTGACGATGACGTACGCCGTGGCCTCGTCAGCCAACAGGGTGCGAACGGATGAGGCTCGAGTTCTGAATCCTTCCTCCATGCCTTGAAACGCTTGAAAGAACGTGATGGCATCTTGCACGATCTCGGCCCCTGCCACCTTGGAGATGGTGCGCAGGAGTGCTTGGGTGGCGACGGCAACGGCCTTGAAGTAGGCCCGAGTTGGCATGAGCAGGGCGCGGAAAAGTCGATTCTCCAAGAAACTGGTGAGGCGGCGCGGTGCGTCCAGAAGGTCAAGGGCATTGCGCGTCGGCGGGGTGTCGACCACCACTAAGTCGTAACCACCGTCTTCGGTCAGTTCATACAGCTTCTCCATGGCCATGTACTCCTGCGTGCCAGAAAGTGCACCGGCCAAATTTTTGTAGAGACGGTTGGTTTGAATCGATTCAGCCTGCTCGCCCGAGTTGGCATAGCGGTGCACCAGATCGTCGAAGGTGCCTTTGGTGTCGAGCATGAGGGCGTAGAGCTCACCGGACCAATCACCATCTACCAGCGTTGGTGTATTTGGGAGGGACTCAACTCCGAGCGAGTCGGCCAACCGTCGCGCCGGATCCACCGTGACGACACAAGCCCGCCGGCCGGCTCGGGCCGCTTGGAGTGCGAAGGTGGCTGAGATGGTGGTCTTGCCCACGCCACCGGGCCCACAGCAGATGATGATGGAGCGTTGGGCCGCCAACCCAACCAACGTCACGGGTTCAGCGGGGATGCTGGTCGCACCTGGGCCAGCCGGTTCGCTGAACTCCGGTTCGGGATTGCTTGTGCTCACTGGTGCCAACTCACGGTGTCGCCGCTTCGGGGGTGACGGCACGAAGGGCCGTCGTGAGGGCCTCGGCCATACGGTCAAGTTCCGGTGGACCAATGGCCTCTGCTTCCACTTCAGGGACCAACAACTGCGGGAGCGGAAGCTCGTGACCGAGCCGCACAATCTGTTCGGTTCGTAGTGTGTGGCGGTGGACGCGGAACAGGCGGGCCTTTTCCAAAGCGGACAGCTCGGCTTCATCGAGAGATATTGAAGATGCAGTGGCAGCGTCTGCCGTCGTGGTCAGGAGCCGGTCGCTCATGATGTCGCAGCCGTTGACGATGATTGGTCCTAACTGGACACCGGCCTTGTCTTCGAGTTGGTAGGCCGCTTCGATCGTTTCGCTCACGGGCATATCTTCGGGCAAGGTCACCAGGACGACTCGACATCTCGTTGGGTCTTGCAAGAGCTCCACGACCTCCGCCGCTTGAGTGCGCACGGGACCTCCTCGAGCCGCATCGAGAAGCCCGCTGGCCGAGGTCAAAAAGGTGACGGCGTGACCGGTAGCTGGGGCATCCACGAGGATGAGGTCGGCCACCTTGTCTCGCTCGAGCTGTTTCACTTTGCCCAACACCAAGACGTCTCGAATGCCCGGGATGGCGGTGGCCACCACATCGATGACGCCCGAACTCACCAGGCGCTTCGAAACCCGCTTCAAGCCATGGTTTTCGAGATATTCAATGAGGGCGTCGTCGGGCGTGATGCGACGCACTCGAACGGCGCCAGTGGTCGGCGTAGGCGGAACCAAAAGTTGCGTCTCGTCGTCGTCGAGCGACTCAATGGACCCGAAGGCATCAGCGATCCCTGACTTGCCCTCGAGTTCGATGACGAGCACGGAGAGTCCAGCCCTCGAAGCCATGTGGGCCAGTACGGCGGTCATGGTCGTCTTGCCCACGCCGCCTTTGCCGGCGACCACCAGTACCCGACTCTCTTGGCAGAAGGTGGCAACGTCCATCCGGAGCTGAGCGTAGCGCCCGTCTCGCGCACTTCCGTCGAGGGAATGAGAAAGACCCTGGTAGGACCCCTTGTCGGGCCTGCCTCTCGGGCAGTAGCTTGGCCAGAGGGTAGGGGGAGGAGTAACGCAAATGGCGATGCGTCAGGGCGAAGAGGTATGGCAGGCGAAGGCGGCGTGTCGGGGTCCACAGGCCACGGCATTTTTTCCACCGTCACATGCTGAGCGGAAAGAGGAGAAGTCCTCACGCGAGGCGCGAGCGAAGCAGATATGCGGAGACTGTCATGTGAGAGATGACTGTCTTGACTATGCCATTCGCATTCGCGAACCGCATGGCATCTGGGGTGGACTGAACGAGGTCGAGCGCAAGGTCGTCCTCGATCGGCGCGCCGGCTGACCAACAGAGCGATCATCGCGCCTCACCTCTCGGTAAGGGCGATGTTTGTGTGGGGTCGGATCAGCCGACTCCTCAGAGATTCAACTTTTTGCCAGCAGCTACTACCGCTTTGCTTGAGCACACCGACAGCGGCCGTTGACTGGTGATCTCGCACACGGTGGCCGAGAGGTAGTTGGCCGAGGCCAGGATGGCTTGGGTTACCGGGTTGGTGGGTTGGTCGAGATCGTCGCCAATCTGGCTAAACGACAGTCCCGAGAGAATGGTAGGGCTGTAGCTTGACTGCCCCGTCACAACGTAACGATTGCCCACATCGACCAGAGGAAAACTCGCGGGACGCCTTGGTAAATGTGTGCACGAGTTTCGCTTGGCTCGAAGTTGGGATCTGCAGGACCGAATAACTGGCACCGGTCAGGTTCTGGTTGCTGTAGTGCTCATTGGTTTGCAGCGCGAGGTAGTGACTGGCGTAGTGGACCTTCCAAAAGGTGAACGACGGCGTGGAGGAAAAGGCCACGGTTGAACTGGACTCCACTTCACCCAGGTTTTGGAAGGTGCCGAAACGAGAGAGCGCGGTGACGACGACCCATCGTTCGGCTGCGGCATAGGGCGAGAACTCGGCCCCATAGAAGAAGACTCCCGGCAGGGACTGATCGAGCGGTCCGGGGTAGGTCAGTTTGGGCTGGCCACTCACTGCGGTGGGCAACACGATCGAGGTCGCAGGCGATGTCACCCCTACGGCGTCGTAGACCGAGGCCGGGATCTGGGTGGCGTTGGCCGCATCTGCACTCGACACCGGCTGGAAGGTCTCGCCCACCACGTCAGGACCGTTCGAGCTCGTCACCTTCACCACCACGACAACACTGACCAAGATCACCACAATGACGATGACCGCAATGGTGAACACCGTCCTCGGGTGGAATCGTCGAGGCTTCGGTGGCTGCACACGAGGATTCGCCGTGCTGGGGGGCGCGGTCGTCGGGAGAGCTTTCGGGCTCGGCCCCAGGTTCTGATGCGGCCAAGTCGTTGGTGTCGTCGTGTTCGCTCATGGGAATTGGGTGACCGACGACCCGACGGGCGTGCCGACTGAACGTGGCAGTGTGAGCCCGGTCGAGCGGTCCGGGTCAGCGTAGACGAGGGGCTAGAGGCCCTGACCGGCGGGATAACGTCGAAGCGTGACCTCGTCCCCCGATTCTGAGTCCGTCACGGGTGACCAGGGGGGTGAAGGTGTCGAGCCGACGCCCGTCGTGCTCCGACCAGCCGCCACCGTCATGCTGGCCCGAGACAATCCGCACCCTCCTCCGGGAGCACGTGGCGCCATGGAAGTCCTGATGGTTCGGCGGAACCTGAACTCCGATTTCGTCGGCGGTGCCTATGTCTTCCCGGGCGGCGCGGTCGATCCAGCCGACAGCGGGCCTGAGGCCGAGGAGATCTGCGTGGGCCGCAGCGACGCCGAGGCCAGTGCGGTGCTTGGTCTTCCTTCGGGTGGTCTCAGCTACTGGGTTGCCGTACTCCGAGAGACCTTCGAGGAAGCAGGCGTGCTTCTGGCCGAGCGCGAGGGTCTGCCCGTCCTGTCGCTGGCTGATCCGGCCGATGAGGAACGCTTCTCTCGACACCGACAAGCGGTCAACGCCGGCCAGGAGCGGTTCCTCGACGTCTGCGCCGTAGAAGGGCTTTCTCTTTCGGTCGGGGTCGTGCACTACTTCGCCCATTGGATTACACCCCTCGGCGCCCCTCGTCGTTATGACACCCGTTTTTTTGTGGCCGCCGCCCCACCGGAGCAGGTAGCCACGCACGACGCTGGCGAGACCATTGCCGAGGTCTGGATCTCACCATCTGAGGCCCTGGCTCGTCATCGACGCGGTGAGATCGATCTCATCTTCCCAACCATCCGCAACCTGCAAGCCATTAGTCGCTTTGCCACCAGTGCGGAGTTGGTCGCTGCGGCCGCGGCGGCGGCCGACAACGTGCCGGCCATTGAGCCCCGGGTGATTGCGGACGGTACCGGCGTGCGCATCGTCTTGCCCGGCGATCCGGGCTACGAAGACGCGGCCGAGGCGCAGGCCCCATCTGACCCCACCTCGTTCTCCGACGCCGTTCGGTCGATTTCACTGGCCGCCAACAACGCCCCCGGCGAGCCGGACGTTGGCTCCGATCGGGACGCGCTGAGCTGACCAAGGATGGCGATGGTTGACCGAGGCGTCGGTCCAACGCCGCAGGCTGGGACGGTGCATCAACTCGCACCCGGCTTGGTTCGGATCACGGCACCCAACCCCGGGCTCATGACCGGACCTGGCACCAACACCTATGTCGTGGGTGAGGGCGACCTCGCCGTGGTGGATCCTGGGCCGGAGAGTCGCGAGCACGGGGAAAGGATCGTGGCCACGGCGGCCCCACTCGGTCAGATCCGATGGATTCTTTTGACACACACCCACGCTGATCACTGGCCCGGTACGACCTGGTTGGCGAGCGAAACGGGAGCCATCACCGTGGGCTATGAAGCCCGGGACGGATTTACTCCGGCTCAGGTTGCAACTGATGGTTGGCAACTGCCGCAACCGGGACCTCGTCTTGTGGCGGTGCACACCCCAGGACATGCCGGCAATCACCTGTGCTGGGTCGACCAGGACCTCCGTCTTGTCATCACCGGCGATCACGTCATGCACGGGTCGACCGTGGTGATTCGGCCGCCCGACGGGGAGATGTCGACGTACCTGGCCAGTCTTGCGCGCCTGCGTCGCCTCGATCCGAGGCCGCAGTTGATCGCTCCCGGTCACGGCCGACTGATGACCGACCTCGACCATACCGTCGATGACTTAGTGAGTCATCGGTTGGCTCGTGAGCGCATCGTCGCAGCCGTGTTGTCCGAGTTGCAGAGCGCAACGATCGACCAGATGCTGACGCAGGTTTACGCCGACGTCACGAAAGAACAGCTGACCGTGGCGCGCTACTCGCTCTGGGCGCACTTGCGAAAACTGGTCGAAGACGATCGAGCTGCCGTCGACACCGACGTCACGGATGACCAGATTGACGGCGTCTGGACGGCCACGGAGACCACCGCGGCGTAGGACGTGAGGGTCAGGCCGAGGGCAGGTCGGCCGCCGCTACCGCCTTTTCTACGTGATCAATCAGTCGAGCTGAACAGCCCGACGTTTCGATCACCGGTGCGATGCGCTCGGCAATCGCCTGGGCCAAGGAGGCGAAGATATCGGCGAGCTCGCCGTGGCCAGCCGCCACCGGTTCGCCGACGTCTCCGCCGGCGGCCAGTTCAGGGTGGATTGGTATGGAACCCACCAGCGGCACACCGAGGCTGTTGGCCAAGCGTTCGCCTCCGCCTTGTCCGAAGAGCGAATACGTCGTGCCGTGTTCGCAGGTGAAATCGCTCATGTTCTCGATGACACCGGCCACTCGCATGTAGCCCTTACGCGCCATGTCGGCCGCTCGTGCCGCCACCTTTTGTGCCGCCAGCGGCGGCGTGGTGACCACGAGCATCTCGGTTCGAGGCAGCATGCGGGCCAGGCCCATCTGTACATCACCGGTGCCCGGTGGCAGGTCGATCAAGAGATAGTCGATGTCATCCCAGTGCGCGTCCTGCAAGAACTGTTGCACGGCTCGGTTGAGGACAAGACCTCGCCACATGATGGCCTTCTCCTCGTCGGCCAAAAAGCCCATCGACAGGACCCGGAGTTTTCCCGAGCCGATCGACAACTCGAGGGGGATCATCTTGCCGTCTTTGGCCTCTACCGAACCGTCCATGCCAAGGAGCCGGGGGATGGAAAAGCCCCAGATGTCGGCATCCAGGACCCCGACGTTGAGGCCTCGCCGGGCCAAGGCCACGGCCAGGTTGACGGTGACGGAGGATTTACCGACGCCACCTTTGCCAGACGCGATGGCCAAGATCCTGGTGGTGTCGGGTACGGACGTCTCAGGGGCCTCCTGGCTGGCCTTGAGCCGGGCCCGAGCCATCACGGCTTGGCGCCCCGCGGCGTCAAGCGTGCCGATCGACACGGAGGCCGACGTGACGCCGGGCAGGGATTCAATGCGGCCCACCACATCTCGTTCTATCTGGGTGCGCAGGGGACAGCCTGCAATGGTGAGGGCGACCTTGACGGTGACCGCACCGTTATCGACCGTGATGGCGCCCACCATGCCAAGGTCAACGATGTCGGAGCCGAGTTCGGGGTCGATGACAGCCCGAAGCGCCTCGCGGACGTCGTCCACCGAGGGTGCAACAGCGGGGGCTTGCGTATTCACAGGGCTATTCTACCTGGGAGAGCCACTTTTTCGTCCGAGTTGCTCCGGTGTGACTGCGCCCTTCCAGCCCCGATAACATGATGGTCGTGGCCCTGTCGGGCCGAACTGGCGCTAGGGCGCGAGTACAAGGAGGCAACCGTGACGACGATGACAACTTCGGTCAGCATTGGCAAAAAGCCTGACCCGATCGCACTTACCGACGTCGCCACCACCAAGGTGGCAGAGCTGCTGGCCCAAGAGGGCGAGGCACTGGCCCTCCGTGTCGCCGTCAAGCCCGGCGGATGTTCGGGCTACAGCTACGAGATGTTCTTCGACTCTGAAGTGGCTGATGACGATGTCGTTCGCATGTACGACGAGGTCAAAGTCGTAGTTGATCCGGCCAGCGCCGAACTGTTGACGGGCGCCACGCTCGACTACAGCGACGGACTACAGGGCGCGGGTTTCCACATCACAAACCCCAACGCCACACGCACCTGCGGCTGCGGCTCGTCGTTTAGCTAGATCCTTCCTTGCCCCCCAGCGCGAGCGGGGCGGCGCGTATCGCCTTCTCCCTCAACGGGAGCGAGGTCGCCGTCGATGACGACGGCGCATCGCTCCTTGACGTTCTTCGTGAGCAGTTGGGCTGTCGTTCGCCCAAAGACGGATGTAGCCCACAAGGCCAGTGTGGGTGCTGCACCGTTTTGGTAGACGGCGCACCCCGCGTCTCGTGTGTGACGCCGGCTCGCCGAATAGCCGGTCGAGCCATCACCACCACCGAGGGCCTCGACCCGCAACGTCGGGCCCGATGGGCCGACGCCTTCGTTCGAGCTGGAGCGAGTCAGTGCGGGTTCTGTACCCCAGGGATCGTGATGCGCCTGGCCGCACTTGAGTCCCGAGGTGCCGTCGTCGATGAAGCGGCTGTGCGGTCAGCGCTCTTGGCCCACCTCTGTCGCTGCACAGGATGGCAGAGTGTGGTCGAAGCAGCGCTCGACGCGCTCAATGTCGAGCCCCGTGTCGGCGGGACTGACGACAAGGCCGATGGCCACGGTGGCACACCAGTGACGCTGCCGCCCCATGGCCGAGATCCTTTACTGTCGGCCTGGCGGGCTCAGATCGAAGGCCCGGTTTTTCAGAGTTCTGGTCTCGAGGTGGTCATGGGCGATGCTGGATTCGCCTGCGACACCGCCCCGGTCGAGTCTTTCGTGGCCGTGTTGGGTGCAGACGGCACCTACCACGTGTCGCCGACCTACGCCGAGGCCACACAGAGTGCGGGCAAGGTGCAAGGGCGTCGGTCCACTGTTGGACTGGGTCACCCGGTGGCCCTGCCTGAGGGCCAATGGGACCTGACACTTCAGACCACCTGGGTGGAACCGTCCTACTTAGAGCCTGATGCCAGTTGGGCCCGCCCGGGCATGCCCGCGGCATCACCGTTGGCCAACGGTGGGGCCTTCGGCGGTAAAAAACACTCTTCGGTCTCGGCCGAGGCCAGTCGACTGGCCGAGGACATCGGTCAGCCCGTGCGCGTGGCATGGACTCGAGAAGACGTGGTGCGTCGGGGCCCCAAGCGACCTCCGATAGCTGCCGCCCTGCGCATGGATGGCTCGGGCGTGGTCAGAGTGGGTACGAGCGGTTCGTCGGATCAGTCGTTGGTGCACGACGGCTTGAGCCGTCGACTCCCCGACGTCCAGGTCGAACCTGTCGCGGTCGTGGGCCCTCCAACCTCGGGCGATCTTCGGGGTGCGGGTTGGGTAGAAGGAGCCGTCTTGGCCGCGGCCCTAGAGGCGCGTGCGAAAGGTGCGGTGCCACCGTTGATGTCGTCGGGCCGAGGACAAGCGGAGATCACAGCCCCCAGCGGCGGTCGGGCCCACGTCACCGTTGATGGCGCCCCTGGGGGCACGGTCACGGTGCACGTGTGGGCCGGCGAGATCCTCGACGTCGTGACGCTGCGCACCTTTTGCCTCGGTGCTGTGCACCAGGCGCTTGGTTGGGTCTGGAGTGAGGGCATTGCCGTGGCCGACGACGGTGAGGTGCAAGATCTCACCATCCGATCGTTCGGCATCTTGGCCGCCCGCGACACCCCGCCCATCGTGATCAACCTTCACGCCGACGACCACAGTCCGACCAACGGATCCGACGCCGTCTTCGCGGCCACCGCGGCCGCGGCCTGGATCGCTGACGGCCTGGCACCAACCTGGCCCACTCGCAGGGGTCGGGGCCGGGAGAGCAGAATGCGCCAAGCCCAGAGCACGAGCACCAGCACCAAGGAGCAAGCGTCATGAGCCAGAGCCGTCCGGTCGGACCCTATGCACCGCTTCGACGAGCGGGCGATTGGATTGTCACCTCAGGCCAGCTTGGACTGGCACCAGGACCGGATGGCACGCCCGCGCTGGTCGACGGCGGGACGGCGGCACAGCTGCGCCAGGCCCTCGCCAACATGGACGCCCTGCTCGCAACCGAAGGTCTGGGCCCAAACGACGTGGTCAAGACCACACTGTTTTTGGTGGACATGAACGATTTCGCGGTGGCCAACGAGGAGTGGGTTGCGTACTTTTCGGACCAACGCCCAACTCGATCAGCCGTGGCGGTGGCCGCGCTGCCGCTTGGTGCCTTGGCCGAGGTCGAGGCCTGGGCCTACTCGCCAACGGCCGAACCAGACGTCGACTGATGCGCTCAACGAGCTTGAGGAATCCAGCCGGTTTGGCCGAAGCGGTAGCCCACGGAACGAACGGTTTGGATGAGATGGGCGTGTTCTTCGCCCAGCTTTGCTCGCAGTCGCCGCACGTGGACATCAACCGTTCGGGCCCCGCCGTAGTACTCATAACCCCAGACCCGACTGAGCAGAGTGTCGCGGGTAAAGACTTTGGCCGGGTGGCTGGCTAAAAAGCGCAGGAGTTCGTACTCCATGTAGGTGAGGTCAAGGACCCGGCCCGCAATGGCAGCTTGGTAGGTCTCTAGGTTCAAGACCAGCGGACCGTATTCGATCAGCTCGGGGGTGAGCCCGCCGCCGTGGCGCCACAACAGATGGGCCAGCCGCGCCGTGAACTCTTCGGCGGTGGCCGGGAAGAGACAGAAGTCGTCATAGAGCTCGTCACGCAACGTGAGTTCGTTGAACTGCTCAGGACCAATGATCAAAAGGAGCGGCGCCAGCGGCACCTCGCGGAGGCGGAAGTGGCGGCAGAAGGCCACGGCCGCCGCGATGTCTGTGGTGCCGACCACGACCGCGCCGAGCCAGCCGTCGTCGGGCCCGTCACCGTTTTCGGCCCCTTCGACCTGATCGATGCCCGAGGCACAGCGGTAGGTGTAACCCACACCATCCAAGGCGCGGGCCAACTCAGGCGGGAAGGCCGAGGGAAAACAGAGCAGGGGCTGAGAGCCGTTGGGCATCGTCGCTTCAGCCGCCTCCGTCGGAGGGGAACATACCTTGGGCCATCACAACAGCGGCAGGTAGCGATCGAGTTCGTACTGGGTGACTTCAGCCTGGTATTCGCCCCACTCCGCCCGCTTGTTGCGAAGGAACCACTCGAAGACGTGGTCCCCCAACGTCTCAGCTAACAGCTCTGAGTTTTCCATCTCGTTGATGGCGTCATTAAGGCTGGTCGGCAGTGAGGCCATTCCCTTGGCGGCGAGATCAGTCGGGCTCATTGAGAAGAGGTTGGCGTCCGCTTCGGGTGGCAACTCGTACTCGTTCTGGATGCCCCGAAGCCCAGCGGCCAACAGCACGGCGAAGGTGAGATACGGATTGCACGCGCTGTCGGGGGCGCGGTACTCCAAGCGGGTCGATTCGGGTTTGCCGCGCTTGACCACCGGTACCCGAATGAGCGCGGAGCGGTTATTTCTGGCCCAGCTCACATTGACGGGGGCTTCGTAGCCAGCGATGAGCCGTTTGTAGGAGTTGACCCACTGGTTGGTGACGGCTGTGATCTCTCGGGCATGGCGAAGGAGCCCGGCAATGAACTGCCGGGCCACCAGTGACAGACCATAGGGATCTTCGGGGTCGACGAAGGCGTTGTTCTCACCCTGCCAAAGAGAGAGGTGGGTGTGCATGCCCGAACCCTGAACGCCGGTCAGAGGTTTCGGCATAAAGCTGGCGTGGACGCCCTCTTCACGGGCCAGCTCTTTGATGACCATGCGGGTCGTCATCACCGTGTCGGCCATGGTGAGGCCGTCGGTGTAGCGCAGATCGATCTCGTGCTGACTGTGGGCGTCCTCGTGCTGGGTGTGCTCAACCGGAATGCCAATCTCTTCCAACATCAAGACCGAGCGCCGGCGCAGATTGCTGGCCAAGTCAGCCACTGTGAGGTCGAAGTACGAGCCCGAGTCGAGGCCGCGGGGCGGGTGACCGGGGTCGGCATCGGCGAAGTAGAAGTACTCGACCTCAGGTGCGACGAAGAACGTGTACCCAACTGACCGGGCCTTTTCTAAGGTCCGCCGCAGCGTGTGGCGGGGGCACCCCCCAAACGGCGTGCCATCGAGGTTGGCGATATCGCAAAAGACCCGAGCCACCGTGGCGTCATCACCCAGCCAAGGCAGGACCTGGAATGTATTGGGGTCGGGTCGGGCCAGCACGTCGGCCTCTTGGACCCGGCTGAAACCGTCGATGGCCGAGCCATCGAACGTCATCCCCTCATCGAGGGCATTCTCCAGCTCAGCAGGGGTGATGCTGAAGCCCTTCGGGGTACCGAGGACGTCGGTGAACCACAGTTGAACGAAGCGAATTCCTCGCTCTTCGACAGTCCGCAGGACGTAATCACGCTGGCTTTGCACGGCCCAAGTCTTTCAGACCGTCACCGACCCTCCGCCACGCACTCAGCTGAGGCCCAGGATCTGCGACCAATTTTAACGTTGTGGAGGTCGCAATCACTCCGGTGACGCGGTAGAACCGGGCGGGTGGAGGAGCAGGGTCAGGCGCCCGACCCGGTCATTGCCGAAGGTTTAAGCGGCGCTGGTCTGGTCGACACTGAAGGCCTGGCTGTCGACCTCGACAACCCCATTTCTTTGAACGAACCGGAGTCTCAACTCACTCTGGCCCCGCAGCGAAGTGACGTGTCGCTCGGTTCCAGCCTGCCCGAGACCCAGAGCTACCGACTCAAACGTTTCCTTCTCGGTCCACCGTTGGTCAGCGAGGATCTGACGGGACAGCGTCTCGGGAAACCCACGGCACTGGCTGTCCTCTCGTCTGACGTCATGTCCTCGTCGGCCTACGCCACCGAGGAGATCTTGAGAATTCTGATCCCGGTGGCGGGCTTAGTGGCCTTCTCGTTAGTCACCCCGATTACCGGCATGATCCTGGTCGTCTTGGCCGTGGTCACGCTCTGTTACCGCGAGGTGGTGGCGGCCTATCCGAAGGCCGGCGGCTCGTATGTGGTGAGCCGAGACAACTTCGGACCGAACATCGCGCAGATTGCGGGAGCCGCCCTCCTGATTAGTTACACCATCACCGTGGCGGTTTCGGTGGCGGCCGGTTCCGATGCCGTGACCTCTGCCTTCCCGGCCCTACGACCGCTGCACCTCGAGATGTCGATTCTCTTTGTCCTGCTCATCGCGTACGGCAACCTTCGAGGGCTGCGTGAAGCCGGCAAAGTCTTCGCGCTGCCGACCTACTTCTTCATCTTGAACATGGCGTTGCTCATTGGCTGGGGCCTTTACAAAGCAGCCATCGGCACCCTCGGACATGTGCCGACCCAGCCCGGCATGGAACCACTCGGTCACTCCTCGGGTGGATTAGTCATGGGGGTGGCAGCGTTTTATATCCTGCGCGCTTTCGCCAACGGGGGCTCGGCTATGACCGGGACCGAAGCCATCTCAAACGGTGTCTCTATCTTCCGCGATCCTCAACCGAAGAACGCTCGAGAGACCCTCGTCCTCATGTCCACCATCTTGGGCACGATGTTCTTCGGGCTCTCCGTCCTAGCTGCCCTCTCCCACGCCATTCCCTATACCAACGGCACCCCCACCGTGGTCTCTGAGATCGGCCGGTTGGTCTACGGCTCGGGTACCACCGGGGCCATTCTCTTTTACTCTCTGCAGGCTGCCACCGCCCTCATTTTGGTCTTGGCCGCCAACACAAGTTTCACCGGGTTTCCGTTCTTGGTCAGCTTCGTGGCCGAAGACTCATTCATGCCGAGGAAGCTGACGGTACGGGGCCACAGGCTCGTGTTCTCGAACGGCATCATCTTGCTGACCGGCGTCTCGCTCATCCTCCTCATTGCCACCGGGGCCCAGGTCTCCGCACTCATCCCCATGTATGCCATCGGGGTCTTTACCGGTTTCACCATGGCCGGGGCGGGCATGGTGCGCCATCACCTGACGCACCGGGGCGCGCACTGGCGGCGGAGCGTGGCGGTGAACTCGTTTGCCGCGGCCGTCTGCCTCTTGGTCGTCATCATTTTTGCCGTCACCGAGTTCACCCAAGGGGCCTGGGTGGTCGTCATCGTCATGCCACTCATCGTCTACGGCTTGGTGCGCACCAATCGTCAGTACCGACAAGAAGATGCCGTTTTGGAAGAAGGGGCTGCGGTCCGAGCCTGCGAAGCCAAGGTGCTGCGTCGCCACACCGTGGTGATCTTGGTGGACCGTATCGACCTGGCCACGGCCCGGGCCATTCAGTACGCCCGCACGTTGGTGCCCGACGACCTGCGGGCTGTGCACGTGAACCTGGACGAAGCTCGATCAGAGGTTCTGATCGAGCGTTGGCTCAATGTTGGACTCGCTCGTCTGCCCTTAGACGTTGTGGACTGTCCCGATCGCCGACTTGGGCGCGCCATCTTGGAGCTGGTGGCCGATCTGGCTGACGGACAGACCGAGGTCACGGTCTTGTTGCCGAGGCGATCGTTTCGCCGCACCTGGAGCCGTTTGCTGCACGACCAGACGGCCGACCGGATCGTCGAGATCGTGAGTCAGCTCAGTCATGTGAACGCCACCATCGTGCCCTTCCATATGAGCCCTGAGATCGACCAGCGGCGAGATATCACCATCGACCAGGTTTTGGGCAACACGGAGGAGACGGTGTCGCATAAGGGCCGGACCAAGCCGGCCAAGAGCACCGCCGCCATGCCCCAGGTTGCCGGCACGACGCTCATTGCCGATTTGGAACTCCGACAGAACGCCCGTGTGGCCGGTCGCATCAAGACTGTTCGCATCCAACCCCGAGCCGGCATCTCCAACCTTGAATGCACCTTGGTCGACCGCAGCGGCCAGGTGCTCACCATTGTCTTTCTTGGGCGCAGCGAAGTAGCCGGTGTGCGCACGGGTACCAAAATGATGGCGGAGGGGAGAGCGGGAACCCATCACGGCAAGCTGGCCATGATCAACCCCATCTACGAGCTCCTCAGCGTCACCGAGCCTTCGAAGTCGTCTGGCTAAGCGGCCAAGAGAGACGTCCCCGGTCGCCGATAGGCTGGTCCGGTGCCCACTTTGCGACTTGCCGGCGCGCAGCTCGATACCGTCGTTGGTGACCTTTCGGGCAACGTCGAGCGGATCGTGTCCGCACTGGCACAAGCCGAGGAGGCCGGCGCCGACATCTGCGTTATGCCGGAGCTGGCCATCACGGGCTACCCGCCCGAAGATCTTCTCCTCAAACCTGGTTTCATCGCCGACAATTTGGTGGCCCTCGAAAAGGTTGCGGCCGCCACCGGCGACTGCGTCTGTGTGGTGGGCTACGTCGGCGAGGTCAAGGCCGACGGTCGCGTGATCGGGCTGGCGAATGCGGCCGCGGTCTGTGGGCAAGGACGTGTGGTTGGGACCTATGTCAAACGGTTGTTGCCCAACTACGGGGTTTTTGACGAGCAACGCTGGTTCATTCCAGGCCATGAACCGCTCCAACTGTTCTCGATAGCGGGCGTGCGGGTCGGTGTCTCGATCTGTGAGGACGTCTGGTTCTCTGACGGTCCGGTGACCGATCTCGGACGCGGGGGTGCCGAGGTCGTGGTGAACCTCAACGCGTCGCCCTACAGCCGAGGCCGAAGAGAAGAACGACTCGACATGCTGCGTGACCGTGTCAGCGAGGCCGGCTGCGCCATTGCCTACGTGAACCAGGTTGGTGGCCAAGACGAGTTGGTCTTTGACGGGGCCAGTTTGGTGGTCGGGACAGACGGTGCGTTGCTGGCAGCTGGTCGCCAGTTCGAGACCGATCTGGTCGTGATTGACATTCCGATTGCCACTCGAGACGACCAAGACCCCGCAGGCAAAGACGCACTCGAGGTCGTGGAGGTCACCGGGGCCCGTACGACCGAGCGCGAGCCCCGTGCCGCCGATGCGCCACCGGCACCACTTTCGGCCTTGGCCGAGGTCTATGAGGCCTTGGTCTTAGGGACGCGCGACTACATGAACAAGAACGGCTTCAGCGATGCCGTAATCGGGCTCTCCGGGGGCATTGACTCCTCGCTGGTCGCGGCTATCGCGGTTGACGCCCTGGGGCCGGACCGCGTCCACGGGGTGTCGATGCCGTCACGGTACTCAAGCGACGGTTCTCGTACGGACGCCGATCAGTTGGCCCTTCGCTTGGGTATCGAACTTTGCGTGGCACCGATTGAAGCGCCCCATCAAGCCTTGGGTCAGCTTCTGGCCTCAGTGCTTGGCGGAGAACCCGTGGGCCTCACCGATGAGAACCTGCAGTCACGTATCCGCGGTGTGCTTTTGATGGGACTGTCCAACGCCAAGGGTTGGATCGTGCTCACGACGGGCAACAAGAGCGAGATGGCGACGGGGTACTCCACCCTCTACGGCGACTCGGCCGGTGGATTTGCCGTCATAAAAGACGTCCCGAAGACCTTGGTCTACGAGGTCTGTCGCTACCGCAACCACCGTGACGAAGTCATGGGCCAGGTCGGTCCGATTCCCATCAGCGTGTTGGAAAAACCACCCTCGGCCGAGCTTCGGCCTGACCAACGCGACGACGAGTCCCTCCCGCCCTACGACGAACTTGATCCGGTACTGGCGGCCTACGTCGAGCAAGATCGAACGGCGGCCGAGCTCATCGCCTTGGGCCACGATCCCGAGGTGGTGGAGCGGGTCGTCCGCTTGGTCGACAACTCTGAGTACAAACGTCGCCAGATGCCCCCGGGCGTGCGCATTACGACCAAAGCGTTCGGTAAAGACCGACGCATGCCCATCACGAACCTCTATCGGTCGAACGATACGGGAGGAAAAGCGTGAGCGAAGAACACGTCACTGACGCGCCCAACGCACTGTCGCTCGACCAAGCCGCCACCTTGATCGGTGGACACCGTTGGATCGAACACCACCTCTTCGAGCTGACCGGACGCTGGTCGCCCTTGGTTCCATGGCCCGAAGTCCAAGTGCACCTCTTTGAAAAGAGTCTTCAGCACGGCTGGCACGCTGAGCTCTTTGCCGCTCGTCTCCCCGTCCTGGCCCACATTGATCCGTTGGCCCTTACGGTGGCGCCGCCAGCAGCCTCGGGAGTTTGGGCCAGATTGGAAGAGATCGACGAGCCGTTGCAGCTACTGACCGGCCTCTTTCGAGTCGTCCTGCCGAGAACGCTGGCGCACTTGGAATCTCACCGCAGCGCAACCCGCGTGGCCACCGATGGACCCACCATGCGTGCGCTTGATCTTGTGATTCGAGACGAGATGTCGGAGTGGCGCGAAGGCGAGAGCTTGTTGCAGTCGGTCATTCACGACGAGAAACAGGTTGGTGGCGCAGCCGAGCTGGTGGCTGAGCTCGAAGGTTTGATTGTTGAGAACGCTCCGGGCCTCGGGTGGGGTTGGCCCAAGCAAGCGTTTAGCCCCAAAGAATCGGACTAATTCGCCCTATTGGAAGGTGGAATTCGCCGAAATCAGAGGGCGAGGGCCGGAACACTTGACGCGCCCTGTAGAATGTACTCACACCGCCTGCACGTTGAAACGAGTTCTTCATCCTGTTGGGGGTCATCATCTGGGAGCTCGTTAAGGGAACAGCCCTTGCTCCGCCCCCCACTCTATTACGGAAGGGTTCGAAAGACCTTGGCCAAGGAACGTATCGAGCGCGACGACGAAGACCTCGTCCGTCTCTATCTCACCGACATCGGGCAGTACCCACTGCTTACCAAGGACGACGAAGTCCGACTGGCGCAGGCCATCGAGAGTGGTCGAGCCTCAGAAGAAGAGTTGGCCAAGGCCCCGAAGGGTCTGACTGCAGCCAAAAAGCGCGAGTTCCGTCGTTCCATCATGGATGGCGAGCAGGCCCAGCAGACCTTCGTGCAGTCGAACCTCCGCTTGGTGGTGTCCATCGCAAAGAAGTACCAGGCCTCTGGTCTGCCGCTGCTCGACCTCATCCAAGAGGGCAACCTCGGACTGATGCACGCCGTTGAGAAGTTCGACTGGCGCAAGGGCTTTAAGTTCTCGACCTATGCCACGTGGTGGATTCGCCAGGCCATTACTCGAGGTATTGCCAATACTGGTCGCACCATCCGACTCCCCGTACACGCCGGTGACACGTTGGCCCGGGTACAAAAGGCGCAAGCACGCTTGGAGTTGAAGCTCGGGCGACCCGCCACCTTGGCTGAGTTGGGTATCGAAGTCGAGATGCCCGAAGACAAACTGGTTGAAGCTCTGCGTTTCCGAGCCGAGCCCCTTTCGCTTTCTGAGCCCCTTCGTGAAGACGGCGATGCTGAGCTGGGCGACGTGGTGGAAGACCGTTCGGCCGAGTCACCCTTTGAGGTGGCCGCCGTGTCGCTGCTGCCCGATGAGATTGGACGCTTGCTTTCACCGCTCGACGAGCGCGAGCGTGAGATCCTCCGACTTCGCTTCGGACTTGACCGGGGCGAGCCCCGCACCTTGGAAGAGGTGGGTGAGCACTTCAATCTGACCCGGGAGCGCATTCGTCAGATTGAAGCCCGAGCCATGTCGAAGTTGCGTCACCCCTCGTCCGACACAGGCGCTCGCGACCTGCTCACGGTCTAATCGACCGATTGGTCGAACTCCCCGTGGCTTTGAGCGGGCGGGACCGGTAGCATTGTCGGCATGAAGAAGATCCTCATCCTGACCGTCCTCGTTCTCATTGGTGTTGTTGCAGCGAAGCGACTTCGCGCCGCCTAAACCCAACCGCACCACGGAGCGGTAGCAAGAGAGTTTTGGAGGCGACCCGGCGTAAGGCCGGGTCGTTCCGCGCCAGGAGGACGGCTCAGGCCGCTTGGGAGTGACGGTGGCCGTGGCGCCAGAGCAAGACGGCTGCACCCATGACCGCCAGCCCTGTGGTCACGACTGGTGTCGTGCGTCCCACACGATCACGCAGTCGGACGGGCTTGGTGAAATGGCGCACCTCCCAGTCGCGTTCTCTGGCGATCTTGGCTAGGGCTCGATCAGGATTGACCACGACCGGATGACCCACCACTTCCAACATGGGCACATCGGTCGCTGAGTCCGAGTAGGCGCTCGAAGCCGAAAGGTCAATGCCGGTGCGCTGCGCCAAATCGATGATGCCCTCGGCCTTGGCCGGGCCGTAGGCGTAGAAGTCCATCTCGCCCGTGTAGAGCCCTTGCTCGTCGACCGCTCCTCGCGAACAGATGGCCCCGTCGACCCCGAGCATCTCAGTCAGCGGCATGACGATTTCTTCGGGCGAGGCCGAGACCAGGTAGACGCGATCGCCCGCTTCTCGGTGTTGCTCAATCAAGTCCCACGCTTCGGCATAGATGATGGGTTCAATGGTTTCGAGCAACGTCTCTCGCACGATCTGACGTACTTGGTCTCGATCCCATCCTTTGGTCAGCGCCAACATGGCCTGGCGCACGTGGGCCATCCGCTCCTCGCTGGCTCCGAACTGCAGATAGATCAGTTGCGAGACGACGGCGCGAAGCACGACTCGCCGATTGATTAGACCGCCCCGTCGAAATGGTCGTCCGAACGCAGCGATGGAGGCGCGATCGATGACCGTTTTGTCGAGATCGAAGAAGGCGGCCTTCATACCCAACATGCTACGAGCCTTCATGCGCTGACACCGAGCGCGGCCCGTGGCGCGTGTCAGCTAGGCGACAGGTCGGTGACATCCCCGGCCGCCTTGGTTCGGCTCGTTGTGTCGGTTGGCGCGCTCGAGAAGCGCGTGACGGCCTACTCGCCAATAAGGAGTTTGTGCACGGCGTCTTCAGCCTCGGACGTCACGAGGGCGAGTACCTCATCGCCTATCTGCAAGACGGTGTCGCCCCGCGGGACAACGAGTCGGTCTTCGCGCACGACGGCGACAACGACGGCGTCGCGTGGGATGTCCATGTCGGCGATGGCCACGCCAGCCGACGGTGAATCGTCAGCCAGTGTCACTTCAACGAGATGCGCTGAGCCCCCTTGGAACTGCAAGAGACGCACCAACGATCCGACCGAAACTGCTTCTTCCACCAAGGCCGTAAGGAGCTGCGGCGTGGAGACGGAAACGTCAACGCCCCAGCTCTCGTTGAAGAGCCACTGATTCTTTGGGTGGTTGACTCGAGCGACAACGCGAGGCACGGCGAACTCTTGCTTGGCCAAAAGCGAGATAACCAGGTTGTCTTCGTCATCGCCCGTGGCGGCTACCACGACGTCGACGGTGGCGAGTCCGGCCGCGTCTAAGGCTGAGACCTCGCAGGCATCGGAGGCCACCCACGTGATGTCGAGTGAGGGGCGCAGTCGTTCGACTAATTCGGGATCTTGCTCAAAGAGCAACACGTCGTGCCCGTTGTTGTGGAGGTCTCGAGCGATGGCCGTCCCCACGCTTCCGGCCCCAGCAATTGCCACCCTCATCGTCTCATCGCTCCTGGCTCGTCTTGGCGTGCCCCAAGCGGCTCGACAGCTCGTCCGTCGCGTCCTTGGACACGGCCAGGTGAAGGATGTCGCCCTCTTGTCCGACCAGGTCGGCTACGTCGAGTCGAGGCGCACCGGCCCGGGTTACCGCCACGACCCTTATCGTGCCGGGGTCTTCCAAATCTGACAGCGCCCGTCCGGCCCAGGCTTCGGGCAATGAGCGCTCAACAAGGGAAAGTCGCCCGGTGGCGTCAGTCCATTCGGGACCGGAACCTTCTGGGAGTAATCGTGCCAACACTTGGTCGATGGTCCATGTCACGGTGGCGACTGTTGGTATGCCGAGCCGCTGGTAGATCTCGGCTCGTCGGGGGTCGTAGATACGAGCCACCACGTTTGGGATGTGATAGGTCTCGCGGGCAATCCGCACCGTCAAAATGTTGGTGTTATCACCGCTCGTGACGGCCGCCAGCGCATCGGCCCCAATGGCGCCCGCCTTCTCAAGGTCGTCGCGATCGAAGCCAGAACCCACGATCGTCTCGCCATCCCACTGTTTGAGGCGACGGAAAGATTTGGGCGACTTGTCCATGATGGCAACGGAATGGCCCTCTTTGACCAGCGCTACGGCCAGACCCGAGCCGACCCGGCCACATCCCACCACGATCACGTGCACGCCGATAGTGCAACACGCCACCACGTCCGCTGTAAAGGTGGGCTGGCGCCGACCTTTCTTTGGGGCAGGCCTCAGCGTTTTCCCAGGAGTGGCTCCGCAGGCTTACTGTAAGGCCCGTGAGTAGCACGACCCAGGGTCCAGACACGGGGTCTGACGACGGCGTCCGGCCCTCGGCACCCGGCGATCTCTCGGCCTCGGAGGGCGCGCCAGCACCAGGAACGCCCTCGCCTGATCACCCGGCCAAGGGACCGAAGCGGGCCAACTTGGCTCCTCGCTCGGTCAATCGAGCGGTGGTGTCATCGGTCGGGGCACCCGACATTCCGGAAAACTTCAAATACCGGATGAAGAACAAGCTGCTCGGACCGCCGCTTGTGACCGAGCAGTTGAGCACGGAGCGACTTAGTCGTACGTCGGCGCTGGGTGTGCTGTCGCCCGACTGCATCTCGTCGTCGGCTTACGGCACCGAACAGATGCTGACCCAGTTGGTGCCCTATGTCGGACTAGCGGCCTTCACCTTGGTCGTGCCAATCACTATGGCGATTTTGGGCGTCTTGTTTTTCGTCACGCTGTCGTACCTAGAAGTCATCGCGCTCTACACCAAGGCCGGCGGGTCATACGTGGTGGCCCGCGACAACTTCGGGCCCAAGGTGGCCCAGGTTGCCGCCGTCGCCCTCCTCATCGATTACACCGTCACCGTCGCGGTGCAGACCTCGGCTGGAACGGCCGCCTTAACCAGTGCAATCCCCAGTCTCATTCACCTCACCGTTCCGATCACCGTGGGCGTGGTGCTCTTTTTGATCTACGGCAATCTGCGTGGCATCAAAGAAGGGGCAAAGTTCTTCGCCTTTCCCACCTTCTTCTTCATTTTCTCGCTCGGTTCGATCATCATCGCCGGTCTCATCAAAGAAGCGCTGGGAACTCTCCCGGTGCTGCCATTGCCGCCGACCAATGAGCTCTTTGACGGCAAGATCGGTACCCCTGGTTCAGGTTGGCTGATGGGGCTGGCTTTCATTTCTTTGTTGCGCTCTTTCGCCAACGGCGGCTCATCGTTGACCGGTTTGGAAGCAATCTCCAATGGCGTGAGCAGTTTCAAGAAGCCCGAGTCAAGGAACGCCCGCATCACCCTCGTGATCATGAGTTCCGTGCTGGCCTTCTTGGTCTTGGGCGTGACCATGCTGGCCCGTTGGACCCACGCCGTGCCCTACCAGGCCGGATCACCAACGGTGGTCTCCCAAGAGGTCCGAGCTGTGGTGGGCCACAGTCCGATCGGCAACATCCTCTTTCTGCTGGTGCAGTTTGGCACCGTGGCCATTTTGTACACCGGTGGCAACACCAGCTTCAACGGCTTCCCGTTCCTGGCCAGCTTCGTAGCCGGTGACCGGTTTCTACCGCGACAGTTGACCAAGCGGGGCCACCGGCTGGCCTTCTCCAACGGCATCATCGTGCTCGGGATTGTGGCTATCACGTTGGTGCTCGTGTTCAAAGCACAGGTGAACGGTTTGGTCGCCCTCTACGCCGTAGGCGTCTTCACCGGTTTTTGTATGGCCGGATCGGGCATGGTCAAGCACCATCTGACGCACCGCGACAAGCACTGGAAGCGCGGCGTGGCCGTCAACGGATTCTCGGCCTTCCTCACCGGCGTCGTTGTGGCCATCTTCGTCTTCGCCAAATTCCGCGAGGGGGCGTGGATCGTGGTCGTCGTCGGTCCGTTGCTGTACTTCTCGCTCATTCGCTTGCATGGTCAATATGTCGAAGAAGCCCAAGAGCTTGAGGTCGGTGCGGCCCGGGCCTGTGAAGCGCCCATTCTTCGCCATCACGTGGTGGTGGTGTTGGTCGATCGGCTCGACATGGCGGTGGCGCGGGCCATTCAGTACGCCAGGACGTTGACACCCGATGACCTCCGGGCTGTGCACTTCGACATCGACTCGAAAGAAGCGAGAGAACTAGAGCGCGAGTGGAGTCGTCTGGGTTTGGCCCGCCTCCCCCTCGACATCATTGAATGTCCTGATCGACGGCTCGCTCGCGCCGCGGTCGAACTGGTGGCCGATGCCGTGGCGGCGGGGGATACCGAATGCACCGTTCTTCTGCCTCGCCGGGGCTACGCCTCAGGCTGGCGTCGATTCCTTCACGATCGCACGGCCGACAAGCTGGCCGACGTCTTGGGTCACGTGGCGCACGTCAGCGCCACCATCATCCCGTTCAACCTGACCGGTCGTTGGGTCGACCAGGGTCGGGCCTACCAAGAGTTGGTGGCCGACCACGTCATTGGTTCCCCCGAGACCTCAATCTTCAACGCCAGCAACACCGCGTCGACCGACAAGGAGTTTGGGCCCGGACAGAAGCGAAGGTGGCGTTCGGGGTCCAAGCCCACGGGGGTCGATCCCGAAGGCCGGACCGGCGTCGGGCCCGAGGACCCCTCGCACCCCGACGGGCCCGAGGGTGCATCGGCCAAGCCCTCACGAGCCGATCGGCGTGAGCATCACAAAAAGCCCCCCCTCTCTGAGGTCGATCAGGCCCTCACTCGCCGTTCCGTCGGTACGCAACCAATCGCCCAGGTCGAACTGCGCCATCGGGTCAAGGTGGCCGGTCGAGTGAAATCAGTTCGGGTGCAGCCCCGAGGGGGCACCTCCAACTTGGAGTGTGTGCTTTCCGACGGCACGGGGGGGATTCTTCTGGTCTTCCAGGGTCGACCCCGCATCCCGGGACTCGAACCGGGAGCTCGACTCGTGGCCGAAGGCATGGCCGGGGCCTGGGGGCGCCGAACAGCCATTCTCAACCCGGACTACGAGCTCATTGCGGGGGCCGAGCGTGATCCCACCGACGATGGCCACTGAGCCCTCACTGGGGGTCTCATCCGGGTCAATTCGGTGCCGGCGGCGGCGTCGCTGACGAGCTTCCTTGCCCTCAGCCCCGCCGGTCGCTATCGTCCCCCCGGTCCGCCGTGGCTCTTTCGCCGCCGCGGGTGACCGATTTGGTGGGGGGATCGTCATCCCACTGTGGTGGTTTTGGTCCGCCGTGGCTCGTGCCCATATGAGAACTCGTGCAGTAATAGAAAGGGAATACCCCGAATGACCCATGCCCTTGCTTCCGAAGGGGGATACCAGGCCTTCAAACTCACCAGCGGCGACAAGCTCTGGCTGTACCTGGTCTTGCTGACCGGCGTCATCGCCATTGCGGTCGGGCTCTATCTGGTGCGCAACGTGATGAAGGCCGATCAGGGCACACCCAAGATGATCGAGATCGCCAAAGCCATCCAAGAAGGCGCCGAGGCGTTCTTGAAGCGCCAATTCCGCACCATCGCCATCATCATTGTTCCTCTTGCCGTCCTGATCTTCTTCACCGCCACCCAGGTCGTGAAAACAGGGCCGGCTGGTCTGCCCGTCGTTGAAGACGGTCATCGAGTGCTCGCTCTGACCTTCACCCAGGCCGGCATCTATCGCGTCATCTGCTTTCTGTTTGGCGCTCTCTTCTCTGGTCTCACCGGGTTTATCGGTATGTCGATTGCCGTGCGAGGAAACGTACGCACCGCGGCCGCCGCCGCTCGTGGCGGCAAGATGGCCGGTGCCCTGCAGGTGGCCTTCCGCACTGGTGCGGTCACCGGCATGTTGTGCGTCGGTCTGGGCTTGGTCGGTGCCACCACCATCGTCCTGATCTTCCAGAACACGGCCACGGCGGTTCTGATCGGCTTTGCCTTCGGCGCCTCATTGCTCGCTCTTTTCATGCGAGTCGGTGGCGGTATCTTCACCAAGGCAGCTGACGTTGGCGCTGACTTGGTCGGCAAGGTTGAGGCCGGTATCCCAGAAGATGACCCCCGCAACGCCGCCACCATTGCGGACAACGTGGGTGACAACGTGGGTGACTGTGCCGGCATGGCGGCTGACCTCTTCGAGTCGTACGAGATCACCATCATCGCCGCTCTTATTCTTGGCTACTCGGCCTTCCGCTCCATTCACCACAACCCGACGCCGGCGGTGCTTTACCCCCTGATTGTCCCCGCCATCGGCATCCTGGCCTCGATCATCGGTATCTTCGCCGTGAGGGCCCGGGACAAGGACCGCAACGCCATGGCTCCTATTAACCGGGGTTATTGGCTCTCGTCGGCTCTGACCGTCATCGGTGCCTTCTTCGTGGCCCAGTACTACGTCCACGACATCAAGGTGTTCTGGGCCGTCGTCACCGGTGTCGTCCTCTCCTTGGTCGCCAGTCAGATCACCGAGCAGTTCACCTCGACCGAGCGCGGACCAGTCAAAGAGATTGCGGAATCGGCTCGCACGGGACCTGCCACCACGGTGCTCTCGGGTTTTGCCATCGGTCTTGAGTCGTCGGTCTGGGCCATCATCGCTATTGCCATCGCCATTGCGGTGGCCATCGGTCTCGGTGGCGGCAACATCGAGTACTCCTTCTACCTCGTCGCCCTCATCGGTATTGGGCTCTTGGCCACCACCGGCATGATCGTGTCAGAGGACAGCTTCGGTCCGGTCTCTGACAATGCGGCCGGCGTGGCCGAGATGTCAGGCGAGTTCACGGGCGAGGCTGAGCGCATCATGGTCAGCCTGGACGCCGTTGGGAACACGACCAAGGCCATCACCAAGGGTGTGGCTATTGGCTCGGCCGTTATTGCCGCCGTCGCCTTGTTCGCCTCGTTCATCGAGACCATTGGCGTCCAGCTTCACCTGCCGACCATTGGTCTCTTCACCAACCCGCTGACCCAGATCAACGTGTCCAACCCGAAGACATTCATTGGTTTGTTGATCGGCGGTTCCATCGCCTTTATCTTCTCCGCATTGGCCATCCGGGCCGTGGGCCGCTCCGCCGGCACCGTGGTGCAAGAGGTGCGCCGCCAGTTCCGCGAGCACCCGGGCATCATGGACTACACCGAGAAGCCGGAGTACGGCCGAGTCATCTCGATCTGCACCGCCGCCTCACAGCGCGAACTCGCCACTCCGGCTCTGCTGGCCATCTTGTCTCCGGTCATCGTCGGATTCGGTATTGGCTACCTGGCCTTGGGTGCTTTCTTGGCCGCCGCCATCTTGACCGGACAGCTCATGGCCAACACGCTGTCCAACTCCGGTGGGGCGTGGGACAACGCCAAGAAGTACATCGAAGATGGCAACGAGGGTGGCAAGGGCTCAGAGGCCCACAAGGCTGCAGTGATTGGCGACACCGTGGGCGACCCCTTCAAGGACACCGCAGGCCCTGCCCTCAACCCTCTTATCAAGGTGATGAACCTGGTTTCGCTGCTCATCTTGCCGCTCGTGATCACGCATCGTTTCAGCAACATTCGCTACGTGATTGCCGGTATCGCACTGGTCGTTCTTCTTGGGGCCATTGCCTTCTCCAAGCGCAAGACCGAAGCAATGGGCGATGCGCCAGAGTCGCCGGCCGAGCTGGCCATCGACAACGACATGCCCACGCCCACGCCCACACCGGCGGCCGACTGACGGGCCCCGTCCCGCCTCCGACGGCCATCGTGGCGCTTCGGCGCTATGTCGGTCGTTGCACCCGTCTCTTGACAGGGGAGGGGCCGGGCCGGGATCCTTTCGACATCATGCACGTCACGAACAGCACCGGGCCGCTCTCGCCACGGGTGTACGCATCGATAGGGCACCACCATGGGTAAAGCCCTGGTCATCGTCGAGTCCCCGGCCAAGGCCAAGACCATCGGCGCCATGCTCGGACCTGACTTCATTGTGGAGTCATCGATCGGCCACATCCGAGACCTACCCCGCGCGGGGCGGACGAAGTTCCGGCCGCCTACAAAGGTGAGAGCTGGGCCCGACTTGGGGTTGATACGGACAACGGCTTCAAGCCGCTCTATGTCGTTTCGGCCGGCAAGAAGTCGGTCGTGGCCAATCTGAAGCGACTCTTGAAAGACGCCGACGAGCTCTATCTCGCCACCGACGAAGACCGCGAAGGAGAGTCAATCGCCTGGCATCTCTCTGAGGTGCTGTCGCCGACAGTGCCGGTGAAGCGGATGGTTTTCCACGAGATCACCCCCACCGCCATTGCCCGGGCCGTAGAGGAATGGCGAGAACTTGATCGCCGGTTGGTGGACGCCCAAGAGGCTCGCCGCATATTGGACCGTCTCTATGGCTACGAGGTCTCGCCCGTGCTGTGGCGCAAGGTCATGCCCCGGCTTTCGGCTGGTCGGGTCCAGAGTGTGGCCACCCGCATGGTGGTCGAACGAGAGCGTGCTCGCATGAAGTTCCGCTCTGCCACCTGGTGGGGCGTGGAAGCAACCTTTGCTGCTCCCACTGATAATCAAGCGGTGACGGCGCCAGCCAGTTTCACCGCGGCGTTGGTGGCCGTCGACGGCACCTCGCTCGCCACCGGTCGTGACTTCACGTCGACCGGAGAACCCTTGGCCTCAACGGAAGCCCGGGTGCTCCAAGAGGACGAGGCCCGTGCCCTCACCGCCGGGCTCGAAGGACAGCCCTTCAGCGTGAAATCGGTCACCGAGAAGCCCTTCCGCCGTTCGCCGGCCCCTCCCTTCATGACCTCCACCCTGCAGCAAGAGGCCGGTCGCAAGCTTCGCTTCAGTTCTCAACGTGCCATGCAGGTGGCGCAGCGCCTCTACGAGCAGGGCTGGATCACCTACATGCGCACCGACTCGACCACGCTGTCCGACGAGGCGCTGAACGCAGCCCGGAGCCAAGCCACTGAGCTCTACGGTCAGAGCTACGTGCCCAAAGACCCTCGGCGCTACGAGCGCAAGGTCAAGAATGCACAGGAAGCTCACGAAGCCATCCGCCCCGCTGGTGAGAGTTTCCGCACGCCGGAGGCGGCTCGCTCGCTCATTGAACGGTGACGAACTGCGTCTCTACGAGATGATTTGGATGCGGACCGTCGCCTCGCAGATGGCGGACGCCACCGGGACCAGCGCCCAAGTTCGTTTGGTGGGCACGGTGAACCCATCGGCCCCGACCTTGGCCGGCAGCGAAGCGGAGTTCTCAGCCAGCGGTCGAGTCATCAGTTTCCCGGGGTTCCTGCGGGCCTATGTCGAAGGCGAAGACGATCCCGAAGCCGAACTGGCCGACCGCGAGGTGGTCCTACCTGCTCTGGCCGAAGGTGACGGTATCGAGGCGCTTGCTTTCGAGCCCGGATCTCACACCACGCAGCCCCCAGCGCGCTACACCGAGGCCTCATTGGTCAAGGCCATGGAAGAGCTGGGTGTCGGTCGACCTTCCACCTATGCCAGCGTCATCGCCACCATCTTGGATCGGGGCTACGTCTGGAAAAAGGCCACGGCCTTGGTGCCCAGTTTCACGGCCTTCGCCGTGGTCGGCCTCTTGGAGCGGTACTTCACCGAGCTGGTCGACTACGGATTTACCGCCAGCATGGAAGACGATCTCGACGAGATCGCCAGTGGCCGCGAGGAAGCATTGCCGTGGCTCAGCCGCTTTTACTTCGGCGAAAGTGCACCCGGGGTCGGCGAGAATGGATCAAACGGTGAGACGGGCCGACTTGGGCTGAAGACCGCAGTGGCTACGCACTTAGGCGATATCGATGCTCGAGAGATCAACTCCATTCCGATCGGTATGGGCACCGACGGCGTCGAGATTGTGGCCCGGGTCGGGCGCTACGGCCCCTACCTTCAACACGGCGAGCAGCGGGCTTCGCTGCCCGACGATCTCTGTCCCGACGAACTGACCGTCGAACGCAGTGAAGAACTCTTGGCCGCTCCGTCGAACGACCGAGTGCTGGGACCGGATCCCGAAACCGGCACCGATGTCTGGGTGCGGGCTGGTCGCTTCGGTCCCTATATCCAGCTGGGTGAAGTGGCCGACGGCGCTCCCAAGCCCCGCACCTCGTCGCTGTTCTCGACCATGGACCCTGCCACCATCACCTTGGAGATGGCGTTAGACCTTCTCCGCATCCCGCGCACGGTCGGCCAGGACCCCGAGAGCGGTGACGATGTGGTGGCGCATAACGGCAAGTTCGGTCCGTATTTGAAGCGCGGCACTGACACTCGGAGTTTGACGACAGAAGATCAGCTCTTGACGGTCACCTTGGACGAGGCCATGGCGATCTTCGCCCAGCCCAAACAGCGCCGAGGCCGTCAGGCCGCAGCCCCCCTGAAAGAGTTGGGCCCTGATCCGGCCACCCAGGCCCCCATGGTCGTCAAAGACGGTCGCTTCGGTCCCTATGTCACTGACGGCACGACCAACGCGTCGCTCAGAAAAGGTGACGACGTGGAGACCATCACGGTGGAGCGCGCCGCTGAGCTCTTGGCCGACCGGCGAGCCGCGGGCCCGTCGACCCGACGCAAAGCGGGTGGTGCCAAAAAGGCCGCCAAGAAAAAGGCACCGGCCAAAAAGGCTGCGGCGAAAAAGCGAGCACCGGCCAAGAAGGCCGCAAGCAAGAAAGCAGCGGCCAAAAAAGTTGCCGCCACCCCGTCTGAGGCCGCAGCAGAGGCCGACGGATTCGAGTAGTGCTGTCGCCCGGCCGCGGTTGCTTGCTTGCCCTTGAGGGCATAGACGGCTGCGGGAAGACGAAGCAGGCCGAACTGTTGGCGGCATCGCTTGATGCGGTGTTGACAAGAGAGCCGGGCGCCACGGAGTTGGGCTTGGCCCTCCGTCACCTTTTGCTCGATACGGATGCACCACCGTTGGGCCTACGTACCGAAGCCCTCCTCATGGCCGCTGATCGAGCCCAGCACATTGATGCGGTCATTGAGCCCGCGTTGGCGGCTGGGAGAACGGTGGTCACCGATCGCTTTTCGGCCTCGACGCTGGCGTACCAGGGCTACGGCCGGGGTTTAGACATTGATGACTTGGCCCAGATGGTGATGTTTGCCACGGCGGGTCAACGGGCCGATCTCTCGATTCTGGTTGACGTGCCTCTTGAGGTCGCGGCTTGCCCGACTGGCCGGCCATGCCCCCGATCGCCTCGAGCGATTGGGCCGGGACTTTCACCAAAGGGTGCGGGACGGGTTTTTGGCCTTGGCCCAGGCTGATCTCGATCACTGGGTTGTGATCGACGGCACTGCGCCCATCGCTGCGGTGGCCCATGAGATCTTGGACGTTGTGACGACGCGACTTGGGTCTGCTCACGCCATGAGCACGGTTCGGATCCCAGACCACACTGTCCTTGGTCCCGATGATCATCCGGTGGCTCGACTCTTTGCAGACGTCGTCGGTCAACCTGAAGCCGTGGCGGGTCTGCGGGCAGCGTCGGTACACCCCGTGCACGCCTACCTGTTGGTCGGCCAAGCCGGAGCCGGTTCGCGAGAGGCGACCAAGGGTTTTTCCGCCGCACTCTTGTGTGCCACTGGGGGATGCGGAGTGTGCGAGCACTGTCGCAAGGCATTGGCCGGCACCCATCCCGACGTCGTTGTGGTGGAGCGCAGCGGAGCCTCGCTTGGCGTCGAAGAGGCTCGTCGCCTCATCGGTCTGGCGCAACGCCGACCCATCGAAGCCCAGCGCCAGGTCTTGGTCGTGACTGATGTGCATCTGGCCCTCCGGTCGGCGCCGGCGTTGCTCAAGACAGTGGAGGAGCCACCGGCTTCAACGGTCTTTGTGCTCTTGGCTGACGACATTCCACCTGAACTTGTGACGGTGGCCAGTCGCTGTGTCGAGATTGACTTCCCGCCCGTCCCGGCCGAGTCCATCGTGGCGTGGCTGGTCGATCGAGGCACTGAACCATCGATGGCCGCCATGGTGGCAGAGAGCTGCGGGGGCGATATTGCTCGGGCTCGGTTGTTGGTTGACGATCCGGGGTTTGCTTCCCGCCTTGACCTGTGGCGCTCGGTGCCCGAACGCATCGACGGCACCGGGTCGAGAGCGGTCGAGTTGGCCCGGGACCTTTTGGCTTCGGCCGAAGATGCGGTGGCGCCGCTTCAGGCTGCCCACACTCGTGAGATCGATCGATTGACCGAAGAGGCACAGTCACTCGGCGAAAAAGGTCTACCCGGGCGAAAAGAGTTGATGGACCGCCATCATCGAGAAGAGCGACGGTGGCGCATTGACGAACTGCGAGCCGGTCTGGGCGTCTTGGCCCGGGCCTATCGGGACCGTTCGGCCGCTGTTCTCAACGGTGGATCGCCCAACGCCTTGTCCACCGTCACCCGTTGCAGCGATGCGGTCAGCCTCATCACGCAAACAGCCGACTCTTTGCAGCGCAATCCGAACGAACCCCTGATGTTGAGTGCTCTTTTGCTCCGACTGGGCCAACTCGAAGAGTGAGTTGGTTCGTTGCGGTCAGTGACTGACGGCGGTTCGTTGGTCGGCGATTCGACGGCCCGAGAGGATCAGCATCACACCAATCGGAGCGACCCCTGCGATCCCGTAGAGCAAACCGAACAACGAGTACAGGCACAACGCACTGCCTAGGACCGTGGCCACGACCCCGGTACCGCGGCTCTTGCGCCGCCAACGGACCAAAAGCTCGAGGGCGGCCACAACAACGGTGAGGCCGATGCCGACGAAGTTTGCCTGCCACAGGCCGGGATCTCGGGCGTAGACCGTGCGAAAGATCGGCTGGCCAGCCTCATTGGCAAGGTGATCAGGATTGACGTGAAGGTGCGTGACAACCAGGCAGGCAGCGAGACCCCACAAGGTGCCTACAACCAGGAACAGCAAGCGGAACAAGTATGGGGTTGATGACGTTGCTTGCGGCTCCATGGCACGAGTGCCGGCTGCTCTCATGACGGGGTTCTGAGCCCACCGCTGAGCCTTTTTGGCCTCGACCTCACGCTTGCACCCCGATCTTCTGGTTGCGACATGTCGGTGATGCCCTCACGACGGCCTACCGGCCCTAGGTCACAACCATATCGACGACGTCGTCCACGCTTATGCCCGAGCCCGGGAGCGAACCCGCGAACTGAGCGTTGCCGAACGAGAACACGCCGCCGCCCGCCACGTCCAAGAACTGGAAAGGTGATGAAGAGAAAGCGGTTCAGGGCCACCCTCCTCGTCGTCAATCAGGACGATAGTCCTGATAAAATATCCTCTAACAGGGGATTCTCGGATCCCAGTGGCTATGCCGGCGACGTGGTGGGAGCGCACTCGGCTTCCCGCGCTGACTCGGCTTGGCTAGCAGGTGGTCGCCCTCGGCGTATGCTCTCAATCTCCGTCAGCCGGTCCCTCGATCACATCATGGTGGACTGGTTGGTGCGAGAAGATAGTGGTCGAGCGACGGTTGGCTGGTGATGTTCGCCAGCTTCTCTTCGTGCCTGGGTAGCTCAGTCGGTAGAGCAACGCACTCGTAATGCGTAGGTCAGGAGTTCGATTCTCCTCCCAGGCTCTCTGGTCAGAGGTGGTGTTTGGCTCTGGCCATCTCAGGCCATGCCCCGGTTAATCCCATAGCTTCAATCCGTTGACCTGTATGAAATTGACCTGGGAATTCTCTGGCGAGGGTCATCGACCGAGGCCATCGTCTCCGTGAACTTGCTTTTCGACTATTCGTCGACGATTCGCGTAAGTAGCGGGTTCGAACGAACTCTCTGTGATGACGGGTGAGCGGGGGGCGGCGCCACGTCGGGTGAGTATGGGAAGGGATCTCGCTATCTGAACCGCAGCAGAAAGTGGGCTCTCGCTCGCCGACGTGGCGCCGACCGTCTCAGCGCCTACGGCCTCATCTGAGAGTCACGTCCCGCCGTTCGCTCGACCAGATCGTCTCGCAATCCGACGCTTTTCGGAGATCTTCCTTCTCAGGGTGTCCGCCCAATTGGATCACCCCTTCTTGGCCGACAAGATGGAAGGAAGTTGATCTGCTGCCATTAGTTTCGAACTATGAGCGACGCAATCATTCGGACCGTTCCTCTCGGCATGCCCTGGACGACGGTCGATCCGTTTCTCTTTTGCGTGCACCACAACGACGCCTACCCCAGAGGCAATGAATTCTTGGGTCCAGATGCATCGCTCGAAGACGCGAGATCTGGGGATGGACTTCTCGGGCTCAGAAGGCTGGAGT
The DNA here is from genome assembly GCA_963803215.1 of uncultured Acidimicrobiaceae bacterium. Lineage (GTDB taxonomy): Bacteria > Actinomycetota > Acidimicrobiia > Acidimicrobiales > RAAP-2 > CAWDLP01. Next base: position 158,724 of record CAWDLP010000001.1, read on the forward strand.
ATGTATCACGGGAGCACTGTTCCCGGTTTCCCCCAGCACCCCCACCGCGGCTTTGAAACCGTGACGCTTATGCGACAAGGATTTATTGATCACTCCGACTCGCTAGGAGCGACGGCACGATTCGGCCGCGGTGATGCCCAGTGGTTGACCGCGGGCGAAGGCATTGTGCACTGCGAAATGTTTCCGCTTCTCGACCAGGAGCGACCCAATCCATGCGAGCTGTTTCAGATATGGCTCAACCTGCCGGCGTCGCACAAGATGGTTGATCCCTACTTCACGATGATGTGGCGGGAAGAGATCCCACGCATTCTCGATACCGACGCAGAAGGTCGCCGAGCAGAACTTACCGTTATCGCTGGCGCACTCGATGGTGTGACACCTCAGAATGCGCCGCCCGACTCATGGGCGGCGCAACCTGAAGCGGATGTGGCCATATGGCAATTAGTGCTTGATCCTGGCGCGACATGGACGCTGCCGCCCGCTGGCAGCACCGAGACGGTTCGAACGATGTACGTCTTCAACGGCTCCGTCTCGATTGGGGAACGAGTGCTGCGGGCCCCGTTAGGCGCCACGTTGCGCACAAGTGAGCCGGTCGCGGTGACGGCCGGCACCGACGGTTCGGAAATTCTCATACTGCAAGGCAGGCCGATTGGCGAACCGGTGGTGCAGTACGGCCCCTTTGTCATGAACGACGAAGCGGGGATCCAGGCCGCCTTTTCGGACTACCGCAGGACTGGGTTCGGCGGTTGGCCTTGGCCGACAGATGATCCGGTCCACCCGAGAGAAACGGCTCGGTTCGCGCCGACACCCAAATGGCCGCGTTGAAGAGCCCGAGCTGCAGCGCACTCCTTAGCCGGGTTCTTCACACCAAAAGGAAACACAGGCTCAAACGGCGGCGAACCGTTCACGGTGCAGCTGGTGCGGCGGGGGTCGTTCCAATGATGTCCACTGGCGAGCCCGCAGGGATTGGACGCAGCTTTTCCAGATCACTGACGTGAAGCCGCACGCAACCGTGCGAGATGTAGGCACCCGTCGTCCCGATCTCAGCGTCCAGGCCCAATGGGCCATGAATGGCGATGAGAGCGTCACCTGAGTTCTCCCAGTCCGTGATCTGATTTGAGTGCGCCGATGTCACCATGACATACGGGCCGTAGCCAGGGGACGGGGACGCGGCAAACAGAGCGAGGAAAAAGTGGCCGGGAGGTGTGGGATCGGTCACCGAACCAACGCCGGCCGGCACGTTGAGGACAGGAACACCCTTGTGGAACCAGGTCAGTGTGGTTGTCGAAAGATTGACAACAATTCGATCGGGTGTTGTCGTCAAGGTGACCGAGCTCAGCGGAAGCCATCCCGTCGAACCGTTGGGACGAGTGACCAAGCGGACATGCACCCAGTCCGGCCCCCGCACGCTGTCGTCGGGCCCACGAAGAAAGGCAGTGGACAAGGTTGGTCGCTCTTGACCAATGACGGGAAGGGCGGACACCGCTCCGTTCCACCTGGCCGGAATCACACCGACCGCCGGACCTCCGGGGGTCGCTGAATACGAGACGGTTCCATTGGTCGTTGCGATATCGGTCTGCGCTGGGACGGTCGTGGGCGTGATGGCCGGCGGGAGCCGTCGTCGTCCTGCGAGGCGGCGCAGACGCAGCAGTCGTGCTCGCTGCGTCAACTCGAGGCGAGTGGTGCTGCGAAGCAGATCCGGTGGGCTGAGTCGACGAACAGCGCCGCAAGCCCCAAGACGGCAACGGCGGTGGATATCGCGCCAACGATGCGACGACGAAAGGGTTGCTCTGGTCGCCACCCTGCGAGACGATACCGCCGAGATCGTTGCATGATCGTGCGCCCTTGAAGCGTGGCTCCAGCACGCCGGCATCGACTCGCGCAGTCCGAGACAGTGGGTAACACTGACCCACCGCTCATTGAGCGAATTCAGCGGCCTCGGAAAAGCCGCTTTTTGGGAGACGGTGCTATCGGACTCTCTGGGCTTGGGTTGTCGCCGTTCCGGCTGGCGTCGCCCGAGGGGGCTGTGCGTTGTTGGGCCAAGACGCTGGGGTCAGGGCCCAGGGTGCTGTAATGCGCAACGGCCTCGGCCGGGGCGCCGTTGAACACGAGTTGCCCCTCGTGGAAGACCATTGCTCGGTCACAAAATCTCTGCACCTGTTCGAGGTCGTGCGAGGCCATAACAATCGAGCCACCTTCGTTGCGAAAGGCGTCGATTTTCTCGAGACACGTCTGTTGGAAATCCAAGTCTCCAACCGCTAGGACTTCATCGACTAGGAGTACCTCGGCGTTGGCATGCACCACGACAGAAAAGGCAATGCGTAGTCCCATGCCGGAGGAGTAGACGGAAAGAGGCTGATTCAATACGGCGTCGCTGATACCGCTGAAATCTGCGATGGCGTCGTACTGCTCTCGAACCTCTGCTCGCGTCATGCCCAACAACACTCCGCCCAAGATGATGTTCTCGCGACCAGTGAGATCACGGTTGACGCCGGCCGTGAGGTCGATCAACGAACTGATTCGCCCCTGCACGTCACAGCGCCCTCGACTTGGTTTGAGGACGCCCGCAAGAGTGCGCAGCATCGTCGTCTTTCCCGAACCGTTATGGCCGATCAGCGCCACGGTCTCCCCGCGAGCGACTGAGTATGAGACGTCTCGCAGAGCCCACTTGACGCTGGTGCTGCGACTTCGATTGCCGTGGGCTGAGCGAGGGCGGAACTCCTGCCACATATTGTTGCACGTCGACGGGGCCGCTCATCACACTTCTCGGGGCAAGCGATCGTCAAAGCGTCGGTAGGTAAAAAGGGCCAGGGCGAAGATGCTTATGCAGATAGCGAGTCCCGAGATCATGGTGTGAATCGGCGGGAGCTTTTGATAGGCCAGAATCGAGCGAAACTCACTGACCAAGATATTTGCTGGGTCGACAAACCGGAGGAAGGTCAAGCCCTTCGCTTGACTTTGCAGGTAGACGATTGGGATCAGGAAGAACCAAATAGTCAAAAGATTGGCCAAGAATCGTCGAAGGTCTCGGTTGTAGACGTCAATGAGAGCTAGGAACATGCCGAGCGTGGCAACGAGTAGATAGAGACACACGACAGGAACAATGAGCGAAGGAAGGGCAACGTAGTTGACTTGTCCGACTATGGCGAGGACGATCACAAATCCGCTCAGCGTTATCAGGAAGTGAAGCGAGAGCGCTGTCACCGAGGCCAGCGGCAGTAGCTCATAGCGGAAAGCCGAACGCCGAATCAGTTCTGCATCGAACGAAACGCTCGTGATGGTGTCGGGAAGCGTCTGCGCCAAAAAAGTCCATGGGAGGAGTCCCGCAAAAAGGTAGATCGGGTAGTTGACGGTTTGGACCTTGAGCACTTTGTGGAAGACAAACAGGTAAAGGAAGAACGAGAAACAGAGGGGCGATGACGGGATAGGCCATTCCAAACCAAGATCGCTTCGACAAGAGCCGGAGTTTTCGTTCTACCAGCGTTATCGCGAGATCTCGGGAAGGGATCCAGGTTCCCGAGCGGGAGGTGCCTTTCACGAAGCTTGGGCGCCATTTTCGAATGCCACCGTGTCTTCGACTGACAGTGGAATCTCTTGCCAGATCGATTTCGGTGCTTGGCGTCGGCGAGCCCATCCGCGCACCAAGCCGCGCGCTACCCCAATGCCGTAACAGAAGTGGACGGTCGCCGTCAGGCCGGCTCCGAGCACAACCACGCCAACTCTCTTTTTGATCGGAACGTCCCCCATGCCCAGCGCCACCGCGCTACCTGCAGCAACCAAACCCATGGCATAAAGAGCCACGGTGACCAGGTACCACGGTGTGACCAGAACGGCGACAAATGGCAGGGAAAGGATCCACAGCCACATAACGATCGGCAACACGTGAGCGGGTCGGGTTGAGCGCGGATGGCGGACCATTACCTGGCCACGACCCCTCCCGTACTTCTCCATCTGCTTCACGAAGCCACCGTAGGTAGATCGACGTTCATGAAAAACCACAAGGTCAGGCTGGTATCTCATGAGAGCGCCCCGTTCGGCCAGCTCGTTCAGGAGGGCGTTTTCCTCTCCGCCCGAAAGGGACGGGCCGAACGATCGCATGACATCGCGGCGAACAGCCATATTGCAGAGGGTGAAGAACCGTTCGTCAGCTTGTCCAGCGCTATGGCGTCCGTAGCGACGCCGGACCGGACCGGTGGCAAGGACCGAACCGAGAATTGCCCCTTGAACGGTCTGGAAGAGCGTGCTGTGCGGTGGTGTCAGATTGGGTCCGCCGAAGACTGAGGTTTCTGGGTACCGACGCCCTGCTTCAGCCAGTCGTTGGAGGAGTTCAGGATCGAAGGTGACGTCGTCGTCCAAGAAAAAGAGAAGCTCGCCTTTGGCCCGCTCCACCAAGAAGTTCCTGGCCCCGCCCGGAAAGGCCTCTTCGACCAAACCAATGATGGCGTTGGGAAATCGTGCCCGAACGATGGGAGCGGCCAGGGTGTCGGCTTGGCAGCAGATCAGCAGTTCGAAGGGAGGGGCATCGATCTGCGAGCTGAGCGTCTTCAAGCACAGGTCAAGGAGCGCTGGTCTACCCCTCGTCGTGATGCACACACTGATCTCAGGCGTAGCCGAACTCAACGGTTCCGGCATCTCTTCCTCACCGGCAGGCCGGGGACGTGAATGGGCTCGGCGGCGAGTTTCGTTCGGGTCCATGGCGGTAGGCCAGACATTACTTTCTTCGTTGGCTAATCAAAGACGGAACTGGCGGTGAGAGGTCACAGCCCTCGGTAGGCCGTCTGCCTCCTCCGGCTACCATGCGCTGGTGGCCGGGGAAGTGGATGTCTCCATCATCATTCCCGCCTTCCGAGCTGCCGCCACGCTTCCTGCTTGCATCGAAAGCATTGCGTCGCAGGAGTGGGATGGGACATTTGAGGTCATCGTCGTCGTCAGTGGGAACGAAGAGGACGATCTCGAATACGGCCAGAATCTCGCTCCTCGGGACTGGCTTGACGTCGTCATTCATCGGCCAAGGCTGAGTGCGGCAGCTGGGAGGAACCTGGGAGTGCCGCGCTCGAGGCAGCATATTTTTGTTCACCGATGCCGACGTGGTGGCCGAACCGGGCTGGATACGTGGGCTGGTGGAGGCGACAAAAGGGCGATCGATGTGCGGCCGGAGCGGTTGTCAATGGCACGCCGGATAGTCGAGCCGGAACGACCGAATATCTTGTCGAGTTTCTCGAACTCCATCCCGGACGACCGCCCGAGACGCTTTGGCACGGTGCGACCTGCAACCTCGGGGTTTCCGTCGATCTCTTCAATCGGTACGGGCCCTTCGTGGACGCCGCTGATGGGGTGCAAGAGGTTGGTTCGGCTGATACGACCTTCACGTTGAAGGCTGCGTCGGACGACAAACTTGTGTTCGCTCCCTCTGCTCGCATCGTGCATATGAATCGCACCGATCTACGCACAGTGATGGCCCATCAGGTGGCGCTTGGACGTTGTACCGCTGGTTTGGCTCGACGGAGCAGTTCGTTCCCTCATCGCCGCCTTGTCCAAGCTCCTTGGGCCGTTCCTCTGATTGTCGGCGCACGGTGGCTGTCCATGTGGCGCCGCCTACTGACATGGCGTATCGGCCTGTCACCGAGAGCCTTGATGCTGACACCACATGTGCTTCTCGCTCTCGGCGCATGGGGATCGGGACTACTTGAAGAGAATCGGCGATTCATCAAAGGGGAAGAATGAAGGCCGCTCGCTCTCATGATGCGCTGACCGATCGACTCTCCAAAGCGATGGGTCTCCTGCGACGCAAGGTCAATGTGAATAGCCAGCATGCTCGCCATCTTGGATCTTCGGTGCACTGGTGGCCCGATTGGGTGCGCGGCCGAGGTAAATCCCCACACGCCCGATCCCATCTCTGATGTCCCGCTCTATGCCGTGCTTGGGACATTCAATGAGGCCGACGTGATCGACGCCACCATTGAGAATGCGTTTCGACAAGGCGTCGAGCGGGTGTATCTCATCGACAACGCCAGCACTGATGAGACAGTGAACCGAGCTGTCGCCGCCGGCGCCATCTTGGCTGAGACATACGAAACGCCGACGTATGACGAGAGCACCAGAACCCTGGCCATGAACTGGACCGTTCTTCGGATCTCACTGGCCGAAGAAGTCCCCCATATCTGGTGGCTTTGGATGGATGCCGACGAGTTTTCTCACGGGCCAGGCGACCTGACGATCGCCCAGTACCTGGCCCAGTTGGATCGACGGTTTCGTATCGTGGGAGCCGACGTGTATCAGCACTACCCCGACGGAAAGCCGGAGTACATCTCGGGATTTCATCCTTTAGATTTCCAGCCGATGTGCTTCTTACATCGAGAGACGCCCGTTCCACGCTGCCGCAATCTTCATCGCAAACATCCTCTTCAGCGCTTTGATCGCTCCGGTCCCTTCATCACATCGATGTTGGGCTTTCATCAATGCACGGCTGGCAAAGGCGTCCAGTTGCTCGAGCCACCCGAAGGGATCGTGATGCATCATTTTCAATATCGAGATGAAGCCCTCACTCGCAAACGGATTGGAGCGGTTTATGGAGACGTCGACAGCCGTCTTTCTCGCGCCAATAGCCCCTATCCCGAGCCCGGACATGCCCGCCTGGACAGTCTTGACGCGGTGTACAGCCAGCGATGGTCAGAGGTTGACAATCAGTCGACCATCAAAGGCGACGTCGGTGTGAACTTGGTGCCGTGGAGCAGTGTTTCCTCATCGGAACCGGCACGTTGGTACTCCGAAGAAGAACGGAAACGGGCCACCAAGGCATGGGAAACGAGGCTGTCGGTTGGTGAGGCTGACCAGTGAACAGCATTCGGTCCGTCCATCTTCTCGTGGCCGAGAGCCACGTGGCCTCGTTGCTTTTGGAATCGGAGTCGTATCGGGCCGTGGATCGAAACGCTCAATCATGAGCAGAGAGCCCCTCGATCGAATAAAACGCAATGCCTTGATTGCGGCTCATCGTGCTCGAGACGTGGGTGCTTCGGTGCACTGGTGGCCGGACTGGGTGCGCGCCGAGGAAAACACTGGTCCTTCTGATCCCATTCCAGATGTCCCACTGTTCGCCGTGCTCGGCACCTTCAACGAGGCCGACATCATCGAAGCTGCGGTGGCGAACGCGTTCTATCAAGGAGCCCAACGGGTCTACTTGGTGGACAACGCCAGCACGGACAACACGGTCGAACTGGCCGTACGGCAGGGCGCCATCTTGGCCGAGACGTACGAAACGCCGACGTTTGACGAAAACGTACGAGTTCTGGTGATGAATGCAACGGTGCTGCGCATCTCGCTGGCCGAAGAAGTTCCCCACGTCTGGTGGCTTTGGATGGATGCCGACGAGTTCTCCCATGGACCAGGTGAACAGACCATCGCGCAATATCTCGCTGGACTAGACCGGCGGTTCCGGGTCGTGGGGGCTGACATGTATCGCCACCTCCCCGACCGGAAACCCGAGAACATTCCAGGGTTTCACCCGCTGGACTTTCAACCCATGTGCATGCCGTTTTGGCAGCCGCCGATTCCTCGATGTCGCATTCGTCACTACAAGCATCCGCTTCAGCGTTTTGATCGGGATGGTCCCTTCATCACTTCTACCTCCGGCTTTCACAAATGCACGACGCACGATCAGGTGCGGTTGATCGAACCAACCAATGGAATAGTCACCCATCATGTCCAGTTCCGGACAGAAGAGTTCACTCGCAACCGCTTAGAGAAGGTTTTCGGAGACGGCGACGCACACGTTCGGCTTCCAGAGGTCTCCTATACCCATGGAGGCCATAAGCGGCTTAACAGCCTCGATGCCGTCTACACCCAACAGTGGCAGCGGGTGGACAATCAGATGAGTATTCGAGGCGACAAAGGCGTGACGTTGTCACCTTGGAACGAAATTTCAGAAAAAGGTCCAGGCCGTTGGTATGACCAAGCAACGCTCGAGCAGGCCAAACAGTCCTGGCGAGAGGAGAACTCGTAGATTCGTCAGCCCCAGTACTTTCCAATGAGTGAGGGACGCACGGTCGAAACGGCGTAGGCGACGCCTTCGACCAATCGCATCGGGATGGCCACGAGGCCGACGTAGGGGATGGCCCACACGGGCACTTCGAGATCTTCATGGCGTTGGGCCAGTCGGAACCAGTCGTCCCAGACTCTGCGCCCAGCGACCAGGGGCGCTCCCAGCGGCCCGATGCGCGTGAGCCAGCCGTAGGGCAGAGCTCCGGTGTGGTCGAAGTGACGCAGGTTGGCGGCGTCGTGACCATTGCGAATTCTCTTGGCAAAGCCCCACCCAGCTTTGTAGTCGTTGCCGTGTGCCACAAACATCTTTTCGGCGTACACCATCCGCATGCGATCAGCGCGAAGTCGCATGGCGGAGAGATAACAGCCGCCGCTGCGCTCGGATCGATCATCGATTTGATGGGACAGAAACACCTCACGTCGGTACGCCATGTTGTGCGCGTGAAATTGATTGGCTGAACCGTCAGACATTCGGCCGACGACGCCGAGGTCGAAGAAGGTGAGCGTCCAGGCCCAAAGGCCTGGCCCTTGGTACCTCGACCGACCACAGACAACGTCGGCCCCTTTATCGAGCTCATCAATGATGGTCTGTATCCAAAGTGGTCCAGGAAGACAGTCCGAATCGGTGAAGGCCACGTACTCAGTATCAGCAACACGACCGCCGGCATTTTTCATGCCGTAGTACGTGTCGATGGCAACGGGAAGAATCCGAATGTTCGGTCGATCGGCGAATCGCTCGGTCAGGGCATCAACGGGTCCGTTCACGACGAGGAGGATCTCAATGAGCTCCGGTTCGCACTGCGAAACAAGAGCAGCAATGGTGTCGCCTGGATCGTGATCGGAGTGACCTCGGTGCTCGTACTCACCAGGTGTCACGGTCTCGATGACAATGGTCAGTCGGGCCGTTTTCGTCGAAGCTACTGGCCGATCAATAGCGGGATCGCTCACCGCATCATCGATAACCACCGTTGCCCTCCTCCCCGCCAGGTTCCGATTTCAGACCGACTTGCGTCGCCCAAATACTGTCACAGCGGCGCGGCCAGAAATCGAGCGGAGCACGGGCGCCCCCGGGGCGGCGGGCGCCGACACCTTCGGGCGACAGAAGTTTGACCGTCGCCCCGACCGTCAAAGGGCGGAATTGAGAACTCAGCGCAGTTCGGGACCGAATCCAGTCACCACGCCTACGTTTCACCAGGCTCCGGTGGTGATGACAGTTGGGCACCGCACGACTGCATCGAGCGAGCAAAGGCTTCCGCCCGCTCTCGATAGTCGCGGAACCTTCCGAAGCTGGGAGCCGCCGGAGAGAGCAGGACGATGCCGTCGGGCTTGGCCCATTCGAAGGCGGCTTGCACGGCGCCCTCGAGATCGGGGGCATCAACCACTTCGGTCTGTCGATCAGTGTTGCGAACTTCCTGGCCGATCCTCGGTCCATTGTCGGGCATGGTGACGACGAAGGTGTCCCCGTCTCGGTCGGCCACTCCTCTCGCTAATGCGCCGTAGTCCAGACCCCGCTCATGGCCACCGACCAGCAAGGCGACTCGGCGTCCAGCAAACGAGGCCAGGGCGGCCAGCGCTGGCAGCACATTGGTCGACAGACTGTCGTCGACGAACTCGACGCCATCGACCAAGCCAAGACTGCGGCACCGGCTCGACAGGGAATCGAATCCGCTCGCGGCATCGGCCATCACATCGTCATCGGCCGCCTCTGTGACGCCCAACGAGCGGAGCACGGCTCGGGCGATCAAGGCGTTTCTGGCGTTGTGATCGCCGGCCAAGCCCAGAGTGTCGAGCCAAGGCCCACTGAGCGAGGCGTCTCCCTCACGGACCCAGCGCACTCTCGGACCGAGCATCTCAAGACGCTCTCGGAGCAGTTGGCTGGTGGCATCGGCAATGGTCAGGTCAGCGCCTTCTTGTGAGCACAACGACAGCTTGTCGGAGAAATACCGTTCGGCACTGCCGTGCCAATCGAGGTGATCCGGAAAGAGTGAGGTGACGGCAACGACGGGCGGCGACCAAGAGACGTCGGTGGCTTGGAAGCTCGAAGTCTCGACGACCCAAAGGTCGTAGTCAGTGCCAACCAGCGGATCCCAGGGCGGCTGTCCAAAGTTGCCCCCAATCAGGCTGCGATAGCCGAGCCGCTCCAGGATGTGCCCTGTGATAGCGGTGGTCGTGCTCTTGCCCTTGGTGCCGGTGATGCAGGCCACCCGATTGCGCGCGGCCTCGTGCATCCAAAGACCTAAGCCACCCAGCACAATGACACCCGACTCTTCGAGGGCAACGACGTCCGGGTGATAGCGGCTAATACCGGGCGACTTGATGACCGCTTCACAGCGGCGAAGGGCGGCAAGACCACCTTCTGCTGGACTCAAGACCTCAAGGTCGCCCACTGCGGTGACGTTGTCGTCGACCAGGACCGGCACCGTGCGCATAGCCTGGAGGCGCCGCAGGTTGGCTCCGCCTTCGACGCCAAGACCCCACAGGCCAATGGCCGCGTTATTGAGTTCGGACCAGCCGATCTTCGGGCGCATACTCCTCGGGAATGTAGTGCTCGCCTATCGGGCGAAGCAGTCGGGCGGTTTGGGTCTCGATGACGGCGGACGCAACATGACCAATTTGTTCGGCCAATTGCGCCAACAGTGCGGTGTCATGGCGGTCTGGGCGTGAGGCGGCCAACACTGTGGCCACGCGGCACTCCTCTTCGTCACCGACGCACTCAAACGGCTTGCTCTGGTCTGAGGTGCCAATGCAGCGAGATGAATCGATCGGCTAACTCTGGTCGATCGAGCGGCTCGGTCCCATCAAAGATGGCGCGCAGGCGGGGCGCCTCCATATATGGGGCGAGGATGAGATCGATAAAGCAACATTTGTCGCACTCCCCGCACCAGTGATTGAGCCGTGTGCTCGGGTCGAGTCGGAACGAGCGATTGCAGCTACGAAAGACCGAGTGGTACTGCGTCAGTTGTGCGAATCGTTGGGCCACCCACAGCTCGCTGTAGGGACGAAGCAGTGAGAAGTAGTTGAAGCGCGAACCGAGCACGTGCACCAAGAGGCGGCGGAACGAGAACTCGAACGCCAGGCTCTTCGACCATTGGTGGTTGATCTCCTGGCCGTTCACCACCACCGTCGGAGACGAGGCCGACCACTCGTTCGACATAACAACCGCGCTCCGACCATCAAGCACCGCGGCCAGAACGGCCATGGTGGAGATAATGGCCGTGACCGGTATGTGACCGTTCATGAAGCCGAAGTCGTCCGATTGGAGCACTTTGCCATCGATGGATCGCTCAGCCCGCAACACCGGCAACCCCGAGACGTCAGCCGCATCGTCGATGGCTTGGAACCGATCGCCCGCTCGACTGGCGACAAACAGAGCAGTGTCGGCGTGATGATTCCGTACTGACTCAACGACCACAATGGAGTCGATGCCACCACCGAACGGCACGAGTGGCCGGTCACCGGTGGGCTCGTAGGGCGCGGTTTCAAGGGGTTCGGCGCCGCCCACGACCACGAGGTCCGAAAGATCCACGTTGTTCTTGGTCGCGAACTCGGCCAACCCTGATTGGTAGTAATCGAGGAGGAAGTCGCGCTCAGTCTCGGTCGTGGGCGTGGCGCCCAGATCGATGACCGGGGGCGCCGAGGTCTTGAAATATGAGACGCCGGCCAGGAGGAAGAGCAAACGGGCAACGGCGCCGACGGCTGGCTGCTCCCAGTTTCCGCCAACATCAAAAAAGAAGGTCTCGGTGAATTGATGAGGTCCGACTTGGTAGTGACATCGGATCTGGCCCGAAGGCGCATCAATCTCGTAGTGGTCGTAGATGAACCGGTCGGCGCCTGCCGTGGTCGTCATACCTGCCTCTGGGGTGGATGGACTCGCCATTCTACGGGGACAGGCGCGCCAAGAGGCCGAATCGGCCGCAGGGTCGGGCCTCTCGGTCGCTGAAAAAGGATCCGTTGGACCCGGTGCAGTGCGTCGATCCGTGTATCTGCTCGCTGGGCACGCCGGCCTCGGCCAACAGCTCGGCGTTGGCCCGGGGTAGATCAACCACCCAATGTGCCCGGTCCATCGGGCTCGATGACGCCGGGCCATGGCGCCGAACTGCTGGCGCCATGGCGAGCTTGGCGCAGCGCGTCCGCAACGTCGTCACTGACTTGATAGCGAGACGGCGGCCACGGCCGGGCCGATGCAGGCATGGACGTGCTCGGGACGGGCCCCTCGATCAGACATGGCGGCGAGAGCATGGACGACCGCCCGCTGTGCCGTGCCGCGCCAACCGGCATGGATGAGGCTCAGAACGGCGCGTTCTGGATCAACCAAGAGAACGGGCACGCAGTCGGCCACCAAGATGACAAGAACGGGGCCTCCTTCCGTGGTGATCAGGATGTCAGCGTCCCCCACCGTGCTGTTTTGGTCTCTCGTTCCTCGACCCCGATCGGTGGCTGTCACGGCTATGGCGGTGGCGCCATGGACCTGGGTAGCAAAGACGAGATCATCCAGATTGGCCGAGACCAGCCCGGCGGCACGACGTCGGTTCTCGATAACGGCATCGAGCGTCATCGCCGACATGGAGGCCCAAGTTCAGCGATCGGTACGGTCCGGCTGAGACCCCGCCGCGTCGTCCGGTGACTGCGGCTTCGACGCCCAGGTCGCGTAAGAAGGGCCACCGCAATGAACTGAGATCGCCCTCGGTCCGAAGCTCGCCGTCCAAGGTCACCATCGAGCGTTCAGGCTACTTTTCAGTTCTGGCCCGACACTGTCTGAACCCGGTTCGATGCTTTAGCCTTCGATGGTGGCGCCGGCCCGGACCGGGAGACCAGCGGCCTCCCACGCCGCGAAGCCACCTTCCAAATCGGTGGCGGCCTTCAGACCAAGGGCTTGGAGGCTGGCGGCGGCCAGACTTGAGGCGTAGCCCTCCTGACAGACCACGATGACGGCGCGTTGGGGGTCGCCGGCGGCCGGATGACGGTCTGGTCCGCTCGGATCGAGTCGCCACTCGAGCACGTTGCGCTCAATGATGACCGCACCTGGGATCTCGCCGTAACGACGGCGTTGTGCCACCGGACGAATGTCAACCAAGAGAGCACCGGCCAGGGCGAGGTTGGCGGCTTCATCGGGGCCGACTCGTTCCAGTCCGGCCCGCACCGACTCAAGCATCCGGTCGACTGCCGTGCGTGGGAGAGCCGGATGCGTCGTGGACCTGACCTCAGTCACGGGGCCCAGGTGGGACTGGCCCGGTACTCCGTCCGGTCGGCCACCAAGCGGCCACCGGATATCTGGTTGTAGAACGTCATTGATGGCATAGGTGGAGAGTATGCGTGCACGCTGGTGGCTGAACCGCGACGACGATTCACCACGTCGTGGACGTAGTTGGGGCCAAAGGCCTCACCCGCGCCACTCGGCACGTGGCGATGCGACATACGGCCGTGGCCGTTGATGTGACCCTCTTGCAAGGTGCCACCCACGACCCAGAAGGCGCCCGACGAGCCACCGTGGTCATGCAACTGCAAACGTCCACCCTGGGGCCAGTGGATGATCCAGACTTCGACGTCGTCATCCCACTCCACCAGCTCGTAGGTCCGCTCCATGAGAGGACCTCGGTCTGCCACCGACCAAGGTTCGATGGTCGCAGCCTTCTCTTTGACCAGCGACATCAGGTCAATGACGCCCAGGCAGGAGTTGTCAGCCGTTGCAGGCGTGATCAGTGAAAAGCGAGGGTGAAGTGGTAGCCACAGAGACTCCTTCAGGGGATGGACTCTCTAATCTACCTAAATCCGACTGGTTTAATCAAGAATAGAGGAGTGACCAGGTCATCTGGCGCTATAACCGTGGCGATTCCGCCAAGAAGCTGACCGCTGGCCGGCTACCGATTGGGCGCGGTATTGCACCACAGCGGTCACACCGGGCGGTGGCTGGGCGCTATTCGCCGAAGAGCTTGCTGTAGTCAGCCCCTCGTCTGAGGTGGTGACCGCCGTCGATCGAGAGACATTCGCCGGTGACCCATGAGGACTCAGGACCGGCCAAATATCGCACGGCTTGCGCGATGTCCTCGACGGTGCCGATCCGACCGAGGGGCATCTGTTCCAAGTAGTCGTCGAGCAGCGGACCGCCCGCCGTGATCATGGTCATCAGTTCGTCGTCCACGATGCCCGGGGCCACCGCGTTGACCCTGATGCCAGCCGAACCCAACTCTTCGGCCGCTGTCTTTGTGAAGAATGTGATGCCGGCCTTCGACATGCCGTAGGCCCAGAGAAGTCGGTGCGGAAAGACCCCGGCACCTGATGACATAAGGATGATGGAGCCGGACGTTTCTTTGGCCACCATGGCGGCGGCGGCGTGTTTCACACAGAGGAACGAGCCCACCAGGTTGAGGTCGATGGTGGCTCGGACGCCGGCCACATCTGCTTCGATGAGTGGGCCCATGTGCATGGCCCCGCCAGCACAGGCAAAAAGGATGTCGAGTTGACCGGTGGCTTCGGGCCGATGCAGCCGTGGCCGCGATGACGGCGTCCTCGTCGGTGACGTCGGCCACGATGGTGGTGACGGTGGCGCCGCCCGCGGCCGCCTTGCGGATCTCTTCGGCCGCGTTGAGCAACTTCTCCTCGGTGCGCCCACAGATCGTGACGTGACAACCCTCGGAGGCCAGCAGCGTGGCCGTGCCGAGCCCGATGCCGCTCCCGCCTCCGGTGATGAGAGCTGATTTTCCGGCGATGGTGCTTAAGGGATCGGCCATGTCGACTTAGACCGCGGCCGTGTTGAGTGATGCGGCAGGAGTGAAGACCACGGGCATCTCTTCGATACCGCTGATGAAGTTGGCCTTTCGCCGAGGCAACGGATCGGTGGTGGCCAAGGCAATGTCGGGCAGTCGTTTGACCAGCTGCTCAAACATGACCTTCAACTCCAAGCGAGCGAGCTGATTGCCCAGGCAGAAGTGGGCCCCGAAGCCGAAGGCCAGATGAGGATTCGGGTTCCGGGTGATGTCGAAGACATCGGGATGATCGAAGACGTCGGCGTCGCGATTGGCCGAGGGATAGAGCAAAAGGAGCTCTTGATCCTTTGAGATCTTGCGTCCCTGGAACTCCACGTCCTTGGTGGCGACTCGGGCCATGTTCTTGATCGGGGTGACCCAACGGAGCATCTCTTCGACTGCACCCGTCATGAGTGAAGGATCGGTCGAGAGTCTTTGATACTGGGCCGGGTTTTCCAACAGCGCGTGCATACCGCCCGCGATGACGTGGCGGGTCGTTTCGTCGCCGCCGATCAAGATCAGCAACGTCTCGTGAATTAAAGAGTCGTCATCGAGTGAGTCACCGTCGATCTCGGCTTGGCACAGGACGCCAATGAGGTCGTCTTGGCTTTTGGTGCGACGCCGTTCTTCCAAGACCGGGTTGATGTAGTCCGTGTACCCGATGAAGGCCATGGCGGCGCCCTCCATCGCACTTCGGGTCCGGTGAGCCTTGGCCGATCAGCATCTGGTCCGACCAGCGCAGGAGATCGTCTCGGTCCTCGGGGGCGACACCCAAGAGGTCGCCGATCATGATGATGGGGAGCGGGGCGGCAATGTCGTTGACAAAGTCACACGAGCCCTTCTCGGCCACCTGGTCGATGATCCAGTCACAGACGGTCCGAAGCCGCTCTTCCATCTCCCGCACCCGCTTGGGCGTAAAGCCTGAGCTGACCAATCGACGTCGACGCACGTGTTCGGGCGAATCGAAGTCGATCATCATCGGGAGAGGCGGAAACTTCGGCCGTACGCCACCGGCGTTCGAGAACGACTCGGTGTCGACTGATGCGGCCTTGACGGCGGCATAGCTGGCGACCCCCCAAAGGTCGTTGGCCTCGTCGTAGTAGAGACCGCCGTGCTCGCGCATCCAGGCGTAGGCCTCAAAAGGCTCAGCGCCGTAGAACTCTCCACTCATGAGGTCGAATCCCGGGTCACCGGGTGCGTTTGGCATTGCGTGCTCCTTCATTCCAGGTCAGATCGGGGCAAAACTACCTCTGTCATGTCCACCGTGGCATCCTCGGTCGCCGTGCGTGGGGCGACTTCTGGTTGAGCGTGGCCCGATGGATCCCGCAAGCAGCGACCGTGGCGTAGGGTGGCGCCATGGCCGACCAGGCCGAATTCTCGGACCTCACGATGGAGTACATGCCGGCGCTCTACAGCGCGGCTTTGCGCATGACGCGCAACCCCAGCGACGCCGAAGACCTGGTCCAAGAGACGTACTTAAAGGCCTACCGGGCCTTCGCCAGCTTCACCCTCGGCACCAATCTCAAGGCCTGGCTCTACCGAATCCTGACCAACACCTATATCAACACCTACCGGGCCGCCAAACGCCGACCCGAGATCTCCGACGTCGAAGACGTCGAAGATCTCTACCTCTACCGCCGGGTCTCGAATGTGGACGGCACGACGCAGGCCGGTCGAAGTGCTGAAGACGAGGCCCTCGATAGCTTCACCGACGACGAGGTCAAAGCGGCCCTCGAGTCACTGCCTGAGGCCTTTCGCATGGCCGTGCTCTTGGCTGACGTGGAGGGCTTCTCCTACAAAGAGATCGCTGAAATCACCGATGTGCCGATCGGCACCGTGATGAGTCGTATCCATCGGGGAAGAAGAGCGCTGCAAAAAGCGTTGCACCAATTTGCCGAAGCACGAGGACTGGTTGGAAGTGTCCCCGGTGGCTCGGGGCAATGAGGGAGACGGTCTGATGGCAGACGGAGAAACAGAGCGTCAGGACGCAGGGGCGGGCCCCGACCCCTATGCCGCCATCTTCGGTGACTCAGGGAACGACTGCGACGAAGCCATTCACCAGCTCTACCACTACTTAGACGGTGAGTTGACTGAGGACAAACGGGTGAAAATCGCCCAACACCTTGACTTCTGCGACCACTGCAATGGCGCCGCGGCGTTTGAGTCTGAGCTACGGGTCGTCATCGCCAGTCACTGCCGTGACCGCGTGCCCGAGTCGCTCATGTTCGAAAATCGCCGCCAGCATCGATGAGGAGAACCGGCGTCACAGTGACGCTGACTGAGTCCTCGTCCATGGCTGAACCGGCGGCTGGCACGGATCGCGGCCACATTGACGGATCGATCGAATGTGGTCGATTGGGATCTGGCCCGCCGCGTGGCTGAGTGGGCCGTGGCCCGCAATCCCTCGCCCGCCTCGCTACCGTCACGACGAGGTCCAAGCCGAGTTCGATAGGTTCACGGCGGAGGCCGAAGAGCTCGTGGCGGCGGCCACCGGTCTGCGCTCGACCGCTGGGCCGGCCCGAGGTCGTGTCATCGACCGAGCCGGTTGGGTACGTGCCAACGTGGCCTCAATACAGCGTCTCTTGGGTCCGACCTTGGAGAAAGTGGAAGCCCAGCGCAAGGTTGCTCCACCCTGACCACATCGATCACATCACCACCGAGAGCAGCACAGGCCAAGTCCGACGATCTGGCCCAACGGGTGGTGGCCGCAGCCAACGCCGTCGCCTGGGCGGTGGCCACACGGCTGCCCAGGTCCCTGACCTCGGTTGGTCGGTCATTGAGTGGGGTGCAGCTCGGGCTGATCCTGGCTTGGATGTCGTCGCGCGGTGCTCGGGCAGTACGACATGCTTTTGACCGATGACGTCCCCGAAGACCAAGACATCGTCTATTACGTCGGCCCCAACGTCGTGGCCATGGAGAACTCGCTACGGCTTTCCCTCTTCCGAGTTCCGGCTCTGGTTGGCACTCCACGAAGTCACCCATCGTTGTCAGTTCACGGCGGTGCCGTGGCTGCGAGACCACTTTGTCTCTTTGGTCGACCAAGGTTTGGAGCCGCTGGCCGCCGACCCGCATCATCTGACCGATGCCTTGAAGCGTGCGGCCGACGAGATCAGGGCGGGGAGAAGCCCGGTCGGCGACAACGGCATGATCGGTTTGGTGGCCTCACCCGAGCAGTTGCAAGCCATCCATCGCATCCAAGCCCTCATGAGCCTGCTGGAAGGTCACGGCGATGTCACGATGGATCGGGCCGGGGCGGGAGCAGTACCCGGCGCCGAGCGTTTCAGTCAGGTGCTCCATCAACGACGAGAAGAAGTCCGGGGCCCGGCCAAATTCATCCAGCGCATCCTTGGGCTGGAAGCCAAGATGCGTCAGTACGCCGAAGGCGAAGAGTTCGTAAACGCGGTCGAAAAGGTTGGCGGACCGGAGTTATTGAATCGAGTGTGGCGTGGTCCCGAATGGCTGCCCAGCTTGGAGGAGATCCGTGACCCGTCGGCTTGGGTGACGCGCATTGGCTCCGCGACAGCCCTTGGTGGTCCGGCCCTGGCCGGGTGAGTTCAACCAGAGTCGGTCCGTGGCCCGACGAGGTCACCGGCTTGCTCCCACTGTGCACCTTCCCAACCGCTGACGTCCCCATCACGTGCGCGGTCTCAGGCGGTGCTGACTCGTTGGCCCTCCTGGTTTTAGCCGTCGCCCGCGGTGGTCAAGTAACGGCCGTACACGTCGATCACGGACTGCGTGACGGTTCGGACCAAGAGTCCGACTTGGTGGCGCACACGGCGGCGTGGCTGGGGGCCGACTTTGAAAAGCGCACGGTGGTCGTGGGCGACGGGCCCAACTTAGAAGCCCGGGCCCGGGCCGCTCGTTTCTCGGTGCTGCCCATCGACGTGGCCACCGGTCACACCATGGACGACCAGGCCGAGACCGTGCTGGCCAACATGCTCCGAGGTGCCGGGTTGGACGGTACGGCGGCCATGGCTCCTGGACCTCGTCATCCGCTCCTCGCGCTCAGACGGCGCCAGACCGAAGCGGTCTGTCGGGCTATGTCGCTCGTCCCCTTTGCGGATCCCAGCAACGTGGACCGACGGTTTCTGCGCAATCGCATCCGCCATGAGCTTCTGCCCATCTGCGATGAACTGGCCGGGCGCGACATGGTCCCGGTTCTCGCTCGTCAAGCACAACTGGCTCGTGACGAGGCTGCGTTCTTAGACCGCCAAGCCGCCGAGGCCGTGCCTGATCCAAGCGACGCCCGCACGCTTCGTCAAGCCCCGCTGCCGTTAGCCCGACGGTCCGTGCGCCAATGGTTACGCCAACTGGGCCAGCCCTATCCGCCCTCAATGGCCGAAGTGAGCCGAGTGCTCGAGGTGGCGAACGGTGAGAGTGTCGGCACTGAACTCGCTGGTGGACGAAGGGTGCGACGGCGTGGTGGGCGGCTCTTGGTTGAAACCGACGGGCCGAAAAGCTCGGGCGGGCCGGAATGACGGTTGCGGCGAGGCGGTAGTCTCGGCGCGGTGACGACCGAATCTGGCGCCTCGGCCCCGCCTTGGGCTGCCCCGGTCATCGGGCGGACCCTTCTCTCGGCCGAGACACTTTCAGATCGTGTGGCCGAGCTGGGCGCCAAGATCACGGCTGACTACGCCGATGACCCTCCACTTCTGGTTGGGGTCTTGAAGGGCGCCATGCTGTTCATGAGCGATCTGTGTCGCCAGATCGAACTCCCCGTCGACGTGGACTTCATGGCGGTGTCCTCTTACGGCAGTGCCACCAAGACCTCAGGAGTGGTGCGGATCGTCAAAGACCTGGATGCCGAGCTGACCAATCGGCACGTGCTGGTGGTCGAAGACATCATCGACAGCGGCCTGACCCTCAACTATCTGCGCAAGTACCTCCAAGCTCGACACCCGGCCAGCGTCGAGGTCTGCGCCCTCTTGGTCAAAGAGGGCGAACAGCGAGTGGAGCTCGATCTGCGCTACGTAGGATTTACCATTCCGTCCGAGTTCGTGGTCGGTTACGGCCTCGACGTGGCCGAGCGCTATCGGAATCTGGCCGGAATCCACGTCTACACCGGCCCCGAGTCCTAGTACTCGCGGCCCTTTGGTAGATCACAACCAGCACAAAGGCGAGATCGAAGAGCGTTCACGGCTCACGTGGACCGACGACATAAGTGGATCAACGGCACAAGGAGCAAAACCCACCATGGCAGTAGACATCGAACGAGTCGAAGCAGCCGTCAAGGAAATTCTGGCGGCCATTGGCGACGACGTCGATCGAGACGGCCTGCTCGATACCCCGCGCCGGGTGGCGGCCATGTACGAAGAGCTGTTCTCTGGCCTGGCCGACGATCCGGCCCGCCATCTTGAGGTCACCTTCGCCGCCGGTCACGACGAAATGGTGATGGTCCGTGATATCCCGTTCGCCTCGCTGTGCGAACACCACCTGGTGCCGTTCATCGGTCGGGCGCACGTGGCCTACATACCGGGCAGTGACGGGCGGATTACTGGCCTTTCCAAGCTGGCTCGCTTGGTTGACGGCTACGCCCGCCGGCTCCAGGTCCAAGAGCGCATGACCACCGACATCGCCGATGCCATTGAGGAGGTGCTCGATCCGAGGGGCGTGCTGGTCGTGGTGGAGGCCGAACACCTCTGTATGTCCATGCGAGGCGTGAAAAAGCCGGGCACCACGACGGTGACCTCATCGGTGCGAGGACTGTTTCGATCCGACGTGGCCACCAGGGCCGAGGCCATGCAGTTCGTGCGGGGCCACTAATCGAGCGCAACCCCTCTTGGGGACGGCGCCAGCCCACAGCAGCTCAGGGCTCGGTCGCATACGCTGACGGCCATGTCAGGCCCCGATGACCCTCGACCCTTTGGTCATGGGTGTCCTCAACGTGACACCTGACTCTTTCTCAGACGGCGGGCAGTTCTTGGACACCGAAGCCGCCGTGACCCATGGGCTGTCCATGGTGGCCCAAGGGGCTGACCTCGTTGACGTGGGCGGAGAGTCCTCTCGCCCGGGTGCCGGACCGGTCAGCGAAGCCGAGGAACTTAACGTGTTATCCCCGTCATTGAGGCCTTGGCGCTCACAACCCGGGTCTCCATCGACACCGTGAAGCCGGGCGTGGCCCGAGCGGCCGTGGCGGCCGGGGCCAGCCTTCATCAACGACATCTCAGCCCAACTCTGGCCGGTGGCCGCTGACCTTGGGGTTGGATGGGTGTCCATGCACATGCAGGGCGAACCCCGCACCATGCAGGCCAATCCCCACTACGACGATGTGTCGGCCGAGGTCTACTCCTTCGTCCTTAACCAGGCCGCCAAAGCCAACAAAGCGGGTGTGGGCGAGATCTGGGTCGACCCGGGACTTGGCTTCGGCAAGACAGTGGCCCACAATCTCGCACTCGTGCATCACCTCGGCGCCTTGGTCGCCCAAGCGCACGAGCGGGGCCTATCAGGTCATGATCGGGGCGAGCCGCAAGCGCTTTTTGGGCGTGCTGGCGGGTACTGGTGACCCGGTGACCGAGCGGGTTCCGGTCGATGAGTCGGATCGCCTGGAAGGGTCGTTGGCCACGGCGGTGGCCGCCATGGCGGCCGGGGTCGACATGGTGCGCGTCGCATGATGTGGGACCGACGGTGCAGGCGGCACGTCTGGTTGGAGTGACAAACGAGGGATTCGGGGAACCCCCGGCGCCCAAGGCGGGAGAGGCAGCATGAGAGGTAAGTGGGCGGCAGGTATTGCACCGAGGAACTTCACCTGGGTCATCAAGGACCGATTGGCCGTCAGTGAACGTCCCGGGGGCTTCGCCCCCAATCACCGCAAGGTGCGGCGCCAAGAAGAGATCATCTGGCTCAGAGTGCAGGGCTTCACCAACGTGATCTCGCTCCTCAACTCATCGCACAATCTGGCGGCCTACGACGATGAGGGCATTGCGTCTTCGCACTATCCAATACCCCTCGGCCGGCGACCTTCGCCCGATTCTCGGCCGACTGTTACAAAGAACTGGAGGCCGAGCTTTCGGCCGGGATCAAAGATTTTGGTGCACCAAGAAGAGCTCGGCGACCGGGTCATGGGTGTTGTTGCCGGCTTCTTATTGTGGTCGGGTCGACTCTCGAGTGGACCGCAAGCCACCGCCCTGACTGAGCGCGTGGTGGGCCACCAGATGGGGGCCATCGGGCGAGAGCTGGTCATGGTGGTGGGTGGCATGCCGCCGCAGTCAACTGTCCTAATGGACGGCTCCGAAGAGGCGCGGCTCGGTCGGGGCAATCGCATCGAGATCCGGAGCCTCCGGGTGGTCGCCGTCTGCGGCGTCCTGCCCGAAGAGCGAGAACGGCCCCAACCCCTAGAGATCGATCTTGACCTGACGGTTGACCTGGCTTCGGCCTCGGCCAGCGATGATCTGGCTGACACCGTCGACTATGGGACGTAACCGAGCGGGTGGCCGCACTCGTGACCAAGAGCTCGTTTCAGCTCCTAGAAGCGCTGGCCGCTGCGGTGGCTGATGAGGCCCTGGCCATTGACGAGCGGGTCGAGGCCGCAGCGGTCACGGTGCGCAAACTTCGTCCTCCCATCGGCCGAGACATCGCCACGGTCGGTGTCCGAGTCGTGCGACGCTCGTCTCGAGCATTGACCAAGAGCGGCCTCAGTGCGGGTCCGACTGCTCGCGCCTTCATTGGACTGGGTTCCAATCTGGGCGACCGGCGAGCCGCACTTGGCCCAAGCGGTCGCAACCCTGACTGCGCACGGCGACGTCGTGGCGGTGTCACCGCTCTATGAGACCGAACCCGTCGGTGGCCCCGACCAGGGCCCGTATTCTGAACTGCGTGGTCGAACTCGCGACCACCGATGGACCGACCGAACTGCTGGGGCGGTGCCAAGAGCTGGAACGCCAAGCGGAGCGGGTGCGCACGGTGCGCTGGGGTCCGCGTACCTTGGACGCCGACGTCCTGCTCGTCGGGAGTGAGCGTCGTCAACACCACCGATCTGGTGGTGCCGCACCCCCGCATGTGGGAGCGGCGGTTCGTCCTCGCACCGTTGGCGGACCTGGCTCCTGACCTTGTACCAGGGATCAGGTGGCGGCGGCTGGTGGTGAGGTCGCTCCCGTGGGTATGCTTGAGCTGCAAGGTTGATCACTGAAGGTGACCGGCACCCGAGAGGGGCTGGAACACCGAAGGAGGTCCGGTGCGAACCGTACGAATCATTGGCCCTGGACGGGCCGGCTGTTCTTTGGCCGCGGCACTCACTGCTGTGGGTTGGGATGTGGTCGGTGTCCTCGGTCGAGATGACGAGGTAGTGGATGCCGCTCGGGGAGTTCGCGCGCCTCGTGCTGGCCGTGCCCGATGACCTGGTGGCCGACGATGGCGGCCAGTATCCGACCCTGCCCGACCACCGTCGTGGTGCACCTCTCGGGCTCGCTTGGACTGGATGTCCTTTCCGGCCACCCCCGACGGGCTGCCCTCCACCCGCTGGTGCCACTGCCCAATGCGGCAGTCGGCGCCGCCGCGTCTGCGTTCGGGCATCACCTTTGCCGTGGCCGGTGACGAGTTGGCCCGCAGTCATGGCCGAAGATCTGTCCGGTCGGGTGGTCGAAGTGGCCGACGATGATCGGGCCGCCTATCACGCTGCTGCGTGTATCGCGGCCAATCACGTCGTCGCGCTGCTTGGGCCAAGTGGAGCGGATTGCCGCCAGCGCCGGTCTCGACGTCGAGGCCTTTTTGGGTCTGACTCGGGCCGCCGTCGAAGATGTGGCCAGTTTGGGCCATGCGGTCGCGCTGACTGGACCGGCCGCACGGGGCGACTGGGCCACCTTGGCTCGCCATCGCGATGCCTTGGCGCCCGACGAACGTCCGGCCTACAACGCAGGCGTGGCGCTGGCCATGCGATTGGTCGATGACGAGAGCTCAGGCACCATGGTCTGACGAGAGTCGGCCGAGGAGCTGGTGGATCTGGTGGCCGAGATCCGGGCGGCGGCCGTGGTCGACGAAGTGGTGATGTGAGAGGCCTGGATGCCCGACACTACGTAGCGGTCGGCGTGTGATGAGGTGAACGATGGTCGAAGACGGCGTGCGAGTTTCGTAGCCGCTTGGAGATGGCCCGCCGGCAGGGACAGACGTGGGGCTTGTGCCGACCATGGGGGCGCTCCATGCTGGTCACCGCTCCCTCATCGAGCGGGCCGCCGCCGAGTGCGACGTGGTGGCGGTCTCGATCTTCGTCAACCCGCTTCAGTTCGGACAGTTGAGCGACATCGAGCACTACCCGAGGACCTTGGACGCTGATCTTGGTGTGTGCGAAGAGGCGGGGGCCGCTCTTGTCTTCGCCCCGTCCGTGACCGAGATGTACCCAACTTGGCCCGAACCGCCCGCCACCACGGTGACGGTCGGTGGTCTGAGCACCGCGCTCGAAGGCGCCTCTCGGCCCGGACACTTCGACGGCGTGACAACGGTGGTAGCCAAACTGTTCGCCATGGCGGGTCCGTGCCGGGCCTACTTCGGCCAGAAGGACTACCAACAGCTGGCTGTCTTAGGCCATGGTGCGCGACCTCTGCTTGCCGGTCGAGTTGGTCCCGTGCGCCACCGTGCGCGAGTCCGACGGCTTGGCTCTTTCCAGCCGAAACGTGCGGCTCTCGGCCGATGAGCGCGAGCTGCCGTGGTGCTGTCTCGAGCGCTCATGGTCGGTCGAAGCGACCATTCGTGGCCGGTGTAACCGACCCGAGCCCAGGTCGGGCTCCATGGCCCAGTGCGTGGCCAGCGAGCCCTGGTCCACCTCGACTACGCCGTGGTAGTGGATCGCCCAGACCTTGGAAGCACCCGACACCTTGGTGCGGGCGAGCACCGGCCGATCTCCGGCTGTTGATTGCCGCCGTCGTCGGGCCCGTGCGCCTCATCGACAACGCAGCCGTGGTGCCGGTTTCGCTGACCGCGATTGACGGTTTGCGGTGACACGGGACCTGGACGACCTTGCCCCCATGATCGAACCACCCACACGCCAGTTTGAAAGGATCGGTTGACACCATGCGACGCCGAATGATGAAGTCGAAGATTCACCGCGGCCACCGTGACCGGCGCCAACCTGCATTACGTCGGTTCGGTCAGCATCGACACCGAACTGATGGCCCTGGCCGACATCTTGGCCTACGAGCAGGTGGCGGTTTTGGACATCGACAACGGGGCCCGCTTTGAGACCTACGCCATACCGGGCGAGTCCGGGCAGATCTGCTTGAACGGGGCGGCGGCCCGACTGGTCTCTCCCGGAGACCGCGTCATTCTCATCACCTACTCGGACTACGAAAGCCAGGAACTGGCCTCGTACGTGCCCCGCGTCGTCCACGTGGACGCCGCCAATCGGGTCATCGACGAAGCGTCGGCCCGTCTCGACGTCGAACTGTCGGTTCCCGGCCCGGCGTGACGCCCTCCACCCGGTCCGGCTCCGAGGGAGCCGGTGCACCGGGGCCGTTTGACGTCCTCGTCCTTGGGCAGTGGCGTCGCCGGTCTGTCGGCCGCCGTGCGGCTGGCCGGGCTGCCCCGCGAGCGCACCCATCGTTCCGTTGGTGTCCTCACCAAAGGCGAACTTTCGCAGTCCACGACGCGGTGGGCCCAAGGCGGCGTGGCCGCCGTTCTCAGCGGCGACGAGGACT
The DNA here is from genome assembly GCA_963803215.1 of uncultured Acidimicrobiaceae bacterium. Lineage (GTDB taxonomy): Bacteria > Actinomycetota > Acidimicrobiia > Acidimicrobiales > RAAP-2 > CAWDLP01. The sequence continues at coordinate 184,126 of CAWDLP010000001.1, forward strand.
CGACCGATCTGCATATGGCCGACACCTTGGCCGCCGGTGCGGGCCTCTGTGACGAGGACGCGGTGCGGGTCTTGGTTGACGAAGGACCGGACCGGGTGCACGAACTCATTGCCCTCGGCGTCGAGTTCGATCGGGAGGCCTCAGGCGATCTGGCCTTGGCCCGCGAAGGTGGGCACTCGAGCCCGGGTGGTCCATGCCGGCGGTGCGGCCACCGGGGCCGAGGTGGAGCGGGCGCTGGTCGACGCTACGTGGCAGAGTGCCGGTGCGGTCCTCGAGCGCTGGTTCGCCCTCGATTTGGTGGTTGAAGGGGGCCGGTGCCGCGGCGTGCTGGCCCTACCGCCGACCGGCCCGCCGGTCTCGGTGCGGGCCGATCACGTGGTGCTGGCCACCGGCGGGGTCGGTCAGCTTTTCGCCGTCACGACCAATCCGCCCGAGGCCACGGGCGACGGGGTGGCGATGGCACTGCGGGCCGGGGTGGCCACGGCCGACTCGAGTTCGTCCAATTCCACCCGACTGCCCTCCATCACCCGGCCATGCCCCGACCGCTCCTTTCCGAGGCGCTGCGCGGCCACGGGGCCATCCTCCGTGACGCCCGCGGCCGGCGGTTCGTCGACGAGTTGGCGCCCCGAGACGTGGTCAGCCGTGCCATGGCATCGACCATGGCCGAACAGGGCGTCGACCATCTCTGGCTCGACGCCACGGGCCTTGAGCGATTCGGGTCACGGTTTCCGACCATTGCCGCGTCGCTTCAGGCCATCGGACTTGACCCGGCCAAGGACTGGCTGCCCATTGCCCCGGCCGCCCACCATCTCTCGGGCGGGGTGGTGACCGACCTCTGGGGGGCCAGTCGCTGCCCGGACTGTGGGCGGCGGGCGAGGTGGCGTGCAGTGGCGTGCACGGGGCCAATCGGCTGGCCTCGAACTCCCTGCTCGAAGGCATGGTCTTTGGCGCCCGATTGGCCGAGCAGATCGCCGCTGGTGGCCACTGGTCCTGAGGCCAGCGGCGTCATGCGCTCGGTTCTCGGCTGCAACGATGAGGACGTGATTGGCGGCACCTCGGTTGAGGGCACGTCCTTGGACGGTGTGGTGGAGGGCGGGCGTCCTGGCCCGGGGTCGTCTGATCTCGACATCGCCAAGGGCCGCGAGACACTGCAGCTGGCCATGACCGCGGGGGCTGGCGTCGTGCGCACGAAGGCATCGCTCCATCGAGCCCGGGCTGCGCTCGAACAGGTGGCCGAGAGTTTGGCCCTTGGAACGGCCGACCGGCCGAGTGCCGAGGCGGGCGAGCTGGCCAACCTGCTCACCGTCGGGCGCGCCGTGCTGAGTTCGGCTGAACAACGCCAAGAGAGCCGTGGCGCCCACACTCGCGCTGACTTCCCCGACTATATACGGCATAGACTGATACAGTAGAATCCGCATATATGCAAACCGGATATATGCAAAAACCGGCTATATGCAAAGACTCTCTTGGCTCCCATTACTATATTTTGCATTGTTTTGAATCCGGCTATATGCAAAAACCGGATATATGCAAAAATTTCGCTGGCTCCCGAGCGTTTGCATATACGCGGATTCTACTGTACGCACCGGCAAACTATACATGAACGGAACGGGGCTCATTGCTCGCTGCTCAAACGATTACATCGTATGTTTTATGTACATGCCCCCCATTATCGGCTATGTCGAAATAAAAAAAAAGAGAAAATAAAAATTTTTACGAAAAACAAGGGTCTATTCGTGTCAAATCTTGTCGGTACCACTACTGATTTAACAAGAGCAAAGCCAACACCCGACCACTCTCTTCTCTTTCATTCAACAACAACCACACCCATTTCAATACAAATCATCATTTCAATTACGCAACAGGAATACACGCCACAAACACGCGCCAATTCAAATGACAATATAGAGATCATTGATCAGCGGTGTCACATTCGAAATACAATTAAATTTTTCCCAGAATATGTTTCCGATAAAGCAAGAAAGCCGAAAAAAGATTTCAACTAGTTATGCCCATTTTCGATGATCTATTTATAAATACGATGCATAAAGTTTTTTAGGCTAGAAACAATAAAAAGAAAGTGACAGGCCGGTTCTGAGACAATGAGACCGAAGACCAATTGCCCTTTTACATTTTCCAAGTGCTGCTGGGGACGCCATGCCTTAACAAGTGGTTGATCATTTTAGCACAGCTTTTTTTGTCCAACTTTTTTAGGTATAGGCACTTTTGGTCAAAGTTGGTTTTTTATTTTAATTGATCGATTTAATTTTTCAGAACTTTGAAGTTTTTTTAAAGTAAATTAGTTGTTTCAATTTATGGACATTAATCAAGCACGATAAAGCAATATTTTTTAATAACATGCAATGGAAAATGGCATTCTTAAAACATTGTTTTAAAAAAAATGTTGTTACTGGTGTAAAAAGTTTAAGTTTCTAAGGGAAAATGCCGACCTACAAGCTGACCTATTTCAACTTGCGGGCATTGGGCGAGGGCATTCGAATGCTATTTGCTGAAGCTGGAGTTGATTTTGAGGATAAACGTTTTTCGGGCGATCAATGGCCGCAGATCAAGGAAGAGCTGGGTCAGTTATTAAAATATTTTTTACTAATATGGAAACTTTTTTATGCAGACCCCCTATGGGGCCAGGTTCCCGAGTTGGAAGTGGACGGTGTAAAATTATATCAAAGCTCTGCCATCGGTCGATTTTTAGCTCGCAGATTTGGTATAAAAACTTTTTTTTTATTAAAAAGTTTTTTCGTTTAGGCCTGGCCGGAAAAACGGAACTGGAACAGGCTCAGGTCGATTCGGCAGTGGATGCATTTATGGATTACTATCGAGCATGTCGGCCCTTTTGGGTGGTCATTGCTGGTTATGGTCAAGGCGATAAAGTGAGTTAATTACGGTTTTATTATTTTTAATTGATTTATTCAGGATGCACTTTACAAGGAAAATGTGGTGCCGGCAAGTGAAAAACTATTTTACGGATGAAGAGAATGCTGAAAGAATCCGGGAGCGGATTTCTGGTTGGGAAATCGGTGAGGGCTTTTCAGAACAAAATACAGATAAATACACAACTAAAATTGTTTTATAAAAAAAATGAAATTGATTTCTAAAATTTTTAACGGCAATCGCGCGTCCACTGGCAGCAAAACGTTCTTTTAATAATGTTTCAAAACATTTTTGTTGTCCAGGTCACTTGGGCTGATCTAGTTCTGGCCGATTTCATCTCCACAATTCAATCCTATGCACCGCAGCTTTACGACGGACATCCGGAGATCAAAAATTATGTCGATGGTATTTGTTCCCGATCTAACATTAAAAAATGGCTCGAAAAACGTCCGACCAATGTGAACTGGTGATTCTGTTTTAATGTACAAAATGTTCAAAGTAAAACTATCACATTTTAAAATTGAATAACTTTTTTATTTGTGAACCGATTGAGCTGATTATAGGCTCATTCGAAAGCCAAAATGTTCCCATTTTTTTGCAAATAGGTTTCAGGTTGGGGTGACTTTGGGTCGCAGAGAAATCGGGTCGAGACTGAAAATTTGATTTTTCCTTAAAATTTCTCCGAAGGTTTTCGGAGAAATTTCGAGGAAGAATCGATTTTTTATGCGGTCAAAAGTTTTTGATGAAATTGATAGAGCAACTCACGGGCTATCCAGTGACACCAGAATTTCCCCATTCCGACACTGCCGTCGCTTGAAAATCGCGATTCTCGAGAAGAACGTCATGAGGTGACTTTTAAAACTCAAAATTCGCGCCAAAAATGCTCGAAAAAAAAAAAGTCAACTATGACCGATAACCGACTCATGTCAAGGTATCGAACAAAAAAAACCGCATAAAAAACGATGCATCAGCCGAGCAGTTATCGAGACTTTTCGGAGAAATTTTAAGGAAAAATCACATTTTCAGTCTCGACCCGATTTCTCTGCGACCCAAAGTCATCCCGACCTGAAACCTATTTGCAAAAAAATGGCAACATTTTGGCTTTCGAACGAGCCTATAATCAGCTCAATCGGTTCACAAATAAAAAAGTTATTCAAGTTTAAAATGTGATAGTTTTA
>CAWDLP010000002.1:0-157424 GCA_963803215.1 uncultured Acidimicrobiaceae bacterium
TTGGCGTAGATGGAAAGGACCTTGTGCTGTTCAGCCGAGTAGGTCTGTCCCGCTGGATAGATGGCAGCAAATCGCCCGTAGGCTCGACGAGGCGAGGCGATGTTGACGATCAGTCTGGAGCCGCCTTGGTCGTCTGGTTGCGGCTTCCACAGGTCCGTCGCCACCTGCTGGGTCTCTACCTCCGAAAGACCGTGCTGATGAATATGTACTTGGGCATTGGTGGTGCTTCGAACAACAAGGAGGTGGCGCGGCGCACTCACGCTGAAAGCCGCACGTTGGGCGATGCGGTCGAGCATCTCGCTCATACTGCCAAGTGCGAGAAGATCTGCCCCAGTGTGGGCAATGGCGTCAATCTGCTGCTGCAAGAGAGCCAGATGCTGGCGCAACGAGGCAACCTCGCCACCATCGCCCGGGCCGTCGGAGGCGAACATGTTCTGTGTGGACCCGGGCGCCATGGTCTGAGACCCGGGGGCCGCGGCCGGGTTGTCTGATTTCCACGTCACTCGATAGAGGCAGAACCTTCCGCCTCGAGCCTGGCACTCAGTCTCGCTCATTTCACCGGGTGCGAGACCGAACAATGGTGGAACTTGGGAGAGCAGACCTTTTGAAAACTCACACAGATAGGGATGCCGGGTGTAGCCCGGGCGAGTGACCACCCGAACCGACGCGCTTTCCTCTTCAATATCTAAAGGCTCCATGACGGCGATGTTGGATAACTTCGCCCCCAGAGCCTCCACGCTGCGAAGGAACTCAGCGGTTGTGCCGAGTGCGCGCAGTTGGTGGGCCACGTCGGTGCCATTGTGCTGACGCAGTATTTCCTCGCCGACATGACGACCGATGTTGGCGTCGCGTGTCACATCGCTGGCCGCAGACAGAAGAGCGATCACTTCGTCGTGCGTGCTCCAGCTGGAGGGATCCTCCAAGACACTGACCGGTCGCAGGTCCCCAGCCATAGCGAGGGTTTGCGTCACACCGGCTTCACCGACCTGACTTCGGATGTGTCGAACAATGACACTCGTCACAGAACCCGAGATGTCCTGTCGGCTAGCGACGTCAAATGCGGGAACCCCTGCGCTCACGCCATACCTTCCCTTTGCCCTTGATCGGGCCGCAACGCCGACTAGTCACCCAATATTACTTGGTTCGCTGCAATTTCACTGCGCGTCGGCGCCTTCCGCCTCGTACCATCGGGGGATGGACGAAACGCCAGGCCAGCACGCAACCCAGATCCTTCGAACGGTGTGGGAATCCACCGCCGAGGCCTGTACCAGCCTGTCACCAACAGAGTGGGACCTGTCAACCGATTGTCCGGGCTGGAGTGTTCGAGACGTCCTATCTCACGTTATTGGCATCGAGCGCACCCTCATGGGGGACCCAACACCGCCCCATGAAGGGGATTTCGGCGCCCACGTGGTCACCCCTTTCGGCGAAGTCAATGAGGCGTGGGTGGAGGCGCGACGACGGTTACCGGGCGAGGCCGTCCTGGCTGAATTCAAAGACGTCACGAACCAGCGCTTGGAGCAGCTCGCTGCCATGTCGGACGAGGAGTTTGCCGTCGTGGGTTGGAGCCCAGTCGGCCAAGTGCCGTACGCCGAATTCATGACGGTTCGAGTTCTCGACTGCTGGGTGCACGAACAAGATATTCGGGGCGCGCTCGGATCGCCCAGGTGGGCTCGGCGGCGTCGGCGAAGACGTAGCCCTTGATTGGATGACTGGGTATCTCCCATATGTGATGGGCAAGAAGCTCTGCCCGAGCCGCCGGCACCACGGTGGTGTGGAGCGTGGAAGGGCCAAAAGGTTTCAGCGTCGGCGTGCGCTCAGATGGGAAGCGGGCCTCTCGTCTGGAGAAAGTTCCCGACCATCCCACCGCCACCATCTTTCTCTCCCCGGACGCCTATTGGCGGCTGGGCTGTGGTCGGATCACGCCCGAGGAGGTGCTGGCCCGAGGCGATGTCCGACTTGAGGGCGACGTCGACCTGGGCGCCGCGCCCTGTCCGCCATGAAGCTCATGATGTAGGGGCGAACCGAGGGCGTGGAAGGGACCAGTAGAGTGAGGACTCCTCTATGCGAGCTACCGCTGAACCCATCGAAGGAAACCTGGTCCGCCTGTCGGTGGAAATCGAAGAGCCCGAGGTCAATCGGGCTCTCGACGACATGGTGAAAACACTGTCGAAGCAGATTCGGGTGCCGGGCTTCCGCCCCGGCAAAGTGCCCCGTCGTGTTCTTGAAGCCCGAATGGGCGGTGCCAACGCACTCCGGGCCGAGGCCCTCAGAGAAGCCTTGCCCGATTTCTACGCCCAGGCCATCACGGAAACCGAAGTCGATCCGATCGCACCGCCCGAGATCGACATCACGGCGGGAGAAGAGAGCGGAGCGGTTGTCTTTGACGCCACCGTCCAAGTGCGTCCAAGTGTCGCCATTGGCGGTTACGAGGGCTGCAGATCACCGTGCCCGGGTTGGAAGTGACCGAAGAGGACATTTCGCGCCAGGTGGATCGCCTTCGTGAGAACGATGCCGAACTGGTAGAAGTCGATCGACCTGCGGTCGATGGTGACTTTGTCACCATCGATGTGCACGGTGATGACGCCGACGGCACCGAAGTTGCGGCCACCGAGGACTATCTCTATGAGGTTGGTTCTGGCACCGTGACGCCAGAACTCGACGAAGAACTTCGTGGCGCCAAAGCTGGTGACATCCTCGCTTTCACCTCGACGCCACCTGAATCAGTTGAGATCGCCTTCCGAGTGTTGGTCAAAGACGTCAAGCGTAAAGATCTTCCCGAAGCGACCGACGCTTGGGCGGCTGAGAGTTCAGAGTTCGAGACTCTGGCCGAGCTGCGCGACGACATCACCGATCGGGTCTCAAAGGTGAAGGTGCTCCAGGCTCAGATGGCACTTCGTCAAAACTCCCTCGACGCATTGGTCGAACTGGTCAATGACGATGAGATTCCCGAAGTTCTGGTGGAAGAAGAAGTACAGCAACGGGTGCAAGATCTGAGCCATCGTCTGGGTGATCAGAACATCTCCATCGATCAGTTCTTGGCCGCTACCGGAAAATCAGGCGATGAACTGGTGGCCGAGATCCGAGCCGAGGCCCATAAGGCCGTCAAAGCGGACCTCGGACTCCGGGCCTTGGCCGATGCCAATGAGCTGGTCGTGACGGATCAAGAGCTGGACGACGAGATTGTCTCGATGGCCGAGCGCATGGATCAGGATCCGGTCAATCTTCGAGCCCAGCTTGATCACGCTGGCAGGACCGCCGCGGTACGCTCGGAGCAGCGAAAGATGAAAGCGATGACCTGGCTGCAGGACAACGTGCACCTGGTTGACGAAAACGGTAACGAGGTTTCCCGAGACGATCTCCAGCTAGACGAAGATGCGGAGGAAACGGCGCAGGTTACGGCCGGATCCGATGAAGGAAATGCAGTAAGCGACGTCGACGAGAGCACAGATGCAGAGTCCGGCCAGTCCGGGGAAGAAACTGAGGAGAACAATTCATGAGCTCACTTCGAGAAGATCGATATCGGGCCAGCGGCTACCTCGTACCGACGGTGGTCGAATCCTCCAACCGGGGTGAGCGCGCCTACGACCTCTACTCCCGTCTTCTCAAAGAGCGGATCATTTTCCTCGGTACACCGGTCGACGACACGGTGGCCAACCTGGTCTGCGCCCAGATGCTCTTCTTGGAGTCTGAAGATCCCGACAAGGAGATCCATCTGTACATCAACTCGCCCGGCGGCGACATCACCGCACTGTTCGCTATCTACGACACCATGAAGTTCATAAAAGCCGATGTCTCGACCTTCTGCTTCGGGCAGGCCGCCTCAGCGGCCGCGGTGCTCTTGGCTGCGGGAACAAAGGGCAAGCGCTTTGCCTTGCCGCACGCTCGGATCCTCTTGCATCAGCCCTTTGGGGGAGTCGAAGGCCAAGCCAGTGACATCGAGCTTCAGGCTCGAGAGATTCTGCGCATGCGAGATCTGCTGACCGGCATGTTGGCCGAAGACACGGGCCAGAGCCACGAGAAGATCTCGAAGGACACTGATCGTGACTTCATCCTGACGGCGGCCGAGGCCGTCACCTACGGCGTCATCGATGAGGTCATAACCGCACGAACGGTGGCTGCACTCGAAGCCATCGGAGCGGCATAGGTCCGGTCGGAAACCACGGTTTACAGAGCACACCGGTTCAGTCGAGCGCAGGGGAGAGAGCACGGTGGCGAAGTTCGGTGAAGGCGGGGATCTGGTCAAGTGCAGTTTCTGCGGCAAGTCGCAGAAACAGGTCAAGAAGCTCATTGCTGGTCCTGGCGTCTACATCTGCGACGAGTGCATCGACCTTTGTAATGACATCATCGCCGAGGAGCTGACCGACACCACGGAGCTCAACTTCGAAGATCTTCCGAAGCCCAAGGAGATTTTCGAGTTTCTGAACGATTACGTCATCGGACAGGAGTACGCCAAGAAGATTCTTTCCGTGGCGGTGTACAACCACTACAAGCGGGTCCAAGCCAACCCAGCCACAGACGACGGGGTGGAGCTTTCCAAGTCGAACATCTTGCTGCTTGGTCCAACAGGGTGTGGCAAGACGCTTTTGGCCCAAACGCTGGCCCGCATGTTGAACGTGCCATTTGCCATTGCTGATGCCACGGCATTGACCGAAGCGGGTTACGTCGGTGAAGACGTGGAAAACATCCTCTTGAAGCTGATCCAAGCTGCTGATTACGACGTGAAGCGGGCCGAGACCGGGATCATCTATATCGATGAGATCGACAAGATCGCCCGAAAGAGCGAGAACCCATCCATTACGAGAGACGTGTCGGGTGAAGGCGTTCAACAAGCGCTCCTCAAAATTTTGGAAGGCACCACGGCGTCCGTGCCGCCCCAAGGCGGGCGCAAACACCCGCACCAAGAGTTCATTCAGATCGACACCACCAACATCTTGTTCATCTGTGGTGGTGCCTTCGCCGGACTCGACAAATTGATCGAGAACCGCATTGGTCGGCGGGGCATTGGCTTCCGAGCCGAAGTGCACCGGGCTGAGCGTGACGACACCGAGCTCTTGCGTCACGTCCTCCCCGAGGACCTCATGAAGTTTGGGCTCATCCCTGAGTTCATTGGCCGTCTCCCCGTGGTGAGTGCGGTTTCCCAGCTCTACAAAGATGCGCTGATCCGCATCTTGGTCGAACCCAAGAACGCCTTGACTCGTCAGTATCAACGAGTCTTTTCACTCGACAACGTTGAACTGGAATTCACCGAAGATGCGCTCGAAGCGGTGGCCGAGCAGGCGCTTTTGCGTGGTACGGGTGCTCGAGGGCTTCGGGCCATCTTGGAAGAGGTCTTGTTGGACGTCATGTACGACCTGCCGAGTCGGACTGACGTGGGCAAGTGTGTGATCGACCGGGCCGTTGTCCTCGATCGGGTCAACCCGACCTTGGTGCCCGTAGGCGGTCCACCCGCCAAAGCCACCCGCAGCCGTCGCGCCGCTTCCTGAGTCTTCCCGTGGCCCAGCCACCCTTCTCCTCCCTGGCTGAGGCCCTCCAATGGCTGGACGGCCACGTTGACTTTGAAGCGTCGATGCCTGATCGACGATCCCTCCCCACCCTCGATCGGGTGGTGAACCTCATGTCAGTGCTCGGCGATCCACATCTGACCATGCCGACCATTCACCTGACTGGCACGAACGGAAAGGGTTCGACGGCGGCCATGGTGACGTCGTTGCTCATGGCCAACGGTCTTTCGGTGGGGACCTACACCAGTCCGAATCTCTCTCGGGTCAACGAGCGGCTCGCCCGCAACGCCGAGCCCATTGACGACGAGACGTTTCGTGACGTACTTGCGACCCTGGCCGCCTTAGAGCCTATGGTCGACGGTCGACTGACCCGATTTGAACTTCTGACCGCAGCCGCCCTGGCCTGGTTCGCCGATGAGGCGGTCGATGCCATGGTCATCGAGGTGGGCCTCGGGGGCACATGGGACTGCACCAACGTCGTGCACGCTGACGTTGCTGTACTTACCAACATCAGCTTCGACCACACTGAGGTGTTGGGACCGACGCTGGAGGGCATCGCTCGCGATAAAGCTGGCATCATCAAATCTGGTTCACGGGTGGTCGTGGGTGAGACCAACCCCGAGCTGGTTGCCGTGATCACCGAGGCCGCCGATCTGGCCCAGGCCGAGTTTGTGTGGACGATCGGCCGAGACTTCGACTGCACCTCGAATCGGTTGGCCGTGGGTGGGCGCTTGGTCGATCTCGTCACGCCTGGCGCGCGCTACGGCGAACTGCTGGTGCCGTTTCACGGACCGCATCAAGGGGTCAATGCAGCCTGTGCCTTGGCCGCCGTTGAAGCATTCTTTGACGCTCCGCTCGACGAAGAGGTGGCCGAAGAAGGCTTTGGCGCCGCCAAGATCGCGGGACGCCTCGAGGTCCTCTCGCGCCACCCCTTGTGCCTCGTCGACGGGGCCCACAACGTGGCCGGCATGCAAGCGTTGGGTCGATCGATCGCCGAAGAGTTCGACGTAGAAGGTGAACGCGTGGCCGTCGTTGGCATGCTGAGTGGTCGTGATCCCTCGGCCATGTTGGCGCCCTTGGCTCGCGCCGGTGTGAAAACAATCGTGGCCTGCGCTCCTGACTCACCCCGCGCCCTTGGTCCCGAGGTGGTGGCCGAGGCGGCCCGCTCTGAGGACATGTCAGTCGTGGTGGCAACGTCGGTCACCGACGCCATGGCCCAAGCTCGCCGCCTGGTGGGGGAGGACGGCATGATCTTGGTGGCTGGTTCGCTCTACGTGGTGGCGACAGCCCGAGAATGGCTGCTCGAAACCGCCCCGCGCCCGTAGAACGACGAGGGGGAGGTCGCACCGAGACGTAGCCCTGCTACTGTCCCCCCCTCGTGGAACGCACCCTTGTCATCGTGAAGCCAGACGGAGTGGAACGGGGGTTAGTCGGCCAGATTCTTGACCGCTTCGAGCGCAAAGGTCTGACCCTGGCGGCGGCGCAACTCCGACCAATCACTGAGGCAGAGGCCCGTCAGCACTACGCCGAACACGAGGGCAAACCCTTCTTTGGCGACTTGGTGGCCTTTATTACCCGTTCGCCAGCACTGCTCGTCGCCGTCGAGGGTCCGAGCGAGACCTACGCCGTGGTCCGCACCTTGATGGGCATCACCAACCCGAAAGAGGCAGCTCCCGGCACGATTCGAGGCGACCTGGCCCTTGAGACCTCGGAGAACCTGGTGCACGGCTCGGACTCCCACGAGTCGGCAGCCCGAGAGCTCGCCTTGTTTTTCCCTGACCTGACCTAGCGCAGAGCTTGGCGGCTGACCTTTGAGAGATTTGGTCCCGGCCTCTCGACTTCGCAGCCTCGTCCGCCCGCTTTACCTGTCGTGAGCTGGGAATTATCCCACCTTGCTCTCGACCAGCGGGTGTGGTGGGCCCGTTGGGGGTCTTGTGCCAATCGCCCCTGTCACCTAGCCTGATAGGTCAACACCGGTACCGGGATGTCTTTTCCGGTACCCCTTATCCCTCCGGGAAAGAGACTTGAATGTCTGACAATCGCCTATCCCTTTTGGGTCGCGACATGGCCGTTGACCTTGGTACCGCCAACACGTTGGTCTACGTGCGCGGGCGCGGCATCGTTTTGAACGAGCCTTCCGTGGTGGCCATCGACGTCAAGGATGGCCGCCCGCTCGCCGTTGGGGCCGAGGCGAAGCGCATGATCGGCCGCACTCCCTCCAACATCCAGGCCATCAGGCCGCTCAAAGACGGTGTCATTGCCGACTTCGAGATCTGCGAAAAGATGTTGCGGTACTTCATCCACCGCGTGCACCAGCGTCGCTTTGCCAAGCCTCGCATGGTCATCTGCGTGCCGTCGGGCATCACTGGGGTGGAACAGCGCGCCGTGATTGAGGCGGCTGAGTACGCCGGCGCCCGTAAGGCCTACATCATTGAAGAGCCCATGGCTGCAGCTATCGGTGCTGGCCTGCCCGTCCACGAGCCCACCGGCAACATGGTGGTGGACATCGGCGGGGGAACAACCGAAGTGGCCGTTATCTCGCTCGGTGGCATCGTGTGCAGCCAGTCGGTGCGCATCGGTGGCGACGAGCTGGACGAGGCCATCGTGTCGTTCGTGAAAAAAGAGTTCAGCCTCGCACTCGGAGAGCGCACGGCGGAGGAGATTAAAATCGCCCTCGGTTCGGCCTACCGGTTGGAAGAAGAACTGCACGCCGAAATCCGCGGCCGTGACCTCGTCACGGGCCTGCCCAAGACTGTGGTGGTCTCAACCGAAGAGATTCGCCAAGCCATCGATGAGCCCGTGTCGGCCATTGTCGACGCCGTCAAGGTCACACTTGACCGTACGCCGCCTGAGTTGGCCGCAGACATCATGGAGCAGGGCATTGTGCTCACCGGTGGTGGCGCCCTGTTGCACGGGCTCGATGCCAGGCTCCAACACGAGACTGGGATGCCCATCGTGGTCGCTCGTGACCCGCTGAACTGCGTGGCCATCGGTAGTGGCCAGTGCCTCGAGGAGTTTGACGCACTCAAGCGGGTGCTCATTACGAACTCGTCGCGCTCGACGAAACTTTCGGACGTCTCCGAGTGGCGAAACCTCGGCGGTCGCGCCGCACATTAACCATCGTGGTCTTGGTCCTGTTGTCCTTGACCATCATTACGGTCGATCTCTCCGGTCGGACCCATCACCTGACGTCGGGTATTAAGTCAGTGGCCAGCGACGTCTTTAATCCGTTGCGCTCAGGAGTGAATGACATCCTCCGACCCGTGGGAGATTTTTTTGCGGGAGCGGTGCACTACGGCTCGCTCCAGACGGAAAACCAAAAGCTGCAAGCGACGGTGGGTCAGCTGCGGCAAGCCAAGGCCGAGCAGGCCTTTAAGAATCAACAACTGCAACAGCTCCTGGCGTTGGAGCACTTGCCCTACTTAGACAGTCTGCCCACTGTCGTGGCCAAGACGATTGCTATCTCGCCGTCGAACTTCACCTCCACCATCACCATCGATCAGGGACGATCAGATGGCGTTGATGTCGGAGATCCGGTGGTCGGGGCCGGCGGTCTCATCGGTCAGATCACCGAGGCCTACCACCACTCCGCGGTGGTGCAGTTGATCAACGATGGACAGTCAAAAGTCGGGGTGACCTTCGGCACCGAGCAGTCGCTCGGCACGGTGGACGGCCAAGGTCCGAGCAACCCCATGACGGCGGACTACATCGCTCCGGGCACGCCTCTTACCAAGGGCGAGATGATGTACACCAGCGGTTTGAACGGCGCCGACTTTCCTTCCGGCATTCCGGTCGCCACCGTGCAGTCCTTTCATACGCCGACGGGCGCCACGCAGATCTCCGTCACGGTCCGGGCCGCGGCCAACTTGAATCAAGTGGCCTACGTCGCGGTCGTGCAGTGGGCGCCGCCGGCATGAACTGGCGCGTTGTCCTGCGAAGCGGGCTTTTCGTCCTGCTCATCTTGCTCATCCAGTCGACGGTTGGTCTCGATATCCGCATCGCCGGCGTCCATCCCGACATCATGTGGCTTCTGCCCATAGGGGCGGCACTTTCGGCTGGTCCCGAAGAGGGGGCCATCATGGGATTCTGGGCCGGATTGGCCGCTGACCTGTTGCTGCCGACGCCCTTTGGACTCTCCGCTTTGGTCGGCTGTCTGCTCGGTTTTTCGGCTGGTTTGGCCACCGCGGCCATCGATAAGACGATGTTTTGGCTGCCAGGGGTGGTCGCGCTCGCGGGAAGCGCTGCAGCCGTCATGCTGTATGCCGTGCTTGGAGCCGTCCTGGGTCAACAACAGATGCTGCAGTCCAACTTGGTCGCCATCGTTCTCGTCGTCTCTCTCTTTAACGCCGTTCTGGCCTGGCCGGTCACCCGTTTGACCGGCTGGGCCATCGGGGCCAAAGAGGGCGACAGCCGGACCCTTGTCTCTGCTGGTGGGTCAGCTGGGGGCCGCTGGTGAGCGGGCGCTCCCTGCGCCACCCCATCCGCGGTACGCGCTTTTATGCCAAACCGGCCACCGGTCGCGCCCGTCGGCGCGCCCCCAAGCGCCAGCCCCGCATTCGACCGCGTAAGTCGGTCAATGTTGCGTCACTGGTCGGCTCACCCGAAGACACGCCGTCTCGTCCGGGACTGCGCCTCCAAGTCACCGGGCTTATCGTCCTGGTCCTCTTTGGGCTTTTGATCCTGCGCCTCTGGTCGCTTCAGGTCATCGATGCCAAGAACTATGTGGCCCAGGTCCAGGCCAACCAGATCAGGGTGGTGCAGGTGCCAGCCCCTCGCGGCGACATCGTCGATCGCAACAACGTGATCTTGGCTGGCAATGTGACACAAGAAGAGGTCGTCTTGTCGCGCGATGAAGCGGCCCAGCATCCCTACGTGGTGGGCAAGGTTGCCGCTCTCGTGGGCAAGACACCCCAGCAGGTGAACCAGGCCTTGACCTCGTCGCAGTTCAATCCCTACGAGCCCGTGCCCGTGCTGAACAACGCCCCGCTTGCCACCGTGCAGTATCTCGACACCCATCCCAATGAGTTTCCCGGCGTCTCGGTCGAGCAGGTCTCCCAGCGCACCTATCCGCAAGGAACAGCCACGGGCACACCGGCCACGCACGTGCTGGGCTATGTCAGTTCGATCTCGGCCGCTCAGCTCAAAGCCAATCCCAAGGCGGGCTACACCAACTCAAGTCTGGTCGGCCAAAGCGGATTAGAAGAGCAGTACGAGCCCTATCTGAAGGGCACGCCCGGTCGACAGGCTTTAGAGGTCAACGCCAGCGGCCAAGTGGTCGGCACCTTGAATCAGACCGCGGCGGTCCAAGGGGACACCGTCGAGACCAACATCGACTTAGGCCTGCAGCAAGAAGCCGAAGCCGCGTTGGCCGCCGATATCGCCAACGACCGCAGGACGCCCGACAAAGAGGACGGCAACGTCTATCCGAAGGCCACGTCGGGCGCCCTGATTGTGATGAACCCCAACAACGGCCAGGTCTTGGCGATGGCCTCGTCGCCCACCTACGACCTCAACGACTGGGTCGGTGGGATCTCGCAGGCCAACTATGACTCGCTCAAGAGTTCGATGGCCCTCCAGAACAACGCCATCTCGGGTGAGTACACCCCAGGATCGACCTTCAAGATGATCTCGGCCGTGGCTGGTCTTGACGACGGCCTCATTACGCCCAACACCTCGGTGGACGACACAGGGACCTATACCGTCCCGGACTGTACCGAAGGCTGCAAGTTCACCGACGACGGTGGAGAGTCCTACGGCGAGACCAACTTGGAGAAGGCCCTCACCGTGTCGGACGACTACTACTTCTATTCGCTCGGCAATCAGTTCTACTACCAGCGCAATAACCCAGCCATTGGTCCCGAAGGCATTCAAAACGTGGCCAAGCAGTTCGGCCTGGATAGCTACACCGGTATCGACCTGCCCGAAGAAGCAGTCGGTCACGTGGACAGTCCCTCGATCGATTTGAAGGAGTACCAACAGGATCCGAAGGCCTATCCCTACGGCAACAACTGGACCACTGGTGACGACATCAACATGGCCTTTGGCCAAGGTGGAACCGTGCTCACCCCGATCCAGATGGCCAACGCCTACGCCACCTTCGCCAACGGCGGGACGCGCTACCAACCCCAGGTGGCTTCGGCCATCGTCACGGCCAAGGGACAGTTGGTGAAAAAGTTCGTTCCGGTGAAGACCGGCACGGTCAATATTCCGACCTCGTCGGTCTACGCCCCCATCTTGGCCGGACTGGAAGGGGTTATTGGGAACAGTTCTGGTACGGCGTACAAGACCTTTGAGGGCACGGCCCCTAACTTCGATCAGAGCAACTTCCTTCTGGCCGGTAAAACCGGTACGGCCCAGGTGGCCAAGCCCGCTGAGCCCACCAGTTGGTTCGTGGCCTTTGGTCCAAACCCGAATCCGCAGTACGTCGTGCTCTGCGTGGTTGACCAAGGTGGTTACGGGGCCCTCGCCGCCGCCCCCGCGGTGAAGCAGGTCTTCCAGTACCTCCAGACCAACCCGGTCACGGCCGCGGCGGTCACCCCCAGCGCCACGGCGCAGCCCACCACGACGCCGCAAGCCACCAACCCGCCCGCCGGCACCGCACCGCCCACCACGACGACAACTGCTCCGGGGGGCTGAACCACCGTCACGTGGTGGTGAACGGGGGAGTCACGCCTCTGGCGGGTCGTAGACTTGGCTTCGTGGAGACCCTCTGGCCCCGACTCGAGCCCCTGCTCCATCAGGTGGAAAAGCCCGCCCGCTACATCGGCGGTGAGCAGGGTTCTCAGATGCCGGTGCATGGGCCTGGCCAGGTGGCGTGGCTTCTCATCTACCCCGACACCTACGAGATCGGCCTGCCCAACCAAGGCCTCCAGATCCTCTATGAGATCTTGAACGAGCGCTCCGATGCTGTGGCCGAGCGCTCCTATGCGCCATGGGTCGACTTGGAAGCGGTCATGCGAGAAAACGACATTCCGTTGTTCTCGGTGGAGAATCACCTCCCTGCCCGAGCCTTTGACATCGTGGCCTTCAACGTCTCGGCCGAGCTCGTCTACACCAACGTGGTGAACCTGATTGATCTGGGCCGTGTCCCACTGCACGGCGCGGACCGAGGGCCGACCGATCCGCTGGTCATCGCGGGCGGCCACTGCGCCTACAACCCTGAGCCCTTGGCTGACTTCGTGGACGCGTTTGTGCTGGGCGACGGCGAGGAGGTGGCGGGTGAGATCACCGACGTCGTGGGTCAGTGGTTGGCTCAACCAGAGGCCTTGCGGGAGCGTCGGGACCTTTTCGTTTCGTTGGCCACCATCGAGGGCGTCTACGTCCCGAGTCTTTACCAGCCGATCTACCACGACGGCCGGCTGGTTGCCGTCACCCCGATCGACGGCCTGGCCCCCGAGGTGGTGACCAAACGCACCATCACCGACTTGGCGGAGTGGCCCTACCCGGCCCATCAGCTGGTCCCATTGACCGAAGTGGTGCACGACCGCCTCAACGTTGAGGTCTTTCGGGGCTGTACCCGAGGCTGCCGCTTCTGCCAGGCCGGCATGATCACCAGGCCGGTGCGAGAGCGCCCGGCCGAACAGGTGACGACCATGGTGAGGAATGGTTTGGAACGCACCGGGTATGACGAAGTCACCTTGACCTCGCTTTCCACCGCCGACTTCTCTGGCATCGAGGGCACGGTGCGCGACATCATCTCGGACCAGAGAAACGGTGAACGGGTCTCGGTCAGCCTGCCCTCGTTGCGCGTTGATGCCTTTACGGTCGGTACCGCCGCAGAGATTCAGCGGGTCAAGCGCACCGGTCTTACCTTCGCGCCCGAAGGCGGCACCTGGCGCATGCGCCAAGTCATCAACAAGCTGATTCGCGAAGAGGACCTGTATGGCGCGGTCGACGCCGCCTTCAGCCAGGGGTGGCGTCGGGTCAAGCTCTACTTCTTGATCGGTCTGCCGACCGAGCGTGATGAAGATGTACTGGGCATCGCCGAGCTCGGCAAGCGCTGTACCGAGATTGGCCGCCGCTATCACAACTCCGTCACGGTGATTGCTTCGGTGGGGGGTTTCGTGCCCAAACCCCACACCCCGTTTCAGTGGTTCGGCCAGGACTCGGTCGACGAACTGCGCCGCAAGATCTACCTGTTGCGCGATGCCACTCGAAGCACCCGGGGACTGACCGTGCGCTGGCACGAACCCGAAGCCTCAGCGGCCGAAGGGATCGCCAGCCGGGGAGATCGCCGCATCGGGGCCGTCATCGAGCGGGTCTGGCGTCAGGGCGGGACCTTTCAAGAGTGGTCAGAGAAGTTCGACCTCACCCTCTGGCAAGAAGCGCTTGAAGCCGAAGGACTCTCATTGGAAGAGACGGTGCATCGTCACCGAGCCGGCGACGAGCCGCTGCCCTGGGACCACATCTCGGCCGGACTGCATCGCGACTTCCTTCTCTCAGACTGGAAGGACGCGCTGGCCGAGGCGGGCGTTGAGGACTGCCGATGGACGCCCTGTTACGACTGTGGGGCCTGCACCGGGTTTGGCTTGGAGCACGTCGTGGCGTCCGCTCTGCCGCCGGCTGGGGGCAGTCAAGGCACGGGGCAGGACCTTTCCACCGGCGACCGAGTGCCGGTCCAGTTCACGGTGGCCCCAACCAGGGCCCGAGCCGGCTCGCCGGCCTAGATGTCGGCAACTGAGGTTGCGAGCGGTCAGGGCCCGGCTGAAGAGTGGCATCCGACCAGGCTGCGACTGCGGTTCACCAAGTTGGGCAAGATCCGCTTTACCAGTGCACGCGACGTGGCCCGGATGTGGGAACGAGCGCTTCGACGCAGCCGACTTCCGGTGGCCTACTCCGAGGGTTTCTCGCCCCATCCCCTCTTGAGCTTTGGGCTCGCGCTGCCGACGGGTTCAGAGTCTCGAGCCGAATACCTTGATCTTCGCCTTTCCGACGTCGCCATCGACCCGGGCGGAGCCACGGGAGCGCGGCTCTCATCAGGGGATATGGACGTCAATGGGCTGCCTGATCTTCTGACACCACTGTTGCCTGATGGCATGGAAGTCGAGGCTGCAGCCGTTATCGCGCATGCTCAGGGGTCGCTCCAGCAGGAGGTAACATCATGCTCCTGGGAACTGGAGGTGCTCGGGGTGATCGGTGAGGAACTGGCGGAACGGGTCGAGCGAGTGCTCGATGCGCCATGCATTCCTATCCGACGCGAGCGCAAAGGGCGTACGGTCGAAGATGACCTGCGACCTTCCATCCTCTCGCTAACCCCGATGGAAGAAATGGCCGGGTCGAATCCGGCCGGAGGACCGTCAAGCCGCCTGCGCGCCGAACTCTCGACGCAGCCGCGGGGCGTCCGTCCACGTGAATTGTTAGAAGGGCTCGGGACCGACCTGGTGCTGGTCCGAGCCTGCAGAACGCATCAATGGATCGAGCGCGACGGCGCTCGGACGGAACCGCTCCTCGCCGGAGTCAGTTCCAGCCAGACCGTCGCACCGCACGCCCAGGAGCGTGCCTCATGAGCCGTATAAGGAGGGACCTCCCTCATGACCGAATCGGAGAGCAGCCTGCCCGTCACGGGCCAGGCTGCCAACGACTCTGGCGAGTCCGCAGTATCACTGAACGCAAAGAGCCAACACCGCTGAGCCCAAAGGGTCTGACGCACCGTCAGTAACCAGGCCGGCGCCGTCGGCGGCATCGACTGCGCCGCCCGTGGCCAAGCCTCGCATTGGAGATACCCGACCGGCACCCGCCGTCGTGCCCCCGACGCCCGTCACCTCTGCGGCAGAAACCGCCACGGCGCCAGCGCCGGCTGTGGCACCGGCTCGAAACGACGAGAAAACCGAAACGGCCAGCAGCGATGACGCCGCGCCACAGACGAGTCGCTCAACCAGCGACCGCAATGGGGGTGACCGGGGTCGTCGCAGTGCAGAGTCCCGCGGCGGCGACGGTGGCGGAAATGCCGGACGATCTGGCGGCGGCCAAGGTGGAAACGGTGGCCGCGGCGGACAGGGCCGGGGCGGATCCGGTGGCGGTCGAGCCAATCAAGCTGGGTCCGCCGCGGCTCAGACCGGTGCCCAGAACCCGGAAGCATCGGGCCAAAAGTCTGCCAATCAGCCCAATCGGGGCTCGTCAGACACACACGGAACGGGCCCAGAACGAAGAGGGTGGTGGTCGATCTCGCCGACGAGGTGGGCGCGACCGCAAGGCCAAGCAGGTCGGTCGCTACCTGGTCTGTGTCCACGTCCAACCTCACGCCACCCAGATCTCCATGTTGGAAGGTCGCTCCCTGGTCGAGCACTACGTGGCTCGCGCCGCCGACGAGACCAACCAGATCGACGGCAATATCTACCGAGGGCGGGTGCAGAACGTGCTTCCCGGCATGGAAGCGGCCTTCATCGACATCGGTATACCGAAGAACGCCGTGCTTTATCGCGGCGACGTTCGCTACGACCGAGAAGACGTCGATGGCGGCGCGGGGCTCGCAGAACACACAGCCTCGGATCGAAGAGGTGCTTAAAGCCCGGCCAGACGCATTCTGTGCCAGGTCACCAAGAACCCCATTGGGGCCAAAGGTGCGCGTCTGACCCAAGAGGTCTCGCTTGCCCGGGCGGTTCGCCGTGCTCGTCCCCAATAGCTCGGCCTTCGGCATCTCCAAGCGCCTGGGTGACAACGAGCGCCGCCGACTGCGCAAAATCATCGACGAGGTCAGCCCCCCGGCCATGGCCTCATCGTCCGCACCGCGGCCGAAGGGGCCTCGGCCGAGGAGCTGCGCCGTGATGTCACCACGCTTGATGAGCCAGTGGGAGACGCCATCAGTGCCGCGGCCAAGCCGTTCCGACGCAGCCCGGTCTGCTCTACCGTGAGCCGGACCTGGCCGTGCGGATTATCCGGGAAGAGCTCAACCACGAGTACCGCGGCGTGGTCATCGACGACCTGAGCCCTCTATGAGCAGGTGCAGCGACTACGTCGCCAACGTCAGCCCCGATCTGGCCGAGCGGGTCGAGTACTACGACACCTCGATCGAGCCGCTGCCGCATGTTCGAGCGCTATCCACGTGCACGAGCAGCTCCATAAGGCGCTCGACCGCAAGGTCTGGCTGCCTTCGGGCGGCTCGATCATCATCGAGCGCACCGAGGCCCTCACCGTCATCGACGTGAACACGGGCAAGAACGTGGGCAAGACCAACCTGGAAGAGACCGTCTACCGCAACAACCTGGAGGCGGCCGAAGAGGTGGCCCACCAGCTGCGCCTCCGCGATATCGGCGGCATCATCGTCATCGACTTCATCGACATGGAGATCCGAGAGAACCGCGACAAGGTGGCCGCAGCCCTTCGCAACGCCCTGGCCCGGGACAAGACTCGGACGCAGGCCTTCGACATCTCCGAGCTCGGCTTGGTCGAGATGACCCGAAAGCGCATCTCAGAGGGCCTATTGGAGTCACTCTCCACCGTCTGTGAGTTCTGTAACGGTCGAGGCTTTGTCCTCGACGACTCCATCTACTAATCCGAGCCCGGGCCCCCGGGGAATACCCTCGGGCCAGGTGCGATAGGATCTCATCCTTATGTATGCAGTCATCAAGACCGGTGGAAAACAAGAGCGTGTGGCCGAGGGCCAGCGTCTTCGCGTCGAGCTTCTCGGGCAGCCCGAGGGTTCAGACGTGTCATTCGAGCCCGTGCTGCTGGTCGACGGCGACACCGTGCTGGCCACGCCAGGGCAGCTGGCCGGGGCCAGCGTCACAGCCAAGATCGTGGGTGAGGAGCTCGGACCCAAGATCAACGCCATGACCTACAAGAACAAGTCGAATCAGCGCCGACGCTGGGGACACCGTCAGCACTACTCCACGGTAGAGATCACCTCGATCTCGACCGCGGGCTGACCAAGAGGAGCACGAGAGATGTCAAAGACAAAAGGTGGCGGTTCAACTCGTAACGGTCGTGACTCAAATGCCCAACGCTTGGGCGTCAAGGTCTTCGATGGCACGGTCATTCCGGCCGGATCGATCATCGTGCGCCAACGCGGCACCAAGTTTCACCCCGGTGAGAACGTGGGCCGTGGTGGCGACGACACGCTCTTTGCCCTGACCGACGGCGTCGTCAAGTTCGGTCAACGCAAGGGTCGCAAGCTCGTCGACGTTCTGCCGGCCTAAGACGGCACATCTGTGGTTGACGACACAGTCGACCACATCCAAGCGGCCCCTTCGATTTAATCGGAGCCAACTCTGGGTAGGGCTGAACCATGCCTTCTCCCAAACTCCCCTTCGTTGACGCGTCGCAAATTGCCCACAAGACGAAGAACCTGCCGTGGGGCAGTCGGCTCTTGCATCGGATCGGGCACGCCACAGGACTTCCGAGTGTGGCCATCGCGGTCGCGCTTGGTCTGGGCCTGCTCTTTGTGGTGGGGGCTGATCTGCGATTCGCCTCGGGATGGGTCGTCGGCTTTGAGACCGGAGTCTCCTCCCTCACGTTGATCATGGTGCTGGCCATCCAACACACGCAGAGCCGCGAGCAGGCCGCCACGCAGCGCAAGCTGGACGAG
Source organism: uncultured Acidimicrobiaceae bacterium (assembly GCA_963803215.1). Taxonomy (GTDB): domain Bacteria; phylum Actinomycetota; class Acidimicrobiia; order Acidimicrobiales; family RAAP-2; genus CAWDLP01. Next base: position 18,028 of record CAWDLP010000002.1, read on the forward strand.
CTCCTGCGAGCCCTTCCTCAGGCCAGCAATCAGTTCATGATGTTGGAAGAGGCCCCAGCCCAGGTCCTGGCTGACGTGGAACGAGCACAGCGGCTCGACAGTGAACAGTCGACGGGTGCACTGACCAACGACTGGGTCGACCAAGTCTGGGTGGTCAGCGCGCCACCAAAGAACCATCGACCAGCAGGGCGTTGATCACATCGGCCACGGTCTCGACCGAATGAGCGGCGGTGGTCGTCATGTCGTCCACGTTCATGGGCTCTTGGCTGAGGCCAGCGGCCGGGTTTGTGACGACGGCCAGACCGAGCACCTCGAGACCAAGGTGGCGAGCCGCGATGGTCTCGAGGGCGACAGACATGCCCACCATGTCGGCCCCACATCGAGCCAGCATGGCGATCTCGGCTGGCGTCTCGAAATGAGGACCCGGTAGTTGGGCGTAGACGCCCGTAGGCATGGTGGGTCGCAACTCCTGGGTTCGGCCGATGAGCCGTGGCGAGTAGCAGTCAACCAAATCGACGAACGGTCCGCCCTTCGGGTGATCGGATCGCAGGCCGGTTAAGGGCGAAAGACCAGTCAGGTTCAAATGATCGTTGATCAGCACGACTGAGCCTGGGGTCAAGTCAGGACGGATCCCTCCTGTGGCGCAGGTGAGTACGGCCGTGTTGCACCCGGAGGCTGAAGCGGTCCGGACGCAGTGCGCGACCTGGTTGGGATCGAGACCTTCATAGATGTGTCGTCGACCGGCCACGACCAGAATCTGCAGGCCACCCATGCGCAGCGACCAGGCCTGGGCGTGATGACCGAGGGCAGTAAACGGTGCGAACCCTGGGAGAGCGGCCAGGTCGAGGGGCTTGTCTGTGGCCCCGAGGAGCGCGGCCGCAGGTGAGAGACCCGATCCGAGGACGACGAGGACGTCGTGCTTGGGTACTTCGGTGCGAACAGCCAGCTCGGCTGCGGCTCGTTGCGCCACCTCGAAAGGGTCGTCTGGGCTTGGACGTACATTTGGCGGGGCCATGACGGTTAAGAGTGTGGCTCAAAGACGCCGTGACCTTCCACGATGGCCACCGGGCTGTGCCGCGTGTTTGCCGTTGTTCGGGCATCCCCCTACCCTGACTCATGGGTCAGATGCTGATCCGTGAGGAGGGGAGCGTCAGTGGCATCAACAGCCAAACCGACCACAGGCGGCGTGGTGTTTCATGACGCCTTGGTCGACCATCCTCTCTCAGCGCTCACCAAAGACGAGATTGTGCAAGCGAGCGCGATTGCTCGAGACAGCGGTCGTTTGACCGGTCCCGCTCTTGATGTGCGCTTCGCCCACATTGCGCTGTACGAACCCGACAAGTCGTCGGTGCGAGCCTTTGTAAAAGGCGATCGTCATTGACCGACAGGTTCGGTTGGTCATCGTGACCAGTCCTGAGGCCAAGGTGGTCGAGGCCGTGGTGTCAGTGACCTACGGCACCATCAACCGTTGGGACGAGGTCGAAGAGATGCGGCCGGCTCTTCTCATTGAAGAGTCGATGATGGCGATCGAGGCCGTGAAAGCAAACAAAGAGTGGCAAGACGCCATGCGAAAACGGGGCATTGAGTCGTTCGACCACATCCAAGTCGACCCCTGGCCCGCCGGCACGTTCGGTCTGGCCCATGAGGAGAACCGTCGCATTAGCCGATGCCTCTTCTATCTCCGTGACGGGGCCGAAGATAACGGCTATGCCCGACCCATTGAAGGCGTCATCGCCTTCGTCGACATGGGACGGAGCGAGGTCCTAGAGGTGCTCGACACCGGCGTCGTGCCGGTGCCACCCGAACGCGGCAGTTACTACGCCGAAGACCAAGGCCCGATGCGCGACGATCTGAAGCCCCTTGAGATCACTCAGCCCGAGGGTCCAAGTTTTACGGTGGACGGCAATCTGGTGCGCTGGCAGCGTTGGTCGCTCCGCGTGGCCCTCGATCCGTTGGAAGGGCTGACCCTTCACACCGTGGGCTACCAAGACGGCGACCGCACCCGATCGATTCTTTATCGGGCCTCCGTGACCGAGATGGTTGTCCCTTACGGCGATCCGGGACCCATGCACGCCTGGAAGAGTGCGTTTGACGTTGGCGAGTGGGGGCTCGGTCGCATGGCCAACTCCTTGACGCTCGGCTGTGACTGCGTGGGCGAGATCTTCTACTTCGACGCCGCCGTGGCCGACGAACAAGGTCGGGCCCACACCAAGCAGAACGTGATCTGTATGCACGAAGAGGACTACGGCATTCTTTGGAAACACGTCGACCTCCACTCGGGGCGGACCGAGGTGCGAAGGTCGCGCCGACTCGTCATCAGTTCCATCGCCACGGTGGGCAACTACGAGTACGGCTTTTACTGGTACTTCTACTTGGACGGCACCATGGAGTTGGAAGTGAAGCTCACCGGCATCATGTCCACCATGGCCTTTGATCCAGCCGAGACGCCGCGCTTTGCCACGGTGGTGGCCCCGGGTCTGGCCGCGCCGTATCACCAGCATCTCTTCAACGTCCGCTTGGATGTTGAAGTCGATGGTCCCAACAACTCCGTCTACGAGATCAACACACGAGCATTAGAGGACGGACCTGAGAACCCTTGGGGCAATTCGTTTACGGCCGACGCCACCCTGCTCACGAGTGAGGCCATGGCGCAGCGCGACGTGAACGCGGCCACGGCTCGAGTCTGGAAGGTCGTGAATCCTTCGGTCACCAATGGGCTCGGTCAGCCCGTGGGCTACAAGTTGGTGCCTAAGGCCACGCCGACCCTCTTGGCGGATCCCGAATCGAGCGTTGGTCGCCGCGCCCGGTTCGCCACCAAGAATATTTGGGTCACCCAGTTCGATCCCCACCAGCGTCGAGCGGCCGGTGATCACCCCAATCAGCATTCGGGCGGCGACGGGCTACCACGCTGGGCCAAAGCCGATCGACCGCTTGAGGATCAAGACGTCGTCGTGTGGCACTCCTTTGGTGTCACCCATATCCCGCGGCCTGAAGACTGGCCCGTTATGCCGGTTGAATACACCGGCTTTTCATTGATTCCGGTGGGGTTCTTCGACCGCAACCCCGCCCTCGATGTTCCGGCATCACCCTCGGGCCACTGCCACACGGCCTGAACTGGTCCTTTAAGACGGGACGGCCCGAAGTTAGGATCCTGGTCGTAGACGGGTGCCATCCCCTTTTTGTCGAGACATGGTGCGGTGCTCTGAGCCGATCAGCGCTTTGGGCTGACCAGAAGAATCGAGACCAGTGGCGGAAGAGAGATATATCGCGGACGCCGTCGTGACGGTCGACGATCAACACCGGGTCTTTCGCCCAGGCATTGTCGACGTGATCGACGGACGCATTTCATGGGTGGGCGCGGCTGAACAGGCCCCCAACTTGGCCCGCCAGGTCGTACGGGTGGGGGGGCTTCTCATGCCCGGCCTGGTCAACACCCACGCCCACTCCGCCATGACGCTTTTGCGCAGTGCGGGGGACGGTCTGGCCTTGGGCGAGTGGCTCTCCAAAGCCGTGTGGCCGAGAGAGGCGTTCTTCACCGATGAAGACGCCTACTGGGGCATGTTGCTGGGCGCCGACGAGATGCTGCGCAACGGCGTGACCGCCACCTGTGAGCACTACCTCCACCCGACGGCCGTGGCGCAAGCGCTGGTGGACTCGGGCATGCGGGCGGTCTTTACCCCTGGGATCTTTGATCTTCCCGGTCCGACTCCGGGCCAACTGTTGATGGACTGGCGTACCTGTCTCGAACAAGCCATGCAGGTGCATTCGAACTTCAACGGCAAAGACAACCGCATCGAAATCGGCTTCGGGCCGCACTCGGCCTACACCCTCTCGGCTGAGGCCTTGGCCACAACAGCGCAGACGGCCCAGTCCGTGGGCGCCCTCTTGCAGATTCATCTGGCCGAGACCGAACAAGAAGGCAGGCTGATCGAAGCCACCCACGGTCTGAGCGCTCCCGACTTCTTGGCCTCGTTGGGCGTGTTTGATGGCCGCGTGCTGGCCGCCCACGCCGTCTGGATGAGTAACGCCGATCTCGACATCATGGAGCGCCACGATGTGGCGGTGGCGCACTGCCCGGGGTCCAACGGCAAGTTGGGCAGCGGTGTGGCTCGCGTGGCTGAGATGCGCCGTCGCGGCCTTCGGGTCGGCCTTGGCACCGATGGACCGTCGTCCAACGACGCCCTTGATCTTTGGCGCGAGATGCGCCTCGCCCCACTGTTGGCCCGAGCCGTGTCGGCCGATCCGGCCGCGATGACGACGGAAGCGGCCTTGGAACTTGCCACCTGGGGCGGGGCTGATGCGCTCGGTTTCACGTCGGGTTCGTTGGCTCCAGGTCGAGCGGCCGACATGATTCGAGTGGAGATGTCGGACTCCCGACTGACCCCGGCCCTCAGCCCGGACGAGCTCTTGGCCCACCTGGTCTGGTCCGCCTCCAGCCGTCAGGTCACTGACGTTTGGGTCGCGGGACGCCACGTGGTGTCGGGCGGCCGATGCATGACCATTGACAGTGACAGTGCGCGAGGCGAAGTGACGCGTCGGGCCCTCCGCATCTTCGAGCAGACCCGCCGCCAGGGAGTTTGACCTCCGGAGCAGACCGCCAGCGGCCGCTCATTTCAGGGTCACAAACGGAGAGTCAGGCCAGCTTCACGGCATTCAGGCCGTAGGATTCGCCCATGTCTGGATTTGTCGACGCGGCGCAGCTGCATGCCCGCGCCGGCAATGGTGGGGCCGGATCGGTCTCAATGCGCCGAGAAGCGCACGTCGATCGAGGAGGGCCCGACGGCGGTGACGGCGGTCGGGGCGGTGATGTCTGGCTCGAAGCCTCACTCAACCAGTTTTCGTTGCTCGGATTTCGCGATCATCCCTTTCGAGGGGCGACCGATGGCGGCCACGGCGCCGGCAAGAAGCGTCACGGAGCCAATGGCGATGACGTGATCGTCCCGGTGCCGGTGGGCACGGTGGTGCGAGACGCCGAAGGTGCCGTCTTGTGTGACCTGACCGGTCTCGGGGACCGCTGGTTGGCGGCCGAAGGCGGTCGAGGGGGTATGGGCAACGCCAAGTTCTTGTCCAACAAGCGTCGGGCCCCGGCCTTTGCGGAGCAGGGTGAAAAGGGACAGGAGCGTTGGCTCAATATGGAGCTCAAGCTCATGGCCGACGTGGCGCTGGTGGGCTATCCCAACGTGGGCAAGTCCACCCTCATCTCCCGCGTGTCGGCGGCCCGCCCCAAAATTGCGGACTACCCCTTTACAACCCTCGAGCCTCACTTGGGCGTGGTGCGCACCGGTGGCCGCACCGGACGCCAGGGCGGCGATGAGGTCGAGTTCGTCATGGCCGACATCCCTGGGCTCATCGAGGGCGCGGCCGAGGGCAAAGGTCTTGGCCACCAGTTTCTTCGTCACATTGAGCGGGCCCAGATTCTGCTCGTCATGTTGGACCTGGCCGCGGTAGACGGCACAACCCCCGAAGAACAACTTGAGGTGCTGTTGGGTGAGTTAGGGCGCTATCAGCCCGACCTTTTGCAGCGGAAGCGAATGGTGGTTGGTTCGAAGGCCGACTTGTTGATCGAAGCCACCGAACCCTCGCCGTCGGATGCGACCGCTCCAATCGAAAGCAATGGGATCGTTGACCTTGAGATATCGGCTGCCACCGGCCAAGGCGTACCTGCGCTCTTGGGCCAGTTGGCCGAGATGATCACGGCGGTACGGGCCAGCGAAGAGATCCCCACCCTGAGCGAGATCGTGGTGCATCGTCCGGTACCCGAGGGCGTGTCGGTTGAGCGCATGGGCAACGGGGAATGGAACCTGACCGGCCGAGCAGCCGAGCGGGCTGTCAGTTTCTCCGATCTCAACGACGATGGCGCCATGGCTGAAGCGGTGAAACGCCTTCGAAAGCTCGGTGTCGACCGCATCCTTTCTCGCGCCGGTGCCGCGATGGGGATGTGGTCCACATTGGAGAGACCACGTTTGAATGGTTTCGTCAGGGCGACGACGGCACGCTGCATGAGCCCGAGCCCGACATGCGACCCTCTGCTCTTGGACGAAAGCGCACGGGTCGCTATGCCAGCAAGGGCCGACGACGATGACCGTTCCGAGCGGTATTCGATTCGACCTTTTGGCTGCGGCATCTCGCACCATCGTGGTCAAAGTGGGCTCTTCGTCGGTTACCACCGCTGACGGTGGCGCCGACGTCGAACTGATCCGGGCCATCTGCGATCAGGTGGCGCAACTACGTCGCGACGGTCACAGCGTGGTCGTCGTGACATCGGGGGCTATCGCGGCGGGCTGGGCCGCCCTCGGGCGCCCGGGCGGTCGGCCGAGCGACTTCGCCGTCCTGCAGGCTCTGTCAGCGGTCGGCCAGCATCGTCTCATGCGCACATGGCAAGACGGTTTCGAGCCGCATGGACTGCTGGCCGGTCAAGTCCTTTTGGCGCCGCTCGACTTTGTCCATCGTCAGCAGTATCTCCATGCCCGGGGCACCTTCACCCATCTCTTGGAGTTGGGGGTCGTGCCGGTGGTCAATGAAAACGACGCCATTGCCGATGAAGAGATTCGATTCGGCGACAACGACCGCTTAGCCGCCCTGGTGGCGCATCTGGTGGGGGCTGACCTCCTTGTCCTGTTGACCGATGCCCCCGGACTACTGACCGCCGACCCCAGGCAGTTTGCCGAGGCCTCGTTGATTGAAGAAGTGGTGGAGATCGATCATCAGTTGGAGAGCGTGGCCGGCGGCCCGGGCACAGAGGCCGGAAGCGGCGGCATGGCCTCCAAACTTGCTGCGGCCAAGATCGCCACGTGGTCTGGTGTCGAAACCGTTATCGCTGATGCCAGCCGGCCCGGGGTCTTGCAGTCCGTTATGGAGAAAGAGTCCGGCGTCGGCACCGTCTTTATGGCGCGACCGGAACGAATGGGGGCTCGCAAACTTTGGATTGCTTTTGCCCTAGGGGCTTCGGGCACGGTGGTGGTCGACCGCGGTGCCATGGCAGCCCTGAGCGACGGCAAGCGCTCACTGTTGCCGGCCGGTGTGACGTCGGTCCGAGGAACCTTCGAGCCCGACGATGCGGTCGAGATTGAAGGGCCCGACGGGCAGGTCTTTGCCAAGGGTTTGGCCCGGCTCTCCTCCGCGCGGAGTACGGAGTGGTTGGGCAAGCGCAGTGATGAACTCGATGATGAATTGGCCCATGAGGTCGTGCACCGTGACGACCTTGTCCTTCTGACTTAAGGACCTTGTCCTTCTGACATAAGGACCTTGTCCTTCTGACATAAGGGCGTTGTCCTTCTGACCCAACGGACGGTCGACGGTCAGCATGGCTCGTTGGTCGTTCTAGGGCATGATGACGCCATGGGGAAGAACAACAGCAAATCTCGCAAGGAAAAGCACTCGCTCGCCAAGGTTCCGAAATATGAGGGAACCAGCCAAATCGGCGGTGGGTCCAACACAACGGGTCGCTTTGGTCATGGCACTGAACACCATGGATCAGACAAGCCGGGCAAGTATGGGCAAGGATTCTTGAACTTCTTGGGGTTCGGTAAGAAGAAGTAGGCCCAACGCTCGGCCGAGACCTTGGTAGGCCCGCGGTAATCTGACCAGATGGCCCTTTCGCCCCTCCACCAGGTGGGACAACGCGTACGCACGGCTTCTCGAGAGGTGGCGCGCTCTACTGCGGTCGAGCGTGACGACGTCTTGCGTTGGGCGGCCGATCAGATCGAAGAGGGATCGGCTGACCTGCTCGCCGCCAACGAAAAGGACCTCGAGGCCGCCGTGCAGGCCGGCGCGACCCAGACAGCCCTTGATCGCCTGGTGCTCAACCCGACTCGTATCGAGTCAATGGCCGAGGGACTGCGCACCGTGGCGCAGTTGGCCGATCCGGTCGGCGAAGTGGTGGGGGGAGGGGTTCGACCGAACGGGCTTCGCGTCACCCAGATGAGAGTCCCCCTCGGGGTCGTCGGTGTCATCTACGAGAACCGCCCCAATGTGACGAGCGACGCCGCCGGTCTGTGTCTGAAAGCCGGCAATGCGGCATTCCTCAGAGGGTCATCGTCCGCGCTGCAGTCCAATCAGGCCATTGTCTCGATACTGCGTCGGTCGTTGGTGAAGATGGGCCTGCCCGAAGACGCCGTTGCCTTGGTCGAAGACACCCGTCACGAGACCGCCATCGAGTTCATGCAACTGCGGGGCATCATCGACTGCTTGATCCCTCGCGGCGGCCCCGGCCTCATCGCCACCATGCTCGAACATGCCAAGGTGCCCTACGTCTTGGACGGCGACGGCAACTGTCACGTCTACGTCGACCAAGCCGCCGATCTCGATATGGCCCTCGACATTGTGGTCAACGCCAAGACGCACCGACCCGGCGTGTGCAACGCGGCCGAGACCCTCTTGGTGCACCAAGGTGTGGCCGAGCAGTTCTTGCCCCGTGTGGCCGAAGCGCTCGAAGGCGTCGAGCTGCGCGGTGATGCCGCCAGTCAACAGATTGTGCCGACCATGACGCTTGCCACGGAGAGCGATTTCGCCACCGAGTTCTTGGCTCCGATCATGACGGTCGGTATTGTCGCCGACTTCGACCAGGCCGCCACGCACATTGCCACCTTCGGTACCGGTCACACCGAGGCCATCGTCACCCGTGACCTGGCCACGGCCGAGCGCTTCGTGCGAGAAGTTGATGCCGCGGCCGTCGTCGTGAACGCCTCCACTCGATTCGTTGACGGTGGCGAACTTGGCCTGGGGGCCGAAGTCGGCATCTCAACGCAAAAACTCCATGCTCGTGGTCCCATGGGGCTCCGAGAGCTGACCTGCGTGAAGTGGGTTGTGCACGGCGATGGTCAGATCCGACAATGAACCAGATCAAGGTGACAGAGTGAGCGACCCCGAAAGCCCGAATCACACCAAAGCCGCAGCCGCCCTCGGCATCCCTGACGCCGGGCCGCCTCGATTCGAGAGTGTGCGTGGAGTGAAGGACGGACTGGCCCAGGTGGGTTATCTGCCCGACGACGCCATTGCGGGCGTGGTCTATCTGGCCGATCGTCTGGCCAAGCCGGTGTTGGTGGAAGGGCCGGCCGGAACGGGCAAGACCCAACTGGCCAAATCGGTGGCCGAGCTCACCGGAAGTCGCCTCATCCGGCTCCAGTGCTACGAAGGCTTGGACGAGTCGAAGGCGCTCTACGAGTGGAACTATCGCAAGCAGCTCTTGCGCATCCAGGCCGGCAACTCGCTTGGTGAGACCGGGACGGCCGAAGTGACGGGGGCCAGCGGCTCAAGCTCGTGGAAAGAGCTCGAAGAGGACATCTTCTCCGAAGACTTTTTGCTGACCCGGCCTCTGTTGGAGGCCATTCGAAGTGACGAGCCCGTCGTCCTGTTGGTCGACGAGGTTGACCGGGTCGAGCTTGAGACCGAAGCGTTGCTGCTCGAGATCTTGAGCGAGTACCAGGTCTCGATCCCCGAACTGGGCACGGTGCGCGCCACCCGCATCCCCATGGTCTTTTTGACCTCCAACAACACCCGAGAGCTCTCGGAAGCCTTGAAGCGGCGTTGCCTCTACCTGCACGTCGACTATCCCGATTTGGAGCGTGAGCGTGACATCGTGCGCATCCGGGTGCCTGGGATCACCGAAGAGTTGGCCGATCAGGTGGCAAGGATCGTGCGCTCGCTGCGCACGTTGGAGCTGAGAAAGGCCCCTTCGGTCTCAGAGACCTTGGACTGGGCTCGAACGTTGGTCGTGCTGGGCATCGAATCCATCGATGCCACCGAGGCTCGCGACACGCTGCACATCCTCCTCAAGTACCAAACCGATATCGACCGGGCGGCCAAAGAACTTCTGTCAGCCACCAGCTGACGATCTGAGTCACTGCCGTGTTGGATCTTCTCTCGGGGTTCGTCACTGAACTTCGCCAAGCCGGACTCCCGGTCTCGATGACCGAACACCTCGACGCGGCCGAAGCGGTGCACCACATTTCGCTCGAAGATCGCGACACCCTCAAGTACACCTTGGCCGCCACGCTGGTGAAGTCGAGTTCGCACTGGCGCGTCTTTCGAGACCGCCTTCGAGGTCTACTTCGCGCAACGTTCCGCCCTCCAAGTTGGTGAAGACGGCGAGGGGCTCTTTGACGCCGACGCCGACGGCAACGAGGGCGAGGCGGAAGGGTCATCGGGCCAGGTTGGTCGGGGACGATCACGCTCGGGGGCGGGCGGCGGAGAGGGCATGTCAGCAGAAGAGTTGGCCGAGCTGCTCTATCGATCGCTCTTGGCCGGTGACGAAGCACTCATGAAGGTGGTGGCCCGCAACGCCGTCAATCGCTACGCCGGCATGGAGCCGGGTCGGCCCGTCGGGCGGTACGTACTATCTCTATCGCACCCTTCGAAATCTTGATCTGGACGGCGTCTTGGAACGGTTGTTGGCAGAGGCCCAGCAGGGAGCGGCCGGGGGCGAGGGTTTGAGCGGGTTGGAAGAACGTCTGGCCAACGACGAGTTCAAGGCCCGCATCGACAAGATCCGGCGGGCGGTTGAAACAGAAATCCGCCAGCGCTTGGTCGAAGACCGCGGCGCTGAAGCCCTGGCCCGCTCGGTCCGAAAGCCGTTGCCCGAAGACATCGACGTCATGCATGCCACCCGCGAGGAGTTGGCCGAGCTTCACCGCATCTTGCACCCGCTGTCGCGAAAGCTTGCCGTCCGACTGGCCCGCAAACGCCGACACGGACGACGAGGGCCGCTCGATTTCAGAGCCACGGTGCGCGCCTCGCTCTCGACGGGCGGCGTGCCCATCGAGCCCAAGTTCCGTCACCCCCGCCCAGCCAAGCCCGAGATCTTCGTCATCGCCGACATCTCGGGCTCGGTGGCGTCGTTCGCCCGCTTCACGCTGCACATGGTCTACGCCATCAGCTCGCAGTTCTCGAAAGTACGCAGCTTTGTCTTCGTCGACGGCATCGATGAGGTGACGCGATTCTTTGAGGGAAGCGACGATCCCGCCGTGGCCGTGCATCGCATCAACACCGAAGCCGACGTCATCTGGGTTGACGGCCACTCGGACTACGGCCACGCCCTTACCGTGTTCCAAGACCGATGGGGCGACGAGGTCACCTCTCGAGCCAGCGTTCTCATCTTGGGAGACGCTCGCAACAACTATCACGCCTCGGGGGCGTGGGTCGTTGGTGATCTGCAACGAAAGGCCCGACACGTCTACTGGCTCAACCCGGAGCCTCGCGACTACTGGGGCTCGGGCGACTCGATTGTGGGGGAGTACGCCGCCCACTGCGACGACGTGGTGGAGTGTCGCACCTTGCGACAGCTTGAGCAGTTCGTCGGCAACCTCTCATGAGCGAACCGACCTCGGACGACGGCGCACCACCGCCGGGCATCCGGACCATCTTCCTCACCGCCGGACGCCACTCGTTCGTCCTGATTCGTCACGGCGAAGCGGTCTGCAACGTGAGCGGGATCGTGGGGGGCTCGGTCGGATGCGAGGGGTTGACGACCCGAGGCGTTGGCCAAGCCCATGCCTTGGCCGCTCGGTTGAAAGCCACCCGAGAGCTCTCCGATGTGGACGCTCTTTACGCCTCTACCCTGCCCCGGGCCAAGGAGACGGCTCGGATCCTCGCCCCGGCTCTCGACGCCACCCGCACGGGCCCGCCCCTGGTCATCAACGAGCGCCAGGACCTCTGCGAGATGGATCCGGGTGAAGGCGACGGCCTCGGGTGGGACGCTTTTGTGGCCCGCTACGGCGAACCGAACTGGGATCTCGATCCGGACAAACCCTTATCGCCCGGCGGAGAGAGTCGGACTGGAGTTCCTGGCTCGGGCCGCGCACGCCGTGACGTCGGTGGCCGAGGCCCATCGCGGGCAACTGGTTGTGGTGGTCTGCCACGCCGGTGTTATTGATGCCGCCATGCAGGCCTTCTTGCCGGTGATCGACCAGCGCCACGTACCTCGCGGCTGGATCCGCATCGAGCACGCCTCGATGACCATCTGGGAACGCGCCGACGAGGCGTGGTGCTTGCTTCGATTCAACGACGTCACGCCGGTAGCAGGGGACCCTCGAGCATCAGCAGGCGTAGTCGCCGTGACGTAGCCGTTCGGCGTCGTCGGTGTACTGCGTGATGACGACAGGCCCGGTGGGCAGTTGATCGGTCGCTCGGTAGTGCGGGACCAGGGCACAGTTGCCGGGGCCGCTCGGGGTGTACAGGTAGTCGGCCATCCAGTAGGGGACGGCGGGCTGGTAGCTACCGACGATTGAGTTCCATACGTCGGGGCTGGCGTAGATGCCGACGTCGTTAATGCCTTGGGAACGAATGCCGCGCAATGGCACCCTTCGACCACCTGCATGTTCTCGGCCGTGTTGGTGGACCAATAGACGCCGGCCCCTTCCACATCGAGCCACCAGGTCAACTGCGTGTTGATGTGCGCATTCTGGGCCTTGGCCACGGCATCGAGGGCGGCGGCGAAGCCGAAGTTGCAGGCCTGATCGCCGTTGCAGGCGGCCGGCCCGGTGGATTTGGTGCCGTAGGACAAGAAGGCATAGAGGTTGAGGCCGGAGGCGGCCCAGGCCGCCTCTTGCCCGAGACACTTGTTGACGGCGCCGAAGGCAATGCCCACGACCTCAACGACACCGATGGTGTGGTCTCCGGTCGGGAGGTTGCCGCACTGGTAGTTCGAGACGTCGTAGCCGTAGGAGCCGGAGGGATAGACCGACTCGGTGTTGGTATAGCTCCCATTACCTGGTCCCTCGGCCATACCGACAATGGGATCAACCAAGACTTGGGGCGCCGAGCCGTAGTTGCCGGCGTCCCCGAAGGCCGAGACCGCGCCGTTGTTGTCGGTGAACCAGTAACCCTTGTCGTCGGGGGTGGTGGCCATGGCCACAATCGGTCGAGTCAGGGGCACGCCGCCGAGCGAGCCCAAGAACGGCGCGTCGCCAAAGTTAAAGAGGCCACCGTCTTTGGCCACCATGGTGTAGCCACCCTTGGCCCCGCCGGGCACCATGTCGGTGACCGGGGAGTTGAGCGGCTGGCCTCCCATCGAGCCGTAGAACGTGGCGTCGCCAAAGGCGAAGATGCCGCCGTCCGAGGCCACCAGCCAGTAGCCCTTGCCGTCGGCGGTGGGCGACATGCCGACGATGGGCTGGTTGAGGGGTTGACCCCCCATCGAGCCGTAGAAAGTTGCGTCACCGAAGGTGAACATGCCACCGTCCGACGCCACCTCCCAGTACCCCAGACCGTCAGGGGTGGTCGCCATGCCGACAATGGGGGCGTCGAGGAGCTACGCCGCCCATCGAGCCGTAGAACTTGGCGTCGCCAAAGCTAAAAAGACCGCCGTCTGAGGCCACCTCCCAGTACCCGCCGCCGTCGTGGGTGGTCGCCATCCCAACAATGGGCTTGGTTGAGCGGTTTGCCGCCCATGGAGCCGTAGAACTTGGTGCCGCCGAAGCTGAAAATGCCGCCGTCGGATGCCACAAGCCAGTAGGCCGGCACGGTCGAAGCAGACGATGACAAAGCTTGCGCGTTGCGAAGCGACGAGTTAGTGGTGGCCGCCGTACTACCCGACAGCGCAGCCACGCCGCTGGTCGGTGCGGGCTGCGTGGTCACAGCGCCCAAGGCCCCCGAAGCGATTGTTGACGCCGGGTGCAGCGGGTCGGCCCCGCTCGGGAGCACGGTCAGGGCCATCAGCGGCAGGGCCAAGACTGCTGCGCCCATGGTCAGTAGCCGCCGGACTGAGCGGTGCTCGTGGCGCCGCCGATGCGCCGCCATGGAGATGGGGTGGGAAACGAAGCACTGCGAACAAACTCTACCGAAGGCCTACCCCTCTCACGGTGCACCCTGGGCAGTTTTCTTGGTCACCCAGGCTGAGGTGGCGATCCTCGTCGCCAACACCGGTTGCGCATCCAACCGCTCGGATCGAATGCTGGAGGACGGCCCGATGATCGTGGGCGTCAGTGGCGAAGGAGCTCGGCCACGCGAAAGGCCAGATCGAGCGATTGGCGCGCGTTCAACCGAGGGTCACACGTGGTGGTGTAGCGCAGATCAAGATCACCTTCGAAGATCTCCTCGGCGCCACCGAGACACTCGGTCACGTTGTCACCGGTGAGTTCGATGTGCACACCACCGGGCCACGTGCCCGCAGCCTCATGGACCCCGAAGTAGTCGCGCAGCTCCGACAAGATGTCGTCGAAGCGGCGGGTCTTGCGACCGCCGTCGCTGGCAAAGGTGTTGCCGTGCATCGGGTCACAGGCCCAGACGACGGGATGGCCCGCCTCACCAACGGCTGACAAGAGCGGTGGGAGGTGGGACTCCACCTGCCCAGCCCCAAAGCGTGTGATGAGGGTTAATCGACCGGGAATGCGCTCGGGATTCAAGGCATCGCACAGTCGAAGGACTTCGTCCGGCGTGGCCGCCGGTCCAATCTTGCAACCAACAGGATTGCGCACGCCGGAGAGGAAGGCCACGTGGGCGCCGTCTATCTGGCGGGTGCGCTCTCCAACCCAGAGCATGTGGGCTGAACAGTCGACCCAGTCGCCCGTCAGTGAGTCTTGACGGGTGAGGGCCTCTTCGTAGTTGAGGATCAAGGCCTCGTGACTGGTCCAAAAGTCAACCTCGTGCAGACCATCTTCGGCCAAGAGGTCGATGCCGCAGGCCGCCATGAAACGAAGGGCGCGATCGATCTCGCCCGCCACCTGCTCGTAGCGCAAACCCTCCGAAGAGGAGGCCACGAACTGCTGGTTCCAGGCGTGGACCTGACTGAGATCGGCGAAGCCACCTTTGGTGAACGCTCGCAACAGATTGAGCGTGACGGCCGACTGCGTGTAGGCGCGAATGGAGCCGTCTCGGGTCAGGCCGACGAGCGTCGGGATCAAAGGCTTCATCGTTGACCATGTGGCCTCGAAAAACATCCAACTCAAGATCGCCAACCCGTTCCGTCCGGGCCGACCGGGGTTTGGCGAACTGGCCGGCGATTCGACCTACCTTCACCACCGGAACACCAGCGGCGTAGGTGAGGGCTACCGCCATCTGCAAGATGATCTTCAACTTGTCTCGGATGGCATCGGCCGAGAACTCCGCAAACGATTCGGCGCAGTCGCCGGCTTGGAGCAAGAAGGCCTCACCGCGAGCCACGTCGGCCAACTGTTGGGTCATGCGCCGGGTTTCGCCGGCGAAAACGAGCGGAGGTAAGGCGGACAGGTCGGCTTCGACCCGCTTCAGTTCCTCATCATCGGGCCAGATGGGCTGCTGGGCCGCTTCGTGACGGCGCCACGACGCGGCATGCCAGGCCAGCGATGCTGACTCAACAGGGGGAACGTTTGCTCCCGATCCGGCGTCTCCACCTTGGGTGACCATGTCGTAAAGAGTAACGGGGGCACCACCCGAAGCGGGACAGGCCCACCGCCTAGGCTCGACTGATGGCCCCCTTTCGCTTTGCTGTCCAGGTCTCGAACGCCGCCACGGCCGAAGAGTGGCGCGCTCTGGCCCGCAAGATCGAGAGCCTGGGCTACGACACCTTGTATGTGCCCGACCACCTCGACGACCAGTGGGCTCCTCTGATCGCCCTCACCGCCGCGGCCGACGCCACCACCACCCTGACCGTTGGATCCTTGGTGTTGGACAACGACTTTCGCCACCCTGTCTTGGTGGCCCGCGAGGCGGCCACCCTCGACATCGTGAGTGACGGTCGCTTTGAGTTGGGGCTCGGTGCGGGCTGGATGCGCACCGACTACGACCAGTCCGGCATCCCCTTTGACCCACCCTCGGTACGCATCGATCGCTTGGAGGAGAGCCTCCAGATCATGAACGACCTCTGGCGCACGGGACGTTCCACCTTCAAAGGAACCCACTACCAAATCGATGGTGCGGTCGGGACGCCAACGCCCGTGACCAAGCCCCGTCCCACCATCGTCATTGGTGGCGGAAGCAAACGGATCCTCACCTTGGCGGCCCAAGAGGCTGAGATCGTCAGCATCGTGCCGAGCTTGGCCGCCGGCGTCATCGGCCCCGAGGTGGCGGCCGAAGCGGTGGCGGAGAAGTACCACCAGCGCGTGGCCTGGGTCAGAGATGCGGCCGGGATGCGTATCGACCAGATCCAACTGCAGTGTTGGACCATGTTCGTCCAAGTGGTCCCGAACGCGCGCCAAGTCATGGAGTCGGTGGCCCCGGCCTTCGGCTTCACGGCCGAACAGATGGCGGCAATCCCGGCCGCCTTGGTCGGCACAACCGAAGAGATCACTGAGATCCTCGAGCTTCGTCGAGCGTCGTTCGGATTTAGTTACATCGTCGTCCACGAGGCCGAAATGGAAGCGCTCGCACCGGTGGTTGCCACTCTTGCCGGCACCTGAGGACACGGCCTTGTCCGAGCCGGGGCCGGTGCGCATTGGTCTGTTGGGCGGCACGTTCGATCCGCCCCATCGTGGCCACCTGGCCGCAGCCGTTGCGGCTCGAGACGCCCTTCACCTCGACCGGGTCCTTTTGGTGGTGGCCAACAATCCGTGGCAGAAGTCGCCCGCATCGAGCCATCTCGGCCGCCCCTGATCGTCTCGCCATGGTGAGTGCTCTGGCCGAGGGAGCTGACCGGATCGAGCCCAGTCGGATCGAGATCGATCGTGGCGGCCCCAGCTACACCATCGACACCGTCAACCACCTGTTGGCCGTGGCCGCAGAGGGCGGTGTCGTGAGTCCGACCATCTTCGTCATTATCGGAGCCGACCTGGTCGACACCCTTCCCACCTGGGATCGAGCCGACGAACTGGCCCAACTGGTGACCTTGGCCGTGGTTTCGAGGCCCCACAGCCCAAAGGTCATGGTCGAAGAGCCGTGGCGTGCTGAGGCGGTCAACGGCCCGGCGGTCGACGTCTCGAGCTCACAGATCCGCCAATTGGTGGCCGATGGGGCCAGTATCGACGAACTTGTGCCCCCTGACGTGGTCCATTGCATTCATCGCCTGGGTCTGTACGCTGGGGGGAGATGACGGCGCTGTACGAAGACACGGCCCAGATACCTGCAGCCTCTCGGGCCGCAGTGATCACTCTGGACGCGCCGTCACCCCCCCCCTCGGGTTGTCTCGCCCGTCGTCCCCGACAACGAGCCCGTCGTCGACCCTCTCCTCACCACACCACCAGCCTGTCGTTCAGAGCTCCGAGCCGAGCGGCTGCGAGCACGCCGTGTGCGGCGATTCTGGGTGGGTATCTCTTTTCTCGTCATGGGGGCCACACTCGGTGCCACCGTGACGGCCCTGGAACTCCTCCATTGAAGCGCCCGTGAGCGAACCGATCCCGCAGGGAGCAGAGACTCCGCTGAGCGTGGCTGACTTCCCTGTTCCGCCCGAAGCCCTGGCCGCCGCCTCAGCGGCCGATGAGAAGTTGGGCCTAGACACCGTTGTCTTGGCCATGGGCGAACTCTTCGGCATGGTCGACGCCTTCGTGGTGACGAGCGGGCGTAACTCGCGCCACGTGCGCTCGCTGGTCGAAGAGATCGAAGCGCGGATCAAAGAAGACGACGGCCGAGCACCGGTCCGTATCGAAGGACTGCGCGAGGGGACCTGGGTCCTCATGGACTACGGCGACTTTTTGGTCCACGTCTTTGCCTCCGAGACCCGTGAGTTCTACGACCTTGAACACCTGTGGGCCGGAGCACCGCGCCTGCGGTGGATCGATGGCGTCGCTCGCTAACGGTCCAACCGATCGAACGCCTTAGTTGGTGGCCCCGGTCGTGGTGGTCGTGGCCACTGTGGTGCCCTGTGGGATGACCTGCCAGAGATAGACCGGTCCGGGCACCTCGGCCCCGCTGGCCGTCGGTACCTCGGTGCGCTGGCCGTTGATCTCAAAGATGACGCCAGTGGCAACCCCGACCTGTTGGGTCACGGTGGCCACGACCTGGGCCACGGCTAACTCGGTGGAGTCGCCCGTGATCTGCCCGAAGGCCTCGTTGAAGTTGACCGTGGCCACGGTGCCATTGACCACAGCCGAGCGAACTTTGACCTGGGACGAGATGGCGGTTGTCAGGTGTTGGCTCGATTCGGCCACCGTTGGGCCCGCCATCAACTCCACCAAGACAGCGACCAGTGGGGCGGGCGGTCGCACAACACGATCGGCCGATTGCAGTTGATTCGAGGGGTCGAGCAAGAAGATCTTGACCGGATCGAATGCGGTGACCGGCAGCGTGGTGCTGGTCGTGGTGGGAGGCAGCGGCGAGAGCAGGTTGAAGGGCACGTGGTCCTTCGACAGGATGCGAGGCGATCCTTCCTTCGGGAGTCCACAGCCGGCCACCACTGTGGCCACGGCCAGGCCCGCCATGAGGATGGCGACCCCACGTTGTCGCCGAGAACTCACCACGTCGCCTCTCCTCCCGATTCGGGAAGCTCGATCACAAACTTGGCACCGCCGCCTTCGGCTTCTCCGACCCAGACCTTGCCGTCCATGAGTCTGATGTGCTCGGCCACCAGCGCCAGGCCGAGTCCGGTGCCCGTACCCGTCCCTCGTCGCCCCGACGCCGGTCCTCGGTAGAAGCGCTCGAAGACCTTGGGGCGCTCGGTTTCGGGGATTCCTGGTCCTCGGTCGTCGATCTCGATGCGGACCGTGCCGCGCTCGCCGCCCGTCTCAGGACCGGGAGTGACCTGGACCATGGTGGCGCCGCCGGCGTAGTAGCTGGCGTTCTCCATCAGATTGGCCACCACTCGTTCGAAGCGCCGTTTGTCGACGTCGACATGGAGTTCGGTGGCTGCAGGCACGACGCGAACGACCGGTACATCCATCCCCAAAGGCAGGAGATGCGCCGCGTTGGCCACCGAACGACGTACCAGCTCTTCGACCGCCACCTCTTCTAAGAAGACATCGGTCGATCCGGTATCCGAGCGCGAGATCTCGAGCAGGTCGCCCACCATGCGCTGGAACCGACGGAGGTCGTCGCCCAAGAGGGCAAGGGCTTGGCGCGATCGTTCCGACAGTTCGTCGGGTTGGGTTTCGAGCACCTCGAGCGAGGCCGACAGTGTGGTGAGAGGGGAGCGCAGCTCGTGACTGACGTCGGAGGTAAAGCGGGCTTCTCGTTCGATTCGTTCTTGCAACTGGTCGACCATCATGTTGAAAGAGGCCGTCAGCCCAGCCAAGTCCGGGTCGTCGGCCGTCTCGGGCAAGCGGGTGTCGAGCTGGCCCCCCGCAATGGCCACGGCGGCGGCCGACACACCGGTCAGTGGTCGAAGCGAACGGCCACTGGCCCAAAATCCGACGGCAATACCTGAGCAGAGTCGTCAAGGCCGCGGCGGCCACCAGTGCGAGTTCCAAGACCCGGAGCGTGCGAGCCAGGTCGCCCAGATCAAACACCTCGAAGTAGGCGGCGTGCTCGGACGGGATGGGGACGCCCACCACGAGCTTGGGCGTGGTGCCCAGCACATAGTTCTGGGTGGCCGGGGCGCCGTTTTTGACCGCGGCGACCATGGCCGAAGGAATGGCACTCTGGCCGAAGGAGAGCGACGAGGAGTACGGCCGGCCTTGGTAAATCAGTACCGAGTGCGAGTCCGATCCGGCGTCGAGTGAGGCCAACACGGCGTCGTACTCACGATTGCCCGAGACCAACGCACTGCGCACCAACGAGGCATTGACGTAGGCCTGGTGCAGCGATGCGCTCTCGCGCTCGCCCACCAAAAAGTGGCGGGCGGTGAAGTACGAGAGGCCACCCATGGCGATCGAGAGCAACAGCGCACCGACACCAAACATCACGGTGACGCGGGCCTCGAAGACCAAATCGAGTCCACAGGCGCCCTTGCTTTCGTACCCGCAGGGGCGCCCGGGGCATATCAGGGAACCAGCTTGTAGCCCATGCCTCGCACGGTGAGGATGTGGGCGGGGAGCGCGGGATCCGCTTCCACCTTCGTCCGCAACCGACGAATGTGCACATCGACCAGTCGGCCGTCGCCGAAGTAGTCGTAACCCCAGACCCGATCGAGCAGTTGCTCTCGGCTCAGCACCTTGTTGGGATGGGCCGCCAACTCACAGAGCAGCCGGAACTCGGTGCGGGTGCAGTGGACCTGGGTGCCGTCGCAGCGTCGCAGCACGCCCTTCTTCGGGCAACAGCTCCATGTCGCCAAAGGTGGTCGAGGTGGGTTCGTCGTCAGCCGGCCGAGCCCGCCGCAGCAAGGCGCGTATGCGAGCTCCGAGCTCTTTTGAGACGAAGGGTTTGGTGACGTAGTCGTCGGCCCCCGCCTCCAGACCCGCCACCACGTCGTGGGTGTCAGTGCGGGCCGTGACGATGATGATGGGGACCGCACTTTGACGGCGAAGGGCGCGGCAGCACTCAAAGCCATCCATGCCGGGCAGCATGAGATCGATCAAGGCCACGTCAGGGGGCTCAAGGGCAAAGAGGTCAAGCGCCTCTTCGCCGCTGCCGGCGTCATCGACGTCGTAGCCCTCGCCTTCCAGCGCAAGGCGCATGGAGGACCGGATGCGCTCATCGTCCTCAACCACAAGGATGCGGCTACTCATCGTGGGCCTCTCACCTCACCGTCTTGGTCCCACCTTAGAGCGACGAGAGGTCCGATCAGCTCAGCCAGATCTGCGTCGGCCAGATACTGCCGGCGATCAAGCCGTAGGCCTTGGCCCCCGTCGGCGTGGTCGGGTTGTTGAAGTTCTGCACTTTCGGGTAGGCCACCACGGCCCAAACCGCACGGTCGTTCCAGATGTAGGGCAGGTCAACGGCGAAGCGCTGGTCGACGGTTTGGTAGGCCTTGGCCCGAATGGTTGGGTTCAACGTAGAGCGAGCAACTTGGAGGGCTGCTTCGATTTTGGGGTCGCTGTTGCGGGCCATGTTGACGGAGAGCGAACCCTCGGCACCGACGGTGGTGGAGCTCCAAAAGATGTAGTTGAGGTCCGGGTCGACGGCACTGAACTGGCGCCACTCGAAGGCTTGGAACTTCCCATCCAAGGCCAAGTTGATGAGGTCGTTCTGCTCGACGGTGGTGAGCGTCACCTTCATGCCGACATTTTCGAAGGCCTGGGCCAGGTACTCCTGGGTTCGGGTGGCCGAGGGGGCATCGGTGGTGCCGAGCGAGAAGGCCACGGGCTTGCCCGTTTCCTTTTCAACCTGGGCCACCAGCTTCTTGGCGCCGGCTGGGTCGTACTTCGGGTACGAGACTTTGGAGAAGTACGGCGTGCCGGGCACAAAGACACCGTTGACCGGAGCGCCAACACTGGCGTCGATGCGGCGTAGTAGAGCTTGGCGCTGATGGCCTTGGCCGCTGCCAAACGGACGGTCGGGTTGTTGAAGGGTCGGCCTCCGGTGTTGAGCAAGAGCAGGTTGACGTCGGGCTCGCCCACCACGGCGCCGCTGTCGTCAATGTACGACCACTTTTTGTCACCCTTGAAGATCAGAATCTCCTGGGGCGTGTCGGTGATCATGATGTCGATGGTGCCCGAGTCGAGGGCCTGGGTGCGGGCTGTGTCACTCGGGATGGGGCGATAGGTGATCTCGTCCAAGTAGGGGAGACCCTTGCGCCAGTAGTTGGGGTTCTTGGTTGCGGTGAAGTGACTGTTCGGCACCCACTCTTTGAAAATGAATGGCCCGGTACCGACCGGGTGCGAGGTGCCGTCTTTGGCCGCCAGCATTGAGGGGGCCACCGGATAGGCGATCTGGCCACCAATGCCGCCGGCCAAGTAGTAGGGGAACGGGGCCCAGGGTGTCTTGAAGTTCAAGGTCACCGACAAAGGACCGCTTTGCACGATCGAACCCGGTCCGTCAATGAGGATTGGTCCGAGAACAATGCCGGTCAGCAGCGAGTTCTTTTGCGCCAACATGTTGGTGAGGAGGGCGGCGCCGTCACACTTGGTGCCGTCATGGAACATCAAGTTGGGCCGCAGCGTGACGGTCCACGAGGTGTAGTCGGCGTTGGGCACCACCGACTCGGCCAAGTAGGGGGCCCAGCCTCCCTTGGCCGTGATGATGCTGAGCGGGTCAAAGACGGTGCGGGCGTACATGACGCCGACTTCGTCGTAGCGGGCCTGGGTCGGGTCAAAGCCTGACTCTTCGGCGTCGACGCCGAAGACGAGCGTGCCGCCCAACTTCGGCTTCGCGGTCGAGACGCCGTTGCGTCCCGGTCCGTTGGTGGCCGCCCCCGCCATGACCTCGCTCGAGAAGGTCAACGCCAGCGCCGGCGACTCCCACAGCTGCCGCGGTAGCCGTACTTCCGGCCAGAAATGACCGACGATTGATTTCTCCAGGCACTGCGCCTCCCCTAATCGATGTACTGCGCCCACCCAATGTGACAGGACGATTGCGGAGAACTTACTGCGTAGTCACAAAGATGGTGGTGCGGTTACGAAACTTCTTAACTTCTCGATCATCGTGGCTGAGGGACCGGGCCAGTACCGTGGACTGGGTGGAAGATGTGGCTGAGACTGATCCGGGCCTGAGCCCGCGGTGGGAGCTCACCGGTTTTGCCCGGTCCTTGGCCCATCGCTCGCCCGCCACCACCAAGGCCTATGAGAGCGACATCCGAGCCTTTGTCGAGTGGGCGCAACGGGGCGGCCACGAAGGGCCAGCCGCTATCGATCGTCTGTTGCTCCGTCGCTATCTGGCCTATCTCGGTACCCGGCGTTTCGCCCGATCGAGCATCGCTCGCAAGGCTGCGGCCTTGCGGAACTACTTCGCTTGGTTGCACAAGCGTGGCCTGATTGCGTCAGACCCCTCTCGGCGCCTTTCGGCCCCCTCGGCTCGGGGTCGTCTCCCCGGCGTGCTCTCGGCCAACGAACTGACCGATCTGTTGGATCGGCCCCGAGCGGTTACGGACAGGGGCTGCGGTCGGACCCAGAAGCCATCGACGCCGGGCCATCGACCAACGAGATGACGCCGCCTTCGAGCTGCTCTACGCCGCCGGCCTGCGGGTGGCCGAGCTCTGCAGCCTCGATCAGAGCGGGGTCGACCTCTCCGGCCGGACCGTCACGGTGATGGGCAAAGGGAGCAAAGAACGGCGGTTGCCCATCCACGAGCAGTGTGCCGTGGCCCTTGGTCTGTGGCTCTCGGAGGGTCGGCAGTGGTTGGTTGGGCCCGAGAGCCCACCTGAAGCGGTCTTTTTGAATCTGCGGGGTCGCAGGCTTGGTCCTCGCGACCTGGCTCGGGTGGTCGATCGCCGGTCGCCGGTGACGACCCACCCGCACGCCCTGCGGCACACCTTCGCCACCAATCTGCTGGACGGCGGGGCCGACCTTCGGGTGGTCCAAGAGTTGTTGGGCCATGCCAGTTTGGCCACCACCCAGATCTACACCCACGTCTCGAAAGAGCGACTCCGCACCGTCTACCAGGGCACGCATCCTCGGGCCTGAGCCCGATACGGACCTGATTGGGGCCGGGTCAGGCTGCTCGCGCTGGCCGCCGAGGCCCTCTGGGCGACTACCCTTGTTCTGCTTCGCCACACGGGCGAGGCGTCTTCTCGCCATCCGACGAGAAGTTACTGATGAGCACGCACCCGGGCCGTTCGACGGTCACCTCTTTTCGTGAGGTGCTGCGTCCGGGGTAGCTAACCAAGTGGAGGAAAAGAATGGCAGTCGTAACGATGCGGCAGTTGCTGGAAGCCGGAGTGCACTTCGGTCACCAAACTCGCCGATGGAACCCGAAGATGCGCCGGTACATCCTGGGCGAGCGCAACGGGATCTACCTGATCGATCTCAAAAAGACCCTCGACGGCATCGACACGGCCTACACCTACATCCGTGACCTGGTGGCGGGGGGCGGCACCATCTTGTTCGTCGGCACCAAGAAGCAGACCCAGGGTCCCGTGGCCGAGTTCGCCGACGCCTGTGGCATGCCCTACGTCAACCAGCGCTGGTTGGGTGGCATGTTGACCAACTTCTCGACCGTGTCGGGCCGGGTCAAGCGCATGCAAGAGCTGCGAGCCATGCAGGCCGCCGGTGACTTCGACGACATGCCGAAGAAAGAGGCGTTGCGCCACGTACGCGAGCTGGACAAGCTGAGCCGCAACCTGGGTGGCATCAGTGGCTTGGAGAAGTTGCCCAACGCCGTCTTCGTCATCGACACCAAAAAAGAGCACATCGCCGTGACCGAGGCCCGCAAGCTCGGCTGCCCGTTGTCGCTGTGGTGGACACCAACTGCGACCCCGACATCATCACCTACGTCATTCCGGGCAACGACGACGCCATCCGCTCCGGCTCACTCATGTGCCGGGTGGTGGCTGACGCCGTGACCGAGGGTCGATGGATCGCCACCCACCGCCCGGCCCCGAAGACCCCTCCGGCCCCGGCCGCCGACGCCGCTCCTTCATCGGCTCCTCGTGGCGCCCGACGGGCTCCGACGGCGCCGGCGGCGGAGAGTGCGCCGGCCGCACCGGCACCCGAAGCGCTGACCGGCGGCCGAAGCGTCGGCTGCTGCTGTGACCGACAGCCGACTGCTCCCGACAGCGTGCCTGCAGAAGCGGCACCCGTGGCGGTTGAGGCCTGAGCATGCTGACATTTACTGCCAAAGACGTACAAGCCCTCCGACAGACCACCGGCGTGGGCATGCTGGACGCCAAGAAGGCTCTCGAAGAGAACAGCGGTGACATGGAAGAGGCCATGCAGTGGCTCCGGGTCAATGGGTTGGCCGGTGCGGCCAAGCGCGACGACCGCGAAGCCTCGCAAGGGGCCGTCAGCGTGGTGCGCAACGACAACGTTGCGGCTCTGGCTGAACTTCGCTGTGAGACCGACTTCGTCGCCAAGTCCGACGAGTTCGTCGCCATGGCCGACGAGCTGGCCGCCCTGGTTGCTTCGAAAGGCTCAGACGCCGCAGGCGAACTCCAAGACGAGATTGACCGACTGCGCACCACCTTGAAGGAGAACATCTCGGTGGGACGCGTGGTCCGCCTTGAGGCCGGATCCGGCGAGGTCGTCGACACCTACTTACACACGCAAGCTGGTCGTGGCGTCAACGCCGTGGCCTTGGTGCTGAAGGGCGGGACGCCCGAGCTGGCCCATGAGGTCGCGGTCCACATCGCGTTCACCAAGCCGGCGTATCTCCGTCGCGAAGACGTGCCCGAGGCCGAAGTGACGGCCGAGCGGGCCACGGTGGAAGAGATCAGCCGCAACGAAGGAAAGCCTGACGCCGCCCTGCCCAAGATCGTTGAAGGTCGCATGACCGGATGGTTCAAGGACCGGGTGCTGCTCGAGCAGTCCTACGTGAAAGACGAGAAGCAGAGTGTGTCCCAGCTGCTCGGCTCGGCCGAGATCGTGACCTTCGCTCAGGTCGTCATCGGCGCCTGAGGCGTCGGGGCGGAGAGGCAAAGGGTTGGTGGGCGTGGGCCAGACGAGACGAATTGTCTTAAAGATGTCGGGCGAGGCTTTGGCCTCCTCGGCCTCCGACGAGACCATTGACGCCAAGACGGTCGAACGCATGGCCGTCGAGATGTGCGTGGCCATGACCGAGCACGACCTGGAGTTGGCCGTTGTGGTCGGCGGCGGCAACATCTGGCGCGGCACGACGGGGGAAGGTGCGGGCATGGACCGTGCCACGTCGGACACCATGGGCATGCTGGGCACGGTGATCAACGCCTTGGCGCTCCAAGACGCCCTCGAGCAAAAAGGCCAGCCCACCCGCGTCCTGAGTGCGCTCTCGATGGCCGAGGTGGCCGAGCCCTATATCCGTCGTCGGGCCATTCGCCACCTGGAGAAGGGCCGCATCGTTATCTTTGCTGCCGGCATGGGCAATCCGTTCTTTACGACCGACACCCCGGCTGCGCTTCGAGCGGCCGAGATCGGGGCTGAGCTGCTGTGCAAGGGCACGCACTCGGGGGTCGATGGCGTCTACACGGCCGACCCCAAGATCGATCCCGAGCGCGACGCGGTACGACGAGATCTCCTTTATGGAAGTGGTCAACCAGGACCTTCGGGTCATGGATCTCACCGCCATCACCTTCTGCAAGGACAACGGTTTGCCCATTCGGGTCTTTGACCTCATGGTGCCCGGAAATATCCCTCGTGCACTCGGCGGCGAGCGTATCGGTACGCTGGTCCGCTAGTGAGAAATTCTGATGAGGCAATCTGATGGATGAAGAGCTGGCCCTCTTAGTCTTAGAAGACACGCGGGAGAAGATGGCCCGGGCTATCGACCACGTCCGCGCCGACTTCTCCAACGTACGAACGGGGCGTGCCTCGTCGGCTCTGGTCGAGACCCTCTTGGTGGACTATTTCGGTACCCCAACCCAGCTCCGTTCGCTGGCAGGATTTAGCGTGCCTGACGCCATGATGTTGGTCATCACCCCCTACGACAAGAGCACGGTCGGGGCCATCGAAAAGGCCATCCTCACCTCGGATCTCGGCATCAACCCCACCAACGACGGCACGGTCATCCGGTTGGCCTTTCCGCCTCTCACCGAAGAGCGTCGCAAGGAAATGGTCAAGGTGGTCCGCACCAAGGCCGAAGAGGGCAAGGTGGCCCTGCGCAACCTCCGTCGTGCCGGTCGGCACGAACTCGAACTGCTGCAAAAAGACGGTTCATTGTCGACCGACGAACTCGAACGGGTCGAGAAGGATCTGGAGAAAGTCACGCACGACCAAGTGGCGTCCATCGATCAACTTGTGGCGCACAAAGAGCGCGAACTGCTTGAGGTGTGAGGGGCAATGGCTGACGAGACCGAAGGCGAAAAAGGGAGCGAAGGGACACAGTCGCTTCGCTCCGGGCGGGTTCGCATCATTGGGGCCGAGCCAGCCGGTGGACCGCCACCTCGAACCGAGGCCGAGACCGCGCCGCCCGAGACGACCGAGCACGTGCCGCAGACGCTCAGGCCCACGTTGGGTGATGACGGCTTCGCCTTGACCCTCGATGCCATTGACGATGTCGATCAGCCCGTCTCGGTCGACGACCTGTTGGCCCCGTTAAAGACGGTGCCTCGTCCGGCCGCACCGGCGCCCGAACCCCCCGTCGAACCCCCAGCCGCGGCCGAGGTCGCAGAAACCCCAGCGGCCTCGGCCCCGCCCACCATTCCTCCGCCTCTGCCGACAGCGCTGCCGACTTGGGGTGAAGGCGATCCTCCATCGGCTGATCTGCCCCATTGGACCGATGCCCCGACCGGTGAAGTGCCGAGCATCTTGGACCGATCCGGCGATGAGTCGGGATCCACCCGTTGGTCGTCGGTGCCCGGTCCGACCTGGCGAGAAGGACACGGAGACTGGGAAGACAGCGAGGACAGCTTTGAGCCGGCCATGTTGGGAGACGACGAGCCCCGCCTCGGGTCGCTCGACGACTCGGCGGCGGCCGGAGACGAAGAACGTCAGCCTTGGTCGTTCGAACTGACCGACAGCCCCTCCAGCCGAGAGTCCGCAGCCCAAATGGAAGAGCGTCTGATTTCGGCTGGACTCAACGACTACGACGACGGCGAGACCATGTTGGTGCCGAGCCTGGGCTTGAGCGGACCATCGTCGACCGATCCCGTGACGACGAGCTCTGAGGTCAGCCACGAAGAGCCGGGGACGACAACGTCGCCGTGGGAGCTCGACAACGCCGGCCGAGACGTAGATGCCGTGTTGGTGGGCGATCGCGACGACGGCGTGGCCGTGGTCGAAGCCGACCAACTCGACCCCGAAGAAGAGAAGTCCTTTCGCAGTCGCATCGGTCGGGGCCGCAATCGTCGCCTCCGACCCGTGCCCCAAGCCCCGCCTCCGGCCACGGGCTCTGACTCCTCTGAACCAGTGATTGGCAGCCGACCCGTTCCGTTGGCGCCCGAGTCGACGCCCACGCCCGAAGGTCGCCCCGTGCCTCAGGCCCCTGAAGAGGCCAGTGGGCCCAAGGTCATCATGGCGCCGCGGGCCCGGCCCCCGGCCCGTGCGGGCGCCGCCGCTTCGAGCAGCGACACGGCTGGCACCTCAGGTCGCAATATGCCCGTCGCCATTGTGAGTGGTGTGGTGCTGGCCATCGTGGCCTTGGTTGCTTTCAAGCTCGGCACCGTGGCCACCATGGTGCTGGTTTGCCTCGTGTTGGTCTTGGCCGCTGGTGAAGCGTTCAGCGCCTTTCGCCGAGCGCACTATCACCCGGCCGTCTTGCTCGGACTTCTGGCCACGCTGGTGCTCGCTATTGAGACGTACAACAAGGGCGTGGCCGCCTTCCCGCTCACCATGGTGGTGTTGGTGGCCGCCAGTTTCTTGTGGTTCATCTTTGGTGTCGAAGCCGAGGCGGACCCGGTGGCGGGCATGTCATCGACCGTCTTTGTCTTTGTGTGGATCGCCGGCTTTGGTTCGTTTGCCGCCCTCTTGCTCTGTCCGGATCTCTTTCCAAATCGAACCGGCATCGCCTTTCTCTTGGGCGCCATCATCGTCACGGTCTTTTGCGATGTGGGCTCTTTGCTGGCCGGCTCGCAGTTTGGCCGCCGGCCCATGGCCCCAGAGATCAGCCCGAACAAGAGTTGGGAAGGGTTCATCGGCGGGGCTGTCCTCGCCGTGCTCTCGGCCGTCGTCATCGTGCAGTTCATCCATCCGTGGACCTTCAAGTCGGCAGCCTGCCTCGGTGTGGTGGTGGCTGTGGTGGCTCCCTTGGGCGATCTGTGCGAATCACTGCTCAAGCGCAATCTCGGCATGAAAGACATGTCGAACATGCTGCCTGGACACGGTGGGCTGCTCGATCGGCTCGACGGTCTGTTGTTCGTGCTGCCCGCCACCTACTTCTTGGTGAGGGCCTTCAATCTCGGTTGAGGGTCGGATGACCCCTCCCGGTGGCATGCTGGTCTGATGCCTCCCACCACCGTGAGCCTGGTCGGCTCGACGGGATCCATCGGGACCCAAGCGGTCCAGGTCATCGAGGCAAACCCGCAGCGCTTCAGGGTGGTTGCCCTGGCCGCCCACCATTCGGTCGATGCCGTCATCGACCAAGCTCGGCGTCTGCGTCCCGACCTGGTGGCCGTGGGGGACCCGGCTGATGTGGCCACGGTCGAAGCCGCCCTCGACCGAAGCGTCCAGGTTGTGGCCGGTCCCGAAGGACTGATTGCAGCCGCCTCACTGGGCGACGTCGTGGTGAACGGCGTGGTCGGATTCGCTGGTCTCCCCGTCACGTTGGCCGCATTGGAGCGTGGGGCCAGGTTGGCGTTGGCCAACAAAGAGTCGCTCATCGCCGGTGCACCGGTCGTACAAAAAGCGCGAAAGGTCTCGGGGGCAGAGATCGTGCCGGTCGACTCCGAGCACTGCGCCATCCATCAGTGTCTGGCCGCCACCCCTGGACCCGAGGCCGTGGCCCGCCTTTTGGTCACAGCCTCGGGGGGACCGTTTCGAGGACGGACGCGCCACGAGTTGAGTCACGTCGGCGTGGAAGAGGCCCTGGCCCATCCGACCTGGCAGATGGGGCCGAAAATCACGATCGACTCATCAACCCTTATGAACAAGGGGTTGGAGGTCATTGAAGCCCATGAACTGTTCGGGGTCCCCTACGACCGCATCGATGTCGTGGTCCATCCCCAATCCATCGTCCACTCCATGGTCGAGCTGGTCGATGGCGCCACCGTGGCGCAGCTCTCCAATCCCGACATGCGGCTGCCTATTGGCTACGCCCTGGCCTACCCCGAGCGCTTAGGCACCGCGTTCGGGGCCATTGACTGGACCCGGGCCACCGAACTCACCTTCGAACCGCCCGACCGAGCGCTCTTCACCTGTCTCGATCTGGCCTATCGCGCCGGTCGCCAGGGCGGCGGTGCGCCAGCCTGGCTCAACGCCGCCAACGAGATAGCAGTTGCGGCCTTCTTGGCCCGGCGGCTGACCTGGTTGGGCATTGCCGACGTGGTGGCGGCCACCTTGGACCAGTTTGACGATGCGCCCATGGTGAGCGTGGACGATGTGCTGGCGGCGGACGCCGAGGCCCGGCGCCGAGCCCGTTCGGCCGTCCAGCAGCTGGAGGCGGCGTGAGCACGATCGACCGCTTCCAACCTAAGAATCCCGTAACTGACGCCACAAAATCCCTCGTGCCCCGTAAAGTTGAGAGCACTATGGCGGATGAGGTGAGCATCGGGGCTGTTGGCACCCTGGTGGTGCCCCCTCGCCCGGCTGAGGTCAACCCGACCTCAGAGCCGAAGCCCGGCGAGGCCACCGCCGCCGGCCACGGCCAGGGCCACGAGCCCGAATCGGGTCCCCCTGTCACGGGACCGTCGAATACGGCCGGTCTCATCCGGCTGATTGTCATCGTGGCCGCCATTGCGGCCGCCCTCTTGCTGCTCGGTGCGGGCGGGGTGCTGCTCTTCGCCGTCATCTTGATCGTCATCGTGATGGTGCACGAACTGGGCCACTTCGCCACGGCCAAGTGGGCCGGCATGAAGGTGACGGAGTACTTCGTCGGTTTCGGTCCGAGACTGTGGTCGGTACGCCGAGGCGAGACCGACTACGGCATCAAGCCCATCTTGGCCGGCGGCTACGTGAAGATCATTGGGATGTCCAACTTGGAAGAGGTGGACCCGGCCGACGAAGCCCGGACCTATCGTCAGCAGCCCTTCCACAAGCGCATCATCGTGGCCTCGGCCGGTTCGTTCATGCACTTTGTGATGGCCTTTCTCTTGGCCTACATCGCCGTGGTCGGTTTCGGCGTGGCCTCCAACAACATCGGTGTGCACTCCCTCACCAACTTCGGGAGCGTGCAAAGCCCGGCGAAGGCGGCGGGTCTTCGCAGTGGCGACGTCATCGTGTCGGTCAACGGCAAGCCTCTGACCAACGACAACCAGTTCCACGACGCCGTCACCAACTCGGTGGGAAAGCCCGTCACCGTCGGCGTGAAGCGCGACGGCAAGACCATCTCGGTGACCATGACCCCCGTGGACGGCCGCCATATCAAAGTTGACGGTCAGACCTTGGCCCCGGCCAGTGACAAAAATCCCCAAGGGTTTGTTGGTATTACCGAACAGAACGAGTACTCGTCCGAAGGACCGTTCCGAGCGGTCGGAACGGCCGCCATCATTGTGGGGCGCACCACGGCCCTGGTCATTGAAGGCGTGGGCAAGCTCTTCTCGCCCCACGGCCTGAGCTCGCTCTTCCACCAAGACACCAACTCGAAAGTGGCTGAGCAGGCCGCCAAGAATCCGACCACCTCGGTGCGGCCGACCTCGATTGTTGGTATCGGGCGGGACTTCACCGAAGCCCAGCAGGGTGGGGTCATTGACGTCATTGCCTTGCTCATTGCCCTCAATATCGGATTGGCCATTTTGAACATGCTGCCGATGCTGCCGCTCGACGGGGGCTATGTGGCCATTGCCATCTACGAGCGCTTCCGCACTCGCCGAGGTCAGCCCTACTACCAGGCTGACGCGGCCAAGTTGATGCCCGTTATCTATGTCTTTGTGACCTTGATTCTGTTCGTCGTGATTTCGGCCATGTTCTTGGACATCGCCCATCCGTCGGCCAACCCCTTCTGACCGAAGAATCCGGCTCGCCCCTTCGACGACGAGGTCGGACATTGGTGGGCCAATCGCCCTGAGTCACGCCGTGGCCCGCGGCACGGCAGACTGGGTGCGATGGAACACTCCTCTGAGCTGTTAACCCCACGCCGCAAGACGCGCCAGATCATGCTGGGCGGCGTGGCCATTGGCGGCGGGGCGCCGGTCACGGTCCAGTCCATGACGACGACCAAGACCGCTGACGTGGATGGCACCTTGGCCCAGATCTACGCCCTGGCCGCCGCCGGCGCTGACATCGTGCGCTGCACCTGCAACGAGGAGGCCGCCGCCGAAGGTCTGGCCCAGATCGTGCCCCGATCGCCCGTCCCGATCGTGGCTGACATCCACTTTCACTACGAGATGGCCATGGCCGCACTGGAAGCGGGCGTGGAGGGACTGCGGCTCAACCCGGGCAACCTGCGTAAAGAAGCCGAGATCAAGACAGTGGCGGCCGAGGCCAAAGACCGTGGTGTGCCCATTCGTATTGGGGTGAACGCCGGCTCGCTGCACCCCGACATCTACAAACGCTACGGCGGGGCCACCCCTGAAGCACTGGTCGAGTCCGCTCGTCTCGAACTGGCCTACTTCGAAGAGGTCGGATTCTCCGACGTCAAGATTTCGGTCAAGGCCTCTTCGGTGGCGCTCATGATCGCGGCCTACCGCTTGGCCGCTGACACCTTCGATCACCCACTGCATCTCGGGGTCACCGAGGCTGGGCCGCCACCGGCCGGGCTCTTGAAGGGGACGGCCGGCATCGCCACCTTGTTGGCCGAAGGTATTGGCGACACCATTCGCTTCTCCCTCACGGCCGACCCGGTGGAAGAAGCCAAAGCGGGTCGCCAACTCTTAGAGTCGTTGGGACTGCGAGAGCGCAAGGGTCTTGACCTCATCGCCTGTCCGTCCTGTGGCCGAGCCCAGGTGGACGTCATCTGCCGTGGCCAAAGCGGCGCAAGACGCCTTGGAGGTCTTGAACCTCCCCATCCAAGTGGCGGTCATGGGCTGTGTGGTGAACGGCCCGGGTGAAGCTCGAAGTGCCGACATTGGCATTGCGGCCGGAAAGGCCAAGGGGCATCTGTTCATCCAGGGCAAGATCGTGCGGGTCGTGCCCGAGGCCGACATGGTCACAGCCCTCGTGGAAGAAGCCACCAAGCTGGTGGCCGAAGGGGTGGAGGCCCGCCTGGCCGCGGCTGACGCCACGGCCGAAGCTGAGGCCGAGGCCGATCGACGCGAACTGCTCGACGAAGGTGGGGCCGATCCGAACGCCGTGAGCCAGACGGTCGAGATCATCCGACGCAAGTACGGCAAGGACGACGAAGCCAACTCGTAGCGACTCCCGAGAGGCCCGGCTCGAACCGGTAACGTGACCGCCCATGACCGCATCGGGTGACCGCCCCGCCTCGTCCCCGCAGAAGAACGCACTGACAGCCCAGGCCGAGGACTTTCCCCGTTGGTATCAAGACGTGGTGGCCCGAGCCGAGCTGGCCGACAACGGACCAGTTCGCGGCACCATGGTCATTCGCCCTTGGGGCTACGCCATATGGGAGC
Organism: uncultured Acidimicrobiaceae bacterium; assembly: GCA_963803215.1. Lineage (GTDB taxonomy): Bacteria > Actinomycetota > Acidimicrobiia > Acidimicrobiales > RAAP-2 > CAWDLP01. The sequence goes on from CAWDLP010000002.1 coordinate 50,912, forward strand.
GCCTTCAGGCCGCCTTGGACACTCGGATCAAAGAGGCCGGCGCCGAAAACGCCTACTTCCCGATCTTCATCCCCGAGTCCTACCTGAAGTTAGAAGCCGAGCACGTCGAAGGCTTCAGCCCAGAGCTGGCCGTGGTCACCCATGCCGGGGGCAAGCAGCTCGAAGAGCCCGTGGTGGTGCGCCCCACCAGTGAGACGGTCATCAACCACTTCTTTGCCAAATGGATCCAGAGCTACCGGGACCTCCCGCTCCTCATCAACCAGTGGGCCAACGTGGTGCGTTGGGAGCTGCGGCCCCGGCTCTTTCTGCGCACGTCGGAGTTCTTGTGGCAAGAGGGCCACACGGCCCACGCTGACGCCGACGAGGCCCAGCGTTACGCCCTCCAGATCCTGCACGACGTGTATCGCACCACCATGGTGGACGTGGCCTCGGTGCCAACCCACGTTGGCCTCAAAACCGATCGAGAGCGCTTTGCTGGCGCCATCCGCACCTGGACGTGTGAGGGCATGATGGGCGACGGCAAGGCGCTGCAGATGGGAACCAGCCATGAGCTGGGTCAGAACTTCGCCAAAGCCTTCAACATCCAGTACGCCAGTGAAGGCGGGGGACAGGAGTACGCCTGGCAGACCTCATGGGGTGTCTCCACCCGCCTCATCGGTGCCCTGGTCATGACCCATGGCGATGACTTCGGTCTGCGCCTGCCGCCCGCTTTGGCACCAGCCGAGGTGGTGGTGATGGTGGTGCGTGAAGACGAGGCCGTGCGCCAAGCCGCGGACGGACTGAAAGCCGAGCTCACGACGTTGGGTCACCGCGTGCGTCTGGACGACCGTTCGGGCACAAGTTTCGGGCGACGCTCGATCGACTGGGAGCTCAAAGGCGTGCCGGTACGCATTGAAGTGGGTCCGAGAGATCTGGCCGAGGGCAACGTCGTGGTGGTGACCCGACACACGAGAAGCAAAGAGTCCGTGGCCGTGAGCGGTGCGGTCGAAGCGGTTCGGGCCATTTTGGCTCGGGTCGGGCCCGAGCTCTTCGCCGAGGCTGAGGCCTTTCGTGAGGCCAGAACGACCACCGTGTCGACGGTGGAAGAAGCCATTGAAGCGGGGGCGACGGGCTTCGCCCGGGTGCCGTGGCGTGCGCTCGCCGATGGAGGAGAGGACCAGCTGGCCAAGAGCTCGCTCAGCGTGCGTTGCCTCCAGGGCCCCGACGGCGAACTGGCGCAGGCCGACAGTGACGGGCTCACGGCGTTGGTTGGCCGCTCTTACTAAGCCCGAGCCGCCGTTTGGCCCCCGCAGTAACGCTGGCGTGCCCGTTTGTTCATCAGCCCGTCACGCGGACGGCCTGCTGGTTGCTATAATTCGCATGTAGTCCGGTCTTATGGCAGTACCTGGTTGAAGCGTGGGCCGCAGCCCACGCTTTCGTTTTTGCCAGGATAGTGATCGGGAACAGGCAGGTCAGCGGCCGGAACTTGGTCGACGACCCGCCTGATGGAAGGGGCAGATAGCAGCAGCACGGAAGGAGATGAGGACAGTGTCAGAAGAGCTCTATGTCGTGCTGTCCCCACTCTTGGCCGAGGTCGGCCTCGACCTTTTCGACGTCGAGGTGACCCGGGCCGAAATCCGGGTCTATGTCGACCGCCCCGGTGGCGTCGACCTCGAGCACTTAGCTGAGGCCAATCGCATCGTCTCGGCTGAGCTCGATGAGCGCGATCCCTTTCCTGGGCGCTACACCCTGCAGGTCTCAAGCCCCGGCTTGGAGCGGCGCCTGCGGACGCCGGCCCACTACGGCAAAGCCGTGGGTGAAACCATCTCGGTGCGAACCTTGCCCGAGACCACGTCGGTCCGGCGCATCCAAGGTGAGCTGACCTCGTCCGACGACAAGGGTTTTGTACTCACCGGGCCCGACGTGCCCGACGGCTCCATCCGACTCAGCCTACGACCAGGTCGAGCGGGCCAAAACAGTTTTTGACTGGGGCGCAACCGCAGCCCCGTCTCCTTCATCGGGCAAGCCCAAGGCCAAAGCCGGGGCCAAAAAGAACACGCCCACCAACGCGAACGACAAAGAAGACAGAGAGGGTCACCACACCATGAGCAAGACGAACTTTGAGTTCCTCGACGCATTGGGCCAAATAGCTCGCGACAAGGGCATCTCAGTTGAGACCCTGCTCGACGCTCTGGCCAACGCCTTGGTGGCGGCCTACAAGCGCATGCCCGACGCGGCCGAAGAGGCCGTCGTCACCATTGACCCTGACTCGGGCGAGATTCGCGTCTATGGCCAGGAACTGGACGAAGAGGGCGACGTCATCCGCGAGTGGGACGACACACCTGACGACTTCGGCCGAATTGCGGCCCAAACGGCCAAGCAGGTCATCTTGCAGCGCATCCGTGAGGTCGAGCGGGACATGAAGTACGACGAGTACGCCGGGCGCGAAGGTGACATCGTCACTGGCATCGTCCAGCAGACCGACAACCGCTATACCTTGCTGGACCTCGGCAAGGTCGAGGCTCTGTTGCCCCAGGCCGAGCAGGTCTCCTACGAGCGCTACGAGCACGGCGCACGCCTGAAGGCCTACATCGTGGAGGTCCGAAAGACCACCAAGGGACCACAGATTGTGGTGAGCCGAACCCACCCCGGACTGATCAAGCGCCTCTTTGAGCTTGAGGTGCCTGAGATCTCCTCGGGTGTGGTTGAGATCAAGGCCGCCGCTCGTGAGCCCGGTCACCGCACCAAGATCGCGGTCTGGTCCAACGACCCCAACGTGGACCCGGTCGGCGCGTGCGTCGGAGCCCGAGGTTCACGCGTGCGCATGGTGACCAACGAACTGCGGGGCGAGCGCGTCGACGTCGTGCCGTTCTCCGACGACGCCGTGGAGCTGATCCAGAACGCCTTGGCCCCGGCCCGGGTCCGTGAGGTCCGCCTCGACGACGAGACCGGGACTGCCACGGTGGTGGTCAGCGACTACCAACTGTCGTTGGCTATTGGCAAAGAAGGACAGAACGCCCGTCTGGCCGCCCGACTTACTGGTTGGCGTATCGACATTAAGAGCGAGACCCAGCTGGAAGAAGAAGAGGCCGGCTACGAAGGTCAAGAGTGGGCCCAGGGCGAGTGGATTGAAGACGAATCAGGCGAGATGGTCTGGAAGCCAGCCGAAGGTGGCGATGCCATCTCGGCCGAAGAGTGGACCCACAAAGCCGAAGAGCAGGCCGATGACGTCGTTGACGAGGACGCCGAGCCAACGAGCGACGGGGCCCCGGCGGAGACCGACGCAGTCGTCTCCGACGAGGCCGTCTCCGAGGTTGTGGCCAGCGGTGGCGACACCGTGAGCGAGGACGAAGGGGCGACCACATAGCCCCTCTCCGGACGTGCATTGGGTGTCGCCAAAAGGCGGCTCCCGAGGTACTGGTCCGGGTGGTGCGCCGAGCCGACGGAGCATTGAGCGTCGAAGCGGCGTCAAACGGGCGCGGTTGCTGGCTCCATGCGTCATCGCCTGAGTGCCTGCAACGGGCGGTGGAGCGTCGAGCTTTTGAGCGAGCGTTAAAGACCCCGATCACGCCCGAAGCCGTGGCTCAGCTCAGCCGCGCATCTGGCTGAATGATGCGGGACCAGTCGACCGCTCGGGTTTGAGCCCGAACGGGCTGGACAGGGCTGTGGGGAGAACTGAGCCGTTGATGTGCGAGGATAGAGAGCCCGGGTGTCACGTGTGACCCCGGTAATGCGAAGGACACTGAAGAACACTTGCCGAAGAAGATCCGCGTCTACGAACTGGCCCGAGAGCTTGGTCTAACCAACAAAGAGGGGCTGGACCTGGCCCTTAGCTTGGGAATTGGGGTCAAGAGTCACTCGTCGTCCATTGAGGACGCGCAAGCCGACCGCGTCCGCCGCAAGGCCGACGCGGAGGGTCTCCGACGCCCCGTCCAGCCCGAAGAGCCCGAAGAGCCGAAAAAGGTGACGGCTGCGGCCAAAAAAGCCGCAGCCCGAGCGGCCGGCGCTCGTCCCAAGGCGGCAGCGACCGCAGCCCCGGAAAAAGCCGACGCGGCACCCTCGCCCGACGACGCCCCCGCGGCCGATGCCCCGGCCCCAGCCAAGCCCCGACTGGTCTCTTCCAGTCGTGCCGCCGCGCCCACGACCTCGACCGAGCGTCCCGCCGCCCGACCGGCGACACCTCGACCAGCCGCCGCCCCAGCCGCACCGGCTCCTGCTGCGGCGCCAACACCGCCGGCTCGGGCCGCCGCACCCGCGACTGCCCCGGCTCCTGCGCCTGATCCAGTTGCACCAGCCGCGGTGGCGGAAACCGCGCCAGCGCCGGTTGCGGCCGCGGCTCCGAGCGCACCAGCAAAGGCACCGAAGGCACCGACCGAGGCCGTGTCGGCCCCAGCCGCTGCAGCTGCTCCAACAGAAACTCCTGACACCACCGACGTTGCCGGCGTCGCCGCGGCGGCCACCGCTCCGGGCACCACCCGCGCCCCTCGGCCCCCGTTGGGACCAAGCGGTAAACCCGTACCGCCGCCGCCCGGCGTGCGGCCACCGGTTGGACCTTCTGGTCGCCCGATTCCCCCGCCGCCCGGCCAAGGTGGTCGACGTTCGGCCCCACCAGCTGGTCGTCCTGGCGCAGGCGGGGCCTACCCACAACGCACGGGTGGGCGTCCCGCGCCTTCGGGTGCGCCCGGTAGTCGTCCTGGTGGTGGCGGCGGCGGTGGATTCAGCAGTCGTCCCGGCGGCGGCGCTCCTGGCGGCGGTGGCGGCGGTGGATTTGGCGGCCGCCCACCTGGCGGTGGCGGCGCACCTGGTGGCGGCGCGCCCGGAGGTCGAGGCGGGGGCCTCCCCGGTCGACGTCCCCCGCAACGCCGCTCACGTCGGCGTCGTCGCAACTTAGAAGAGTTGGAGCCCACACAGCTCACGACCTACATGCCGTCGACCGCACCGGTGCCCGAAGGCGAGATCATCATTGAGCGCGGATCGACGGCGCGCGATATCGGACCCAAGGTCAATCGAAGTGCGGGTGACATCATCCGTTTCCTCTTGCTCCAAGGCGAGATGGTGACCGCAACCCAGTCACTGACCGACGACATGATTGAACTGTTCGCGGCCGAACTCGGGGCGGAGGTTCGCCTGGTCGATCCGGGTGAAGAGCAAGAGGCCGAACTGTTGGCCAGGTTCTTCGAAGAAGAGGACGAGGAGATCGAAGCCGATCTTCGTCCCCGCCCGCCTGTGGTCACCGTCATGGGTCACGTCGACCACGGCAAGACCTTGCTCTTGGACCGCATTCGTTCCACTGACGTGGTGGCCGGCGAAGCCGGTGGCATCACCCAGCACATCGGGGCGTACCAGGTCACCTGGCACGACAAGCTCATCACCTTCATCGACACCCCCGGCCACGAAGCCTTCACCGCCATGCGCGCCCGGGGCGCACAAGTCACCGACATCGTGGTCTGGTGGTGGCGGCAGATGACGGCGTCATGCCCCAGACGGTTGAAGCCATCGATCACGCCAAGGCGGCCGACGTGCCGATCATCGTGGCCGTCAACAAGATGGACCGCCCGGATGCCGACGCCAACCAGGGTCTTGCAACAACTCTCCGAGCGGGGCCTCGTGCCCGAAGCCTGGGGTGGCGACACCATCATGGTTGAGGTCTCGGCGCTGCAGCGCACCGGTATCGAAGAGTTGCTGGAGCAGCTGACGTTCGTGGCCGAGGTTGAGGAGTTACGGGCCAGTCCCGAAGGACGAGCGCGTGGCACGGTCCTCGAAGCCGAATCTCGAATCCGGTCGTGGCCCCGTGGCCACGGTCATCGTCCAGCACGGCACGCTGCGTGTGGGCGACCCCATCGTGGCCGGCGCGGCCTGGGGCAAGGTCAAGGCGCTCGTCGACGACCATGGCGATCAGGTCAAAGAGGCGCCGCCCTCGATGCCGGTCCAGGTGCTCGGCTTCTCCGAGCCTCCCCACGCCGGCGATGAGTTGCGTGGTGCCATCGATCAGGCTCGACGGCTCGGACGCTCGGCGAAGCCACGGGCGCAGCGCTTCCGGCTCTCCGGCCACCTGCCCGCCGTCAGTGCGGCGACCGGGGCCAAGTTGGAAGACCTGTTCGAGCAGATCCAGCGCGGCGAGACCGCAACGCTCAACCTGGTCTTGAAGGCCGACGTCCAGGGTTCGCTCGAAGCGGTCACCGACAGCCTGCGCAAGCTCGGAGCGCGAAGACGTGAAGTTGAGCTTCGTGCACCGCGGCGTCGGTGGCATCACCGAGAACGACGTCCAGCTGGCCGCAGCCTCCAACGCCACCATCATCGGCTTCAACGTCCGACCGGATCGCCGGGCTCGTGAGATGGCGGTCGAGCAGCGACGTCGAGATCCGGACCTACGAGATCATCTACAAGCTGATCGAGGACATCGAAGCGGCCATGGTCGGCATGCTGGCGCCCGAGTACGAAGAGGTCGTCACCGGTGAAGCCGAGGTCCGCGAGATCTTCCGCAGTCCCGCGGATCGGTGCCATCGCCGGTTGCTACGTCCGAGACGGCGTCATCACCCGGGGCTCCAAGGTCCGGTTCCTTCGCGACGGCGTCATCATCTGGAAGGGCGCGATCACCTCGTTGCGTCGCTTCAAGGACGACGCCCGCGAGGTGCAGGCGGGCTTCGAGTGCGGCATCGGGCTCTCGAACTACCAGGACCTGAAAGCTGGCGACATCATCGAGACGTTCGAGGAACGCGAGATTCCGAGAACCTGAGTCGAAGCCGTGTCATCTGGTCGTCAACGTCGTTCGTCGTCACAGGGCGGTCAGTCACCGCGTGGTGGAGGACAGGCGTCCTATCCCCGCGCTTTGCGAGTAAATCAGGTGTTGCGACAGGTGGTGGCCGAAGAGCTTGAGCGCTTAGCCGATGCGGACGAGCGTCTCCGCTTGCTGACCGTGACGTCGGTCGACACCGCGCCGGATCTGCGGACAGCCAAGGTCTACGTTTCCACCCTGGGCGATGAGGCTGCCGAGGCCTTGGACGAGATTCGACCCAAACTGCAACGTCACATCGGGGCCGAGACCCAGATGAAACGGACGCCGAAGCTGACCTTTGTGGCTGACCCCGCCGTGGTGGCGGGGGAGCGGGTCGAAGAGTTGCTCAGACGCATCGTGCACGTCGAAGGAGAGATCGACCAGATCGATCCCACGGCGTGAGCGCACGGTCCGCCGGTTGGACCGGTTTGGTCGTGGTCGATAAAGAACCGGGCTGGACCAGTCACGATGCCGTGGCCCGGTGTCGCCGCATCTTCGGCCAACGACGAGTTGGCCACGCCGGCACCCTCGACCCCGACGCCACCGGCATTCTGTTGGTTGGACTGGGGCGCGCCACCAGGCTCATGCGGTTTCTCACCGCGCTGCCCAAGACATACACGACCGAAATCGTTCTCGGCACGGCCACCTCCACCCTCGACTCGTCGGGGGAGGTGACCGGAACGTGGGACATGTCGGCCGTGACGCTGGCCGATGTGCGACAGGCCACGGTGGCCCTGACCGGCGACATCGAACAGATCCCACCCATGGTCTCGGCCGTGAAAATCGGAGGTCAACCCCTCCACGTCTTGGCTCGTCAGGGCATCGAGATTGATCGTCCGCCCCGACCGGTCACGGTCTATCGACTTTGCGTATCGAAGCCACTGACGACGGCTCAGTGTTTGCGGCCGAAGTGGTGTGTTCGTCGGGCACCTATGTCCGGACCTTGGCCGCCGACCTCGGCACGGCATTGGGCGGCGGCGCGCACCTGCGCAATTTGCGCCGCACCAAAATCGGATCGTTCACCGTGGCCGAAGCTCACACGCTCGAGACGCTGACGACTGAGCACATGTTGAGCCCGGCCCAGGCCATGCGAGACCTCGACCGCGTCGTGATCGATGGCGAGATGTCGAATCTGGTGAGTCGAGGTTTGCCGCTCGACCGGGTGCACGCCGGCGCGGTGGGGGACGGCCCCTGGGCTGTGCTCGACGCACGCGGTGAGCTGTTGGCGGTCTACGAAGCGACCGAGACCGATCGCATCAAACCGGCCGTTGTGTTGTCGGCCACCTAACCGGCACCGCCAGTGTTGCAGTCACTAGGGTCTCGGACACGACAACGGCGAGGGGCAAGTTGTGACGCAAGACGCTGGTGGCAACGAAGGATCGAGTGGACCGGACCAGGGCAGCCCTCCTGAGCCGGCGCAACCGGGATGGGGAGAGCCCACGGCTGGGCCACCGACCACGCCGCCGGTGGCTCCAACCGCTCCTTCAACCTGGGGCGCTCCCTTGGAGTCAGCTGGTCCGCCTCCGACCTATGGCGCACCGCCCCCTCAGAGCCCACAGCCCCCGGTCAGTCCGCCCCCGACCTATGGCACGCCGCCGCCCTACGGCCCGCCTCCGGCCTACGGTGCTCCGGTCTCGGGTCAGCCTGTGCCTCGGGGGCAATTCCGCCCTACGGCACCCAAGACCCCAACGCGGCGTACGGCGCCCCTCCGATCTATGGAGCCATGCCACCGGCCTACGGGGCGACTGCGGCAGGCTATGGGGCGCCCGGTCCCTACGGCCAGTTCGCCGGTCCCAAGACCTCAGGTCTGGCCATTGCCGGGCTGATCTGTTCCATTGCGGGCCTGTTCTTTTGTGGCGTGCCGTCCATCGTCGGCCTGGTCCTCAGCATTGTTGGTCGGAGCCAGATCAAGAAGTCGAACGGCATGCTCAAGGGACTTGGACTGGCCACGGCCGGCATCATCGTGGGCATCGTTGCCATCGTGCTCTACGTGGCTTTTTGGGCCTGGATTGCCAGCCGACTGCACCACTGCGGCGACGGGCAGTACCGCACTACCTGCTGATCGCGCCGTGAACAAGAGCGGCTGGATCGGTCGGTTCCGCCTCGTCGGGTCAGTGCGAGCGACAGAGACGTCTAATCTCAGCCTGCATGGAGGTGCTCAGACCCGATCAGTGTGAACCTCCGCCCGGTGGCTCGGCCGTGACCATTGGGGCCTATGACGGCGTGCATCTGGGTCATCGCGCCCTGTTGGCTACCTTGACCGACCGGAGCCATGAGCTTGGTCTGTCCACCGCGGTGGTCACCTTCGATCGTCATCCCGCCACTGTGGTCCGACCGGAGTCAGCCCCGGCCGTCCTCACTGACCTCGAACAGAAGTTGGAGCTCTTGGCGGAGAGCGGCATCGACCGCACCGTTGTCATTCCGTTCGACCGGGCTCGAGCCGACGAGACGGCCGAGGCGTTTGTGGGCGAGGTCTTGGTGACGTCGCTCGGGGCCAAGCTGGTGGTGGTGGGAGAGGACTTCCACTTTGGTCATGGCCGCAAAGGCAACGTCGATCTGCTCACGACCTTGGGGCGAGAGTTCGGTTTCGAGGTCCGAGGGATCGGACTCACCGGGATGGACAGTGACCCGGTCTCTTCCACGCGCATCCGAGGACTGGTGGCCGCAGGCGATGTGGCTGGGGCGGCCGCCCTCTTGGGCCATCTCCACCAGGTTCGAGGCATCGTGGCGCACGGCGACGGCCGGGGCGGGGCCGTGCTTGGGTTTCCGACGGCCAATGTGGACGTGCCGGCCGACATCGCCTTGCCGGGCGACGGCATCTATGCCGGCTACTACGACCGTCCTGACGGCTCTCGGCACCGAGCGGCCATCTCGGTGGGTCGTCGCCCCACCTTCTACGAGGCGGCCGCCCAGCCGCTGGTGGAGGCCTACCTGCTCGACTTTGAGGGGGATCTCTACGACGAATCGGCCCGAGTCTCCTTCCAAGACCGACTGCGAGAAGAGCGCCGATTCGAGAGCGTGTCGGAGTTAGTGGCCCAGATGCACAAAGATGTGGACCAGGCCCGATCGCTCCTTGGCCCGTGACCTCGGACTTGGTCAGGGTTTCTCGGGTCGCCACACCCCTTTGCGGCAGTGACCTGCTATCATTTGCAACCGGTTGGGGCCGGTCCCCGACGGCCAGTGCTGATGCTGGATGCCCTTCGGAGTGCAAACTCCATTTGCGTCGCCATCGTCTGACCAGCAAGCCCACAACGTTCTCGAGGTTTTTCCGTTCATGCCCGATAAGCAGGCCACCATTACTGAGTACCGACTGCACGACACCGACACCGGTTCGTCTGAGGTACAGATCGCACTGCTCTCGGAGCGGATCAACCACCTGACCGATCACTTGAAGATGCACAAAGGTGATCACCACACCAGGCGGGGACTGATGAAGCTCATCGGTCGCCGTCGACGACTGCTCGACTACGTGAAAGACAACGACGTCGAGCGGTACCGAACCATCATTGGCCGACTCGGCATCCGCCGCTAGGCCACAAAAGACCTTCCGCCCGGCCGACTGGCCGGGCGGTTGCATATGAAGAGACGGGCGCTACGAGAAGTCGGCTGCCAGTCGCCGGTCACCTCCGAACTGGGTTCCCTCCACACTGTGGAGCCCATACGGCAGAGGTGGTCGACCACTGGGAACCGGCCATGGAGCGCCCCTGACACCAAGGAGCAACATGGCTGACGCCATCTCCGTGTCGGCGCCGATCTCAGGCACCGACCGCACCCTGTCGTTCGAAGCGGGAAAGTTGGCCCAACTGGCCGACGGCGCCGTGGTCGCACGCATAGGAGACACTGTCCTACTGGCCACGGCAACCGCGGCCCGATCCGTTCGTGAGGGAACTGACTTCTTCCCCCTCACCGTTGACATTGAAGAGCGTACCTACGCGGCCGGGAAAATCCCCGGCTCGTTCTTCCGTCGGGAAGGCAAAAGCTCAGACCAGGCCATCTTGACCTGCCGTCTGATCGACCGTCCGCTGCGCCCCTCGTTCCCGAAGGGCTTTCGCAACGAGGTCCACGTCGTTGGCACCATCTTTGGCGCCGACCAGATCAACCCGCACGACGTCCTGGCCATCAACGGGGCCTCAGCGGCCCTCATGCTCTCGGGCATTCCCTTTGACGGTCCCATCGGTGCCGTGCGCGTGGCCTACACGACCGATGGCCAGTGGATTCCGCACCCGACCTTCGAAGAGGGCGACGAGTCCACCTTCGAGCTGGTGGTGGCCGGTCGGGCCCTGACTGAGTCAGATGACACCGACATCGCCATCATGATGGTGGAAGCGGGCGGGAGCGAGAAGTCCTTCCGCTACTACGAAGAGGGTGCCCCCAAGGTCACCGAAGAGGTCTTGGCCGAGGGTCTCGAGGCTTCCAAGACTTGGATCCGCGAGTCAATCGTGCTGCAGCGCAAGCTGGTCGCCGCCTTCGTGGCGGCTCGTGGACCAATCGAGACTATCGAGTTCGCCACGTTCACTGACTACGCCGATGACGTGTGGGCCCGAGTTGAAGCAGTTGGCACCGACAAGGTGACCGCCGCCAACAACCACACCGACAAGACCGAGCGCAACAACGCACTGAGCGACGCCACGGCCGAGATTGTGAACGAGTTGGACTCCGAGTTCCCCGACCGTGAGCGCGAGATCAAAGCGGCCGTGCGTTCTTTGACCAAGAAGGTCGTGCGTCGGCGCATCGTCGAAGAGGGTGTCCGTATCGACGGCCGTGGCACGGCCGACATTCGTCCGCTCTCGGCCGAAGTTGACCTGTTCCCGACGGCCCATGGTTCCGCCCTCTTCCAACGAGGCGAGACCCAGGTCTTGAACGTCACCACGCTCGGCATGCCTCGCATGAACCAGCTGCTTGACACCATCACCCCGGTCGAGTCCAAGCGCTACATGCACCACTACAACTTCCCGCCCTTCTCGACGGGAGAGACCGGCTTCATGCGCGGTCCCAAGCGTCGTGAGATCGGCCACGGCCTCTTGGCCGAGCGGGCCCTGTTGCCGGTCGTCCCCTACCAAGAGGACTTCCCCTACACGCTTCGCCTGGTCTCAGACGTCTTGGCCTCCAACGGCTCCACGTCAATGGCGTCGGTCTGCGGTTCCACGCTGTCGCTCATGGCGGCCGGCGTGCCGATCAAGGCGCCGGTAGCGGGCATTGCCATGGGCCTCGTCTACGACGAGGGTAAGTACGTGACCTTGACGGACATCTTGGGGGCCGAAGACGCCTTTGGCGACATGGACTTCAAGGTGGCCGGTACGGCGGAGTCGGTCACCGCACTGCAGCTCGACACGAAGATCGCCGGTCTGCCGGCGGACGTGTTGGCCCAAGCGCTGTTGCAGGCCAAGGCCGCTCGACTCACCATCTTGGAAGTCATGCACGCTGCTATTGCTGAGCCCCGTGATCACGTGGCCAACAGCGCACCCAAGATCGTCTCGATCGAGATTCCGATCGACAAGATCGGTGAGGTCATTGGACCCAAGGGCAAGGTCATTAACACCTTGCAGCAAGAGACCGGCGCAGACATTGCCGTCGACGACGACGGCATGGTTGGCACCGTCACCATTGGGGCCAAAGACGGCAACGCAGTGGAGGAGGCCAAGCGACGGATCTCCCTCATCTTGGACCCCCCGACCGCTGAAGTTGGCGCCATCTACCCCGGTCGAGTGGTCAACCTGACCAAGTTCGGTGCCTTCGTGAACGTGCTGCCTGGCCGTGATGGTCTGCTCCACATCTCGAAGCTCTCACCTCTCGCCGACGGCAAGCGCGTCGGACAGGTAGAAGACGTCCTCACCTTGGGCCAAGCGCTCGAGGTCAAGGTGGACGACATCGACCCGCAGGGCAAGGTTTCGCTTTCCCTGGCCAACGTGCCGGAGGGCTATGAGCCCCCCGCCGGTGGTGGTGGTGGCGGCGGCGGTGGAGGCCGTGACAACGGTGGACGAGGTGACCGTGACGGTCGCCCGCGTCGTGAAGCGTCGGCTGGGGCCAGTGCATCGGCTACACCGTCAAGTGCGCCAGCGGCCACCGTCTCGTTTGAAGATGCCTTCGAAGCCGAGTTGGTCGCCGACCTTGGTGATCTTGGCCCGGGCGCACCTGGTGGCGAGAGCCGCGACAGCGGTGACAACCGCCGCTCGCGTAACCGCTCACGACGCCGTTGACCAGCGGGGCTCTTCGCCCCGCCGCCGGATCGACCATCCGGACTGACGTGCTACCGAGCGGCATCCGTCTGGCCACTGAGGCCATGACGGATGTTCGCTCGGTCTCGCTCGCCTTCTGGGTTGGTACGGGTTCGCGCGACGAGCCCGATGAGCGGGCCGGGGCGTCGCACTTCTTGGAGCATCTGCTCTTCAAAGGCACGCCCACTCGAAGTGCCGAAGCCATTGCCGAAGCGCTCGATGAAGTGGGCGGGGACTGCAACGCCTTCACCACCAAGGAGTACACGGCCTTCTACGTCCGCCTCCTGGCTGAACACCTCGACCTCGGTCTCGACATCTTGAGCGAGATCATGTGGGAGCCCGCGCTTCGTCAAAGCGACGTCGACGCCGAACGCACCGTGATCTTGGACGAGATCCTCATGCATACCGACGAGCCCGGCGATCTTTCCGGCGAGTGTTGGCAGGCCGCCATGTTTCCCAATCACGCCCTCGGGCGTGACACCTTGGGCACGGCCTCGAGCGTGGGGGAGACCAGTGCCGCCGACATTCGGGCTTTCTTCGAGCACCACTACCGACCCAACAACATCGTGGTCTCGGTGGCGGGCGACTGCGATCACGACACCGTGGCCGAGGCCATCAATCAGCGCTGCACCGCACCAAGCGGTGGCCAAGCGCCCACACGCATCGCACCTGATCTCATCACCAAACCGCTCATGGTGGTGCGGCGTCCGACCGAACAGGCCCATTTGATTGTGGGGGCGCGCTCGGTCTCTCGCTTCGACGACCGTCGATGGGCGATTGCGGTGTTGAACCACGTCTTGGGTGGCGGGCTTTCGAGCCGTCTCTTTCAAAAGGTGCGCGAGCAGCGCGGTCTGGCCTACTCGGTCTGGTCCGAGCGCACGACCTACCAGGACGCCGGTTCTCTTGGTGTGGTGGTTGGTACGGCCCCTGATCACGTGGACGAGGTGCTCCGCATCATCGTCGGCGAGTTAGACCTGTTAGCCGAACACGGCATCACCGATCGCGAGATGGCCATCGCCCAGGGCAACCTGCGGGCCGAGATCCTTCTGTCGGGTGAGGACTCGGGTGCGCGGATGAGCCGACTCGGCACATCAATGTTGCTGCACGGTGAGGTTCGCCCCGTCGACGACATCTTGGCCAAGGTGCAAGCCGTGACGCTCGACCAAGTGAAGGCCGCCGCCGTTGCCTTAGCGGCCGCGCCCCGCACCTTGGCTGCCGTCGGGCCGTTCGACGCTGATCGCTTCGATCAAGACGCCCTCGGTCTCGGGCGCGATGAGGCCGTTTCTTCGTTAGCCCCGGCTCAGCCCTAGTCGACCGATAAAGTGCGCTCATGATCCGGGTCGGGGTGGTTGGCGCGTCGGGGCGGATGGGCCAAGAGGTCTGCCGGGCCGTGTTGGAAGCCGGCGATTTGGAACTGGCCGCGGCCATCGATCCGCAACATGCGGGCGTTGCGTTGGGACCTTTGCTCGGCGTCGCAGACTGTGCGCTCGACATCTCGGGCGACCTCAAGCGTTTAGTTGAAGCCGACGTCCAGGTCGCGGTCGATTTCACCGTGGCCGATGCGGCTCGGGTCAACCTCGGTCACTACGCCGAATGGTCGATCCACGCCGTGGTGGGCACGACGGGACTGAGCGTCAGCGATCTCGAACAGGTGGGCCAGTCGTTCGCGACCTCGGACGCCAACGCTGTCGTTGCCGCCAACTTCGCCATCGGCGCCGTACTGCTCATGCGCTTTTGTGAGCTGGCCGCACCGTTCATGGATGGAGTCGAGATCATTGAACTCCATCACGATCAAAAGCGCGATGCTCCTTCGGGTACTGCGTTGAAAACGGCCGATCGAATCGCTGAGGCCCGCCGCGTGGCGGAGGGAGAACGCTTCCCGGCTGACCCCACCACGCTGACGGTGCTGGAAGGGGCACGCGGTGGTGAGGGTCCGGGCGGCGTGCGAGTGCACTCGGTGCGACTGCCCGGCTTGGTGGCCCACGAAGAGGTCATCTTCGGAGCGGTGGGACAGAGCCTGACCGTCCGCCACGACTCCTACGATCGGACTTCGTTCATGCCAGGCGTGTTACTGGCCGTGCGCCAGGTGGCCCATCACCCAGGACTCACCGTGGGCCTCGACGAGCTGCTCGGGTTCTAGGGGTGCCGGCTCGAGACGCCGAAGCGACTCGTCAACGTATCTTGCAAGCCACCTACGACTGCGTGGCCCGCTGGGGACTGTCGAAGACCACGGTTGAGGACGCGGCCCGAGAGGCCGGGGTCTCGAGAGCGACCATCTACCGCTACTTTCCGGGTGGCCGCGACGAGCTGATTGATGCAGTGGTATCGTGGGAGTACTCGCGCTACTTCATCCGCCTCTACCAAGCCATCGAGCACGCCACCTCGTTAGAAGAGGTGATGGAACGAGGCCTCGTCTTCGCCCACCGCTCCATCGTCGAGCACCAAGTCTTGCAGCGGATCTTGCAAACGGAGCCCGAAGTGCTGGTGCACACGCTCACAGTTGAGGGCATGGGCACGCAGGCCTTGATCGCGGAAGTCCTCGAACCGCATCTGAGAGCCCACGCTTTGGCCCCCGGCACCGACGTGGCGGCGGCGGCTGACTTCTTGGCTCGCATGGTCCTCTCTTACATCGCGGCCCCCGGTCGTTGGGATCTGGACGACCCGGCCCAGGTGGCACGCCTGGTGCGCGCTGAGTTGTTGGCCGGCATCGTGCCCACCACAGTGCGCTGACCCGGTGAGCACCCCCCAGCCCGTCCCATGCGCCAATCACCCTGATCGAACGGCGGGGGCCGCGTGCGGACGATGTGACCGTCCCATCTGTCCTGAGTGCATGGTGCAAGCCCCGGTGGGTTGGCAGTGCCCACAGTGCGTGGCCGAAGGGGCCAAAAAGTCGCCGGTTCTCCACTACCAACCGAACCGCGGCGGAACGCTCGGGGCCACGAATCCAACGCCGGTTGTCATCGCCCTCATCGTGGTCAACGTCGTGTGTTTTGTGGCCAGCGGCTTTGGGCGCAACAGCGTGCTCGACCGCTTTGGTCTTTGGCCCAACGGCATCCGCTATGAGAACGAGTGGTATCGATTTTTCACCGCCATGTTCTTGCACGTGAGCATTGAACACATCTTCTTGAACATGATCACGCTTCTGATCTTGGGTCCGGCGGTCGAGATCATCTTGGGCAAGTGGCGTTTCTTGGCCCTCTATCTCCTGGCCGGTCTCGGTGGTGGCGTGGCCTCCTACCTCTTAAGTCCCATGGCCGTGGTTGGTGTGGGCGCTTCGGGTGCCATCTTCGGTGTCCTCGGGGCCTATCTCATCTTGGCCATCCGCAACCACTTCGATCTGACCCGAGTGATTGGGCTGATCGCCATCAATGTGGTCTTCGGTTTTGTCGACCGCCAGATCGACTGGCGCGCCCACTTTGGCGGGTTTTTCATTGGCGCCGCATTGGCCTTCGGGCTCTCGGTGGCGCTCGAGCAACGGACCAGGTCAGCCCGCCTGTGGGGGTCAGTGGCGGTCTGTTGTGTGGTGGCCGTGGTGTTGGCCGCCGTGGGCTACGTCGTGCCCCCGGGGCATGTGAACTGGACCTAGCGCTCGACCAAATCATTGACAATGAGACAGATTTCGCCATACTGTTTCAGTATGAGTCAGGCGGAGTTGCAGGTGGTTACTCAACCAACGCCGACGTCTGTGCGCCCTGAGAGCGCCAACACCGCCGTGGTGCGCCGTTTGGGCACGAGCGACCGGTCGTCCCAACGCATCAAGGTGGTGGACGCCGCCCTGCGGTGTCTGGCTCGCCTCGGCACCACCAAGACCACGGTCGATGACATTGCTCGCGAGGCGGGACTCTCCCGAGCCACCTTGTATCGCATCTTCCCCGGGGGCAAAGAAGGCATCTTCTCCGCCGTGGTCGACACCGAAGTAGCACGCCTGTTCTCTGCACTGGCCGTCGCCATGGGCGAGGCCACCGACCTCGAAGACGTGCTGGTGGCCGGCATCTCGGAAGCGGCCTCCCGGCTGACCTCGCACGCCGCTCTGTCCTATCTCTTTGAGTTTGAGCCCGGCGTGATCCAGCCCGTCTTGGCCTTTTCTGAGGGGGATCGACTCCTCTTGGTGGCGAGCGACTTCGCCGCCCCCTTCTTCGGGCGATGGCTCGAGCACGATCAAGCCCTTCGGGCCGCCGAATGGGCCGTGCGCATCGTCGTGTCGTACATCGTCAACCCAGCGCAAGGCGTGGACCTGAGCCAGGCCGACCACGCCCGCCGACTGGTCCAGGCCTTTGTGCTGCCTGGCATTCAATCCTTGATGGTCATCGATACCGATCTTGATCCAACGTCAGTCGGCGACGTCACCGCTTCATTTCACTAAACGTTCGAACACTTACTGAGGGAGTCCCATGACAACCACGAATGAGCAGATGCGCAGCAACGAAGAGCTCATCGGCCGCAGCGACATCCACGACATGGAGGCCGTCTTGGCCTTGGTGGGACGCCAAGAGGCCGACGGCCGTCACTTGGTCGAAGACAACTGCCCGGCTGAGTTCACCTGGAACTACCAAAAGGGTGAGCGACCGCAGCTCGACAAACTCTATGAGAAGGCCAAGAAGGCCCAGTGGAACGGTCAGACCGACCTGCCCTGGGAGCTCGAGGTCGACCAAGAGCGTGTGGTGATGGCCGACCAAGAGGCCAACGGCGACACCAGCCGCTGGGCCGGCACCGACTACGCCGGCACGGCGCTGGCCTCATGGGACGAGCGCCAGTTCTTGCAGTTCGGCATCGAGCAGCAGAACTGGATGCTTTCCCAGTTCATGCACGGTGAGCAAGGCGCCTTGCTGTGCACGGCCAAGATCGTCGAAACGGTGCCGTGGATCGACGCCAAGTACTACGCCGCCAGTCAGGTCATGGACGAGGCTCGACACGTCGAGGTCTTCTCCAAGTACTTGGACGAGAAGCTCTCGGGTCACTACCCGCTCAACGCCCACCTCGGCCTCTTGTTGGACGACATCATCTCGGACTCACGCTGGGACATGACCTACCTCGGCATGCAGATCATGGTGGAAGGTCTGGCCTTGGCCGCCTTCGGTTTCATTCACGCCATGACGACCGAGCCGCTGTTAAAGAAGTTGCTGCGCTACGTCATGGCCGATGAAGCCCGGCACGTGGCCTTCGGTGTCCTCAGCCTGCAGGAGTACTACCAAGGTCTGAACGCTCACGAGTTGCGCGAGCGCCAAGAGTTTGCCTTCGAGGCCGCCATTCGCATGAAGGACCGCATGATTATGCAAGAGGTCTGGGCCCGCATGGATGTTCCGAGCGCTGACGTGATCCAGATCGTCTCGCAGGATCAGGGTCGCGACGACTTCCAGATTCTGCTCTTCTCGAAGATCGTGCCCAATCTGCGCAAGCTTGGGCTGCTGGACGCGGCCGACGGCTGGTTGCGGACCAAGTTCACCGAGATGGGCGCCATTGCCTTTGAGCACTTGGAAGACTCGACCGAGGACGCCGACGCCTTCGCCGACGGCTCACCGGTCGACCGCCAAGTGGCCTGATTCGGCCTGGGCTGATCGTGGTGCGGTGTGCGCCGACGTCAGCCAAGACGACGAATACTCCCTGGTAGCCTGGGGTGGTGACGCGACTCGACCGATCTCCGCACTTTGGTGCTGTCATCACGGCCATGGTCACACCATTCGATGACGAAGGGGCGCTCGATCTCGACGGTGCCGTGGCCCTGGCTCGGTGGCTGACCGAACATGGCAGCGACGGCCTGGTGCTCGCCGGCAGCACGGGTGAGGGTTCGGTCTTAGACGACCAAGAAAAGTTGGACCTGTGGCGCGCTGTGGCCGAAGCCGTCACCGTGCCGGTCATCGCAGCGTCTGGTTCCAACGACACCCGTCACTCGATCGAGCTCACCGCGAAAGCAGCCGACTGCGGTGTGGACGGCGTCTTGGTGGTGACGCCGTACTACAACAAGCCGTCAGCCACCGGTATCTACCAACACTTCGACGCAGTGGCGGCCGCGACACCATTGCCCATGTTGGTCTACGACATCCCGGGTCGATCGGTTCGCCGCATTGGGACCGAGAACCTGGTCAAGATGGCGCACGAGGTGTCCAACATCGTGGGCGTAAAAGACGCCTTGGGCGAGGTGGCCGCCACCGCGCACCTGATGGCCCGCATCCCATCTGACTTCGAGCTCTACAGCGGCGATGACATCCAAACCTTGCCGCTCTTGGCCTTGGGTGCTGTGGGTGTCATCAGTGTGGCGGGTCACTGGGCTGGTCGCGAGATGGGCCAAGTGATCGATCTGTTCGGCAAGGGCGACCACGCTGGTGCCCGCGAGGTCAACGCCCGGCTGCTTGAGTCCTTTGATTTCGAATCGAGCGACGAAGCTCCCAACCCGCTGCCGGCCAAGGCCGCCATGCGGGCCTTGGGTCAGTCGGTCGGTGAGTGCCGCTTGCCCATGGGAGCGGCCGACGATGCCCTCAACCAGCGGGCCCGCCAGGTGCTCTCCAATCTGGGTATTGAGACAAGCTCGGGCCAACCAGTTGCCTGACGCCGGTCACCAGAAGAAAAAGGCCAAGGGTGAACAACCTGTCGCGGCCAAAGCTAAGACGGCCAAAAAGCGGTCGTCTCGGGGCTCCGGGTCACAGGGTGCAGCCACCTCTAGTGACGCATCGGTTCGCGTCGTGTTCTTGGGCGGCCTGGGTGAGATCGGCCGCAACTGCGCCTGCATAGAGGTTGAGGGTCGCATCCTGGTTATTGACTGCGGCATCATGTTTCCCGACCCCGACATGCCGGGCATTGATTTGGTGCTGCCCGACTTCACCTACTTGCGCGAGAACGCGGACCGCGTCGACGGCATTGTCCTCACCCACGGCCATGAGGATCACACCGGTGGTTTGGCCTTCTTGCTGCGTGATCTTTCCGCGCCGATCTACGGCTCCGAGTTGACGGTCGGCTTGGCTCGTCACCGGGTCGAAGAAGCGGGGCTCGGTAATCGGGCTGAGTTCATTGCCGTGAAAGACGGCGAACGTCGGCGCATCGGGCCCTGTGACGTTGAGTTCATCCCGACCACACACTCGGTCCCGAACGCGTTTGCCATTGCCTTTCACACGCCACAGGGCATTGTCTTGCACTCGGGCGACTTCAAGATCGACTTGGAACCAGTCGACGGCCGTCGCACCGACCTGGCTCGCATTGGTGAGCTGGCCCAGAACGAAGGCATTCGCCTTTTGCTCTCGGACTCGACCAACGCCGAAGAGCCTGGGTTCACGCCTTCGGAGTCCACTGTGGGTGTGGCGCTACGCCGCGTCTTTGCCTCGCGCCCGGGACGCCGGGTCGTCGTGGCCTGTTTCGCCAGCCACATCCACCGCATCCAACAGATCATCGACGCCGCCGTGGCCAGTGGTCGCAAAGTGGCCACGCTCGGTCGCTCCATGGGTAAGAACGTGGAGCTGGCCACTCGCCTCGGTATCTTGACGGTGCCCCCGGGGGCGTTGATCGATATCGACAAGGTGGGGGACCTGCCCCCAGGCCAGGTCTGTGTGATTTCAACCGGCTCACAAGGTGAGCCCATGTCGGCGCTTTCGCTCATGGCCACGGGCGAGAACCGTCGTCTGCACATCGAGTTAGACGACGTCGTCATCATCAGCGCCCACCCCATACCGGGCAACGAGTGGTCGGTCGGCCGAGTCATCGACGAGCTCCATCGCCTCGGGGCCGAAGTCGTGCACTCGGGCACCGAAGCCGTGCACGTAAGTGGTCACGCCAAACAAGGCGAACTGCAGATGCTGATGGCGGTGGCCAAACCCGAAACGTTTGTCCCGGTCCACGGTGAGTACCGACACATGGTCCACCATGCCCGGCTCGGTCGGGCTATGGGCATCGCCCCCGAACAGGTGCTGCTCTGTGAAGACGGGGACGCCGTGCGTCTGGACGCCAAGGGTCTTCACCGCGACGGCAAAGTCCCGGCGGGCTACGTCTATGTCGACGGCACCGTGGGCGACATCGGTCACGGCGTACTCAGAGATCGAAAAGTGCTCTCCGAAGAGGGCGTCGTCATGGTGGTCGTCACGGTCGACATCCGCAAGCGCCAACTGAGCGGCGAACCGTTGATCGTGACTCGTGGTTGGATCCACGCCCCCGAGGCTGAAGCACTGCTGGAAGAAGCCTCAAAAGTCGTAGCCACCGCGGTGACCCAAGCCTTGTCAGACGGTGCCCATGATCCCGAGGTGCTGAGTCGCCATGCCAGGAAAGCACTGGGCAAGCTGGTGGGCGATCGGACCAAGCGTCGGCCCATGATCGTGCCCGTCATGCTCAGCGTCTAACCAGGCCTGGCCTTTCTTGGCCGAGCCAGCAGAGAGAAGAGGGTCCCATGAACCAGTACCCCAAAGCGCTCACATCGATTGGGCATATCGAAGCCGTACCCCGGCGCATTCGAGCCCGACTCAACGGGCGAATGATCTTGGACACCACCGAGGCGCTCTATCGCTGGGACATTCCTTTTTTCCCGCAGTACTACGTACCCATCGACGACTTTGACCAAGCGTTTCTCATTGCACGGCCGTCGAGCGCGGGCAGCGACGCGGTCTGGAAGCAAGGTCTGGTCGTCGGTGATCAGGAGCGACCAGATGCGCTCTCGGTCCATGGCCCTCTTTCCCCGCGCTACCCAAAGACGTATGCCAAGGTCGATTGGGACGCCGTCGACGCCTGGTTCGAAGAGGATGAAGAGGTCTTCGTCCATCCGCGCAACCCCTACGTACGAGTCGACGCCATTCGTTCCCACCGCGACCTTTCGGTCGCCATTGATGGGGTCGTGCTGGCTGCAACCAATGCGCCCGTCATGGTCTTTGAGACCAGTCTTCCCACTCGGTACTACATCGATCCAACCGATGTGCACTGGAGCAACCTCATGGCCACGACCACACAGTCGGCTTGCCCTTACAAGGGCGTGACCACGGGCTACTGGTCAGCCATCTCTGAACGCGGCACCTATCCAGATATTGCGTGGGCCTACAACTTTCCGACCGCACCTCTCTTGCCCATCGCTGGACTCGTGGCCTTTTACAACGAGAAGGTCGACATCACGCTCGACGGCGTGCTGCTTGATCGGCCCGTGACGCACTTCAGCTAAGCGCGATCAATTGCCCGGTGGTCAGGCTCGCTCGGGCTCTCCGTGGGAGGCGTTGGAGACGCCCCTGCGCCAGTAGGGCTTCATCGAAATCTGCGATGACTCGAGACCCAGATCGATCAGGGCGGCGCGCAGCTCGCTCACTACCGTGAGTTCTCCGTTCAAATAGGCGTGTGCGGGAGTACTCGGCAGATGGACGGCGCGGACGGCATCAACCAAGGCGCTCCCGGTACCGGCCTCGTTCGAACCACGGTGCAACCAACGCTGTTCAACCTCGACGTACTCGGGTGTGGAAAGAACCTGCTCGTCGTCCGAGCCGTCGACCTCCAAAATGACCACGGCCTGTGACCCCTTTGGCAGCGACTCCACCATGGCGTAGGTGGCGGGGAGTGCGGATTCGTCGCCGCAAAAGAGATGCCACTGCGCCTCCGGATTGACCGTCACTTTGCCCCGCGGTCCAATGGCTTCGATGTGGTCGCCCGGTGACACGGTCGAGGCCCAGCGCGCCCCGGGGCCGTCGCCGTGGACCACGATGTCGAGATCCAACAACTTGGCCTCGCGGTGAAACTGGCGGATGGTGTAACGCCGTCTGAAATGTTGTGGCTCCCCGTTCACCTCCGTCGGCACCGAGAGCATGAAGTCTTGACCGGGCACATAGCTAAGCGCTTCGAGATTGTCGGCCGTTACTCGGATCCGATTCATGGCGGGTGTGAGCCTGATGCGCTCGACAACTTCGAAGTTGTACAACGAGGCCTCGGGCATACGAGCCAGCAGGGCCGAAGAGTCGAGCGTGCTGGCGCGCACGTCAGGGTTAGGAGAGGTAGTCACAGTGCCATCCTAGAAGTGAGCCACTGGAACGAGACCCACGTCATCGATCGCGCCACACCGATCGTCACCGTTCAAGGATGGAGTAGGTGAAGAGCGGGAACGGGAAGGTTGCGCACCACCCAAAATCCGAGCACCAATGAGAGCCCGGTGATGAGGACGGCTCTGGTGGCACGCAGATGAGGCAGGGAGGGCCCACCCACCGACAGACTCATCCAGGCCACCCACTGCCAGGCCACGACTGGGAGCACAACAAGAAAGAGCGGGTTGTGCATGAAAGAGGCCCGCACCTCGCCGTGCAAGAGGGAGTAGAGACTTCGAGATGAACCACAGATCGGACACCAAAGCCCGGTCAGGGCATGAAACGGGCAGGTAAGACCCTGGCCTTTGTACGGATTGAGCACAACATCGCCGGCGCAGAGGGCGAGCGCACCAATGCCAACGGCGAGCGGGCCAAGCCAGGGGCGGCGACTGATGGGCCCACCGAGGAGCGGCGTTTGTGAGGCGATCGTTGTCACGGCTCAACCTCCTCGGTTCGCTCCGTCTTTGGTCGCAGCAACGGCGCCACGTGCAGTCTTCCATCACCGAATCTCCGAGGCCGACTTCCTGCCGCTAGGCTACGAACACATGTTCGTTACCCTGGGACGATTGACACGGCCATTGAGGGCTCGGATGACGCACTCTCCGACCAGGCCGCAGGCGAATTCAGTGCCGTACCCTCCCGTAAAATGCCCCCAGGCGGCGGTAACCTCCTTGGCACTGTGGTGACGACCAAACGCGTCCCAGCGACGAAGAAAGCTCCAGCCCGAACTGCCGGAAAATCGAGCGGCGGCACGTCGACGCGGGCAAAAAAGCCACCAGCCCACGGCGCCACCGGGGCGAGCAAGAAAGCCAGTGCCACCGGTTCGGCGCAAGGCGGGGGCGCTGGTTCAGCCAGCATTTTCGCCAAGCATTCGGCTGACCTGTGGGCCATAGGACTGATCACCTTCGGGGTGCTTTTGGCCTTGGCTGTGTACGGCCATGCCCTTGGTCCGATTGGTCACGCCGTCGACACCGGTCTCGGTACGGCCATCGGTTGGGCTCGCTACGTCATGCCCGTGATCATGGTGGGCGCCGGGGCCCTCATCCTGGCCGAGCGTCGCAACGCTGAACCGGTTCGAACGGTCCTCGGGGCCGGCTTGGGGCTGATTGGGGTCTGTGGTCTGGCTGAGCTGTGCGGGGGATCCCCGCTCATCGGTAGCTCCACCTCTGCGTTGAGCGGTGCCGGGGGATGGTTGGGTGCGCTGTTTGGTCATCCGCTGGAAGCAGGCATTGGCACGGCCGGCGCCGCCGTGGTCTGTGTGGCGCTCATTGTCGTGGCCGTGATCCTGGCCACTGGCGTCACACTGGCCGCCATCGGTCGAGGTATTGGCCGGGGGTCGGCGGCTCTGGCCCACGCCGCCTTTGGGTGGTGGTCGGGTGGGTCTATGCCGAAAGAGTCGGCCGAAAGCAACGATGCGGTCACCGCACCGGTTGTTCCTCGTCGGGCCAGAAAAGAAGTGGATCCTCTGGCCGATGTGTTACCTCCCGAGTTGCCGCTGGCCCCTGAACCGTCAGCCGAGATGGCCTCGCCTGATCTGATGGCAGATACCGGTCCGGTTGACGTCGTGACCAGCTCGGAACCCGATGACGCTCTCGTGGTGGCCGCCGCGGTACCAGCCAAACAGGCCACTCCCGAACCGGCTGTGAAAGGTGGACCGGGGGAGTGGACGCTCCCTCCTCTGTCACTGCTCAAGCGGTCGAAGCAACAGCATCAAGATGAGCGTCAGCTCGATGGCATGGGCGAAGAGCTGGTGCGGGCGTTGGGTGCTCACGGGGTCGAAACGAGGCTGCTGGGCCGGACGGTCGGACCAACGGTGACCCGCTTTGAACTTGAACTCGGACCCGGCGTGAAGGTCGCTCGAGTGACGAGCCTCTCCAAAGACATTGCCTACGCCATGGCCTCGCCCGACGTTCGCATACTGGCGCCGATCCCCGGCAAGTCAGCGATCGGTGTGGAAGTGCCAAATCGCACGCGTCAACTGGTCGCCCTGGGTGACATCTTGGCCTCGGAGGAAGCGGCCGAGGCTGAGCATCCGCTCGAAGTTGCGCTCGGTCGCGACATTGCCGGTCGAGCCGTCATGGTCAACCTGGCCTCGATGCCACACGTCTTGATCTCGGGTGCGACCGGGGCCGGCAAGTCTTCGTGCATCAACTCGCTCTTGACCTCGATCCTGATGCGATCGACGCCAGACCAGGTGCGCATGATTCTCATCGACCCCAAACGGGTCGAGCTCGGTCAGTACAACGGGTTGCCCCATCTCTTGAGCCCCGTGGTGGTCGATCCCAAGAAAGCAGCCAACGCGCTGAGCTGGGCCGTGAAAGAGATGGAGCGCCGCTACGACCTGCTGGCCGAGTACGGGGTACGCGACATCACCGGGTACAACGACGCCTACGACGATGGCGAGCTCGGTCCCATCGGCGGCGTCTCGGTACAAAAGCAAGTGGCGCAAGTGGCGGCGCGAGCGAAATCACGAGCCCGAGCCGATCAGGCCACCGATCAACCCTTTGACGTTGAAGAAGCCGACCTCGACGAGGGACCGGTCAACGAAGCCGTCATCGACGTGGCGCCTGACGTCGTCAATGACGATGACATTGATGCGGATCGACGTCCGGAGCGACTTCCATTCATCTTGATCGTGGTCGACGAACTGAACGACCTGATGATGGTGGCAGCCCGCGACGTTGAAGAGTCCGTGGTTCGCATCGCCCAGATGGCGCGCGCCGTGGGCATCCACCTTGTCCTAGCCACGCAGCGTCCCTCGGTCGACGTCATTACCGGTGTGATCAAGGCCAATGTGCCGAGCCGAATGGCTTTCTCCGTCTCTTCTTTGGCCGACTCTCGAGTGATCCTGGACCAGCCCGGGGCCGAACGCCTGATCGGCAAAGGCGACATGTTGATTTTGACCGCATCGTCGAACATCGCTCGTCGGCTTCAGGGTCCATGGGTATCCGAAGAGGAAGTTCGTAGCGTCGTGGCCCAGTGGCAACGCCAAGGCGGCGCCACCGAAACCGTGGTTGGGATCGAAGGGGTCGACGACCGACTGACTTCTGGTTCGAGCGGTAGCGACGATGACGACGAACTGTTGGCCGCGGCAATGGATCTGGTGGTTCGTTCGCAGCTGGGTTCAACGTCCATGCTGCAACGAAAGCTGCGAGTCGGGTTCGCTCGGGCCGGGAGACTTATGGACCTGCTCGAGCAACGTGGTGTCGTTGGTCCATCCGAAGGCTCGAAGGCACGGGCTGTTCTGATGTCCGTCGACGAGCTCGACGCCACCGCACGCGGCTAGACACCGCAGTCGAGGGTTCGTAATGGAGACACCAAACGGTCCTAGGCCCACCGGCGCGACGCACGAGTCTGACGGATCCGTCCCGCCCGCCACGACACCGGGAACTGGGGCAGCGCCTGATGCCATTCCGGTTCGCCAAATTCTTCCCGCACCAGCGCCCGGCGTAAATGTTGCGATGAGTGCCACAACCGGAGAAGGCGCGGCGGCCTCGGCGGCGGCGGGCGCCACCTTGATCGCAACATCGGCCGAGCCCGGTCGTCCTACCCCCCTTCATCGCCAAAGCCGAGCTGAACTTCAACAGTCGAATCGTCGCCGAGGGCCGTCCAAGTGGCTGATCGCCGTCGTGCTGTTCTTGGTGCTGGCCGTTGCCGGCACGCTCTTTGTCCTCCATCGTTTGTCCGCCCCCGCTCCGGTTGCCACGGTGGAACCCACGATGTCTCCCGTGGTCCACGTGCCCGGGACGACGCCCACAATCCCGTGGTTGCCAACCGGCCAGTCCGCCATAGCGATACCGGCCCTTGGGGTCTCAGAGAAATCAGGGCCAGAGACGCCGGTGCCCGTGGCCAGCCTGACCAAGATGATGACGGCGTACATCATCTTTCACGATCGTCCGATCGCCATTGGTCAAGACGGACCGGGCATCACCATTGGACCAGCCGATGTGGCCAACTACGACACCGATACCAACTCGGATCAAGCCAATGTGCCGGTGCAGGTCGGTGAGGTATTGACCGAGCGACAGGTCTTGACGGGGATGCTGGTGCACTCGGCCAACAACCTGGCTCTTACCCTGGCCGCCTGGGATGCGGGATCGATCCCGGCCTTTGTGGCCAAGATGAATGCCACGGCCAAGCAGCTGGGCATGGATCAGACCCACTATGCCGATCCGAGTGGCTACGACGTGAACTCGGTCTCCACCGCGTCCGACCTCTTGAAGGTGGCGGCGGCCGATATGACGAACCCAGCCTTCGCTCAGATCGTCACCATGCCGACGGCGACCTTGCCGATTGCTGGCGTGGTGACGACGTACACCCCGTTGCTTGGCTACGACGGCGTCGTTGGGGTGAAGTCGGGCTTTACGACGGCGGCGGGGGGTTGCGACGTCATGGCTCTTCAACGCCAAGAGGCCGGGCGGACCTACATCGTGCTGGCGGCCGACACGGGCCAAACCGGTGCCGTGCCGTTGGCGAGTGCCGGGATTGGGGCCCTGAGCTTGGCCACGGCGGCCGCCAGCCACGTGCTCTTGGCCCCGACCGTGGCACGGGGCTCTGCCGTGGCCAAGGTCTCGGTCGCCGGACATTCGACGCCAGCACGGGCCGAAAGCTCGGCGGGCGTGCTGGCGTGGCCGGGCCAGATCGTCCATCGACGCTTTTCCAGCGGGGCGAGATCCATCCCGGGGCGGCGGCTGGGACGCCGGCGGGCATGGTCCATTCCATGGTTGGCACGCAAAATGAGACGGTGCTGGCCCGCACCCAGAGCACCCTCCCCGAAGAGACCCGCCTCCAGCGCGTATTCTGACGGCGTGAAAGCCCGAGCCCCAGCGTCTGCCGCCAATCTCGGACCTGGGTTTGATGCCCTGGCCCTCGCCCTGAATCTCTACGTCGAGGTAGAAGTCGAGGAGGCACCTCGGCTGATGGTGCGAAGCGAAGGCGAAGGAGCCGGCTTGGCCGACGACGCCGGGCATTTGGCCGCTCGAGTGGCCATGGACGTTGTCGGGCACGACCGTTTGGCCATCACGGTGCGATCTCAGATTCCCGTGGCACGGGGTCTTGGCTCGTCGGCCGCCCTGGCCGCGGCAGCGGCTGCCGCCGCGGGTTCTCCCGATCCTCTGGCCGTGGCGGCTCGAGTCGACGGACATCCTGAGAATGCGGCGGCCAGTGTGGTGGGCGGGCTGGTGGTAGCGGCCATGGTCCGAGGTGCCGTGCGGGCGGTGCAACTGACGCTCGATCCCGGTCTCGTCTTTGTGGTGCTGGTGCCCGATAAATCGCTGCCGACGGTCAAGGCCCGCCAGTCTCTGCCGACTGAGGTCAGTCGGGAAGATGCCGCCTTCAACTTGGGCCGCATGGGACTCTTGTTGGCGGGCTTGGCCGATCGTCGGCTCTTGGTGCGCGAAGCGGCCGAAGATCGCCTGCATCAGGACTACCGGGCCCCCCTCTTTCCCGAAGCGCCCAAGCTCTTGGCCGCGCTTCACGCCGGCGGCGCACTGGCCGAGTGCTGGTCTGGAGCAGGACCGTGCCTGTTGGCCATGACGACCATGCCCGAGGCCGAGCGTCTCCGGCGCCATGCCACCGAAGCCATGAAACGCTCCGAAGTGCCGGGTCGCGTCTTGATCTTGAAGGCGGACACCGAGGGTCTGGTGACGGGCGATCGGGCCCGACTGCCCGTAGCTGAGAGTGGGGACTCTGTGCTGTTTGGCGGTGAGCCGGCACCGGACGCTTCAGGTGGCGTGGTCGATGAATCGCTCTTTGATTTTGACGAGGACGGCTGAACCAGTCCGTAGAGGGCGGGAACTGGAGGTTTGCGCCACGGCGTAGCATGGTCAGATGGCCCGAACGTTTGTCATCCGCACTTTCGGCTGCCAAATGAACGAGCACGACTCGGAGCGGTTGGCCGGACTTTTGGTGGCCGACGGCCTGGAACAGACCGACGACCTCGACACCGCTGACGTGGTCGTCCTCAACACGTGCTGTATCAGGGAGAACGCGGACGAGAAGCTCTACGGCACGCTCGGCACCTTGAAGCAGATCACCGATGCTCGACCAGACGTCCAGATCGCGGTTGGCGGGTGCCTGGCCCAAAAGGACCGTGAACTGGTGCGGCAGAAGGCCGGTCACGTGGACGTCGTCTTTGGGACCCACAACCTGGCTCGTGCCCCCGCTCTCTTGCGCCAAGCGGCCATCAGTGGGCCGGTGACCGAGATCTTGGACGCCCCTGACCCCGACGGGGCCCCGCCTCACGTGGGGGCCCCAACTGCGGTGCGTGAGGTGCCTTATGCGGCCTGGCTCACCATCCAGACCGGGTGCGACAACTCGTGTGCCTTTTGCATCGTGCCCTCGGTGCGTGGTCCCGAAGTCAGCCGAACGGTCGACGACGTCGTGGCCGAAGCCGAGTCCTTGGCCCAACGCGGTGTGGTTGAGATCACGTTGCTCGGACAGAACGTCAACTCTTACGGACGAGACCTGACCAAACGTCGGCCGCTCTTTGCTGACCTCCTTCAAGCCGTGGGCACGGTGGATGGCATTCGGCGGGTGCGTTTTACCAGTCCGCACCCGAAAGATCTCCGCCCCGAAACCATCGAGGCCATGGCCACCACACCGGCCGTGTGTGAGCAGCTCCACCTGCCCCTCCAATCGGGCAGCGACCGGGTGCTGGTGGCCATGCGACGGGGCTACACAGCCGAGCGCTACTTGAGTCGGCTGGCCGCGGCCCGGGCCGCCATTGACGACCTGGCCGTCACGACCGACATCATCGTGGGCTTTCCCGGTGAAACAGAGGACGACTTTGCACAGACCTTGGCCGTGGCGGCGGAAGCGGCCTACGACAGCGCCTTCACCTTCATCTACTCGCCCCGACCCGGCACCAGAGCAGCCGAGCGACCAGAGTTGTTCATTGCCCCCGAGGTGATTGCTGAGCGCTTCGAACGGCTGCGGGTCGTGGTCGAGCGTTCGGCCTTGCTCCGCCACCAAGCCAGGGTCGGTCGCACCGAGGACGTCCTCATTGAAGGGGTGAGTCGGCGCAACGAGAACATGATGACGGGTCGCACTCGACAGGGAAAGCTCATTCACTTCGCCCCGCCCCTCAAAGACGGGGTGCTCGACCGACGAGGGCTCGGCCAAGGTGCTTTTGCCGACGTCACGGTCACGAGCGGCCACCCCCATCACCTCACCGGTTCACTTGGTGGCCGTGACCGCAGCACCCCGACACCGGATCAGAATCCCGGTAGCCAGCGCCTGAGTGGTGGTCCACAGTCGAAGTCCGAGTTACCGGGCGCGGTGGCCCTGGTCGGCGTCACAGCATCGGGTAAGTCCGTGACGGCGCTGGCCGATAGCCCGTGCCATGGGCGATGTCGAGATCGTCTCGGTCGACTCCATGTGTGTCTACCGGGGCATGGATATTGGAACGGCCAAACCCTCCGTGGCGGTTCGAGATGAAATACCGCACCATCTCATCGATCTGGTAGAGGTCAGCGACGAGTTCACCGTGTCGCAGTTCCAGGCTGCCGCTCGAACGGCCTTGGGTGACATAGGCCACCACCACCATCGGGCTCTTTTGGTGGGCGGCACCGGGCTCTATCTTCGATCGGTCATCGACGATCTGACGTTGCCCGGTCGTTGGCCCGAGGTTTCGGCGCAACTGCACGACCAGATCGACACCGGCGGTCCCGAAGTCATAGGTGAGATGTGGGAGCGTCTCCATCAGTTGGACCCGCTGGCGGCCTCGCGGACGACTCCGACCAATGCAGCGCCGCATTGTGCGGGCTCTCGAAGTCACGCTCGGCTCAGGCCAGCCTTTTTCGTCGTTCGGACCCGGGCTGGAGTCCTACCCACCCAGCCGGTTCACGCTCATTGGGCTCCACTACGACCAAACCGAGAGCGATCGCCGCATTGCCGAGCGCTTCGAGGCCTGGATGTCCATGGGACTCCTCGCCGAAGTGCGTCGACTTCGTGACGTCGGCATGTCTCGTACGGCACGCCAGGCTCTTGGCTACAAAGAGCTCCTCAACCATTTGGACCATGACGTCCCTCTCGATGAGTGCGTGGACGAGGCCATTCGGCGCACTAAGGCCTTTGCCCGTCGCCAGTGGCACTGGTTCCGACGCGATCCGAGAATTCGCTGGGTCGAACCTCACGAAAACGCCCAAATTGTGGTGGCTGATGCCCTCCGAGCGCACGGTTGAAGGTCTGGACCTGCGAAACTGTGGCCATGGCCAGAGAGGACGTGACGCTGAGCGTCAGCAAGCACGAAGGGGCAGGGAACGACTTCATCGTTCTCTTGGACCCCGACGATGCCGTGCGCCTCTCTTTGGAGCAGATCCGGCTCATCTGTGACCGTCACCGGGGTGTGGGGGCTGACGGTGTCATCCGGGTGAGCGCGGGCAGATCAGGCACCGATCTCACCATGGAGCTGCGCAACGCCGATGGCAGTGAGGCCGAGATGAGCGGGAACGGCATTCGCTGTTTGGCCCAAGCGGCCGTGCTTGGTGGGCTGGTCACCCCGCCTCGATTCACCGTCACCACCGGTGGTGGTGTGCGTACCGTTGACTATGTGCCCGGCGAGGTGCCGGGCTATGCCTGGGCCAATGTCGATATGGGGCCGGTGGCCTTGGGCGACAACCAGCCCCAGCAGTTCCCCGATCGCCGAGCCCGAGAGGTCGACGTCGGCAATCCTCATCTGGTGCTGTTTGGTCCAGACCCTTCTGGCATCGCGGTCAATCAACTCGGTCCACAGATCGAAAGCGTCTACCCGAACGGCATCAACGTGGAGTTCATTGCGCTGGCCGAGAACCCCGACGAGCTGGACTTTCGGGTCTGGGAACGCGGGGCCGGAGAGACGCTGGCCTGTGGCACCGGAAGTGTGGCCGCCGCCGCGGCGGCCCACAGCTGGGGACTGGTCGGGGAAAAGGTCCGCGTCCACAATCCCGGCGGCACCCTCGAGGTCACGCTCGGCCGTGAGCCGGGCGACACCACCCACTTGGCCGGCCCAGTGCGCAAAGTGGCTGATCTCGTCTTGGAACCGTCTCTGCTTCGATGAGCACCTGGCTTCCCGACACTCTCATCGATCGCTCGTTTCGCGAGCGCATCATCTTGGTCGGCGTGGTCTTTCCGGGCATCTCGCCCGAAACGGTCGAAGCCGCCTTGGACGAGCTCGCCCTCTTGGTCGATACCGCAGGCGCCGACGTGGTCGGTCGGGTCATGCAGCGGCGCGATCGACCGGATCCGGCCACCTTTATCGGCAGCGGTAAAGCCAAAGAGTTGGCCGAGCTGTCGCTCACGCTCGACGCCGACACCGTGGTCTTCGACGAAGGACTGTCGCCGGCGCAACAGCGAAACTTGGAAAAGCTGCTGGGAAGGACGGCCATCGACCGCACTGCGGTCATCTTGGACATTTTTGCCCAGAACGCTCGAAGTCCCGAGGGTAAGGCCCAAGTAGAGCTGGCCTTGCTGCGCTATCGCCTACCCCGGTTGCGCGGCCGAGGCACGTCCTTCAGTCAGCAGGCCGGTGGCATTGGAACCAGGGGACCAGGTGAGACCCAGCTGGAAGT
Organism: uncultured Acidimicrobiaceae bacterium; assembly: GCA_963803215.1. Classification (GTDB taxonomy): domain Bacteria; phylum Actinomycetota; class Acidimicrobiia; order Acidimicrobiales; family RAAP-2; genus CAWDLP01. Next base: position 83,457 of record CAWDLP010000002.1, read on the forward strand.
CGATCGGCGGCGCCTGGTTCGTCGCATGCAGCGTTTGGAGAGTGATCTGCGCGAGGTCGATCGCACCCGTCTGGTGCAACGAAAGTCACGCAGCCGCGGTCGACATCGCGAGTTGGTGCTGGTGGGGTACACCAACGCCGGCAAGTCGACCTTGCTCAATGCGCTGACCGATGCCGGGGTCCCGGCCGAGAACCGGCTCTTCGTCACGTTGGATCCGCGCACACGCCAGCTGGCTCTGCCCGGTGGTGAGACGGTGCTGGTCACGGACACGGTTGGGTTTGTGCGCAAGCTTCCCCACGAACTGGTGGAGGCCTTTCGAAGCACGTTGGACTCGGTCAAACTGGCCGACCTCGTCGTCCACGTCGTCGATGGATCGGCGGCCGATCCTGAAGGTCAGATCGACGCCGTGCGGACCGTCATGGACGAGATCGGGGCCTCGTCGGTGCCTGAACTCATGGTCGTGAACAAGGCCGATCTCACCGATGAGGCCGAACGTCTCTCCTCGAAGCTGGAAGGTTCGGTCGCCGTGTCGGCACGGACCGGTCAAGGCATGGATCTCTTTGTCCGAGCGGTGGCCGATCGTTTGCGGGTGGCTGACCGAGTGGTCGCCCTTTCAATCCCATGGGCTCGCGGCGACGTATTAGCCGCGGTCCATCGTGAAGGTGAAGTGATTGACCAACGCGACGGTGATGAGGCGGCCACGGTCCAAGTTGTGTTGGACGAAGCCGGTCGGGCTCGCTTTGCTGACTACGTGGTGGTGGCCTCGTGAGTACGCCCCGTCCCTTTCAACCGCCGCCCTATCCCTACGACCGCCTCAAGGGCATGAAAGCGGACGCCGAGGCCCTGGTCGGTGGCGTTGTGGACTGCTCGATCGGTACGCCCTGTGATGCGCCGCCGGCGCAGCGTGCTCAGGGCCATGACCGTCTCGGGCACCGAACGGGGCTATCCGCCGTCGGCGGGAACGCCGGCTCTTCGTCGCGCCGCGTCTGCATGGTTGCACCGACGCTTCGATGTGACGGTTGATCCGAACGCCGTGGCCGCCTGTGTCGGCACCAAAGAGTTCGTGGCCTCGGCCCCCCACTTCATGCGTCTTCGGGATCCGTCCAAAGACACGGTGCTCTACCCGGCCATCTCCTATCCCTCCTACGCCATGGGCGCCATGCTGGCCGGGTGCAGGGCCGTGCCGGTACCCCCGTTGACCAGCGAAGGGGCGGGACTCGATCTGGCCCGCGTCAATCCCGAGGACGCCAACCGGGCCCTCATGGTCTGGTCGAACTCGCCCTCCAACCCAACGGGCGGTCTCGGTGATCTGGCGGCCGAAGCTGAGTGGGGCCGGCGCAAGGGCGTTCCGGTCTTCTCCGATGAGTGTTACTGCGAGTTCACCTGGAGCGGCAAACCACAAACCATTCTCCAAGAGGGGCTCGACGGTGTGGTTGCCGTGCACTCGCTCTCCAAGCGCTCCAACATGGCGGGCGTGCGGGCCGGTTTCTTTGCCGGACAACCAGACCTGGTGACCTATCTTCGCGACGTGCGCCAGCACGCAGGTCTTATGGTGCCGGGTCCGGTGCAGTCGGGTGCGGCCGTGGCCTTGGCCGACGATGCGCACGTCGACATCCAGCGCGAGCGCTACCAAGAACGGTTGGCCTACATGGCCCACGTGCTGACATCGCTCGGGCTGCCGACCCAGATGCCAGACGGCGCCTTCTACCTTTGGGTCAAGGTGCCTGACACGTGGGAGGACTCCTGGGCTATCGCCACCGCCCTTGCTCGCTACGGCGGCCTGTTGGTCAGCCCAGGCGATCTCTACGGCCCGAAAGGTGCGGGCTACCTCCGCATCGCACTGGTCCAGCCCATGGTTCGACTGCGTTTGGTGGCCGAACGATTGGCGAACACGGACTGGTCGAAGCCAGCCTGAGTCACGTGGCCCGATGGGCCGGTGACACAGAACGGAGGCACTGGCCCTGGGCTCGCCCTCGATAGAGTTGCTCGCTATGAGTGACCTCGCCGCCACAATCGAATCTCTTTGGAGCCGGGCCGCTGATCTGTCACCGGCTGACGCCGAGGCGGTCTCGGCCGTGACCGAGGCCATCACGTTGCTTGACGAGGGAACGGCCCGAGTGGCCGAAGTGCAGCCCGACGGCACGGTTGTGGTGCACGAGTGGTTGAAGAAGGCGATTCTTCTGTTGTTCCGCCTGCGCAGCATCGAGACCATCGAGGTTGGTCCGTTTGAGTATCGCCGACAAACTTCCGCTCAAGACGAACTTTGCCGCATCGGGTGTGCGCGTTGTCCCCGGAGCCTCGGCTCGTTGGGGCTCCTATCTCGCCCCGGGTGCGATCCTGATGCCTTCCTACGTCAACATCGGGGCCCGAGTCGGCGAAGACACCATGGTGGACACCTGGGCCACCGTTGGTTCCTGTGCCCAGATTGGGGCCCGAGTCCATCTGTCGGGGGGCGTGGGCATCGGTGGCGTGCTTGAGCCGCCTAATGCCACACCAGTGATCGTGGAAGACGACGCCATGATCGGCAGCCGCTGCATGGTGACCCAAGGTGCCCACGTCGGACAAGGTGCCGTGCTCGGTGAAGGGACGATTCTTAATCCATCGATTCCCGTCATCGACGCCGAGACCGGCGTCGAGCTCAGCCGTGGCGTGGTGCCGGCCTGGTCGGTGGCGGTGTCGGCCTCACGTCGCCGCGAGTACCCAGGCGGTGAGTTCTTCTTGCCCTGTGTCCTCGTCATCAAGCGTCTCACCGAAGGTCAGCGCCACGACAAGGCTCAGCTCAACGCGGTGTTGCGCGAGCACGGCGTCTCGGCCTGATGACCACCGATCTCTTTGACCTGACCACGGACCTGGTGGCCATACCATCGGTCAGCCACAACGAGAAGGCCTTGGCCGATCGATTCGAACGTGACCTGCGGGCCTGTGCCTGGCTCGAGGTCGAGCGCATTGGGGACAACGTGGTGGCTCGCACCACCTTGGGTCGAGAGCGCCGCATCATCATGGCGGGCCACTTGACACCGTGCCACCGAACGGCAATGCGTCGGCCCGGGTTGAAGGCGACGAGCTGTGGGGTCTCGGCTCGGTCGATATGAAGGGCGGGCTGGCCGTCATGTTGGATCTGGCTTGCTCGGTCGCAGAACCGCTGGTCGATGTGACGTGGTGCTTCTACGCCTGTGAAGAGGTTGCTCGCCAAGACAGCGGTTTGGACCGAAGATCTGGTCGGAGCGACCCGAGCTTCTGGCCGGCGATGCGGCCATCTTGGGAGAACCGACCGACTGTCTGGTGGAAGCGGGCTGCCAGGGCACGATGCGCGCCCTCATCCACTTGGGCGGCGTACGAGCCCACACCGCTCGGCCCTTTGCCGGCGACAACGCCATACATCGCATGGCACCGGTGTTGACCAAGGTGGCGGAGTGGGAGGGGCGAGCCGTCATCTTGGATGACTGCGAGTACACCGAACAACTCCAGGCCGTGGCCATCAGCGGTGGGGTAGCCAGCAACGTTGTGCCCGACGGGGCCGATCTCACCGTGAACTACCGCTTTGCCCCCGACCGAGACTCCGCCGCGGCCCGCGTCTTCCTCGAAGGTCTCTTGGGTGAGATATTGGAGCCCGATTTCGGCGATTCCTTGACATCCTCGACCAGGCCGACGGGGCGCCGCCTGCACTCGACCACCCCCTGCTCTCTCGTCTGGTGGCTGACACCGGTGCTCCGCCTCGAGCCAAGGTGGGCTGGACCGACGTAGCCTCGTTTTGGGCCCATGGCATACCGGCGGCCAACTTCGGTCCGGGCGATCCCCAGCTCTGCCATCACCCCGATGAGCACGTGGGGCGTTCGTCGCTGCAAAGGGCTCGCCAAACCCTTTACTCGCTTCTCACGACCTAGCGCGAGCCGCCGCGGGTCATGACGTCGCTGGCGTCCGCCGAGCCAAGCCGGCCCGTGCGGTGGCGGCTGCACTGGTGACTTCGGCCGCAGCCCGGTGCACCTCGCCCGCACCCGGTCGAGTATCGCCGGGGAACTGCATACCGAGCAAGAGCGTCTGCAAGGAGCCCGCGGCCGCCGCCGAGTCGAGCGAGATCCTCTCCGTGCACGCCTTCGGGCATAGTCGTGCGCAAGATCACGAAGCTGTGAGGCCAAGGTGGCCAGTCGGGGTGCATCGCGGGTGGCCAGGCTGGCCAGGGCGGTTTCGTCCGCCGAACCAAGGTGCACGGCCAAGGTGTCGAGCTCGGTCACGGCGGCCAGGGTTTGCTGGCGCCACAGCCCTTCGTTGGTGGCGCGGCGCCGACTGACCAGTAACACGATGATGAGAACAAGAAGCGCCAAGAGTACGACCAGCAGAATCCAGAGCCAGGTCTTTTTATCTGAACTCGACGTCGTCGTCACGGGCTTGGTGGTTGACGTGGTCGACGAGGACGTCGTGGTCGGATGCGACGTGGTGGATGTGGTCGTCGCGGGTGTAGTCGTGGTGGTGGTGGTGGGCGCCACCGTGGTCGTGGTGGTGGGGGCCTCGGTCGTGGTCGTCGTGGGCGCCACGGTGGTCGGCACTTCGGTCGTGGTCGTATCGGCCCCGGCCAAAGGAACGGCCACCATCAATGTGGCGACGCCGAGGAGTGCGGCGAACGCGCCCAGAGCGCTCCGGCGCCATCCTGGCCTTGTGTGTGTCGTTGTTCTGTTCACAGGTGCACCTCGATTGACGTGGGCCAAGGCCCAATGATGGCGCACCTATGTTGCCAGGCCCCTCGACAGCGACGGTGGACCGAGACCAGCACGGTCACGGCCAAGGGCGGGCCTACCTCCGTAGGCCCTAAGACTCAGTTCAATGAGGGATCGCCGGCGACGGCCACAACCGACTGCTGTGCCGGGGTCTCTTGTCCAAGTTCTAGGCCAGTGAACGGGTCCTCATCGGCATCCTCTTGATCGTTGAGGCCGGCTGACTGAAACAACATGGCCCGAGGATCGACGCTTTTTGCAGCCTGATGGAATGAGTCCTTGGCCCCTCGTAGCTCTTCAGCGAATGGGATATCGCCCAGATGGGTGTGGACCTGTTCTTGCATCGAGGCCCGGAACTTGGCCACATCGGCCCACAGCGCAGAGGCCTTGCGAGCAAAAGCCGGAAGCTTGTCCGGACCGAGTACCAACATGGCCACGACGCCCACGATGAGCAGTTTGGCTGGGTCGAGAAACGTCATGTCGCGATGCGCGATGCCGTCACGTGACGACGAGGGTGCCGGTCATGTACGGGTGAATCGAGCACATGTACTTGTAGGTCCCAGGCGTGGTCGGGGCGGTGAACGTTTTGGTCTGATTGGGGTTCACGTTGCCGGTTGAGAATTTGTTGTCGGTCGAGGTCACGGTGTGCGCCACGTTGTCTTTGTTGGTCACAGTGATGGTGGCACCGGGCTTGACCGAGAGACTGGCCGGAGAAAACGTGAAGTTCTGGATTGTGATGGCCTCGCCACTGGTGGATCCACCCGTGCTCGCCTTCGACGAGCTGGTTGTCGTCGATGAGGACGGCGACGAACTACAAGCCGCACTGACCAGGGCCACGCCCAAGAGAGCGGCCACCATGAGGGCTGGAACTCGCCCTCGGCGGGCCAAGCTGGATGACGTGTTGGTCTTGCGGTCGATGTTCAGGTCCGGTCCGTGCATGTAATCGCTCCGTTCAAGGTGTGATGAGTGAAAGGACGTCAGCGCCGTCGGGTTGTCGGGGTGCGACCTAGCGTCAACCGGGACAACAATGGCGGCCTTGCTTTCGTCCTGTCCTCGTTGGAACTCTGTTTTGGCCGACCCGAATGAACGAGCGAGCTTGGGGATTTGGGTCCCGCCGAACAGTACCAACACGGCTGCAAGCACGATGAGGATGTCCGGACCAAGTATGGACGCCAACATGGCGAAAACCTTTCAGATTGGGGTGACCACCCCGGCGCGCCGTCGGGCGCGCCGGGGGGTCGATGGTCTGGACTAGAGGACAGCGCCCGAGGTTGCGCTGAACGGCAGCGGGACTGGGTACTTACCCAGCACGTAGTTGAGAATCGCCGCGTGCTGCATCTCCACGGGCTGGATGGTGGCTGCGGCCCCAATGGCCTGGCTGTTCTTGAACTTGGCCAGATCAGCTTGATAAGTAGCTGCCGCCGTGTCCTCCAACATCAGGGCCAAGGCTCCCAGCCAGCCACATCGGTGACTTTGCCGAAGGCCTTCAAGATGACGGGCGTCAACGTGGGCTCAGTGGCGGTGACGGGCTTCTTGTGTGCGGCCGTCAGCACGGCGTTCCAAGCGGCGGCATGCTGGGTGTGTTGGGCCTTGGCCGTGGTGGCAAAGGTGGCAATGGCCGGCGGCACGGTGCCGAGCTTCCCGGCCGTGGCGGCTTGGAGTCCCGCGTTGTAGGCATAGACGGCGAAGTTCTCCAAGCTGGCGTTGATGGCGACCAGCTTGAGGTCACCGTTGAGTCCCTTTTCCGGGCTCGGCACGTTGAGCGGTCGCGTACGTGGCGGCGGCGGCCAAACCTGGTGTGGCGCCAATGGTGAGCAGCGCCGCACCTCCAGCGACCGCGCCACCGACCCCAAAGAGGAAGCTACGGCGACTGGTGTCTTTGCGACCGCCGGACTTCAGATCCTTCGGTCATCTCGGCCAAACTGGCCCGAAGCGCTGGCATGCCAACGTCTTCGTTCAGTGCGTGGAGATCCTTGGTCATGTCGTTGAGCTCAGCTTCGCTGATGGCGATTCCTTGCTTACGGTTTCTCACTTGACCGCTCCTTGGCTTGCTGGCGCCGCAGCGCTCGTTGGGTAGAAGGCGTTGGGGAAGCCCACGCTGCCGGCGGCAGCGGGAAGTTGCGCCACCGTTCCGGGGGCTAATGAAATGAGCTGCGGTGCGCCGCCCTTCAAGAGGGCCTGGACGGCCAAGAGGACGGCGGCGTGTTGTGCTTCGACGCCCATGATGGAAGCGAAGAGGGCCTTGTTGGTCGAGCCCGATACCTTTTGCACATCGTGACGTAGGTCTCGGCCGCGATGTTCTCGAGTTCATAGGCCAGACCAACCACGCCCAGCGCTCCTTCGGCTGCCGTTGCACCCGAGAGTGAGGCCACGGCTTTGTTGACCACCGGCACGAACGCGGGATCGGGCTTCGACTGAGCCTTGGCCCCCATGTGTTTGAGGGCGGCGTTGAAAGCGTCACCGTGCTGGGTGTGCTGCGCCATGGTGGTCTTGGCAAAGGCCGTGACAACCGGGTTGGCGGCAGATCCACCGATGTAGGGCAGCGTCAGTGCCGTCTTGTAGGTGGCCACCGCGAGGTTTTCAATGGAAGCCGCGGTCTGCAGCATCTGGACGGTCGGGGACGAGCTGGCGAAGGCGGGTGAGGCCAACAGGCCAAGCAGCAGCCCGCCGCCAGCAACGCCGAGGACGGCGGCTCCACCCAATGAGTGTTGAAGCGAACGGCGGTGGTCAGCGGCAAAGGCCTGATTGGTGACCGGGTCGCTTCCGGCTTCGATGGTGGCGGGATCGTGTCCGATCTCGACCAAGTTCGCCAGGTTCTCATCAGTCGAACGCATAGCGTCGGACTGGAGGTCCTGCGACTCGTCGAGCAGCTCAGCGAGCGCTCGTGGATCTGCGTTCATGGGATCTCCTTCTTGTGTTGAGGGGGACTGCATTGCGGCTTGCGCCGAACTGCCACCGCAGGTCCGTTCAGGATGCGCCGTGGTTACCTTCTGTTCGGTACCGCTGAACAACTGGATGACGATTTGCGAAGTTTTTCTTTACGACGCGTCACGACACTGAAACGGTGCGAAAGAATTCAGGCAGCAGACGCCAGCAGCGCGGGCACGGCCGTGGTCTTGGCCGTTGCTGGGGGAAGAAGCAGCGAGAGTTCGGCAATCGCCGCGTGCATCAGGTTGAGGCCCTCTTGACCGGGCAACCGGTCAACACGACTGTCCACGCGGCTCGACACTTTCTCGCCTTGTTCGCCACCGAAGAGGTAGTGCACCATGAAGGCCACCTCCGACTTGGGCATAACGCCGGATCCGACGGGACGCCAAAAGTGCTTCAAGGCAAAGCGCGTGAGCTTCTGCGCTCGGGGGCTTTCGGCCAATCGGCGCGAGGCCTCAGAGGCGTAGAAGTCGATATGGCCGCCCTCTTGTTTCATGATGCGCTTCAAGAGATTCGGTCAAGACCGGGTGACCAGCAATGGCTGACAGGCGTGAGTAGCCCGACTGCGTCGTCCACTCGTTAATGGCACCCCAACTCATGTGGACGGCAATGAAGGACTGACCGGCAAAGGTCGAGCCCGCCATAGAGGAGAAAAGCGCCAACTTGTCCTTGACCCGGCGGTCTCGACGGAGCTTGGCAATCCGCGGCACGCCGGCCAGTTCTCCATGGGCCTCGAGTACTGCACCCAAGGCCTCGCCGTGCCAGAGCTCTTCGAAGGCCCAGCACGACAGGAACGAGGTCACTTCTGGATCCTGATGAGCTGGCGTCAAGAGCAGATCACGTAGGTAACAGATGGTGTGATGCTCGATGTCGTGCATGTAACGGATACAGCGCAGGGCATCGTCTGAGAGGGGCTGATCTTTAAAGGCGTCAAAGTCAATGCCGTCCAGGTTCAGCCGCCCGCTGCGAGCTTTATAGGAGTCAATCGTGGTACGCATAGTGCTAGTTATTCGTCTTTACACATGGATCTGGATGAAGGATTTTTGTTCATCCAAAACGCAAACGGCGACGAATACAGCTCGAATGGAACGTATGACCGAAACCAGCGACGCCCAGCTCGTGGTGTCAATTGCCCGCTTCAGCGAGGAGGCGCTGGCCGAGGCCTATCGCCGTCACGGCGGTGCGGTCTTCGGGCTGGCTCGCCGAGTGACGGGCAATGCGGCCGAGGCCGAAGACGTGACCCAAGAGGTCTTTCTCCGCCTCTGGAACAGTCCCGATCGATTCGATGCCGGTCGCGGTTCTCTGCGGTCCTTCCTCTTGGCCCAGAGCCACGGCAGAGCGGTCGACATGGTGCGGTCGCGCAGTGCGCGCCAGAGACGAGAAGAGCGCGACGCCAGGGCGACCGCCCATGCGGGCTACGACCTCGAACATGAGGTTTGGGATCTGTCGGTAGCCGACCAAGTGGCCCAAGCGGTGGCTACTTTGCCCGACGACGAACGTCGAGCCTATTGAACTGGCCTACTTCGAGGGGCATACCTATCGAGAGGTCGCGGTCCTTTTGGCCCAGCCAGAGGGGACAATTAAGAGTCGCATTCGAAACGGCCTCAAACGAATGAAACAAGCCCTGGCGGAACGGGGCGTAGGAATCAAGGAACTGGAGCTATGAGCAACAACCTGCAGCACAGTGAGTACCAAGAGCTCCTGGGCGCATACGCACTCGACGCGGTCGATGAGACCGAGCGGGTAGAGATCGAGGCCCATCTGGCGGAGTGTCCGCGATGTCGAGCCGAGGTTGACGCCCACCGTGAAGTGGCGGCTGCTCTCGGCAACTCGGTCGAAGAGCTGCCCGTCGGTCTGTGGGATCGCATTGCCGACAACCTCGACCAAAGAGGCCAAGACGTCCCACCGATGCCCGCCTTGAGCAGTCAACCACCAGCGTCTGACTCGGGCGGCCAAATCGTCGATCTGGACCAAGCCCGAGCTAAGCGGTCTGACACCAAGACGCGAGGCGGTGCGGTGGGCTGGGTCAGTGCGGCAGTGGCGGTGGCCGCCGTCGTCATCATTGGTCTGTTGTCGGTCAATCTGGTGCAGTCCAATCGCACCGTGCATCAGCTCTCGTTGCAGACGGGTTCGAATGGCATCTCAACCAACGGCAGCCAAGTGGTGGACCTCAAAACCAGCCAAGGCACGCTGATGGCGTCGTTCCTGGTTGGCTCCAACGGGAAAGGCTCGTTGGTGACCTCCAAGATGCCGCCCTTGCCGTCGAGCGAGACCTATCAGCTGTGGGCCATCATCAACGGACAACCCATCTCCATGGGATTGCTCGGCAACAAGCCCAATCAGGCCACGTTCACGGCTGGAAGCTCGGTAAAACCAACGGAACTGGCCATCACGGTGGAGCCGGCCAGCGGTACGGCGGCCCCCACCCAAGATCTGGCCGCCTCGGGTCGCATCCTCCCGGCCTAACGAGACCACGCACTGGTTCGGCCCCCTCACTTTGGGGAGGGCGGATCTGCTTCGCCGGTTTTCTGCTGTTACGGTTCGCGCCATGACTGATGAAGCCCCTGTAAAGCCGCGCCGCCCCATCGAGATCACCGCCGGGGCTGAGCCCATCAAGCTCGGATCGATGCTTCTCACCGTGGTGGAGCCCCACCGCGGCCATGAAGTGGCCTACAACCGCTGGTATGAGCGCGATCACTACTACTCCGGCTGCATGGTTGGCCCTTACAACTTCGCCGGTAATCGGTATGTGGCCACCGCTGAGTTAAAGGCCATGCGCGACCCCGATCCTTCGACCATCACGGGCCAACCTGGGCTCGGTTCGTACATGTCGATCTACTGGGTCTTGGACGGCTACCACGACACCTGGAATCGCTGGGCGCTGCGCCAGGTCAAGGCGCTTCACGCCGCCAATCGGATGTTCGAAGAGCGTGACCACATCCACACCTTGCTGTATCGCTTCGCCTGGGAACACCGTTCCGACCCCGACGGGGTGCCGGTCGAGCTCGCTCTCGATCACCCCTACCGAGGCATTGTCTCGGTCTTCATCGATCGGAGCGAAGACGTCAGCAACGAAGAGCTCTGGGAGTGGTTGCGCACCGAACACCTCCCCGGCCTGATGCCGGGAACGGACGCCGATCTGGTGGCTGCCTTCACACCGATCGCCCTTGAGGTGGACGCACCGGGCGACGTACCGCGCGAAGCGGCCAGCGACCGCCGTACCCTTTTGTTGTGGTTCCTCAATGGTCATCCCGAAGAGGCGTGGGAGCCGGTCATTGCCGAGCACCGTCGTCGCTTGGAAGCAGCCGGCAAGGGGACGATCGTGGCCGCGTTGCCCTTCATCCCAACCATTCCGGGCACCGATACCTACACCGACAAGCTCTGGGACTGAGAGGCGAGTCCACGAGCCCGGCCCGGTTCTGGCCTGCGGCGTTAGAGCAGAAGCGCTGGCCGCATGCCTGAACTTCCAGAGATGCAGGCTCTGGCCGAGCGCTTGTCGGTGGCCTTGTCGGGACGACGTCTTGAGGGTATCGATCAACTGGGCTTTACCGGTCTCAAAACCGCCGTGCCACCAGCCGATGGGCTGATTGGCCACGAGCTCACGTCGTTCGGACGACGGGGAAAGTACCTGGTCGCTCAGTTTGATGATGGCCAAGAGGTGCTCGTGCATCTGTCGCAGGCGGGACGGGTTGACGTTGAGGAACCACCAAAGGCGACCAAGCCCCGGGGTTCGGTGGTCCGGTTCAGATTCTCGGGCGCTCTCGGCTTGTTAGTGCGCGAGTACGGCACGCAGCGCAAGGCGGGCTGGTGGGTGTTGGCACCGGGCGATGAAGGCCCTCGGGCCGGTCTTGGCCCGGACCCCTTCGACCAAGCTTTCGAAGATCTGATTCTTGGCGACACCAGCAATCGCCATCTCCACACCCAGCTCCGAGATCAGCGTTACGTGGCCGGTATCGGGCGGGGTTGGGTTGACGACGCTTTGCATCGAGCCCATCTCTCGCCTTTTGCCTCGCTGCGGTCGCTCGATGCAACAGCGCGACGAACACTGATCGACGCCATTCGATCGGTACTGACCGAGGCGCTGGCGCTGGAGCGAACGCGATCGGGTGGGCTCTCCGAAGCGAAGTTAGGAAGCCGGTTTGCCGTGCACAATCGTTTTGGTGAACCGTGCCCGCAGTGTGGACAACCACTTCGGCGCGTGTCCTATGAGAGTTATGAGATCACCTACTGCCCGCACGATCAGACCAACGGCAAGGTGCTGGCCGACCGCCGACTCTCACGGCTGTTGCGTTAACGACTGTTCAGAGACGCCGCAGCACGGTCACCACACGACCGTAGATGGTGACATCTTGGGGGTCGAGCACCATGGGCGTGAACGATGGGTTCGCTGGCGTCAAGACAATCTTGTCTTCGGCGCGGCTGAATGTTTTCACCGTGGCCTCGTCGCCCGGTATGCCAGCCACAACGACATCGCCGGCCTCGGCATCGGGTTGTTGGCGCACCACCACGAAGTCGCCGTCAAAAATGCCGAGGTCGATCATCGAGTCACCTCGAACGCGCAACATAAAGGTCGATCCTGTTCCCGTGAACTGCTCTGGGAGGGACATGACCTCTTCCACGTTCTCTTGGGCCAGCACACCCGTTCCGGCCGCGACATCACCGACAAGCGGGACATGACGGACCGGTCCCGGGAACATGGCGACTTTCGAGCTCGGGTCGTAACGAACCTGAATGGCTCGGGGTTTCGTTGGGTCCCGCACCAAAAATCCCTCACGTTGCAACACGGCTAGGTGGGTATGGACGGTGGCTGACGACGCCAGTCCGACGGCTTGGCCGATCTCGCGCACCGACGGGGGATAGCCGCGCTCACGTTGGCGCTCGGCAATGAACTCAAGGATCTGCTGCCGCTTGCCGCTAAGTACCTCAGCCATGGCCTTCGCCTCCGATATGTCGCCGTGGCTCTCGCGAAAGCGAACAGCCGTTTGTGTGGCATCACGATACAGATCGGCGTCCCCAAAGGCAAACATCTGTTCGGTGAGCCTCCTGAACAGGATCTTTACCCCCGATGAAGCACCCGACGTTTACTTTTACCGCATGCGAGACGAACAGTTGTTCGAAGAAACCGTTGACAACGAACAAGTGTTCGTGATGAAATGCAACAGGAGCGAACGCACGTTCGTAGATGACGTTCGGCGTCCCATGCGGTACGACCAGGGAGCGATGCACATGTCGGTGGCATTCGAGTTGGAGCACGAAGAGACCTTTCACAGCGGTCCTGCCCTTCGGCTGGTTCTAGGGGGGCTGAGGCTGCACCTGTCCTGGTCACGCCTACTTTTGGCGAATCTCCGCAGGTCGCTGGACACAGTGGCTGTCGCCAGCAGCTCGAGCGGGATCCGGCAGCCGTGCGCTCGGCCAGGTCTCGCCATCCCTCATCGGCTGTGCTGCAGCGTCGGCGGTTGGCCGTGGGCGTCCTCGTCACGATCGTCCTTATTGCCTTGGCCCTGCCCTTGAGCGCTTTGGGCGGCCGTGCCGTGCATCCGGCCACGACGACCGCCGTGCCGGTCTCGCTTTCGGGACATCAAGGTCCGTACTACGTCGTGCAACCGGGCGACACCCTGGCCTCAATCGCCGCTCGGATCGACCCGAGCAACCCGAGCCAGATGGCTCAGCGGTTGGCCACCACGGTGGGCTCGACCACCATCGTCCCTGGTGAGCACATACATCTTCCCTAACCAGTTCGGCTCAGCCGCGAGAGGTCGTCCGTGAAGTACTGGACCAGCCATGTAACGTCGCAGTGTGCGGTGTCCCTGGTGCTCTGTTGACGACGATCGGGTGGTCGATTCACGTCTCTCCGACGAAGCCGCAGCGATTCGTCGGCGTCGCGAATGCCTCGGCTGTGGCCGCAGATTCACCACCTTTGAGCGGGTGGAAGAGCAACCACTCTGGGTGGTCAAGCGATCGGGCCAGCGCGAACCCTTTGATCGAACCAAATTGATTGCCGGTGTGCGATCAGCCTGCAAGAACAGACCGGTCACCGACGATCAGCTGGTCGAGTTGGCCCAACAGGTGGAAGAGGTCTTACGGGTCGAGACGACCGAGCCCAACAGCCAGCAGGTCGGTGTGGCCGTCTTGGAACAGTTGAAAGCGCTCGATGATGTGGCCTATCTCCGCTTTGCCAGCGTGTACAAGGGCTTTGAAGACGTGGGCGACTTCCAACGAGAAGTGGGTTTGCTCACCAAGACAACTGAGCCGAAGCGGCGTGACTGACGTGATGAGCGCGTAACGCCATGTCTGAGCTCATCGAGGCCATTCCGGCCATCGCTCTCGGTGTCTACGCCCATCCGGATGACGCCGACGTTGGTTGTGGCGGAACGTTGGCTCGATGGGCTCGCGGCGGCTGCGCTGTCCATCTCATCGTCTGCACCGATGGCGGCAAAGGCACCAAAGACCCGGCTGTAAAGCCCGAGCATCTGGCCGAAGAACGAGCCGACGAGTTGGCCCAAGCCTGCAAGCTGATCGGCGTCACGTCTCATACCCAGTTAGGGCACCCCGACGGAGCATTGGAAGATGACAGCGACTTCCGCCAAGAGTTGGTCACACACATTCGGCGGATCCGTCCCGATGTTGTCTGTGGTCACGACCCCACGGCCGTGTTCTTTGGTCAGGACTACTTCAATCACCGTGACCACCGGATCGCTGGTTGGGTCTTGCTTGACGCCTTATCTCCGGCCTCTGCGCTCCCGCACTACTTCCCCGACGCCGGTCCTCCCCACCAAGTAACGACGGCCTACCTTTCGGGTTCACTCGAGCCCGATGTTTGGGTGGATATCTCCGACACGGTGGAGGTCAAAGCCGAGGCCGTTGAGTGCCACCGCACCCAGTTCGCCGATTCGGACGGTTGGGCTGGCGAAGCGGTGCGACAGCGGGCAGAGGAGGAAGGCCGTCGGGCCGGTGTGCGCCATGCCGAAGGGTTTCGCCGCCTGCGGCTCGGTGGCTGAACCGTCGGGATTGGTCGTGGCAACAGAGGTCGTTCCTGCCATCTTGCATGTGGACATGGACGCCTTCTTCGCCGCCGTAGAGGTGCTCGACCACCCGGAGTTGGCTGGGCATCCCGTCATTGTCGGGGGAAGTGGGGCCAGAGGTGTGGTGGCCTCGTGTAACTACGAAGCACGGCGGTTCGGTATTCGCTCGGCCATGCCGTCGGTTCGAGCGCAACAACTGTGCCCGGAAGCCATCTTCGTGGATGGCCGGCACGGCCGCTACAGCGAAGTCAGCCAACAGCTCCACGAGATCCTGCTTACGGCCACACCGTTGGTCGAACCCATTGGGTTGGACGAAGCCTTCTTGGATGTGAGTGGGAGCCGTCGTCTGCTGGGCAGCCCAGACGAGATTGCTCGTGCCATTCGGCACAAGGTTCGCGAGCAACTCTCACTCGACTGTTCTATCGGCATCGGGCGCACCAAGATGGTGGCGAAGCTGGCTTCGCGCGGGGCGAAACCAACTGTGGATCGACACACCATCACACCGGGTGTCGGTGTCATGGTTGTCATGCCGTCAGAAGAAGAGGCGTTCCTCCACCCCATGCCGGTCGAGGCGCTGTGGGGCGTGGGTCCGGCCACAGCACGGCGGCTCCACCATATGGGCGTCCGCACCGTCGGCGATCTGGCCCAGATGCCCCGAACCACCATGGTTCGCCGGCTGGGCCAGGCCCAAGGATCCCACCTGCTCGGACTGGCCCAGGGCGAAGACCCGAGCCCCGTCGTACCGAATCGAGCAGCCAAGTCAATCGGCCACGAAGAGACCTTCAGTCGAGACCTCACTGACCCGGCCCTTCTGCAACGACACGTGCTTCGTATGGCCGAGTCGGTCGCCACCATGTTGCGAGGATCGGATGTGGCCGGGCGCACCATCACGGTGAAGGTGAAGTTCGCCGACTTCACCAGCGTGACGCGTTCGCACACCCTGCCCTTGGCTCTCGACACTGGACACGCCCTCGGTGCCGTGGCGGCGGCGCTATTGGACGGTATCGATCCCGGTCCCGGCATCCGTCTCCTGGGCGTGAGCGCCTCGGGCCTTCAGGCCTCCACGCGGTCGGAGCAGTTGGCCTTTGATCTGGTCAGTGAGGTGGAGCCGCCAGACACCGACGAAGGTCTGGCTCAGAGCCAACTGGCCGGTCGCCGTGGTACCGAGGCCCAACGCTCGTGGCAGGAGGTGACGGCAGCCATCGACGCCATTCGTCACAAGTTTGGCAAAGCATCGGTGGGCACCGCGGCCATGGTGAGTGACGACGGCATCGCCGTGCCCAGCCGCCGAGACGCGCCGTGGGGACCCTCAGCCAAGGACGACAACCCGCCGGACTAGCTCCTAAGCGCGTGATGCGCTCAGGCCCCGTACCACGACATCCATCGACCGTGATGGTGGATGTCGGCGATGCGTACTGGTTGCACCTGGTCGTTCTCGAAGGTGATCTGCACCAGTGCGGTCGCTTCTTTTGGGCTCACATGCCCGAGGGCGGCGGGGGTCGGGAGCGCTGGCACCTCGTAGGGGTTTTCCGCGAAGATCCATGTGATCGAGCGCCGCCGAGCGATTGACTGCACCTCGGCCAACAGTCGTCCTTGCTCGGTGGGGTCCAGATAGGCCGCGACCCACGAATGAAAGATGCAAACTGAGTGTTGGTCGGGCACTTGGTCCACGACACGGTTGAGGTCGTGCAACATGTCGCCTTGTTGGACCCGTGGGCGGCCAGGATGTGCTCGGGCCACGCTGAGGGCTCCTCTGACTCGCTGGAATCGAGCCAGATCATCGGGCCATTGGCAGGCCAGGAGCCAGAGGGCGCCATCGGTATCGTCGACGTCGATCGGTGAAAGGTCGAGTCCGTATCGAGAGGGGACTTCCACCGCATCGAGGTCAGGCAGTGCGCCTTCTCTGAGCTCGCAGTGCAGCTGGACTTGGGAGTCAGAAGGGCCGGCCGCACGTGAAGTGCCGTTCGGTTGGATGTAGTTGTAGGCGTAGCGATCGAACTGGAGATTGAGACCGGCCGCGGCACCGACGTCAATCAAGGCCAACGGCTGTCCGAGACGGGCTGACTGCAAGGCCAGGGCGGGCAGAAGTGCCGTGCAGCGTCCGACTTCGTTGGTCTGCGTCGACCGAGTTGCCATGAGATGTGCGATGGCCTCGCGATGCGTGGAGGCGAAGTCACGAAACGCCGCCACAAGTCTGGCCCCCTGCTCGGCCGATATCGAGGCCGTCGGAGGGCCATCGGTTTCCATCGGGGGATCGGCTCGCTCGTCGACCACAGTCCGATAGCTCAGGGCCAGCTCGTGATCGGCCCCAGACAACAAGAGGTAGTGGACGGCGGCCAGCAAGAGGTTGGGGCGACGTTGTTCTCGAGGCGCCAGACCCATGAGATCGAGAATGCTCTCGTCGTCTGCGACGCCAAAGCAGATGAGCTCGTAGGTGATGGCATTGTCGCGTGCGGCCGATTTCCCAAAAGCGCGAAAGTCTTTTGGTAACGAGGCCAGCTCGGCGCGCACGGATGACTACCTGAGGTTGTCAGGCTGGTGATTCATTCCGAACTGATGGAGGAAGACCACGGGTCGCCGGTAATGGGTGGTGGCATGACCTGGTTGTGGGCTACATCGGCCGGGCGTTCTTCGACCAGGGGCGTCGGACCGGTGGTTGGCCCGTCAGGCACGGCGCCGGTGGGCGGCGGAGGCGGAGGTGGCGGGGGGCGAACCGGCGCCGACTCTTCGTGTTCGACCCATCCTTCGGGTGCGGGCGGTATTGGTGAGGTGCCCGGGGCCGGAGGAACAAACGGCGGCAGGGGCGACGGCCCCGCGTCTTCATCATGCGGTGCCGGCGTGACGAAGTACTCAGCACCATCGGACACTGCTGGCTCAGTGGCTGCCGCCGCGACTGGTTCGGGCACTGCCGCGACGGGCTCGGGCGCCGCAACGACTTGCTCTGGCACTGCCGCGACCGGTTCGGGCACTGCGGCGACGGGCTCTGGTGCCGCCGGTACGGCCTCGGCCACGGGCGGAGGAGTTGGTGCCGCAGCTGCTGGGGCCGGAGGAGGCGGCGGGGGTGAAACCGGCGGCGGTTCGGGCGGGGCGGTCTCGGCGATGGCGCCACCTAATGAATCGATGGAAGAAGGTGCCACGGTGTGGCGATCCTCGATGGTGAGGAGTCCGGCATCGGTCAACTCTCTCAGCGTGCGCAAGGTGTCGAGCGGATGAAGGCTGGACGAGTCAACGACCTCGCGGATCTGTTTGCCGGGGCCGACCATGCTCAGTATCTGCCACTGGTCGGCTCGGATCTGCACCTCGGCCGCCGGGGTTTCAGACGACATGTGGACGACGTCATCGAAGGGAAGGGCCACCACCAGTTCGCGCCATTCGGTGACCTGTGGTCCAAGGTTTCGAATGACGGAGTCGACCGGCACTCGGTCCAGGCCTTCATGGGCGGCTGTTCCCGTGGTGAAATAGAACCAGCCTTCTTCAATGCAGGCCAACTCAAAGAGTGCGGCGACCGGGGCGTTGGCCCCCGTACCGTCGACCAAGTCACCTTTGTCGAGCCAGATGCGCTGGTCGATTCCTTTGCCGACGACTTGGAGCTCGCCGCTGTGCCCGGCTCGGGCCAAAAGGTCCAAGACGTCGACCAAATTGAAGGTGCCAAGAGCCCCGACAAGTGCGGCCGGCGCTGCTTCGGTTCCTGATTGGATTTGGCTCATTGCCCGAGACCCCCTGGGATACTGCGATGGTGCCCAGACATTACAGGTCCAATACCTGGGGGAGAAGGGGAGATTCGATTATTCGGAGCGGCCCGCTCGAATGACGGTTAGAAGCTGGCGGGCAGAAGCGGCGAGAGGCTGGCAAAGAAGAAAAAGAGCACGATGAGAACGACGATGCCCCCGCCTACATAGGCAATTGCACGGTGTCGGCGCCTCTTTTTGGCCAAGAAAAACACGGCCAGGCCCACCAGCAGGGTGGCAAGGCCCCAGGCCAGGGCGGCCACCCAGTCCCCCTCGGCCCCGTCCCCGGCCAGTGCCGTACTGCTCTGTGGCACCGACGAGTTGGTGGGGGCGGTCGTTGGCGTGGTGCGAGCGTCAGCGCTGAAGAGGAGGGATGACGTGAGCTTGGCCTGCACGATGAGGCGTTGTGCCGCGCTGTAGCGAGGATTGCAGGTGGTGAGCGTCAACATGGCGGACTTGGTCGGTGCGAGCACCGCGACCTGAGTCGGGGGCACCGTGGACATGTTGGTGGCGGTGTAAATGAAGATGCCTTGGGGCGTGGTGATATCGATCTTGGTGCCGAAGGTGACCTCGTTCAAGTTGTAGAACGGATGGGCGTAGGTCGTTCGGTGTCCTGCGATTCCGACGTTGCCAGCTTGGCCCGGCAATGGAGTACCGGGGTAGTGGCCCGGACCCTGTCGTAGTTGCGCCGTGCCCACACCTTCGACGATGGCCTGATCCAGTCCGATCGTTGGAATTTGGAGTACTCCGACTGGTTGGCCCACTGCTGGGGCAGCGCGGTCGGGGGCCACCTCGGGCGGGCCAGTGGCCGGTGCCGTTTTGAGGGCCTTGGCTTTGGCCGCCGCGTCGGTCGGAAGCTGATGAGCCAGCTGCGCTCGGAGCTGGGTTTGACTGCGGGCCTCAAAGACGCCCGTGCCCCAGAGTTGAAACGCGGTGAACAGCACGAGCAGGACGCCCAGCCCGAGCAGGAGTCGTCCCAGCCATCCCAGGATCCGCGCCATCCTCATAGACACTACGAGGGAACACCCATGCCCTTCTGGCGAGTGGGGCCTGTTGGTACGGCACCGCGGGTGGCACCGCACCGCGGGTCGTCAGCCTCGGCTGGCGCGGGTCATGGGCCGTTCCACCGATTCAGGCCGGTAGTGTCGACCGCCATGGTCAATCGGCGTCTCGAGCAGGCGGTCTCCACCGGTCGTTCTGCGCTGGCTCGGCTGGCTTCGGTCCCGTTGCTCCACCGGGCCATGGTCGTGACGGCTCACGAACTGGAACGAGCCGTCGACCACACCTCCACGGCTGCTGGTCCAACCGATGGTGTGGCGTCGATGCGTGGGGATGCCGGGGCGGCAGAGATCTATGACGCCAGTTACTTCGGGGTCGATCGTGATCCGACGGGAGATCGACAGGGCCGTTCGGGCTACGCCTCCTACGACCGGATCTCGTCCAACGCTGACATCGCGGCCTATCTGCTCTGGCGGAACTTTCGCTTCGAGAAGAGCCTCGACATCGGCTGCGCCAAGGGATTTTTGGTCGAGGCCTTACGAGAGCGAGGTGTAGACGCCAGGGGATGCGATATTTCAGCCTTTGCCGTGGCCCACGCCGTGCCGTCGGTGGCGCCGTTTGTCTCCCAAGGCGACCTCTCGAGCGGTTTACCTTTCGGCGATGCCTCGTTTGAATTAGTCACGACGCTCGAGATTCTCGAGCACATCGATCCGATCGATATTCCAAAGGCTCTGGCCGAGCTTCGTCGAGTCTGTGGGGGCGTGGTCTATGCCACCATCCCATCGTTTGGACGTAATGCGTCAGGGCCAAATGGGCACTTCGAGGGCAAAGTCAGGCCTGAGCGCCTGGCCCACTACAACGCTGTGGCCGATCAGTTCACCCAACCGATCCCACGAGAAGACCTGGCCGTTGATGCCGATGGCGCACTGGTCGAGGGTCATCTGTGCATCGCGTCGTTCACCTGGTGGACCGAACAGTTCGCTCAAGCCGGATTCGAGCGGTGGGTTGAGGTGGAACGACGCCTCTACGCCGACATTGAGCCGGCCGGTCTGGCCCCCTATTGGAACCTTTATGTCTTCGCTCCTATCGGTACGACGAGGAGTCGAGCCACACCGATCCAACCGGAGAAAAGCTTGGCCGATCTCGGACTGCAACATCCGCTGATCGAGCACAACGCCAACAAATAGTCGCCACCGCGCTGGGGGCGCTGGCGTGGAGCCGAATCGCCTACTGAACGGTGACGAGGGTCCCGATCGGGGTCAAGGGGAACACCACGGCGGCGTTGGCCGGCGGCATCTCGACGCACCCGTCGCTCTGGGGGTAGCCATAGCTGCCCCGAACGAAGCCGTGGAGGGCGTCGCCACCGGTGAAGTAGCTCACCCACGGGATGTTGGGGTCGGAGTATTTGGTGCCGTCGGGGTTGGTGCCCGTCATGGTGGTCGACTTGAAGCGAAGGTAGACAGGCCAGGTGCCGTCAGGAGTAGCCGCGGCAGCCACGCCGGTGTTGGCCCGTGTGGTGTAGACCTCGCCGCCGTTTTGGTAGACCGTGGCCGTCTCAGGCAGATCCTTTGAGACGTAGACGTAGGCGTAGGCCTGCGGGTCGGTGGTGCCGGCCGCCGCGGCCTGGAGCAGATCGGTCCAGACCTCGGGTCCAGCCAGGCCGTCCGTCTTCAAGTTGTGCTGTGACTCAAACACCATCACCGCACCCTTGGTCACGACGTTGTACGTACCGGGCGTCCACAAGGTCATCAAGGACGCAGGTTGGTTGGCCCAGCGCCAGTTGAAGGTGCCCTGCTGGGCGTCGGCTTCTTGTTGGGGCGAGGTGGGCTGGGTCGCCGGCGAGAACGAGACCGGGAGGTAGCCCAGCTGCGCCAATAGCTGCTGGAGCCGCAAGGTAGAACCCTGCGCCACGGTGAAGCCGACAGTCTCTGAAGCCGCCATGCGCTGGCCTTGCGCCCCCAACAGTCCGGTCGGACCACCCGGCACGGTCAAGGTCTCTTGCGAGCCGGGGACAAGCGGCCCGTCGCTCACAAACTGAAGCTCAGATGGGGAGAGCAGCGACCACGACCCGGCCACGGCCGGCGTCAGCATTGGCATGGGGCTTGAGGGATCAAGTGCCGTTGAGAGGTCAACGGTCAACGGGGTGCTTGATGCAATGTCTTGCTCACCGTTGGTCGGCGTGGTGGTGACCACGTTCAAAGGAAGGACCTTGGGCTGGGCCACGGCGTCAGCGGTCTGGGGCTGATGGTGCACCAAGAGCACCGCACCGCAGGCCACGATGGCGATGGCCACCACGACGAGCCCGACAATCAGGATGGCGATGCCATGACCTTTTTTCTTGTGTTGTGCCCCACTCGGCGCGCCAGTGCCCATAATTACAAAAAATGTTACCAGGCCACAGGCCTATTTCAGGCGCAGGGGACGTGTCAACGAGGCGATGGGCGGTTAGGCGATGGCCGCTTGGATGGCTTCGGTCACTCGAGCCAGCGAGGCCGAGTCCGTCACCTTTTCTCCCGCTCGGTTCTGGACGTAGAAGGCGTCCACTACCTCACTACCCAACGTGGTCACGCGAGCCGAGACCAAGTCGAGGTCGCACTCAAACATGGCCCGTGTCACACGGTGCAAAAGACCCAGCTCATCCAACGCTCTGACCTCAATGACCGTAGAGGTGGCCGAGGCACCGTTTTCGACCGTGACGTCGGGTCCAAATCGCACGGCGGCCGACGGGCGACGTTGGCCGTACACCCGTGATTTTTCCTCCACCTGTGTACTCAAGGCCGACTGATCTTTGAGTGCAGCGATCAAGTCGCGGCGGAGTTCGGCGCTATCGGGCCATGAGCCCCGCGACATCTCGACGGTAAAGACCTCTACGGCGACGCCATCTTCTCCAGCAATATCAGCCATTCGGACGTCGAAGCCGTGAAGAGCCAAGATTCCTGTGACCGACCACAGAATGCCCCGACGGTCGGAGCTGGCCACCATGACCTGCGGTGGATCGAGCTGCACCACCGGTTCGCCCCCTCGGAGCACCTCGTCGATCATGGCGCGGTGGGCCGCCGGCAGCGGTTCTGCGGCGATGGCCGATTCATCACCTTGCAGCAGACGATCGGCCCGCCGCTCCAGATCGGCCACCAGGCTGGCCTTCCACGGACCCCAGGCCGAGGGTCCGGTGGCCAAACTGTCCGACTCGGTCAGTGCGGCCAGAAGATGCAAGGTGGTGCGATCGCCGGCGGCCTTTGCCACCATCTCAATCGTGCTGGGGTCGTCCAGATCGCGCCGAGTCGCAGTGTCAGGCAGAAGAAGGTGCTGGCGCACCATGGTGACCAAGACGGCCGTGTCGGCCACCGAGAAACCCATGCGCCGGCCAATGTCCGCCACCATGTCGATGCCGACCACGGTGTGGTCGCCCGGGAAGCCCTTGCCGATGTCATGGAGCAGGGTGCCGACCAACAAGAGGTCCGGGCGTTCGACTCGATCACAGAGATCGGCTGCGTTGGCCGCGGCCTCCAGGAGATGCCGATCGACGGTATAGGTGTGATAGGCGTTCCGTTGCGGCTTGTTGCGTACCGCGGCCCACTCCGGAAGCACTCGGGCCAAGAGCTGGTATTGGTCGAGCGCTTCTAGCTGATCGATGGCGGGGTGACCAAGGGCCAACACGCGGATCAAGGCTTCGCGGGTCTCATCACTCCACGGGTCCGAGGGGGGTGGTGACTGATCAGCCATCCGATGGAGCGAACTGGTCGCCATGGGCACACCCGCTTCGACTGCGGTGGCGGCTAAGCCGAAGCGGCACCGACGGGTCTTGGGCCACCGGTGCCGAGGCCAGCAGGTGCACTTCGCCATCGGTGATGGCAAAGCCGGGGTCGAGCGATATGGCGGCAGCCTTGGCTTCTTGCGTGGCAGCCTTTGATTCTCGTTGTTTGCGGTGCTTCCTGGAGGTGGCCGGTTGCCAGAAGCGCCGTCGACGCCAGGCTTCATCGCAGCCCCACGCGATGTTCCGCCCCGCCACCGCAACGTCGGCCATCAGGGCATCGGCGTCGGCGTAGTTGAGGGTAGACGCCACTTGGTCTTGATCTTGGAGCAAGAGGCGGTCGTGCTCACGACCAGCTAAGCGATGGAGCTCCACCCGAACGGTTGTGAGGACAGAAGCGGCCGCGTTGATGGCATCGAGATCGGAGTAGTCCGACAGCAAGGGGGCGTAGATGGCCATGGCTTGTAGGACGTTGACGTCACGAAGCCCGCCGTGGCTCTCCTTGAGATCGGGTTCGAGCAGGAAGGCCACGTCGCCGGCCGCTTTGTGGCGCTCACCCATCTGCGCTTCGAGTACCGGAATCCACTGTTCCCCGAGGCGGTTGCGCCAGGCCGCTTCGGTGTTTTTCAGCAACGGTTCGGCCACTTTCGGGTCGCCCCAGATGAGCCGAGCGTCGAGCAAACCAAGAGCCACCCGCACGTCGCCCTCGGCCGCTTCCAACATCTCGGAGGGTTTGCGCACGCTGTGGTCGAGACGCACACCTTCATCCCAGACCGGATACCAGATGGCGTCGGCCACCTTCTTCACGTCCCTGCGACCAGAGTTGACCAGGACAACGTCGAGGTCGCTATAGGGACAGAGCGACGATCGGCCGTAGCCGCCCACGGCCAAGAGGGCCAGATGACGCGGACTCCCGCCGGAGGCCTGGTCGGCCAAGGCGGCTAACCAGAGGTCAGCTTCGTGCGCGTAGGCCCGACAAAGTTCGTCTCCCTGCAGGCCAGGCTGGTTGAGTAGGGCTTGGCGTCTGTCTCGCAACGACTCGGGGATCACCACGGGAACGTAGCATTGCAGTAGGGACGAACGGTGTCTCTGGTCCCTTGGAGGGCCTCATGGATGAGAATGTAGAAAACACCAGCAAGCGACTTGGGTTCTTCGGTCTGGTCGTGGCCGTCACCATCGGGGTCATGGCGGCCGTCGTCTTGGTCTGGATCTTCGGCGTGGTGGTCGGCTTGCTCTGGGGACTCGTCAAGCTTTTCGTCCTCATTGCCGTGGTGGCGGCCATTGTCTGGTTCTTCGCCCGGAGGTCTCGTTAGGTCGTCTTGCGCTGCTGTACCAGCGTCGTTTGCTGCGCAGCCGGTTGGGCCGGTCGATGAGACCGGAGCGACGACGAGCGGTTGATCAGATCGTCCTCAAGGATCTTGCAGCAGTCCGAGGACATTGCCGTCGGGGTCGGTAAAGGTGGCTACGAGACGTCCACCCCCGACGTCGTGCGCGGCTTCTTTCACGGTCGCACCGGCTGCGGTGACCTCAGCCAATTTCGCTTCGATGTCGGCAACTTCCCAAAACGTCACCGGCGATGTCATGGCTTCTGGTCCGCTCCCTGGTACCAGCCCAATGTGCTGGCCCCCGACCTCGTAACCGACGTAATAAGGCGCGTCAGCAATGGGGGCGACGCCGAGGAGCGCGGTGTAGACGGCCTTCGACGCCTCGACGTCGGTGACCGGATGCAGCACCGTCTTGATGCCCTGGTTAGAAGAGTCGGTCATGGTTCTCCTTCACGTCGTGGCCGATGGGTGTCGTTGCACTGGGGCACGAGCACGCGAACCGCAGGTCGAGAACTCGATCAAACCCGAACGTGATGTTGCCATCAGATCAGTGCGCTTCGCTCGTTACGTCTGAAGATGGGAACGACTGGCCTCACTGACCCAGCGGGATCGTCGCCTTCAAATGTGAGACGCGGATTGTAAAGGTGCCGTTCGAACGCTGGAAGTACGGAGCGTTCGAACCCACCAGCTCAAGCTGGATCGTGTCACCGGCTGGGAAGGTGTAGTTGTTCGGGTTCAGTTCGAATCGGACTTCTGGGCGCCGAGCGCTCGTGTGGTGGTGCCGACCCGCTGGTTCACTACTGGTCGATAGACGCCCATGGCCACGATCTGGCGTGTGTGTCGGGAGCGACATCCCACAGGCGAGCAACCACTTCGGGGTAGTTGCCTCGGATGGCGAAATGAGCGTTCACGTGACCGCACCCAGAAGTTCTTTGGACTGGGTCCCGACTGGCACGCCGTAGTTCGCCGTGCCGACTTCTCGTGAGGCGGGCAACGCATCGCACAAGTTTGAGCTGTAGGCCGGATCGAGGGCGGCGGCGGTTGCTGGGTCCCCGCCCGAGTCGAGGTCACGGTGCGCACCTGTGGCCCGTTGAGCGTGATCACACCATCTTGCAGAGCTCGAACGATTGGCCCGTGACGGGGCTGCCCGACGGTGCGGTCGACGGACAGGTTTGGGCCAACGTGACCACACCGGTTGAGGGACTGGTGTGCGACAGCATGATCGAGTCGAAGAAGGCAAGGCCGCGGGCGTTGGTGGCTTGGACATCGGCCTGCTTGTTCTGGGCCCACCCGTGTCCGACGTCGTCGAACATCATGAGCAGCGGCGTATGCAGGCCGGCTGCTTTCAATGCGGTTGGCGTAGTGCAGCGCCTCGGACACCGGGAAGAGCGTGTCCGTCCATCCACTCTGGATGGCGGTTGGGGCCGGACCACCAGTGCCAGCGGAATGCCGATGGCCGACTTGTAGGTCTGGACGTCGTAGAGCGCCTGCGTGTCGATGGCGGTAAAGGGCGAGCCCGCCATGAGCTGGTGATACCAACGGGTGAGGTCGGACTGCGGTGCTACGCCACGGTGGGGCCACGTAGTAGTCGGCCGCCACGCCGTAGAGAAGCGTGTTCCAACTCTCCTTCGGCACGCCAGCCGGAATGAGATTGGCGATGGGTGGCGTGTAGGAGGTGGTCGAAAGGTGGCCGTTCGGCGCCAAGGCTGTGGCCAGGTCGTCCCAGGGCCACATGGCGTAGACGGCGCCGACTGACATTGGGACGTGACGGACTGGACTGGTGAAGGGTACGTAGCGACCGTTGGGCAACCGCATTCGATTCTTAAGGGTGGCGAGTTCCAGACTCTGTCCGCCGCCGTAAGAGACGCCAGCAGCGGCAATGGTCGGCTTGACCAATCCCTCGTCGACCAACTCTCCGGCCAAGTACTGCGTGTCACGAACCTCATAGCGCTGATCGGCCAGTTGGATGAAGCCTTTGGCGCAAGCGGGCGTGTTGGCACGGCTGGCCGCAGTGCCGCACGAGTCACCAAACCCTCGAGCCGTATACATAAGGACGGCGTAGCCCTTGTCGGCCAGCGTGACATCGTCGATGCCACCGTCGTTCGCCGTGACCTCGTAGTCAGCCTTTGATCCACCAAGGCCGTGTAGCAGCACGATGAGGGGAAATGGTCCTTGACCGGTGGCGGGGAGCGCCAGGTCGGCGTCGAGCGGCACGCCATCAAAGGACGGAATGCGAAGATCGGTCGCACCTTGTTGGCCGCCTTGGCAGAGCCGGATGCCATAGGTTTGCAGCGCACAGGTCAATTTGTTGAAGGGATGCGGCACCGCAGGCGGTGCTGGGGGAGTGGCGACCGCGGTGCTCGCCGTGGCGATTGACGGTCCTGTTGTACCAATCACAACTGTTGCAGTCACAGCAGTAATGAGGCCGAGCGCCAACGAAGCCGTGCCGCGCAGCGAGCCCCAACTCGTTCGAAGTTTGTGGTGTCGTGCCATGAGTCCCCCTTGAAGTTTCACAGATCTCTCAGGCCCCAATCGGTGGCCCCTGTGCGCGCTGACCCCGCGGAATTCGTTTCGACAGTAGCCTCAGCCAGCCCATCTCCGGTTTCGCTGCAATCTGTGGTCCAGAGATCGCAGCCGCACCACCTCCACTAGCATGA
This sequence comes from uncultured Acidimicrobiaceae bacterium, assembly GCA_963803215.1. Taxonomy (GTDB): domain Bacteria; phylum Actinomycetota; class Acidimicrobiia; order Acidimicrobiales; family RAAP-2; genus CAWDLP01. The sequence continues at coordinate 110,576 of CAWDLP010000002.1, forward strand.
CCATCCTGTTGTAGCGGAGTTTGTGTTCTCCACTGCCGTGGCGGCGTGGCCGAGTGGTTTAGGCAGGGGCCTGCAAAGCCCCGTACCCCGGTTCGAATCCGGGCGCCGCCTCTCCTCGTTGTCCCTGCTCGGGGCCACGACTCGGGAATTCACCGCTGTCGACGATCTCATTCCATGCCACACCCATGCCACAACCCTCACGCACTTGTGTGGACATGAGTGGATGAACTGACGGTGTCGCGGCGCTGATGACGTCATCCAGATATGCAGCGATCTCCTTGCTTCGCTCAGCTGTGGCGTGTTGGTAGCGCAGCGCAGCCACATGGGAAGAATGGCCGATCGTTGCCATGAGCTCGCGCAACGTCACGTTGGGATTGCGAGCGATGACTGTGGCGGCGTGATGTCGGAGATCGTGCGGACGCACGCCCTCGATACCCACGACGGCACAAGCGTCTGTCCACGCATGGGAGAGGTCCTGACGACGAAGGGGGAGTCCCGTCGGACGAGTGAAGACGACGGAGTCCGGAGCAGCCGAAACAAAGCGCTGTAGGTGATTCTCGAGCGACGTGAGGACAAAGGTGGGGAGGGCTACCGTTCGACGTCCAGCCGCGGACTTCGGAGGCATGAGTACCCGTCCCAGGCCGGTGAGCTCTTGGGCTTGGCGCTCCACGGCAACGGTTCCGTGGAGCGGGTCAATATCTCGTCGCTGGAGACCGAGCAGCTCGCCGCTCCGCATACCGGCGAATCCTCCGAGGAGCACAAGGCAACGGAGCCGAGGTTCGATGGCTTCGGCGAGCTCGAGCACCTTGATCGTTTCGAGCATCGGGCGCTCTCTGGCGTGCTCAATGCCGGCACCACGAATTGTGCATGGATTTCGTCCGACCAGCCCATCAGCCACCGCGGTGTTCAAGATCGCCCGCAGAAGCCGGTAACCCTTCGCTGCCTGATCTCGAGAGAACTCTGCGGTCTCGGCATGCCATTGGCGCACCCGCTCGGGAGTGATCTGGCGCAACTTTGTGTCGCCGAATACAGGTTTGATGTGACGACGGAGCAGCGCTCGATAGCCCTGGGCTGTTGACGGAGTCAACGGTCGGCCCATGACCAATCGCTCGCGAATCCAAGCATCGGCGTAGGCGCCGAAGAGTCTCTCGCCGTCCGTGGGGTCGTTCACGAGGCCGGCGAGCTCCTCGCCCTCCATCTTTTTGCGAAAGGACTTCGCATCTTGGTGGGTCCGAAAGGTCTTCGTACGCTGGATTCCATTGATCCGGAACCTCACGTCGTAGCGAATTCCGCTCGGGGTCTTCCGGGACCGGATACTCCCCATGCCTATCTTCCTCCAGGATCGATTTCTACCTCGGTACAAATTGAGAAACGGTCCGCCGAATCCTCCTACTGTCCCATCTTGCTGTAATGACCGGGCCGGGAGCTCTCCCGAAGGCGCTGGACATATTCAGCCAGCGCATCGTTTGGGATTCGCCGACTTGTACCAATCCGAACCGATTCGAGCTCGCCCTTGCTTAGAAGTTCGTAGACTTTGGTTCGGCAGATGGATAAAGCGAAGGCTGCCTGCTCTGGGGTCACAAGCAGTGCACCAAGTGGGCGACCACACTCCTTGATCTCGACTCTTGCTGACGTGTCCATATGCGCGACCTCCTTTTAGCTGGAGGAATTCCCTCCCTACATATGTAGTGGTCACTTTGCAGAGCCAATTGGGACAAGTCCCTGGTCAGAGGATCGGAGAAATTGCCCATGAGATCCGAACCGTAGAGGTCAAAGGATGAAATTCAGTGGGAGATTCAGAAGCCATGAACTGAAGAACGAGGCAATCGACCAACAGTGATGGTGAACAGAAAAATTGAGAAGTCAAAATGCAGTTCAGAGAAGGATGAACTGGCAGGTCGAAGGACTTACTTAGGAGATGAGCAAGAAGAGGATGTGTGGTCTACGGAGAGAGGAATAGGTGCGAGACGAATCAGAAATGGCACAAGTTTTCTCTACTATCTCAAGCCGCTTCCGCCGTCGGCCAGCGGCTACGCCGCCGCCTCGGCACGCGGACGGGGCCTCTCGGCCCCCAAATGAAGTTCGGCTATCGGGCTAATTGACCATGTTGAGGCTTCCAATTCGTCCAGGCGGGAAAATGCGCCACTAGGCCGGCCACCGCCGACCTCACCCAGTGTTCCTGGTCGGAGACTGCCCGGGCCCGTAAAGGCTGTCCCTCCGGGCGGCTCCGCCGGCCTTGACTGGCCCTGAAATTACTGACCTGAACTTGAAGTTTCAGCCGAGAAGGGGTTCTAGCTGAAATGTCTGCTCAAGTGCCCTTGGGGGCAACTCGTCGCTGACAAATACCGTTGAATTCCGTTCACTCCCGCGGGTGCACGCACGTAGCCGATTGGGCGCATCTTTCTAGTCGCCATCACGACCTCGACTTAAATCACCTAAAAATGCTCTCGAGGTCGTAATAGACCGCTATGACGACCTCGCTCCCGAGGCTGGTTTGGTCTTGGCAGTGGTTCGAGTCTTCCGACGGATCAATGACGCCAGTTTGGTGCCGCTCCAGTGTGCGACGGCGGCCATCAGCAGGCGAAGAAGTAGTGCATGTTATTGAGCATGTCCCCAGGACTTCGGTTGCGTGCCCGGACGTCTTCGCTATGCGCTGCCTGCGCAGGAGGTCGTCATCTTCGGGCGAATAGGAAGACCAATCAAAGGCGTGCACACCGGTGTAGCCATACCGATCAGCTCGACGATGCCGTCTCCCCCGGTGAGGATCTTCGACCAGTTATTACTCAGCCAGACATTCCCTGAGCTGTCGATTTGGATCGACGTGAAGTGTTGCATCGCGCTGCTTCGGAAACCCGACTTCGGCGACAGGAGAGTACCGGTCCGCGAACCCTTTGGGCACGAGGCAGCGTTTGTTCCGCAGATAAGCCAGACTCCTGGCTTTGAGAAGCCAGCCACCCACACCCGGCCGGATCCGTCTACGGCATCACTCCACGGGAAAAAAGGTCCGGGAAGCTTGACGGTTCGGGCAATCGTTCCGTTTGGCCGGATCTCGATCACTGTGTTGTTGATATAGCTGACGATCCAGGCGTTGGATTCGGCATCAAGCGCGATACCGAGCGGGAAACGGAATGACTTGCTCTGAATAGGCGAGTTCTTCTCCACTTTGAAGTTCGGTCCGATGATCGTGACGCTGCCGCCGAACTTGCCGATGAGAGGAGCCAATTTGGTGTTAACCAGCTTGGCTCCGCCGAGACCCTCATTGGTGACCCAAGCGCGTCCCTGACCGTCGATCTGGATGGCGAAGGGATGGTTGATGCCTCCACCCGTGATGGTGATCGCCTTCGCCGGATTGCCGCCCGGGTAGACGACGACGTCGCCCTGATCGGGGGCCGTCTCAGGCCCGTAGTTGTTGGCAATCCACACGTTGCCCTTTTGATCTACGGCGACACCCTGCGGAAATTCAAGATTGCCGTTCGTCCAGCCTGTACTGGGAGACTCCGGGCTCCCATTGGAACTGAATTGTGACATCGACCACTCGTTTTTGGCCACATTGCCGAACCACACAGAGCCGTCCTGCGAGATCGCGGTTCCCCACGCTCCTCCGTTGACCCCGCCTCCGCTGATTGGACTCCCGAGGATTGGATTCCCCACCGGGTTGAGCACGGTGACGACCGTGCTCGGGTTGGTGGTGCCGGGATCCCAGTTGTTGCTCGACCATATGTTGCCCATCGCGTCGATGGCGATGCGCCCCGACGCGTAGAGGCCGGTGTCGGTATAGAGCAGAGCCAAAATCCACGCGGTCGGTGGATGGGTGAGGATCGGCTGGTATTTGTTCGCGGTCTTCGCCAGTGCCCAAAGTACCGTCGGTGACAGGGTGGGGTACTTGGCCAAGTTTTGGACGGCCAGGACAGTATCGTGCGGTTGGGAGATCCCGGCAGGGGTCGCCAGACGGAGTACTTCACGGCAGCGAGCCCGACTTTCGCGAGATGCACAGAGCGCGACCAGGTTGGCTACCGTGTTGAGCGTCGCCGAGGTGCTGTTGTGCAACCCATTGTTTGCGTTCGTGATTACAGCGCCAAGCTGCCCATCGCCGGGATTGACCAAATTGAAGGTCGTTGCGGCCGCGTTCTCGAGTCCGGGACTCGGTCCCGAAATCCCTGCCGGCGAGATGAACTGAGCCAGGGAATAAGTCGCGGCCACCGTAGTCAGCTCATTGACGTCCACCGTGGAAAAAGTGTGCGGTGGCACACCACCTCCGCCGAGCACACCTACTACCGAGGTGAGCTTTAGTGCACTTGGCACAGGGGCCATGGCGGACGTCCCACCTTGGGTGGACAGGTAGAGCACGCCCAGTGTTGGTGAGACGTAGTTGATTGAGAATCCGCCATTCGACCCGGTGATGGTTCGTCCGAGCCGCGAGATCCCTTGGTTGCTACCGGAGAACAACGTGACCGATGCGCCACTCAACGGCTGGCCACCGGCGCTGACCGTACCGGTTAGCGGGATTCCCGCTGGTGGGGCAGCGTTCGCCACCATTGTGCCAGCCTGGATGGCTCCCGCAAGGGCGGTAAGCGCCACGAGGATCCGGGCGATCAGTCGGCACATAAAAGAATCCCTGACTCGCAGCACTTAGACGTTTTCGGCGGGCACCGCAGGCTCATCGCCGGCCACCGCTGGGAATGGCGCGGGCTGGATAATCGAGCGCACGCTCTCGGGGCTACTGAGATCACCGCCGGTGTGGGCCACGCTGAAGATCCGTTCAGGCCGATTCCGACCCACCATGGCCCAGAACCAGTGCCACAGGTTGGTGAGCCGTTTGCCGAATCCATTGGTGAAGGCAAGGTGCACGAAGAGCCACACCACCCAGGCCGGGAACCCGCTCAGGTGAAGACCCTTGACGCTGCATATTGCCTTGAAGCGGCCTATGGCGGCGATGCTGCCGAGGTCTCGGTACTTGTAGTCCTTGGTGTCCTTGCCCTTCAGACGTCGCTTGATGGTATTCGCCGCGTGGAGGCTGCCTTGTAGAGCCACCTCGGCCACACCGGGAAGATCGTTGAGCGCGACCATGTCCCCGACGGCGAACACCTCAGGGTGACCTGGAAGGGTCAGGTCCGGAAGGGTGGCTACCCTGCCGCTGCGGTCGGTCTCGGCCCCGCTCGCCTGGGCCAACATGGCGGCCAGCGGCGAGGCCTTGACGCCTGCAGCCCACACGACCACGCGGGCCTCAATCCGCTCATGGCCGTCCTCGGTCTCGACCAAGACACCATGGGTGTCGATGTCAGTCACCCGTGCGCCCATCTGCAACTCAACACCCATCTTCTCCAGCATCGTCGTGGCCTTGCCCGAGAGCTTGTCCCCGAAGGTGGCTAGGGGCACCTTGCCGCCGTCGAGGAGGAGTACCCGGACCGAGGAGGTCTCCAAGGTCCGGAAGTTGTCCTTGAGGCTTCGCACGGCCAGCTCCCGCATCTGCCCGGCCAGCTCAACTCCGGTGGGTCCGGCTCCTACCACCACGAATGTCAGCCAGGCCTTCTTCTTCTCAGGATCGGTCGTCACCTCGGCCATCTCGAAGGCCCCGAAGATGCGTCGCCGCAGCTCGAGCGCATCGTCGAGCGTCTTCATACCCGGCGCATAGAGGGCGAGGTTGTCGTGACCGAAATAGGACTGGTTGACACCGGCGGCGACAACGAGGCTGTCGTAGGGGACCTCGACTGGGTCGTGGAATGGGCTCTTGGCGTGCACCACCCGTCTCTCCAGGTCGAAACCGGTCACTTCTGCCAGCTCGACCTTTACGTTTGGGTGTCGTCGGACAACCTGTCGCAGCGGTATGGCGATCTCACCTTCGGAAAGGATCCCGGTGGCCACGTGGTAGAGGAGCGGCTGAAAGAGATGGTGGTTGCGACGGTCGAGCAGAGTGACGTCGATCCCCTTCTCGCCTCCCAGGATCCGGCAGGCCGGCAGGCCGCCGAACCCGCCACCAACGACAACAACCCGATGATTGGACGTCGTCACACGCTCCTCGCTCTCTTGTGTGATCAGTTTCGACGAACCGTCGAGCTACGGCATCAGCTTGGCGATAATCCCGTGGAGTCGTTCGTGCTCCGAATACGGCGGATACTTGACCCCCGGGTCGAGCTTGGCACCGTGGTAGAGGACGCCTCGGGCATTGGTGAAGGCCTCGAAGCCCCAGTGTCCGTGGTACTTGCCCATGCCCGAGTTCCCAACCCCGCCGAACGGCAACTCGGGCATGAGAGGTTGGATGGAGCAGTCGTTCACACAAGCATCCCCGGAGTCTGTCCGTTCCAAGATGTGCTCGGCCACCTCCTCATCTTCAGCGAAGACGTACAGCCCGAGCGGGCGTGGGTGGTCGTTCACCCAGTCGATGACCGCCTCAACTGAGTTGATCTCGAGGACCGGAATGATCGGGCCAAAGACTTCGTCCTGCATGATCGGCGAATCAATCGGAACATCGACCAATACCGTGGGAGCGATGTAGCGCTCGGTCGGGATCGCCGACACCGCCTACGGCCACTTTGCCGCTGCCCATGTAGCCCATGAGGCGTTCATAGGTCCTGTCATTGATCACGCGCCCGTAGTCCGGACTCTGCTTGGGGTCATCCCCGTAAAAGTCAGTGATGGCCTTCTTCATCTCCTCGACGAACTCGTCCTTCACTTCCGGCCACACCAGAACGTGGTCGGGAGCGGTGCAGATGTGCCCCGAATTGATGAAACGGCTGAAGGCAATCCGGCGAGCAGCCGAGCGGATATTGGCCGAGGAGTGAACGATGGTCGGATTCTTGCCGCCTAGTTCGAGCACGGCCGGAGTGAGGTTCTTAGCCGCGGCCTGGTGGACGATCTTGCCGATCTGGGGGCTCCCGGTGAAGAAGATCATGTCCCACTTCTGGTCCAGCAAAGCAGTGGTTTCGGGCACTCCGCCTTCGGCGACGGCGATCGCTTGGTTATCCAAGTACTTGGGAACGAGCTGGGCCTGGACGGCAGAGGTCGCCTCGGAGACCTCGGATGGCTTGATCACCGCCGTATTACCAGCGGCAATCGCCGCCACCAACGGGGCGATGGTCAGCATGAGGGGCTCGTTCCAGGCTCCGATGATGAGCGTGACGCCCAGCGGGTCACGTCGGACCCGGATGTGACCGGGCTCCATAACGAGAGGCGTGTGAACGTGCTTAGGCTTCATCCACTCGTGAAGGTGGTCAAGCGCGTACTGGGCTTCCTTGATGTTGTACTCGACGTCCATGAGATCGGCGTCGTAGCGGTTCCGGCGAAGGTCATGCCAGAGGGCGTCGTACAGGGCCTCGCGATTCTCGGAGATCATCGCCTTGATGGCATTGAGCTGCTTGACGCGCCAAGTGACTGGGCGGGTGGCACCCGAAATGAAATAGGCTCTTTGGTCAGCGACCAACTTCGAGAAATCTTGCGCCATTTGGTTTTCCTCCAGTTACCATCAGGTGGCCCCGAGGCAATCAGCGTCGATTGACACTCCTCATCCTAAAATTGGTGCAGCAGTTCCTTGTAAGCGAAATACCCGTTTGATTCCCTGCTGCGAATCCTTCCACATGGTTGCTAGGGCCTCAATCGACCCAACGCTCGGATTAATCACATCCGGATAATGGAAATTTCTTTCTGTCCGGGTTTTGGGATTGAATCTCTGAAGTTGGGAGTGCCTTTCAGGGAAGTCTTATTTCGCTTCTTTTTGCCGCAATCATGGCGATACACGAGAGAGTTTAATTTGCGTACGGGATTGCCCCGTCCACAGCGGCTGAACATGGCCTAAGGGGTCGTAGTAGCGGCCGAATCGATTCGTGTGCCACACCAGGGAAAGTTGAGCTGTCGTTCTCAACTCCCCGGTTTGGCAGGAATCGGGAGCCTTGCTATCCGTCACTGTTATTACTCGTCTGTCCTCGGCGAAGTGAGGTGGATCCCTCCCCGGGCGGTTCAACTTGGCGCTGAAACCTTGAACCCCATGGATTTTGCCGCCGCCGCCAGGCGCTCGTCGTAGGTGACGATCTCGCTGAGATCTGCCCCGAGCCGTCCGGCTGCGGCCAGGTGAATGGCATCCAAGGATCGAAGCTCCACAGGATCGAGGGTCCCCGCAGCTGTTGAGAACTCGATCGTTGAGCCGGATCAGATCAATACGGGCGAGAACCCGTCTCCCAGAAGCCAAGGCGGGAGTCCCTCCGCCAAGGAGGGATCGAAGGACTTCGGTCCGTGCAAGAGCACTCGACACCAGAGGACGACGGCGTCGAAGGTGTCGACGTAGGGCATCTGACTCAGGCTCGCGTACAGCGAGCTTCACGATCGCCGAGGAATCCAGGTAAGTGGCTGCCACAGGTCAACGTTCGTCGCTGCGCAGTCGGCGTAGGGCTGCGCTCGGGACTTCCACGCCGGAGGGCAACTCCAGCGGGTCGGGTAGCTCGTCGAGGTCGCCCGAACCTGGATCCACTTCGCCGGCAGAGCGCATCTGCTCAAGTGGGGTTCCTGAGGGAAGCGGGGTGAGCCGTGCCACCGGTCGGCCGCGGTCAGTGATCTCGACGGTCTCGCCCTGCTCAACTAGTCGAAGGAGTTCACTTGCCCTCTGGCGAAGCTCGCGGACCCCAACAGAAGTCATGTGTTATTTGTAGCACATTAGGGAGCCGTGGGCCAGAGACGCGGTCCGCCGCAAATACGATCTTTGCCCGAGGAACTCGGGGCTTCATGCCTCACGAGATGAGGTCGTAGTAGCCGCCTATCAAGGTCTCTCACGCATCGTTTGTAAGTTCACTCGTGGACGTGATGGCGATCTGGGTGGTGTTTCGCTCCTTTTGACGGCGTCGTCGAAGCTGCTATTGCCAGAAACTTACGAGCCAAGTCCATGCCACGGGGATGCCACGAAGCACACAAATCGTGGTGAACTCGACTGACTTATTCCGAACAGTGATCTGGACGGATGGATCTAGATGAACCCCTATAAACCGTGCCAGGGCTCCTGCAAAGCCCCGTACCCCGGTTCGAATCCGGGCGCCGCCTCCAAGAAAAGGGTCAGGTCGACGACACCGTCACCTTTCCGGCCACATCCGTACTTTTGATGCATGCCGCAGAAATACCTCGGCAGCTCACGGCCGTCGTCGAATAACAGCCACGCGGTCGGAGCTCGGAGATACTCCGCCTCGACTCAGACCCAGACTGAGGAATAGAGGGCAGGCGCCCTCAACGAATGGAGCTACCGAAGCGAATCACGTTTCCGTCGGGATCGGTGGTGAAGCCTTCTCGTTTGCCATATTCCTCGTCTTGAGGGCCGACAACTTCGATTCCCGCCTGTTTCCACTCTTCAGCCACCCGATCGGCTTCTTGACAGTGGATATAGAGGGCTCCGTGACCCGGAGGTTCGTCTGCCACAGCTTTGGCAATGTGGATCGTGAGGTCACGATCCCGGTGAGCGAAAGCGCAGGTGTCATCGTGGAATGACACCTCGAATCCTGCACGCTCGAACCAGGCGACCGAGCGAGCAACATTGGCGACCTTGAAGACTGGCTCGAACCCCATGACCACCCACTCGCCAGTCATAAGTTGCAGCTGACCGTCTCGCTGGCCATTCAGACCGGCGAGGCAGTTGTGGCAGATCGGCAGGTCGGGATGCGTGCGAAGTCTGACCCACCAATCCACTGACATTGAGCAGCAACTGCACTCCACGGCCATGGCCGACAATGTAGGGCCAGCTCGCGCCAAGGTTCTGAGTGGGTCACGGTCCCGGCATTCGGATACGCCCTCGGATTGCCGCCATTCGGAGATGCCCGCTATCGGATAGACGACCGCCTGAGCCGCTTCCTGCGATGCCAAGCATGCACCGCCAGGTAAATAACCAGTGCGATCCCGGAGTCAAGATGCCATCTGTAGAAGGGCGCGGGGAGCGGCAGTTGTATCGGCTCGCCTCGGCCCCAGTCCAGGATCCCGGACAGGAGCACGTTCAGGGTGATGAAGAGGAGCAAGAGGTCCGAGACCGCGACGCGAGAGCTCCGTTCGATGAACGTCCGGGCCCGAACAAGCTGTTTGGCCATTCGAGCGACGGTCCGACGTCTCTGGACGAGGTGTATGACGACCAACCCAACAAATCCCAGGCCGACGACTGTGTGAAATGCGATCCGCACATGCAGCAGCTGAAGCGTGCCGATTGATGCTGCGGCAAAGAGCAGAAGGCCGAGATGGACCGCGAAACGGGATCGGGCTCTCCACCCCCTGCGGAAGTCGACTGGCTGGTTGAGATCCGGGCTCTCGACCCCGACTGTCGCCATAGGTCAAACATAAAGAGTCCTCGTGTTTAGGGGAATGCAGATAGCCACATTCAATGGGTGGGGTTAGCCCCCCCCTGCGGCACCGGACCTGTTATCCACACACCCGTAAGAGCCGCAGTGGGTCACTCTCCCGGCGATCAGGCGCACCTGGAATTAGGTCGGTCCAGGACGGAATTCTCGATAGAGATCCGTTGGTAACCGTCCTCCGCCCGTCGGGCTATCTCGGAGGGCCAGGAAGAGGTTGTGCACAGCCCCCGTACCCCGATTGGAATCCGAGCGCCGCCTCTCCTCGTTGTCCCTGATTGGGGCCACGATTCGAGAATTCACGCCCACGTAGCCAATGGTGGATTGACAAGAACGCCACCGAGTCGGAGCTGGATGAATTTTCGAGCCGGCCGCCGCTGGACACCCGAGCCAACCGCGGCGGATAAAGTTAGAGGAGTCAAAGTATTTGTCTTATGTAACTATTCGATTGCTAGAATGGCCAGAAGGCAGCTCAATCTGGCACGTCGAAAGGCCCAACATGGTTCAAAAGCTTTCTGACGAACAGGTGGTCAAAGACCTGAACAAGGCAAGTCGCATCTTCGTCGGCATCGCCGCCCACTCGCTTTTAGATGGCAAGAAGGTGCAACTGTCGATTCAGCAGTATCGAGCACTCGCCCTGTTGGCCTCCGAAGAGAGCCAACGACCCGCAGACTTGGCTCGATCTCTGGGCGTCACGCCATCGACGACAACCGCTCTTTGCGATCGACTCGTCGAGAAAGGGTTGATTTCGCGACGAACGGGAACTGATCGGCGTTCCATATCCCTGCTTGTGACGGCGAAGGGACATAGACAACTAGAGACGATAGAAGCACGGCGTGCTGACCTACTTCAAGAGATCCTTTTTCGGCTGCCAGCATCGACACAGGCTCAGTTCGCCTCGTCTCTTGCCGCCTTTGTCGACGCAGCCGACGATGTCAACGTCGCTGAGTGGTCGATACGTGGTTTGTAGCTCGGCAGGCCGAAGCAGCTGCGCGGAACAAACGAGCACCCCAAATGAAATGGCTCGCAGCATTTGCCATCGACGCGCTTGGCACGGTCCTTTGACTCGAGATTCCGACCCGAGATGAACGAGCCATCGAACCGCAGGCAATCGCTGTCACGGACAGCTTGGCGAGCCACGATGACCAAGGCCTCGCGGTGGCTCTCTGGCGCATCGTATTTACAGAAGTGGCTGGTGCTTGGGGTACTCATCGGCACCATGGCCGGGCTGGGTGCCGTCGTCTTCTACGAGGCCCTTCTCGCTGCCACCCATCTGTTCTTGGGAGTCTTGGCCGGGTATCACGTGCCGACGCCCGCTGGCGAAGGTGGGCACGGGGCATCGGCATCGTTCACGCGACCATGGGCGCTCCCGCTGGTGGTGGGGCTCGGCGCCTTGCTGGGTGCGCTCCTTGTGTTCCGCTTTGCCCCCGAGGCGGAGGGTCACGGCACCGACGCCGCCATCTCGGCGGTCCATCACAACCCGAGAGGCATTCGCTTTCGGACGGTCGTCGTTAAAATCGTGGCCTCAGCGCTGACGATTGGATCGGGAGGTTCAGGAGGACGTGAAGGGCCGACCGGTCAGATAAGCGCCGGATTTGCCTCGCTCCTGGCCCGAGAACTCGATCTGAGCCCAGCCGATGCTCGCATTGCGGTGGCGACGGGGATCGGGTCGGGCATCGGCGCGATCTTCGGGGCGCCGCTCGGTGGCGCAGTGCTAGCCACGGAGATCCTTTACCGCGATGACTTCGACGTGGAAGCGCTTCTTCCTTGTTTCATCGCCTCGATCGTCGGGTACGTCATCTTTGGTTCCGTGATCGGGTTCACACCACTGTTTGGCTTCAACGGCAGCTACCACTTCAGTGATCCAACGCATCTCTTGTGGTTTGCACTCATCGGCGTCCTCGGTGGCTTCATTGGGCTCCTCTACGCCAAGGGCTTCTACGGCATCTCAAATGTCTTCGCCCGGCTACCAATCCCACGCTGGGTGAAGCCGGCCATGGGTGGCGTGCTCGTTGGCGTGATCGCACTGGCCATTCCCGAGGTACTCGGCACTGGCTACGGTTGGATCCAACAAGGCCTCGGGCACCAGCTCCTCTCACTTCCACTCTGGATTGTCCTTATCTTGCCGTTTGCTCGCATTCTTGCCACGGGGCTGTCTATTGGTTCTGGTGGATCGGGTGGCATCTTCGGACCAGGCATGATCATTGGCGCCTTCATCGGGGCTTCAGTATGGCGACTGTTCGATCCCCTGATCCCGTCTATGGGCCACAGTCCCACGCCCTACGTGATTGTGGGGATGATGTGCTGCTTTGGAAGTATTTCCCGCGCACCGTTAGCGGTGATGTTGATGGTGGCCGAGATGACGGGAAGTTTGTCGATTCTGGCGCCTGCGATGATCGCCGTCGGACTGGCCTGGTTTATCGTCCGGCGCGGCGATGACACCATCTACCGCAGCCAACTGCGGAGCCGCAATGCTGCTCCAGCCCAACGGCTCTTGGTCGGGATGCCACTGTTGGCCAACGTGCCCGTCGACCAGGCCATGGCTCCTCCTCGACTTGTGGTGCAAGGTGGCACGTCAGTTCAGGATGTTCGACGGCAGATCGAAGCAGCTGGCGTTCCCGGGGTGCCGGTGGTCGACAGCGAGGGACGCTTCGAAGGTGCCGTCTCATTGGATGGGCTCAACCGACTCGGAGAAGGAGCACGCTCTCAGACCATCGATGCCGTCATCGATGCATCGGCACCCACGGTGTCTGGATCATCCCGTCTCGACGTGGCGCTCGACGCGCTGACGTCAGCATCGCAACATTGGATCGCCGTCATCAACAGCGATCGATCCGTTATTGGGACGATCGCCATGTCTGATGTGGTGAGAGGATATCGACTCGGCCTTCAGGCAAGCCTTCGCCAACTGGATGGCGCAAATGATGCTGCCGGAACCCACGATATCGAGATCGAATCTTGCTCGTCTTTGGTGAATACGCCACTCCGACACGCTGATCTGCCCGACGCCATCATCGTGACCGCGATCCAGAGGGGTCGAGAACTCGTCGTCCCCATCGGTGACACGGTGCTTCAAGAGGGCGATCGCCTGGTCGTCATCGGCGGATCCAAAGACACCGACACGCTCAAGGCAATCGCTTCAGGCTCTTCCCGGAATTGGTCGATCTAGAGCGAACGAAAGACCAGCATCGCGGGCTACTTCTCCGGGATTGCACGCAGCATGAAGCACTCATCTCTAAGTTGGCGGTCTGATGAACAATCGATCGACTGACGTCTGAGTGAAGCCACTGCCAAGGTAGAGGTTTCGGGCGACTTCGCTCTCGAACCCGACCTTTATTCGGCGTGCACCTCTTCGGGTGAGCCGTTCAAGCCCGTGTGTTAGCAACATTCGGCCGAGGCCGAGTCGCTGGTAACTGTCCTCCACCCGCATCGGCTCAAGGAGCCCGACGAGCGTCACAGGGTCAAACCAGAACAGGGCGTATCCAGCAACCTCGCCGTTTTCGTCCTCAAGGGCTAGATCAAGCGTTGGATCGTAGAGGGAACACTGTCGGAGCCGTTGCTCGACCATGCTGCCGTTTCGAGCAATCATTGGGTGAGGCCTCGACTGGCCCGCAGCGCGGTCGACCATGGCAAATCCATCGACCTCAGTAACTGATGGGCGCTGGTCGGCATCCATCCATGCTGTGCCGGAAACCTCGTCGGTCATCGCGAACCCGTTCCGGCGGGCGAGGTCCACTAGCTGCGTATCGTCCTCGTGCAACAGCATCTGGAGTTCTCTGTTTGCTCCAGCGATAGCTTCCAACGAAGAGACCAAGACGTCTTGCGGGTTAACAGTCGACGGGACGGCGAAGACGTCGGCTTGCCAGATGTCGCCCGAGGTCGTGAGTCCAGCCGCTGCCACGGGTCCGAATTCGTCGAACCAGACCGGGAGGGCCAGGTCGTCGGTCGGCCGGGGGCGACCCCACCCCCATTGCACGTCGGCGGCCTCCCACATCCCATCTATCGGATGGGACAAACGTGCACGTTGTAAGACTGCGGTGGTGGCGTTTAGTCGTTCAAGACCCCTCGGCAGTTCGCGTCGCAGGATCATGTCCGTCGAGTGTATTGAGTGGCCCGGCTACTCCGATAGCTGACACCTCGACCAAGGCCGCACTCTAGGAATGGGGTGCCCTCGCAGTACACCTTTCGGCAGGGACTCCCACGTTTATCCGAATTGATGTTGGATGGAATCACATCAATAACAATTATGGAGTCATCTGATGAAGCACATCTCCCTAGGAGGCCTCAACGTCTCACGAATCGGTCTCGGCGCTATGACTATGGGTGGCGTCTATACCTCTGGTGGGGGATTGGATGACGATGAGTCCGTCCGAACCATCCACCGCGGCTCTCGACCTGGGCGTCACCCACATCGATACCGCCGAGGTCTATGGGCCGTTTCATAGTGAAGAGGTCGTGGGACGAGCGATCAAGGACCGTCGCGATCAGGTGGTGGTGGCGACGAAGTTCGGCGTCATTTCCCACACCGGCCGTGAGGCCGGTGTGGCCGATAGCAGCCCGGCCAGCATTCGCACGGCAGTCGAGGGTTCGCTCCAGCGACTAGGGACCGATCACGTCGATCTCTACTACCAGCACCGTGTTGATCCACAAACCCCAATCGAAGAGGTGGTGGGAGTCCTGGCCGAGCTGGTCACGGACGGAAAGGTCCGATACCTCGGTCTGTCCGAGGCCAGTGCGGCCACGATCCGGCGGGCTCAAGCGGTGCACCCGATTGCTGCCTTGCAGACGGAGTACTCCCTGTGGACCCGTGATCCGGAGGCCGAGCTCCTGCCGCTTTTGCGTGAGCTGGGCATCGGCTTCGTTCCCTACTCGCCCTTAGGCCATGGCTTCCTCACCGGACAGATTCGTTCGGAGTCGGACATTCCTGATGATGACTGGCGCAAGACGAACCCCCGCTTTGTGGGTGAGAACTTCCAGCGCAATCTTCGCCTCGTGGACGAGGTTGCGGCCGTTGCGGCTGAGGCGTGACGCCACGCCTGCTCAGATCGCGCTCGGTGTGGCTCCTCGCACAAAGTGAGGACATCGCCCCCATTCCTGGGACTCGCCGAGTGGCGCGGGTCGAAGAAAACATCGCGGCCGACCAAGTTGTCCTCACCGGTGAGCAAATCGCCCGGCTCAACGAACTGACGCCAGCGGCCGGCGAACGCCATGACGAGGCCAACATGGCCCGAATCGACCGCTAACCCGACAAGGCCAAACGCGGTGCGCTCAGATCTCCAGATCGGTCAAGCTGGCGTCGGGGTCGTGAGGGGTGTGGACCCGTGCGGCAACTGCCGCCGCAATCAGACACGAACCGCTACCAACCAACAAGGCGACTCGAGGTCCACCCGAGGACGTGATCCAGCCCGTCAACACACTGCCAACGGGAGATGTGCCGAGATAGACAAAGACCCACAACGCCATGATCCGTCCGCGGTAGTCACGCGAGGAGTGCAGTTGGAGAGTTGTCGACGCCAGCGTGACGAAGGCGAAGGCGGCCGCACCCGTGAGGACCAGTGCGACACTGGCCAGGCCCACCGATGGCGCGACGGCGGTGGCGGCGAGGAACACACCAAAGGCCAAGGCCGCCGCCACGAGATACTGACGCCGTGGGTGGTGAATAAAGCCGACCCCCAAGGATCCGACAACGGCTCCAATACTCAACATTGTCGACAGGAGGCCGTAGGTGCCACCCGAGCCATGGAAGGTCGACTTGGCCAGTACCGGCAGAATCACCGGGAAGTTGAAGGCCAACAGTCCCACGAGCGCCATCATCACGAGCGGGAGCCAGAGCTGCTGGCGACTGCGGGCGTAGCGCAAGCCATCGCGAACGCCCCCTCGCGCTGCCTTCCCTTTGGATCTATGGCCGCTCGAAAGCGGGTGAATCAGGATCAGGGCGATCACCAAGGCGACATACGAGACTGCGTTGACGGCAAAGCACGGCGTCGTCCCAATGACCACGATCAGCACGCCGGCGAGAGCGGGCCCGACAACTCGGGCCGAGTTCATGATGACGCCGTTGAGACTGATGGCACTGGTGAGGTCGCTCGGCGGCACCAACTGCCCAACAAAGGCCTGGCGAGCCGGCGAGTCGACAATCTGAACGAATCCCCCGAGCACGTTGATGATGACCACGACAACGATGCTGGCGTGGCCTAGGGCGGCGAAGACCCACAGCACTCCGGCCAGGATCCCGAAGGCGGACTGTGTGGCGATAAGCAGTCGTCGAAGGTCGAAGCGATCAGCGACGACACCTCCCCAAGGACCAAAGAGAAGGGAAGGCAGACCTCCGGCCGCCAAGACCAGGCCCAAGGTGACCGCAGAGTTGGTCTCTTTCAGCACCAGCCACGCGATTGCGGTTTGTTGGACAAACGAGCCACTGGCCGAGACCACCTGGCCGTAGAAGTACAGCCGGAAGGGGAGGTTCCCGAGAGCACGGAACGTTCCTTTTCGCACCCCAACCGCAGGGGTATTTCCCTGCGGGGCCGCCTCGGGCACAGTGGCGAGGGAGTCACGAAGCACGGATTCTTCCCTTCCCTTTCGGCCCGGTGATGATGCGCCCGATCATGGCTGTGACGGAGCGTCGTGACAAGCCAGTAGGTACGGGTTTGGGGACGATCTCGCGGGCTCGGATGTGTCAGTTACCGGCAAAGCTGACCGGTCGTGCGTCAAGGGTGGTCTGGACTCGACCATCTGAAGATCCGACAATTCCACTGGAGCGACGGTCTCGTATGTGTACGTGCAGAAGAGTCATGGGCTCGCCATCTTCGGATCGCCAAGGTCTCATGATGCGATTGTTTTCGCTGGTCACGAGGCGCATCGCTGGTACCGAACGGTCGCGTTGGTGCCACGTCGAACCGCCGTAAGTCACTCATGGTTGCTGATTGATCACACGTTTGACGAACTGGGGTTGACGGATCAAAACGTCCTATGTACATTAATCCGATCAATCCACTCGGGATTGTCGGGTTAAGGGGGCTCGTCCTCCTGCGGCCCGGCGCCGACCAAGGAGTAAGGGCAAGCATGAAATCCTTTCGTCAGATCCGGTCCGTCCGCTTAGCTGTGGCTGCCGTCATCCTCTCGGGCACGGCCGGTGTTGTCGCGTTGACCGCGGCAACGAGCACGGCTCAGGCCGACCCCGAGTCGACCACGGCGTACGTCGGCGTCGGCGCCGACGTCACGCAAGACCTCTTTTCCGCGCTGACTGGCGCATCGCAGCCCGCCAGCACGACGGCCCAGTACTTCACGCCCCTTCACTCGTCCAAGGGACTGACGATTCAGTCCTTTGACGCTGATCCAACCGGTGGTACCACCCTCAACCCGGGGTGCATCACGACAAAGACAGGTGGACCGTCGTTTGACCGGCCGAACTCCACCACCAACGGCATTGCGGCGTTGCTGGCTGCAGTGAACGGCACCGGCTGGGAGAACACGGCCGCCACATGCACGAACTCTTTGGTCAACGTCACCGGGCAGATTGACTTTGCTCGGGCCGCCCGCGGCGTCAAGACCACGGGCACCACGCTGACCTGGATCCCCTATGGCCGAGATGCTCTGGGCTACCTCTACTACGACCACGGGACTGGGAATCTGGCCAGCCTCACGGCCCAGCAGCTGAAGTCGATCTACTCGAGCACGACCGGTGAGACCCTGATCAACGGCGACGAGGTCGAGGGTTGCCTTACCATCACGGGCTCGACCCCTCGAAGCAACCTTGAGTCTGCGGTCGGCGTGAGCGACTCGGTGGCCGAGAACGAGGCCCAGATTGACGGTTGCGACCAGCTCCAGCAGAACAGCGGCAACGCCTTCTACAACAACGTGGCGACCGGATCTACGGCATTGCCCGCAGGCGTCGACGCCGTGGTGCCGATCTCGGTTGGTAACTGGATTGGCCAGTTCAACGGGCTTGGGGTCAACAACTCCAACCTGGCGGTGAGCAACGGTCTCACGCTCGGTTCGGTGACGAATGCTTCGGGGACCTCGCTTGGCCTGCCCTTCACCACGAGTGGCGGCAAGGAAGCACCGAACACGACCTACTACCAGGACACCTCGTTTGGTTACGACGTGTACACGGTGGTCCCAACGGCCAAGGTGACGGGGAACTTCGCCAACGCTGGCCTGGTCAGCCTGTTTGTGGGCCCGACCTCGGCACTGTGCTCGGCGCCGGCCCAGACCATCGTGAACGAGTTCGGATTCGACACCCTCAACAACGTCGGCAACGAAGGCACATGTGGCACGACGACGCTTACCGGGAACGGCTGATCCTCTCTCTCTTGACTTGACCGTCATTGGCTGATCCGCCGCCCGGCTGACCAGCTTCCGTCCAGTAATTCGAACAAAGGACAATGAACATGAGTACTGCACGCCCAAAATTCGGTACCCGAGACTTCGGATTCCGGACTGGAGTTAGCCCGACAGCGAAGAAGGTGGCGACCGGGTTGCTGGCGTTTCTCACTGCCTTCGCTACCGTCGTCATCGCGGCGGGCACCAGCCCGGCCTCGGCCTCGACGGTTAACGGGATTGCTACCATCGCCGCCCCAGGGACCACGAACTATCTGGCGTCGGGGGGATCGAACTCCCTCTTTACGGTGTCGCTCCCGCTGGGTGCGGCGTGCGATGGCGACACTGCATCGCACGGCTACCACGTGTACAGCTATCTGGTGCCGAAGGGGACCAACCTGTCGACGGTCACGTTCGAACAGAATCCGTCAACCGGGTTCGGCATCTTCGATGCCAACGACGACTACTACGGACCGGTCAACACGGGGATCGGGACTGGCCTGGTGCTGAACGCGCCGAACAACTTCCAGTGGGCCCCCCTGGCCGCGGTGTCGAGCACCCTGCTCAGCACGACCGGCGGGGTTTGGGAAGCGGGACTGGCTTGCGCCAACACCAGTGGTGTCCTCACCGACAACTGGAACACCGAGGTCACCTTCACCGCCAGTAGTTCTGACCCGAACGGCTTCGTATGGTCCGACGTGCCAGGTCCGAGCGGCAGTACTCCTGCTGCCGTGACGTCTGCATCGTCCGCCACCTTCACGACGGGAACGGCCGGTTCGTTCACCCCAACTGCCACCGGTTCGCCCAGCCCGACGATCACCGAATCGGGCACCCTGCCGACCGGCGTTACCTTCGCTGGTGGTGTCCTCTCTGGGACTCCGACACAAAGTGGCGTCTTCCACCTCACCTTTACGGCCAACAACGGCATTGAGAATCCCGCGACCCAGGCCTTCACCTTGACCGTCGACGGGGCGCCGGCCATTACTTCGGCCAGCAACGCGAGCTTCACGAGCGGCAGTGCCGGATCCTTCACCGTGACGGCAACCGGCTATCCCGCGCCGACCTTCGGCGAGACCGGTACCTTGCCGACCGGGATCACCCTCAACGCCACGACCGGCGTCCTCTCGGGCACGACCACACAGAGTGGATCGTTCCCGATCACCCTCAGCGCCAGTAACGGTGTTGGTTCATCGGTACAGCAGTCGTTCTCCCTTGTGGTCAACGCGGCGCCGGCCATCACCTCGGCCAGCAACGCGAGCTTCACGAGCGGCAGTGCCGGATCCTTCACCGTGACGGCAACCGGCTATCCCGCGCCGACCTTCGGCGAGACCGGTACCTTGCCGACCGGGATCACGCTCAACGCCACGACTGGCGTCTTGTCGGGCACGCCCACACAGAGTGGATCGTTCCCGATCACGCTCAGTGCCAGCAATGGCGTCGGCACGGCCGCCACGCAGTCCTTCACCTTGACCGTGAGTAGCAGTTGCACGGCTGGGCCTGTCATCACGAGCAGTGACACGGCGACAGCCACGGTTGGTACGCCCTTCACCTTTACGGTCCAGTCATGCAGTGCAACGGCGCCCGTCTTTAAAGAGGCCGGACTCCCGAAGGGCTTGAAGCTGACTGACAATCACAACGGCACGGCCACGATCACCGGCACGGCACTGAGCAAGGATGCCGCCAGCGCCACCGCCACGATCACGGCCACGGTCAAGGAGGAGACGCCAGCGACACAGTCACTGGTGATCACGGTGCTGCAAGCGCCAGTGTTCACCAACAAGACGAAGTATCTGGCCACGACGGGCACGGCCCTTAGCTACCCAGTGACAACGGCCTACGGGAACCCGACACCTGCTCTCACCGCAGCTGGCTTGCCGAGCGGTGTGACTCTGATCGACAACGGCGACGGAACGGCCGTCCTCAGTGGCACACCAACAGCGAACGCAGGCGGCGCCTACACCGTGACGTTCACCGCGACGAACGGCGTCGGAACCCCGGTGACCCAGAGCTTCTCGCTCACGGTCTACCAAGCACCGGCCGTGACCAGCGGTACAAGCGACACGGTCACAGCTGGGGTCGCTATCACGCCCTTCACGGTGACAACCACCGGCTACCCACTTCCGAAGCTGAAGGCCAAGCTCCCGAAGGGTCTCACCTTCACGGTGAATCCCGACGGCTCGGGCACGATTGCCGGAACCCCCGTGGCCACGGACACCGGGATCTATGCGGTGGCCATCGGCGCTTCGAACAAGGCGGGGGCGACCACGCAAACGCTGAACTTGAGTGTGGACAACCCAGGTGTCTTCACCTCGAAGACCGCGGCCAAGGCCAAGACCGGAACCCACTTCACCTACGCCATCACCACTGCTGACGGCTACCCCAGCGTGCCTGTCATCTCAACGACGACGACCCTGCCGAGCGGAGTGACGCTCGTCGACAACGGCAACGGAACGGCAGTCCTCGGTGGCACGCCCGCGGCGGGGACGAGCGGGGTGTACCCAATCGTGATTGAGGCCACCAACGGTGTCACCGGCTCTCCGGTGAGCCAGACGGTGAACCTCACTATCACCTGAGTGTGTGCAGGACGGGCCAGGCAGGGACTTTCGAGCTCTGATCTGGCCCGTTCTCACGCCTCGATCGACACGTCGCACCGTGCGGCATTGAGGTCGGCCCAGCTGCACCCCGGTGCAGGCGCTCGGAATTCACACAGCGGACCGCTCCTTGGCCAATGACCAGGCCTTTTGGGATGGGTTCAAACCGTCAAGGCACCCCCTCACCCCCCGTGGGGGTGCCTTGACGCGAACTCCTAGTAATTCTAGATTGCACAGGTTCCCGAGTAATACAGTAGGATTTGTTGGTTATCGGAGTTCGATCGAGGGGCGCGTGCTCGATCGGTACCCCGACGAAGAAGTGGTTGCGCCTCGAACATGGGGGATGGAGGGAGGGATCCTCCTGTCGTGAGTGTCCGCTGGCGGGCGCACCGTGATGCCACCTCGGTGAGGTCAGAACACCAACGCCCAGTCAGCCGTCGAGCAGCTTTAGACACGAAGAGAGGCCCTGCAAAAGATGACCCGCATCGTCAAGACCCTGTCGAGCGCACTCGTGATGCTCTTGGTGGCGTCGTTTGCGCTCATAGTTCAAACGTCATCGTCATCAGCGGCCACTCTCAACGCCATAGCAACCACGGCCAACCCCGGGACCACGACCTATCTGGCCTCAGGAGGCTCCAACACTCTCTATACCTTGAGCCTCCCGCTGGGTGCAGCCTGCTCGGGCGACACCGCCACCAGCGGCTATCACGTCTACAGCTACCTGGTGCCCAAGGGTACGAATCTTTCAACTGTTTCCTTCGTCAGCAGTCCGTCTGTCGGATATGGGATCTTCGACGCCGACGGTGACTACTACGGTCCGGTCAATACGGCGGTGACCACGGGGCTCATCGTTGGCATTCCCAACGACTTCCAGTGGGCACCCCTTGCCGCGGTGTCGAACACCCTCATCAGCACCACCGGTGGAGTATGGGAAGCGGGCCTGGCCTGTGCCAACACCAATGGCGTCCTCTCTGACAACTGGAACACGGAGATCACCTTCAGTGCCAGTGTGTCTGACCCCAACGGGTTCGTGTGGTCGGCCACCCCGGGCCCGAGCGGCAGCACGTTCCCGGCCTTCACCTCGGCCAACACCACGACCTTCACGTCGGGGACCAACGGCACCTTCTCGGTGACTGCCACGGGTAGCCCGACGCCGACGCTGAGCGAGACCGGCACGCTGCCCACCGGCGTGAGCTTCAATGCCACGACAGGCGTTCTGTCTGGCAACGCTTCGCAAAGTGGCACGTTCCCAATTCGCTTCTCGGCCAACAACGGGATCGGCGGGTCGGTGAATCAGGCCTTCACACTCGTGGTGAATGCTGCGCCCGCTATTACCTCGGCCAACACCACGACCTTCACGTCGGGAACGAGCGGCACCTTCACCGTGACGGCAACCGGCTATCCCGCGCCGACCTTTGGCGAGACCGGCACCCTGCCCACCGGCGTCACGCTCAACACCTCGACTGGCGTCCTCTCGGGTTCGACCACACAAAGTGGATCGTTCCCGATCACGCTCAGCGCCAACAACGGCATCGGGACTGCCGCCACCCAGTCCTTCACCTTGGTTGTCCAGTCTCCGCCGGCCATCACCTCGGCCAACACCACGACCTTCACCGAGGGAACGAGCGGCACCTTCACCGTGACCGCCACGGGCTACCCGGCTCCCACCTACAGCGAGACGGGCACGCTGCCTACCGGGGTGACCCTCAACGCCACGACCGGCGTTCTGTCGGGCACGTCGTCTGTTGGCGGGACCTACCCGATCACCATTTCGGCCAGCAACGGGGTCGGCACGGCCGCCACCCAGTCCTTCACCTTCAACGTCTATGGCGCCCCCGCTATTACCTCGGCCAACACCACGTCATTCGTGAACGGATCGCCCGGTACCTTCACGGTGACGGCGACGGGATTCCCTGCCCCCACCTTTAGTGAGAGCGGCACATTGCCATCGGGGATAACCCTCAACGCCACGACCGGCGTCCTGTCGGGCACGGGCTCGGGCGAGGGCACGTTCAACATCACGATCACGGCCACCAACGGCTTTGGCACCAACGCCACCCAGCCCTTCACCTTGATCATGGGGGCTGCGCCAACCATCACGTCGACCAACGCGACGACCTTTACCGAGGGAACGAGCGGCACCTTCACCGTGACGTCTACTGGCTTCCCCGCATCGACGTACAGCGAGACGGGCACGCTGCCCACCGGCGTGACCCTCAACGCCACCTCCGGTGTGCTGTCGGGCACGGCCACGCAGAACGGTGTCTTCCCGATCACCGTTACGGCCAGCAACACGGTGGGCTCGCCCGCCAACCAAGCGTTCACGCTCACCGTCAACGGCGCCCCGGCCATCACCTCGGCCAACACCACAACCTTCACGAACGGTACTGCTGGCACCTTCACGGTGACGGCCACCGGCTACCCGGCCCCGACCTTCAGCGAGTCCGGCACCTTGCCCACTGGCGTCTCTTTGAACACCACGACCGGTGTCCTGTCGGGCACGCCGACCGAGGACGGCACCTTTGACATCACCTTGTCGGCCGACAACGGCGTGGGCACGTCGGCCTCTCAGCCGTTCACCCTGGTTGTGAGCGATGCCCCAACCATCACGTCAGCCAACGCCACGACCTTCACGACCGGAACGAGCGGCACTTTCACAGTGACCGCATCAGGCAATCCCGCCTCAACCTTCAGCGAGACCGGCACACTGCCCACCGGGGTCACACTCAATGCCACCTCCGGCGTCCTCTCGGGCACCACCACCCAGAGCGGCGTCTTCCCGATCACCATTACGGCCAGCAACGGTGTCGTGCCGGCGGCCCATCAGTCCTTTACCCTGACCGTCGACGCCCCCCCCGCCATTACGTCGCAGAACACCACGGGATTCACCGAAGGTGTCAACGGCAGCTTCACCGTGACGGCGACTGGTTTCCCTGCTCCCACCTTCAGCGAATCCGGCACGCTGCCGACCGGCGTGGCGCTCAACACCACGACCGGCGTGCTCTCGGGTTCGGCCAGCCAGACCGGTACCTTCGTGCTCACCCTCTCGGCTGACAACGGGGTCGGATCGCCGGCAACGCAGCAGTTCACCTTGGTCGTGGGCTCGGCGCCAACCATCACGTCGACCAACGCCACGACCTTTACCGAGGGAACGAGCGGCACCTTCACCGTGACCGCCAACGGTTACCCGGCTCCTACCTTCGGCCACACCGGCACCCTGCCGACCGGCGTCACGCTGAACACCACGACTGGCGTGCTCTCGGGCACGCCCACACAGAGCGGCGTCTTCCCAATCACCCTTACGGCCAGCAACGGGTACAGCCCTTCGGCCTCGCAGTCCTTCACCCTGACCGTGGATTCGGCTCCGGCTATCACCTCGGCCAGCCACACCACCTTCACGACCGGGGTGTCGAGCTCTTTCACCGTGACCGCCACCGGTCGGCCGACGCCGACCTTGGCCGAATCGGGCCCGCTCCCGGCCGGTGTGACCTTCAACGCCAGTTCGGGCCACCTTTCCGGCACGGCGACTGCCACGGGCTCGTTCCCGATCACCTTTACGGCGACCAACGGGATCGGAACGGCGGCCACCCAGGACTTCACCTTGACCGTCGTGTTGCCACCGCTCGGTGTCACGACCACGTCGCTTCCAAGTGGCACGGTGTCCACGGCCTACAGCCAGACCTTGGCCGCCACCGGTGGGCTTGCTCCCTACAAATGGTCGATCAGCGGGGGCTCGCTTCCCGCTGGCCTGACGCTCAACGCGAGCACTGGTGTCATCTCCGGCACGCCGGGTACCGCGGCGACGTCGTCGTTCACGGTGACTGTGACCGATTCGGCCACGCCCGCCAACACCGCCAGCAAGTCGTTGAGCATCACGGTCGCCTCAGGGACGGTGTATCCGACCACGCTCACCCCGCCGGTTGTCGCCATTGCCACGCCAGCCACCGGTACCGGGTATTGGGTTATCGACTCCCATGGTGACGTGGCTCCCAAGGGTCCGGTGGTGAGTTACGGCTCGCTGTCGGGAGTGGCGCTCAACCTCCCCATCGTGGGGGCTGCGGCCACACCTGATGGTCACGGCTACTGGTTGGTTGCTCAAGACGGTGGCATCTTCGCCTTTGGTGACGCCCACTTCTTCGGTTCCATGGGCGGCAAGCCACTCAACAAGCCGATCGTTGCTATCACCTCCACCGCAGACGGACAGGGCTACTGGGAGGTGGCTTCCGACGGTGGCATCTTCGCCTTCGGTGACGCCCAGTTCCACGGTTCGATGGGCGGCAAGCCCCTCAACAAGCCGATCGTCGGCATCACGGCCACGCCTTCGGGACAGGGCTACTGGGAGGTGGCTTCCGACGGTGGCATCTTCGCCTTCGGTGACGCCCAGTTCTACGGTTCCATGGGCGGCCAGCCCCTCAACAAGCCGATCGTCGGCATTGCCGCCACCCCTTCGGGTCTTGGCTACTGGATGGTGGCCTCAGACGGTGGCATCTTTGCCTTCGGCGATGCGGCGTTTGAAGGTTCAATGGGCGGCCAGCCGCTGGCCGCGCCCATCATCGGCATTTCGGTCACACCGTCTGGCGCCTACCGCATGGTGGCGACCGACGGCGGAGTCTTCGCCTTCGGTGGCGCGCCCTTCTACCCGTGATGCCACAGAGTTGGGCCAGTCCCCGTGACGTCGTTGCCACTCACCGAGGGGTAACGACGCAATCGCTACGAGTAACGGTCGGCTTCACGCTGACCGTTCTCGTCGCTCTGGCCTTCTCTACGCCCATGGCCTGGGGCGCCACCGCCGGGGTGGCCACCATCACCAAGCCGGGCCAGACGGCGCCGCTCACCGGCGGCGGGTCGCAGACGCTCTACGGCACAACGCTCCCGAGCGGCGCGAGTTGCCCCGGCGACTCGGCCCACGCCGGGTACCTCGTCTACAGCTATCTGGTGCCCGAGGGCACCGCACCTTCTTCGATCAACTTCAAGAAGGGTGGACCAATCAGGGCTCGGCTACATCAGCGATGGCGCCTACTTCGGCGCCATCAACACCCAGCTTGGTACCGGTCAGATCAACCAGCTGCCCACGTTCACCTGGACCAGATGGACCACGAAAGAGCTCTTCCGCCCGGGCCAGACCCATGCCACCTGGGAGGGTGGCATCGCCTGTGCCCCGCTGAGCGGCGTCGTGGCCAACTACTGGAACACCCAGGTCGTCTTCACGGCGGACTCGGCTGACCCGGGCGGCTACACCTGGAAGGTCGACCAGCCCCCGGCGTCGTCGTCGAGCGTGTGGCCGTGGCTCGCCCTTGGTGCCCTTGTCGTCGTTGTTGCCGCCTTCGTTGTCATGGTCATTCGACGCCGCCGCACGACCACCGTCGCCACCGGTGCCGCTCACGACGATGACCCGTCTGGGTCTCAGCGCCAACTGAGCGAGACCCACCAATGACGACGACCAGGACCACGGTCGTGACCACTCGAACCGATGGCCTCATGGCACCCAAGCGGTCCATCGTGGACGTGCCCGGAGCGGGGGACCGGGTCTTTCGTGGCTTGCATCGCACCAGTGCACTCATCGTGCTCAGTGCCTTTGCTGCTATTGGGGTGTTTCTGGCTATCCAGGCCTTTCCGGCCCTCCGCGTGGCCAAGTTCTCCTTTCTCACCACGGCGGCCTGGGAACCTGACATCCATCACTTCGGCATCGCTGGCATCCTGCCCGACACCCTGTTCATCGCCATCGTGGCGGTCGTCATCTCGTTGCCCATTGCGCTCGGGCTCGCACTCTTCATCTCTGAGATCGCGCCGGCGAGAACCAAGCGCCTTCTCGTCTCATTGGTCGACCTCATGGCCGCGGTCCCAAGCGTCGTCTACGGCCTCTGGGCGCTTGAGTTCTTGCAGTCGAGGATGCTCGGCATCTCGCGTTGGATTTCGACCTGGTTCGGGTGGATCCCGATCTTCCATGTCAATGGGGTCGACGCTGCCAGCCCGACCAGCTCGACCATCTACACCGCCTCCACCTTTATCTGCGGAGTGGCGGTCTCGCTCATGGTGATTCCGATTCTGACCTCGGTCATGCGAGAGTCCTTTTCCCAAGCACCGCTCGGTGAGCGTGAAGGTGCGTACGCCCTCGGATCGACGCGGTGGGGGATGATTCGATCGGTCGTGATCCCCTTCGGCAAGAGCGGCATCATTGGCAGCACCATGCTCGGCTTCGGTCGAGCACTGGGAGAGACGATTGTGGTCATCCTGATCATCTCGCCCGTGTTTCGGACGAACATCCACATTCTCCAAAGTGGCGGCAACTCGATCTCGTTCATGATCGCCAACTACGTCGGAGAGTCCTCCTCCTTCGGGCTCTCTGCGCTCATGGCCGCCGGCTTGGCCCTCTTTGCCGTGACCCTCATCATTAACTTCTTGGCCTCCGGCGTGGTGGCTCGGTCGCGTTCGGGCTCAGAGAGTGACGGCTGAGATGACCACCGTGACACCCACTCGCCCCGAGGTCGAGGCCCAGCAAAGACCGAAGCCCAGAGCGAAACGACGACTCCGGGGCGGTCGACCTGACGCCTCCTTTCAGGTCATCGGGGCCCTGGTCGCTGGCATCAGCGGTTCCTTCGTCCTCCAGTATCTGACCGCCCTCAGCGGCGTGTTGGCCCTCGTCATCGTGGCCTACGTGCTGTTCCTCGTCATCTATGCCGCCTTGGTCTCCTTGACCGAAGGCCGCACGGTGGTGTGGGACGCCATCATGACGGTGCTCTTTGCCTCGTGTGCCGTTCTCGCCCTCGGCGCGCTCGGTGTCGTCGTTGTCTTCACCCTCTTGAAAGGGTGGTCAGCGCTGCGCCACACCAACTTTTACGTCAACGACATGTCGAAGGCGGGTCCACTGGCCCCGCTCTCTGTCGGCGGCATCGGTCACGCCATTGTGGGCACGCTGTGGGAGGTCGGCCTGGCCGTGATCTTCACCGTCCCCATCGGTTTGGTGGCCGCCGTCTACTTGGACATGACGAGGACTCGGACGTCGCGGGGCTTTCGCACCGTGGTCGAAGCCATGACCGCACTGCCCAGCATCCTGGCCGGCTTGTTCATCTTCGCCTCATGGATTCTGGTCTTCGGCTTCGGGCGTTCCGGACTGGCTGCAGCCTTGGCCCTCAGCGTCATGATGCTGCCTTACATCATCCGAGCGGCTGACCTGTCGCTTCGACTGGTGGCCAACAACCTCCGAGAGGCGGCCAGTGCACTCGGTGCGCCGGCGTGGCGCCAAGAGATGCAGGTGGTGCTTCCCACCGCCCGCTCGGGTCTCGCAACTGCGGTGATTCTCGGCATCGCGCGGGCCATCGGCGAGGCCTCGCCAGTCCTCTTGGTGGCCGGTTACACCAACTATTTGAACGCCAATCCCTTGAACGGACCGATGGTCTCGCTGCCCCTCGAGACCCTGCAGCTGGTTCGAGCCGGGATCCCGGCCTACACCAGTCGGGCCTTTGGTTGCGCCTCGTTTCTTCTCTTGCTCGTCATCGTGCTCTTCGCCATTGCCCGCAAGATCGGTGGCTGGGGACCGGGCCATGTCTCGCCCCGAGCACAACGGCGCTTGAACCGTCAGTCGGCGGCTGACGTCCAACGGTTTGCCAATCGACCAGCACCGCCAACGCTGGTCATCGAGAGCGGTTCTGCATCATCGAGAGGTTCTTTATGAAGGGTCAACTCTTTCGCCACACCAAACGTGGGCTGCAGCGCGGTGTTCTCGCCTTGTTGGCTGCCACCGTCGCCGTACTTCCCGTCATTTTCACGGGCGATGCCTCCCCGGCCAGCGCGGCCGCCAGCTACGTCCCCATCTACGGCGAGGGGTCGTCGTGGTCGGCCAACGCCATCCAACAGTGGGCCACCGACGTCCAGGCCGACGGTATGCGGATCAACTACACCGCCAACGGTTCAACCACCGGGCGCCAGGACTTCATCAACGGCATCACCGACTTTGCCGCCTCCGACATTCCCTTCCAGACCGACCCGACCGACGGATCAGCTCCCGAGCACCCCCAGGCCGGCAGCTACGCCTACATGCCGATCACGGCGGGCGGCACCGTGTTCATGTACAACCTGCAGATCAACGGCCAGCAGGTCACCGACCTGCGCCTCTCGGGCGAGAACATCGCCAAGATCTATACCGGAGCGATTTCGAACTGGGACGACCCGGCGCTCGCCGCCGACAACCCGGGCCTCAAGTTGCCGAACCTCCCTATCGTGCCCGTGGTCCGATCCGACGGCGCCGGCGACAGCTACGAACTGACCGAGTGGATGATCAATCAATACCCTTCCATCTGGAAGTCGTACTGCAACTCGTCGGGCCGGGCCCCTGCCTGCGGGCCGACGTCGTTCTATCCGACGTCGGCCACCGGGATGATCGCCCAGTCGGGTGACCTCGGCGTAGCCGGGTACGTGTCGTCCAGTTACGCCAACGGCGCCATTGGCTACGTCAACTACTCCTACGCCTTAGAAGATCACTTCCCGGTCGCCCTCATGCTCAACTCGGCCGGCTACTACACCGAGCCGACGCCGCAGAACGTGGCCGTGTCACTGTTGGCGGCCCAGGTCGACACCACGGACGTCAACAACCCGGCCCTGTATCTGACCGAGAACCTGACCAACGTCTACACGGACCCGGACCCTCGCACCTATCCGCTCTCGTCCTATAGCTATCTGATCCTGCCGACTACGGTGCAAGGCCAGTTCAACCAGGCCAAGGGCAACACGTTGGCCGCCTTCTCCTACTACGCCATGTGTCAAGGCCAACAGCAGTCGGCCGCGCTCGGGTACTCGCCCATGCCCATCAACTTGGTCCAAGCCAGCTTTGCCCAGATCGACAAGATCCCGGGCGCGGTGACCCAGAACATCAACGTGCAGAGCTGCAATAACCCCACTTTCTCGCCGGACGGTACGAACCTTTTGGCCACAACCGCGCCCCAACCTCCGGCCTGTGACAAGCAAGGCCCGACCCAGTGTGGGACGGGCACGGGCGGGGCCGGAGCTACCTCGACGGTCAACAGCAGCGGCAATCCGGGAGCCACGGTCGGTGCGGCCGGTACCTCCACCACGTCGACCGGGACTGGGACGGGAGCGGGCGCGACGAGCACCGGTGGCTCCAAGTCTTCAGGGTCCAAAACTTCGGACAAGGGTGGACCAGGTGGCACGACCGGCGGCGCCACGTCGTCGTCCAGCGGCGGTCAGGTCAAGGTGGTCGTCACCTGCGACCCGACGATTCGTCACTGTGCCAAGTCGACAACGCCCAAGTCCCAGGTTGATCCCTCGGCCGTGGCCGATGTGCTGGCCGCTGATCATGGCTGGTCGATGACCCAGACCGTGACGCTCTTGATCGTCGTGTTGTTTGTGGCTGCGCTGTTGGTTCCGGGATTTGTTGTGGCCCGCATGAAGAGGAGGAGACAGTGAAGCATCTCCGATTGGCCACCGTCGTCGGTGTCGTGGCCGCCATGGCGGCCACCATGGCCTCGGTGGGGCTGGCTTCGGCCTCGCCCACACCGACCGCCGGTGAGGCCGGCACGGTAAGTTCGCTCCCTGCCACCTCGTCCCAGCTCACGGTAACCGGTCCGACCGGGCTGAAAGTCACAGCCAACCAAACTGAGAATCTGAGCAACCAGACCATCTCGGTCTCGTGGACCGGGGGCCCGGCCACCTATTCGGGTTCGCCCGCTCAGGGTTTTGGCGACTCCTACGACGGGAACTACGTCCAAATCTTTCAGTGTTGGAGTGACCCCAAGGCGGCGTCGCCCGGACCCGTTCCCACTCAGTGCGAGTTCGGTGGTGAAGACGTGTCGACGTCTTACTACCCGACCTCCGACGGCACCGGTCATGAGTACTCGCGCGGTGCTCTCCCAGCCCGGTTGGAACACCTACGGCAATGTCGGTGGGGTCGTGGACCCGGGCACCGGCTACGACGTCGAACCGTTCACGCCGGCCAGCGGATCCACCGTCGACCTCTCGGCCAACTACAACTGGGACAACAACCCCAACGCGCCGCTCAACTTCTGGCTGAACCCCTACTTCAGCTTCGCCACCACCAACGAGGTCGACTTCGCCCGTACCTATGCGAACGGGGCCGGGACGTCGCTGTTCGAGGTCGACACCGGTCTCGAGGCTCCGGGTCTTGGGTGTGGGCAAGCAGTAGCCGACGGCGGCACGACCACGCCCGACTGCTGGCTGGTTGTCGTGCCCCGGGGTACCCCGGCCCAAGAGAACCCGACCAATCTGACTGGCGACGGGATTGTCTCCACCTCGCCCCTCACCCCCCAGGCCTGGGCCAACCGGATCCAGATCCCGCTTAGCTTCAACCCAGTCGGATCCAACTGCTCCCTCAGCGCCACCCCAGAACAGGTCATCGGGAGTGAGCTGGCGGCATCAGCCTTCTCCAGTTGGGAGCCTGCGCTGTGCGCGCAGCCCAAAGCCCCAGTGGTGAGTTACATCCAGAACAACGACGACGCCGCCAGATCCAACATCACCAGTCCGACCTTCGGGTCCGTCGGGATGTCGGTGTTCACTGACCCCATCGATCCGTCCAAGCTGGCCTCGGGTACCTCTGTGTTGTATGCGCCCTTGACGGCCTCGGGCGTCACCGTGGCCTTCAACGTCGAGCGGGTGCCGATCACTGAACCCGACGGATCATCCAACGCATCCGAGCTGGCCGACTCGGGCTCGCGGGTAGAGAACATCTATCTGACACCTCGACTGGTGGCCAAGCTGTTGACCGAGTCCTATGAGAGCCAGTTTCGTGGACTGCGACTGTCGACGGCCCCGGCCGCCTACTCGTGGGTGAAGACCAACCCCATCAGTCTTCTCACCGACCCCGACTTTCTCCAGTACAACCCTGAGTTCTCCCTCCTCGGCTCCTCCAACTTGATCGACGCCGGCAACGTCATCGTCGAAGAGGGCAGCTCAGACGCGGCCACCGAGCTGTGGAACTGGGTGCTGGCCGATCCAGCGGCCAAAGCGTGGTTGAGCGGCCAACCCGACCCCTGGGGCATGACGGTGAATCCGTACTACTCGACCACGGCCAGCACGAACCCGAGTGGCACCGCGTTCGCCACCCCGGTGCCCGAGAGTTACCCGAAGAGCGACCCGTACTGCGAGAACACGCACAGCATCGTTGGTGTGGGCGCGACCGCCGGCCCGGCCCGTCCGCTTTGCATCCAGGACTGGTCGCCCTACGTCCAGTCCATGAAGGCGGGCGCGGTCGATGCCGCCACGGCCAACGACGGCGCCAAGACGACGTTGAACACGTCGGCCACGCCCGACACAGCGTGGGGGGCCAACGGTCCCCAGATCCCGGGCCAGGACCTCGTCCTCACGGTGACATCGACTGATGCCGCGGCCCGATACGGGCTGCAGACGGCCAGCCTCAGCCAGGACGGTGACGACGGCGCCTCACCGACCTTCATCGCTCCGACCAGCACGTCGATTCTGGCCGGGATTGCGGCCATGGCAAAGAGTTCGGTGCCGGGCGTGTTGGCGCCCGACCCGACCACCACGGCGCGTGGTGCCTATCCGCTTTCCATGCTGACCTACGCCGCTATCAATCCGGCCACCCTGACGGCGGCTAATAAGACGGACTACGCCGATCTCCTCAACTACGCCGCTGGTGCGGGTCAGGCCACAGGTCCCCAACCGGGCCAGCTGCCGAGCGGCTACGTGCCCCTGCCCTCGGCGCTCGACGCCCAAACGGTGACGACGGCCAAGGCGCTCGTGGCCCCAGCTGTCGCCACCACACCGCCCGCGACCAGCACGACGTCAACCAGCTCGGCCGGATCGTCTGGGTCGAGCACGCCGCCGCCCTCGGGGTCGACGGACGGATCGAATAGTTCGTACGGGTTCTTGCCGCAAGGCAACGTCAGCTCCTTGTTCAGCCGCGCTAACCACTTGTTTGGCCCGACTAACGGGTCGACCACTACGGCGACCGTCTCTCATCCAGTCGCCAAGGCCAAGGCACTCGGAGCATCACAACTCTCCGCCGTCCGATCTCCGTATATCCCGATTGGGGCCGTGCGGTGGGCCATGCCCTTCGTGCTCTTCATTGGTGTGCTGGCGGCGGCGGCTGCACTCGTGAGCAGTTTCTTCCGACGGAGAGGCACGCCGAGTGAATTGAGCGACGATGCACCGGCTTCCGCTGATGAGGCGATCGACGAAACACCAGAACCTTCCATCGCATGAGGACCGACGCGACGCCGTGGGCGCGCCCGCTCGACGTCGCCATGTGGTGCCTGACGGAACGGGCCCTTCAGGGCCTGATGGCGGCCGTTGTTGCGGTTGTCGTGGTCTTGGGCATGGTGGCGCCGCCTCGGCCCGCCGGCGCCGCGGCACCGGCGGCCATCATCGCCGTGCCCGGCTCGGCCAGCACGCCGCTAGTGGCGGGAGGTTCGGCCACGCCGTTCACTGTCGACCTGCCCCTCGGGTCAGCCTGTCCCGGTGACACCGCTCATGACGGCAACCACGTCTATAGCTTTCTGGTACATCAGGGCACCAATATTGCGGCACTGACCTTTGAAAGCTCGCCCTCTTCGGGGTTCGGTCTCTTCGATGCAACGGGGGACTACTACGGCCCCGTCAACACCGCCCTTGGGACCGGTGAGATCATCCAGATTCCGAACAACTTCGAATGGGCGCCCCTTGTGACCTCAGGGGGTGGGTCCGTCTCCCTGAGCCAGCTCCTCTACCAGGGCGGGAGCGGTGCTTGGGAGGTGGGCCTGGCCTGTGCCAACACCCACGGGACCGAGAACGCCTCATGGAGTGCACCGATCACCTTCAGCGCCAGCGCCACTGACCCGCATGGCTTCGTCTGGACCGTTGATGAACCCGGACCAGTCGCTGCTCCGACCAAAACCAGGGCCGGAACTGCCGCGCCGATACCGACCACGGCACCGTCGAGCGGGGCCGACAGTGCCCTGGCGGCCGGCGCACAAGCACCGGTGCCTGTGGCCCACGCGACCACCGGAGCGTCCTCCACCACCAGCGCAGCGGCCCACGATGGCTCCGGTACGCAGAACCACGCGGAACACCCGAGCCCGGCCATCGGTTCTACTGCAGCCGTGGCCGATAGTTCGAGGAGTGGTTGGATGGTCCCTGTCGCCCTCGCTATCCTGGCCGTGGCTTTAGGGGTTGGAATCGTATGGCTGGCACGTCGGCAGAGGGCGAAGAAGCCCATCAACACGGAGTCAGCCCAGTGATTGGCGCGCAGCGCGTCGAGGACGACCAGACCATCTTGGTGCTGGTGGGCGACCACGCCGCCGAAGCCCCCGGGGGCACCAGTGACGCCCCACCAGCGGCGGACGCCGAAGAGTCGACATCGGCCACGACCAAGGAGAAAAAGCAGAAGGCTCCTCGGGGGAAGGTCTCAACCACGCTGCGGGTCGTCTCGATTGGGCTTGCGGTCATCGCACTTGGACTGGTTCTCCAACTTGCCGTCGTGAGCAGCATTCAGCAGAGTGCCTCCCAAGGCCGGCTCTTCAACGAGTTCCGTACCGACTTGGCCTTGGGCAAAGCACCAAAGGGTCCCTTGGATATCAACAACAAGCCGATACCGCTCGGCACCCCGGTGGCCCAGATCCGGATCCCGGCCCTCGGCGTGAACCAGATCGTGGTGGAAGGAACGCGGGCCGCAGATCTGGCCACCGGTCCAGGTCACTACACCGCCACCGTCTTCCCCGGTGGTGCGGGCACCAGTGTGATTCTGGGTCGCGCCGCGGCCTACGGCGGACCGTTCGGCAACCTCAAAGAACTGAAGAGGGGGGAGCGCATCACGGTCACGACCCAGGTTGGTACCTCGGTGTTTCGGGTGGTTGACATACGACCGGCCGGAGCCAAGGTGCGCCCCGTTCGTCCGGGTAAGGCGCGACTCACGCTCGGCACGGCGGCCGGCACTGCGTTCGTGCCTTCGGGCGTGTTGTGGGTGGATGCCGACAAGGTGGGCGCCCCACTACTGGCCCAGACCCCGATTGTGACCACAGTGCCCGCCAACCAACGCCCCCTTGGCGTCGATACCGGAGGGCTGTGGGTCCTCGTCCTGTGGGTTGCGGCGCTGGCCGCCGTGGTGGTGGCGGCTGGTTGGACGTGGCGTCGCCGCGGACCGGCCCAGGCTTGGATCGTGTTCTTCGCCCCGGCTGCTTTGCTCTGGATCTTGCTCACCGGTCAGATCGTCCGGATACTGCCCAACCTGTTGTGACACCTACGACCGCTTACACCAAGAGGAACTGACCCATGGTTATCAACGACTCCATCGAACGCCAGTTCGAAGCAGAACCAATGAGTGACGCCGCCACCCTGGTGGCGCACGAGATCTCGGCGTGGTTCGGCGACCACCACGTCTTAGACAACGTCTCGCTCACCATGGAGGCCCGGCAGGTCACGGCCCTGATCGGCCCGTCGGGTTGTGGGAAGTCAACCTTTCTCCGGATCTTGAATCGCATGCACGAGCTCGTTCCGTCAGCGTCGCTGGCCGGCGAGGTGTTGCTCGACGGCCAGGACATCTATGACCCAGGCCGAAAGACGACCGAGGCCCGTCGCCATATCGGCATGGTCTTCCAGAAGCCGAATCCGTTCCCGACGATGTCCATCTACGACAACGTTCTGGCTGGACTGCGCTTGAACGGTCTCAAGGTTCCGCAAGAAGAGAAGGACGAACTGGTCGAGAGCTGCCTGATCAAAGCAGGGCTTTGGAAAGAGGTGGAGAACCGGCTGCGCCAACCGGGCGGCGCGCTGTCAGGTGGCCAGCAGCAGCGCCTGTGCATTGCGCGGGCACTCGCCGTCAAACCCAGGGTGCTGCTCATGGACGAGCCGTGCTCGGCCCTCGACCCGACATCGACGCGCCGTATTGAGACGACCATCGATGAGCTGCGTACCGAGGTCACGATCGTCATCGTCACTCACAACATGCAACAAGCACAGCGCGTCTCTGAGTACACGGCATTCTTCCTGGCCGAGCAGGAGAGTCCCGGCGGCATTGTCGAACATGGTCCGACCGAAGAGATGTTCAGTGATCCTCAGGATCCACGAACCCTTGACTATGTCATGGGCCGTTTCGGCTGATGGGCCGTTTCGCCTGGACCAGGGGATTGGGCGTGTCGCCGCCAAATCCTCGTTTTCGAGTGAACGGCTGAGTATCCGCCGCTTTGACACACCCTCATGTCACGCTCGTGGGCATGACACAAGAGACACTGTGGCCCCAGGGCCACCTCTTAGGGTTCGATCTCGAGACCACCGGTGTCGATCGCTTCGGCGACGTGCCGGTCTCCTATGCCTTGGTCGAGATGATCGATGGCGTGACGGTGAGCCATCGCGCCGGTCTCATTGATCCCGGTCGTCCAATACCCGAGGGTGCGACCGCCGTGCACGGCATTACAACCGAGCGGGCTCGTGATGAAGGCATCCCGCTGCGCCAGGCCACAGCACTCATGGTCGACGCCTTGCTCGTGGCCCACCGCAACGCGGTGCCGTTGGTGGGCATGAAGCTCGACTACGACCTCACCATCTTGGATTTCCAGGCGAAACTCCTGCTCGGTCGGGGCCTTTCGGACACGGCCTGGTCAGGCCCGGTCTTGGACGCCATCGTGCTGGACCGGCACTTCGACAGATGGCGCAAGGGAAAGAGGACGCTTAGTTGCCTCTGCGAGCACTATGGCGTGGTCATCGAGAACGCCCATGACGCTGTCGCCGACGCCGAGGCGTCGATGGGTGTGGTGTTGGCCCTCGCCCGGGCCTTCCCTGAGATAGCGGTGATGGACCCGTTCGAACTTCACCTTCTACAGGGCGAGTGGCACCGAGAGTGGGCCTCGTCGTATGACGAGTGGCGTCGCGGCCGTCAGATGACGCCAATAGATGAGGCTGACTTCATGTGGCCACTGGCGCAGCTCACTCCGCGCGCTGCGTGACGACCTTCGTTACCGTGGTTGGGTGGACGGGCACCGGTCATTGATCGTCCAGGCTGGCATCGCCGTCACGGTTTGAGGAGGTCCCACACCATCTCCATACCCTCTTGCTCAGCCCAGACAGCTTTGGCCGGGTGTTGTTTGTCGATGTGACCGACCAATCCGTTGTAGACGGAGTAGCCCACGAGCTCTTGCAGTCGGCGGGGGAAGTCGCGAACCATTGACGGTGGAATGCCGAGCTGCTGGTTCTCTTGTTGGCGGATGAAGCCGGCGCAGTAGTTCATGGCGATGCCAACCCGGCGTTGTGCCGTCCGGTTGGCGCCTCCTCCATGCCAGAGACTGCCCACCCACACGAGCACGCTTCCCTTGGCCATTTCAGCCGGGATGGTTTCGTAGGTCTCAAGTGGGTTTGGCGGTTCAGGCCACAGGTGCGATCCGGGAACGAGGCGCGTGGCTCCGTTCTCCTCGGTGAAGTCAGTGACGGCCCACATGGTGTTGCAGATGATGGGCACGTGAGGCCGGGGGAGCGGGATCAGTTGATCGTCGGCATGGATTGGTTGCGCTTGTTCGTCAGGTCCGATGGCAATCGATGACAGCGACGAGATAAGCAGCCCGGGGTCAAGCACTCGTTCGACGATGGGAAGAATGGACTGGTGAACCGGGATCTTCTGGAAGGTTGTTCCGTGGACAAGCAGGTTGTAGACGCGGAGCGTGTGCGTGCCTTCAAAGAGATTGTTGGCGGGCACAACATCTAGTTCTCGTTCCAAGCGCAGAAGCGCGTCGTCGATCTCATCGATCTCGTGGATGGGAATGGCATCTTCGAGCACGGTGTAGCCCTGTGTCTCGATGTTCTGAAGATGGACATCCAATTCGATTGCACTAGAACTCATGGTTCCTCCAACCCACCACACCGAACCCAACGCTCAAGCGGTGGAAAGATCCCCCGAACTGGAACTATTCAGGCCCGAGGGCCCCGACGCTATCGACCATTCGGGCCAATATCGAGCGATGCCAGTGGTAGGGTCATTGCCGAGGGCCGTTGGCGCAGCTGGTAGCGCACTTGCATGACGCGCAAGGGGTCACAGGTTCGAGTCCTGTACGGCCCACGCTAAAGTCCAGGTCAGAGCCTCGTGGCCGTGTGACCAAACCCACTCTTCGCCTCTCTGGGGGAAGTCTTGGGGGTAAATGGGGGAAGTAATGAACCCCAGCGCTTGACATGAGGTTTACAGTCCAACAAGTGCTACTCGACTTTCGTATTCCATGTCCGGCCGTTCTGGATAGACATTCAGAGACCTACGCGTCACGGCCCGCGTCTGAACCAGTTCACCCGTATGTCAGCGTCCCCGGCATTGGAGAGGCGTTGCACAACCTTCTCGTCCGTTGGGGTGTGACCAGATACAACCATGCGCTCAAAAACGCCTATGAGGCTCGTCGGCGTCATCAGGCTTGGGTGGGATTACGCAACTCGACCATGGTGCAGTTTGTTAATCGTCACGATGTCGTTAGTGAGTCTCTCTCCGTGCTTGACGCGTCAATCTCGACTCATTGTGAACTGATGGATCCGCGAGTTGAGCCTCCCGTACCGCCACCGCTAGTTGGTGCCAAGACCTCCATTGCCCCTCCATTACGCCCTGCGTCCGTACGCCGGGTGGAGGCCCTTATTCAATAGACATCCCTTCCTCTCTCCGGCTGCTTGTTCTAGGGGTAGTCGGAAAGTTGAAATGAACATTGAATCCAGCGGGAAGCATCTCAGTCCAACCAATAGCCGGCGGAAGAAGTCAGACCGTGTTCGGAAGCCGGCAGTAGCTACCGAGCCCGTTCCGGGGAGATCAACCCTCACTGTAAATGAGGTTGCCTGGGAGCTTCACTGTTCGCCCAACACGGTCTGGACCATGATCCGCAACAGATCGATTGCCAGCTTTAATGTGGGACGCAAGCGTCTTATCTCCCGGGCGGCTTTGGAGGACTTCATCGGGAACGGTGGGACAGACGGTTCGCCGTGATCATCCTCAATGCTGCTCAAACCCCATTTAAGTATTGCGGAATCTCGTCTTGCTGGGGACGCTCGATACGCTTGCGGTCTGCCTGATCCTCCACTCGTGCAATGGAGATAGTTGAAGCTCTCGAAGTGGCAACGGAACATATTTGCATTAGCCAGCCAGCTTTCCGAAAGTTGAATGTGAGGAGACGGGGATGACTGAAGAGCACATCGTTTATGGCACGGATCTTGGCGGAGAGGAATCCATCTTCCTGCCGGAAAGAACTGCTCTGTGGCTGGCAGCTGTGCAGACTGCATTAGGTGGCGCAACTTGGGGAGAAGTTCGAGCGGCAATGAATGAGACGGTTTCCCTCGATCCCGTGGAA
The DNA here is from genome assembly GCA_963803215.1 of uncultured Acidimicrobiaceae bacterium. Lineage (GTDB taxonomy): Bacteria > Actinomycetota > Acidimicrobiia > Acidimicrobiales > RAAP-2 > CAWDLP01. The sequence continues at coordinate 150,059 of CAWDLP010000002.1, forward strand.
GGCGAAGATCGCTGGTGGGACGAGCCAGATGATCTGAGCCCTCGGGACTCCGATGCATTTGATGTTGATGACGTGCCCGGTTACGTGGACGGCGATTATCCCGGCAATCCCCGGTCATGGATGGAGGGGTGGGTACCCAAGTCGATCGCTAATAGATTTGGAGAAATCCAGACCACAAACTTCAACGGTGACTTTCTTTATTTTCAAGGCGGTGATGTCGAAGTAATCGCCAGTGCCCTAGCGGAACTCGGATTCGTCCTGGAGCGAAATGACGACCTGGTGCGATCGACGATGACTTACTGACATGTACCGGGACGACTGGCAGCCATCTTCCAGACAACTCCTTAGCAATGCAGATACTCGGTGGAGTTGCGGGGTACTCGCTCGCCGAAAGGGCCATTCAGGGACATGATGTGTGAATGACTGAACGCTCTCCACAGCAGCGTCGGGCCCAGAGGGTGTTCTCAATGGTGGCTGAACTGCATAAAACGGGTTATCAGCGTCTCCGAGTCGTCCCGTGTATGTCGCCGTCTGGAATGCAGTGGCGCTGTTTTGTGACCCCGGCTTCAAATATCTTGAGAACTCACGGCGCCCACCTGGCCCGTTGGGAAATCGATGATCGCATTTTGGCGCACTACGGATCAGGGCAAGAAAACGAGTACTTCGGCTGGAAGGATCGAAAGTCGGCGTCCGCCCGAGAGCTAGCGGAGACGTTCCTCCAGCGCTACCCAGTGATTTGCGAGGCTGCTCGGGGTGCTGACTGGGCCTACGCCGGATGGTTCGTTGAAATGTTAGGTATAGCGGAACAAGGCTGGTTCCCTATCGTGTACGCCGACTACGAAATCGATGAGAGTCACGGCTTGGTCTTGACATACCCAAGCGACCTAGCACCAGTGCATCAAAAACCAACACTCCCGCCCCCTCCCCCCGGGGAGGTTGACGATATGTGGCCTAACTCCGACGACTGACCTGCCGGCCTGCCGGAGTAAGTGTGCTGAACGGCCTCGTCGGATGCCTTGATTAGCCGTAGGCTGATTTTGATTTGGGCGGATTACACAAGTAGTCACCACATGAAATCGTGCCATCCCAGGTCAAACGGTTGTTATTAGAAACGTAATCAAGTGACGTGCATTCGAGTTGTCCCGCTGCGCACAGTTGTAACCGTGTACGACTCAAGCGAATCGGAAACAGATCGCCCAGCACCGAAGGTTGTTAGACCCGAGCAGGCAGCTGATGCGTTGGGAATCGGCCGAACCCTGGCGTATGGATTGATCAAGAGTGGAGCGCTCCGGTCCTTGAAGATTGGATCTCGCCGACTCGTGCCTGTAGAGGCGATCGATGAGTTCATCAAAGCTCAGTCGACTCCCCACCACGGAGATCCTTCTGATGGATAGTCCGGCCAAGCGAAGGCCACCGAATGCAGCTGAAGTCCAAGCGTTCGTCAGCAGGGCCCAGGATGTCCTCGCTGTCATTGTCGGGAAGAAGGTGAAGAGCGACGTGTTCTACGAGATATTGAGCGACAGGCGCTGGCTGACACGGGCGGCCCGAGAGCAGCTGCAAAAAATCGTCAATAATCCGCAGCCGAAGAACCGAGTACTCATCTCTCTCCGGCACGAAGCCAAGACGATGCTTTCAAGTCCCGTGCTGATTGACGAGTGTGTCAGCCACATCCAGGACGCATTAGACCGCCATGATTATCAGTGGTCCCAGGCGACCCTAATCAAGGCCGGGAAGAGGAACATTTGGATTAGAACGCTGCAGGACCAAATCCTTGAGAGGGCCATCGTGATGATCTTGGGCCCAATGGTCGAGCCTCACCTGCATGAGCAGAACTTTGGGTGGCGAGAGAAGAGGTCCGCCCTAATGGCGCTGGCGGCCGTAAAGGAAGCACTCGCCTCAGGGAGGTACTCCTGTGTACTACGGACAGACATAGAGAACTGCTTTCCAAGCGTTCCACACAAGGGAGTGATGGAGGCAATACCCTCCGTAATAGAAGACGAGCCCTTTAGGGGCCTCATTAGAGATCTGATTACCGCTCAGGCGGGATTGGAGGCAGTTGGACTACTGCCAGGGGCAGTGAGCTCACCCTTACTGACCAACATGTTCCTGACTGGGATGGATTCATTAATCTCATCCTCTTCTATATCTGGAACATCCTTGGGCCAAACGATGTGCAACACGCCATTAGTCCAGGCGGCCCATCGAACCACTAAAGGCCCGATCGCCCCAATGTATTTCCGGTACTGCGATGATATCGTCGTACTAGTTGAGGGCGATCGGGCACTGGCCCATCTCCATAAGCAAATCGTCCGATGGCTGGCCAAAAACGGGATGAAGCTGAGCGCCGTCAAGACTCACGTTGGGTCCGTCAACGAACCCTTCGATTTTGTGGGGTTTACGGTGCATGCCACCGAGGGCGCTTCCCCTTCCGTGGTCGTGGGGATTACGAAGCGAAAGCAGGACGAGCTGGCCGGTCAGCTGAGGGCCCTCTACAAGCGCTCCACGAGTCCGATCTACCGCAGTCGCTGTTGGAGGAAGTTTCAGTCAACTCATCTCCGCTATTTCATCAAAGGTGGAGCCAAGTTGCCCGCAGGCTTCAAAAGCGAAATCGTGCAACAGCTGGATGCCTCAAACAATCGAAAGCGCAAACCAAAATGGCGGCGAAGGGCAAATGAAATCACCCGCCGTGTGGAAGACGAAGCGTTCGCCTGGCTTGAGATGAGAGGCCACATCTGGCAGGGGCCCGGTAAGTCCATTTTGGCGGCACCTCCGTCATCCAGGCGCTGATGAGCACACAGCTCGATGTAGCTGGCTTTAAGGCATAGCTGGTCATACAAAACTGCATGGCTTCGTGCCTCTGATTACCTGCTGCATTGCGGTCAGTCTTGAAATGGCGAGAACACGGACACCTGGGATTTGTCGTGAAGAAAGCAGCTATCAGTCGTGGGGCTGAAGGTAATGCCTGCCACCAGTCAGTTGGGCGGCCCGATGGGTGAGTCCTCCATAACACCATGATCCTGCACCTCAGCGTTTAGGCGAGCGATTACATCGCACCACACCCTCACGAGTTCACTCTGTTGACGAACGATGCGGTCGGATTCAAGACGTCTTCCAAACCGTTCACGCTGAGCAACTTCACGAAGAGCAACGATCAGTTCGGGCGGATACAGACGTCTCCTGCCTGCCAGGCCGACCCCCTCTAAAACTATGGGGGCCCGGGGGAGCAGTCCCTTCTTCTCCCACCTTCTAATCGTGGCGGGAGTTCGACCTAATGCTTCGGCCATTGCGCCGATTAGAAATAGTTGCTCTTTCCTTCCGTTGACGATTACTTCCACTGATCTACCTCGGATGGGCGCCATGTAGCCATGGTGGCTGTCGGAGCGCCTCAAGGCGTAGGCACCATTTTATTAGCCATTTGGTGGACTTCTTTGAGGTAATCCTTATAATGAGAACTTCCATATCAAGAGGAGTCGAGGGTCTTGGCCCATTTGACGCTCCGCCAACCGACCTCCAGGCACGGTGGCAAAGCCAAGTTCGATAAGGAGAGCAAATGGTTATCGTCCCGATACTTGGGCGCCACCGTGCCTATGACCTAGCCCGGCCTAATGCGTCCGATCATCTGGGTAATCGAAAGGCCGGGCCGCAATCGTGAAAGGCCCACGAGAGACGCAGATCTGTGTTCTATTCCGCCCGGGACATCTCACGCATCCAGGACACCGAAATGCGGCCTTTGAAGTCGAACAACCCAAAATTGGGCACATCTTGGACGTCATCGATGACATCGTCTTGGTTTTTTACGCTGACGGAATCGGTCGCTATCGCCATCATCGACCCGATCGAATCAAAGAGCGATTGCAGTTAGGCATGACCGTAAGTGTCTTTCAACGATTCGGGTTCTTGTGCACCACAGAAAAGCGCCGAACGCTCTTCCTCTCGATCGCCGACGCTGAAGAGCCCGTGGAGCCGTGCAACTTCGGCCCGTTCTCGACGCAGCCTCCGCCATTCCCCGAGGCCCGGACCCATGAAATCAAACGACAGACACATTCTCTGGACTATGGAGCATCCGATGAATGAGGAGCGACGGAACCGCAGACAGATATTCAGACGTCGGATAGCTGCCTACTGGACACTGATCGGGGTCGGCCTAATCGTGGCCGGATGCGCCACCTACGGACCCTCAGACGGAGGAGGGACTGAGATCTCTTCTTACTTGGCATTAAGCGGTGCCTTTGCAATCGTGATGCCATGGGCAGTGTGGGTAGGCCTCAAGGTCGGCGGTGCTCTTGGTGATGAGATCAGGGTCGCCGGAACCGCAGTCCCGCATCCAGCTGAGATCGCCAGATCGCTCGAACATGAGTGGGGCCGGCCAGCAAGCATCGAAGAGGTCGCAGCGGTCCATCAGATGTTCACCTCCCGTAAATCCACCGCCCTTCTCGCAACAGGCATCGGCCTGGGTGCTCTATTTCTCATCAACAGAGACCTTGAGTCCCACTAGTCGCCTAATGGCAGTCCAATAACCCAAAAGGAGACCCGCAAATGAGTGATCCGCTCGATGTCGGACCACGATGGCAACCGGAGGTTGTGGCATGGCATGTCATCTTGAGTCTTGGTCCAGCCGAATCAACCGGAGACGGCCCGTCGACGCTTCTCTATCTCGATATCGACGAGGGCGAAGTGTGGGACGACGACGGCCAGGCGCATAGCTTCTCTTGGCGCTACGGGGTTGACGAGGAAGAAGCTGGATTCGGTGAAGCGGAATACGAGAGCGGATTGTCGGACAGCCTTATGGACGCCCAAACCGAGTGCTGGAGTGCCGTCGTCAACTTTCTGCGAGGTGAGGGTTATAACGATCAGGAGATCGCTAATGCAGCACTTGATTAGAACGAACAACCAGGTGGTGCAAACGAGACCGGGAGATGGTCAATGACCAACGTGAGTCACTTTCATGATGATGAGCACGTTAGGGGATTTGAGTGTGTGCGCTGCAACGGAAATCCGCGTTCTGTAATCACTGAATGTCGCGTTTGGTGATCGGTGAAGTTCGCGTTGAGGTGATTCCGGGTCCTCGGGGTAAAATGCTAGCGGCTCCTCCTTCCTGGGGTCGGTTCAGCTTGCGTGCTGGCGGTCTCAAGGGCGTGGTGCTCACGCATGCGCCATGAAGGCCCCTTGATGTTGAAGACCACGGCGTTGTGCATGAGTCGATCCAATATGGCGGCAGCAACCACGGGGTCGCCGAAGATTTCGCCCCACTCGGGAAGGCCTCGGTTGGTGGTGATCAAGGTGGGATGGCCCCGCTCATAACGGGTGTTGACGACATGGAAGAAGACGCCGGCTCCACCCCGTTCAATGGGGAGCAGACCAACGTCATCGATGACCAGCACGCTGGGTGCGGTGAGGGTCTTCAGTTTGGAAGCAAAAGTGCCTTCTCGTTGAGCTCGGACCAAGACGTTGACCATGTCGTCTGCGGTGGTGAAGTAACCCCGATATCCGGCTTCAACCGCAGTAGTGGCCAGGGCCACGGCCAAATGCGTCTTGCCGCAGCCCGGTTGCCCCAAGAACAAGATGGGCCGGTTCTCTTCAATGAAGCGCAAGGTGGCCAGGTCGTCGATCAGTTTGCGATCCAAGGTGGGCTGGAACTCAAAGTCGAACTCGGCCAGGTTGCGGCGGAAGGGGAACCGGGCAAAGCGCAGACGCGCCGCCAGCTTGCGATTGACCGTTGAGGTGGCTTCTTCGCCAATGACTCGAGCCAAGAATTCAATGTGGCTCCACTCGCCTTGCTTGGCTTCTTCGGCCAAGGTGGCGAAGCATTCGGCTGATCGGGTGAGACCCAAGTAACCGAAATCGTCCTTGAGCTGCTCATAAAGGGAGTTCGTCACGACTGTGCTCCGGTCTCATAGCGCCCAAGGTCAGGAGTTGCCACGTTGACGTCGCCTTCGATGTCGAGTCGGATTGGAACATTTGCTGGGGCCTGCTCGGGCAGCACTAGAGCCAGATGGTGACCACGGTGCGGAGCCAGAGCGGCAGCCTCTGCCGCCGAAAAGTGTTCTTTGTCCCACACCTCGGCCCCAGGCTCTGCACTCAGGGTGTGACGACCGACCACTTCACCGGCCCACCGAATCTCGATGGCCGCTGACCCGACCTCTTGACGCACCTCGACCTTTTGGCCCAGACAGCGCGGCGGCACCGAGTAACGGACCCCTCGCCACTCAATCTGGGGGATGGCCACATGGACTCGACGGGACTCGACGTAGGCGGTATCAAAGCGCCGACGTGGCAGGGCGCCGAGCTTGGCGGCTTCAACGGCGAAGCGCTCGGCTGGCGTGACGCCGGTGCCGCGATGGATGCGCTCATGAATGCGTGACGTGACCCAACGGGCCGCCCGGTCATTGAGCTCGGCCAGGCTGGTTGGCGGGCCCTGGGCGCTGCACTCTTCCAAAAACCGTTCCTTAACGTCACGAAAGGGCCGTTCGATCTTGCCCTTGCGTTTGGCATCGGCCGCCTGACAGGCCCGGATCTCAGTGCCATGGAACTGAGCGAAGGCCGCCGCCGGGGGGTGCACTTTGAACCTGCGTCCTTGGGATTGACCAAGTGCCCCCATGCGGTCCGTTCGAGAAACGAGCGGAACGCCACCGACGAACTCGAAGAACCGGACCAGTCCTTCAAAGGTGTGCTCTCGGTCGATGAACGGGGCGAACCACCAGATGCGCATCCGGGACCACGACAAGATGGACGAGAAGCACCACACTTCGCCCAAGCCCCATTGGCTGGTCCAGGCCGACACGTCGGACCAGTCGAACTGACACTCCTCACCTGGTCCGGTCACGATCCGCATCGAGGCGACCTCGGCTGCGGCGAACCTCGGCCCCCGAATCGAGCGCAGGTGGCGAGTCACGCTCGTGTAGGAGCCCTCATAGCCTTCGGCCGAAATGAGCTCGAAGACGCTGGTCCCCAATAGTCTGGGGGCCAAGTGCAACAGCTGGGCGATCCTTTGCTCCCAGCGCTCATCGATCACCGCCGGTTCGGACTTCTTGCGCTTGGCCGGTGGTCCGCCGTTGCTCAGCCAGCTACTGATTGTTTTGGGGTGGTACCCGGTCTCAGCAGCAATTTCTTTCATACTCAGTCCGTGGCGCTTCATCGCCATGACGTCCATGTACTCCTCCTGGGTCATCATCTCTTTGGTCCCTCCAGTGGGCTTGGTGCAGTTGGTGCCCAAGACCCTGGAGGGGCCACTGACCGGGAAGGTGGATACCCGCCCGGCAGGACCCGGAGTCACGTCAACGCGAACTTCGTTGCCTATCAAACGCGACTTTCGTTGATCGCGGATCGGTAGTTTCAGTGATTACAGAACGCGAAGTTCAATGGTCAC
>CAWDLP010000003.1:0-29646 GCA_963803215.1 uncultured Acidimicrobiaceae bacterium
CCGACGAGCTACCAGACTGCTCCACCCCGCGGCGTGCTTCCAAGGTAGCACCTGTGGTCGCATCTCCACCAGGCGGCTTCCGCTATTTCTCGGCACCGCCCCAATTTACTGTGGCCCGACGGCTGATTTACCTACAGCGTCGAGCCGGTAGGCGGAGCCATTGGCTGCGCAGTCGGAGGTGCCATGGGCTGTGCGGCCGGTGGCGCTTGATAGGGGGCTGCATTCTGCACGGGCGGCGCCGTTGGTGGCGCTTGGTTGGCTGTCGGCGGAGCGTCGGCCTGCGGGGCCACGAAGGGAGCCTGCACGGTGGTCGGATTGAGGTTTACCTGGCCATGGCTCGCTTCGTACTGTTGCAGCTGAGCGATAAAGCTCTGCATGTCGGATTCGGTCTGCGCGATCGCACGCCCGGTCTGGGCTGCGTAGAAAGCGGCCCCGAGATCACGAAGAAGGGCGTCGGCACCGCGTTTGGCCTGGGCATCTTCAATCTTGGACTGGCCTTTTTGCGCCCATCCTTGGCTGCGGTCGTAGCCACAGCCGCTTGCTCTTTGACCTTGTCGAGAAAACCCATGCCATGCTCCTTGCTCGTGCCTTGGGCCCGGCTGACACCCGGAACCTGCGCCTTCAAATCATCGCACGAGACCTCTCGGTCCGCACTCTCGACACAGCGAGAGCTACCGATCAGGTGCCCTTCAGCGCCTTCTGGGAGCTAGTGGCTCTTGGTGTGGGCAGATTTTTTAGCGGGCAAACCAAGCGCTGAAGCCGTGGTTGGCGTGCTGTTACTCGTGGTTTTGGCGTTGGTGGTCGATGTGGCGGACGACGCAGGCTTGGTCGTGGTCGTGGTGGGCGCCGTGGTGGTCGTTGTGCCCGTGTTGCCGCTCGCCGTCTGGAGGAGCTTTTGGGCCGCCTGCAGCTCGGAGTACATGGCTTGGATGTTGCTGGCGTAGTCAGCCAATGCACTGGGCAGTCCCGAAGCCAAGGCCGCCTGGGCTGCTTGGTAGTCAGTCAGGGCCGCTTGGATGTCGTCTTCTTCTTGACTGGAGTTCGCACCCGTCCCGGTGCCTGTCCCTGTCCCAGTTCCCGTCCCGGTCGACGGTGTGGTGACAGCTTGCTTCCCGTTCAGGCCTGTCACCGGTGTCCCCAAGACGCCCCCGACCGCGGCGGCCAGCGACGATTGCAAGACAACGTGGTTACCGAACACGGCAACCACATACTGCAGCTGCGGCAATGAGTTGCTGGACGAGGTGACGTAGATCGGTCGGACATAGATGATCGATTGACCAATAGGAATCATCAAAGTATTGCCCAACAACACGCTGGAGCCGTGTTGGTCCAACAGCGACAACGTGGAAGAAACGGTGTGATTCGCCTGAATCTGCGAGTCTGCGTTGGCCGGTCCGATCACGCCCTGACCTGGAGTTTGGAAAAGCCATAACTTTCCGTACTGTCCGGGATCAGAGTCACCAATCAAAAAGCCCGAGAGGTTTTCGTTCTGGGTCGTGGTTTGCGACGCCGGCACATAGGCGGCCGAGATGGTGAACGACTGCTGCTTCTCACCGGGCACAGCCATCTCTTGATAGAGCGGTGCCATGCGTTGGGGTGTGGTGGAGATGGCTTGGCCCTGTTGGTTGTAGGTCGTGACCTGTTGCACGCCCGACGACGGGCCGCTGACGCCCGACGAGGGCGAGAGCTGCCACGAGTCACTGGCAGCGTAGAAGGCTGACGGCGAGGTCAGGTGATAGCGACCGTAGATGGCGGCTTGGATCGAGAACTCGTCTTCGGGGTAGCGCAGGTGAGCCAAGAGCTCAGGGCTCATCTTGGACACCGGGGTGAACATGTGCGGGAAGGCCGATTCATAGGCCTTCAAGATCGGGTCTTGATCCATGGCGTAGAAGGTCATTTTGCCCGTGTAGGCGTCGATGACAACCTTGACTGAGTTCCGGATGTAGTTGTAGCTGTAGGGCAGTTGCGCGCTGGCCGGCACCTGTGCCGTCGACGTGGTTGCCACCTGTTGCGTGTTGGCGTTCTGCGAGTACGGATACTGACTGGTCGTGGTGTAGGCGTCGACGACCCAATCGATGCGCCCGTTATTGACGACGGCGTAAGGGTCGTGGTCAAACGAGAGGAACGGTGCGGCTTTCTGCGCCATAGCAACGGGGCTCCGCACAAACATGATGCGCGAGTTGCTGGTCACCTGGTCAGAGATCCAGAGGTTGAAGTCACCAAGGCGAAGGGCAAAGGCCGTTCGGGTGAAGAACGACCCAATGCGCACACCGCCTCCACCGGCATAGTGGCTCTCACTATTCGAGCCATCGGAGCGTTGGTAGTCGACCTCTTCTTGCTTCGAGTCGGCCACGACATAGCCCGTTTCTCCGAGACCAAAATAGACGTTGGGCTGCTTGATCTCGGGCAGTCCGTGGCTCGAGTTAGGCGGCACGTCCTTGATGGAGAACACCGGATTGCCACTGGTCGTGGTCTGGTTGGCCTGAGCCAGGGCCACGGCGTTGCCGTGGGTGAACTGGAGGTGGTTGTTGACCCATGAGGACTGGGGCAGGTTTGCGTTGATCTGTCGCACGCCAATGAGTACCGGGGTGGCGACGCCATCCACGGTGTAGCGGTCAACGCCCAAAGAAGGGAAGGAGTAGTAGGACCGAAGGCCTTGCAACTTCTGGAAGGTCTGGAGCGCGATGAGCGGATCAGGGTCCCAAAGCCTGGTGTTGGCCAGCGTCGACGTCACCGTCGGCGAGTTCACGGTGCCCGACCCGATTGTGGTCGTCCCCTGGAAATCATGGGTGGAGATCTTGTTCAGGCCGTAGGCGGCGCGGGTGGCCGCAATGTTGCGCGCGATGTACGGCGCCTCCAACGACGACTGTGCTGGCGTGACTTTCAGGGCCTGGAGGGCGGCGGGGTAGATAAAACCAACGACGAGGGCGACGAAGGCCCAGATGCCGACAGCCAGCACCGGCAAGGTCCAACCCTGGCGGCGGATGTTGTAGAGAAGAATCAGGGCGGCGAAGATCGAGACGCCGACCAACAGGGTGAGCGCGGGGAGCCGGGCATGGACATCGGTGTAGCCGGGCCCGTTGACGTAGCCATCGGTTGAGTTGGCCAGGTTCCAGCGAGCTAACACATAGCCCACCGCCTTCAACAAGGCGATGAGGGCCAACAGCACCGAGAGGTGGGCTTTGACCGAGGGTCGTACCCGCGGTGATACCCGCTGGGAGTTAATGCCGCCGTTCAGATAGTGAAAGACGGCCGAGACGATCAGGATGACGACGAGCGAGATCAGGGCCCAGGTCACGACGAAGTTGATGAAGGGCAGTCTGAAGACGAAGAAGCCCACGTCCTTGTGGAACTGCGGATCAGTGATCCCGAAGCTGCCGCCGTGTCGGAACAAGATCCAGTTCTGCCACTGCCCCACCGTTCCAGAGGCAGCAATGAGGGCCAAGATGATGGCGAGGGCGATGTAGACCCGACCGGCGTAGGGACGAATGACCTGTTGGTAGCGACGAACAAGTTCGTCTTCTGGGGCGGTCGGGATATCAGACGAACCCAGACGATCGCAGACAACCAGGTTGACCCAGAGCATGACGAAGAAGGCCGCACCGAAACTGAAGAAGAGGCCGACCTTTACGGCCAACAAGGTGGTGAAGACCTGATGCTGATCGACCGAGGTGAACCAGAGACTGTCGGTGTAGATGAAGGCCAGGGACTTGAGTGAGGCCAAGAGGATGATCAGCAGCACCACGATGCCGGCAACAATCCAACGACCCCGGTGTCGCACGCGCCGAGGCGCGCCAGACGTGTCGATGTCGTCGGGGGTCTTCACCGAGGGCAGCCTACGTGGCGAACGGGGTTAGGTAGACGTCGGGGCAATCAGGCACCGACAGCCCGCATGAGCGGGCGGATACTGGTGGCCCGTTGGGAACTCTTCTCCCGGCACAACCGTCCCAGCCAGGGAGTTGTCATCACAGTCCGGACATCCCGTGGTCGCCGTCACGGTCCACTGCAACCCACCCTGGGAGGACGCCACCACGCCGGCGGAGAAGGCGCCCAGGGCGAAATCGCCGACAAGGCGCTCAATGCGCTGGCCTCTCCACTCCCGGTAGGCCGCCCCAATACGGTCGGCCGCATCAGATCCGGACTCGCCCTCACTGTCGCCCAGGAGACGTCGCCGCAAGTGGGCCACGATGCCAACGGCGAGGTCGCCCGCCAGAGGATCGACCACTTTGGCGTCGGGCTTGGCCACCTTGGCCGTGGTGCCCTCCAACTCTCGTGAGTAGTCAACGCCGGCGGTAAAGGCCTCGCGGAGTATCTCGCCAGCGGCGTCGACGTAGAGCGCTTGTTGTTGCTCTTCAGCCACCAAGAAGTCGTCCGACCACACTCCTTTGTCTCGCCGGGCCGCTTCGAGCAGCCGGTTCTGGTCGTCTTGGAGGGCTCGCTTCAGTCGGCGGCCCAACTTGACCGAGAGCGGGTCCAGCAAGAGGGCGCGATGCTGCACCAAGGCTGACTCTGCCGCCGACGGTTCGGGCGGACTCCGTTGCGCTGGACTCAGTTGCACTGGCCTCCACGGCGTCGCCCACGAGCCGAACGCTCTCACTCGAAGTGACACTGTCAGTTCCAGGCGACTGCGCCTGTGGTGTCGTCTCGGCGTCGGGATCAGCACCAGCGCGCAGGCGAGCGAAGAGGTCGTCCACCGACTCGGTGGCACCATCTCCTCCCTCGTCCTTGGCTGGCGCGGCTCCTTTGGCCGCGCCCGCTTTGGTGACGGCCGGGACTTCACCGGTGTCGAGGTGGGGCGTTGGCACGCCATCGGTCGGCGTGGGGGCCGGATCTCCTGGGCTGGGCTCGTCGAACTCTTCGATCACCACAAGCTCTTCGACCACGATGATTTCTTCGCCATCGTCGCCCGTCTCGTCCTCACTCGGAGGCTGCAAGACGGCGGCTTGGGCCGCGGCCCGTGCCTTGTCGTCGGCTTGGGAGAGTTCATCCAAAATGGTGTCGACTGAATCACGGACCCCGCTGACAGCGGCGGCCAGCTCATCGCGGGCGGCCCGGAACTGTTCAATCTGGAGTCCGAGCCCACGGCGACGCTGGGCCAGATCGGTCAGTACTTGCTTGCGAGCCTGCTGCGCCTTCTCCAAGATGCCGCGGCCTTGCTCTCGAGCCTGGGCCAAAATCGCTTCACCGCGAGCAACCGTTTGCTGGTGCAGCGCCTCGTTGACTTCGGCCGCTCGGGCCTCAATGGCGCCGGCGGCGATTTCGGCATCGGCGACCCGGCCGGCCGCCGCCGATTCAGCCTGAACCTGAATCTCGTTGGCCTGGGTTTGGGCCTCTCGTATGACGCTGGCCGCGCTCTCCTCGGCCGAGACCACAATCCGGGCCGCTTCGTCGTGGGCGTTTCTGAGAATCTGCGCGCTGTGTTGGCCCAGAGCAGCCGACAGCGTGTTTTCGTCCAAGACCGGATGGGCCGCCTGATTCTGGCTTTCGGCCAGCTCCTCTCGAAGCTCGCTCTCTCGCTGCTCAAAGGTCCCAATCTCACGGGCCACCTGCTCGAGAAACGACCTGACGGCCTGCGGGTCGAAGCCCTTTCGCACCAGTTCAAAGGAGTGCCGGGCGATGTCGGCTGCGGCCAGACGGGATGAGGAGATATACGGGCGGTCGTCTGGCATCTCAAAAGACTACGACCAGACCACCAAGAGGCGCAGATCCGGCCTCAAAAGGGCCAGAGCGGTCGGATGGGAACTTAGGCCGACTTGGGGGCCTGGGTGGTGGGCGTCGCCGTGCTTGGGATCGTGCCGCCCAGCTTTTTTAGGTCAGCCAGGGCCTGGCTCAGGTTTGCCACTTTGTAGACGTGCAGGCTCGGGGTGGCCTTGGACAAGGCCTCTTTGTACTCGTCGTCCGGCACCAAAAATGCCGTGGCGCCTGCCCTTTCGACCGCGATGGTCTTCTGCGGCACACCACCGACGTCTCCCACGTCCCCTTCGGGGTCAATGGTGCCGGTGGCGGCAATCGTGTGCCCGCCGGTCAGATGTCCAGACGACAGCTTGTCGATGATGGCCAGCGTCATAGCCAGGCCGGCCGATGGGCCACCAATGTCTTGCGTGTTGACCGAGACGTCGACCGGATAGGTGAACTGCTGTTGGGTGTTGGTCTGGATGCCCAGAAAGGCCGTGGGCCGACCCGGTGCACCCGGGCACCCCGACGGTCCGACGTCGGCCGGCACGGTCCCAAGTGGGATCTTCACCGGTTTTGTGACACCGGAGTGGATAACCCCGTCGCTGTTGACGGTTGACTGCTCGACGCCGAGGGTGACGACCTGCCCCGGCTTCATGTTGTGCAGCGCCACGATGAGCGAGCACTGATCGGGCGTGGGCACGCCGTTGGCCGACGTGATGATCTGTCCCACCTGAAGCGCCTTGGCCGCCTCGGTCCCTGGTTGCACGGCAAAGACCAACGTGCCCACGTTCTTGACCGGCACGGTGTGACCAAGTTCGGTCAGAGCCGCTGCTTTGGCGGCCGACTGGGACTGCGCCATCTCCAAGTAGCCCTGATCCACCAGTTGGTTGGCCGGTGTGGCTGGGCCCAAGATCTCGTCGGAAGGAACAATGTCGTTGTTGGGCTCGAAGTACTTATTCCAGGCGTAAGAGAGGGCGTTGAGTTGTTCCACAAAGACATCGGTCAAAAGGATCTGACCATGAATCGGATGAGCCTGGTCGGCGGGAACCTTGACCAGCGGGGCAACCTCTTGGGCCTGGCCCGGACTGATGGCGTAGTAGTTGACCGACCACTCTCTCGCCACCACCATGGCAATGACGAGGACGGCCACCACGCCGAGGACCACAAAGGGCCAACGGCTGGAGCGACGAGCCGGGGGCGGGGCAGCACCATACGGCGGCACGGCGGCCGAGGCCTGGTCGTGGTGGTCGGGGGGCGATGTGATGGTGGAGTCCTCGGTCATACTCGTAGAAGTGCCGGAGGATCCTGCCACGGAAGCGTTTGATCGCGTCGTCGCCTCGACCGCGCCGCATGCGCCGGTTGAAGAGGACGAAACCGCCCCGAGCGACCCAGAAGCGATGAAACGTCGCACCGATGTGATGGCGGCCGGTCACCGCGGCGACGCCCCGGTGGCTCGCCAAGGACTGGACGATCCGAACGACAAGGTCAGAGCGGCCGCCCTTGGCGCGCTGCTTCGGGCCGGTGCGGCCACGGTCGCTGACGTGCTGGCCGCCTTTCGTGACCAAAGCGCTGTCGTTCGTCGCCGCGCCGCCGAGGTGGCCGTCACCGTCTCTGGCCCCGGCAGTCGATCAGTCTTGGTTGACGGTCTCATTGCCGCCTTGGCTGACGATGACGCACTGGTCGTGGTGAATGCGTGCTGGGCCCTCGGTGAACGGCGCGTGCGCTCGAGTGTGGCCGCACTGTCTGCGATCGCGGCCGAACATGACGACCCGCGTTGTCGAGAAGCGGCCGTGGCCGCGCTCGGTGCCATTGGCGATCCGTCCGGGCTTGCCGCCGTACTTGGGCGTATGACCGACAAGCCCACCATTCGTCGTCGGGCGGTCGTGGCCCTGTCGGCCTTCGAAGGCCCCGAAGTAGACGCCGCTATGGAGTCTGCGCTCCAAGATCGAGACTGGCAGGTGCGCCAAGTGGCGGAGACCATTCGAGACGCCTGAGGTCTATGTGGGTACCTCAGTCGTCGGCGAAGAGACGCTTGGTCTTCTCGAACGTCTCAAGGCACTGACCCGCTCCCAAGGCCACACACTCAAGCGGCGTGTCGACCAGGTGCACCGGCACGGCTGAGGCGTCGGCCAGCCGTTGGGTCATGCCCCGCAGCAGCGAGCCGCCTCCGACTAAGTGGATACCTTCAAAGATGATGTCCTGGGCCAGTTCAGGTGGAGCATCGCCTAAACACATGGTGGCGGCCTCAATGATTTGGCTGACCTCATCGGCTATGGCTTCGCGTACCTCTTCGGGGGTGAGGACGAGGACTCTCGGCATCCCGGTCGACACCTCTCGACCCCTGATCTCGGCGTTCTGCTCGCCCTCGTAGGGATGGGCCGACCCAATGGCCAACTTGACCGCCTCAGCCGTTCGCTCCCCGATGGCCACACCATGGACGTTGCGCACATAGGCCTGGATGGCGGCATCGAAGTCGAAGCCGCCGCAGCGGATGGCCCGCAGCGCCACCACGCCGCCCAACGAGATGACGGCCATCTCCGCTGTGCCCCCGCCCACGTCCACCACCATGGAACCGACCGGCTCATTGATGGCCAAGCCGGCACCGATGGCGGCCGCCATGGGCTGTTCGATCAAGTAACTAGAAGACGCACCGGCACGCCGTGCCGCTTCTTTGACGGCGCGGCGTTCAACGGCCGTAATGGCCGAGGGCACGCTGATGAGCACCCGAGGTCGATTGAGCCGTCCAACCCCGACACGGCGCAGCAACACCGCCAGCATGCGCTCGGTGATGTCGAAGTCTGTGATGGCACCTTGGCGCATCGGTCGCACGGCCACGATGTAGCCGGGCGTTCGACCAATCATCTGCCAGGCTTCGCTCCCAATCGCCAACACTTCGCGCGAACGAGTGTCGAGGGCAACGACGGTTGGCTCGTTCAAGACGATGCCGCGACCCTTGGCATACACGAGGGTGTTCGCCGTCCCCAGGTCGATGGCGAGGTCCCGGGACATTCGCGCCATCGTATGGCCACCAAGGCCGACCACTTTGATCCGCTCCTGGTCGATAACCTCATTCGGTGACCCCTGAAGGCCCATCATCGCCATTTGGGGCCGGAAACGACCCCCACGACGACGATAAATCCGAACCCGTCTCGGGGGAGAACGAGGGGACTCAGGATCCCGAATTTAGGCCGAGCGGATGGATTGAACCCGACGATCGGTTGTGGCGCCACCCCTCTGAGGTTGTGGCCGCGGTGTCGACCCACAAGGCCCAACCCACGGTCGATTCGACCCGAGCGCACCGACGCCGTATTCGGGTCATGGCCGCCATTGGTGGCGTGGCCGCGGCCTCCGTGGTGGCGGGAGCCGTACTCCTGGTCACGGCCGGCAACTCCCCCAATCCGGATCAAAAGTCAGCCAACGGCTCGGCCACGACCACAACAGCCGACGGCACCCTGTCGGAGGTCTCCGTCCCCAAGGCGGCCATTGCCGACGAGGCTTCGTTGGTAGAGCTCCGGGTCACTACCCCGAGCGGCACGACCAACGACTGCGGCGTGGCGGTGTCGGCCGGAGGCATGGTGGCCACCACGGCGGCCGCCGTCATGGGGTCGACCACTATCCGCGCCGTGACCATGTCGGGACAGAACGTGTCAGCCAAGGTGATGGCAACCGACAAGGACTCTGACATCGCACTGTTGCAGATTGCCCTCCCATTGCCGGTGCCCCAGTTCATTGATGACGTCGGTCTTGCCGCCGGTCGGCCCATCATGATGATGCAGATCGGTCAAAGCCCAACCAATCACACCGTGCCGCAGTTCTGGCCCGGCTCGGTGGCGGCCGCCGGTACGTCGGTGCAGACCGGCGCGGGCGCGCGGCATGGCTTCGATTGTTTCCTCCACCACTGACGCACCGACAGAAGCTGGGGCCGTGATGTTGGACAGCTCGGGGTCCGTGGCCGGGATCTACGACCCAACCGGGTCGGTCAACGGATCGGGCCGAGTCTTCTTGCCGACCGAGCTGTTGATCGGTGTGACTGGGGACTTGGCTTCGTCCGGAAAAGTCGATCACGGTTGGATCGGGCTCCGGGGCGAAGACGCACCCAACGGAACTGGGGCCCAGGTGGTGAGCGTCTCAGATCCCGGTCCGTCGGCCAACATTCTGCGCGCCGGTGACGTCATTACGTCGGTCAACGGAGACCCGGTCCGCTCGATGGCCGAGCTTCGCTCCCGCCTCTACGTCTTGGACCCGGACACGAAGGTGCAGCTCACCGTCGTCCAAAACAATGCTGTACACAGCGCTGACGTAACCCTGGCCTCATCCTCGTAGCATGAAGCCGTGAGTATGAACGACCCCGACGACGCCTCGAATCCGCTGCAAGGTCTGCTCGGTGACCTCTTGAAGGTGATCGGCAGCGCACCGGGTGGCGCCACGCCCTGGTTGGACGCGGCCCGCACCCTGGCCCAAGGGGTTGCCACCGACAATCAGCCCGAAGCCAACGGCGATCCTCTCGAGCGCATCAAGTTGGAAGAGCTCAGCCGGGTGGCCGAGCTTCACGTGGCCAACGCCACCGGTCTTCACGTCGGTTCAGGCGAGCACCCCCCCACCTTCGTGCCGGTCGGCAGAGGCGCCTGGGCCATGGCCGCCTTGGAGGCCTACAAGCCGATCTTGGCCCGCATGGTGGACGCCCAGAAAGACGCCACCGGTGCCGCCGGCAGCGCCATGCCGGGTGGCTTCGACCTCGACGCCATGGGCGCGGGCGGCCTCGAAGGACTGCTGGGCCAGTTTGCCGTCACCATGGGTCCGGTGCTCATGGGCATGCAGTTCGGCTCTGCGGCCGGGCACTTGGCTCAGCGTGCCATCGGCCAGTACTCGCTCCCACTGCCCTGGAACCGCTCTGACCAGTTGCTGATCGTGCCGGCCAACATCGCCACCTTTGCCAGCGACTGGAGCCTTCCGTTAGAAGAGATGCAGCTGTGGGTCTGTATCCGCGAGCTCACCATGCACGCCGTGCTCTCTCGACCAGGCGTGGCGGAAGCCATCGACTCCATGCTGGCTGACGCCACGGCCCAGACCGCCACCGCCATGCGCGGTCTGACCGACCAGCTTGGCGGCAGCATGGACGACCCCGAGGCAATCCAGCAGTTGATGAGTGATCCGGAGTCGCTCTTTGCCGACATGCTCACGCCGGAACAACAGAGTGTCTCAAAGAGCCTGACGGCCCTCACCACCACCATCTGTGCCTACGTCGATCACATCACCGTTGGTATTGCTCAGTCGCTGACGGGCTCACCCGGAGCACTGCGTGAAGCCTGGTACCGCTACCGGACCGAAGACGCCAAGGGCGAGCAGGCCTTCATTGGCCTGTTCGGTCTTGATCTCGGCAAGACGCAGGTTGATCGCGGCGCCAACTTCATCAAGGGCGTCGTTGATCGAGCGGGCGAAGACAGCTTGGCTCGACTGTGGTCGGACGATCGCAACCTGCCCACGCCGGCCGAGGTTGACGCACCGGGTCTTTGGCTCGAACGCATCGACCTGCCCGGATCAGGCGAGGACATGAGCGATCTCGACCGTTGGGCCTCATCCGACCATGAAGACGAAGGCCCGGTCGACCCGAGCGAACCGCTCGACTGAGTTCTTACTGTCGGTGATGTGACGCGGCGCTGGGCGTACACGCTTCCACCATCGGTGATCAGGCTTCGGTCGGCGCCTCTTCGAATCCCAGATCCCAATCGAGGGTCAGATTCTCACGCTCGGCGTCACGCACCACTCGCTCACGGTTGCGGCGGAACTGCGGATCGTGGGGGGGCAACAGCACCAGACGGGCCAGAGCACGGTCCCTGAAGGCATCGATGGTTTCAGCCTCGCCGAAGACCGACACGACCTCCCAGTGGGGGGCCACAGGGCCCAGATACACGACGCGGACATGGCCGACCGGCTCGATCGGCTCTTCCAACTCAGTCGTAGTGTCCTCGAGTTCCGGGGACATTGCACCTCCTGGGGCATGGTTGCGGACGAAGGTTCAGCGTACCGGCTGGACCGGGTGGCTCGTAACGGCGGGCCGAGCCGGTGGTCTATTCGAAGGTGACAGAGACCGTTACCTTGTTGCGAGCCCCGGTAGTAGGTCACAGGCACGGTCTGACCCGCGGTGTGGGGGGCCAAGGCGGTATGGAGGTCGCTAGATGGTGGCGATCGGCGTGGTGCCAACGGCCGTAATGACGTCGTTGACCTTGAGTCCAGCCTGATCGGCTGGGCCGCCGCTGGTCACGCCGGTCACGAGCGCACCCGACGATGGCGTCAAGGCCAGCTGTTTCTGCAGGGCCGGGGTCACGTTCTGCACGCTGACGCCAAGAACGGCGGTCGGTGGTCCCGACTTCGTGCCGGTCGTTCCGCCCGTTCCTCCAGCGAGAAGACCTGGGACGAGCGGCTTCACCGTATTGATGGCAATGGCGAAGCCGATGTTCTGGGCCGGGGCGTTGCCGGCTGAGCTCTCCGCCGTGGCCGTATTCATCCCGATCACTTCGCCCTTGGAGTTGACCAACGGTCCACCCGAGTTGCCCGGATTAATGGGTGCTTGCGTTTGTAAGAGCCCGTGGAGGGTCTCGCTCTGGTGGGTGAAGTCCGACTCCGAACTCAGCGTGCGATTGGTGGCCGAGACAATGCCGGTGGTCACGGTCGGACCGCCTTGGAGCGCCAAGGCGTTCCCGACCGCCACGACTTGGTCGCCCACTTGGATCGTACCCGAGTTCCCCAACTGCACCGTGGGGAGTCCGTGTACGTCTTCGATCTGGACCAGCGCGACATCGTCGCCGGGATCAGTGCCGATGACGTGGGCCGAGAGGGCCTGGGTCTGGTCGAACAAGGTCACCGTCACTGTGGTGGCGCCGGCCACCACGTGGTTGTTGGTCAACACCTCGCCGCTCGACGTGATGATCATTCCGGTGCCCGCGCCTTCGGCCAACTGAGACTGCTTCTGACCGGACTTGGAGGTGACGGTGATGGGCACCACGGTGTCGATGGAGACAACTGACGGTTCGACTTTGGCCAGGATGGCTTGGATGTCTCCGGCCGTCGGGGTGTTCAGCACACTCTGGTTCGGGAAGTAACGCTGGATCACCGTCTGCTGCGACTTGACGCCCACAAAGGCACCGAAGCCGGCGCCGACCACTGCCGCCACCACAATGGCGACACCAACGATCCAGACCCAGTTTCGTCGGGTCACCGTTTGCACCACGATCTGTTTGGGCGGCGCGGCCCACGGGTTGGGGGCGTAGCCCATCGGCGGATACGCACCCCACGCCCCATAGGGCGGCCACCGAAGCTCGGGGCCACCGGAGGCGCCATAGGTGGCGCGGCCCCAGTTGGTCGGCGGCGGTGCTCCCGGCGCTGCCGGCATAGCCAGGCGGAGGAGGTGGTGACGTCAGCGGCCTGCGGTTCGTATGGGGCGCATGTGGTTGCTGCGGATAGGGCGGCGATGCCTGTGAACACCGAGGCGCGGGCGGTGGGGTCGACGTCGACCAACCCGGAGGTGCGGCGCGGGTTGCGTCGGGCACGGGGGGTGCCGGTGGTCGGTGGCCCATGGGTCTTCGGGCGGCGGTGGGGGCAGTTGGGTCAAGGTTGAAGAGTCTGGTCGAAGGTGAACGTCTTACGCACTTCTTATGACCAAAATCGCCACTTTTACACGTAAAACGTTTAAAATCAGTAGTGCGAAAGGGGAGTTCTAATGGACACCGAATGGATGGCGGATGGGAAGTGCCGAGAGGTTCCTCCCGCAACTTTTTTCCCAAGTGACGGGCTCGGCGTGCAGTCGGCGCAGAAGATCTGCGCGGAGTGCCCTGTCGCAGAAGCATGCTTAGAGTATGCCTTGGCCCAGCGCATCGACCACGGCGTGTGGGGTGGAAAGTCTGAGCGTGAGCGTCGCCGTATCTTGCGTCGCCGTCGCGTGGGACCGTTGGTGTACTCCGTCTGAGCCAGCCCATCCCTCTCGAGGTGCGCTCTTTCCTCGAGAGATAGGTGCGTCAAGTTCTCATCGCGTTGGGGCCATGACGTGAGCGGACAACCCGAACTGTTCGAGTGTGTGATCAACCTCAGCGAGGGCCGAGACGAGGTTGTGCTCGGCGAGTTGGCCGACATCACCGGCCGAGTTTTGCTTGACGTCCATCGTGACCCGTTCCACCACCGTGCCGTCTTCACGTTGGTGGCAAGCGCCGAGGAAGTAGAAGAAGCGGCGTTCGCCCTGGCTGTCGCAGCCGTGGCTCGCCTGGACCTCACCACTCACACCGGTGCACACCCGAGGCTCGGTGTCATCGACGTCGTTCCCTTTGTCTCCTACCAAGAAGACGGGAGGCCCGGCGCCGTCGAGCGGGCCGTGCCACTCCGAGATCGATTCGCCCAGCGAGTCGGGCGAGAACTCGACCTTCCCGCCTTTCGCTACGGCCCCGTTGCTGGAAACAGCGATCGATCGTTGCCCGACGTTCGACGACACGCCTTTGACCCGTTGTCGCCCGATTTTGGACCAAAGGCCCCCCATCCAACCGCGGGAGCGGTGGCGGTTGGGGCCCGAGGCGTCCTCGTGGCCTACAACGTCTGGGCCGAGGGCCTTGACCTGGCCACGGCCCAACTGGTCGCACGCGCCTTACGAGAAAGCCAGCTCCGCACGCTGGCTTTTGACCTCAACGGTCGGATCCAGATTTCCTGCAATCTGATCGCGCCCTACGAACTCGGACCGGCTGTTGCCTTCGATCGAATTGCCGTCGCACTCGAAGCGGCGGGTGGTGCAGCCGATGGAGGCGAACTGGTCGGGCTCTTACCCGAGGCGGTGCTGAACCGGATCCCCGAGACTCGCTGGCCCGAACTCGGGCTGAGTGCGAAGGCGACAGTCGAAAACCGCTTCGAAGTCGCTCGCTCGAACTGAGCTCTAGGAGGCCGTGACCATGGCGGCACGGCGCTGTAAGGCGCGTTGGCGGCGTAGTCGGCGGCGTTCTCGCTCGCTCAAGCCGCCCCAGATGCCGAACTTCTCGCCGTTGGCCAAGGCGTACTCCAAGCAGTCCTCGCGGACGACGCAGCCTCGGCAGACCTCTTTGGCCTCTCGGGTCGATGCCCCGCGTTCAGGAAAGAAGAGGTCGGGGTCAACACCCATGCAGTTGGCCTGCGCCTGCCAGCTCTTTTCCTGGCGACCGTACAAAAGCGAAACTATGTCCACCGGAGTGCCCTCCCTCGCCACCTATGTGGCACTGGTGTAGTTACAACGTTGTTATCTTCCACTATTGCCTGCAATCGTGCAAGAGGAAGTTATGGGCAGGCCAGTGCAATAACTACTGTTTCACCCCTCTCACCAGGCACAATGGGCGAGGTTGGGTTCCCAAAATCGTGGGACGATACGGCGGCAAATACCGCACCTCGCGCAGATTTCGGGGATTTCGAGTGAGCGAACTAGCCCGCCGGGCGCATGACGCGGCGGTGCTGGAGGAAGTCCACCAGCACGTAGCCACCCAACGCATCAGGCGTTGTGTAGAAGGTCCGTCCCCCGTTGACCCGAGCGATCTGCTCGACAAACGGGTAGTGCGTGCGCTCTAAATCGAGGGCAAAACAGTTGATCGTGATGCCGGCTCTGGTGCAGCGCACCACTTCAGCCAGCGTCTTTTTCAGGGTTTCAGGCAGCGGGGGGTAGTTGAAGAAGACGTCACCGTCGGGCTCGATGTGGGCCGTGGGCTCACCGTCAGTGACCACGATGATCTGCTTGGTGCCGTGCTCGTGGGCCAACATGCGCCGGGCCAAGACCAGGGCGTGTTGCAGGTTGGTGCCGTAGACGTAGTCCCACATGGCGGTGGGCAGCTCTTCGGCTTTGATCTCGCGAGCGACCTCTGAGAAGCCCACGATGCCCAGATAGTCCCGTGGGAACCGGCTGGAAATGAGCGTCTGGAGAGCCATGGCCATGCGCTTGGCCGGCACGAAGTTGTCGCGCATGGGCATCGACATGGAGAGGTCGACGGCTAAGACGGTCGCCGATCTGGTCAGCGCTTCGGTTTCAACCACTTCGAAGTCCTCGTGCGAGAGCCGCACCGGCACCCCTGAACCACCCCTCCGGACGGCGTTGTTGACGGTGGCCGAGAGGTGAAGGTTGAGAGGATCGCCAAACTCATAAGGCTTGGTCGTCTCTTCTCGGTCGTGACCGGTACCCGACCACGTGGCCTTGTGATCACCGATTCGATCCTTGTTGACCTGGCTGAAGAGGTCCTGCAGCGCCTTTTGTCCCAGACGTCGCACGCCTTGGGCCGTGAGCTCGGTGCGTCCGCCTTTGTTTTCAATGAGACCGGCATCGGCCAATGTCTTGGTCAGCTTGGCCAGGCGGTCGAGCGAACGCGCCGCATCCTCGCCGAGATGCTGTTGCACCTGTTCCAGGTCGATCTCGCTTAAAGCCGCCGGTGATGAGGCCGACTGCAGCACGTCTTCCATGCGGTCGAGTTGGTTGAGCTGCGAAGACAGATCGGTGGCTTGACTGAGACTCATCGGACCTTCGCCGTTGAAGTTGTGGGAGTTCTCCCAACCCTTGTCCGGGAAGGCTCGCTGCAGGTTCCCGGCCAACCGTTCGACCTGCCAACGCAGGTCCATGTCTTCTAACAACGTGTCGGTCAGTGATCGAAGCTGGGCCTGTTGCTGCGGTGAGAGCGAGTTCCACATGGCTTGGGCTGCCGCCATGCGCTCGGCCAACTGCTCCAACAACTCGTCCAAGTTCTTGGGGTCGCCCGGGAACATGTCGCCGTAGGTTCTCCATGAACTGTTCGAAACTCGGGTCGAGCGGCTCACCTCGATCGCGCTGTTCGATCATCTTGTTGAGGGCGTCGTAGGAGTCGCGCATCCGAGCCATCTGCTCGGGCGTCATCTGACCCAATGTCTCAGAGGCTCCTTCGAAGAAGGTGTCAGCGATCTCTTGGCGCAGCTGCTCCACTAACTCTTCAAACTTCTGGCGTGCTTCAGAAGAGACGAAGTCGTAGCTCTGCAGATCGCGCACTCGACCGGCCGGGTCGTCGGCTTGGAGATCCAACGCCATGCGACGTTCCGTGGCCACCTCTTCGGTGACCTCTCGCCGTCGCTCGTCGCCCGAGTCCTGGGCGTCTTGTTCCAACTGATCGATGGCGTCTCGCTCTTCGGCCACGATCTCGTCGAGAGCCTCAGACAACGCCGCCATACGACCGTCGGGGTCACCCTCTTCCAACAGTTCGGCCCGGCGCTCGCGCAGACGCTCCAGCATCTCGCGCAGACCTTCGATGCGCTCGCCATCGGGCGTACGCATGCCTGACCTCATAAGACGGCGCAGGGCGTCGTCCAAGTCCCCACCCGAGAGCAGGTCGTCGGTCAGCCCGGCCAAGAGGTCGTCGAGATCGAGGCCAATGAACTCCTGGCTGCCGTCCCAGGCCGAGTAGTCGTAGCGAGCGGTCACCGGATAGTTGCTACTTCCTGCTCCGGTAGAGCGCACGGGCGCCTGAAGCGTCCTTGTTCAGGCGCTTGGTCAGGTGCAGGCCCTCCAATAAGAACTCGAGCGCACTGGCCAGTTCGGCGGGGGACTCGGAGCCTCCGGGCCCGCCAGAGCACGGGAGGGCGGCTCCAGGGCCGGCATGTCAGCGAACACGGTCAGATAGTCAGAGGCCGGTAGGTCGTCGCCCGCGTGCACCACGTCTTGATCGTCAAAGGCTGCAATGACCTCGCCCGGTTCGGCCAAGGTGACCCGTCGCCGAAAGACGGTAAGGACCGCGGCCGAGATCAGGTCGGCCACCACGTCGGCTTCGCGGCCCTCTTCCAACGCTTCCACTTCGATCTTGCCCTGGGTCGAGGCGACCAGGGCCGTGAAGTCACTGACTCTGGGCACAATGACTGGCTCACCGTTGCGTAATGCTCGGCGCTGGGCGTTGGCCACCAAGGTCTCGTAGTTGGCAATGGTGAGCCGGACAGAGACGCCGCTGCGCTGGTTCAAGTGTGGACTGGTCCGAGCCAGCTGGCTGATCTCGGCCACCACCTCTTTTAAGTACTCGGGCACGGTCACCGGAAGTCCGGCGTCGGGCAGGGCCGCTTCCGACTCCATGATGGCCACCTCGGTGGCAGCGTCGGGCGGGTAGTGGGTGCGGATCTGTGCGCCGAAGCGGTCTTTCAATGGGGTGATGATCCGGCCCCGGTTGGTGTAGTCCTCCGGGTTGGCCGTGGCCACCAAGACGATGTCGAGGGCGAGGCGGATGCGGTGGCCCCGAATCTGCACGTCGCGCTCTTCCAACACGTTCAGCAGACCGACTTGGATGCGCTCGGCCAGGTCGGGGAGCTCGTTGATGGCGAAGATGCCGCGGTTGACTCGGGGAATGAGCCCGTAGTGCAGGGCCAGTTCGTCGGACAGGTACCGACCTTCGGCGATCTTGATGGGGTCGAGCTCGCCAATGAGGTCCGCGATGGACGTGTCGGGGGTGGCCAACTTTTCCCCGTAGCGGTCGGAACGATGCACCCACTCGATCGGGGTGTCGTCGCCCTCTTCGGCCACTCGGATAATCGCTTGACGCGAGACCGGGGCAAAGGGGTTGTCGTTGATCTCGGATCCGGCCACCACCGGCATCCACTCGTCCAAGAGACCGACCAAGGATCGGATGAGCCTGGTCTTGGCCTGGCCGCGCTCACCCAACAAGATGATGTCGTGCCCGGCCAACAGGGCGTTCTCCAGCTGCGGGGAGACGGTGTCTTCAAAACCGAGGACGCCCTTGATCAAGGGCTCGCCGGCCGCAATCAGGGCGGAGGCGTTGCGACGGAGTTCTTCTCGGACCGAGACCGACGTCCAGCCCGAGGCGCGCAGATCCCCGATGGTGCGAGCCAGGTCGGCCGGAGGGCGGGGCGGGAGGTGGGCGGCGGGCGAGGTTGGCGAAGAAGATGCGGGTGCAGAAGACATGGCCCGAGCCTATGTCGGACCGCGATTGCGTCGTGCTGCGCCCGGCCCCAGGTCGCCCGAGGCACTTAGCGGTCATTCCATGACCCGGTCACCGGGCTCGTTGGACTAGTCCGACGGTGCAGCCCGGTGCTCGCCCACAACCCGTTCGGTGGCCAGGGGTAGGCCTCAAGGGAGTACTCGGGCCGGTCGGACGGGTGACCGGTTGCCCCCACAGTTGGGACACCGGCCCGCGAAGTGTGAGTCGACACAGGCGGCGCAGAACGTGCACTCAAACGTGCAGATACGAGCGTCGGGATCGCCGTTGGGCAAGTCACAGTCACAGCACTCGCAGTTAGGGCGCATCTCCAACACCGGGGACCTCCTTGGGCCAAGTCGACCAGCAAAACGATAGTGCTCTGACCCCTCAGGATTCAGAATTGAGGCTGGGACCCCCATTGGAATTACGCTTCGACCTGGTGGTGTTTCACGACATGGTCCCAGTCTGGAATGATGACCTGGCCCGCTCCCAGCCTGTGGCTCGGCGCGTGGCCTCAGACGACAGGGACGGCTTGCCCCAACAGCCCCCGGCCCGGCGGGCACGGGGAAGGAGGACGGTGTGACGACGGTCGAAGACCCAACCACGACCCCGGTTGCCATCAGTGGCGCCCGTGGTGGTCCGGACAAGCCCACTTTGCGCAAGGACAACTGGTGGGTACAGCCCGTTGTCACTGTCACAATTCTCATGGCGTTCGTGGTCTACGCCACCTGGGCCGCCTTCGTGAACAAGAACTACTACGTCGGTGCGGACATGCACCGCAACCTGATCTCGCCCTTCTACTCCCCCTGTCTGACCGCCAGTTGCGTGGCCGGAAGCCACCCCTCTTGGGTCATCACCTGGTGGCATATCTCCCCGGCCTTACTGATTCTCATCTTCCCCTTGGATTCCGCCTCACCTGCTACTACTACCGCAAGGCCTACTACCGGTCCTTTTGGTGGTCGCCCCCGGCCTGTGCTGTGGCCGACGCCCACTGAAGGGCTACTCGGGTGAGAGCCGTTTTCCGCTCATCTTGCAGAACGTCCACCGCTACTTCTTCTGGATCCTGCTCATCTTTAACGCCATGTTGACCTGGGACGCCATCCAGTCCTTCCACCAGCCCGGCATTGGTTGGGTGGGTGTCACGCTCGGCACCGTGGTGCTCTGTTGCAACGCCGCCTTCTTGTGGCTCTACAGCTTGAGCTGCCACGCCTGTCGTCACTTCTGCGGGGGCCAGGTGCGCTCGTTCTCCAAGCACCCGGTGCGCTACAAGCTGTGGAAGTTCGTGACCCCGCTCAACGGCCGCCACATGCAGTTCGCCTGGATCAGCCTCTTCGGCGTGGCCCTCTGCCGATCTCTATGTCCGCCTCGTGGCCTCAGGCACAATCACCGACCCCAGCTCTTCTGAGCCTCGGCCCCACCACGACGCGCCGAACAACACGCTGATCTCGAGAGGAACAAACAAGAGCACCATGGCCGACTACGAAACCCACGAATACGACGTCATCATCATCGGTGCCGGGGGTGCAGGGCTACGAGCCGCCATCGAGGCGCAAGAGCGAGGTCTTCGCACCGCCCTGGTCTGCAAGTCCCTGTTGGGCAAAGCGCACACGGTGATGGCCGAAGGCGGCGTCGCGGCCGCCATGGGCAACGTCTACCCCGAGGACAACTGGAAGGTCCACTTCCGCGACACCATGCGTGGCGGCAAGATGCTCAACAACTGGCGCATGGCCCAGCTCCACGCCCAAGAAGCGCCCGACCGGGTGCACGAACTCGAAGCCTGGGGTGCGCTCTTTGACCGCACGCCCGACGGCAGGATCCTCCAGCGTGACTTCGGTGGCCACCGCTTCGCCCGCCTGGCCCACGTCGGTGACCGGACCGGTCTTGAGCTGATTCGCACCCTGCAGCAAAAGGCCGTCTCCATGGGCATCGACGTCTTCATGGAGTGCAAGGTTCTGCGCCTGCTGAACGACGACAATGGCCAGGTGGCCGGGGCCGTCGGCTACTGGCGAGCCAGCGGTGAGTTCGTGGTCTTCAAGGCCAAGGCCGTCGTGCTGGCCACTGGTTCGGTCGGTAAGTCCTGGAAGTACACCTCCAACAGCTGGGAGTCGACCGGTGACGGTCACGCCATGGCGCTGTGGTCGGGGGCGGACCTCATCGACATGGAGTGCATCCAGTTCCACCCGACCGGCATGGTCTGGCCCCTCTCGGTCCGAGGCATCCTGGTCACCGAAGGCGTGCGCGGCGACGGTGGGGTGCTTCGTAACTCCGAGGGCAAGCGCTTCATGTTCGACTACGTGGCCGACATGTTCCGAGCCGAGACGGCCGACTCCGAAGAGGAAGCCGACCGTTGGTATGACGACCACGCCGCCGGTCGACGTCCACCAGAACTGCTGCCTCGAGACGAGGTGGCTCGCTCCATTAACTCTGAGGTGAAGGCCGGGCGTGGCACACCACACGGCGGCGTCTACTTGGATATCGCCACCCGTCGACCAGCCGAGGTCATCAGAAAGCGCCTGCCTTCGATGTACCACCAGTTCATGGAGCTGGCCGGGGTGGACATCACGGCCGAGGCCATGGAAGTCGGACCGACCTGCCACTACATCATGGGTGGCATTCGGGTCGACGCTGACTCGGCCGCCGCCACCGTCCCGGGCCTCTTCGCCGCCGGCGAAGTGGCAGGGGGCATGCATGGCTCCAATCGTTTGGGTGGGAACTCGCTCTCTGACCTCTTGGTCTTCGGGCGCCGGGCCGGCATTGGGGCCTCGGAGTTCGCCGAAGCCTACGAAGGTGACGTCAATGTCTCTCGGGCTGTCATCGACGAAGCGGTCAACGAAGCACTTGAGCCCTTCACCCGCGAGGGCGGCGAGAACCCCTACGACGTCCACCACGATCTGCAAGACACGATGCAGTCGTTGGTCGGCATCATTCGGACCGGTCCTGAATTGGAAGAAGCGCTCGACAAGCTGGTGGAACTGCGGGCTCGAGTCGACAACATCCAGGTCAAGGGCGGCGTGGCCTACAACCCGGGCTGGAACCTGGCCACCGACCTGCCCTCAATGCTCACGGTGTCGACGGCGGCGGCCCAAGGGGCGCTCGGTCGCAGAGAGTCACGTGGTGGGCACACCCGTGAGGACTACCCCAAGCCCGATCCTGAGTTCGGCAAGATCAACCTGGTGCAGCGCCAAGGCGAGAACCGCGGTATGAACGGCGAGATCAGCGTCAACCCGGAACCGCTTTTGATCATGCCACCCGAGCTTCAAGAACTTTTTGAGGAGGCACACTGATGGCTGACGTCACGATGAGCGTATGGCGGGGCGACCCCGAAGGGGGCGAGTTCACCGACTACGAACTGCCCCAGGTCGAGGGGGAAGTTGTCCTCGATGTCATTCACCGCATCCAGGCCACGGAGGCACCCGACTTGGCCTGTCGCTGGAACTGCAAGGCCGGCAAGTGCGGCTCGTGCTCGGCCGAGATCAATGGCAAGCCCCGTCTCATGTGCATGACGCGCATGGATCAGCTGCCTGAGGGCGAGACCGTGGTGGTCGCCCCCATGAAGACCTTCCCCATCATTCGGGACCTGGTCACTGACGTCTCCTTCAACTACGAGAAGGCCAAGGAAGTACCGGCCTTCAAGCCTGGTCCGGAGCCCGAAGGTGGCTACCGCATGCAGCAGATCGACGTGGAGCGGGGCCAGGAGTTCCGCAAGTGCATCGAGTGCTTCATGTGCCAAGACGTCTGCCACGTCATCCGTGACCACGACGAGAACAAGACCAACTACGCCGGACCTCGTTTCTTCATTCGCTTCGCTGAGCTCGAGATGCACCCACTCGACACCAACGACCGTCGCGAACTGGCTCACGAAAGTGCCGGACTCGGCATGTGCAACATCACCAAGTGCTGCACTGAGGTTTGCCCTGAGCACATCAAGATCACCGACAACGCCATCATCCCGATGAAAGAGCGCGTGGTTGACGCCTCCTACGACCCGGTGGCATGGCTCGGTCGAAAGATTCTCGGACGCAGAAAGTTCACGGCGGCGGAAGCAACGGCGAGCTCGGTGGCCACTGAGACCGAGGAGCAGGCCGATCTTTCCCCCTCGGTGGCGAACGAGACCTCCGCCGTTGCCGTTGCCGAGAGCGCACCGATAGATGCGATCGAATCGAACGACGCGTCAGCATCGGATACAGCAGCACCTGACGACACCGCAACTCCCACGGCCTAGTACGGGCGCAGCACGCCGTTCACGTTTATGGCCCGTTTCCTGACCGACGAGTGGGTCATGGGGTTTAATGCCGCGTTGGATGGTGTCGACCTCACGCAAGAGGTGGCTGAAGCCACCCGGAGTTCGCTAACGGCGTCATCGGGTCCGTTCTCAGTCGTCCAAATCGTGCGCGATGTGCCTGACCGAGGTGACGTCCGGACCGTGCTTTGCGTTGATGGCGGTTCGGTGTCGCTTGCCCTCAGCGAGGACACAGAGACGACGTCCAATGTCACCCTGTCCCTCTCCTACGACGATGCGGCCGCCCTGGCCCAGGGCTCGTTACAGCCTGCCGAAGCTTTGGGGCGAGGTCGCATCCGAGTCAGAGGCGATTTGGCCGTGTTGGTGGCCAGCCAGGCCGTATTGGCCGCGGCATCCTCCCGCTTGGACTCGTTCCAAGCCGCCACAACTTATTGATCACAACCAGCCGAACGGGCAGCGATCCACCCCCGGGTCACTGATGGTCAATGCCTTGCGAGTAGGGGAAACTCGGATTTGCCGCGCCTTTGGTTGGCCGCCAGGGCAGATCTTCAACGACGGCGATAGTCTCGTTCCAATCGGCCCGCAACGGGCGGGTCGTGAAAGGGGAGGGCCCATGCCCCAACCGCTGGACGATCATTTCTTGCTCAAGTACCGAGAACTGCTCGATGCCGAAGACTCCGCCTTCGATGATCTTGAGCACGCTTGTGAAGAAGGCAATCGGATCATCTTCGACAAGGACATGGGAGAGTGGCAGAACGCCCTTTCAGCCAAGATTGCCTTTCTACAACGGGCTGGGTTTGAGGTTCCAGCACCAGCCTTGCGTTGATGATCTGACCGTTCCGATTCTTTGGTTATCGAGTGGCGTCTCTTCGTCTTCGTCGACTGACTGACCAGGACGAAGAAGTATGCCTGGCCGCGCAGAAACTGCTTGCGGCAGATGCCTTCACCTTTGCGCTTGGTTACCGCCAGGACATGCCATGGACGACGTATCTGGACCGTCTCGACGACATCGAAAAGGGTCAGAAGCTGGCTCACGATGAAGTGCCGGCTACGTTCCGTGTCGCCGAAGTCGAAGGCTCCATCGTCGGGCGCACCTCGATTCGCCACAGCCTCAACGATTTCCTTGCTCGTGAAGGCGGCCACATTGGGTTCGGCGTCGTGCCGGGGCAACGACGTCTGGGCTACGCCACCGAGATGCTCAAGCAAAGCCTCGACATCGCACGAGGTGTGGGAGTTGAAGAAGCCCTCCTCACCTGTGATGACAAGAACCTTGGTTCGGCTGGTGTGATCGAAGCCTGTGGGGGCACCTTGGAATCGGTCATCGAGACGCCTCGCCACAAGAGGCTGCGCCGATATTGGATTACATGCAGCTTCCCTCCGGCCTGAACAGGGCTCGAGGAGACGCCTCGTCGCCTCTAGCTGATGAGGCCCAGACCCTTCACGTCGTCGCGTTCACCCAAAAGTTCATCGGTCGTGATCTTGATGCGATCCAGCGCGAAGGCGTCGTGCTCGAAACCGTCTGCCACCGACCAACCGCCTTGACCGTCAGCAACAACGGGATAGCCGAACTGCAGCCCCTCGGGCGCCCCGTACTGACCCTCGCTGCACACTGCCACCGAGACCGAGTCCCCGGCCGCGGTAGCGGTCGTGAGGCCTACGACCGTGTCAACCGCGGCGTTGGCGGCTGAGGCGGCAGATGACAGGCCCCTGGCTTCAATAATGGCCGCCCCGCGCTTTTGCACGGTTGTAATGAAATCACCCTCCAGCCATGCCCTGTCGTCGATCACATCGGTGGTGGACTTGCCATCAATCTTGGCGTTGGCAAAGTCAGGGAACTGGGTGGCCGAATGGTTGCCCCAGATGGCAAGATTGGTCACCGACGACACTGGAACGCCAGCCTTTTGTGCCAGCTGCGACTTGGCCCGGTTCTCGTCCAAACGAGTCATAGCGAACCAACGATCGGCTGGCACCTCGGGGGCATTGGAACGTGCGATGAGGCAGTTCGTGTTGCAGGGATTGCCGACGACGAGGACGCGCACATCGCTGGCCGCGTTCTCGGCAATGGCTCGACCCTGAGGCTTAAAGATCCCGCCATTGACGCTCAGCAGTTCGCTGCGCTCCATCCCGGCCTTGCGGGGCACGGAACCGACCAACAGAGCCCACGACGTTCCGTCGAAGGCGGTCTTCAGATCCGATGTGGCCACAATGTCGCTCAGAAGGGGGAAGGCGCAGTCATCAAGCTCCATGACTACGCCGTCGAGGGCTTTCAGCGCGGGCTCAATCTCTAGGAGACGCAAGACGACTGGTTGGTCCGGACCGAACAGCTGTCCTGACGCAATTCGAAAGAGGAGTGAGTAACCAATCTGACCGGCAGCGCCGGTCACGGTCACATCGATGGGGGTCTTTGATGCCATGAACTGAGGCTAATCCGCGCCTCGCAACAGGGCGAACCGAACTCCCCCGGGTTTCGGGTTCGAATCTCGGGGCGTCAATGCCCGTCAAATGGGGCCAGGTACCTAGGGCCACCTAGGGTGGACGGAACGCAGACATGACGATCCGTCACTAGCTTCAATGAGATGCATACGTTCGGCGGGCACTTGAGATCTCTGAAGGCACGGGCCATAGCCGTATTCGGATCGCTACTTGTCTTGATCGTGAGCTTCCAGGGCGGCTCTGCCGCCGGCGCCGCGAGTCCACCTGGATACTGGCTTGGGGCCGACGACGGCGGAGTTTTTGCCTTTGGCGCGCCATTCTTCGGGTCCACAGCGTTTCCCCAGCAATGTGGTCAAGGATGTGCCATCGCCTCTTGGCCAACGGGTCATTGGACCACCGGTCAGGGCTATTGGATGCTGGGAACCTTGTCCGGGACAGGCGTCGACCAGTACCTCCAGGCGACCGGCGCTGATGGATCAGCTGCCGATACGTCTGTCCTTCTTTCGGACGACGGAAATCCACAGCCCACTCCACAGTCGAGCAATCGTCCCTGGCGGATTGCAGGGGTACCCAATCACCAGTCTGGCGTCTTGATTATCGATGCCGGTGGAAATATTTACACGCCTCTTGGACCGGATCTATCTGCATACCCGATGTCCTATGGCTCGATGGCGGGAGAACCATTTGCTGGAACGATGGTCGGGATTGCCTCGACGCCCGATGGCCACGGCTATTGGATGGTGGCTTCAGACGGCGGGGTGTTTGCATTTGGCGATGCACCGTTCGAAGGCTCGATGGGTGGGAAGCCTCTCAATGCTCCGGTGGTAGCAATTGCTTCTACGCCGGATGGCAAAGGCTACTGGCTCGTTGGTGCCGATGGCGGGGTCTTCGCGTTCGGTGATGCGACGTTCGAAGGTTCAATGGCGGGTGTCCCGTTGAACGAGCCGGTCGTTGGCATCGCGGGGGACGGGACCGAATCCGGATACTGGCTCGCAGCGTCTGACGGTGGAGTCTTCGCATTCGGTTCGGCCCCGTTCCGGGGTTCGCTTACCGGTACCAGGCTCAATGCGCCCATAACCAGCATCGCCGCCAGCCTCTAATCGACCCTGCATCTCCCATTGGGGGGGGTGCCCCACTCGCCGACTAGGGACTGCAGTTGACGAAAGGACTTCACCAAGGTCGTAGTCGCCGCAACAGGTCTGGGACTCGTGAGGTGCCAGTATCGGCAGCGATCAGGTGAAGGTTCGTCACAGTGTCGACCTGCTTGAACGTCAGAGCACGCCCGAAGAACCTCCTTGGCCAGGCCGAACCATCGTTACCGTCGAAGCGACGACTCCCCCAAACAAGATCATCGGCAGTCTCTTGGGGTCTGGATTCGAAAGAGTGACGGCAAAAAGTTGGACTATTGACCCGCCTTCGTTGATCACCGTAAGTGGCGCTGGTACCTGGCCCAATGCCGTCGATGGGGCCAAATCCGCCATCTAGTAACGACGGATTGCACCGTCCCGGCCGAAGCTCATGTCCTCTCGCCTTGCCCAATGACCACGATGGAGATAGGCCATTGCTTGGCATAACATGCCGAATCGGAAGAGGAGAGGAGCCCCATGAGCGACACCTCGCAAGGCCAGGACTGGTGGCAAGCCTCGGACCTCAAGTGGTATCCACCTGAGACTCATCCAAACCGAGTGGCAACAGCCCAACCAACTGCACCGGTAATCGGGAGCGTGCCCTGGAACCCCGAGGCGTCAGCGCCTGGTAAGCCCGTGGCTTCGGGACCCCAACATGGCGCACCTAGAGAAGATGAGCTCGAAGACGAGAAGGAGTTCGACACCCGAATTCCGCTCATGATCTTTCTGATCCTCTTCTTCATCGCAGTCGGTATCTCGGCCTGGGTTATCGGCCTTCACACCTGAGGGCACGAAGCGATTGCCCACCAGCCCCTTGGTGTACTCAAGGCAGATGGCGTTTCCTTCGAAGCGGAGTCTTAAAGTGCCGCGCTGTCGGTCGGCCAAGACCGAGTGCTCGATAGATCTCACGGGTCGCACTTGATCGGTTGAGCGTGTAGAAGTGGAGACCAGGCGCCCCGGCATCGAGGACAGCACGGGAGAGTTCGGTTGCCATGGCGATACCTTCCGCCCGCACGGCGTCGTCACCACCGATCTCTGATGCCTTGGTCAATCGGGCCACGCCCCAATCCGGCACCGGTGCACCCATGGTCGTCATGCGGGGTATTGAACTGAGCGACGTAATCGGCATGATGCCGGGAAGAACCGGTTTGTCCACCCGCGGCACGCCAGGTCGTCTCGCAGCGTGTCGTACTGGCCATGGTCAAAAAAGAATTGCGTGACGGCGAAATCGGCCAACTCCAACTTGGCGGCCAAGAAGTCGCGGTCACTCTTCATGTCCATCGAAGCTGGATGGCCGGCCGGGTGGGCGGCCACCCCGATCGAGAATCCGCCAATAGCCCGGGCCAACTCGACCAGTTCGAAGGCGTGGGAAAGCTCGCCGACGCCAGCGGCCTGGTGGGTGGGTGGGTCACCACCAAGGGCCATGAGGTTTTCGACACCGGCTTGACGAAGCGTGACCAGGATTTCAGCCAGCTCCAACCGAGAGTGGGCCACACAGATCAGATGGGCCATTGGAGTGAGCGAGGTTGTATGCAGCATGCTCGACACCAGATCGACGGTGCGCTGGCGCGATTCGGCGCCGCCTCGATAGGTAACCGACACAAAAGACGGATCGAGTGGTTGGAGCTCGTGCAGCGTCTTGGCCAAGGTGGCCAGCTCCTCGTCACTCTTGGGCGGAAAGAACTCGAATGAATACGTCGGACCAGCGGCGAGAAGTTGGTCGATCTTTTGTCATGACGTGGACTGTTCGACCCGTCCGAAGTCGTCTTCGAGGCGCACGATGTCGTCTTCGCCGAAGTAATCGCCGTACTGCACCTCTATCAAGACGACGTCATCGTTTCCCACGTTCTCGACGCGATGGGCTGATCCCCTCGGTATATCGATGGCCTGGTCCGGTCCAAGATCGATGGTCTTGCCGTCGAGGGTGACCCGGGCGCTGCCGGCCACGATGAACCAGTGCTCCGCCCGCTGGGCGTGGCGTTGGTAGCTCAAGCGCTTTCCGGGCTTGACCACAAGACGCTTGACCTTGTGGTCGCTTTCGGCATCATCGAGCACGGTGTAGTTGCCCCATGGACGCTCGGAATACTCGCGTTCGTAGCTCGGGCTCATTGGGCACGCTCGGCCGCACGTACCGCGTTTCGCAACAACATGGCTCTTGTCATGGGACCCACACCTCCTAGTCGAGGCGTGATCCATCCCGCCACGTCGGCTACATCGTCAGCAACATCAGAAAGCAGTTTTTTGCCGGCCCAACTCGTTCCGGCTCCGACTACGGCGGCTCCTGGCTTGATCATGTCAGCGGTGACCAGACCCGGCCCGGCCCGCTGCGGCCACGACCACGTCCCCTTGGCGCACCAACGAGGCCATGTCGTCAACGCCGGTATGCACCACGGTGACGGCGGCATTGCATCCGGGGCGCTTCATGGCCAAAAGGAGTGAGAGCGGGCGGCCAATCGTAAGACCTCGGCCAATGATCACGACGTGGCGTCCTTCAACCGGCACGTCGTTGGCGTGCAGGAGATCGACGATGCCAGCGGGAGTGCACGGTAAGGGTCCCGGCGCACCCATGACCAGTTTTCCCAGGTTGACTGGATGAAGACCGTCGACGTCTTTGGCCGGGTCAACGGCCAGGAGAACCCGCTCTTCGTCAATGCCGTCGGGCAGTGGAAGTTGGACCAGGTAGGCGTTGACTCGCGTCATCCGCGTTGAGCTTGGCCGACGACTTCTTCGATCTCTTCTTGGCTCGCCGTGCTTGGTAGTTCGTAGTGGACCGAGTTGATGCCAACTTCCTCACAGTCCTGATGTTTCATGGCGACATAGCGCGCGCTCGGGCCGTCCTCCCCCACCAAGACGGTGCCCAAACCAACGGTGATGCCTTCAGACTTAAGACGGGCGACGCGATCGGCTACTTCAGCTCGGACCCGAGCCGCCAAAGCCTCGCCGTCGAGAAGAGTCGCCGTCACGTTCGTGTGCTCCGATCTGGGATCTGCATTAGTGGCGGAAGTGTCGCTCACCGGTGGTGACCATAGCCACCCCGGCCGCGTCAGCCGCTTCAATGACTTCACCGTCGCGCACCGATCCACCGGGTTGGACGATGGCCGTCACGCCGGCATCAGCCAGGACCTGGAGACCGTCGGGAAAGGGGAAGAAGGCGTCACTGGCCGAGGCTCCCCCTTTTGCTCGTGAGGCCGGCCTTCGAGACGGCGATCTCAGCGGCCACGACGCGGGACTGCTGTCC
>CAWDLP010000004.1:0-389604 GCA_963803215.1 uncultured Acidimicrobiaceae bacterium
GCACACCCTGAACTCTGCGCTGTTGAAGCACGTCGCTACCCGTCGATTGCTGCAATTTTCGACATACTTGGATCGGGCGAAGTAGCCACTGTCCCAATCGCATCCGACTGCGTTGACGGCTTCACCGAAGCGTATTTTTCACGCCCAGAAGCATTTTTGGATCCGCACGTCCGCAGAGCGCAATCGGCCTGGAGCTTCCTCGATCCAGGCGTGGAAGATCGAATCGTCGCAACCCTTGGCGCCGATCTGACCTCTGGTCGATGGGATGACCTTTACGGACTCCATCGCAGTATGACGAGTTACGAGGGAGCCCTGCGGCTCATCGTCGCCTAAAGCAGCTGAAACACCCGAAGATCGAGGGCTGTACAATGGTTCTGTCGTCATCGTGGCGACCGGAAAAGGTCCAGGGGGTGAACGGTTTCGACTTAGGTCGTTGATGTGGGAGAAGCGAGCCGTGGTCTCCGGAGCCACGTTAAAGAGCCGGAAACAAAAATAAACGCCGAGCCTCAGCTCGCGCTCGCTGCCTAAAAAGTAGCGACGTCCAGCCGGTCTCAGCCCTACGGGCCGGATACCGGGCGTCATCTAGTAGGGCTTACCTAATGGTCGTACCGGCTGATCATCAGGGACAACTAAGTCGGCTACGGAGCGGCGCAGGTGCCGATGAGCGGCGCGCTCCCGACAATCTTCTGATCGGCTGCGCTCGGAGAAGGCCCATTGAGATGCTTGAAGGACGCGGGTTCGATTCCCGCCACCTCCACTCCGATACAGGCCGCTGACCAGGGTTTTTACTCTGATCAGCGGCCTCTTTCACGCCAGAAGACACGAAAAAGACACAGGAACAAAATGAGCTGTGTATAAGACTCCTAATCTGGCTTTACGTTACATTGCCTCTGGAGTTCCACTTAATTCCGCGCGTATGGCTTTTGTTTTCCTGATCTTCCATAAACCCCAGACCATATAGACCGGAAGAGAAGCAGCCGTCCACACGGCAAACGCCAAGCCTCCTAAAAGAAAGCTGCTTGTATAAATCCCAACCGCAACTCCTACAACCACCCAACTTCCCACGAACCGTAACGCAGTCTTTGATATTTCGAGGCTTCGTGCCTTAGGTACGCAATTCGCTTTGCCTGAGCCTCCGACGATGGAACTATCGGCTCGGGTGAATTAGCCACAAGCAAAGCCTGGATGATTGCATTCAACAAGCGCCTCGCACTGGCCGCTTCCATGTCCAACATCCAATTTTGGGAGCTGCTGCGAAACCTCTCCGGATCCGAAATTCACGGTGAAGTACCTCGGTCCGTACGTAGTTCATGGTTTTGCAGTATCCACAGGATCGTGGATTGATCTGATGTAAACGAGCGCTCCCACAAACAGATACTCGCCGTAGCTACCCCCAGCAGTATTAAAGCGAGCATCTCCGACGTCGTTCCGCGAGCCAGATATTTGAACGACCAGCCGAGATACAAGATTGTTATCGCTGCAAAGGCCAGTATGAAGCTGTAAATCATCACAACTCTTTGATTTTCCTGAATGATTTCAAAGATCTTAAGACAACAAAATATGCGCCAATCATCATGGCGCTCGTAAGGATCGCGCCGCTGAATCCAGCCACACCAGAAACTAGTGCAAAGGCCTCCGAACCGGATATCACCAACAGCAGAATTCCGCTCACCCCAACCAGAAAAATGCCTATCGGAATCCACAGCAGAATCCTAGTGACCTTCATTCTGTCATCTGGCTTCTACGATAAACATGTAGCCCCATCAGCGCTCAACCACAGCAACCCAATCGTTACGATTCGAACCCTCCGACCAAAGGAGCTCCTTTGGTCAAAACAGTGCATCAACACAGCTGGATTTTTCATCAGTGATTTCGAGGGATGCCGCTTCATTCCGCCAGTTCCTGGCAGTGCGGGCCATTTCTGGGAGGCGTCCCGGATTCATTCGTAGCTCTCTCTGTCGTCCTTAGTGAGATACGGGGTGCGATTCAAATGAAAAGGCGTTGGCAGCAACATTGATCCAACGCCATGACTAGCGAAGGCCTCACCAAATCGGTCGTAGTGAACATAGTGAGAGTTGTGAATCTCGTTAAGACCGTTGAGCATGATAAAGACATCGTTCAACCGCTTCGATTGTGAATTGAACGACGTAATTTCCCAAATAATAGGAGACGTCAAAAGTGAAGCAATGATCAGTCTTGAAGAAATTTGATGATTCGGAAAACTGGGACTTGTAATAGTCGGATAGCTCGACACTGATGCTTTTGAGTAGGCCGGTCGTCTCATTTCCCTTGAAGAATACGACAGGCAAATTACGTTGCCGCGGCGGCCAATGACGATCCATGAAGTCCCCCCCCCCCCCCGCCTGCGATGGATCTGTCGCTCGTGCATA
Organism: uncultured Acidimicrobiaceae bacterium; assembly: GCA_963803215.1. Classification (GTDB taxonomy): domain Bacteria; phylum Actinomycetota; class Acidimicrobiia; order Acidimicrobiales; family RAAP-2; genus CAWDLP01. The sequence goes on from CAWDLP010000004.1 coordinate 2,391, forward strand.
ACTTACGAGTCACCAACTGCAAATGAACCGGAGCCGCCCACATCAAGCGTCGAGGGAGGCCCAATGCAGTGTAAATCCCAAAGTACAGCGTACTGGGCCGGAGGAGTTTCGACATCTCGTTAGTTCTCCTTATTCTTCGGAAGTTGGAGAGTCGATTCACTGATGACATCGTCCGCCCGTCGGCGTCATAAAACTCATCCGTGAAATCCACTTTGAATTTTGGGGGGAGTCGGGATTGACCCCTTGTGATCAACCTTCGTTTCCCGTGAACCTCATCTGTGCTGGTTGCCTGGGCCATCCCCGACTTCTGAAATGTGCACGGGAATCTCATTCCTCTCATATTGCCTACGGCCGGAAACTTCCGTGGGTGGTTCGAATTATGGTCGAACCTGGAGTACTGGGGTTGGTTGAAGCCAGCTCGAATTGCCGTTGCTTTCAGGGATTGATTGGCGGCTCAGCTAGTTGGTTGCAACCCTCAACTCCATTCAGCTCAGTTTGAGCGTGGGCCTTTCCGGCGGCGAGGCTTTACCCGACCCTCCCTTAAGTCCCACCTGTCCCATGCGCCGCACATCGCGAGGGTACGGTCAAGGGCATGCTGACTATGGGTTTCAGGCCGAAATAGCGCGGGATAACCACCAAAGGGGTGCGCTCACAATTGCGAGAAGCCGCTCCCCCAACAGGTCTCGATATCGGTTACTAAGTAGATCGCCAATTGCCAATAGGTCCCGCCTCGGCGATCGGCGGTTGATAGGCCGTCCCGCTTCGCCAAACATTCCGTCCCGTTGACATAGCCAGAAACAGAGTGCCGGTTCTCGCGAGTGCAAAGATCTCGGGGGATCTCGACTCACTGACTGGGACCCAGGAATCCAGCGTGGTTTTGCAATGAGATTGTGATTGGTTTACTGGCGAGTTGAAGGGCCTGGCGCGACACAAAAAAGACTCAAGAACTCCAAAAAGACACAACATTGCGGTCATTGATGGTCAAGAGCGGCGAGCGACGGACGGTGCACATTCCCTGGTTAGAGGCCATATGCAGCCTCTGACCTGGACGCTCACAATTTCGCTTGGGTCTGTTCGATTCCCGCCACCTCCAAGAGTTCTTAGGGGAAACCGTGAGGACTGTTGGAGGTGCGTCACCACCTTCAAATAGATCGAAAATCATGTGAGTCCAATTGACGGCCTCACTTACCCTGATTCCCGATGGTTTGGGCCTCGTTCACAGTTCGAGATTTCGGGCCGATTGTCGTCCCAGACTTCGTTTCGGTGATGGACGTGTTGGTACTTACTGGGTGTGACTCGCAGACTGAAGGTGACTCACTCGGCTCGCTAGGGCCAGCGTCTTGCTTAGGCACTGCTGGATCACACTGGCTCAGCGGGAGTGTTCACGCCTCCCCTTTGCTTCCTTCTTCACGGAATTTCGGAAATCGCGCATCTCTTGGCGATGCCGGTCGCGAATCTGGTGACTCTCGCTCTTTATGCGACGCCGAAACTCGTGCACATCCGCATGGAAACGCTCCCATGCGGCCTGTCGGCTCACACCGACAGTTCCACCGATGACCTCCCACGTCGCGCCAGTGGCCACAGCTTCGCCGACAAGTTCGGACTCCCAGGTCGAAAGCAAACCGACGAGGGCACGCGAGGCGGCGAGCGCAGCAAGCGGATCGGGGTCAGTTGTCGCCGCCTCCCAGCTTGCAGTCATTGACGTGGGCACCTTGCGGGGAAAATTTGGTTGATTTTCTTCGTCGGTCATCTGTCAAGATTACCTTGACGAATGGCCCTCGTGTCAAGAACACCTTGACACAATCATTCTCAACGGGAACTGCTCGTCCGGCTGCTCCGAACACCGCGGTGTGGGCCGACCAACGGGGCGCCGAGTAAACCAGTCAGAGGAGGTGGGAGTAGCGATCGACCCGATTCGGCCGCTACGAGAAACATCATCCACGTCTCTCAATAGCCACCTGCGGCGCCGCTCAGTGCGTGGGTTTTATCTTGGGAACTGGCATTGACGAACCGGGAAAGGCTCGATCTAAGATCAGTCGGATCCGACGCAGCGGCTTAGCGTGTCGATCACCTTTCGAAAGACGTCGTGTGCGGGGGTTCGTTGGAGGTCATCCGCCCGCCGCATGTTGTCGACCCACTGGGCAGTTGGGGCAATGGCCGCTGGGGCCACAGGCAGGGCGACCCATTGGCCTGGCGGCGGCGGGTCATACGATTCCACCGTTTGGTCGCGGACGAGTTCGGTCGGGGTGCCCACCGAGAAATAGCGGTCCTGGTGATTTCCGAAGGGGTCCCGGTACCAGCCCTGAGCCCGGTGCAGTGCAGTCTCCATGGGAGAAAGTTTACCTTACGTTCACCTAAAATACAGAGAACGTTCATTTGCGGGCACATTAGGGCCTTAAAGCCCCAGATTACGTTGCCGACCTTTTCTCAAGGTTCTCTCATGAGTCACGAGACGTTCATCTCGGTCAGCCGTTGTTGACAACTCCGTTATGGCACATAGGGCTATTCGGTCGGCTTCTTCGATTGCAGCTCGGCAATCTGAGCGCGCGCCGCTGCAATAAGTTCGTCGTTCGTATTGGCGTGTCCGGCAAGTCCCCATCCTCCTGGCTGGGCTTCAGTCAGGAGAACCCACGTGCGGTCTCCCAAGGTCGGGTCGCCGGCAGACTCCGCGATGAGCGCTGTGAACTCGCTGACGACCTTCAGCTGCTTGCCGCGATCAAGCGCTTCCGAATTCGTGAGCACCTGCACCCGCACGTAGTTCGAGTCACCATCGACGTTGGAAAGGTCTCCTTGCGGTAAGTCATGCACAAACCCAGCCGTGTTCTTTCGGAACATCGGAATGTTCGGAACCTCTTCAATCGTCATGAGTGTCTCCGCGAGGTCAGCTGCGAGCTTGTGCTTGTCAGCGAAGGTTCCCGCGGTGGCATATACGTCGATCATGGGCATGTAAGTGCTCTCCTACTCATCAGTATGATTGCCGTCATAATCACCGTAGCAGACATTATGATCAGTGACATAGTTGGCCGAGGTCGGCGATACGCCAGTCTCGTAGCCCGGCAGCGGGTCGCAACCCAAAGCCAGGGAAGGAAGGCGTCGATCGATGGCGAGCGATACACGGTCCAAGATGATTCTGGGGACAAATCTCCTGCTGGCGCAACGAGGTCTGCACGAGACATCGTTTTCCCAGGTATTGGAGTCAACGGGTGCTCCGCGAGGCTCCATCTACTACCACTTCCCGAACGGCAAGGAGGAGCTCGTGGCGGCAGCTCTCGACCTGGCCGGATCTCACGCCTTGGAACTTTTGGAGGAGGTTGACGGTTCTTCAGCGAGAGAGGTTGTTGACCACTTCGTTGGTCTATGGCGAAAGCTCTTGACGCACAGCGGCTTCCAGGTCGGTTGTTCGGTCGTTGCCGTCACTGTCGCAACGGATTCGCCAGAGCTGCTCTCCCATGCCGGCGAGGTCTTTCGATCTTGGCGGGTTCGGATTGCCGAACTATTGGAAAAGGGCGGTCTTAAGAGACCGGACGCCGAACGGTTCTCCGTGGCTCTGATTGCAGGAATGGAGGGTGCGGTCGTAATGAGCCGAGCAGAGCGGACTATCGATTCATTTGAACTGGTAGCCGAGCAGCTCACGGCCGACGTGGACGACATGTTGACAAAGGGATCCAACTAGTCCGTCATGGCGTAGCCGTGGATCGACTTAACCGAAGCTGATCCGTCCCCGACAACGGTTCAAACTCTGTAGCGGGAATCGATATGCCATGCGCGTTGTGCTTGGGGAAAATACGCACGTGGCCGTTTAGGATGTTTTCCACTCGTTCTGGCCGCCCAAGGAGGACGCCATGGTGATGGCTCATCGACAGGGAGTCGAGCATTCCTCGTGGCCAGTTACGGCAACCGATTTCGCAACCCTGGCTGGCGCAATGGGCGCGGCATTGGTGCGAGTTCCCTTGAGGAAGCCCTGGAAGCAAGCCGGATCAGTCGTGGGAAACCTTGCGGTGGCGACGACCCGTGAATCGATTCGCACTTTCATGGGGTTCGCCTCCGCTCTTCCGATTGATGAGTGGCGCTCGGTCGAGCTTGCTCTTGACGATCTATGTCGGCTTTTTCTTCCTCCAATAAATGAAGCACGGGGCGTCGTGAGCGAGGTCGCGACCGTCGCTGGAGTGCCAGGAGTTTGGTATCGCCTGCGGCGCGGACGTCCTCGCGGAACGGTGATGTACCTCCATGGAGGTGGCTACATCGGAACATCACCGAACATGTATGCGCTCTTCGTCTCGGAGATGTGTCGACTAACAGGTTGCGAGTTTTTCGTGGCCGACTATCGACTTGCTCCGGAGTTTCCTTTTCCGGCTGGGCTTGAAGATGCGGCACTTGTTTTGGAGCAGTTGCTTCACGACGCCAGCGACCCGGGTCGCATCTTTCTCGCCGGTGATTCCGGAGGAGGGGGTCTTCTCGCTACGCTGCTCTATGCCAAGGCGGTTTCCGGAATTCCCGCATTGGGCGGGGTCATTCTCTTTTCTCCCGAAGTCGATTTAGAACTCGATGATCGCTCGATCAGCGAGAACGCGAAACTCGACATCCTGCCGTGGAACATACCGACGGCCGCCTACCTGCAAGGCAGAGACCCTGCGGCGCCTGCCGTCTCAGCCGTGCATCAGGATGTGTCGGATTGGCCACCCACCTTCATCGCCTTCGGCACCGACGAGATGTTCAGAGATCCGATACGGCGATTTGTGAGCAATCTTGTCGAAGAAGAGGTCGAAGTCACTGCCCACGAGGAAGCGGGGATGTTCCACGATTTTCCGATTTTGATGCCTTGGGCGGTGCCGAGCCGAAAGGTCTTTGAAGCGCTCGGTGTATTTGTCAACAAGCGACTGAGCCTGGCTCTGTAACAATTAGCCTGTGATGAAGCTTTCGTGGAGGCGCAACCCTCGCAACAGAGAGCGCTTGGGCAACATCAAATCCGCACAACAGCACTGAGGAGGGAACAATCCAATGGCAGATACCTACCAAAAGGATCCCGCAAAGGTGGCCCAGCTCAACGAGGACCAGTATCGGGTCACCCAAGAGAGCGCCACTGAGCCAGCCTTCAACAACGCATTCTGGGACAAAGAAGATGCCGGTATCTATGTGGACATTGTCTCTGGAGAGCCACTCTTTGCCTCCACCACGAAGTTTGACAGTGGATGCGGTTGGCCGAGCTTTTCGACGCCTATCGATCCTGACAATGTTGCCGAGAAGCCAGATCTCACTCATGGCATGACCAGGATTGAGGTTCGGTCGAGCCACGGAGATAGCCACCTCGGCCATGTCTTCGACGACGGCCCGACGGAGGCCGGCGGGTTGCGCTACTGCATCAACTCCGCAGCTCTTCGATTCGTCCCAGTGCAAGACCTCGAGAGCGAAGGTTATGGCAAGTTCCGAAAGCTATTTGAAACGAGTGAGAGCACGATTGGAGATACGAAGTGAGTGAGGCACGAGAGACGGCAATTTTGGCCGGCGGCTGTTTTTGGGGTGTGCAGGACCTGGTTCGTCGGCAACCCGGGGTGATTTCGACCAGAGTCGGCTATTCGGGCGGTGATGTTCCGAACGCCACTTATCGGAATCACGGTACCCACGCCGAGGCGCTCGAAATCATCTTTGACCCCACACAAACCTCATTTCGAAACCTGCTCGAATTCTTCTTCCAGATCCACGATCCAACAACCCTTAATCGGCAAGGTAACGATCGCGGCACCAGTTATAGGTCGGCCATTTTCTATACCAGCGATGAGCAAAAAAAGGTCGCCGAAGACACCATCGCCGATGTCGAAGCCTCCGGACTGTGGCCGGGGAAAGTTGTCACGGAGGTCTCCCCCGCTGGGCCGTTCTGGGAAGCAGAGCCCGATCATCAGGATTACCTTCAGAAGTACCCGAACGGGTACACCTGTCATTTTGTTCGCCCGGATTGGAAGCTTCCTCATCGCGCGACAGCGTGGCTCCGCAGTAAGCAATCTCTTCTTCTTTCCAATCTCGGGATCTCTCGTTCGAGAGATGTAGGCATTTTGCGTGGCAGCCTTTGACGCCCGTTTGCGATGCTCAACTAACGGTGAAAAGAAGTTATTTGGATTAAAAGTCGCCCCCGCTGGGAATACAAAACTCGGCTGAAAAAGGGGGTAGACGTGGTCACAGTTCACGACACTTCACAGGTAGAAGAGAGGGACCGAAGCCTAGGAAGTTTGATTCCAGCGCGACTCGACCGGTTGGGCTGGTCCCGATTTCATACCAGGCTCGTAGTTGCACTGGGCGTTGCCTGGATACTCGATGGTCTCGAAATCACCATTGCCAGCAATGTCACAAGCCTGATCAGCAGTAAGCAGTCGCTGAATCTTTCCTCAGCCAGCGTGGCCTTCGCCGTCGGCACTGTCTATCTCCTCGGAGAGGTAGTTGGGGCCCTATTTTTCGGTCGTCTTTCCGACAAATGGGGACGCAAAAACCTCTTCCTCATCACATTGGGTGTCTACCTCTTCGGAGGATTTCTGACCGCCTGCACATTTGGGCACTCAACCTTCTGGGTCTATTGGCTCTGGGCCTCACGCTTTATCGCCGGTATGGGTATCGGCGGTGAGTATGCAGCCATTAACTCCGCAATCGATGAACTGATTCCGGCAAAATATCGAGGACGTGTCGATATCAGCGTGAATGGGACCTACTGGGCTGGGGCCCTTTTGGGAACGGTGCTCACGCTCTTGGTCGTCAACCACCTGTCGGTCAGCTATTCGTGGAGAGTCGCCTTCCTCTTCGGGCCCGTCTTGGGGGTCGTCATTCTCTTTGTGCGAAAGAACCTCCCTGAAAGTCCACGTTGGCTTCTGATGCATGGGCGAGAGGAAGAGGCGGAAAGAGAAGTCGCGAAGATAGAAGAACTGACCAAACAGTCAGGCGGGATTCTCGGAGAGGTGGACGAGTCAAAGGCCATCGAAATCACCCCGGCCAACGACATTGGTTTTCTTGCCTTGGCAAAGACCTTGTTCATCCACTACCCAAGGCGAGCGATATTGGGTGCGTCATTGATGATCACGCAATCCTTTTTGTATAACGCAATCTTCTTTACGTATGCACTGGTGCTCACCAAGATCTACAACGTTCCGGCCACGGACACCGCTTATTACTTCATATTTTTCGCACTCGGAAATCTCGTAGGGCCACTCCTTCTCGGGCCACTGTTTGATTCGGTTGGTCGAAGGAGGATGATCTCAAGTACCTACATACTCTCTGGAGCCCTTTTGGCCGGGAGCGCCTTTCTTTTCAACGCTGGGGCACTTAATGCCGTGACGCAAACCGTGTGTTGGTGCGTCATTTTCTTCTTCGCCTCAGCCGGTGCGAGTTCCGCATATCTGACCGTCAGTGAGATTTTCCCGATCGAAGTCCGAGCGAAGGCGATTGCCGTGTTTTTTGCCATTGCCCAAAGTTTTGGGGCCTTAGGACCTTGGCTCTACGGATTCCTCATCGGCAACGGGCAGGATCACTTCCGCCTCTTTGTCGGTTACCTCATCGGTGCTGCTGTGATGATTCTCGGCGGATTGATTGCGGCGGTTCTCGGGGTTGACGCTGAAAGAAAGTCACTGGAGGAGATTGCAAACCCGCTATCGCAGGTCAATGCACCGTCCCCTCATCTTTCAAATGTCACTGGAGCGCCGAGGCCTCCAGCAGCGCGGACCATTGGCTCTTGAGGCACTCCGTTCGCCGCCAATGAATGATGCGCAGTCGCTGAACTGCCGAGGGAGTTTCCGCTGCCGCGCTCTGTGGAGATCTGTCGAGCTCTGAAAAGATTCGTGACCAGTTGCTCTTCCTGATGACAGTCCAATTCCGATCCTTTGCTCGTTCCAGTGCGTCTTCCGAGTGAGCACCTACCGGCAAGAAAGTCACAACCCCGCTCGGATCGTAGACGAGCGGGGTTGTGTCGTTCGTTTATCAGTCAGCGTGGCCTTCGCCGTCGGCGCTGTCAGCCTTCTCGGCCAAGTAGCTGGGGTCTTTTTTTTTCGGCATCTCGTGGACCGCACCGAAGGATAGAAAGGCAGCAACCCCGCTCGGATCGTAAACGAGCGGGGTTGCTGCCTTTCGTTGCACTTCATTGCAGAGCCCGTTGAGGGTCCGCTTTACAGTGCGATCAAGCGGGGGGCTCCACAGTCACGGTAAAGGTCGTGCTGGTCGCTCCCGCCTTGTTCGAGGCGGCCAGCGTGACGGTGTAATCCCCTGGGGGTGCGGTGGACTTGACGGTGCCGGTGATGGCGTCATCGGGGTAGGACCCTGCTGTGAGCTTGAGGCCTAAAGGAAGCCCCGTGGCCTTGACCTTCGGCAGCGGGAATCCGGTCGTTTGCACGGTGATCGGTGCGATGACCTGTCCGGCCGTAACCGTGGCCGTCGGTGCGACTGTAATGACAGGAAGCTGGTACACCGTGAGAGCGTAAGTCTGGCTTACCGGTGCCCCGATCCCGTTAGTTGCGGTGACGGTGACTGAGTAGACACCACCGTCCAACGCATCAGGAGTACCAGCCAGGACTGCGGTTCCATCGCCATTGTCCTGGAGGACCATTCCCGAGGGAAGCGGCGATGTTGTGAACACTGGTGCCGGGTAGCCGTATGCCGTGGTTATGGCCAGAGTGGACGGCGAACCCGCAAGCGTGGTGCCCTTGCCCTTGTCCTTGAAGACTGCGCAGCGTTGTCGACGGTCACCGTGAAATTCTGAGCCGTGAAGGTCGTCCCAGTGCCGGTCACTTTCACCGTGGCGTTGCTCACGCCGAAGTCCTTGATGCTCGGTGTCCCGGCGATCGTCGCCGTTCCATTCTTGTTGTTTGTGAGCTTGAGGCCCTTCGGCAAGCCGGTTCCGGTGATGACGGCCTTGACGTTGTTCGTGCACGAAGCCACCGAGAAGCTGAACGGCTGACCAGCTGTGATGGTGGCCGAGTTCCCGGTAAAGATCGTCGGCGTGGAGCAGCTGGGCGAAAAGCCAGCCACGTCAGTCGTCGTCGTTGCAGTACCGGTGGTGTAGGCCGCGTCACCCGAGTATGCGGCATTCACCGTGTACGGCGTGGCTGAGGCAGCTTCGGTCAACGAGCAGCTTCCGGTGCCACTTGAGAGGGTGATCTGGCAGACCTGCGCACTACTGTCAGTGACTGCAATCGTGCCGCTCGGCGTCCCAGCCGATCCCGTCACCGTCGCAGTGTAGGAAACGGATCCACTCAGCGTGGGCGTCGTCGTGGGCGCAATGCTCACCGTGGGCGTACCGAGGAACACAACCGGAGCAGTTGCGGTCAATGGGGCTGCGTCAGTCGAATCCGTGGCTGCGTACGTCACGCTCTCGGCTGTGGCGTCCTTCACGCTGAACGTCGCCACACCTTGAGCATTGGTCACAGCTGTTGGCGAGCTAATGGTGGAGTGACCTGACCCTTGGCTCAGCGTCACCGTTCGTCCTGGTAGCGCTTGAGAAGCGGCGTTAACCAAGGTGGCTGTGATGGTGTCAGAAGCCACGCCGTTGCCGAGCACCGATGGCGACGAAGCGACCAGGGTCGATGCCGCGGCCGGCACGGAGAGGCTGACAGCAACTGAGCCGTCACCAGGGTTCTCACCTGTGTCGCCCGGGTTCGCTGCAACGTAGAAGGGCTGTGACCAGAAGTGAGGCTGGGTGAAATCGCCCTGGTTTGTGCCGATGTAAAGGATGCACTCGGTCGTCAGGTTGCACTTCGGCGCCGAACTTGTCTCCTGAAGTGAAGCACTATTCGGGGTAGCAAACAGCTGGTAGAGACCGAAGTGTTGAGCGGAGAGATCGATCGATCCGTTGGTCCGCGGCTTTATCGTGGAACCTTGAATGGTGTTGCCGTCGCATGCGCTGGGGTCCGTCGGAATCACGGCGTGAGGTGCAGAGCACTCCACAATGTTGATGTCTTCGTTAGAGGTAAACACCGAGTTGGCAGGAATCTGCACGTCGATGAGTTGTCCGCTCGAGAAGGCAGCATTCGGAGTGAAGGATTCCCCTGGCACTGCTGAGCTCGGAATGATGCTTCCCGATGGCGATCCGACCGGACCGGTGAAGCTCACTGTCGCCGTCTTTGTGATGGCAACGCCGTCCGTCGTGTCAGTGGCGGTGTAGGTGATGGCTTCGGTCGTGGTGTCTGTCACCGTGAACTGAGCTGAACCTGATGCATTCGTCACGACCGAGGCCGGAGAAATGATCGAGTGCCCGGTGCCCTGACCGAGGGAGACCGTCTTACCCGAAAGAGGCTGACCGGTACCGTTCAACAGGGTGGCCGTCAATGTATCCGTCGCCGTTCCGTTTGACAGCTCGCTCGAAGATGTGGCGACCAAGCTCGACGTCGAGGCGGACCCTAGGGTCGGATTGGTGGCAGCCGTGCCGTCACCCGGATTTTCCCCTAGGTCGTCGGAATTGGGTGAGACGTAGAAGGGCTGCGACCAGTAGTGGGGTTGTGTGAAATCGGTCTGGTCGTCGCCGATGTAAAGCACGCACTCGGTGGTTTGATTGCATGTGACGCCACTGGTCTCACCAAGTGAGACGGCGTCGGGAAGGGCGTAGACCGGGTAGGCACCGTAGTGCTGGGCCACAAGATCAATAGAGCCGTCCGCTTTGGGCCGGACGGTGGCACCCTGGATGGTGCTGCCGTCGCATGCGCTGGGGTCGGTGGGCACAACACCGCCGGGCGCTGTGCACTCAACGATGTTGACGCTTTTCGTCGAAATGAAGATCGAGTTTGCAGGAACCTGCACGTCAAGTAACTGACCGCTTGAAAACGGCGCGTTGGCTGTATAGGTCTCCTGCGGCACGGCCGAACCAGGAAGTGTGCTGCCGCTCGGTGAGCCAGTGGCATCGGCCGGAGCCATGACCCCCACCAAAGAAAGAACTGCTGCTGCCATCAATGTGGCAGCTGCTCCGCTGACAAGTTTCTTACGAATCCCCACTTTGGCGTATGCCTCCTCATTCGTCGGTCCGCAACTATCTCCGCTGACGGTGACAGATCGCCTATTGGTTCTCAATCCAATCCGGCACGGAGTGAGAAGAAATTGTTCGGCTGTCACGGACCCGTCACGCACTGACCCCTCAACCGCCACGTTGGGGAAGATTCGAAAATAGAAGGGCCGAGAGGATCGGGTATCGCTGCAGACCGTTGGCCAGGGACAAGACGCATGTGGCGTCGACGCGAATACTCAGAGGTCTCCACGCCGCCTTGCCCTTATCACCTGATCAGGGCCATATGTGTTGGTCGGAACGTCCCGACTCGTTCGATTTCCAAAGCAAGACCAGAAGCCCGGCGAGCGCCACGACCCCATCAGTTTGGACCTATCACGCCCGGTGCCCCCAAGTCAGTACACCCACGTCGTTGGTCTGATGCCGTGGAGGTGGACGCGCCACCATGAAGCCAGTTTGCGCTTGACGCGAGCGAACCCGTTCCTGGTGGCTCGCGGCTCGCATGTCTGATTCTGGAATTCATCACGTCGACCAATCCCAGGTCGCTCTTCGGCGATTTCAATCGGAAAGGGAGGCAAGAAGCCGCCTCGTGCACCGCAGCAAATATCCGTTCTCCGTCGTAACCTGAAGGCATGTGCAGAAACATCACCACGCTTCGGGGATTGGAACCTCGGGCAACTGAGACAGAGATCGAGGCTGCGGCTCGCCAATACGTTCGAAAGATCAGCGGCGTGACCTCGACCTCAGCGGCCACTGAGGCTGCTTTTGAGAAAGCCGTCCGGCTGATTACCAAAGCATCGACTCAGCTGCTGGCCGACCTCCCGCCCCGTAAGCAACCTCCGCCAACTCTCCCGCCGCTTCGCAGAATCCACTCGTCAACTCACTGAGTACTGGCCCAGAACGCCTTTACAATTTGGCGGACGACCAGCCGCTCGAGCGATACCAACAGAATTTGACGCTCCAACTGTCTTCAACCAAAGCGGTAAGTTGCGTTGATGCCGGCTGATCAACCAACCATCATTGCGACATCCGGCGGACTACGTTACGGAGGCCGCACCCGATTCGCTTTCGCTCCTCTATTGCTGCACGCCCTCGAACTCTCCGGAGCGACCGGTCGACCAAAGCTTTGCGCCCTGGATACCGCCGGCGGTGATCAACGATGGTTCCAGGCCTATTTCTCCGAAGCTGGCGAAGCATCGGGCGTCTCGGTGGCGTTTCTCAATGTGTACCCAATGCCCAATGTGAAGGATCCAACGTCATATCTGTTGGAACACGATGTCGTCTGGGTTGGCGGAGGGAGCGTGGCCAATCTTCTCGCCCTCTGGCGACTCCACGGCTACGACAATGCATTGAGAACGGCGTGGGAGGCCGGCGTCGTCCTCGGTGGGGTATCTGCTGGATCAATCTGTTGGCACATCGGTGGTACGACGGACTCATTTGGTCCAGAGCTGCAGCCGGTCACAAACGGACTGGCCTTTATCCCATACTCCAATGGAGTGCACTATGACTCTGAAGCCCAACGCAGGCCGCTCTTTCAAAGCCTTATTGCCTCAGGCGACCTGCCCAATGGCTATGCCACCGATGACGGCGTCGGGCTGGTGTACCACTCCACGGAACTCGTGGAAGCAGTGAGCGAGATTCGTGGCAGTCGTGCCTATGCCGTCACCCGTGCGGGTGAGAAGGCAGTCGAAGAGCCCATCGAGACTCGACTGCTCCATGGTTCCTAACGACGCACCAGACGGGACTCGTCGCCCTTAGCTGCTCACACCCACCACTGGCTGATTCAGGGCAAGGCCCCCGGCCGAACCCAAGAAGGTGGCATCCCCGAAGCTGAAGATGCCGCCATCTGACGCGGCCAGCCAGTAGCCCTTGCCGTCGGGGGATGTGGTCATTCCAACGACCGGTTGTTCAAGGTGCGTGCCACCGGTCGACCCGTAAAAGACCGCGTCACCGAAGGTGAAGACGCCGCCATCTGCGGCCACCAGCCAATAGCCGCCACCGTCGGGCGTTGCCGCCATGCCAACGACGGGTTGGTCAAGGTGCGCGCCACCGGTCGACCCGTAAAAGACCGCGTCACCGAAGGTGAAGACGCCGCCATCTGCGGCCACCAGCCAATAGCCGCCACCGTCGGGCGTTGCCGCCATGCCAACGACGGGCTTGTCGAGCGAAATGCCACCGGTCGAACCGTAGAAGACCGCGTCACCGAAGGTGAAGACGCCGCCATCTGCGGCCACGAGCCAGTAGCCGCCACCGTCGGGCGTTGCCGCCATGCCAACGACGGGCTGATTCAAGGTCATCGACCCGGTCGAACCGAAGAAGTTGCGCATCACCGAATGAAAATATCCCGCCATCGGATGCCACCAGCCAGTAACCCTGATCATCCGGGGTTGCGGCCATGCCCACCACGGGTTTGTTTAAATGCATGGCTCCGGTGGATCCAAAGAAGCTGGCGACTCCGTAGTCGAAGATGCCACCGTCTGAAGCCACCATTCGGTAGCCCTGTGATGCCACAACGTTCACGGTGTTTACTGATGTCGCCAGCACGACCCCAGGAGACGTGCTCGCCGACGTGAGATCAAAAGTTATTGAGTAGGTGCCTCCTGGTGCCCCACGCAAGGCGGCGATCCGATAGTTGGCGGTGGCGTTATAGCCAACGGAGAGATCAAATGGGGTTGGCGTAACGGTTCCCGTCACTGTGCCTGATCCGGCTAACACAATCGGGGTGAAGACTCCTGGAGTGCTTTGATAGGCCACACTGACCTGATCTGCCTTGAGTCCTGGCGACCCAACAATGGTGATGCCGACTTGGGAGTTCGGATAGTCCGCCGGTGCCAGACCGCCATTGGCCACGTTCGTGGTGAAAGCAACCGGTGCAGCCTGCGTCGACAAGGTCGCTGGAAGGTTGGCCGCGAGAGTTGGGGAACTCGGTGCTGCGAGATTTTGAGGCGAGTTTCGAGCACCCAGATTTCCGTCGTAGAAATTGCCCGTCCCGTCGGTCCCGACGGGCTGTCCGGAGTTGTCATCCTCGTAGTCCCACGTGGTATTGCCCGAGGCGACGTTGTGCGTGATGGTGTAGCCCGTCGCCCCGTCCTCCATGAGGAATCCCACTCCCGAAGAACCGGTCACGGTGTTATTGGAGATCGTTGACGGATCATATGAACTCACACCAACGATTCCGCTCACTTGACCGGAAATAGTATTGCCATTGATGGTGATATCAGAGCTGTCGTTATAGCCAAAGCCCGGGTTGTTGGTGAGCTTGATACCCGTGGCGTAAGGCGCAACCCCTGCGCCAACTGAGTTGTTCGCAATGGTGGCCCCGATATTGTCGCCACCGATATAGAAAGCCGAGCCAAGGTTGCCCGTGACCGTGTTGCCGGTCACAGCCGCGTCCGTGGTTTCGAACAAGACAAGGAAGTTGTCCGCTCCCTCGCTGGTGTTATTCGAGATAGTCCATCCCGTCTGTTGGTCTGTGTTGTCACCTTGACCAGTGGTATTGATGTCACAGTCATCATCGGAGGCTGAGGCGTAATCTCCCGTAAAATCATTCTTGGAAACTGTCACGTTATTGGCGGGACCGTTGGTTACAAAGATGCCTTGTCCGGACGCCCCGTTGCCGGGATCGTTCGTATTGTGGGAGAACTCATTGCCAGTGATTGTTGTCGTGGCACCCGACGCACCCGACGCATGGAACTGGATACCGGTTGCGAAGTCCTCAATGAGATTGTTCTGCCACGTCCATCCGGTGCCCGAAGCAGACACCGTGCTAATCCCGTCAATCTCCGCCGTGGCTGACGCAGTACCTTGAATTGTGAAGCCCGAAAACGTTCCTGACGTCACGGCACCTGAATAGGCAACGCCGTCTTCGTTCAGCCCGGGAGTGATGATTGACTCGTTGCCGGTCGGTCGGGATGGGGCGGGCACGCTCCACTGCGCACCCAAAATTGTCAGGTTTTTCGACAGGGCAACGGTCTCTGGGAACGATCCAGTGCAGACGTAGATAGTGTCGCCGGCTGTTGCGGCGGTTACCGCCGCGCCAATGGTGACGTAGAGAGGCGGCGAGCCCGTGATCCCCGATCCACAGGTATCGTCGATTGACCCAGAAGCGGAAACAACTTCGTTGATGCCAGAAGGTGCGGCCGGAATGGCGCCGGCTGCTTCGGCACTCGCTGCGCAAGGAATCCGATCCCCGCCATCACGGTGCCGAACGAGCAGTACTCCTACGCTCACTCCAGAAGCCACTCTTCGTGAGAATGTCATTTCGATCGTCACTCGCAATCTTTCCGCCCCGCCATTTACTCCGGCAGAAATCTGGTTCGTGCAGAACTCGTATCGGCTCTCTCGGAAAATCCGAACAAATCCAAGACGTGTTGTGCTTGAAGGACCGATTGGAATCGGTGTCCCAACTGCAGACCCAGGCCCAACGGGAGTTAGAACGCCAGTTGCTCCCAATAGGTGCCGTCAATCATGGCGCGCAAGGTGTCTCGATGAATGATGAGATCGTCAATGCTGTCGGGCTTGATTGCTTCGCCAAAGTGGACCGAGCGTTCTGTCACTCGCCTCATAATTGCTCCATGACGCATCGCGGCGAATGCAATGTGCCATTTGAGATTTCCTATTTCTGTTCCTGACGCCTTGATGTACGAATCTCGAACATCTTTAGGCTGGAACATGTCGGGTAGACCGGCCACACCAAGCTGCATGGCCAGATCCTGAAAGAAAAGGTGGAGATAGCACATCCACCCGAGGTCAACTTCGGGCGGGGCCACTGATGCCATCTCCCAATCGAGAACAGCAACGACCTTGTTGTCCCGAAACATCATGTTGCCGATCCGACCATCCCCCCATGAGAGGGCATCATCGCTGGCGTCCTCGGGAAGATTCTCCTGCAGCCACGCAAAGCAATCGGTGAGGAGCTCTGAAGGCTCGTCAGCTACGACCCAGTCCTTGTAGGCCACCCAATGATTGAGAATTCGTTCAAGCGAAGTGTTGCCCTGGTCGGGCAATTGCAGGAAATCCAAGTCGTGTTCGGTAGGAACGATGGAGTGAATGCCGGCCATGGCCTGAATGGCTGACTCTTGAATCGTCCGGCGATCTTCGTCGGTTCCGTCAAAAACCCAGTTGTCCCCAAAGGTGTAGGGCAGGACATCGGGTGGGACTTTCCCGTCGACCCGGTCCATAACAAAGAACGGGCCGCCTAGCACGGTCGGATCCTCTTCGTACCAGTGCGTTTTCGGTACCGGTACGGAGGTATTGGCTTCCACGAGGCGCATCACCCGAAACTGCATGCCCATGTCGTAGGTGGTGAAGACGGGGTAGTCCGTGCTGGGCGGCTCGATGCGAGCAACCAACTGGTGGTCAACCAACGCCCCATCATCGGTCCACTCAGCATTGAACAGCAACGTTTCCGATGACATGCCATTGCTCTCAGGACTGGTGACATCGGTGATCTTGGGATTGCTGCCGTTCGGCAGCGTACTGACCAGCCATTTCTCCAAACTCATGGCAGTTTGGCCCGCATCTCGCGTGGACGTCGTGATGCTGTCGGCATCCATGGGTCCCGCGCTGACCGTGCCGCCCACCCTCTCTGTCGAACCATCGGAACTCATTGCACTTCCCTTCCAGAACACCACTCTCTAGCGGCGGACAGTATCGCGCGCCCATCGCTGTGTTCCCCGTTTCCTCACACTCAGCCGCTTTCAGCCCTCTGAGAGAACCTCCGGTGGCCGTTACAATCCCGATCTTCGGAGAGTTGCTCCGTTTTGCATGGCATATGTCGGAGGACATCATCAATGGCGAACTCAGTCGGTCAACTTGGCCCAGCCGATGAGGGCTTCAACCATCAGATTCCCGACACTTTTGCGACCGTCGGTGTCTCAGATCCTTCGTGGACCGAGAAGGTCTGCGCCATGGCCGCGAAGAAAGATGGCTCCCTACAACTCGGATTCGGCATGGGCAAGTACATCAACAGAAATGTTCTCGATGGCTATGCCGGCATGTCTCGGGGCGTGGAACAAATAACAGTTCGTGGTAGTCGGCGTCTCGCTCCGGCTCTCGACGAGTCCTTTGTTGGACCGATCCACTACGAGGTTCTTGAACCCATGAAACGGATTCGCTTCTCGCTCGAGCCAAATGACTGTCAGCCGCTGGCCTTCGATTGGATCTATGAAGCTGTCTTACCCGCGGTCACCGAGGAGCGCACCTTCCAAAGGACTCCTCTCGGCTACCGGGTCAACGCTGATCTTGTGCGATACCACCAGATCGGCAAGGCGACAGGTTGGATTCAAATCGACGGAGAACGCATCGAGATGGACTCTGACGAGTGGGTATCGACCAGAGATCATTCATGGGGGGTTCGCTACGACGTCGGTACACCTCCAACCGATACCGATCCATTCGATCCGGTTTCGGAGATGGACTTCAAGATGATGTGGAATCCATCGCTCATGACTGATCCTGATGGGGAGCAGTGGGGCCTATTCATGCATGTGGTCGACCTCAAAGGATTCGGGCACGAGCAGCGAACAATTACCGGATCGATTGAGCATGTTGATGGGTCAGTGCAACGAATGGCTGACATTCAGCCCGATTTTCGCTTCGATCCCATCAATCGTCGACTGTTGGGAGGACAGGTAACCGTCACCATGGAGGACGGATCCTCGCGGCGATTCGAATTTGAGGTGCCAACGGCAACTGGATTTCACCTTGGTGCCGGCATGTATTTCGGCTGGCGGGGCCATCATCACGGCGAATGGCGAGGGGAGCTCCACGTCGATGGAGAACGGTTGCTTGACTGTACGGAACCAGAGCTCGCTCGCGAACTCCACCAGGTTCGCGACACATTTGTCCACATTCGCGATTTGGACACCGGCGCGCAAGGTTGGGGTAACTGCCAACCCATGATTACCGGTGAACACTTGGACCTTGGATTAACGGCCGAATCCTCTTACTGGTAGGGCGTTGCCGTTCTTGCTCAGCTTGATGGTCGCCAACTGCCTCGTCGAACTGTTCGATCCAAAATACCGAGAGTCGCTCGAAGTGCACCTTCCGAGATGACCGGGAAGATATTCGCTTCCCTCCATGTGGGGTCGATGTTGGACCAGTCGTAGTACGACGTCACCAGCGTTCCGCCTTCGGCCGGCTCAAGGGTGTAGCCATAGATGTGTCCGATTTGAGGCCGAATCTGGCCCAAAATGGTCCACGAAATCTCACGGTCTGGGATGAACGACTCGATTGTTACCGTCACGTCGTAGAGGCCCAAGGGGTAGTCGTTGAGCGCTTCTCGGTCCATATGCACGACGAACGTGTCACCTGCAGCGGTCACTGGAACACCCGATGCATCCATCAGCATGCCCGAACTGTCGATTGCGACATGGCCCTGCGGGTCCGAGAGGAGCGCAAAGATGGCTGAAGGCTCAGCCGCGATTGTCCGCTGCACTTCTATGCGATCGGTGGTCATCACTTCATCCTTTCATCATTGTCGTCCGATTCGCCGACTTGGCGTGTCTCTCCACTCGGATATCCATTTCATGGTTTAGGTCGTGTCTACTGTGTGCCACATAGTCTTGTGTGATGCCGACCGCCCGTGTCGAGGACATCGACATCTACTTCGAACGAGCCGGGAGCGGGCCCCGCCTGCTGTTCATCAATGGTTCCGGCGGCACGCTGGCAACCTCGGCGCCCCTGATCAGC
Organism: uncultured Acidimicrobiaceae bacterium; assembly: GCA_963803215.1. Lineage (GTDB taxonomy): Bacteria > Actinomycetota > Acidimicrobiia > Acidimicrobiales > RAAP-2 > CAWDLP01. The sequence goes on from CAWDLP010000004.1 coordinate 21,043, forward strand.
GTTTTAACACGCACGTTTGATGTGTTGGCCTACGACCAACAGCGGCCTGGGCCGATCGGGTCTTCCTCAATCGTCCTACACGATGGCTGACCTGGCCCACGAGGCCCTGCAACTCGCTGACCATATTGGGTGGGACACATTCATGGTCCTGGGTGTGAGTTTTGGCGGAATGGTGGCCCAGGAGTTGGCCGTTACCTCACCTGAGCGGGTTCGTCGCCTGGCGCTCGTGTGTACCTCCTCGGGAGGACCGGGAGGTTCCTCGTACCCCCTCCACACTCTGGTCAATTGAACCGACGCGGCGATGCAAATCCGAACGTCGATTATCGACACTCGTTTTGATCCAGCATGGCTCGAAGCGCACCCCCTCGACCGTTTCATCGTGTCCAACCTCGAAAAAGCAAGAGGGTTAGAGAAATCCGAAACCGTCTTGAAGGGTGAATCCCTTCAGCTGGAGGCGAGAGCCGCACACGACACGTTCGACCGACTGCCGCGCATCACGTGTCCGACGTTCGTTGCGTCAGGGCGTTTCGACGGCATTGCTCCTTCGACCAATGGAGCCGCATTGGCGGCACAAATTCCACTCGCCGAGCTCCACCTCTACCAAGGTGGGCATGTCTTCTTCATCCAAGATCCGAAAGCATTTCCGGAGATCTCCGCATTCTTAACCGCTGACGGCTCGGAGTGATGCGGTACCTCTTGCTTGACTGGATAGGGGGCGCTTAGATAGCGACCATGGCCGCCATCGCAAGACTTGCCGCAGTATCGCTCGACACCACAGATCCCGCTCGTCTCGCCGACTTTTATCGACAGCTTCTCGAACTCGAAGTGTTCTTTGAATCCGAAGACTTCGTAGCGCTCAAGGGAGCAGGCGTCTATCTCACCACGCAGCGGGTGACGGACCACGAGCCACCAAGCTGGCCGAATGGTCAGGTACCGAAGCAGATGCACCTCGAACTGTCGGTCAACGATCTTGATCGAGCCGAGGAGGAAGCGCTGTCCATTGGTGCCCGCAAAGCTGAACAACAGGCAAATCCAGACTCGTGGAGAGTGTTCCTCGATCCCGCTGGTCACCCTTTCTGTCTCACCACGCTGATCCCTGATCCCTAACCACCAGAGCTCTTCGTCGATGGGACGACACGCTCAGCGCGCGCTCACCGTACCTAACTACGTCGAGATGACTCCCCCGGCATGTCAACGGCCACGGCATCCGATGACCGACGACTCTCTTCTTCTAGAAGCGCAAGAGCCTCAACACCTTTGTCGAAAGGTACAAAAAGATGGTCGTGAAAATATCCCGCTATCACGTTGCAGCTAATCCCAGCCTGAGCCAAGACCCTTGCGACCGCGGCGGTAAGCCCGACGCTCTCCAACTGGGATGTCACATTCAATGTAATCATGGCCGCGAGATAGTGGTGTGGAAGTCCGAGCCGATCGGCTTCTCTGCGGCGGAGAACGATTGTGGTGCCTTCCTCTTCGACCACGAGGGCGACGTAGTCAATAGCACTGGGGACCTTCTCGACGACGCAATATACGTATTCGTCGGCGTGTAGTTCCGGCCGAAGATCGGCAAGCATGGAGAGTGCGTCATCTTTCATTGATCGTGCACCATCTCGGTTCGTCCATCTCTGGAAGCCACTACTTCACTCTCTTCCGGATCACACGACCGACCTCCCGGCCCATCAACGTCAATAGGCCTTATCGATCGCCGATCGCGCCATTGACTCATACTGGGCTCGCAGAACGACGCCGAGTTCATTACCACGAACCTCGACCGCCCCCCCACGCATCTGCGACAAGACTGCGGCTGGATCATCGGCGATTCGAGGACTGATGTGAACCTCTTTCAAGGCTGGTCCGGCCACCCAGAACTGGTCGATGGCGACATCGAGGCTGGGCCACGATGGCGTTCGAACCGGGACAACACGAGGTCCTCCATCTTCAGGCACTCTGCGTGCGCGGAGTTCAGCCAATATGTGCGCTCGCTCGCGACCTCGCAGCGCCAAGAGAAGAAAGGGATCGTCGTCAAATGCCTCGGCTACGAGGTAGCAAACGGCCGCCGCGTGTTTACAAGGCTCTTGGTCGTCAGGACAGTCACAGGAGATGACTAGCTCTCTGCGGCGTTCGGGAAACAAGTTTGCGCCCGCTTCTGCAAATACTTTTTCGATTTCAATCGGCATCTCACCGGCCAAAAGCACAGCCGCATAACCCGCTTCGCGGGCGAGCAGGTCGATCACGTTCGACCACATTGCGTCATCCAATGGTGGAATGGCAACGCTGACTTCGTAGGCTTTTGGTCTCGTTCCTTGCACATGAGAATCAATCCGACCGGGTCCCATCGTGAGATCAACAACCTGCCCACGCCTGGCGTAGTTTCGCCCCCGACTAAGGCGACCGCCGACCGCAAGTGCTTCCAGTGACGCTAGGAATCGTTTCGACCACCATGTCGTTCCGATCTCTCCATGTTGACTCCGCGCCGCCATTCCACCCTCAACAGGAATGACGTGGCGGGGCCCATAGTCCGACCAATGGCGACGTGGCCACCATCGACCCTCTTCGTCGGTCTCTCCAAACTCGTCGTCGTAGATAGACCAGTTATCTTCGTGCTCAGCGCTTGTCGGATCCGATGTGGCTCCTGACGCGTCAGATCCCTGTTCTTCATCTTCTTGAAAGATCTCGACCAATCGTCTGAGACGGTCAATCTCTGGGTCAGGTTTCGCATCGCTGCCCTGTCCTTGCGCCAATCGGCGAGCCAAGGCGCGTTCCAGCTTTTCCTGCATTGCTTTAAGTTCGGGATCCGCCCGAAGTGGTCGAGGCGGTCTGGTGCCCTTTGGTGGTTGCTTTGGTGGACGACGTTGCGGCATGTTCGGTTATCCCGCACTTACGGCGTCGGACGAAAGCCTGAACATGTCAGCCAATTCGTCCGTCGAGAGTTCGGTGAGCCATCCTTCGTCGGCCCCCACAATTCGGTCAGCCAGCTCCTGTTTTTGACTAATCATCTGGTCGATTCGGTCCTCGAGTGTCCCATCGCACACCAACTTGCGCACTTGGACGTTTTTGCTTTGTCCGATGCGAAATGCTCGATCCGTGGCTTGATTCTCGACGGCCGGGTTCCACCAGCGGTCGAAGTGGATCACGTGATTCGCCGATGTGAGATTCAGTCCAGTGCCTCCGGCCTTCAGCGAGAGCACCATCAGGGGGGATGGGCCCCTTGATTGGAAGTCCTCCACCATCTCGTCTCGTTGCTTTCGAGGAACGCCACCGTGGAGGAACGAAACCTGGCAGCCCAAACGCGCCGCGAGGTGCTGACGCAATAGCCGACCCATTTCGGCAAACTGCGTGAAAATAAGAGCCCGCTCTCCCCCTTCGAGAACCTCCTCCAAAATTGCGACGGTGCGCTCCAACTTTCCGGAGCGGTTGGCCAGAACTGATCCGTCGCCCAAGTAGTGAGCAGGATGATTGCAGACCTGCTTGAGCCGTAACATGGCGGAAAGGACGAGACCCTTGCGCTCGATACCTTCAAGCACGTCGATTTTCTCCAACATGTCGTCGACGACAGCCTGATACAAAGTGGCCTGTTCTCGAGTGAGATTACAAAGCACCTTCATTTCGAATTTCTCAGGGAGATCGGTAATGACGGTTCGATCAGTTTTCAGACGTCGAAGAACGAAGGGGCGCGTCACAAGCCTGAGCCGTTCAGCTGCTTCTTCGTCGCGATAGCGCTCAATCGGCAGGGCAAAGCGCTCCCGAAATGAGCTGGCTGAACCGAGTAATCCTGGATTGACCAGTTCCATGATCGACCACAGCTCGCCGAGGTGATTTTCGACTGGCGTGCCAGTTAAGGCAACTTTTTGGGCCGCCGCCAGTGATCGAACAGCTTTTGTCTGTTGGGCTCCCGGATTCTTCACGTTCTGGGCCTCGTCCAAGACAACTCGACCCCAGGGAACCCGGGCCATAGACGTGCGGTCGCGGGCGGTCAGGGCGTAGCTGGTAATAACGAGATCAGCGCCATCGACTTGATCCACAAATGCATCACCTTTCGCCCTGCGCACGCCGTGGTGGACTTCGACCCTCAGATCAGGTGCGAATCGTTGAGCTTCTCGTTGCCAGTTGCCGACAACCGAAGTCGGGCAGACAACAAGGGTTGGTGCCACCTTTTGATCGATTCGATGTCCATCCGTGTCGAGACGATCGGTCAGTTCCAAGGCCAAGAGCGTGGCCGTTTTGCCAAGCCCCATATCGTCAGCCAGACATCCCCCAAGACCAAGTCGACCGAGCATTTGCAGCCAACCAAGGCCTCGCTGTTGGTACGGGCGCAGCTCGCCGCCGAACCCGGCTGGCGTCCCTACTTCTTCCAGCACGGCTTCGACGTCACCGTCAAAGAGAGAAGCCAACCACCCCTCCGCTTTGACACCAAGGACGGGTATGTCCAGCCCTTGATTGGCAACGCCCGAAGCGAACTGCAAGGCCTGACCGACCGTCATGGCCCGACTTGTACGACGCCCCTCCCGTTGCAGGAAGTCAAGGAGCCGATCCACTTCTCCTGGGTGAAACTCAACCCACTGACCTCGGACCTTGACCAACGGAGCTTTGAGTCTGGCCAAGGCCCGGAGCTCCGACTCCTCGATGGGCGCGTCCCCAAGTGCGGCTTCCCAGTCGTAGTCGAGGATCCCGTTGACGCCGAGAAGACCAGAACTCGCAGTGCCGGACGAGGTTCTCGGAGTGGTGTGGAGGCGCAACCCAAGGCTCGCGGCCGGGCGATGCCACCAACCGGGAAGGAGTACCCCAAAGCCGGCCAGTTCGAGTCCAGGAGCAGACTCGCGCAGGAATCGGTAGGCGCCTGCGGTGTCCAGCGTCATTCCTGTTGGCGTCCTGTCGCGCAGCACCTCGGCCAAGTCGGGATGAAAGCGCTGCGCTCGACCCAACTCGGCCAACAAGACCTCTTGGGGGGCGTCAATAGTGCGTGCGGCATGCTGGAGCGTGGCTCCTGCCTGCCACACCTCCTCCCCTCGAACGAGGAGGCTGGGGTCGTCACGCGCTTGGAGCAGAAGCTCCAAGCGCCACCTCGGTTCGGACGGAACCGAACCCACACCATCGATGACTCCTGAAGGCTCGGCATTCACTGAATGGGCATCAGAGTCTTCCTCATCGACAACGGGCTCAACCAGTCGAAAGCACAGTCGCCAGACCCCGGCCGTCCTCGTGACCGGCTCCGCCCATTCGACAAGTTGTCGTTCAAGCTTGGCCAACTCCCCCGCTGGTGCCTCAACCACCGGATCGGGATCGCCTAAGGCCGCCAGCCACGATTCAATCGCAGGGGCTGACGACAAGGCGGAACGACGCCTGAGCGGCACCATCTGCGCCGCGGTAAAGCTCTCGCGACACAACGCATCGATCATGGCGTCGAGCGCACGGCTAACCACGAGGCGGGGCTCTTCACCCGTTGACTCTTCCGATTCAGCCCTTCCAGCTGATGGCAGCGCTCCGGCAAGAAGAGCCAATCGGTGGGAGTCGTTGTCGTAGGCCAGCCGATCCCATTTGGCCCGTCCCGTACCATCAGGGGCGAGCCGGAGAGAAGGCAGAAACCTGCCGCCGGCGACTATTTCAAGGGCCAAACCTGCCGTGGCCGCCCAAAGCGCCGTGGCATCGTCGACCCGGATCACGTTGTCGATCGAGAGCGGAAACTGATCGCCCTCCCTCGGACCCAGAGCCCCAAGGCCAGACACAACCTCAAGGGCTGGCCCGGGGGTGAACTCGAGAACGGGAACGTTGAAGAGACCGAGGCGATCGGCGCGACCAGAACGACTCTCACTTTGAGTGTTTCTCACCAGGAGCGGTGAAGCTTGGGGCAGCCCATCGGTCACGGGGAGCCACACGGCTGTCGTTTGCTCGGTCGCGTCAGGGTCCACAACCACTGTAGGAGCGGAGATCCCAAGCGATATGAGAGCTTCGGACAGCCTCTCGCTCGATACCGCAAAGGGGTGATTGACAGGCGATGGGCGCGCTGGTGGTCTGCCGCGCCGTCGAATCGGCTCCGGCGGCGTGATCGACCCGTCCTCAGCCCAGAGGTGGAGCCGGTCCTGCTTGGACCAGATCGCGTGCACCACCAGCATCGCTCCACCGTACCGCCCGCATTCTGGCTGTCGACCCGTGCCTGGCACGGTCAGCTCAGAGGAGGCACACTCTCAGGTGATCGCCCATGCACGTCTTCCTCTCCGCTCATGCCGCCCGACAGCTCGAAGAGCTTGGATCACCCGCTAATCAGGCCTTGCGCTACATCCGCCAACTCGAGCCCGAAGAGATCGAGTACACAGCCCAGTCGTTGCCGCCTCAACAAGGTCGAGAAGTGTGGATGCTTTGGGCGGGGTCCGTGCGTGTCCTCTTTGACACCGAGGACGATGACTTGACGATCCAGGGATTCGGACTACGACCGCCCTTTTAGGTAGTGCGTTCTCAATCGGAACAGTCGCAGAATTTCAAGGGGCAGCGAAGGCCTGCTGGGGATCGACATACGATTTGAGCTCAATGGCATTGCCACTCGGGTCGTAAACCAGCATTTTCGTCTGTTCTTTGGATGTCCCGGCGTAGTCCGTCACAAGTGGGGTATGCGATATCGACGGGGTCGCTGCAATGCGGGCCACCAAACGCTCGAGTTCGTCACGCCCAAGGGTCACGCCAAAATGCCGAACACCTTGATGGTGGCGATCAACAACTTGGTCTGGTCGTTGGTGCAGTGTGACCTGCATGCCAAAGAACCAAATGTCCATCCAGCGCTCGTCCACCCGACCCAGCCTGCAACCCAAGAGATCGACATAAAACTCTCTCGACTCTTCAAGATCTCGCACCGGGAACGCAAGGTGCAGGATTGGTTCACCCATGCGGAGTCCAATCGTCCCGAGTCATCGCTTCGAATGGTACCGAAACGCTTCGCCCTCAGAGATCAGAACGGCCAGCAGAGCCATGGCGGCGGTGTGCGCAAACCTCAATTCCTAGCGACAGCTTCCCTTGGACGACCAACCGGCAGTCGACGCCTACGGTGGGACGAGAGAATCCATAAGGAGAGACCGACCATGCCAGGTACGACGAAGTGAGTGCGCAGCTTTCAGTGGTCGAACTCCTCGCCTCATTGAATTTCCGCCTGGTGGAGGATCGCTCGATACATCCAGGTGGTCCGCCGGTGAATCTGGCCGTTGGTCTGAGCAAAGTCATCGTGTGGGAGACGGCATCGTGGGACGCTCAGATCTCAATCAAGGCGAATCGTCTCTTCGTTGGTCGTCGCCCAAAGGATCGGCTGCTCGGCCGCCTTCATGCCCAGTCGGAGGCGATTGACAAGATCTTGCGTGACAAACATCCTGGTGTTCGAGTCACGGCACTGTTGATTCTTTGTGGGGCGACCGACACCCAGCGAGTCCCGCAGAAGGTGAGCGACGTGACGGTGGCAGGAAGTGACGCTCTCATATCGGCGCTCGCGGACACATCAGATCAGCCCACAATTGCCGAACCCGCTCAAGTCCAGGCTTACTTGACCAAATCGCTGCACCCAGCACTGTCATCGGCTCGCGCCGAGTTGGACGCCGGCAGGATGGACCGAGAGCCACCATCGACCACTGCAGCTTTTGAAATGGCCCACCGCTTTTACTACCTGAAGGAGTGGCGAACGCAGGGTCAGCACCGTTTGTACATGAAGGACTCTGACGGGACCCAATTAGGCTGGAAAAACGTCTTGACTGGCAATGTGACGGTCGAGTTTGAAGGCGACGAGCGCAAACTTATTCACGCCATTCTGACGGCGGCGACACCCGTCGGAGTGCGCTTGGCCGCTGATGAACTCGCTCCGATGACAACGGGCATACCGCAAGAGATGTCGCTCAGCAGGTTTGCAAATCTGAGGGTCCGATTTGTTATCGGCCAGGAATGGCGAAAGGGCCGAACCTTCCGGCTCTACGGCACGTACATTGACCCAGCCTCCGCCGTTTTCGAACTTGGGTTTGTCGACCTGAGGACCGGAGAGTCCGTGGCGGTGGCCAACAAACCAAAACCGAAAGAAACCATGACGGTCCCCCAACTCCTTCAGCTTCTTGGATCCCGTCGACCAGTGACGCCCTCGAAACCTCGAGTGCGCTGATCCGACGGGGCTGCCGATGAGTTCCGAAGAGCTCTCCTATGGATCCGGGGCCGGACGGTGGGTGATTGCTGCCGCCGTGCTCGGATCGGGAATTGCCTCGCTTGATGCCACGGTTGTCGGAATCGCGCTGCCGTCGATTCACCGGACGTTTCATGGACAATTTGGAGAACTCCAGTGGGTCGTGACCGGCTACCTGCTCACGTTGGCCTCGTTCATTCTTCTGGGCGGCGCCTTGGGCGATCGCTACGGACGCAGAAAAATGTTTGCGATCGGAGTCACCTGGTTCGCGGTGTCCTCTGTGTTCTGCGGGTTGGCCCAATCGCCCACGCAACTTGTGCTCGCCCGGGTTGTCCAAGGTATTGGCGGGGCGCTTCTCGTTCCCGCTTCACTCGCAATTCTGCAAGCATCATTTCAGCCGTCCGACCGTGCTCGGGCCATCGGTGCTTGGACGGGATTTGCCGGAGTGACCAGTGCGATTGGCCCATTGGTGGGGGGCTACCTGATCTCGGTCGCGTCGTGGCGATGGGTTTTTTTGATCAATCTCCCGTTGGCCGTCGTCGTGCTCTTGATCACGGCGCGTCATGTACCTGAGTCAAGAGACGTCGAACTCACCGGCGGCATCGATGTAGTCGGCGCCGCGCTTGCCGTCGTCACGCTCTCAGGCCTTACGGCGGGACTGATCGAAGGAGCGACGGTACGGTGGACGTCACCATTCATTCTTGGCAGTTTTGCCATTGCAATAGCTGCGGGAATCGGTTTCATTGCGACCGAGCGGCGCTCGGTGCATCCCATGTTGCCGTTGGCGTTGTTCAAGGTTCGCCAGTTCAGCGCGGCAAATGCAGTGACCTTCGTGATCTATGGCGCGCTCGGCGGGGCGCTCTTCCTCCTTCCCGTGGAGCTGCAGGTCGACTCGGGCTATAGCCCGCTCGAGTCGGGACTAGCCCTTCTTCCCGTCACGGTGATCATGCTTCTTTTCTCGGCGCGGTCCGGGCGGCTTTCGGCGCGTATCGGACCTCGGCTTCAGATGAGCGCCGGTCCCGTCGTCGTGGGAGTTGGTCTCGCTCTATTGGCCCGGGCCACAGACAGTGGCAATTACGTGACTGATGTCTTGCCAGCTGTCTTGGTTTTCGCCGCGGGCTTAGCCATCACTGTGGCACCCCTTACCGCCACGGCCATGAGCGCAGCACCGTCTTCTCACGCTGGCGTGGCCTCTGCTGTCAACAACGTGGTGGCCAGGACAGGAAGTCTCCTTGCCGTGGCCGCGCTCCCTCTCCTCGGAGGTCTGGCCGGTTCCACCAACCTTGGCTCAAGTGCCTTTTCCCTTGGATTTCGCCACGCCATGTTGACCGCCGGAGCCATGTGCGTAGCCGGAGGCGTGTTGGCTGCCATCACGATTCGCAATCCAAAAACCCCCCAGACTGCCGGCGGCAACACGGTGGCATCGCTTCACTGTTCACTGGATGGGACCCAGCTCCAGTCCAACCCGACAACTCCTCGTTGATCAAAGCTTGGATCTGCCGGCTCGTGACCCAAGGTCATCAGCGGCGAGGTACCGCTAGCGCGATGACGCCGGTGACGAAGGCCCAGCAGGGGCTCCGCCATCGATGTTTGGAAGGGTTGACAAGCCCGGTGAGGCGGCTTTGCTTCCCTCTCCTTGCACCGGAAGCACTTTTATGCGGGATCCCCAGCACTTCTCGCAGTAACCGTGGAGGAGTTCGCCCGGTTGGTCACCGTTGCTGCAAAGTGGATTGCGGCACCGACCGTCCTTCGCATCAAGTGCACCATCAGTTCGCGTGAGATCACGAACCCAGCCGCGATCCTTGTGAGGTTTGCTCGACCCAACTGGCTTCTTGTGGCGCTTATCTCGTCCACGCACGGTGATCCTCCTACGACAACCCGACCAACCACTGTGCCCATTCCAGGGGTCAAAAGGGTGGATCCGCCTAGAGCAGGTGAAAGATCCCCCGTTGCAACTCCGGTCTGACTTCTCCGCACGTTGACCGTCAGGTCGTCTCGGTCTTTTGGTTAGCAATCGACGGATCTGGGCATCGTTGAGTTATCGCAACATGAAGGAGATTCAAATGAGCACGCAAGACAGAGCCTCAAACAAGGTCGATGAGACCAAGGGCAAGATCAAAGAGGTGGCCGGACGCGTGACGGACAACCGTGACCTAGAAAGCAAGGGCAAAAGCGATCAGGCCAAGGCGTCGGTCAAGAATGTCGGAGAAGACGTGAAAGATGCCGTCAAAAGCGGAGCCGACAAAGTCAAAGAGACTGTGGAGAGGTAGCAGCTATGGCTCCGAAAAACGTCTGGAAGGGACTCGTGGTCGGAGGGCTGACCGGAGTGTTCGCTGGTCTCGTTCTTGATGCACTGCAAAGTGCTTCGAACACCGCGAGCCACGTCGGTTCGAAAGTTGGCGCCACGCTGAGCGAGCAAGCCGAACATGTTCGAGAGCAAGCTCCTGATGTGGCCAACAGGGCGGCGACCAAAGTCAGGGCGCAGGCTGAGCACGTTCGAGATCGTGCGCCCGATCTTGCTTCTCGGGCAGCCGAGAAGGCGTCGGCCGCATCTCATGCGGTGGCCGACAAAACTCGTGAGGTCGCCAACTCCTCGTCGTAGGACCAACTGCAACCTCGAGATGGCGCGCATCATCAAGAAGCCCCCAGCAAAAGTGCTGGGGGCTTCTTGCATTCCATGCTGGTGCAAACTTCGAGAGCGGTACTCGGCCAGAATGAACACGTGGCAAAACGCCGTCCTTCCAAGCATCGGCAGATCGAACGGCCCTTGTCAGTTGACGCCACCCACTGGCGCTCCGACGGGCTGGCGAAAACCAGGTACGACAGCGAGCGTGAGGGCCAAGCTGCCGCCGGCTACCAGTATCAGGAGCGGCGCGTGGAACTCTCGGTGTATCGCTGTGGCTACTGCGCGGGCTGGCACCTGGGGCGCCAAAGGGGTCAAGAGGATTGAGCCACCTCAGGCACGAGCCAATAGCAGGCTCGGGCTGCTTCAGTACAAGCTGGGGACCTGCGCCAAGGCCGTGGCCCTTCGACATTCATTGACACCACGTTCTTGTTGACGTATGTTCCGATCTGTCGGACACGATGTCCGATAGATTGGAGGAGTTGTCCGAATGACCATCACCAGCAGTCCAATCACCCCAGTGGACCTTTCGAAATCTGAGTCCTACGTGGGTGCGGTTCCACACGAATATCTGGCCCATCTTCGTCAAACAGACCCGGTGCACTGGCAACCTGAAGCTGACGGTCCAGGTTTTTGGGTCATTACCAAATACGACGACTGCGTATCGGTCAATCGGGACTGGGAAAGGTTTTCCTCTTATCGCCGCGGCACCATGCCTTTTGAAATGTCGGACGACGAGATCGAGCAGCAGAAGTTGATGATGGTGAACATGGATCCCCCCCTCCATACCCGCTATCGCCGCTTGGTCAACAAGGGGTTCACTCCGAGAATGGTTCGGGATCTGGAATCCAATATCCATCTCACCGCAGACTCGATCATCGACCAGATCATCGAGAAGGGCGAAGGTGATTTCGTCACGGACCTCTCAGCTGAGCTCCCCTTGCAGGTCATTGCGGAACTACTTGGAGTGCCCGACGAAGATCGGCACAAGATGTTCGACTGGTCGAACCGAATGGTGGGCAACGAAGACCCCGAATATGGCCTCACTGCTGAGGACGCCATGATGGCGGCGATGGAGCTCTACGGGTTCTCAACCGAGCTCTACGGAAAGAAGCGGATCGATCCGCACGCCGACCTTATGAGCGTCTTGACAACGGTCGACGTTGAAGGCGAGCACCTCTCGGATATGGAGCTTGAGCTTTTCTTCCTCCTGCTGACGGTGGCGGGCAACGAAACAACTCGAAACCTGATGTCAGGCGCCATGAGTGCTTTCTTCCAGTTCCCCGACCAGTGGGAGTTGTTACAAGAAGATCGGACGCTGTTGGCCAGCGCCGTTGAAGAGATGTTGCGCTTCGTCACGCCTGTCATGAATTTCAGACGAACTGCCACGTGCGACCTGGAGCTCAGCGGTACTGCCATTAAGGAGAACGACAAGATCGTCTTCTTCCATGCTTCGGCCAACCGGGATGAGACCATCTTCAACGATCCCGATGTGCTTGACATAACCCGCCAGCCCAATCCTCACATTGCCTTCGGCGGGGGTGGACCTCACTTCTGTTTAGGGGCCAACTTGGCCAGGATGGAAATACGAGTGATGTTCGAGCATCTGTTGGATCGAATTCCCGACATTCATCAGAATGGGCCAATGCAACGCTTGCAATCGCAGTTCATTAATGGCGTCAAGCACCTTCCCGTGGCCTTCACGCCAGGCCCAAGGATTAGCCCTGCTCTCTGATCAAGACCACGAACTCTGCCACCTATGCTTCGCCGGGTGATCAAGTCGTGACAAAGCGTTCAACCACTGAGCTGAAGGACGTCATACGTGACTTCCGTCGAGATCAGATCATTGCGGTGGCACGCCAGCTCTACGGTGAACGCGGGACCACCGACGTCTCCATGGACGAGATTGCGGCCCAAGCTGGTGTTGCTCGTTCCACGGTCTACGTCTACTTCGCCAATCGCGATGAACTGCTTCGCGCGTGTCTGAAGGGCATGTACGAGCAGTTACAAAGCGCCATCGTCGGCACGTGGGAACGTGATGCGTCGCCTCTCGAGCGGCTTCGGGCCGTCGTACTTGCCCTGATAGAGCGCATCGATGAGAGTCCTGCCTTCTTTCGTCTCGCCGTGGCCACACAAGCCACTGGGTCAGCCGGCGAAGCTGCCGCCGTTGACGCCGAACTCTTCAACATCGCCATTGACATGGCGCGCATCCTCGAAGACCTGGTTCGAGAGGGTATCGCCGAAGGAGTATTTCGGCCGATCGATCCCGCTCGGGCTGCGGCATTATTAGGCCAGCAGGTCTACGGTGCGCTCACTCTGCGCGCTAGTGACCTACAACCGCTTCCCATCAACGACGTCGTAGATGAGATCTGCGACTTCATGCTTCATGGCCTGACGGCCTGACCCGATACGACCACAAGGAGATCAACATGAAGTTTGACCTATGGATGCCGACGGCCAATCCGTTCACGACGCCCGAACTCCTTGATGTCCTTGGACGAGAGAGCGAAGAGCGCGGCATCAACACCATCTGGGTGGGCGAGCATGTCGTCCTTTTCAAGGAATACGGCTCGCTGTATCCCTACGCCGATGACGGCAGAATTCCCGCACCACCTGGATCGGGACTCTTGGAGCCCTTCTCGGTGCTCTCCTACCTGGCGGCTTGCACCAAGACGGTTCGCCTCGGCACGGCAATGCTGCTCCTGCCGCAGCGAAACCCCGTGTACACCGCCAAAGAAGTGAGCACACTCGACTGGCTCTCAGGTGGACGGGTCGACCTTGGTATTGGCGTTGGTTGGCTGGAGGAAGAGTTCAAGGCCCTCGGCGTGCCGTGGCCTCGTCGCGGCGCTCGCACCGATGAGTACCTCGACGTTCTCAAGACCCTGTGGTGCGACGACGAATCTTCCTATCTCAGGCGAGTTCTACCAACTGGACCCGTGCGAGATGTACCCCAAGCCGGTGCAGGACCCGTATCCGCCGATTCATATCGGGGGCGAAAGCGATGCAGCTCTTCGTCGTACCGCACGAATCTCGCAGGGCTGGCACACCTTCAACCGGCTACCGAAGGATCTGGCCGAGCCGCTGGCAACCCTGGACGGCTACCTGGCTGAAGAGGGTCGCAGCCGCTCGGATCTGCGGATCACCGTCTGCCCCTACTTCCAAGAGCTCACACCTGATGGGGTGGAGCAGTACGCCGAAGCAGGCGCCGACGCCGTTTCGGCTCTCTTCTTTGCCTTCTCGGCCGAAGATGTTCCATCGATGCTCGATGCCCTGACCCCGTGCATCGAGCGAGCTGCGGCCTGCTGACACACCCGATGAGCCAAGTGAAGCATCGCTGAGCGGTTGAGCTTGGTACGGTGCCCAGCGATGTCAGATGTTGGACCGGGACCGTACGAGCCGACGTTTGCTCCGCTCGTTGTTCCCACCTTGAGTGCAGGCCCTTACAAACTCCGCCCCTTTGTCGACGCTGACATTGCCGCCATCGAAGAAGCCAGCAGCGACCGACAGATCACCGAAATCACCACCGTTCCAGAGGTCTTTTCCCACAACGAAGGGATGGCTTTTCTCAGTCGCCAGCACGAACGGGCCCGATTCGCCGACGGCTATTCGTTCTGCCTTGCTGAAGGTCTCACTGATCGAGCCGTCGGGTCAGTAGGACTTTGGCTCAGGGACGCGGAGTTTGGTCGAGCCGACCATTGGCTATTGGGTCGTGCCGGGGTCCCGTGGGAACGGCGCGGCTGGCCATGGACTCAGAGCCGTCTGCACGTTCGCCTTCGGTACCCTTGGCATCCCCCGATTACAGCTCCACATCGAACCTTGGAACGTTGCTTCCATAAAGACAGCCGAAGGCCAGGGCTTTCAACGAGAAGGGCTGCTCCGCCAGCTTTGAGCGGATTTCGGGACTCCAGCGGGACGTCTACTCCTATGCCCGTCTGCTGGCCGATCAACCCACTTAGCCTCGTCCCTCTCCGATGAAGCGAAGACCTCCAACCCCTTCGATGGTTCTCGTCTCGACATTGGGCTAAACCCTGAGCATGACGCAACTATTGCTGGACGTTTCCGACGAAGTCGCCACTGTGACCCTCAACCGTCCAGAGGCACGAAACGCACTTTCGTCCGACCTAACCAACGAACTGGACGACGTCATTGTCGATCTCGATCAAAACCCCGACGTGCGTGCGATCATCCTCACTGGCACTGATCCAGCCTTCAGCGCCGGCTTCGACCTTCGCTCGTTATCAACTGAGCTTCGCGAGGTACGTGAGCAACGCCATGCCGCACCGATCGCACATCTCGGAATGCTTGCCGTACACGACACGCCGGTCATCGGTGCCATCAACGGGCCGGCGGTGACGGGAGGTCTGGAACTGGCGCTGGCCTGCGATTTTCTCATCGCCTCGGAACGGGCTCGATTTGCCGATACCCACGCTCGGGTTGGAGCCATGCCCGGTGGCGGCATGACGATTCGACTCCCGGAACTCATTGGCCTGAACCGAGCCCGACAGATGAGTTTGACCGGAGACTTCATCGACGCCCAAAAGGCGCTGGATTGGGGTCTGGTCAATGAGGTCGTGCCCCACGAAGAGCTCATGCCCCGGTGCCGGCTCCTGGCTCAAACCATCGCGTCGATCCCGGCCGAGAATGTCCGCCATCTTCGCCACATGTATGCAGAGATCGGGGATCTCGTAGGTCACGAGGCTTGGAAAGTCGAGATGGATCACTCTCGACGGTGGATGGCTGGAAAAATTCGATGCCGAGAGGTTGGCCGCGGAACGAGAGTCGATCATTGAGCGGGGTCGTAACCAGAGCGAACCAACCACATGAAGGTCTATGCCGGCATGGACCCAGCCATGCCGCTGGACCAGATCATCGCCCACGCCAAACGAGTGGAAGCACTGGGCTACGACGGCCTCCATGTGCCTGAGACGATTCACGACGCAATGGCCGTCTCCCTGCTAGTGGCTGAGCACACATCACGTCTCATCATCCGCACCAGTGTGGCCTTGGCCTTTGTTCGTAGCCCGACGTTGACGGCCTACTCCGCGTGGGATATTTCGAAGTTCAGTGACGGCCGATTTGAACTTGGGTTAGGAACTCAAATTCGGCAGAACATTGAGGGGCGATACGCCATGCCTTGGTCCGATCCGATCCAGAAAATGCGTGACTACGTCGGCGCTCTCGGTGCTCTGTTCGCAGTCTTTCGCACTGGCGGCCCTATCGATTTTGAAAGTCCCAACTATCGACTGAACCGAATGCAGCCCTACTTCAACCCTGGGCCCGACGAGACGACCCCTATCCCCAAGATCTACTTGGGCGGCGTCAACACCGGCGTATGCCGACTGGCCGGTGCCAAAGCCGACGGATTTGTCACCCACCCCACCAACTCGAATCCTCGATATTTGGAGGAACTGTGCCTGCCGGCTTTACGAGAGGGTGCAACCGAGAGCGATCGAGATCTCGATGCAGATGACTTCCAGCTAGTAATCGGCACACAGGTGCTCACGGGAAGTACGCAAGACGAGCTCCAGGCCGACAAGGAGCGTCAACGTCGCCTTTTCGCTTTCTTGTATTCGACGCCGGCCTATGCGACGAGTCTCAAACTCTATGGATGGCAAGAGCTGGCGTCACAGTTGCAAACCATGGTGCGCCAGGAACGCTGGGATGAACTCCATAACATCGTCTCTGACGAGATACTCGAGACCTTTATTCCGAGCGGCACCTACCAACAACTTCCTGACATTCTGGCCACCCGATTCGCCAACCTCGGACAGGGAATACTGCTCGCACCCCCAACCGACGTCGATCACGATCGAGCATTTTCTGACGTCGTGAAAGCTGTCCAGGCCATTTAATCGATGAGTGTGAGGCCTGGCGATCCCAGAGTTTCGACGGCGCGTCGCCGATTGGGACTTCTTTTTGGCCTGTTGCTATTGGTGGTTGGACTTGGCGCCTGCTCGGCTGCACCGTCCCCGTCGCAATCAACCTCAGCGGTTACGACACCACCGACGACATCTCTCATACAGTCGGTTGGCGACCGATTGGCCTGTGCTCGCGCTCCTTCTGCAACAACTCGGAACGAGAGTGAGTCGCTCAGGATCAGACTCGACCGCGTTAGCGCCAACATCGTCGGTACAGTCACCGCAGTAAATAACCAACCGTCTCTTTCTGGGGCACGAATAATGGTGAGTGGTGGTGGTGTCCCGGCGGCCAGTGAGACGATAACGCCGCCGAGTGGCGGCGACGCAGTCTCGTTGTCGTCGATCGTCGCCGATCCACATTCCAACGATCCGCTCTGCCTGGCTCAGTTCGCTGGAGCGAGCGAGCCCACCGCTCTTCTCGGCCTGTACACCGGCGGAGCGCACTGTTGCTACGTGCTGCGAGCCCTGATTCCGGCCGCGACCAGTTGGACGTCGATCGAAGAAGACCTCGGCAATGCCGACGCCAGCATCCGTCTCATTGGCGGGTCGCCGCTCATCGTGACGGCTGACAATGCCTTCGCGTACGCGTTTACGGACTTTTCAGGATCGGCCCTGCCGGTCGAACTGTTGCGCGTGACTGACGGTCAGTTCGAAAATGTCACTGGAGCACACCCATCCGTCGTTGCTACTGATGCGGCCCACTGGCAAAAAGCCATTCCGACCGCGCCGAACCACGATGATCTTGGCCTTATCGCGGCTTGGACGGCCGACGAATGCCGCTTAGGTCGCCAGGTCCAGGCCTACGCCGAAGTGGCAGCGCTCCAAGCCAAAGGAGAGCTAACCGGCATCACGAGCGTCGGTACCGGCCCGGTCCCTTGGCCCACGGGAGCGACCTTCGTCACCGCACTACAGAAATTTCTCGTGCAACACGGCTACTGCCAGGCTGGACCCTGATCGGAGCTGCCACTAGGGCTGCTCCCCTAGTCCTTCTTTCATGGCCAGTACGTTGAAGACGGCTCCGCCTGGATCGGACAGAACAGCGAAGCGGCCCGGTTCAATGTCCATTGGAGGCATGAAGACCGAACCTCCCAACGATGAAGCCTTGCTGACCGTCTGATCACAGTCTGCAACGGCGAAGTAGATGCCCCAGTTGGGCGGCATTTCTGCCGACATGTTCTCGTTCTTCAGCATCATGCCCCCAATGGATCGATCGTTGACCTTCCACTCGGTGTAGCTCGGCCCACCCTCGGGTCCTTGGGTCAGCGCGTCCCAGCCAAAGACGGCGCCGTAGAAGTCTTTGGCTCCGTCGAGATCGGTCGTGATCAGCTCACTCCAGCTGAACGTATTCGGTTCATTCACTATTTGCGCACCCTTGTGTTCTTTCGGCTCCCAGAGTCCGCTGACCGCCCCCTGGGGATCGGCAAAAACTGCCATTCGCCCGGCGTCCATCACATCCATCGGGCCGGCAAACACTTGGCCTCCGTTCTCGGTAATGGTTCGAACCGTATCGTCGACACTGTCGACGTTGGCATAGACCAGCCAAGCCGGAGGTATGCCTGGCATCATCTGCGGCCCGATGCCAGCTACATTGCGACCGTTGTAGGTGCACACGGAGTACCCGCCGGCCTCAGGTGGTCCCGCTGGCGTCTCCCAGCCGAACAAATCGCCATAAAAGGCCCGGGCTTGGTCGAGGTCCGGCACGGACGCATCGACCCAAGAGTGAATTCCGTTCTCGTACGAATCAATATTCATTAAGATTCCTCCCCTATTCCGGCCGCTTTGTTGACGATCGATCGATGGGCCGACCGTAGCGCGTCTGCCTCCAAACATCATCCGCGACGGTCCCTCCACGATGCCTCACCGCCTTAATGGAATACTGAAGCGGATGAAGCGCCACTCCTCAGCGATCACTTGGAACGATGAGCCCTAATCCGCTGGCGAACAGGGTAGAAGAGATGGCCCAAGCCATTGCTGAACGAGTCGTGTCCGGCGTGCTCGAACTCATCGACATCAACGGCATCGTCGAGAAGATCGACATCGATGCCGTCGTCTCTCGGGTTGATATCGACTCCATCATCAATGGCCTGGACATCGACGCCATTGTTCAGAAGGTCGACATCGACGCCATCGTTCAAAAGCTCGACATGGATGCCATCGTGGCTCGTATCGACATTGATGCTGTGGTCAAGCGCGTCGATATCAACGCCATCGTGAACGATCTCGATATTGACTCGCTGATGCAGCAAACTGAGCTGGGGTCGATCATTGCCAAGTCAACCACTGGCGTGTTCACCGAGATTCTTGACGTTATTCGGAGCCAAGGCGTCGGTCTCGACGATTTCTTGGCTCGATGGACCAATCGGATCTTGCGGAGAGATGCCACCAAGCTGCCGGTTGGCCCGGTTCTTTTGGTTAAGCCGGCCACTCAAATCGAGGATGCAGCATGAGCGCCATGGCGGCCCCCCCGAGTGAGCTGACGGTTGGGCGCCAAGGCCACTATGCCGGCGGCGCCAGCCGACTCGTTGCATTTGCTACCGACTGTGGGGCCATCTGGGGGCTGTATCTCTTAGCCACTGCGCTTCTTTCCTACGCCTGGCAGCTCTTCACCGGTCATCCGATCGACGTCTCGTCGCACAAGATCATCGCCGGCATCGTTTTTGGTTTCTGGGTCTTCTTCTATTTCTCCTACCAGTGGGCCACCAGCGGAAAAACAATTGGCATGGCGATTTTCGGGCTCCAGGTGGTCTCGGTTGACGGTGCAATTGCCTCAGTCCGCCAAGCCTGCATCAGAACGCTCGCCTTGCCCCTTAGCTTTCTTGCTCTCGGCTTGGGGTTTCTCGGGATATTCACCAACCGTGAACGGCGGGCATGGCATGACCTCATCGCTAAGACAGCCGTGGTCTACTCGTGGGATGCCAGGGCAGCCCGCCTGCGCTGGCTGGCACGTCAAGGTCCGGGGCCCACGCCACGCTCGGTGGCGAAACCTCCAGGCGCGTTGCAGCCTGACGAGGCCTAAGCAACTCCCCTCCGCCTACTTCATTCCAGGTCTGCCCCGTTCTGGATCGAAATGCGACAAACCGACACATGTGATGTGTCATCGGATACTGGTCCGTTGGCATTAGCCTCCGTGCTCGTGTCCTTCGTCACTATCACCAAGCCAACTGACCACGTCGCACTCATCACGTTGAACCGACCCGAACGAATGAATGCCATGGCCTTTGACGTCATGATCCCGTTTCGAGAGACGCTGAGTGAGATCGGCCGAGACAACGATGTCCGGGTGGTCGTAATTACCGGAGCTGGACACGGCTTCTGCTCCGGTGCTGACCTCGAAGATCCCGGCATGATCCCCGATATCGATGGGCTGACGCTCCCCACAATGGCGCTCCGCTCAATGGAGCTCCTCGACGAAGTCATCCGGACCATTCGGAGACTCCATCAGCCAGTAATTGCTGCGGTCAACGGTGCCGCAATCGGTGGCGGATTTTGCCTGGCCTTGGCCGCCGACATCCGCGTTCGCGTCCGAGGCCGCATACTTTCGAGCCGCCGGCATCAACAACGGCTTGACCGCAGCGGAACTTGGACTGCAGCTACCTCCTGCCGCGAACTGTCGGACAGGGCCGTGCCGCCGAGATAATGCTCACCGGTCGCGATGTCGATGCCTACGAAGCAGAACGCATCGGTCTCGTCGCGCAAGTGGTGGCGTCAGAGTCCGTCGTCGAAACCTCGCTTTCCATGGCCCGCCAGATAGCGAAGTGGAGTCGGCCCGGAGTAGAGCTCACAAAACGGCAGCTCTGGAACGGCATGGATGCGTCAAGTCTCGAAAGTCACATGGACGCCGAAGGAACAGCACAGCTTTTCGTTCGAATTACCACACAGAACTTTCAAGAGGCCATCGTCGCTCGCCGAGAGAAACGTCCGCCCGTTTTCAAGGACTGAAAACAAGGTCAGCGGGTGTTGACCAATGAATGTGCGGCCATATCCAAATACGCCGCCATCTCACGCTCGTCTTTTGCGTCGATTCTTCCGGCCTCGGCCAAACCGCTCAAGGACTCCAGCATGTGCCGGAGCCAGGCATCACGCTCAAGCGAGCCGATGACAAACGGTGCGTGTCGCATGCGAAGTCGCGGGTGACCTCGTACCTCGTTGTAAGTGGGCGGACCGCCCCAGTATTGGGCGAAGAACAGAGCCAGGTGTTCTTTGGCCTCAGTAAGATCGTCAGGGTAGAGCGGACGAAGTATCGGGTCCCCGGACACGCCGAGGTAGAACCGATCAACCAGATCGTCAAAGAATGACTGTCCACCAACTCGCTCAAACATCGACCGCTTGTCTGCCACACCCATGAACGTAGACGCTCTACCACTTTTCCCAAGTCATTCTCGAGATCTCGGGTGACTAGCGGAGTCTGATCGAGACCTTCAGCGTCCGAATCGCCCCTCCAACGTCTCAGTTTCAGGCGGTCGGGGCAAGGTCCGAGTTCTGGGGAAGCGGATTAATGGCAGAGGCAAGCTTTCCGACCTGACATTATCGGGAGCTACGCAGGTGCGACCGGGTGGTGCATGACTCCGAGCGATACTTCGATGCACAATGCCCGACATGCAAACAGCACGCTTAAACCTTCATGCGATTGATATCGCAGAAGCGGAGCGCATCGTTGCTCGAACTAAGGGAGTTCTTGATTCCTGGGCGAACGACTATCCCTTTGAGGGCGACGTCGCCGCAATCACGGGCTTTATTCGAGCGACAGCCCAGTACGGAGAACAGAGGCCGTTCGGGTATTACCAGATCTCTCGCTTGACCGATGGGCGAGCCATCGGTGGAGTCGGCTTCAAAGGCCAGCCCGACAATGGATGCGTCGAAATCGGGTTCGGATTGGTTCCGTCGGGACGTGGTCATGGCTACGCAGCCGAGGCGGTCATCGCACTCTTGGCCTTAGCTGCGGACAACGGACTGTCTCGCGTGCTCGCCGACTCGGCTCACGACAACATCGCTTCGCGAGGGACTCTCATGAGTGCTGGTTTCCACCTCGTGTCCACTGACGAAGATCTTTGCTATTTCGAAGTGCGACTCAGCATCAAGCGGGACTGAATCTCGATCCGTCCGCTCAGGTCTGGCCACGTGTTTGAAATACGCATTTGGTCAATGCTCAGGACTTGCACGTAACTTTCGGCGTGCGTAGCGCCCGTGGAGTACCCACCTATTTGGTGGTCGCTACAATGTCCCAGTTCTGCGGGTGTAGCTCAATGGCAGAGCCCCAGCCTTCCAAGCTGGTTATGCGGGTTCGATCCCCGTCACCCGCTCCAGGTCAGCGTCACTTTACGGCTCTGACGGCGATCTTAAGGGGTCTTAGAGGGGTCCTTTGCTTTAGGATGTTGCCGTGACAGGGCGCAACTCGTTCGGCACCACGTTGAAGCTTTCTTCGGGTCGATACCGCGCTTGGTACAAGGTCGGCGGTAAGCGCGTGAGCCCCGGATTTACGTTTCCCAATAAGGCTCAAGCCGAGACATGGCTGCGTGACCAAGACGTGGCACGGCGCGGTGGCAAGTGGGTTGATCCCAAGTCCGGAAAAGTAACGCTCGAAGAGTTCATAGATGAGACCTGGTGGCCGCTCAAGACCAACCTTGCGGTGCGGACGGTGGAGCTCTACGAAGACCTCTTCAACACATGGATCATTCCTGAACTTGGTTCGATACGCCTCTCTGACTTGAGCATGGCTCGGGTTGAGAAATGGTGGGCTTGGAGTCACGAGCGCAAGGCGCCCACCATGCAAGCCAAGGCATACCGTCTGCTTTCGCAGGTACTAAAGACTGCCGCCCGCCATCAGGTCATTCCCTTCAATCCCTGTCAGATCGACGGCGCCGGGGCCGAACATGCGCCCGAACGACCGGTTATCGAGGTGAGCGAGTTGGCCGGCATCGTTGAAGCGTTCGAACCGGCCTATCAACTACTTCCCCTCCTTATGGCCTGGTGCTCGCTGCGTCTCGGCGAATGCTTGGGACTCAGGCGGAAGAATTTCAACTTGCGGACTCGCATAGTTTCGGTCGAAAGGTCTTACGTACAGCCCAGTCGTGAAGCCTCACGGCTGGACAAGCCCAAGACACCCGGTTCTGCCCGTGAGATAGCCATCCCGCGATCTCTCGTCCCTTCGATCCGCAAACACATCGATACCTACGTCGGATCCGGCGGCGAGAGTTTCGTCTTTGCCGATTCCTCTGGTCACCCCCCTACCCGGCAGGCCACAAACAAGCAGTGGCGGCGGGTACGAGAGGATCTGGGCCTCGGGGATAATATTTTTCTTGAGGATCTGAGAGGCAGTGGTGCGACCTGGCTCGCCCAAGAGGGAGCCACTACCGCTGAACTCATGGAGCGACTCGGTCACACAACCGTCCGAGCCTCGATGATCTATCAACACGCTGCGGTGAGTCGGAAACATGAGCTAGCGGACCGACTGAGCACTCGCGCTGAAGCGGCCAAGGCTCCTACCTCGAAGACGGGGTGAGCAAACCGAGGCCAGGACGCTTCATCCACGCTCGCTCACCTCACAATCTGACGGGTTCCCTCGACAAAGGCGGTCAGGTCGTCGGGATGGAAGAAGACATGGGTACCCACGGTGTGAAATGGCAAGAGTCCCTGATGCCGCCACTTCCGCATCGTTGAGACGCCGACACCGAACCGATCGGCGGCAGTGGCCTCCGGTACATACTCGTCCCAACCAATCGGCCGCGGGTGCCTGTGTTCTCCGGTCATGACTCGTGTCATATAAGGAAATGGTCGGCAAACATGACGATTTGGCGAAATGAATTTCGCTACTTGATACCAGGACGTTGCGTCTTGTGCCGTCCAAGCGATCGCCAGATCACCTCACGACGGTTGTCGTGCGCTGACGGAGCCAAGTTGCGAACCAAGCTTCGTCAACTTCATGAGCAGCCACGGCCTGCATCGCTTCCTCAGCTTCATCGACATCCGGAGGGTCGGGATCCCACACGACGTCGTTGAGGTCGAGAAACATCACGAGAGCGGCCCAGCTTGACCGTTTGTTGCCGTCCGGAAGCGGGTGGTTCCATGCCACATGACAGGCAAGGACTGCCGCCTTGTCGATCAGGTCTGGATAGAACTCTTGATCGGCGAAGCTTGCCTGGGGAGCATGAAGGGCTGAGTCGGCCAGGTTCATTCTGGCGGACTTGGCCAGCACTTCGGCATCGATACCGGTGACCTGCTCTGCAAGCCACATGAACTCCGATAGAGAAATGAATCGAGTCACCGGGCGAGTCGGTCCAGCAACTCCTTGTCTCGCTTGAGGAGTCGGCCAGCCCGAGCGGTGAACTCCTTGTCGGATCGCACACGAGCGATCTCAGTGGAGAGAGATTCGACGATGAGCGCATTCATGCTCGTGCCTTTGACGCGTGCCACTGCTTCGGCCTCTTCGGCCAAGTCCTCGGGAAGCCGTACGGTCGTCTGTTTTGTCACGACAACATGATATCACGATGTCGCAGTTGCGAAACCGTGGCAATCGTTTCGCCAAACGCAGGTTTCTCGACTGCCCGCTACCGGCTGAAACGATGGATGACCCACAAGGTGGCGACGAGGCAAATACCCGCGATAGCTAAAAACGCACCGGCTTCAACTAGCTGCAAAGACCAAAAGTGGCCTGGCGTCTGGGCCCGAATTACAAACTGAAGACCTTTGTAGGCATGCTGTACGCAATTCTCGAACTCGGTCGAGCTGGTTCCGTTGTAGCAATAATTCACGTTGGGGGCATACCCCCAATGCCAGCCAAGCGGAGGAGTGACGTGGCCCTTCGGCAACCAACCTCCATCGGATACCCAGATGTTCGTCGGATAGACATAATCCCCGGGCGCGGCACCGTGGGGGTTGGCAGCAACAACGGGGGCCAGAGAGACGAAGCCCATCCTCAGGTGAAAGATCCCAACGCGGATGAAGGTGAAAGCGATAGCACCCAAGCAGAGAGCTGGGAGGGTGTACCGCATGAGGGCACCGAGAAGCGCCCCGATTCCCAGCGCAAAGAGGGCGTAGGCAATAGGCGCCGCCCCGTTTATATCGAACTCGCCTGGAGTCACTCGCCCAAGGAGGTGAGTGCTGCCTATCCAGACCCCTGTCGAATGGGTGTCGTACACGTGCGAGTACCAGGAGGTCACAAAGACCACTGGCAGCATCAAGACCACGATCACTACCGCAGCCAGACCGATGGTCGCCAGTAGCCATATGGACCGGCTCACGCTTTGAGTCCACAGGACCCGATGCGTCTTCAGCCGATACTCCTCAGTGTAAAAGATGATCGAAACCGAGCGCACCTGAGCGTCAGAAAAATGGTCGAAACCGGGAGCACCTAACCATCCCTGGATCTGTTTGATCCGACTTCAAGGCTTTGAGCCTGAGCGGACGAGCAGAACGGGAGAAAGGTGCGCACCGAGATGAATGAATGGACCGAGATCCGGCGCAAAGTGCTGGTCGGAAGGGGTGTCAAAGCGCTCGATCCGCCAGTGATTACCGGGTCGGCTCCAGCGGTACTTGAAAAGATTCTTTCCAATCCTGAGCCTCCCGGCTATCAAATGGCCGAAGCTCGGCGACGACCGGTGCTCGGGCCCTTCTTGGGCGTCATCGACGAGATCTTGGAAGCCGACAAGGAGGCACCGCCCAAACAGCGCCACACGGCCAAGCGGATCTTCGACCGCCTGCAGAGCCGAATATGGCTACACCGGCTGTTACTCCCAGGTGCAGACCGCAGTGCGGCGGGCCAAGCAGCACTCCAAGGAAGCCTTCGTCCCGCTCGAGCCACCCGCCGGGCCACGCCCAGTTCGACTTCGGTGAAGCCACCGTCGAGATCGCTGGCGTGCGGTGCAAGGCCGCCCTCGGGGTCATCACGCTGCCCTATTCGGATACCTACTTCCTCAGTGCCTATCCGAGGGAGTGCACCGAGACCTTCCAGGCGGCCCATGTGGCCGGGTTCGAGTTCTTCGGCGGCGTGCCACTGCGGACCTCCTATGACAACACCACCATCGCGGTCAGCAAGGTGATGGGACGAGACCGGGTGCTGACCAAGGCGTTCCTCACCCTTGAGAGCCACTACCTCTTCGACCATCACTTCTGCCGGGTCGGCCGGGGCAATGAGAAGGGCCACGTGGAGAACCATGTCGGCTACTCACGTCGGAATCTGTTGGTGCCCGTCCCATCGTTTCCATCGTGGGCTGCGTTGAACGAGTACCTGGCGGCGGCGTGTTATGCCGATCTGTTCCGTCGGGTCCGGGGCAAGGTCGGCACCAAGGCCGAACGATTGGTCGATGACCGAGCCGCCATGCTGGCCTTGCCCAGGTGAGGCCTTTGAGCCCCGCCGGGTCGAACAACGCCACGCCAACTCACTCTCCTTGGTCCGATTCGACCGCAACGACTATTCGGTCCCGACTGCCTTTGCCCACCACGAGGTGACTGTCGGTCGGCGGAATCGAAGAGGTGACGATCACGTGTGGGACCGAAGTCGATCGCCCGGCACCCCCGGCACTGGGGCAAGGAACGAACCACCTTTGACCCGCTGCATTACCTGGCCCTTTTGGAGCGCAAGCCCGGTGCCATCGACTTCGCCCGGCCGCTGGAGAACTGGGAGCTGCCGAGGTGCTTCGCCACGCTGCGCCGGCGGCTCGAAGCCGATCTCGGTGACCGGGGCACCCGTGAGTACATCTAGGTGCTGCGGCTCTTGGAGAACTCGACGATCCCACAGCTGGCCAAGGCCATCGAATCAGCGCTTTCCATCGGAGCCACCGGCTCTGACGCCATTGCTTTGATCCTGTTCCATCACGCTGAGCAACCCGTCGGGCTCTTCAGCTTGGACGGCCATCCGCACTTGAAGTCCTTCGTTATCGACCCACCCGACCTGTCCGCCTATCGGACACTGACCAACACAGGAGCCATGCCATGAAGACCACAGAAACCAAGTCACTGGTGCTCTTGCACCACCACCTGAAGTCTCTTCGACTGCCGACCATCGGGGCCGAGTGCGAGAAAGTGGCCACCCAAGCCGCCACCGACAATGCCGATCATCTGTCCTATCTGCTCCGCCTCACCGAGCTGGAATTATTCGAACGCGAGAAGCGCTCCGCCGAGCGTCGGGTGAAGTCGGCCCGCTTCCCAACGATCAAGACGCTGGACACCTTCGACTTCACCGCTCGGCCCTCGGTTAACAAGGTTCTGGTGGCTGAGCTGATGCGCTGCGAGTACATCGACAACAAGGAGAACATCTTGCTGGTCGGCAACCCCGGCACCGGGAAGTCTCACCTGGCCACGGCCCTGGCCGCCCAGGCCTGTGCCAAGGGATACCGGGTCCGCTTCATCCGCACCACCGAGTTGGTGACCGCCCTCATTGAGGCCAGAGACGAGCGAACCTTCCTGCGCCTGAAGGCTCAGTTCGCCAAGTTAGATCTCCTGGTCCTTGACGAACTGGGCTACGTGCCCGCGTCCAAGGTCGGCTCCGAGCTGCTCTTCGACGTCATCTCCACCGCCTATGAGCGCACCAGCCTGATAGTGACCACGAATCTGCCCTTCGAGAGCTGGACCGAGGTGCTCGGCTCAGAGCGCCTCACAGGGGCGACGTTGGACCGACTCACCCATCGCTGCCGGATCATCGAAACCAAAGGCGAGAGCTACCGGCTTCAAGACGCCAAGGCTCGGACATCTCGAGCCGCCAAGTCCGTCTTCCAAACCTGTAGACGAAACTCCGAGATCCAGCTAACTTCAACCAACCGCAGTGCTGCCGTTTTCGGCCATGACGCGCTGCCATTTTCGATCATGATTTACAGGGGGCGAGCGCAATCCCGGAGATCGACATCACGGGGATAGCAACGTCCCTGCGAGGACTTAGCGGAACTGTCAAAGTCTCGTTCGTTATTGTCACTGGTCGAACGGGAAACTTGAGAATCGGCCACTCCACGGGCAGGAAGACCGCAATGATCAAGACGCAAACGACGGCACCCCCGAAGTGGCCGTCGATGACGAAACTGATTCCCGACAACAGGGGGAATACGAAGAAGAAGAATACCAAGGCCGAAGCCGAGAGGATGGTCCCCTTTATCATCCGATAGTGAACTTCGCTCACGGATTGCCCTCCTGCGAGGCCCCCTGACGGCTTTCATCGACTGACAATACCCACAAGTCCAGTTCTACTGGTCAAAGGAGAGTCGTAATAGCGGTCTATTAAGACCTCAGGTCTGCCAGGAGCGCACTTAGAGGATGACGGTGCTAGCGGTCGCCGACCGCCAAGCAACGAAACCGCTCCGCCAAGTGCACCTGGCTGGTATTGCCGGAGAAGTTCCGTTGACGATCACTCATTTTTCCCGTGTCCATGAGAGGCAACTTTCAGTGGCGGTCTCGTATGTTTTGAACCGCACAACGCCACGCGCTCCAATTTCGGACGAGGGACTACTCCCGCCCGAGGAGCGCATAATGACGCTTCCGGATCCCGTGAGGTCAGACCACCTGGCCGGATCACGATTGCACCGGAAGCGACCGGCGAGTTAGGCCGACGCCCGATACGCCTCCACCACTGGACGAAGCTCGTCCGGCGTGCAGCCGTGCAGAATGACGCCGTCGCAGCCCAAGGCGAGTTGGCGTCGCACTGACACAGCGCACTCCTTTGGGTTGCCTGTTGCGCTCGGTTCCAGCCATTCGGGAGGAATCAACGTCGCAGCATGTTCCAACTGCTCCGGGGTCCCGATGCCATCCAGCGCTCCGCCTAGTCCTGAAATCACAGGGTCGCTGAGGAATCGTTGCAGGACATCCAAATCCCATCCATTGGTACGAACCAAAAGGTCGCCGTAGCCCTGGAGATAGGTACCCAGTCGACCGACCGACTTTTTCAGTTGGTCAGCTGCTGGCAGGTAGTCACCAATTGTGGCCAGACAGGACCAGACCCGAACGTCCTTCGGATCTCGACCCGCTCGTTCCGCCGCAGACTTGACCACCTCCACGCATCTCGCCGTTGTCTCGTCAGTGAAATACGTGTGCAACACAACGTCATCGAAGACCCGGCCGCCGAGTTCAAGCGAGTTGTTACCGAACGCCACTAAGCAAAGCGGTAGGTATTCGTCTAAGCCCGAATCGAGGGAGAGGATCGGATACGAACCGGCCGGGCCCGCATGCCCGAAGATCGCCTCACCGCGAAAGAGCCGACGCATCAAGAGGGCGAAGTCCTCCATCTGGGCTGTCGTGATGCGCTCTATGCCGTACGCATCCTGCATCGGGGCGATTCCACGACCGAGACCCAGGGTAAATCGACCGTTCGTTAAACTCTGCATGGTCAGAGCGAATCCGGCTGTCACCATGGGATGCCTGGTGTTGTGATTTGTTGCAGCCGTAATGAGACGGATCTTCTCGCTGACGGCACCAGCTGCTCCGCAGAGGGTGGCCGCCTCTTTTCTGTTGTAGCGCTCCGAGATGAAAGCCGCGCCCAGACCCAACGATTCAGCTGCTCTCGCCTCGGTGACGATGTCGCGAGCGCTTTCGGGCTGCCCGGCCAGCAGGTAACACGCCAGTTCGTTGACGTTTGTCATTGAGCTCCTCCATCGATCCGTTCGAGCGTCCCGAGATCTCGAATCGCCGCAAGGGTGCGTTCCAGCATGACCAACATCATCTGGTCTCCTCGTTCAGTCGTGGTCGAAAAGGCCGCCCCCAGCGTGCAAATGACAGGACCTTGCAGCAGACCCAGTCGGTAGTCGTCGAAGCAATCCTCCACCTCGTAACTGCGGACGCCCCAGCCTGCGAGCGCAGAGTGGTAGGCCGCCACCAACGCTTGCTCTTGGGTGGCCCGAAGCTCAGGGGTCAGGCCGGTTGCAATGAAATAGGCAAGATCCCTGGCCGGGAGTCCGACGCCCAGCGTCTGCCAAT
The DNA here is from genome assembly GCA_963803215.1 of uncultured Acidimicrobiaceae bacterium. Taxonomy (GTDB): domain Bacteria; phylum Actinomycetota; class Acidimicrobiia; order Acidimicrobiales; family RAAP-2; genus CAWDLP01. The sequence goes on from CAWDLP010000004.1 coordinate 50,615, forward strand.
CGACCACGGTCACTGACTTGTCATCAGGGCCAAACATGAGGTTGTCCAAGCGGTAGTCCCCGTGCAAGAGACTGAAGCGATCCGAATTCGAGAGCAACCAGGGTGCGACGCGGTCTGGGCAGGCATCGAGCGTCTGGCGATCGGATTCCTTCATCCGATGGCCGAGGCGCTCGAGGAACATGTCGACAGCTACGCGAACGATGTCGCCGAGCCCCTTGGCCCCGGTCTCATCTACCATCGGCATGACAACGGCTTCTAGGGAATGCCAGTCTGGGTCACACCAACGTGGCCCGTGGAGCCCAGCCAGGGCCGTAACGGCGGCGTGGGCTTGCTGCCAGGAACACCCGGCCAACTGATCACCTTGGCGAGCTGGTGTTAAGTCCTCTAAGAGAAGAACAAAGCTCTCCGCGTTGTCAGAGATGTCGCTGTAGTAGCACCGCGGCAGGGGGACACGCACGGTTGGCGCCACGGTTTCGTAAAATTCCACTTCGGCGCGGTAGCCCGATGCAACCCGTTCGCGAACACCTGCCTCTTCGGCTGGCAGCTTGGCGACAAAGGTGCCCGGAAGATTTGCCTCTTCAGCGTAGCGAACCGACACTCGAAAACTCGATCCGGTCTGCCCCGTGCCAATCGGATCGACAGCGACTTCTGTGACCTGGACTGAGGAGTCTGAACCAGCGCTGAGCGCTCGGCTCACCCAGTCGCTGGTTAGTCCATCAGGGCCCTCTGGAAGCTCGATACTCATCTACTTGTCTCGCTCCCCTGTTCCGACACTGTGCCAAAAAAGTAGACCAAATTAGCGGCGGCACAACTCACAGGAGCGGCACAGAGAGCGAAACTGGTCCTCGATGGTGGCTCCACGTGAAAGTTGCTCACGTGGCGACTCGGACTACAACTTCGTTGCCCCCACCGGGAGCTTCGGAGCTGTCATCGAGCGCTTGTTCCTCGATTTTGAAAACGTCAGCCCGCGGGTGAAGTTGCCAAACTTCGCGCTGCACGCGTCGAGGATGTAGTTCTGACGCATGTACCACGGTGCTTTTGTTCCTTGTTTGGGCAGATTGTCGGAGGCCCGTTGGATATAGCCCGAACTGAGATCAAGGATGGGCCGCCGCTCTGAGGTCGAAGTGGCGGGCGACGGCATTATTTGGTCGACACCGATACGGTCCATGTAGTTCAAGACACGGCAGACCGCCATCGACGTGAGGTCCGCTCGTAGCGTCCATGATGCATTGATGTACCCAATGCACATGGCCAGGTTGGGAACACCTCCCAACATGTGGCCCTTGTAGACCAGGCGCTGCGCCAGGTCGACGTGCTGGCCATCCACACTCAGATCAACCCCACCAGCCGCCACCATCTGTAACCCCGTGGCCGTCACAATGACGTCGGCTTCAACCAGTTCACCCGACTCCATGAGAATCCCGTCGCGCACAATCGATGCGATGTTGCCTGTCACGATGCTTGAGCGCCCAGAGGCGAGCGGAACGAAAAAATCGCCGTCGGGCGTCAGGCACAGGCGTTGATCCCACGGGTTGTAGGTCGGATCGAAATGGGGGTCGACAACGAAGCCTTCGGGTAGTTGCTTGAGGACTCCGGCCCGAATCATCTTCTTCGCTCGTTCTGGCTTACGACGACAGAATTGATAGAAGGCCGCTGAAAACAAGACGTTCTTCCATCGGATAATCGAATGAGCACGCTGCTCAGTGAGGCGACCTCGCAAGGCATCGGCCACAACGTCTCGCGACGGCAGCGATGTGATGTAGCTCGGGGAACGTTGCACCATCGTGACGTGACGGGCCTGCTCGGCCATGGCGGGTACCAAAGTGACGGCGGTTGCGCCACTTCCGATAATGGCCACACGCTTGTTGCTGTAGTCCAAATTCTCTGGCCAGGCCTGTGGATGGACGATCGGCCCCAAGAAACTCTCCTGACCCGGAAACTCTGGGGCGTAGCCACCGTCGTAGCGGTAGTAACCGCCGCAGAGATAGAGGAAGTTGCAGCGGAGAGAGGCCAAGGAACCGTCCGCCACCTGGACGGTGAGATCCCATGTGCCCGTGTCCGAATCCCAGTCAGCCGACGTCACGCGATGTTCAAATCGGATGTGTTGATCGAGGCCGAACTCCTTGGCCGTGTCGGCGATGTAGGCGAGGATGGCAGGACCGTCGGCGATCGATTTCTCTCCAGTCCAAGGTTTGAACGGGTAGCTCAACGTGAACATGTCGGAGTCAGCCCGAACACCGGGATAGCGAAAGAGATCCCACGTGCCGCCGAGGGTGCTTCGACCCTCAAGCACCGTGTAGCTCTTCGACGGGCATTCGGTCTCCAGGCGATAGGCCGCGCCGATGCCAGAGAGTCCTGCGCCAACGATCACGACGTCCAAACACTCGTCCATAGCCTGCCGTTCCAGTAGTTCTCGCAACCGTGACCCACGGCACTGCACTGTCGAATCACATTAAGCCAAAGACTGTTCGCTGCGATTCAGGACCCTTGCTGCCATGGTTCGGGACCGAACGAACCGAGGGCTCCGATGGCGCTCAGCACAGTCTCGGCCGTCTTTTGGATCCTGGTGCCAGACGACCGAATAGCGCGAATGGCCTGCACCCCATCGCCGGCCCACGTTGTGACGTAGCCAAACGAGTAGGTCCCCGTGTCCAGACCCAGCGCTTGACAGATCACATAGGCCGTCGACTCAGCTTCCAGTTCAGCCAACGAACGAGAGTCGTACGTCTCATGCAACAGAGCGTGGGCCAACTCATGGCTGAGCGTCTTGACTTTCTGGGCTGCACCGTTGGCTCGTGCGACTCGAATGCGCCCAAGGCTGTGGCTGCAGTCGCCGTTGACGCCTGCTGGCAGGTCGCATTGGACGACAGAGAAGCCCAGCGACTCAGCCACATCGACCAGCAGGGTGAATAAACCGTCGCCGTCGTCACCGTCGAGCTGTCGGCAGATCACGGGCACGTCGTCACCCTCAGTCTGAGAGAGATCGAAGACCGGAACCGGTCGAAAGCCGTAAATGGCCTTGGCGTCGCTCTCGCTCTCGTCCGCCAAACGTTGTCCTTTGATCGGCGCAAGAATCCAGATCGCTCTTTCACCTTTCTTCACAACCCGGCCGAGCTTTTTCCACGCCATGAAGCCGGCAATCTGGGTTGCGGCGGGATACTGGGTGGCAATAAGCAATGCATTGTTGAAGCTGTAGCGGTGAAATCGACTCTGAAACGCCAAGTACTGCTGCCACTGCTCTGATGACGTCAGATCAGCAATACCGGTTTCGAGCTTGTTGAGAACGTCTCGATAGTTTTTCCTCGCCGTCATGGCTGGGCTCCTCGTACAAGAGCACAGCTCCGCGGCACCAGCCTCAGCGAGGCGCGACGTCACCCTGACGGCACGCCGACGTCACCCAACCGGAGCACAGCAGTTGTGCGGTGGAAGGGGAGCACGGATCTGTTCCCGAGGCCCTCACTGTAGAGAGGGGCTATGTCACGGAGTCCTGCATGGAACCCGGACCGACACCTTTCGGTCGGGGGTCCGACCTACAACGCCGTGCGTTGCGCTTAGAGCGCAGCCAGCACCTCTTCGGCCGAGCTGGCGGCCAGTCCCGGCCCAGGCTCAACGCCGAGCCAGGTCACCGTGCCGTCTTCGATGATGGCGGCATAACGCTGAGAACGCTGACCAAGTCCAAACCCAGAGCCGTCCATGGTCAGACCCATGGCATCGGCAAACTCACCGTTGCCGTCGGCCACCATCACGACTTTGCCGGTGGCGTCTTGATCTCTGCCCCAAGCACCCATCACGAAGGGGTCGTTGACCGAGATACACACCACGGCATCGACACCCTTGGCCCGGATCTCGTCGATACGCAGAATGAATCCCGGAAGATGGTGATCAGAGCAGGTTGGCGTAAACGCACCCGGTACGGCGAACAGGACCACTTTGCCGTGCCCCAACACGTCGGCGGATGTCGTCGCCACGGGACCGTCGGGTCCCATTTCCCAGACCTTGACATCCGGGATGGCATCTCCTGTGCTGATGGCCATGTTGCAATCCTCCTGGTGGTATGCGATGGGCGAGCAACGCTGAAATGGTCACTCAGTCGTGGGGTCCAACATAGAAGAAATGGCCTGGCCGCACACATCCTGACGAGCGCTTCAGATTGGGGGCCCGATCACCGCATCTCCACCTCTTCGAGATACTCGTCGCGCCAATGTGTGAACTGCTCGTCGGGAAGCCGCAAGCAGTAGTTGGGCGCAAGCGCTTCGACGAAGGCCCGTTCGTGGCTCACGACCACGATCGTGCCGGGCCATCGACTGAGCATGGTGCCGACAGCCTCGATAGACGACGGGTCCAAGTTATTCGTGGGTTCGTCCATCAATAACAGGTTGGTTTCGCCCGCGGCCAGCATGGCCAAACCCAGCTTGGCTCGTTCACCGCCCGACAACGTCGCCGGCATCTGGCCGGAAGCCTTGCCGGTCAAACCGAATGAACCGAGCAGGGCTCGACGTTCCGGCTCTTTGGTCAGCACCGTATCGGGGATGTTCTCAAGCGCCGTGAGTTCAGGATCGATCTGTTCATGTTCCTGAGCGAAGTAGCCCAAGGCCACATTGGCGCCGAACTTCACCGTTCCAGTCGTTGGCTTTTGTACACGGGCGAGGCACCGAAGCAGGCTGGACTTACCGGCGCCGTTTCTCCCCACCACCACGATCCGATCACCTCGGCGGGCATGGAGATCAATGGCGTGGAGCACCTTGGTCGAGCCATAACGAACCGACAAGCCGTCGACGCTCAGTGGCACCTCAGCCGAACGAGGAGGAATGGGAAGGCGGAACGTACTTTTCTTCTCGCGTTTGTGCACCTCAGTTCTCCCGGCCTCCAACCGCTCCACCCTTTTGTCGATGGATTTGGCGATACGAGCCCTTCGGTTGGTGCTTCCACGCATCGAGTCAGCCTGGGTGCTCAGTCGTTTGATCTCACGCGACTCCAACACACCAGCTCGTTCGCGTTGGGTCATATCTGCTTCTGACTGGACCTGAAAGCTTGTGTAGTTCCCCTTGTACTCGTGCAGCGTGTTGTTGGTGATGTGGAGAACCTTATTGATGGCACGGTCGAGCAGCTTGAGGTCGTGACTCACGACCAAGATGGCACCACCAAACTGCTCCAGTTCTTCCATCAACCACTGTTTGGCGGCCAGGTCCAAGTGGTTAGTGGGTTCGTCCAAAATCATCATTTCGGGCTCTTGGAAGAGCACACGGATGAGGTCGACCCGCCGCCGTTGGCCACCAGAGAGTTCGTCGATGTCCTCCAAGAGAAGCTCTTGGCGCAGGCCCAGACCGTCAGCCAATCGGGCCATGATCGATTCGGCCTCGTAGCCCCCATTTTCGCGGTACTGCTCTTCGAGGTCTGAGTACAGCTCGATATTCTCCGACGTGGGGTCTTTGGCCATCTGTTCTCGAGCTTGCTGTAGCGCGTCGTCCAACACGTCCAAGCCTCGGGCCGAAAGCACGTGGGAGAACCCGCTGGGTTCAAGACCAAGACCTCGGGGCACTGGCGCTTGCGGCAAGTAGCCGTAGGTGCCTCGGATTCGGACGTTGCCGGTAAAACGCACCTGGGGACCAGGTTCATCGATGACGACCGAAATAAATGAGGACTTCCCGGCTCCGTTTCGGCCGACGAGGCCCACTTTCTCGCCCGCTCCCACCACAAATGAAGCATCGTTGAACAGGGCGCGGTCGCCTATTTCGATGGTGAGGGAGGAGCCAACAATCATGGGAGGTGCAAGACCGAGCGTCGATGTCGACACGCGGGGAGCGACCGGATTGTAGGTGGTGGATCGGGTCGATTCAGTGAACGGCAACGTCGATGTGTCGATCTCACCGGTCGCTCGAGCACCGGTTGCACCATTTCGATACATCTTGTATCGTAAATCGCAATTCAACCAAGGAGCATCGCCATGCCCGCACTCGATCGTAAGTGGTGGACCTTAATTGCCGTGTGCACAGCAACCTTCATGTTGCTGTTGGACATCACGGTCGTGAATGTCGCACTGCCCGACATCCAGAGCTCGCTGCACTCGATCCTTCTCCGACCTGCAATGGGTCATCGATGCCTACTCACTGACCTTGGCCGCCTTTCTTCTGACGGCTGGCGTGGTCGGCGACATGTTCGGTCGGCGCGAGGTTTTCGCCGTCGGACTCGGGGTCTTCACCATTGCGCCTCGCTGATCTGCGGTCTCTCCACCGTCGTCGCTCATGCTGAACCTGGCCCGAGGCGTGCAAGGGGTGGGCGGCGCGATCATGTTCGCCACCTCGTTGGCGCTGATCGCGGGCGCCTTTGCTGGAAAGGAGCGCGGCACCGCATTCGGTATCTACGGCGCAGTCATCGGCGGTGCCGTCGCCATCGGACCATCTGGTCGGCGGCGCCATCACCAGCGGCATTGGGTGGCGCTGGATCTTCTTTGTCAACGTGCCGATCGGCATCGTCGCCATCATCTTGACCATGGCCAAGGTCCAGGACTCACGCGACCCCAACACCCGCCGGTCGACTGGCTCGGCTTCGTTAGCTTCTCGCTTGCTCTGTTCATGCTCGTCTTCGCCCTGGTACGGGGTAACGACAAAGGGTGGAGCAGCCCGCAGATCGTGGGGCTGCTGGTCGGCGGCGGCCGTATTGCTTGTGGTCTTCGTCGTGGGCGAATGGCTGCAGAAAGAGCCCATGCTCGACCTGCACCTCTTCAAGCGCCCAGCCATGGTCGGCGTGTCGTTGGTCGCGTTCACCATCGCGGCGTCGATCTTCGCTCTGTTCTTGTACCTGACCCTCTACATCCAAGACGACCTCGGATTCGGGCCGTTCCCGGCCGGTGTGCGGTTCTTGCCCCTCACCATGTTGGCGTTCATCGTCGCCCCGTTTGCCGGTCGACTGACCAACCGGGTCCACTCCCGCTACCTCCTCGGTGTGGGAATGCTGCTGATCGCAATCGGTTGCGCGCTGATGGCGACCACGACGGCGACGTCGGGATGGACGGTCTTGCTGCCGGGCTTCATCGTGTGCGGCATCGGCATTGGTACCACCAACCCCGTTTTGGCCTCCTCGGCCGTCTCGGTCGTGCCTCCGGAGCGCAGCGGCATGGCGTCGGGCGCCAACAACACCTTTCGCCAGGTTGGCATCGCCACTGGTATTGCCGCCCTCGGTGCGATCTTCCAAAGCCAGATTCAAACCAAGGTCGTCGCCACCTTGCTCAAGTCCCACGCTGGCATGGCTGCAGCACAAGCCCACAGCAACCAGCTGAAGTCGGTCTTTATCTCTGGGCAGGTGAAGTCCGCGGTGGCGAACTGGCACAACTCGGCCCAGGCCAACGCTGTACTCCATGCCTATCGGGTCGGCTTCTCTGACAGTTTGAATGAGTTGTTGATCATCGCGGCGGTCATTGCGTTGATCGGCTCTATTGGTGCCTTCGCCCTGGTTCGCCAGAAGGACTTCGTTCCCTCCTTTACGCCAGCCCCGGCTCAGGCGTCAGCACCCGCAGAGCCCTCAATACCGTGAGTACGGCGACGCTGGCGCCCGCCAGTGGTCAGCGCACTGCGGGTCGACCACGGGACCCCAAGACGACCGAAGCCATCCTTGGCGCGGCTCTGGCCCAACTCGATGAGATTGGCTACGGCTCCCTCTCGATGGAGAGCGTGGCCTCTGCCGCCGGCGTGTCGCGAGCCACCATCTATCGTCGCTTCACCGATAAGGCCGACCTCATCACGGCCGCTATTGCGGCCCGACCAGGTTCGCACTGCCGGTGGCGATTCCAACTGATCCACGGGCTGACCTGATCGACTATCTCGACGCCTTTGATCAACGCTTCAGCCAAGGCTGTATGGAGGTCTTGGGCGGACTCTTGGCCCCGCGCGAGGAACCTCATGCCATGGAACTTCATCGGGCCCGAGTGATCTCGCCTCGTATGGACTACGCCCGGACTCTGTTCGTGCGGGCCCAAGAATTGGGGTCATCGCCCACGATGCCGATATCGACCTGGCTCTCGAAATGTTGACGGGTTCGGTTATCGCCCGTCAGGTTCAGGGCGTACGTAGCGTGCCCGGTTGGTCTGAGAGGGCCGTCAACGCCATCTGGCGCGGCATGGGTCCAGCCTAGGTTCGACGGCCATGGGGCCCGGCTATCCCTCCGTCACCCTGCAGAACGCCGTGGTGCGACTTGAACCACTTTCGCTCGCCCACGTGCCAGACCTGCTGGTAGCGGCCACCGAGGACCGCGAGCATTTCGCCCTCACCCCGATTCCCTTCGATGAGGCCTCAATGATTGAGTACGTGGAGGCGGCACTGGCCGAGGCTGCGAGCGGCACTCAGCTCCCGTTCGCCACGGTGCGCCAATCTGATCAACGTGTGGTCGGATCGACGCGGTTCGGCGACCTCGCCATCTGGCGCTGGGTTCCCGGTGCCGCCAAGCAACGAATCGACCGGCCCGACGTGGCCGAAATCGGTTGGACGTGGCTGGCCGGGTCGGCGCAACACACCGGCGTCAACACCAGCGCCAAACTGCTCATGCTGACGTACGCCTTTGAAGACTGGGCCGTGCACCGTGTACGCATCCGCACCGACCGACGCAACACCCGCTCACGTCAAGCGATCGAGCGACTGGGTGCCACCTTGGACGGGGTGCTCCGAGGTGATCGACCATCCCCCGACGGTTCGGTGCGTGACTCCGCCGTCTACTCAATCGTGGCGGGCGAATGGCCCTCGATCAAAGCCAATCTGCTTGCCAAAGTCGAACGCACTCAAGCCCGCGGCCGTAGCCCCGGCCGGTCGTTTAGGCCCGGGCCAAGGTGGCCTGAATTTTCGCGTTGGTGAAGCTGCTTCACCGCTTTTTCGGCCTCATCTTTGGGTCGCACGGCGGCCACCGCTTTCCCAGTGTTGTGAATCTTCTGAGCGAGTTGGTCGGCACGCTCAACGGAGTGATTGAAGATTTCGACAAAAGCCTTGATGACGGTCTGGAACGTGGTCACGTCGTCGTTCCAGACAATGACGGCCCACAGATCCTCGTTCTTCCAAAAGGTATCGAGATCCGTATCCTCAAGAGTTGGCCGTCGAGCACGGGGAGGGAGGGATCTGGTTGACATTGCGGGAGGAGAGTTCTACCGTTCGGCGCTCGTCGGCGATAGGGTGCGGCCATGCGCGGCGTCGTCCTACAACGGTCCCGGAGAAATCACGGTCGAACAGGTGCCCGACGCCCGCTTGGCTGGGCCCGACGGTGCGGTCCTAACGATGGAGCACACCGCTATCTGCGGATCCGACCTTCACCTCTACCACGACGCCCTCACGGGCACCGGGGTGCGGTTGGGCCACGAGTTCATCGGCCTGGTCAAGAAATCGGCCCTGGTGCGTTACCATCAAACGCCGGTGATCGAGTCTTGGTCTCCGGGGTGATTGGTTGTGGGCAGTGCCCGACCTGTCCGGGCCGGTCAACCCGCCCTGTGTCGACGCAACAGAGCGGTATCTTCGGCATCGGACCAGATCTTCCCGGAGGCCAAGCCGAAGCAGTCGGTGTCCCGGCCGCTGATGCCTTTACCATGGTCATCCCCGACGGCATGACCACAGAACAGCGGTGTTTCTCACCGATATCTTGCCCACCGGATTTTTGGGCGCACAACGGGCCGACATTCGGCCCGGTGGCACGGTGGCCGTCATCGGATTGGGCCCGGTTGGCATCATGGCCCTCCAGTCCGCCTTGTTGTATTCGCCCGCCCGGGTCTTTGCCATCGACGCCGATCCGAACCGACTGGCTCGGGCCCCCGCCTGGGGGCAGAAACCGTGGACGCCTCAGATGGCGGTGCGGTGGCCAAGGTCATGGAGGCAACGTCGGGCGGGGCGTGGCTTCAGTGATTGAAGCCGTGGGCGCCGATCAGACCATTGTCGATGCGCTCGGCCTGGTCGCCCCCGGCGGCACGGTGTCGATCGTCGGCGTGAATCTGTCCATGGAGCATGGCCTTCCCCATGGGCTTGGCCTTCTTGAAGAGCTTGACCGTTCGGGCCACGGTGGCCGCCATCCCGGCGACGTGGGACGCGCTGGTGCCGTTGCTCCAAGCGGTACGGCTCGTCCTCGACGCCGTCTTCACCCACCATCTCGCCGCTCAGCGACGCAGCTGAGGCCTACCGAATATTTGATGCCCACGAAGACGGCGTCTTGAAGGTCCTGCTCGACCCGACCGCCTGAGTTCATGGCGTCGAAGCGGTCCGACGACCGCACGTTGTCACGGACGTTGGTCGGACGACTCACCGGCTGGGTCGCCGTTCGCCGCTCGGGTCATCGGGCGTGCGGTCGAGCACTCGGGGACGGATTTCCTCACCCAGGCTAGGACGATCGAGCAGCCACGGGGCGGGCGGCGGCATGATCACCATGGTGAGGGCGTCAGCGATGCCCTCGTAGTTGTTGCGCCAGCCCGAAAGTGGCGGTAGGAGTCCTCCAGGTTCCGCTCCGTCGGAAAATCGACATCCAGCAGGCGCTGATAGCCGGCGGCGAACTCGTCCAAGGTCAGCCGGATGGGTCGTGTCTGGTAGCGGATCGGGGTCGAACGGTATGCGTAGGGCGCCGGCCAGACGAGCGCAGGCAGTTCATGCCCATGGCCAAGCAGTTGCGGGCTTGGCGCGGCGCGGAGCCGGGGCTGACGGCGTCTTGCATGGCGGCGGCGTCCATCATGGCCACCAGGGCCAGCAGCCAACTGCGCGTGGAGACCGGGGAGCGGAACCACATGAGGGCCGGATAGTTGGTGTGGCTCTCTGAGACGGCGGCGGCCCAGCGCTCCCAGTCTCGATAGAGCGGGGGGAGTTCGGAACTGGTGCGGAACCAATGGTGCCGGGCCAAGATCTCGGGACCCCAGGCCGGCGTTCCGGCTCGGGTGGCCAAGAGGGTGACCTCGGTCTCTCGAGCCGAGAAGGCGGCATACATGGTGGGCAGATAGGCAATCTCCAAGGCCACGACCAACAGACCAAGTCCGGCCGCCACGAACTCCAGTGATTCGGTGTCCGGGCGTGGGCCCGACACCACGCCGAGGGTGAAGACCGAAGATCCCGCAATGGCGACGGAATGGGCCAACGACGCATTGCCGGTCCACCACGTCATGAGGCCAAATCCGATCACCAGTAAGACCAGCCAGAGCACGAACAAGAGCATCATGGCCAACGGCCCGACCATGGCTAACAGACGATCTCGTTGCTCGTAGGTGGAGAATCGGCGCATCAACTTGCGGGCCACCACGGCCAAACATCGAGCAATGCCCCGCATCATGCGAGACGAGGACATGCGCGGCACGACCAACGTTGTGAACACGCTGGCGATGGTGCCGGCGATGATCACGAGACCGATCACAAACGCGATCAGTTGAACAGTGTCGTGCACCTCTTGATGATGCCTGCTGGCGGCCCCTCAGACGGGGACCCACGGCCTCAGTGCGAGGCCGGCACCGAGATATTGACCGTTACCCGACCGGGAAAAGCCGACTTGAGATCGTCCAGGCCGGCGCTCGAGGTGTCGAAGTTGAAGACGTGGCGAAGCTGGGCCGTCACGGCCTGGCGGATGACGGACCAGTCAGCGTGAATCTGGCTGGTTGAGACTTGGCAGCCGTCGCTGGCCAGGGGCTTCAAGTAGGCCGGCACCGCGATACCGATTTTGGCTGCCACCACCAAAAGACCCCCTTGCCCCGGGGCCAGTTCGCAGATGTCCGAAAAGGCCAAGTGGCCCGCGCCGGTCAGCGTCACCAAGCGCTTGGGGGTCACCATTTTGGTGAAGGCGTGGGCGATGTCCTTTGGGTTGGCCACGTGATCGTCGGTGCCCACCATGAGCATGCCGGGTTTGTGTGGCACGCCAAGGTTCTTCCCATCAAAGGTGGAACCGAAGGCCCCGACCGAGGCCCCGGCCATGCCAATGAACGTGGTCACTCGGGGGTCAGCCGCGGCCAACTTCTCAGCCGCCTCTCCTCCCGCCGAGTGCCCCACGACACCAATCTTCGAGAGATCGAGATGACTGTGCAAGGCGCTGGCCGTAGATCCGTTCTCATGGGTCATCAGATCGATGGTCTCCATCAGATCGTTGACGTCGTGGGAGTTCTTCGTGGTCACCCCGCTCAGCACTGCGGTCAGGTCGCGGTCAAGGTGGTCTGGTGCCGCCACGACAAACCCCCAGCTGGCCAACCAGGCCGTCAGAAACGTTGACTGATCTCGGAACCCGGCGTAGCCGTGGCTGAACAGAACGAGTGGATACCGACCGGGCGCCACCGGGACGCCGCGATAGCCGCCGCTCGGATAGGTGACCGAGAACCCAGGGGGCTCCAGCTTGGCCAGAGCGGGGGGCAGCCAGTCTCCGACGTTGTACTCGCCTTCAGTGTGCCCTTTGATCGCCGCAGCGGTGGCTGGATACCACACCTCGACGGGAGCCTTGTCGCTCGGCAAGGTCAGCGTGGTCTCCCCCACGGCCAGTGGTCCGGGGTCGACAAAGCTGGTTGCGCTCAGATTGGTCACGGTGGGCACCGTGTCGCCATCGACGATGTGGGTGCCGTCGATGGTGGCCGCACTCGACGGTCCATGATGCACCGCGGCCACGGCCGCGACCGCACCGGCCACGATGAGGATGGCGAGAATTAAATACGGGATGAATCGCGGTGAGCGCGAATGAGGCCCCATGGCGGCGACGCTGGCCTTCTCTTCAGCTGGACTCGGTCAGCTGGAGCTGACTGAGGCGCTTCGGCCTTCAGACTCCAACAGCTTGGCCAACTCAGCTGAGACAGCCGACTCGTGCTCTTCTTCGTCTCGCTTGGCTTTCTTCGGGCTCCAGCGACCCTTGGCCAACCAGATGGTCGGGACGAACAGGACCATGCCAATGAGGTCAATGTAGAACCAGTGTTGCCATTGCTTCGGTGCCTTGGTTACTGCGGCCGACAGCTTGGTAAAGGCGACCTCATGGGCCGAGAGGAAGGCGAGCTGCTGTTGATAGGGCTCAACCAACTTCACCACTTGGGTCTGGTTGGCCGCCAACCAGTTCAGGTGGGAGGTGTAGGGCTGCACCAACGTCTTGAGCTGCGTCTCATACTTGACCAAGAGGGCGAAGTCGGCCGGACCGACCGCAGCTTGGGCCGCCGAGATGTTGGCGGCGGTGGGGTTGGCTGCCACGGCATTCACCACGGCGATGTGCTCGTTGAGGACCGTGAGCAGGGCGGCGTGGGCCTTGGCGAACGCCACTGACTTGGGGTGGTTTTGGAGCCAGGTCAACTGGGACGCGTTGGCTTGGGCAAACGCAATCGAGTCAGGGTGCTGATCGGCGAAGTTGGAGATCGACTGACCGGCAATGACGGTGTTGGCCAAGGGCAGGTTGTCCACGATTGGGTTGACCGAGGTGATGACAACCGGCAAGAAGATGAACGAGATGCCCACCACGATTCGAATAACCCAACCCCACAGGGCGAGCCCGGTTCCGACCAAGGCTGGGTTCTTGGCTTCGACGCTCTCGGTGTAGCTGGCCATCCAAGGGGCAAAGACGCAGGCCAAGGAGACCGAGAGGGCGACCGACAGCCACTTGAGGGTGTCGTACGAGGTGTAGGGGTGCGAGGCCTGGGCCGCGAAGATCAGCACCATAACCATGGCGGCAATGGCGCCGACGAGCATGATGGGCTTTCGTACACGCAGCTTGTCCGAGATAACACCGATCACGATGAGGGCGATGATGTCGGCGGCCCAGAACCACGTGTTGAGACCGTTGGCCTGGGTGACCGAGAAACCGGTGCCGTTCGGATTGTGGAAAATGCTCGGGTAGTAGATGGTGAAGAAACTCGACGCGATGAAATAGATCAGCAAGAAAAACGAGATACCAAGGGCGGACAGCACCAGGTCGAACTTCAAGATCTGGCTCCACGGCTTTTCGGTGGCCAGTTTCACCTCTTCATCGGAGAGGCCACGGGCTCGAGCTTCCACCAACGCTTGGTCCCGGTTTGTCACCATGAGCTGGTCGCGAATACGCGAGGAGAGGTCCTTCAAGAAGAACAGGCAGATGACAAAGGTGACGAGAGCTGAGATGCCTGAGATGACGAACTGACTCTTCCAGTCGGTCTGGCCGAAGTGGTTGAGGGTGTGGTTGGCCACAAGGGCGACGGCCAATGAACCGGCCACCGGACCAACGGTCCAAAAACCCATGGCGGAGGCTCGACCTAACTGCGGGCTGAAGTCACGTACCAAGGCCGGGGTGGCCACCAGAATCGCCCCTTCAACGATGCCCATGAGGCAGATAACGATGGCGAACTCCCACTCCGTGTGAGCCCACGGAACTCCGAAGGTAATGAGGACTCCGACGATGAGAAGTCCGTAGATGACGACGTTGGTTCGGCCCAGTCGGTCGGTCTGGCTGGCCGGCAACGACGCAAAGGCACCGAGCAGGTTGGAGACGACCACGATGCCCACGTAAAACGCGAAGGTCATGTGGTAGCCCGCGAGAATGTTGGGCGTTACTCCGGTCTGGGTGTAATAGACGTAATAAAGAATGATGGTGGCAAGAACCGAAAGGCCGAGATAGGCGGTTCGTGGTCCGGGGGATGGATACTCATCGATGGTGTGCTCGAAAAAGAAGCGGTACACCCCGCTTCTTTGCTTCGGCTGGTTGGGCACAGCCGTCGTTTCTGTTGTCGTACTCATGGTGTGGTCCCCCCACATCGATGGAATCCGTCGTACGCGAACCTACCGCCTCAAACGCCACCCGGCGTAGATCTTCTCCCTACGGCCGTATGAAACCGTTCTTTCCGGCTACTCCCACGAGGCCAGTCGGCGAGCAGACGGCGTCCCGTCGGCCAACAGTGCGTGTGGAACGGCCAGCGCTCGAGAGCGCACCAACTCGCCCAAGCTCTTGGCCTGGGAGTCGAGCCGCAGGTTGGCGGCAACGCCGGATCCGAGCAGTCCGTGCACAACAAAGTTGACGGCTGAAAGGTTGGAGAGGGCGAAGCGCTCGATCTCAAGGCCCTGTACCTCGGGCAGGAGACCTCGGAACTCATCAAGACCAAACGACTGCAACAACCAGGCCGCCACCGCAGCGTGGTCGGCCCACAAACCAACGTTGGCAGCGCCACCCTTGTCGCCCGAGCGCGCTCCGACCAGAACTCCGAGCGGCACGGTCACGGTCGAATCTTGATCGAGATCCGCTAGCTGCGAGCGCCCAACCGCCGTTTCCTCTGGCCCAAAGGCACTGACCAGCCCGGCTGCGGTTGGACGCCACGGCGGCACGGTAACCGCTTGACCGCCGACCACCACTTCGGCTGGGACCAGGTCACGGCTCACCGTGGTGGGCCAGTACTGCGCCACCTCTTGGGCCCCGGTTGGAGCACCGGTGAAGTAGGTGCCCGGATAGTTGGCCAACGTTGTTTCGATGACGGCATTGGAGAACGCCCGACCGACGACATTGGCATCAGCGCCCCGTACGGCGAGGCGAAGAAAGGCCGTTCCCTCGGCCGACATGTCGCCGGAGAGGTCCGAGGCCGTTTCGGTGAATGAGGCCTGGTACCGCCTGGGATGCCCGCCCACACCGCCGCTTGAGCCATGCGGGCCTTGCCCTCTTTATGGGCACCGGTAAGGACAAAGGTCATGGCGTTGCGATAGCCACCGATGAGATTCGCCGTCACTTTCAAGGTCTCGGGTGGTGGCTCACCCTTTGTGCTGGCTGATGCTGACTCGATCGGGTCCGACCTGTTCGATGGCAATGGTGTCGAAGCGAGCGATGGCGTCGGGACTCAGGTAGCGCGGGCCACCAATCTCATAGAGCAGTTGGGCCGTCACTGTGCCCACCGTCACCGCCCCACCTGTTCCGGGGTGCTTGGTGATGACCGACGATCCGTCGACCGACAACTCGGCAATGGGAAATCCAATGTGCTCGGTCCCAGGGATCTCATCAAAAAAGGCGTAGTTCCCACCACAGCACTGCGCGCCGCATTCAATGACGTGGCCGGCCACCACGGCACCAGCCACTGGGTCGAGGTCGCGCGCTCCCCACCCAAAGGCATGCATGGCCGGACCAACGATGACCGAGGCATCAGTGACCCGGCCGGTGACCACGATCTGAGCGCCGGCACCCAGGGCCGCGGCGATCGGTGCTGCGCCCAAGTAGGCGTTGGCGGTGACCAAGGGTGCATCGTGAGCCAAGTCGAGGTTGGTGTCGAGGTTGGTGAACCGCTCACCGGCCGCCATCAGATCGGCCATGCGGTCCGTGATGTCGTCGCCCGCCACCGAGGCGACAACGACATCGAGACCAAGCGTCTGGGCCAACTCGCTCACCGCTTCGGCACACGCCACCGGATCGAGACCACCGGCATTGGAGACGATGGTGATGCCGCGATCGACACACGGGCCGAGCACCATCTCCAGCTGCTTCAAGAATGTGCGGGCGTAGCCGCCGCTTCTGGCCCGAGTCTTGTGCAGGATGAACATCGTCAACTCGGCCAACCAGTCCCCGGTGAGGACGTCGATCGGACCGCCGTCAATCATTTCTTGGGCCGCGGCCAGGCGGTCGCCAAAAAACCCACTGCAGTTGGCCACGCGGAGGACCGACGGTGCTTTCCCGTCTGCCGCGCTCATGAACGAGGCTCGACCACGATGAGGAGATCACCCATGTCGACCTGCTGTCCCGGAACGATCCGTATCTCGGCCACGATGCCTGGGCCGCTGGCCCGCAGCGTGTGCTCCATCTTCATGGCCTCAACCACAACAAGCCCGGTGCCGTCATCGACCTCGTCGCCCGGTTGCACCAGCACTTGGGCCACCGAGCCCGGCAGCGGGGCGCGACACTCCCCCGCCATCAGCCCGGCCGATTCGCGTTCGCCGGGAAGGGCCAAGGTGAAGGTGGACTGACCTTCCATGCCGTTGACCGCGATGAGTCCGTGATGCCATCGGACTCGGTGACGAACGGCCACACCGTCGACTTCTACATCGGGGCCCGAGATACCGATCCGCTCGCCGTCAACCAGCACCGCCGAGCCGTTTGGTTCCCGTCGCAGACCAACGTGGAGACTTCCCGCACGGTCTACCAACTCGTCGGTGCGACTATCAGTCCCAACATTGCGCCACTGGCCCGGCACCTCGGGCACCAACGATGCCTCGGCCCGGACACGACGCATATGAAGAGCCGCCGCCGCGGCATGGGTCCGGCGCACCGTGTCGGACAAGGTCGACATGACGAGATCGGGGCGGTGGTCGAGATAGTCGGTAGTGGCCCGTTGGCTTTTGAACTCGTCGTCGGCCAGAACCGCGGACAACAGCTGGCGGTTCGTCTCCAGCCCATCGAGGGCAAGTGCAACCACGGCACGATGCAACCTCCCCACGGCGACGTCACGATCGGGTCCAGAGGCCATGATTTTGGCCACCAACGAGTCGTATGACGGTGTGACGACCGAACCAGATTCCACACCGGCGTCTGTGCGGACGCCCTCGCCCGAGGGCCACTCGACAAACTGCACCAGACCTGGTGTCGGCCGATAGTCCTCGCTCGGTCGTTCGGCACAGAGTCGGACCTCGACGGCGTGGCCGGTGGCGTGCACGCTGCCCTGGCCAAAGGGCAGATGGGCGCCTCCGGCCACGAGAAGCTGGAGTTGGACCAGATCGAGCCCGGTGATCATCTCGGTCACCCCGTGCTCAACTTGGAGCCGGGTGTTCATCTCCAAAAAGAAACAGTCAGTACCGTCAACTAAGAACTCGACCGTGCCCACGCCCACATAGTTGACCGCTTGGGCGGCGTCGACCGCGGCTTGCCACATGCGCTCACGCGTGGCCAGGGCGACGGCCATGGCGGGTGCTTCTTCCACGACTTTTTGATGACGCCGCTGGACCGAACACTCACGATCGAAGAGGTGCAGTACGCGTCCATGTTGATCAGCCAGGATCTGCACCTCAATGTGGCGCGGCGCGGCCAGATAGCGCTCTAAGAACACATCGTCAGAGCCAAAGGAAGCCAAGGCCTCGCGCCGAGCCGATACCACCGCACCCTCTAACTGACTCGGCTCGTCGACCAGACGCATGCCTCGGCCGCCGCCGCCGGCTGATGCCTTGACCAGGAGAGGAAATCCGACCGAGGCCCCGAGCTCGTCGAGGGCCGGGCCCCGGGTCACCGCTTCACCGACGACCGCACCGGGCAGGATCGGTACGCCGGCCTCATGCACGGTGGCTTTGGCCGTGGCCTTATGGCCCATCACCTTCATGGCCGGTGCCGGAGGTCCCACCCAAGCCAGGCCGGACTCGTTCGCAGGCCAGAGCCAGTTCTGGCGTCCTCCGAGAGAAAGCCGTAACCGGGATGGATCGGCGTCGGCCTGCGAACGCTGGGCCGCTTCAATGATCAGTTCAAGGCTGAGGTAGCTCCTGTCGAACGATGGACCGGGAAGGGCCACGCTCATATCGGCCTCGCCCACGTAGCGGCGCGTCGACGTCATCGGGCGCGTAGACCGCCACCGCTTCGA
Source organism: uncultured Acidimicrobiaceae bacterium (assembly GCA_963803215.1). Classification (GTDB taxonomy): domain Bacteria; phylum Actinomycetota; class Acidimicrobiia; order Acidimicrobiales; family RAAP-2; genus CAWDLP01. The sequence goes on from CAWDLP010000004.1 coordinate 69,075, forward strand.
GGCCGGCATCGTGGGCCCCACGGATGATCCGGCGCGCGATCTCACCTCGGTTGGCCACCAGTACCCGGTTCAGCGCCGTCATTAGTGGCGCACCACCCCAAAGGTCGCGGTGCCGCTGGACCGGGGCCGAGTGCACGGTGTTGAGCGCAAGGGCCAACACGGCCCGGGTATCTCGAGGATCGATGATGCCGTCGTCCCAAAGCCGACCGGTGGCGAACTGTGCCGTCGATTCGTGTTCTATCTGGGCTTCGATCCCGGCCCGAAGCACTTCGTCGGCCGCTTCGTCGAAGGGCACACCGTCGCGTTCGGCTTTGTTGCGCTGCACGATCGACATCACGCCGGCTAGCTGTTTCGGCCCCATGACGGCAATGCGGTGGTTGGGCCAGGTGAAGACAAAACGTGGGTCATAGGCCCGTCCGGCCATGGCGTAATTGCCGGCGCCGTAACTTGCCCCGACCATCAAGGTGAGGTGCGGCACGGTGGAGTTCGACACGGCATTGATGAGCTTGGCCCCATCCTTGATGATGCCGCCTTGTTCGTAGCGGGTCCCGACCATGAAGCCGGTGATGTTCTGGACGAAGAGGATTGGGGTGTCGCTGCGATTGCAGAGCTGGATGAACTGGGCCCCCTTTTGGGCCTCTGGGCTGAACAAGATGCCGTTGTTGGCAACGATCCCAACGGGATAGCCGACAGAGCGTGGCCCAACCACAGACCAGTTGCGCCCCGTAGGAGGTCTTGAACTCCTCAAAGCGCGAGTCGTCGAGTATTCGTGCCAGCATTTCACGGACATCAAAGGGCACTCGCACGTCGACCGGCGCCACCCCAAGGAGCTCTTCGGTGGCCAGGCGAGGAGGCAGTGACGTCGGTAGACCGGCCCAGGTCCGAGGGCCTTCCAGCGCAAGTGCGCCACCACGCCCCGGGCCAGGCGATGGCCTCATGCTCATCGTGGGCCAGGTAGTCACACAGTCCAGAGATTCGAGCGTGCATGGCCGCGCCACCCAGTTCTTCTTCGTCAGCGTCTTCACCAATGGCCATCTTCACCAACGGCGGTCCGCCCAAAAACACTTTGGCTCGACCCTCCACCATGATGATGTAGTCGCTCATCCCGGGCAGATAGGCCCCGCCCGCCGTTGACGAACCGAAAACGACACAGACGGTCGGAATGCCTTGGGCTGAGAGCTGCGTAAGACGGCGAAACTGCTCACCACCGGGAACAAAGACATCGGCCTGCTGGGGCAGGTCAGCGCCGCCCGATTCAACCAACACCACCAGAGGCAGTCGATTGTGCTCGGCCACGTCCATAGCCCGAAGCAGCTTGGCGATGGTGGTTGGACTGGTGGTGCCAGCTCGGACGGTCGGATCGTTGGCGATGACCAGACATCGGGTGTCGCGCGATCTCGACCAGGGCTACCACCACACCACCACCCAAAGGATCAGTGGAACCCAATCCAGCCAAAGGCGAAAGCTCGAGCACAGGCGTGCCGGGGTCAACCAGTTCATCGATGCGCTCGCGCACCATCAACTTGCCCCGAGACCGGTGGGTGGCCACCGACTTTTCGCTTCCCCCGGCACTGACCTTCTCGTGCAAGGCGACCACGTCGGCCACGAGGTCAGCCATCGCCGTTGCGTTGGCCTGGAACTCGGCGTCAGCCGAGGACAGACGTGTGGTGAGTGGGGTGCCGACGATCGGCGCTGCACCCGTCATGCCTGAGGCGGCGGAACGACCGCCCACGAAGCCGGACGCTTCTCCAAGAAAGCGGCCATACCTTCGGCCGCGCTCTGCGAAGTAAACATCGCTTCTGACACGACGGCGGCGTGCGTCAAGCCATCGTCAAAACTCATCTCGTCCAGTTGACCGAAGAGCGCTCGAGTCACGGCCACGGCGTGGGGCGAGCCCTGCAAGAGGGCTCGTACCAATCCCATGACGGCTTCGAGCAGTGCACCCTCATCGTCAGCCGTCGTCATGCTGACCAGTCCGGCCTCAACGGCCATCGCCGTGGTGAAGGTCTCCCCGGTCAGGGCGTAGCGCAGAGAAACGTGCGTGACACCTTGCGCAGCAGAGGGGGCGCAATCATGGCGGGCGCCACGCCGACGCGTACCTCGGTCAGCGCAAAGGTGGCCGAGGTGACGGCAAGCGCTATGTCGGACGCGGCCACCAAACCCAAGCCGCCGCCGCGCACATGGCCGTTGACGGCGGCGATGACCGGCTTGGTCCCCCGGTCCATGAGGCGAAGGACTGCCGGCATGGTGGCCCCAATAGGCGGTGCCGTCCCCGGTTTTGCATTGAGTCGTTCGGCCAGATCGGCGCCAGAACAAAACACTGAGCCCGAGGCGGTGAGCACGATGACCCGGACGGCCTCGTCGGCCTCGGCGGCCCGCAACGCTTCAGCCAACTGGGTCAACAGCGTCGTCGACAGGGCGTTGCGATTGCCCGGCGAGTCGAGCGTGATGGTGGCGACCGGTCCCACGTGCTCGCTTCGCACGAGCACCACATCACCGCTGGTCGAACTGGTCTCCACGGGACCGCAGTGTAGGTGCGGCAGGCTGAGAGCGACGGCGCTCGCCGCCCCAGAGCGGTCCGGTAACCCGGTGGTAACTTGCGCCAGTGATCGAGACCGACGAGCACCGCATCTTTCGCAAATCTCTGAGAGACCTTTTTGAGCGCGAATCGCGCCAAATATCGATCAATGGGAGGCTGACCGCACCTTCCCAGCCCACGAACTTTTCCCAAAACTGGGGGCAGTCGGGCTTTTGGGCCTCGAATACGACGAGGCCTACGGCGGCATGAACGCCGATCACTCCTACATGGTGATCGCGGGCGAGGAGATGGGTCGCATCGACTGCGGTGGCGTCCCAATGGCCATGGCGGTCCAGATGGCGATGGCCACCCCCGCTTTGGCCCGTTACGGCAGCGACGAGCTGAAAGAGCAGTACCTCCGTCCCGCCATTGCGGGTGAGATGGTCGCCTCCATTGCGGTGACCGAGGCCGATGCCGGCAGCGACGTCGCCGGTATCCGCACCAAAGCGGTGCGAGACGGTGACGAGTGGGTCATCAATGGATCAAAGATGTACATCACCAACGGCACGCAAGCCGACTGGCTTTGTCTCTTGGCTCGGACCTCAGATGAACCGGGTCATCGCTCGATGTCACTCATCATCGTGCCCACCGATGTTCCTGGGTTTGCCGTGTCACGCAAGCTCGACAAGTTGGGCATGTGGTCAAGTGATACCGCTGAGCTCTCGTTTACTGACGTCCGGGTTCCGATCTCCAACACCATTGGCGAAGTGGGCCGCGGTTTCCAACAGCAGATGGTGCAGTTTCAAGCCGAGCGGCTTATCACGGTCTACCGGCACATTGGATCGATCGAACAAGCCTTGCATCGAACACGGGACTATCTGAATGAGCGCATGGCCTTTGGTCAACCGCTGCTGGCCAACCAACACCTTCAGTTTGTGCTGGCCGAACTCTCAGCTCGACACGACATGCTCAAGCACTACGCCTACGCCTCGGCCGATGCCGTCATCCGGGGCGAAGACGCCACTCGCTTCGCCACCATTGGCAAGCTCATGGGTGCACGGCTACAACGCGAAGTGGCCGACGTCTGCGTCCAGTTCCACGGCGGTATCGCCTATATGGACGAGCACTGGGCCTCCCGGTTTTACCGCGACACCCGGCTCGATTCAATCGGGGCCGGAGCCGACGAGGTCATGCTGCGCATCTTGGCTCGCATGGACGGCTTTACACCGAGTTAGCGAGCCGCTTTCTGGGCGGGAACTTCTTAGCCATCCATTCAGCCCAGCGCTGCACGCCGAGCAGCAAGAGCCATGAGAACGAAGCCTTTTCCGTGTCCAACCAGGCCAAAATGATGGCCAACGCGATAACAAACATCACGCCCACGGTGCGAAACCGAGAGACCTGGATCTCTATTGGCTCAGGAACCGCGATCAACAAATCCCTATGGCGGGCGTAGACCCTGAGGCCAATAGTGGACAGGCTGGCCAACAGAAGGTTGATGCTGAAGATGGTGATAGCCAACGGGTTCTGGCCGAACCGACCGATGAGCTCGCTCGTAAACGGCATCATCGTGATGGTGAAGAGGAACGTGAAGTTCCACCAGGCCAGCCCTTCGTCGTGGCCCGAAATGTTCCGGAACTCTCGGTGGTGAGTGAGCCAAAACTGGCCGATCACGTAAAACGAGATGACATAGGCCGTGAGTTGGTCGCCGCCATTTTTGGAGAGGGCATGCCAAAGCCAGCTGGGTGAGGTCGGCGCGGTTGTCATGGCCATGCAGCACCGGAAGGGCCGGCACGGTGAGTTGCAGGACCAACAGGGTGAGGGCAATAGCCACCACGCCGTCAGAGAGTGCGAGCAGCCGCCCAACACCGGGTATCTCGGCTTGATCGATGGCCTCAAGCTCGCCCTCGGCGGCTCGACTCAACCTCTGACTGGGGTGCCGCCCTACGTTGTTCGACCGGTCCCGGTCGGGTCGAATCGTCCTCAGCCATCGTCAAAGCCTCTCAGAACTGGGCTTCCCCTTGGTCGATCACCGTCGAACGACATCGATCACCGTCGAACTACAGGGGAAGCTGGGGTGCGTCATCAAAAGATGGCATTGGTTTCTTCGAGTGCGGAAACACCTGAGCCGGTGGGAACGAGCGAACCTGTCGATGGCCGGGCTTGCCCCCAATGACCTCGACCCACTCCTCTCTGGTTTCGGTGTTGGTGACGTGAGCCACAAAAGTCCAGGTGGCCCCGCGCCGCGAAACACCGCCGATCTCCACGTCATCGCCCGCACGCAACCCGGCCCAGCGAGTGCTCCGGCGCAGGTGACCTACCTCGGTTGTGGTGGCCGGTGGTTTACGGCGCCGAGCCATCAAGCGGGGTCCGAAGCGTCGGCGGGCCGACCGGCCCGGACATTGCGGATTCGATGGATCAATCCCAGCGCGATGAAAACCCCAATGACGATGCCGATGGCCAGTCCCGCCCACGTCAGTGTCTTTTCAAGCTTCTGCCACTCCGCACCAAGCCCGTAGCCCAAGAGGGCCAGAACGGTGCCAAAGATGGCGGTACCGATCGAGGTGAAGATGACGAAGCGCCCGAAGGCCATCTCACCAATACCCGCCACCACTGAGACAAAGGCTCGAAGTAAAGGAATGATGCGACCGAAGAGGACGGCTGGATCGCCGTGCTTGGCCATAAACCGATCGGCTCGATCGAGATCACCGGGCGTGAGCAAGACGTAGCGGCCGTAGCGCTCGACCACGGTACGCCCGCCGTAGCGCCCGATGCCGTAGGCCACGATCGACCCACAGATCTCGCCCAGCACGCCCACCACGATGACCGGGACCAGGTGAAAGCCGTCTTTGCCCCGAGCGGCCAACGATGCCGTAAATGAAAAGGTCACCTCGGCCGGAAATGGGACACAGATCGCTTCCAAAAAGGCCACGAAGAAGATGGCGAAGTAGCCGTACTGCTCCAAGAAGTGGTCCATTGGGCGTCATTTCTACTGCCTCTCGACCGACCCCTGGTGCAGCGGAACGAGGCTTGACCGCCGGCGGTGAGGTAGCCGCCCCCTATCCTGTCCGCAATGTCGCTGGTCGCACCCCGCTCGCTGTCGCCGTCCAAGGTGTCGTCGTTCACCAGCTGCCCCCTGGCCTTCAAATTCTCGATCATCGACCACCTGCCCGAACCCCCGTCGGTGGCCGCGGTCAAAGGAACCCTGGTGCACGCGGCGCTCGAGCGACTCTTTTGGGACCATGAACCAGGCCAGCGTTCCTTAGAAGTTGGTTTGCAGTCCCTCGCTCTGGCGTGGGCCGATATGGCGGCCGACGATGAGTACGTCGAGCTGGGCCTCGGGGCCGACGAGGCCGAAGCGTTTTGCGCCGACGCCGAGACATTGATGCGCAACTACTTCGACCTGGAAGACCCCAACGCCGTGCGATCCATCGGCGTCGAGGTCGGGCTCGAGATGGAACTTGGTTCCACTCGGCTGCGCGGCATCATCGATCGTCTCGACATCGATGAAGACGGCCGTCTGATTGTCATCGACTACAAGACGGGCCGCGCGCCATCGGCCCGCTTCGAACAACAGAGGATGACAGGAATTCATACCTATGCCCTTCTTTGTGAACAGGTGTTGGGGCGTACCCCCGACGAGGTCCGCCTCTTGCACTTGCGCGAACCAATGACCATCACGGCTCTGCCCACGGCCCAGACCGTTCGGGGTCAACGTCAGCGCACTCAAGCGGTGTGGGGAGCCATCGAACGGGCCTGCGAGCGGGACGACTTTCAACCCAAAACGGGGCCGCTTTGTCGTTTCTGCCACTTCAAATCCATGTGCCCGGCCTTTGGAGGTGCCGCATGAGCGAGAACTCATTCGACCAGGCGGTCGACGCCAAATTCACGGCGTGGCGCCAAGTTCCGGCCCTCAATACTGCGGCCAGTGCCATCTCCAACTTGGCTGACTACGGCTTCGCCTGGTCGGTGGTCGCAGCAGTCAAGGGTCGCCGACGGGGCCCGGCTCGTACCCGAGCGCTGCAGGCGCTTGCCCTCTCGGGCGTGCTCTCATTTGGCACCAACGCCGCCTTAAAGGCGACCGTACAGAGGCCTCGGCCCCAAGTAGACCTTCAGTTGGGAGGCCCGCCGGTACGAACGCCGACCTCCAGCAGCTTCCCCAGTGGTCACACCTTGGCCGCCTTCTGCACCGCCGTGGTGCTGGCCGATAGCCCCACCGAGGCGGCCGCCTATCTGACCTTTGCCAGTGCGGTGGCGGCCAGCCGAGTGCATCTCGGGGCCCACCACGCCACTGATGTCGTTGGTGGGGCCGCCGTTGGGAGCGCCGTTGGCTTGGTCGGTCGGGTCCTCCTCGGTCGAATCGCTCGACGCTCCAGGTAGCGTCGCACTATGGACGAACTCTCCTTCGCGGTGACGTGGGACTACCGCTGCCCCTTCGCACGCAACGCCCACGAGCATCTGATCGTGGCCCTGCGCGATGGCGCGCCATGGAATGTCACCTTCTTGCCCTTTTCGCTGAGCCAAACCTATGTACCCGAGGGCGGCACGCCGGTCTGGGACGACCCGAGCAAGGCCCCCGATCTGATGGCATTGGCCGCCGGCATCGTTGTCCGCGACCGCTTTCCGGCCCACTTTCTTGACGTCCACGAATCGTTGTTTGCCGCCCGCCACGACGACGCTCGTGATCTACGCGATGAACACGTCGTGCGCGATGTGTTGACCCAGCACGGGCTCTCGGCTGAAGCGGTCCTTGAAGAGATCGCATCCGGATGGCCAATGGACATCATTCGCCAGGCTCATGAAAAGGCCGTCAGCGAACTCGAGGTCTTCGGGGTGCCGACATTCATCTTGGATGACAAAGCCGTCTTTGTCCGACTGACAACCCGCCCCAAGGGTGATCCCGAGACGGCACAGCGGACGATGGGCAACATCATCCGGCTGCTGACGGAGCACGATGAACTGAACGAGTTCAAGTACACCACCGTGAGCCAATAGATAGACACACGCAGTCGGCCGCCGTCAGGAAGCCGGTCAGTCCCCCATCTTCGCCAACAGTCCGTTGAGTTGACTCTGCTCGGCCGCGCTGAGTTGGCCCGTCATCGGTGAGATCTCTGCACGCACTGCGTCCATAAGTTGACGGGCCATACGACGGCCTTGAGCCGTCAAACTGACATGCACGGTTCGTTTGTCGTCGGCGCTGGTCGAACGCTTGACCAGTCCCCGGCTCACCGAGCGGTCAATCATTCCGCTCATCGACGATCGTTCCAGTCCGAGCCGATCGGCCAACTGCGCCATGGTGGGTGCTCGATCTCGCAAGATGCCCAAGACCCGCAACTGCGTCAGTGACAGGTCGTGGGCTGCTGCTATCTGACTGACGATGGCAATCACAATGAACGAGGCGCGCACCAAACTCTCGGTGGCCTGCGCAGAGGCAGCCTCGCCTTCCTGGTCAGATTCCATGGCGGAACTCTACCTTGCATTAGTTCGTATTACCATCTAATCTAGTTCGTAGTACGAATTACATCTCACGACGTCATCGGCGCCGCAGAACTTTGGAGGACCCTTATGAAAGCAGCCGTCGTCAGTGCCTTCGACACCCCTCCCACCTACCAAGAGTTCCCCACCCCACAACCGCGCCGTGAAAACGAAGCCCTGGTTGACGTCTTGGCTGTTGGCCTCCATCCTCGCGTTCGATCACAGGCGAACGGCTCGCACTACACCAGCACCGATCATCTCCCCCTTGTACCAGGCGTGGACGGCGTCGGCCGTGATGCCTTTGGTGAGTTGCGTTACTTCATCCTGGCCGACGAAGCCGTTGGAGCGATGGCCCAACAGACGGTGATCGACCTTCGAAGGTCGGTGGTGCTGCCTGACGGGAGCGATCCTGTCCTGGTCGCGGCGGCCATGAACCCCGCCATGTCATCGTGGGTTGCCCTCCGACGTCGCATCGACTTCCAACCTGGACAGAGCGTTCTCGTTCTGGGTGCCACGGGCAATGCCGGACGCCTGGCCATCGGGGTCGCCAAGCATCTGGGCGCGGGCCGGGTGATCGGGGCCGGACGCAACGCCGAGATCCTGGCTTCCCTACCGGGGCTCGGGGCGGATGGCACCGTCTCTCTTGAGGGAGACTCGGACAGTGTGATCGAGCAATTGGCTCAAGCGGCCGACGGTATCGACGTTGTCATCGACTACCTGTGGGGTCCACCGACCGCCCTGGCCATGGAGGCCATTGTTCTCCATCGCAGCGATCGGGCGCAGCCTCTGTCCTGGATCGAAATTGGTTCCGTGGCCGGATCAACCGCCGCCATTCCGTCAGCCGCGCTGCGCGCTGGACGGTTGCAGATCGTGGGCAGCGGCCAAGGAGCAGTGCCAGCCCACGACTTCGTCGCCGAACTGCCGGAGCTGGCCGGTGAGATCTCGTTAGGAACGTTCTCGATCCACGCGCGAACCGTGCCGCTCGATCAGGTGACGAAGGCTTGGGTGGAACCAGGCAGTGACGAGCGAATCGTCATTGTGCCGTAAGCAGTCCCGTCATTGTGTGGCGCATCACGTCGAATCGATTTTGATTGAAAGCGCCCGTGTGGCAACCCTGTCGGATTCGGATCTCAACGTTCCGGCCCCGGCTTGCCCTGGTTGGATGCGGCAAGACTTGGTGCTGCACCTCGGTGGCGTGGCATCTACCCGTAGGTTCGCGTGATGCCAACGACGGCGGTCGTCGGGGACGACGTCTCGGGCGTACCAGTGAACGTGGCATCTCCGAAGTTGAAGATTCCACCGTCTGCACCAACGAGCCAGTAACCCCCGCCGTCGGGCGTCGAGGCCATACCAACAATTGGCGCATTCAATGGCGTGCCGCCCATGGAACCGAGATAGGGGGCATCAAATGCGAAGACTCCCCCATCTGCACCGACGAGCCAGTAGCCCCCAGTTGCCGCCGGTGCTATCCCGGAAATGGGCGCGTTGAGCTGCACGCCGCCGGTTGAGCCATGGAATTGGGCGTCTCCGAATGCGAATACGCCACCGTCGCTTGCGGCCAGCCAGTAGCCCTCGCCAGAGGGCGTTGACGCCACGCCGACGATGGGCTTATTGAGGGTGAGCGCGCCGGTCGAACCAAAGAACGCGGCATCGCCGTAGTTGAAGATTCCACCGTCGCGGGCCACCAACCAGTAGCCCCCACCGTCCGGCGTGGCCGCCATGCCAACAATGGGCTGGTTGAGTGTGAGCGTGGCTGCCGAGCCATAGAAAACGGCATCGCCGTAGGCGAAGACCCCACCGTTACTGGCCACCAACCAGTAGCCCCCACCGTCAGGAGTGGCGGCCTCGCCGACGATTGGTGCCGTCGTGTCTGGCAACTCGGCCGCCGCCGCCTTGGTTCCAGAGCCAGTCGAGACTCCGGCGGAATGGGCAACGATGCTGGCGGTCGAATCAGGGGAGTAAGCGAAAAGTGTCCCGTTCGACGTGACCACCTTGTAGCTGCCTTCGGCTTGGGCAGTCGTTGGACCCGATGCGGTGACGGGGACACACGCCGAGTAACCGCCGGTTTGGCCGACTTGCGCCCTTGTTCCCGGCACTGATCCGTCCATGTTGGTCACGGTGACGGTGATGCCACCGACGTTGGCCGGTAGCGAAATCACCGGGACGGAGAAGCTCGATCGGACCAGCGAGTACGGGAGCTGGGCCCGGGCCAGTGGGTAACGCCCGTCGGCGCCGGAAGAGCAGGCGGTGTCGCCGAAGACGTTGATGATGGTGTAGGTCCCTGACCCGCGGCCCAGCGTGCCCGCTACCGTCAGATTCCCATCGGCGAGGGTGGCCGTTACTTCGGTGGCCCGGTCACCGGGGGGAGCGTCGTCCAAACTGGCGGTGCCGGTCACCGCACCAACCACATAGGGCGAGTTGGAACCGAACATCGAATTCCCGGACAGCTGGGGGGCCACGCCGCCCTGGTAGTCCACCAACTTTGGGCTGTTGCTGATGGTGTTTTGAAAGATCTCAACCTCGTCTCCCGTCCCGATGGTGATGCCACCACCGGTGTTTCGGTCAATGGTGTTAAACAGAATGGGAAACGGGACAGCGTCTACGCCGGTCACCGCACCGGCCAGGTTGATGCCGAATCCAAAGTTGTTGGAGATCACGTCGTATTGGATAGCCGGGGGGGCCGCCGGCAAACAGCCGAACGTCACTGTGGATTCCGTCGCCATGGTTGGGGAGAGCAGCACCCGTCGTGCTTACCCCGATGCCCGTTTGGGTCAGCTTCAGCGTCGGAGCGTCGGTGCCGGTGATGTCGCCGAAGTTGATGCCCGGTCCGTTGTTGCCACTCACCACTGCACACGGATAGTCACAGTCCTGGTCCTCTCCAACGATGCCATCGTTGAGGGTGGTGAGTTTGGCGCCAATGTTCACCAACTCCGCCCCACCGGTGCCCCCTGTGAGCTGGAAACCGACCCCGTTGGGAATGGCGTAGTGACCGTTGCTATTGGTGCCCACATAGATCCGGCCGACATTGATGAAGGCGTCTCCTCTGGGTGTCTCGTCGAACACTCCCGCAAAGGTGTTGCCGGACACGAGGTCCGGCCCGAGCTCGGGACAGCGGCTGTCCAGCCCACTGGTGAGAGACGTCGGCGCGATACCGATCTGATTGGGCACCGCCTTGGAACCGGTGGGGTCGGTCCCGACCCGGTTGCCCGAGTCGAGCACGAAGGATCCTTGGAGTCCGGTGGTATTCCCCGAGACGGTGTTCCCACACAGTGCGACGGAGCTGCTTCCGGCGTTGGTGACGCCGAGCAGGTTCTTGAGCACTTTACCGTGGATGCTCACCCCCACCTGGTTGCCTTCGACCAGGCCGGCAGCCTCGATACCGAAAGTGTCGCTGCCCCCCACGATGTTGCCATCATCGGTGGCCGGGCCTCCGACGATGTCCCCGGGTGAGAGGTCGATGATGCCATCGGGGTTGCCCAGCGCTGACGACCCGTCCGAAGTAGCTCCGACCAGGTTCCCCTCCATCGTCATCATGTACTGCGCCTTCTGATTCCCTCCGGTGACTCCAACCGAGATGTTGCCACTTATCAGATTGCCCGGGGCAGTGCCGGGGACAGAGGTCGGACCCCCCACAAGGACGCGATTCGCCGAAGCGAGCCCGCCTTGCTGATCCGGGAAGGCAGCGCTCAAGTCGATGCCGAACTGGTTGCCCAGCGCGACCCGTCCGGTGACGTCGGTGCCGATGAAATTGCCGACGATCTTCGACCGAGCTGGCAGCGGAAGGTCCTCATCGGCGCTCGAGACTCCGGCGACGATGCTGCCGGAGATCACATTGCAGTCACCAGAGCAGACACCAGGAGAGGAAGAAGTGGTGGCGCCGATGGTCGAATCGGGTACGTGAAGGGAGATGCCCACCCCGTTGGCGACCGCCGAGGTGCCGCTGGTGTCGGTGCCGATCCGGTTGCCGGCCACCAGGTCGCCACCCTCGCCGGTCAGCGAAATCCCGGTGGCCCATCCGTTGATGACCAGACCTCGCACCGTCGAACGGCCTCCGGTGAGGCTGAGACCGGTGCCGGTCGGGGCACTCGCACCCGAGAGTTCCACCCAACCCCCGCTCTGGGTGGTGCCGTCGATCGTCAATGGAACCGTGGCTGTTGGCAATGCGGTGGCCGGAGCGATGGTGGGCACGCCTCCACCGTCGATAGCGAAGCTGATCGACTGGGCGGCAGTCTGCAGATTGGCCAGCTGGATGGCGGCCCGCAGTGTGCACTGGTCGCCGGGGGTGTTCGGGTCCACGTCGCAGACGTTGGCAGCTGCCGCGTCCGAGGGGAGAGCATCATCGGCGGTCGAGTTCACCACGATGGAGATCGGCACCGCGGTCGCCGTGGCCACGGGTGCCAGGCTGGTGAGCACACTGGTCGACTCATCGGTGGCGGCTAGCGGGGTGGTGAACGACCCGGCCCCAGGGGCGGCGATCGTCGCGGTGTAGCTCAAATCAGTCGAGGTCCCGTTGGCCAGGGGCGCAATCGGTCCCGCCGGTGCAGTGATGGTCACGCCCGTCGAGGGACTCCCGGTCGGTGTACCGACCGAAAGGTCTTGGGTGTCACCCGAGGTGTTGGTGACATGGAGGTCGAGCGTGAACTGGGCCCCGGCAACCGGACTGGTAGTCGACGGAGTGAGCGTCGCGGTGACCGCGCCCACCACCGTGATCACCCGGGTCACTGTGGTCGCCACAACCGGATTTGCTCCGGTTGTCCCAGTGGCCGCGATCTGGGCGTGGATGGGCCCGAGAGCGGACGCCGTGTACGGCACCGTGAACGTCGTCGATGCCCCAGGGCCGAGATCGGCCGAGGCCGGACTTGTCGCGCCGACACTGACCGTCGGTTCAGTGAAGGTGGTGGTCGGCACCACATCGGTGACCGTCGCTGGCCCGTCGTTGCGCACAGTAACGGCCAGAGAGGCCTGTTGACCGGGAGCGGGCGACGGCGGGGTGGACACGGCGTCGGACACCACGAGGTCGGGACCAAGGGTCTGGGTCGACGTGGCCTGGTTGCCGCTCGAGTCGGTGACCGTCAGCGATACGGTGCGAGTTGCTGCTTCGGAGGTGTAGGTGTGGGTCACATTCGGACCGGTGGTCGAGGTGGTGCCGTCGCCGAAGTCCCAGGCGTAGGAAGCGATGGTGGCGGGCGACACCGCGGTCGAGGTGGAGGAGAAGTTGAAGGTGTTGGCTCCCGCCCCGGTCCAAGTGAAGCCGGCGGTCGGCGTCGCAGCGGTGGGTGACCCACCCCAGCTGATTCCGCAGCCGCCGAAGGCACTGTCCCCGGAGTTGATGATAATTGTGCTCGGGTCTGACCCGTCAAGGTGAGAAACCACGATCGAGTACCCGCTCGGCTGGACCGGGAGGCCGTTCACATACGTGACCCCACTGGTGTTGGCCACCTCCTTGGCTACCCAATTGCCATCCGGCGATATCGCCTGTTTCGCTCCGTAGGTCGTAGGTATCGTCGGCGTGATGTTTGGGGTGAACGTGGCACCTACCACTCCGGTGGGCGAGAGCACATCAGCGTTCGTGAACGTTCCGGGGGTGGACGACGCCGTCGCCGGGTTGTAGAGGGCACCAGCCCACTCGAGAGTGGTCGCGCTCGTCCACACCGCGGGGCCGTCGGCGACTCCGTTGGTCACCCCGAGGACGTGCAGTCCAACGCCTGGATTCGCCGTCCCATTGACGAAGGGTGCGGTCTCAACCGTTCCAGCGACGAGGAAGGCCACGCGTGTGCCGTCGGGACTTACCGCCGGTTGAATCGACGGGTCATAGTCAATGTTGGCCGACGTGTAGTAATCGTTGAGGTAGGTGCCATTTTGGCCATTGGCGGTGGCGGAGTTCACGAAGCCGATCCCACCGCATACGGGGTCGTTCGAGTTATTCAGGTACGTGCCGCCCCAGGCAATCATCCCGGTCGGAGTGGTCGTCGCGGCAAGCGCCTCCCCTCCGAGGGAAGCGGGCACCAGTGCGGCGGGCACGATACCCGTCAATGTTGCCACCAGGGCGCCTACTGACGCGAGTACCGCTGCCCGACTCCACCGCCTGCTCATTGCTCTCATTGCTGGGCCTCCGCCGTTGCCACTGCATCGTCATGAGAGAACAAGGCTCATGCTTGGTCTTCCCAATGGCGTCGATCAACGCCATCGTGGGATTCACTACGACCTCGCAATACGCCCGCCCACGCAAAATGCACGTGCCGCGAAGTCTCTGTGACGACCCAACTGGTGTCAAATGAGACGACTGGACGGCCATGACATGGAGAATCCCGGTGATCAGGTGACGGCGGCTTGGACGGACCCAACCAGTCACGAGCGAGTCGACTTTGTTTGCTACCCAGTACCGTAAATCTGTGGCCAACCACGTCGAATCGATTTTGATTGAAAGCGCCCTGGTGGCGACCCTGTCGGGTTCGGATCTCAACGCACCGGTCCCGGCTTGTCCTGGTTGGACCCTGCGAGACTTGGTTCTCCATCTCGGTGGCGTGCAGCGTGCATGGGCTCGGCATCTCGACACGGCTGATCCAACGCGGCACCCACGACAAAAGCCCCTGATTGAGCCACCGGCCGACGGCGATCTGCCGCAATGGATGCAAGAAAGCACGGTGCTCTTGGTCAAGGCCCTCCGCCGGGCCGGCGAAGATGCGCCCTGCTGGACCTGGTGGGGTGAGCCCTTCACCTCGGGCGCCGTCGGGCGCCATCAGGTGCAAGAGGTGACGATCCACCGCTACGACGCAGAAGCTGCCCGTGGTGAGACGACTCCCATCCCACAAGCCGTGGCCGTCGATGGCATTGCGGAGTTCTTCCAGATCATGATCGACGAAACCACCAAACAGCCCGAAGGGCGGCTCATTCTTCAGACCACCGACGTCGATGCGACCTGGTCGACGGGCTCATCAACCCATCCCGCCGTGGCGATCTATGGCACAGCTTCGGATCTCGAGCTGTTGCTCTATCGGCGAATCCCACTGTCGGCCACCGTCGTCGTCGGCGACGCCGTCTTAGCCCAAGCATTCATCGACGCCCCGGAACTGGCCTAGTCGCTTCGCCGCCAAAGCACGATGCAAGCGGTGAGCTTTAGCTCGTGCCCTGTGTGGCCAAAAACGCCGTCGTGACCGCCCGCTCGTCATCTGTTCCGAGAATCGCACCGACGAACTCAGTCGCACCAGCCTTGGTCAGTCGATCGAGACCAGCCGCCACCTCTTCTTCGCTACCAATGAGCGAAATGTCGGCCGGAACGTCGGTACCTTCCCGATCAAGCATGGCCTTGTACGAGGGCAAGCCCGGATAAATCGCAAAGTACTCGTTGATGCGTTCACGAGCTGCCGTCACGTCCTTGGTCACCGTTACCGGCAACGACACGACAATGCGCGGCGCGGGCCGACGTGCCTCTTTCGCGGCGGCCGTAATAGTCGGAGCAATGTGTTCGCCAATGGTGTTGGTCCCCGTCATCCACGTCACTGTGCCCGAGGCCACGCGACCCGCCAACTTCAACATGACCTCACCCAGGGCTGCGACCAGAACGGGCGGCGCGTCAGCGCCCGGGACCTCAAGCGGGGCAAAGCCCCGATTGACCACCACCTCTCCCGCAACGTTGACGGTCTCTCCCGCCAACATCGGGATCAGAGCCTCCAGGTACTCGCGCATGTAGCGCGCCGGGCGCTCGTAGCTGTAGCCCCAGATGTTCTCGACCACGATCTGATGCGACAGCCCAATGCCGAGAATGAGTCGCCCGCCTGTGGCGGCTTGAACGGTCAACGCCTGCTGCGCCATGGTCATGGGGTGACGGGAGTACACCGGGACCACCGCCGTCCCGACATCGATACCCTCGACCCGGTTGCCAATGACGGCCAATGCCGTCAAGGCATCGGGTCCAAAGGTCTGCGTCAGCCAGGCGCTGTCGTAGCCAGCCTCAGCCAGGGCCTGCACCTCCTCGATGGCCTGGGAAAGGGGCATGGTCATGTCAATCAAGTGGCCGATGCGCATGCCGGTATCCTGCCCTTGTGACCACGCTTGCGCCACCCCGCTCGGTGGGATTCGTTGGAGCCGGTCAGCTGGCCCGCATGGCTGGCGAGGCCGCCAGCGCCCTGGGGCTGTCCATGGCTGTCTTAGCCGAGCACGACGACGACGCCGCGGTCGGCGTGGCCACCGAGGTCCTCTTGGGTTCTCCCCTGGTGGCCGGTGAACTGGCCACACTGGCGGAGCGATGCCGCGTCGTCACGTTCGATCATGAACAGGTCGACCTCGATTTGATTGCCGAGCTTGAACGGTCTGGTCACGTGGTGCACCCAGGCACCGAGACCTTGGCCGTGGCGGTCGACAAGGCCACCATGCGCCAACGCTTCAGCCAGGCTGGCATCGCGGTGCCGAACTTCAAAGTTCTCTCCGAAGACGACCCGCTCAACCAGATCGCTGCGTTCGCCCAGTCGTTCGGTTGGCCTGTGGTCATCAAGGCCGCTCGAGGCGGCTACGACGGGCGCGGCGTGTGGCCCGTGGCCACGCTCGAAGAGGCCACGCTCGTGGTCGACACCGCCCTGGCCCAACAGGTACCGCTCCTGGTGGAAGCCATGGTCGAGTTCGAGACGGAGCTGGCCATCCAGGTGGCCCGACGTCCGGGGGGCGAGATGGTGACGTGGCCGGCCGTAGAGACGGCACAGGTCGATGGTGTGTGTCGCGAGGTGCTGGTGCCTGGCGGACTGACCGACGACGTGCTGGTGGCGGCCGACGCCTTGGCCCGTCAGGTGGCCGAAGCCGTGGCGCTGGTCGGGGTTCTCGCCGTCGAGCTCTTCTTGATCGACGGTCGTCTGCTGGTCAACGAAGTGGCCGCTCGTCCCCACAACTCGGGCCATTGGACCATCGAGGGTGCAGCGACCTCACAGTTTGAGAACCACTTGCGCGCTGTCCTTGATCTTCCCGCTTGGATCGACCACCACGACGGCGCCCTACATTGCGAGCGTGAACGTCTTTGGTGACGATGACGGCACGCGATCCCGTGGCTCGACTGGATGGCGCACTCGGCGTGCCTGGGGCGTCAGTCCATCTCTATGGCAAAGAGGCCCGAAAAGGACGCAAACTGGGCCACGTGACGGTCGACGGGCCACGACGCAGACGATGTGCGGCGCCGGGCCTGGACCGGCCGCCCTCGCTCTTGGCACTCCGAGACCGGCCGGAATCTCTCTCCCGGAAGGAGCGTTGTGAGCCATCCACTGGTCGCTGTTGTCATGGGCAGCTCGTCTGACCTCACTGTCATGAGCGGCGCAACCGAGCTCTTGGAGCAGTTCAGCGTGGAGTACGAAGTCCGGGTCGTCTCGGCCCATCGCATGCCCGACGAAATGCTGGCCTTCGGTCACGAAGCGGCCGGCCGAGGGCTGAAGGTGATCATTGCGGGCGCCGGCGGGGCCGCCCACCTTCCCGGCATGCTGGCCGCCGTCACGCCACTCCCGGTCATTGGTGTGCCGGTCGCTTTGGCACATCTCGACGGGCTTGATTCACTGCTCTCAATCGTCCAGATGCCAAAAGGTGTGCCCGTGGCCACGGTGGCCGTGAACGGGGCCCGGAACGCTGGTCTCTTGGCCGTTCGTATTCTCGGTGTGGCCGACCCCACCCAGCGCCAGGCCATGGAGACCTTCCAAGCCGAACTGAAGAGCCAAGCGCAAGCGCAGAACGACGACGTGAGCGGGCACGTCATGAGCGGCGCGTCACTGGCCGAACGACTGGGCTACAGCTCTGACGACAAGCTCCTGATCGTGAACGCCGATGATCTGGGTTCGTGTCATTCGGCCAACGTCAGTGTCTTTGCATGCCTCCATACCGGCCTGGTGACGAGCGCCACCTTGATGGTGCCGTGCCCCTGGGCTCGCGAGGCTTCAGCGCGCTATCGGGGCGAGGACATCGGTGTGCACCTCACGCTGAACGCCGAACACGAGCTCTACCGCTGGGGTCCCATCACCTTTGCCCCGTCACTGCTCGGCGGTGACGGTGGCTTTCCTCGCACCATGGAAGATGTGTGGGACCACGCCGACTTAGACGAGGTACGGCGCGAGTGCCGGGCTCAGATTGAACGAGCCATCCTGTGGGGCTTTGACGTCAGTCACTTGGACGCCCACATGGCGACCTTGCAACTCCGCCCGGAATTCTTCGACGTCTATCTCGACTTGGCCGTCGAGTTTCGCCTCCCGCTCCGCATGTTTGGGGCCTCGATGGAACACAACCTCGGCTTCCCGGCCCGCCAGGTGGCGAGCGATGCCGGCGTGGTCTTCACTGATCACATGATCTTTGTCCCAGGCGTCGGATCTCGGCAGAGTTTCGAGTCACACCTGGCCAACCTGCGCCCTGGGGTGACCGAGATGCATCTGCACCCGGCGGTCGACAGCGCGGAACTGCGATCGCTGGCCACAGACTGGGAAGCTCGGGTCGATGATCACCGCATGATCTGCGAAGAGGACTGGCTGCGCCAGGCCATCGACGCCGCCGGCATCACGCTGATCGGCTACCGCCCGCTTCGCGAACTGGCCCGCTCGGACCCGTGAGCCGTGGCGGATCCTGACGTTCGCCTGTCGTCTCCTTCAGAGGAGACTGCTTCTGATGAGACCGCTTCTGACTGGTCCGGTTCTGAAGCGACCCGCACGGTCGAATCGGGCGACAACCGATTACCGCAAGAGGCTGCTCGGATGACCTGGACCGGCGTCCAACCGTTCCTCGTCGTTCTCTTGGTCATTGTGTTGGTGACGGTCATTACCTTGCTGCTACTGCAGAGCGCAGGCACGATTCACCTCCACTTCTTGGGCGCCAACGGCTCGAGTGGCGTTCTCAGGCCTCTCGGGCTCTAGCGAAAAGATCGTCTTCGATTCCATCAGGATCGCCAACGCGGCTACGAGCCAGTTCGAAGTCGTCTTTTGGATGAATCTGGCGCAACACCTCAGGCGGAAGACCGAACCAAAAGGGCGAGTTGGGATCGACCTGGGTGGCATGAGCCCGCAGGGCCTCACCCCGAACGTCTTGAAAGCCCTCGATGTCGATGAGCGTGGTGGCGGGCTGGTCTGGCGTGTTCTCTAAACGCTCCAACCAGTCTCCGGCAAAGGGCGACTCGAGACCCAACTCCAAGAACTTGGCGTGGATGGCCAAGAAACGCTCACGGGGCCAGACCGAGTAGTAGAGCTTGGAAGGTGTGAACGGTGGACCAGCGTCCAGAAACTGTGCGGGATCCCCGGCGGCGTCAAAGGCGATCATCGAGATCTCGTGCACCCGCAGATGGTCCGGGTGCGGATACTGCGACTGCTCATCGGGGTAGGTGATGATGACCTGGGGCTTGGTGCGGCGAATAATGGCGACGAGTCGACCCACCGCTTCATCCAGGGGAGCTGCGGCAAAGCTGGCCGGATTCTTGTTGGACGCAGCGCCGGCCATGCCCGAGTCCCGATAGCCCAGCATCACGGTCTCGTCGTAACCAATGATGGCGGTGGCGGCGGCCAACTCGTCCATCCGGACCTGGCCAATATTGGCCGTCACCTCGGGGGTGTCCATGGCCGGGTTGAGTACTTCGCCCTCTTCTCCCCCGGTGCAACACACCAGCACCGTATGGACACCCTGGGCGTGGTACTTGGCCACGGTGGCGGGCCCTTTGGACGACTCGTCGTCGGGATGGGCATGGACAGAGAGCAGGCAGAGGCGTTCAGGCACGCTGTGGAGGTTAACTGGATGCCATCGCCCCTCTGAGCGCTTTATGCTCGGAGGCGGGCGGAAGTCTCCCCCCAGAGGAGGACATGGCTGTGGCAGGCACCTGGCAGCGGATCAAACTCATATTTTCGGCCAAGACCAACAAGGCCCTGGACAAGTTTGAGGACCCCCGCGAGACCCTTGACCTCTCCTACCAACAACAGACTGAGGCCCTCCAGCAGGTGCGGCGCAGCGTGGCCGACGTGGCCACGGCCAGAAAACGGATCGAACTGCAAGCCACCGACCTGCAAAAGCAGGCCGACAAGCTCCAGTCTCAGGCCAAAGCGGCGCTGGAACAGGGCAACGAGGATCTGGCCCGCGAAGCTCTGGCCCGCCGAGCCGCCTTAGGCGAGCAGCTGGCCGAACTGCAGGTCCAGCACCAACAGGTGGCCGACCAAGAAGAGAAGCTGATCGCGACCTCCAAGCGGCTGCAAGCCTCCATCGAGTCGTTCCGCACCAAGAAGGAAACCATGAAGGCCAGCTACACGGCGGCCCAAGCCCAAACCAAGGTCAGCGAGGCCGTGGCTGGCATCTCCACCTCAATGGGCGACGCCGGCGCCACGATGCAGCGGGCGCAAGATCAGATTGCCAGCATGCAAGCTCGGGCCGGCGCCATGGACGAACTCATCGCATCGGGAGCGTTGACTGACCTCAATCATCCGGTCGACGACATCCAAGCCGAGTTGGACAAGGTGCAAGCCACCTCACAGGTCGACCGTGACCTGGCTGCGTTAAAAGCGGAGCTGTCCACCACCACACCGGCCGCCCTCGACGCCGGCGAAACTGGCACGGCGGACTCCGACGCACCTGCAGGCTGAACCCCGATGACCACGCGACACATCCCTCTACGAGGGCTCAGTCAACTTTCGCGACCTGGGGGGCTACGAGACGACCGACGGTTCTCATCTGCGTTGGCAGGTTCTCTATCGCGCCGATGGCCTTACCCGTCTCACGCCTGAGGACATGGAGATCGTGCGAGCCCTCGGTCTGCGCACCGTGATCGACCTGCGCTCGGACGTCGAAGTGGAGCAAGGTCGATTCCCCGTCGATGAGATCCCGGTCGACTTTCATCACCTGTCGTTCATCAAAACGCTGCCGAACGCCGAGGAGTTCAAGATGGCGCCCGGCATGTTAGGTCAGTCCTACCTGGACATGGTGCGCGATCGGGGCGCCGAAATCGCAGCCGCGCTCAAGGTCATTGCCAGCCGCGAGGCGCAACCGATCGTCTTTCACTGCACCGCTGGAAAAGACCGCACCGGAGTGCTCGCCGCCCTTCTGCTCGATCTGTTGGGTGTGCCGCACGAGACGATTGCCGAGGACTACGCCCTGAGCGAGCGGGCCATGGTGGCGCTTCGAGCAAATCTGGTGGAGCGCTATCCCGAAGGGGCCGATGCCATCAACGACGCCGGCGAGCTCTTCACGGCGGAGCCGGCCAACATGACCCGACTGTTCGACATGGTGCGCCAGACCTACGGCTCCACCGGGGCCTACGCCGAGTCCATCGGCGTCGACCACGAAGTCGTGGCACAACTGCGAGACGCGTTACTCGAGTAGATCGATCGCGCCGGCCAACCCCAGGTCGAGCAGGGTGAGCCCGCCCTCGGAATGGGTGGTCAGCACCAAGGTCACGGTGTTCCAGCGGATGTCGATATCGGGGTGATGGTTGGCTGCTTCGGCCGCGGCACCGACCGCGTTCACGTAGGCCAAGGCGCCAGCAAAGTCGCGCTTCACCACCCTCTTCACCAGTTCGTCCCCAACCCGTTCCCACCCAAGACCTTGCTCGGTCAAGAGGTCGTCCACTTCGTGATGGGTGAGCACCGCGCTCAAGGGTGCACCATTTCTTCGGGACGCACGGCCTGGTCGAACTCCTGGCCACTCAGATAGCCCAGCTCGACGGCGGCTTCGCGCAAGGTGGTGTGCTCTTTGTGCGCTTTCTTGGCCACCTCGGCCGACTTGTCGTAGCCAATGATGGGATTGAGGGCCGTGACCAACATGAGCGAGTTCTCAACGTGGCGTTGGATCTGTTCGAAGTCGGGCTCCAACCCTTCCACGCAAAAGATCCGAAAGGCCCGGCAGGCGTCGGTCAAGAGGGCAACCGAGTGCATGAAGTTGTGGATAATGACGGGCTTGCAGACGTTCAACTCCAAGTTGCCTCGGGCCCCGGCCATGGCGATGGCGGCGTCATTGCCGTAGACCTGAATGCCCACCATGATCATGGCTTCGGACTGGGTGGGGTTGACCTTGCCCGGCATGATCGACGATCCGGGCTCGTTGGCCGGCAGCACAAGTTCGCCCAAGCCACTGCGAGGTCCCGATCCCATCCAGCGCAGATCGTCAGCGATCTTGATGAGCGAGGCCGCCAAGGTGCGCAGGGCCCCGCTGGCAAAGACCAACGAGTCGTGGGCAGCCAGGGCCGCGAACTTGTTCGGGGCCGACACAAAGGGCAGCCCGGTCCGTCGAGCAATAGAGGCGGCCACCCGATCGCCGAACTCAGGATGGGTGTTGAGCCCGGTACCAACCGCCGTGCCGCCGAGAGCCAGTTCAGTAGAGGGCGCCCAGGCACTGTTCGATGCGCACCACATCGGCGTCCAGCTGGGCCACGTAGCCCGAGAACTCTTGACCAAGCGTGAGCGGGACGGCGTCCATGAGGTGGGTGCGCCCGATCTTGATGACGTCGGCATACTCATCAGACTTGGCCGCCAAGGCGTCTCGGAGCTTGGTCACTGACGGCACCAGGCGAAGGGTCAGCTCTTCGACGGCGGCGATGTTCATCGCCGTCGGGAAGGTGTCGTTCGAGGACTGCGACATGTTGACGTCATCGTTCGGATGGATGGGCTGCTTTGAGCCCATGACTCCACCGGCCATCTCAATGGCCCGATTCGAGATGACCTCGTTGGCGTTCATGTTGGTCTGGGTCCCGCTGCCCGTCTGCCACACACTGAGCGGGAACTGGTC
The DNA here is from genome assembly GCA_963803215.1 of uncultured Acidimicrobiaceae bacterium. Lineage (GTDB taxonomy): Bacteria > Actinomycetota > Acidimicrobiia > Acidimicrobiales > RAAP-2 > CAWDLP01. The sequence continues at coordinate 91,774 of CAWDLP010000004.1, forward strand.
GTTCAAGGTGCCTTCGGCCACCTCGGCCGCGGCGCGCTCGATCAAGGCCGCCAGCTCTGGGTCGAGCTTGCCCAGATCCCGATTGACCTCGGCCGCCGCCCCTTTCAAGACCCCAAAGGCCCGAACCACCGGTAGAGGCATCTGGTCGTCGGCGATGTCGAAGTGATGGAGTGATCGGGCAGTTTGCGCGCCCCAGTACCGGTCGGCCGGTACCTCAATCTCGCCCATACTGTCGCTCTCAATGCGGGTGGTGCTCAACTGTTCCTCCTTCGGTGCGGCGCCAGCATGGGCGACCGCTTCTACTAGTGCAAACGCCGGGCCAGTCCTAGGGCCAAGGCCTGTCGTGCCGCCACGATGTCTTCGGCTCGAGCGCCCTCGCCGTCGCCTGGGACCTCCAAGATGGCCGGGACCTGAGCCAGAGCCGGGTGGCTGAGCAACGCCCCCAGTCCTTCGGCTCCAATCGTCCCTTCCCCAATATTTTCGTGCCGGTCTCGATTGGCGCCGAACTCGACCTTGGAGTCGTTGAGATGCAGGCACCGTAGGTGGTCGAGGCCCAAGACCTGGTCGAACTGGTCCACCACGTCGTCTGCCTCACTCAGCGTGGTAAAGGCCACGCCGGAGGCCCAGAGATGTTGGGTGTCGAGACACACACCGAGACGCCCTCCCGCTTTGGCCCGGTCCAACAGTTCGGCCAACTCGTCGAAGCTCCGGCCCACCGTTCCGCCCGCGCCCGCCGCGTTCTCCAACAAGATGGGACAGGACTGGGCGTCAGGGATCGTCTCCAAGGCCTCCGCCAAGGCGTCGACGATCTGAGAGATGCAGCCCTCGAGGCCCGAACCTTTATGGCTGCCCACGTGAAGGACGAGACCCGACGCCCCCATGCCCGAGGCCACGGCCAGGTTGGCGGCCAGGCAGGTCCGAGAGCGCCCTAGCAGCGCACTGTCGGATGTGGCCAGATTGATGAGATAGGTGGCATGACAAAACGTGGTGGTGATCTCAGGGTGCGACGCTTGGGCTTGGCGATAGCCCTCGAGGACCTCCGGTGCGTACTGCGTGGGCTTCCAGGCTCGCGGACTCTGGGTAAAGACTTGGACCACCTCGGCCCCGATCTCAGATCCCCGTTCTAAGGCCGGGACAAGCTTGCCGCCGGCTCGTACGTGGGCGCCGATCTGCATTACGTGGGGGGCTTGTCGTCGGGACAGCCACCTGGCGGATCGTTAAAGACCGGGTCGTTGACCCACGATCCCTCCGACCAATGGTTGGTCGACCTGGGCAGGTGAAAGAGCGAGGTCATATCGGCCAAGAGGGCGTCGGCATAGCGCACCACTCCAGCCTGACAGAGATGGACGGCATCGATCTTTCGGACCCGATCCCAATCGGCTTTGGGCGCGTTCGGCGTATTGGCCGGCGGCAGCCAGTTGGTGTACTTGCCGTTGAGGAGGAGCGAGCCTGCCAGGGGGAGGTACATGACCTGGCCTGGAAACTTGGCCGGCATCGAGGCCACGATGCGCTGCCAGGCCAGTTCGCCCTTTCGGCGTAGCGCTTCGGCGGCCTTGGCTTCAGCCTTGGTGTTGGCCAGCACCGGTCCGGTCGGCGGAAACTGGGTAAAGACAATGCCCGAGGGGTGTACCCCGCCGCCCGGGTTGAGCATGGCTCGTATGGCCTGCTCCAGCATCGTCGTATAGAGCGCGGGGTGGGTCAGGGCCAGCCCCGGTCCTCCCTTCAAGGTGTAGGAGTCCCAACTCCATGTGGCCACGATGAGGTCTGGATCGGCTGCCATCACGCTGGCTGGTAAGCCAGTGCGCCAGCCCGTGTCAGTCGAGAGTCCGAAGCCTTGCGCCGTCACGCTCGACACGGTGACCGCTTTGGTTGAACCAAGAGCGGCTGTGATGCCAGAGACCGACCCTTGCATGACCGAGTCCCCGAGCAACATGACGCGCAGAGGATGGGCCACCGTGCCTGTGCCGGGCGGCAAGGTGATGGGCTCTTGGCCCCGATAGCCGCCCGAACCCGGCACCACGGTGGCGCCACCGATAGCCACCGCCTGCGTGGGAGGAGCAGCTTTGGTGGGAGCGGCCACCGCCGGCACGGTGGCCACAATCAACACCGCGGCCGTGACCACAGCGGCGGCCGGTGCCACCGTGAAGCGGGGCCACCCGGTAAAGCGCCGGCGCCTGATTGGTTGCTCAACGAGGTAGAAGCTCAAAGTGGCCACAGCCAAGGTCAGGGCCAGGCGGGCCATGGTGAGGGCCAAGCCCGACAGTCCAGTTCGAGCCCCGTTCATGTAGACGAAGATGGGCCAGTGGTAGAGGTAGATGCCATAGGAGATCTGACCGATCCACCGCAAGGGGGCGAGGGCCAAAAGCTTGCCCAAAGGTCCTGCATCAAACTGACGCACGTCGGCCACGATGACCGCACCTAAGACAGCACAGATGAAGAATCCGCCGTGAAACATCCAACCTCTCGGAAGTTCACCTGTTGTGCCGCCGGTGATCCAGAAAAAGGCCAGAGCCACTGCCGCAAGAGGAGCCAGCGCATGAAGCATGCGCTGGGCTCGACGTCCTGGCTGAGGCCGAGAGGCAGCCAACATGGCCACGGTGGCGCCGGCCAACATGTCGAAGATGTGGGTGTCGGTCCCGAAGTAAACCCGAGTGGGATCAGTGCCTGGATGGTAGAGCAGGACCATCAACCCACTGGAGAGCACGAAACCACCCACGGTCACGATGAGACCGATCTGGCGCCAACTCCTTCGGAAGGCTCGCAACACCAAAAGCAGCACCGGGGGCCAGATCAGATAGAACTGCTCTTCGATCGCCAGCGACCAGGTGTGTTGCAGCGGCGAGGGGGTTGAGAACTGAGCGAAGTAGGACTGATGGGCAAAGATCGAGTGCCAGTTGGCGGCGTAGAACAGGGTGGCCAGGGCGTCGCCTCGTAACCCGTTCAAATCGATGGTGGCGGCCGCCCCCGGACTACCAAACCGGCCCACGATGACGACATAGGCCGCAATGCCGATCAACAACAAGAAGAGGGCCGGCAGCAGGCGACGCGCTCGACGAGCCCAGAAGGCCATCAGCTTGATGGTGGCCGTGGCCACCCACTCTTCTAAGAGCAGTGTGGTGATCAAAAACCCTGAAAGGACGAAGAAAAGATCAACCCCGAGAAAACCTCCCGAGGCCCATCCGTAACCCAGGTGATAGGCCAGCACACCCGCCACGGCAAAGGCGCGCACGCCGTCTAAGGCTGGCAAGTAGCGACCGGTCACAGCAGTTGGTGGCAACGGTCCTCGGCGTGCCCCCCTCACCTTCGACGAGCCGCGAGGCGGCACCACGGTCGGGTGCGATTCGACCTTTTCGGGCTCTTGCATCACGCGCTGGCCCCTGCCACCAACGGCGCCAGCTCCTGGCCCAATCGCCAATCTCTCCGAACCTCGAGACACGGTCGAGCTGACAGATCAGCCCCATGGCTCCGGCCTCAATTACTTGGGCCGCCAGTGGAGAGGTCGGAGTGGGCGACGGACCCGACCAGATCATGGGACAGCGCCCCGACGCCTGCCGAGAGAGTGCCGCGACCTCGGCGGCGTCCCCGCCGCAACACAGCCCATCGATCAGACCGCACAGTTCTTGGAGCTCCTCCGTCCACGTCGAGCTCTCGAGTTGGACCACGATGGGTGGCCCACCCGGTTGCACTGGGGCAGGGCGGTTCGCTGCACCGGACACGTCGTAGAACTGACCGTCAACGGTGGCCGCCCCGTCCACGAACATCTGGCGAGAGATCGTCACGGCTTCGATGACTTGGCCGAGCGAGTGCGAGCGGTCGGCTTCGTTGGCCCCGCTCGCACGATAGAGCAGAGCCGCTCGACCCGACGAGAGCACGTCGAGCGTGGTGAGGTCACGAGCCACCATGGTGGGATGACGGCCGACTCCGATGGTGGCGATAACACCGAGACCGAGCGAGGTCGTGACCGCGGCCAAAGCCCCGTGCGCCGTCACGGCATCGCTGGCGTCGTCATCGGTAAGCCACAACGTCTGAAATCCGGCGCGTGCGATCGTCCCACTCATCTCGACGATTCGGTCAAGCGGCGTGGCAGCGGAGTCTGCCCACGAGACGAACGGTGGCAGCTCCAGTCCGAGGCGAAGGAGGGTGTGCACGGCGAGCCACCAGGGTAGTTCGACCCTTCCATGCCTCTGGGGTCACGTAGGTCCCGGCTACGGTCTAATGACAAGGAGGGGCACGGTGCACTTGGAGCAACAGCGGGTGATCACTGAAGCGGGCCAGTTCAGCATGGTGGCTATGGTCATTGCCTTGGCCGTCGTCCTTACCCTCAGTGCAATTCTCATTGGTATCAGCTTCAGTGGCCAAAGCACTGACGGTTCGGGTTCGCCTGGAGCCGCTGGTGTCGGTACGGCCGACGATGTCGTGGCCAAGTCGACCCTATCGACCATTCAACCCGCCATAGAAGCAGCCGCCGAGAGCGGGGGCTACGGCAGTCTGACTCCGGACGCTCTCGAGGCCAACGCCCCCGGTGCCACCTACACCTCGGGTCCTTCCACCTCGTCGCACACGGTCAGCGTGGCCAACACCGGCGGATCGGGTGGTTCGGCCACGGACGAAACGTTGCCGGGCGGTCAAGCCATGCCCTCGTTTGGTGGCGGCAGTAGCGATGGTGCGTCGGGTACCGCGACCTTTGCTGTCTACTCCGACAGCGGAACCTGCTTCTACCAATGGTATGGAACCGGCGGACCCTTTGATGGCGTCGAAGTTGGCCAGCACTCTTGCCAAGCTGTCCCCATGGCTGTGGCACCGTCGCCCTCGACCCCCACATCCACTTCTATTGGGTGGCAACAGAACTCGTTCCCAGTCACGTGATCACCATCGCCCATCGCGGTGACCCTATGAGCCACTTGGACAACACCTTGGAGGCCTTCGAGTCGGCCGTCCGCGGCAAGGCCGACATGATCGAACTCGACCTGCGGCGCTGCATGGACGGCACCGTGGTCTGCCTGCACGACGAGACCCTGAAGACCCCCTGGCGCGTGGACCGTCCCGTGGCCGAGATGACCTGGGAAGAAGTGGGTGCCATCACGGTGGAGGGTTATCGCATCCCCACCTTTGCCGAGGCCTTGGCCGAGGTGGAGATCCCTCTCATGGTCGACTTCACCATGACGGACGTGGTCAATGACGCCGTCCGATCGGTGCGTGAGGCCGACGCCATGGCGCGGTGCCTCTTCGTCAGCGGCAACTTCGACGCCCTTCGTCAACTGCGGTCCGTTGCTCCCGAAGCCAGGATCGGGATGACCTGGATGAAACGAAGCGTGCCGGACCAAGACATCATCGAAGCCCTTCGCCCCGAGTACTGGAACCCGCCGTTCCAGTTCGTCACGCCCGAACGGGTGGCGGCGGTCCATGAGCTTGGACTCTTGGCCTCAACCTGGACGGTCGACGAGACCTACATCATGCGGCAGCTGCAAAAAGCGGGCGTCGACGCCATTGTCAGCAACGACATCGAAAAACTCCGACGCTTCGCCGATGCGCCTCCAAAAAAAGGCTGGTTTCGCCGCTAAGGCAACGGCGGGTGGATCGTGCGTCTAACCCTTTTGGTCTGAGCTCTCCACCCAACCATCGGGGGGCGACACCGAGCCGTTCTGCGTCACGTTGGGTTTCGATCCCCGCAAGGCCTCCATCAACATCTCAGCGCCACCGACCAACCCAGCCGCTTCATAGGGCACCACGACCTTGGAGTTGGGGGACGAAGCGATGTCTTGAAGGGCCCGCAACTGGAGAACGGCCAAGGTGTTCTGCTTGATCTCAGCCTGGTCGATAGCCATCAACGCGGCCGCTTCACCTTCGCCTCGGAGCAACCGGGCCTTCTTCTCTCCCTCGGCCTGCAGCTCCAGCGCTCGCATCTGAGCCTCAGCGGCCAAAATGACCGACTGCTTGGCCCCCTCGGCCTCCAAGACAGCAGCCTGCTTGCGCCCGCCGGCACTGTTGACGGCAGCCTGCTGGTCACCTTCAGACTTCAAGATGGCGGCACGCTTGTGCTGCTCAGCCTCTTTCTGCTCGGACATTGCTTGGAGGACGTTGGTCGGAGGCGTGATGTCCAAAATCTCGATGCGGTTGAGACGCACACCCCACTTCAAGGTGGGGTCAGCCATGTGCTCTTGCATGCGGCTGTTTATGGTTTCACGCTCGGACAGGGCCTGGTCCAACGACAGCTCGCCGAACACGGCTCGGAGTGCGGTGCGGGCCAGTTGGTCCACGGCCAGGGTGAAGTCGTTGATCTCGAACAGTGCCGCCTTCACGTCGATGACCTGACAGAAGATGGTGGCACTGACCCAGAGCGAGACGTTGTCCTTCGTAATGACCGACTGTTGGTCCCCCGTCATCGGGAACTCTCGCATGTCGACCTTCTCCATCTTGGAGACGAACGGCATCAAGATGTGAAAACCCGGTTGGTCGATGGTTTTGAACTCACCCAGTCGTTTGACGACGCCGACGCTGCCTTGCTGGACAATCTTAAAAGAGCCGGTCACCACCAAGATCAACATAAAGACGATGACGGCGGCCCCAATTGCGGTCACCACTCCAACTACTTCTGCGCTGCTGGCGAGCATCAGCTCTCCCCTCTTTGGGCCCGGATGGGCTACATGATTTACAGTTCAGTGGCGTAGACGATCAACAAACCTCGAGCTACGTCAGCCACGACAACGTCGTTGCCCACATCGATCTTTTCGTTGGGGTCGAGGGGAATGGCCATCCATTCCTCACCACGGGCCCGAACTGAGCCGGGGTGATGCTCCCCGTTGATGACCTTGGTGACCAAGGCGGTTTCGCCGATCATCCCTTGCACCCCATTCAACACCTTTGCGCCACCTTCCTTGGGATCGGTCCCTCAATCTCGACTATACGGCGAGCTACCGTCCGACAAACTTTGGCGTCCGCTTGGCCACAAAGGCCGACATGGCTTCGGCCGTGTCTTCGGTACCGAAGTTGACGGCCTGGCACCGAGCCTCGTCTTCGACCGCTTCTTCCATGCTGGCCGACAAGGAGGCGTGCAAGAGCGTTTTGGTCATCGACAGCGCCAGCGGCGGACCAGCGGCCAGCTTGGCCGCCCACTCGTCCACGAACCCATCGAGCTCGTCGAGCGGAAGGACCCGATTGATCAGCCCCATGGCCAGGGAGTCTTCGGCGCTGAGCATCTCTCCGAACAGCGCAATCTCTTTGGCCTTGGCCATGCCGACCAACCGAGGGAGAAGCCACGACGCGCCATTGTCCAAGGAGAGGCCACGCTTGGAGAAGATCATGGAGAGCTTGGCCCGATCCGAACAGACCACCAGGTCACAACCGAGGGCCAGGCTCAGACCGGCACCGACGGCGAAGCCGTCGACCTTGGCGATGCATGGCTTGGAGATGCGATGAAGGGCCAAGGCCACGTCGCCGAGTCGGCGCATGCGTACAAGCCCCGGTTGGGTGACATCAGACGCCGGTCCTGAGGGATCACCGAGGTCAGCGCCCGAGCAGAAGGACCCGCCGGCACCGGTGAGGATCATGACTCTGTCACCAGCCGTGCGCTCGACCTCTTCAAAGATTTGGAGGAGCTCGGACAACATGACACCGTTGGCCGCGTTCTTTCGCTCCGGCCGGTTCATGGTGACGGTAACCACGCCCTCGTTCCGATCGACGATCAGCGTCTCCATCAGTCCTCCTTGATTTTTTGCGGCGAGTTACCTCGGTGGCAGGCCCGCCCTCTTATGGCCAACATACAGCCACGTCAGCACCATCACGGCCCTCAGCCCCACCAAGCACCACCGCAGCCGCCCAGAGCGGCCGTGCCAGTTGGGTCTCTAGTCGTCCCGCCTCAGGCCAGCAAGGTCAATAGCAACAACGGCCTGCGCTTTCCAGCTACTTTGGCCCTATGTCGATCGGCCCCCACGCACCGGCCCGAGTTCCAGAGCTGGGCCTGACCGGCGGCCGCACTGCGGGCCGATGGCCCTGAGATCGCTTCTCTGCTGCAGTCGCTCTGTGTCACCCTCGAGGGCACACCTGGACTCGAGCTGGTGGTGGACTACCGGGGCGGTTGGCTGACCACGTTGTGTGGGGATCTTCCGTATCTTCGACCGAGGTCGGGCGCCATCAAAAGGATCAACCTTTCAGTCGGTGCCTATCTCTTTGAGATCACCGCTGGTCATGATCTGCACTGCCACACCGGTCAGCGCTCAGCCACTGGTCAGTGGAGCGAACGGCGCGAGGTGACGGTCTCGGAGTGGTCTCGTGCTCTCTGTGTGGCCCTCGACCAAGAGGCCACCGCAACTTCGGCGCAACGACACGCCTTGGACCAACTGATCGCGAGCTGAACCAACACCTCGATCGCATCGATCGAGCCAACGCAGAAGGAGGGGGCGACCATGCCGTTGTTCAAGGGGAACAAAAGCCAAGGAATCCAACGCCTCTTTATCGAGATGCCCGATGAGGTCAAGGGCCAGGTGGTCTGGAAGCATCCGGACTCCCAGATCATGAAGCACTCGATCGTCAACGTCGATCTCGACTACGCCGCCGTCTTCACCAACCTCGGCCACGTCATCGGCACACTTGGCCCCGGACGCTATCCCTTGGACGAAGGTGCCTCGTTGGCCCTCGGTTGGTTGGTCGATCGCCTGACCGGCGACGCTTACTACGACGCAGAGCTCTACTTCATGGCCACCCGTGACATCGCCAACATCGACTTCGGTGGACCGGTCGACAACGTCTCGGATCAACAGAGTGGGTTGGTTGTCTCGCTGCGGGTCTTTGGCAATTTGGCCTTCCACATCACAAATCCGGTGCCCCTCTTGGCCAAGCTGGTCGGCACCGATGGACTAGTCGATCACAACGGTCAAGTCATCGGATGGGTCAAAGATCAGGTCTTGGCCGCCATCAGGGCCGTGTTGCCAGAGCTGGTGTCCCAACACGGCGTGTTGTACATGGGCGCCATCCAAGATGCCACCAGCCAAGCGGCACTGACCAAGGCCAACGAGTCACTGGCCGTCTATGGCTTGGCCGTCTCGTCCTTTGCACAGTTGAACGTCAACCTGCCTGACGCTGACGCCGAGAGGGTCAAGCAACTGGCCCAAGCCAAAGCGTTCACTGGTGTGGCCGGGTCATACGACAACTACGCCCGAGGTCAGTCCATGCTCGACATTGCCCAAGGGGTCGAGTCGGGTCACGTCGACGCCCAACCCGGGATGATGGTCGGCATGATGTTGGGTGCGGCTCCCGGTACGGCGGCACCCGGTGTCGGTGCACCGATGAGCGCTCCCGCACCGAGTGGGCACTTCTGTCCGAACTGTGGCGCGGCCTTAGTGGCGGGTGCGCACTTCTGCCACAACTGCGGGGCCGCGCTGGGCTCTCCGTCGGTAGCGGCGCCAAGCGAACCGAGCGCCGAGAGAAGCAGCACCGATTCCCCAGGTCCCCCGCCTCCCCCGCCGAACAGCTGAAGCCGCAAGCGAAGATCTCCCACCGGGGCCGGGCTACTGGAAGGCTTCTGACGGCAACTGGTATCCGCCGTCACAACACCCGGGACCGTGAGCACACCCGCACCCGCCATCCCGATCCACTGCGTGGACGCCGAGGACTGGCCCGGCATCGTGAGCCAGATCCAGGCCACCGGATCGCCGGTTGACATGACGCCTCCCGCCATCGGCCAGTTGGTCTCTTTCGGCGTGATGGCCCAGTTCAGTGCCGATGCTTCCGGGCAGTTCACCGGCATGAAGGGCCTCTTCTCCGACCAGGTCATCGCTTCGGTTGGTCGCCACGTGCACTCGTTCGGCGGTGCGGTCCCCCAATCAGTCTCGATCCAGTTGGTCGGGCTGCCGGCGGACCATGAGCCGGGGCACGTCACATTGCGCATCCGACTAAAGATCACGGTCTTACGAGAACGGTACGACATCTGTGGTCGACCAGTTCTGGGACATCACCGAGGATCAGCAGTCACTCGAGATACGAACCTCGTGCCCCAACTGCGGGGCCCCGGCGGCAACCGGCAATGTGGTCTGCCCGTTCTGTGGCACCGATCTTCGAGTGCATGGAAAAAGTGGGCTCTTGGTCACAAGGGTTCAACTGTATTGACCTCATGTGCTCAAGATTGACCGCACATACTCGAGACTCTCGAGCGCGAACCCGGCGGCAATGCTCTAAAGACCGTCGGCCCATTGGGATGAAGGCCACAAGCCGCTTCAACGGAGCGCCAAAGAGGCCGCCCGACTACAGCTCAGTCTCGGGTAGTCGCTCGACGTTGACGTCTCGGAACGTGATGACTCGCACCGAGGGCACGAAGCGGGCCGGGCGATACATGTCCCAGACCCAGGCGTCGGTCATCTCAAGTTCGACGCAGGCCGGTTGCGAATCGGTGCGTACGTTCATGGTCACGGCGTTGGCCAGATAGAAACGGCGCTCCGTCTCAACCACATAGGAGAACATGGGGAGTACCGCTCGGTACTCTTGGACCAGCCCCAGCTCGATCTCGGCCTCGTACCGTTCGAGCTCCTCTTCGCTCACCGAATCAGACGGCTCACGCGCGAGCGGTCCGTCGCTCCTTGATCTTGGCGGCCTTACCGGAAAGATCCCGCAAGTAGTAGAGCTTGGCCCGACGGACGTCACCGAAGGTGGCCACTTCCAGCTTGGCAATGGTGGGCGAGTGCACCGGGAAGGTGCGCTCTACGCCGACGCCGAAGCTGACCTTGCGCACCGTGAAGGTCTCTCGCACACCCTCGCCCTGGCGACGAATGACAACACCCTGGAAGACCTGGACACGCTCGCGGGTTCCCTCCACCACTCGGACGTGCACCTTTACAGTGTCACCGGGGCGAAAGTCGGGAATTCCCTCTTTCAGCGAGTCGCGGTCGATGATGTCAGTGGGTTGCATGCGTGGCGTCCTTTTCGGTCGGGGCAGGTTGACCGGGCAGTTCATGATAGCCGTGCTCGGACAGGAGGCTTACCTCGGCCTCGGTCAGCCCACCACGGCGGGCCACCAGGTCGGGACGTCGCTCCAGCGTGCGGGCCAAAGATTCAGCCTGGCGCCAGCGGGCCACGGCCCCGTGGTCGCCTGAGCGCAGCACCTCGGGCACGGGCCAACCCCGGAACTCGGCCGGCCTGCGTGTACTGCGGATATTCGAGCAGTCCGGCCGAATAACTCTCATCGGTGCTCGAGTCCTCGTTGCCCAAGACCCCGGGCACCAAGCGGGCCACGGCCTCGATCACGACCAGGGCGGCCAACTCGCCGCCCGCCAGCACGAAGTCGCCCACCGAGAGCTCGCCGTCGACCAGATGGTCGCTCACCCGCTGATCGACGCCCTCGTAGCGGCCACAGAGCAAAGAGAACCCATCAAGTTGGGCCAACTCCTCGGCTACAGACTGATCGAAGCGACGACCGCTGGGTGAGAGGAGGAACAGCGGCCGGGGCAGATCGCTCACTGCTTCGGTGGCCGCAAAGACAGGCTCGGGCATCATGACCATGCCCGCCCCGCCCCCAAACGGCGCATCGTCCACCGTGCGATGCACATCGCTCGTGCCTTCTCGTAGGTCCCAGCTCCGCACATCGAGCAGACCCCGCTCGCGGGCTCGACCCAGCACGCTGACCGTGACGTAGGCCGTAATGGCCTCGGGGAACAGCGTGAGTACGTCGATTCTCATGATGGCGTCAGTCGAGGAGGCCGTCGGGGATGTCGACCACAACCCGCACGCCCGGTTCGTGGCTGACCACAAATCGGAGCGGTATGAGGCCTCCGCTGGCCAGCACCATCAGATCGCTGGCCGGATTGGACTCGACCGCGGTGACCTGGCCCACCACGACATCTGGTTCGTGCACTCGTACCACGTCAGCGCCGATGAGTTCGTGGACCCACAAGGTGTCAGGGTCATCACTGGGTGGCGCGTGAAGAGTCAGCCCGGCCAACTGCTCGGCGCCGGTGCGATCAGTGACGCCCACGAAGTACACCAGCCAACGACCCTGGTGCGGACGCGAACTCTCGACTTCTAGATCACCGTGATCGGAGTGGAGGACCACACCCGGAGCCACCCGTTCGGGCCGATCAGCCCAGAGTGCGACCGCCACTTCACCTTTGAGGCCGTGCGCTTTGCCGATCCGGCCAACTTCTAGGAGTCCGGCCATGGGCCGGTTCGCCCCTGACTCAGTCGTCGACGATGTCGACGCTGGTCTGCACCCCGTCTTTCGCCCCGGCCACGTGCACCAAGGTGCGAATGGCTTGGGCGGTACGACCGCGGCGCCCAATGACGCGTCCCATGTCTTCGGGGGCCACGTGCAGACTGAGTCGGATCGACGAGCCACGCTCGTCGGCGTTGATCACGACCGCTTCAGGTTCGTTGGCCAGAGAGCGGGCCAAGTAATCGAGGACCGCTTCAGAGGTTCCGGCTGAGCCGCCGTTTCCATCGTCGAGCTCGGCCTCGTTGACGTCATCGTCCTCATAGGAGTCGTTGACATCGTCGGCCTCGTCGCTCGAGCCCGCAACCGTGTTGATGTCGCCAGCTTCGTAGAGGTCGCTCACTTGGCCTTGGCCGCCGTGAACTCGTCCCAGGCCCCTGAAACCTTGAGCAACTTCTCCACACGTTCGGTGGGCTGGGCACCTTGTGAGAGCCACTTGAGGGCCTTCTCATTGTCGATCTTGATCACTGCGTCAGGCTCGGCTGTTGAGCTGCCACGAGGGGCATAGGTCCCAACGATCTCGAGAAACCGACCGTCACGGGGGGATCGGCTGTCGGCCGCCACCACACGATAGGTCGGTTGTTTCTTCTTTCCCATCCGCACTAAGCGGAGTTTCACTGCCACGAGCCCTGTTCCTCCATCGATTGTTTCAGTCCATCTATTGTTGCAGGTCCTGGGGCCTCGCCCCTACCGGGCCTTCGGAGGCGTGACTCGACCGCCCTTTTTCTTCTTGTTGGTACCGCCCCGGGCCGTGACTACGGCCTTGACCGGGGCTTTGGGGGGCGGCACTGAGCCCATGAGCTGGGACAAGGCGTCAGCGTCGGCTCCGCCCTCGATGGCGGCCATGGCCTCTTTCATCTGGCGGCGATTGCCGAGCATCTGGCCCAAGCCACCCTTGCCGCCACCGCTCATGCCAGGCAGACCGCCGCCGCCCATGCCTTTCATCATCTTTTGCATCTCTCGAAACTGCTTGAGCAGTCCGTTGACGTCCTGGGTCGAGGTGCCCGAGCCATGGGCAATGCGCACCCGACGAGAACCGTCGATCAAGGTGGCATCGGCTCGTTCGGCCGGGGTCATAGAACTGATGATGGCCTCGACGCGGGCGATCTCTCGGTCATCGATACTGCCAGCGGCCTGGCGCATGTCCTTTGACAGTCCGGGCATCAGTTTCATGATGCCGCCCAACGAGCCCATCTTTTTTACCTGTTGGAGCTGCTGAAGGAAGTCCTCCAGATCAAAGCGCCCCTCCATCATGCGATTGGCCGAACGAGTGACCGTCTCGTGGTCCATGGTGCGTTCGGCCTGCTCGATGAGGCTCATGACATCGCCCATGCCGAGAATGCGGTCGGCCATGCGATCGGGATGGAAGAGATCGAAGTCCGAGAGTTTCTCGCCGGTCGAGGCGAAGGCGATGGGTTTGCCCACTACGCCTTTGACCGACAGGGCGGCACCGCCTCGAGCGTCCCCGTCGAGTTTGGACAAGATGACGCCGTCCAAGGCCAAGGTCTCGTGGAAAGCCGACGCCGTGGCCACGGCGTCTTGGCCGGTCATGGCGTCGACGACCAGCAAGGTGTACTGCGGATTGGTCCGCTCCGAGATCTGTCGGACCTCTTCCATCAGCTCGGCGTCGATAGCGAGACGACCCGCGGTGTCGATGATGCAGATATCGCGGCCCAAGCGGCGGGCCTCTTCGACGCCAGCCACGGCCACCGACACGGGGTCGGTCGGTTCAGAAAAGACCGTCACGCCCGCTTGCTCACCAAGCACGCGCAGCTGAGCTACGGCGGCGGGGCGCTGCAGGTCGGCTCCGACCAACAGGGGATTTCGTCCCTGTTGCTTCCACCACACCGCCAACTTGGCCGACGCCGTCGTCTTACCCGAACCCTGAAGGCCGGCCATCAGGACAACGGTGGGCGGTTTTGAGGCGTAGGTGATCTTGAGCGGCTCGCCGCCCAAGACTGTGATGAGTTCGTCGTGGACGGCCTTGATGACCTGTTGGCCCGGGGTCAGGCTCTTGCTCAACGCATCGCCGCTGCACTTCGCCTTGATGGCGGCGGTGAAAGCGCGCACCACGCTGAGCTCGACGTCGGCTTCGAGCAGGGCTGTTCTGATCTCAGCTAAGGCGTCGTCGAGATCGGCATCGCTCAGCTTCCCCCGACTTTTGAGGCGCGAGGAGATCCGCTCGAGGCGGTCAGAGAGTGCGTCAAACATGCGACGCCAGGCTATAGGAGGTTTGGGCCGTGCTGGCCTCGACAGGCCTCACCGAGGCACTGCTATGGCGGCGGGCCGTACTCAACCGAGCAGGGCGTCGACGAACTCTTCGGGATCAAAGGCCACCAGATCGTCGGGACCCTCGCCCAGGCCCACCAGCTTGACCGGAAGGCCCAGTTCGCGTTGGATCGAGATAACCACCCCGCCCTTGGCCGTGCCGTCGAGCTTGGTCAAGACAATGCCCGTGACGGCCACGGCCTCGGTGAACTGGCGAGCCTGGACCAGGGCGTTCTGTCCGGTGGTGGCGTCCAAGACCAACAGGACCTCAGTCACCCGGCCCGGATCCCGATCGGCGATCCGTCGGATCTTCTTCAACTCTTCGACCAGATTGACCTTGTTGTGGAGGCGCCCGGCTGTATCGGCCAAGACCAGATCGTTGCCTCGGGCCGAGGCGCGCTGCACGGCATCAAAGACGATGGCGCTCGGATCCCCGCCCTCGGCGCCGACCACAATCTCGGCGTCGGCTCGCTCAGCCCACATGGTGAGCTGCTCACCGGCCGCGGCACGAAAGGTGTCACCGGCGGCCAGCAAGACCGAGCGTCCCGCCATTTTTTGCTGACGCGCCAGCTTGCCGACCGTGGTTGTCTTGCCCACGCCGTTCACTCCGACAAAGAGCCAGACATTGGTGACGCCAGCCTCGTCGTCGAAGCGCAGGCCACGCCCGATGGGCTCAGTGGCGGCGGACTCTTCCAAGCTCTCTCGTGTCTCGGGCATAGGGACCGCACCGTCCCAACGGCCTTCTACCTCCAAAAGATCGATCAGATCGGCTCTGAGCGCGGCAATGAGTTGGTCACCACCCGCGATCTCTTTGCTCTTCACCCGGCGCCGCAGATCGGCCAACAAGGTGTCGGTGGTGCCGACACCGACGTCGGCGCGCAGCAGCGCCTCTTCCAAATCGTCCCAGTTGGTCCCTTCAAGCGAACTCTTGCCCCGCACCGAACCGAGCACGCCACTGAACAGGCCGCGGGTCTTGCCCATGCGGTCCAAGAACCGAGGTGGGGCCGCAAGCTCAGCTGGTGGAGCGCGAGCGCCTTCGGTCTCGGTCTCGGGCGCTGGGGCTACCGCTTCTTCTGGGGCGGTGATCGGTGCGCGACGAGGAGGGGCTGTGACCTCGGGGGCGCGGCGTCGCCTCGTGATGACGATGGCACCGGCCGCCACGATGGCCACCACAATCACCAACAGTGCGATCCAAAGGGCCAGCATGGGAGGCGAGCCTAACGGTTGATTGAGAGAGCGCCGCCTAAGGTGCAGGCCGTATGAGAACGCCCTTTCCTCGGAGCATCACGGCCACGCTTGCCACGCTCATCACCCTGACTGCCGTCACCGTGATGACCACCACGGCCGCAGCGGCCGCCACCTCTGGCCTACCCCCACAGGTGGCGGACCGAGCGGGCACGGTCTGGCTCTGTCGGCCCGGGCTGGCCAACAACCCCTGCACCACCAACATCTCGACCGTTTCGGTCAGCGCCAACGGGTCGACCACCGCCACGCACACTGTGGTGGCCAAAAACCCCAAGATCGACTGTTTCTACGTCTACCCCACCGTCAGTCCGCAACAGGGCTCCAACGCCTCACTGCTGATTCAAAACGAAGAGACCGCAACCGCGACCCAACAGGTGGCGCCCTACTCATCGGTCTGCAAGGTCTACGCCCCGATGTACCGCCAACTCACCCTACGGGCCATTTCGGGCAGCGGTCTGAGTGCCTTGGCCGTGGCCACGGCCTACACCAGCATGCTCAGCGGCTGGCGTGACTACTTGGCGCACTACAACCATGGCCGGGGCTTCGTACTCATTGGCCACAGCCAAGGCGCGGCCATGTTGATCGGGCTCATGAAACGACAGATCGACAACAACCCCACGCTGCGCAAGCACTTGATCTCCGCCATCGTGTTGGGCGGCAACGTGACGGTGCCGGTGGGCAAAACGGTGGGTGGCGACTTTGCCCACATCCCGGCCTGCACCAGGTCGAGCGAGACGGGCTGCGTGGTGGCGTACTCAAGCTTTCTGACCGAACCTCCGGCCAACACCCTGTTCGGCAAGGTTGGCACCGGTGTAAGTCTCTTGACCCCTGGCGCGGCCACCACGACAACCACACCGACCAGCGCGCTCCAGGTCTTGTGCGTCAACCCGGCCGCCCTGGGCACGAATGCGGCCGCGCCCCTCAACCCCAACTTCGCCTCTTACCAATCGGCCCATCCGCCAACGCAGCCTTTCGCCACCGGGCGTGTGACCTACCCCGGTCTCTATACCGGTCAGTGCATGGACAAAGGCGGCATTTCTTGGCTCCAGGTCAACGTCAACCACACGGCGGGCGACCCTCGACCCGTGGTGACCCAGTCAATCGGACCGACCTGGGGCCTGCACGTGGACGACGCCAACATCACCCAGGGCAATCTGGTGGCGCTGGTGAAAAAGGAAGCAGCCCGCTACAACGGGTAACTAGCTGGCGTTGGCTGGCTGCGGCTCGGCCTCAGTGGCCGACGCCCCAATGGCGGCATCGTTCTCGCCCGCTCGCTCCACCTTCTGGCTCACGACCTGCGACGAGCCACCCGGAGCCATGGTCACGCCGTAGAGAGCGTCGCCCGTCTCCATCGTGCGCTTCTGGTGGCTCACGATGATGAGCTGTGCTTCGTGGCGGAACTCGCGCACCAGTCCCAAAAAGCGATGGAGGTTGACGTCGTCCAACGCCGCTTCAACCTCGTCCATGAGATAGAAGGGCGAGGGCCGACTCCGAAAGACGGCGAACAAAAAGGCCAAGGCAGCGAGGGATCGCTCGCCTCCAGAAAGCAGCGAAACCCGTCGCACGTTACGACCGGCCGGTCGCACTTCAATCTCCACGCCCGTATTCAAAAGATCATCGGGTTCGGTCAGGACCAGTCGGCCCATGCCGCCGGGAAACAACATGGCGACCAGGGTGGAGAAGTGCTCGTTGACGTCGGCCGCGGCCGAGGCAAACGACTGCATGATCTCCTCGTCGAGCGTGCGCACCACCTCTTGGAGTTCACGGCGCGCCGCCCGCACGTCGTCGACCTGGGTGTCGAGTTCTTTGTGGCGCTCTTCTAAGACCGACAGCTCTTCTAAGGCCAAGGGGTTGACCGGACCAAGGGCGGCCAAGGTGTCCGCCAATTTGGTGGCGTAGGCCGAGGCCGTCGTCCCTTCGGGCAGTTCGGGGCAGGGAGCGCCGATCACTTCGTCGGGCTCAGCCGAGAGCTCGCGACGTATGGATTCGACCAGCGCATCGGTGCGCAGGGTGACTTCGGCCGCCTCCAAGTCGAGGGCTCTGGTCTTGTCACGAACTTCGCCCAGTCGCCGCTCGGTCGAGTGACGGTTCTGTCGGAGTGTCTCCAAGCGCTCGCCGCCGGCTCGCACCGCTTCGACCTGCAAGCGATAGTCCTGACGAAGTTCGTCGAACACGGCTATTAAGCGCTCTTGTTCAGTGGCCACGATTCCTTCAAGACGGGCCAGGGCGCGACCGTCCGACTCCAGGCGCTGGCGGCGCTCGGCCGCCTGCTCGCGCTCTTCGGCGTGCCCTTCGAGACGGCGCTCCACTTCGGCCAAGCGCTCGCCGAGCACGCCCCGGCGCTCGATCAAACCGGCCGCTCGCACTTCAAGCTCTTGGCGCACACTCCGAGCCTCCGTGGTGCGAGCTTCGATGACCGACCATGCCTCAGCTGCTTGAGCGGCACGGGTCACGGCCCCGAGGGCGGCACCCTCGAGCTCAGGCAGGCGCTCGGTCAGGGTATGGACCGTTGCCTCCCCGGCCTCGACCCGGGCCTCGGCCGCGGCCCACGAGGTGTCAGCGGTGGCGATCTCTTCATCGAGGCGCACTCGATCAGCCGTACTACGACGTTGCTCGGCCTCCAGGCCGGCCAACTCAGAGCCCGAGCGGTCTGCCGCCCGGGTGGCTTGGATCGCACTTTGGCGAGCCCGATCGAAGATCTCACGGGCTCGAGCCAGCTCTACTTTCAGCTGATCAGCGGCTTCAGCGGCTTCGACGGCGCGCCGTTCCGCCTCTTCAACGGCGGCGGCCGTCACCACGCCTTTGGACGATCGCACCCGCCACCCTGAGGCGGCGAAGCGGTCGCCTTCGGTCGTGACCACGACCAGATCGGGGCGGTCCAAGGAGAGGTCGATGGCCTCTTCCCACCCACGCACCCGCACGGCTCGGCCGACCAAGGAGTCCGAGACGTCGGCCACCTGGACCGCCGAACCGCCGCGGGCTCGAATGTGGCGGCGCAAAGGCTCGGCCCCGTCGGGCAGTCCCTCTTCGCTCTGCAGGCCGCCATTGCCCGTGTTGCCCGCCACCTCGGGGCGCCAAGATCGCCCCCGTCACACCTTGAGCCCGTAGTCGACCGAGGGCCTCGTGGGCCGCGTGGCGACCTTCGACCACAACGGCCGCCACGGCAGCGCCGGCCGCGGCCTCAAAGGCTGCTTCCCAGCCCTGGTCGATCTCCACCAAGTCGACCAGAGAACCGACGACGCCGTCGACGCCGTCGAGGAGTTCTTTGCCACCGGCCCCTTGCAGGTCTTGGAGCGCGCGCTCCAACGCTTCGGCCCGAGCCGCCGTGCGATGCCGGGCCTGCTCGGCCCCATCAGCGCGGCCTTGCAGGTCGTCCACCGTGGCCGCGGCCTCGGTCGCTGGCGGCCTCGGCGGCCAGGGCAACGTCACGCAAGCGGGTGGCCTCAGTCGACATCTGCGTGGTCTGGTGTGCGAGCGCTGCTGCCGCTTCGTCCATCTCAGAGGCGCGCTGGCGGAGGGAGGTGAGGCGCTGCTCGAGATCTGTTTGCTGGACTCGTTCTTGGGCCAAGGCTTGGGTGGCCAGCTCCAAGCGAGCCCGCACCTGGGCCACCAACTCTTCGGCCGCCTGAAGTTCACTCCCGTCGCCCCACTGCTCGTGGTGGGCTTCTATGTCGGCCTGCAGCACACCTTCGGTGCGGGCCAGCTCGTCGCGCTCAGGGTCAAGTTCACTCTCTCGCTCGCCCGCCGCCCTCAGTTCGGCTGCCAGGCGGGCTGCTTCGGCTTCCAAGGTTGAAACGACGTCGACATCAGCGGCGGCGTCCAGGGCAGCCAAGAGGGCTCGAGAGCGTTCCCGCAGTACGCCGGCCGTCCCTCTGGTCCGTTCCACCAGTCCTTGGACCCGACCGAGGGCGGTGGCCAAGTCCTCTTCGCGACGTGACGACAACTCGGCTGCGGTCTCGGTTGCTTCCGCATCGAGGGCCGCCAACACGGCGTCGAGCTCGGTCTCTTCGGTGGCGAAGTCCACCAAAGCGTCGGCCGCCTTCTGGCGCCGCTCCCCCAGTTCGGTCAACTCGGCGCCAGCCAAGTAGCGCCGCACCGCTCGCAGGTCGTCAGCCACGGTCGTGAAGGAACGGGCCGCGGCGGCTTGACGCTCGAGCGGACGGATCTGGCGCCTGACCTCGCGGACCAAATCGCCCAACCGTTCCAAGTTCTCGGCCGTGGCGGTCAGGCGACGCTCGGCTCGCTCGCGACGACGACGGTGCTTTAACACCCCGGCCGCTTCTTCAATGATGGCTCTGCGGTCTTCGGGCCGAGCATTTAACACAGTGTCGAGTTGGCCCTGGCCAATGATCATGTGCTGTTGGCGACCAACGCCCGAGTCGCTCAAGAGATCTTGGATGTCGAGCAGTCGACATGGCGTGCCGTTAATGGCGTACTCGCTATCGCCCGAACGAAAGAGGGTGCGGGTGATGGTGACTTCGGCCATATCGACCGGCAACTTGCCCGACCCGTTATCGATAGTGAGCGAAACCTCGGCTCGACCCAAAGCAGCCCGACTGGAGGTGCCAGCGAAGATGACGTCTTCCATCTTCTGGGAGCGCAGCGAGCGCGGCCCTTGGGCCCCGAGAACCCAGGTCACGGCATCAACCACGTTGGACTTGCCGCTCCCGTTGGGGCCGACCACGACGGTAACGCCCGGACTCGAACTCGAGCACAGTGGGGTCGGCGAAGGACTTGAACCCCTTCATACTGAGCGACTTCAGGAACATCCGTGGGACCCTACCAACTGCGAGATGCCCCGAGTCTGCTCAGTCGAGCCACCCTCGTGACGCCTGTTTTTGGCGGTTCAGATCTGGCAGTGCTCGCAGAAGTAGGTCGACCGCCCGCCCACCTTGGCCTTCACGATGAGCTGGCGACAGCGCCGACAGGGCTGGCCCTCTCGGTCGTAGACCTGGTGCGAGCTCTGGTAGTCACCCAGCTCCCCAAAGAGGTCGCGGTACTGCTCGTCGGCCAGCGATGATCCCCGGTGTTTGATGGCCTCGGCCAGAGTCTCGACCATGGCTCGATAGAGCCGGCGGCACTCGATGGCCGACAGGCTCTCGCCCGGGCGGTCATAGCGCAGGCCCGCGGTAAAGAGCATCTCGTCGGAGTAAAGATTGCCAATGCCGGCCGCGAACGACTGGTCCATGAGCAGCATTTTGAGCCCCGTGGTGTGCTGGTGCAGCAACAGACCGAAGCGATCCCAGCTCATCATGTCTTCAATGGGGTCAAAGCCCAGGTGCGAGAGCTCGGGAATGGCCTTTCTGATGGCCACGCCGTCGCCTCCCGGGGTGCCGGTGAGCGGGCTAATGGGCGTGCCGTCAGCCTTGAGCGGTGGGGTGGAGACGAACATCTCACCAAAGGTGCGAGGGTCGACGTAGCGCAACTCGCCCCCCTGGGTGAAGGTAATCACCACATGGGTGTGTTTGGGCTTGGGCTCTTTGATCGACTTGACTCGGAACAGCTGGCCACTCATGCCAAGGTGCACGACCAAGGTGTCACCGCTGTCGAGAATCAACAAGAGGTACTTGCCCAGTCGGCTCACGCCCTTGATGGTGCGACCCTCGAGCGGGGCACGGAAGTGTTTCGCGCTCTGATGGCGTCGCACCGAACGGCCGTTGCCGACCGAGACGGCCTTGATCTTTCGACCGGTGACTTCTTTTGATAGGTCCTGACGAAGTGTTTCGACTTCGGGGAGCTCAGGCATTGTGGAGCTCCTTCCATGCGTTGTAGGCGGCTTGTTGCTCGGCATCTTTCTTTGAACTTCCCTGACCGGTCCCCCGCAGGATCCCGGCAATGAAGACCTGGGCCACATAGGCGCGATCGTGATCGGGGCCTGAGCCTTCGACCACGTAGCGCGGTGTCCCCTCTCCGCTGTGCACCGACAGCTCTTGGAGTCGGCTCTTGTGATCGAAGTCGTCGGGTTCGGCCGCGGCCCGATCGATGCGCAGACCGAGCTGCTCCAAGATCAGGGGCTCGGCGGCTTCCCAGCCCCCGTCCAAGTAGACGGCGCCGATCACAGCTTCCAAGGCGTCAGCGAGGATGGATGCTTTGGCGCGTCCTCCTGAGGCCTCCTCGCCCTTTCCCAGCAACAAGACGTCGCCGATGCCGAGCGCTTCTGCCACTTGGGCCAGGGCGCGGGCGTTGACGGTGGCGGAACGGATCTTGGCCAGCTTGCCTTCGGCGAACTCTGGGAAGCGACCGTAGGTGAACTCGGCCACGACGAGGCCCAAGACGGCGTCACCCAAGAACTCGAGGCGCTCATTGGACGGCGCTCCACCTTCTTGTTCTCCGCACCAGCTGCGATGGGCCAAGGCATGGCGGAGCAACGAGATGTCCTTGAACGGATGGCCGAGGCGCTGGGCCAGGGCTGCCACGCCCTCGTCTGTGGACCCGTCCACGAGAACGGGCTCAACCCGCCTCAAGCTTGGCGTAGACGTAGTCAACGGCATCTCGGACGGTACGAAGGTCTTCTAAGTCCTCATCGTCGATGCGAAACCCGACGGTGCGCTCGCCCAGCTCCTCTTCGAGCGCTTCGACCAGTTCGATCAGGGCCAATGAGTCGGCGTCCAAGTCCTCAGCAAACGAGGAGCCTTCGGTCACCGTGCTGGGCTCAATCTCCAAAATGTCAGCCAAGAGGTCCCGGACAAGTTCGAAGACGCCGTTGCGATCGAGTGGGCCTTGATTGGTGTGGGTCTCGGCGGGCACAACTGCTCCTGGGATCGAAAAAAGGGTGAACGGGGGCATCGTAGTCGTTTTTGGCCGAACACCATCGACTTATGCCCTCTCACCAGGGTTTTTAGACGAAAATGGCTTCGTCAGGTTGGGGGCGCGGTGATGCTGGCGGCCACGTGATCGACCAGTCCCCCGACGGCCACGTCATGGGCCACGTTGATGGCATTGACCATGGCCCGGGCCGACGACGATCCGTGGCTAATGACGCAGACCCCGTCCACCCCTAACAGCATGGCTCCGCCGGTGTTCTCCGGGTCGAACTCGCCCACCACCGGCATCAGATGGGGCAAGAGGACGTCGGCCGCCTGTTTGGTCTCGTCGTCGGTACCAAAGACACCCAGCATGGTGTCAAAGAGAAAACGCAGCGACCCTTCCAAGGTCTTGAGCGCCACATTGCCGGTGAAACCGTCGGTCACGATGACGTCAGCCGGTGACGGCAAGAGGTCTCGACCCTCGATGTTGCCAATGAACGTGATGGTGGGCTCGGCCGCCAGCAGGGCGTGGGTCTCTTTCACGAGCGGCGTGCCCTTGGTGGACTCTTCACCAATGGAGAGCAGGGCCACGGTAGGAGCAGCGATGCCGTAGCGAGCCGTGGCGTAGGCCGCACCCATCTGGGCGAACTGCACCAGCATGGCGGCGCTGCACTCGGCGTTGGCCCCGGCGTCGACCAGAACTGCCGGTGCGCCACCAAGGCGAGGAAGCGGCGTGGCGATACAGGGCCGGATGACGCCAGGAAGCCGTCCCATGCGCAAGAGCGCCGAGGCCATGGTGGCACCGGTGTTGCCCGCACTGACCATGGCCGAGGCCTTGGCGTCTCGGACAAGTTCGGCCACTCGCACCAGGGACGAGTCCTTCTTGCGGCGCACGCCGCCCGCCGGGTCGTCGTCCATGGCAATGACTTCGGTGCAGGCCACCAACTCCAAGGCGTCCCACGATGACGGGTCGCCCATCTGATCGGGCACGCCGACCAGGACGACCGGAGATGTCGTGTTCGTCGTGGGCCTGGCGAGCGCCGGCCACGATCTCGCCCGGGGCCCGGTCGCCGCCCATGGCGTCAACGGCCACCGGCAAGTGGGCCAGCTCCTCAGTCGAAGGACGAGGCCCTTTGCGACTCAAATCAGTCGACCTCGACGGCCTGGCGCCCCTTGTACCAACCACAGTTCGGGCAGACCACGTGGGGCACCTTGGCCTGGGAACAGTGTGGGCACAGGCTGCGCGACGGGCGCTTCAGCACCCAGTTGGCGGCCTGGCGGCTGCGGCCTTTGGCCTTGGACGTCTTCTTCTTCGGGACTGCCATCGTTTCTCTCCAGATTGCGACTCTGCCGCGACGGAACCTCTCAGAACTACCGCGGGCGTGCTTTAGGCAGGTCGCGCATCTTCTGGCGGCGACCGAAGCAGGTCAAGATTAGCCCACCTGGGATCCTTTGGTGCGACGCAGTCACATTCGGCCTCATTGAGGTCGATGCCACAGTGGACACACAGACCCTTGCAGTCCTCATCGCACAACGGGGCGAGCGGCAGTTCCAGCATGAGGGCGTCTCGGACCATGGGACTCAGATCCAGCAGGTCGTCCACGATGGGATAGGCCTCGTCATCGACCGGCTCCTCGTCAACACCGCCGTGGGCCCCCACCTTGGCCCAGACCGGATCAGCCACGCTGAAACGCTCCCTGACCGCGACGTTCAAGACGCCCGAGACCGGCTTGGTACACCGGCGGCACACCCCGGTCCACGGGGATGAGACGGTGCCGGTGGCCATGATGCCGCCCTCGTAGGCGTCGAGATCGACCACACAACAGACGTCGGCCTCGAGCGGCACCTTCGAGTCGGCCGGGCCGCCCTGTTCCGATTCGATCGGACCACAGCGCTCCTCGTGCCAGCGACTGCCCGGGCTCCGGCGCAGCCGGGCCACATGGACCACGAAGGGGTTGGATGACATAGCTCCCTCCAAGTGTTGTTAGCTCACGTCCTGATCGAAGAATCCGTCTTGGTCACCGTCGCCGTCACCCGCACCTGGGATGGTGCTGGCTGATGTGGGGCCGGTGCCGGCGGCCTCGCCCGGTTCGGGCGGCGGTGCCGTGGCTTGCAGCTTGGCTCGGCCTGACTGCACCGTACGCATGATGCGCTCCAAGACAATTTCCATGCCGGCCAACTTCTGATCGCAGTAGTCCTCGGCCTCGTGACGCATGCGTCGAGCCTCTTCGTTGGCGTCATCCAAGATGCGTTGCGCCACCTGGTTGGCCTGGCGCACGATTTCCGTGCGCTGCACCATGCGTTCAGCCTGGGCTCGGACCTCTTCCATTAAGGCCTCGGCCTCGCGGGTGCGTTCGGCCAAGAACTCTTCGCGTTCACGCAACAACCATCGGGCTTGGCGCAGCTCGTCGGGCAGTTTGTCGACGGCCATCGTCAACAGCTCGGTCAACTCTTCGCGCGAGACCAAGACCGAGGCCGATAACGGCATGGCTTTGGCCCCAGCCACGATGTCGATGACACGACGCAGCAGACTCTCGGCATCGAGCTCGGCCTCTTCGAGGCCCTGGTCTTGGTCGTGGTCGCCGTAAAGATCGGTCATACGCTCACCTCGTCCCACGGTCCTTGATCGTCTTTGAACTTCTCGGCCAAGCGCTCGGCCACCACGGCCGGCACAAAGGCCGACACGTCGCCACCGAAGCGGGCCACTTCACGCAAAAGCTTGGAGGCCACGAACGAGTGCGACGAGCTGGTCGGGATAAAGATCGTCTCTACCCCGGAGAGTTGGCGGTTCATCTGGGCCATCTGCAGTTCGTTCTCAAAGTCAGACACCGCTCGCAGCCCTTTCACGATGGCGCTGGCACCGACGTCTTTGGCCACGTTCACCACCAAGGTCGTGACCGAGACGATGCGCACGCTGGGCAGGTGGGTCACCGCCTCTTTCATCATCTCTTGGCGCTCTTCTAGCGAGAACAGTGGCTCGCTTTTCTGGGGGTTGCGGACGGCAGCCACCACCACCTCATCGAACAAGCGAGAGGCCCGTTCAACGACTTCTAAGTGGCCGTTATGAAAAGGGTCGAACGATCCAGGAAAGAGAGCGACCTTCACGATGGAACGGAATCGGTTTGGCGGAGCACAGTGACGAGCGTACCGCCGTAGCGCCGCGACTTGGCGACAGTCCAGCCCTCGGGAGCCACAATTTCTGGCGCCGAGGCTGAGGTCTCAAGCACAGCCAGCGGCGCGTCAAGCACACCCAGCAAGGTGGTCCAATCGACGAAATCGTAGGGAGGGTCGCACAGGGCGAGGTCGAACGGCCCTTCTCCGTCCAACCAGCCCGGCAAGGTGGCGCGAATGATGGTGGCGACCGCATGGCCCAGGCCGACGGCGTCCAAGTTCGTGCGCACGGCCTTGGTGATCCACTGATCGTGGTCGACAAAGGTGGCTTTGGCCGCACCTCGAGAAAGTGCTTCGATGCCGAGGGCGCCGCTGCCACAGAAGAGATCGACAATATGCAGTCCGACCACGCCGCCCATTGACCCCAAGATGTCAAAGATCGACTCTCTGACCCGGTCCGAGGTAGGACGCACGGTCGGGGGAATCGGAGCGACCAGGCGGCGACCTCGACTGGCTCCAGCGATCACCCTCATGGCGCCATGGTAGCTAGCTCTTGAAAAGGAACTCCGCTTCCTCGTCAGAGAGAAACAGCCGCAGCTCGTCGGCCAGCAACGTGTTGTCGTGCAGCTGTGGGTCGTGCTCGGTCAAAGACTCCGCCACCTGTCTGGCCTCGTACAACAGATCCCGATCGCGTTTGAGCGAGGCCAGGCGAAGGTCGCTTCGGCCTTTTTGTCGAGCACCCAAGATCGTCCCTTCGTTGCGCAGCTCGAGGTCGACCTCGGCCAGTTCGAAGCCATCGGTGGTGCGCTCCAAGGCGTCCAGTCGAGTCGCGGCTTCTTCGCCCACTTCGTCTTCGTCGCTTAAGAGAAAGCACCAACCGCCTCGATCACTCCGGCCCACTCGACCCCGCAGCTGGTGCAGTTGGGCCAAGCCGAAGCGGTCGGCGTCCTCGATCACCATGACGGTGGCTTCTGGGACATCGACGCCGACTTCAATCACGGTGGTGGCAACCAAGACCGGGGTCTCGCCCCGTCGAAAGGCCTCCATGGCGGCTTCTTTTTCGGCCGGCCGCATCTGTCCGTGCAAGAGACCGAGTGACAGGCCAGCGAGGGGTCCAGCCGAGAGGCGATCGAGTTCCTCGGTGGCCGATCGGGCCACGACCTTGTCGGAACCGTCGACCAGCGGGCAGACCACGTAGGCCCGATGCCCTTGGGCCACTTCGCTCTTCACCTTTTGAAAGGCCGCAGTCTCATCGTGGCGCAACCACTCAGTGACAATGGGTGTTCGACCCGGCGGCAGCTCATCCAACGTGGTCATGTCGAGGTCGCCAAAGACGATCATGGCCGCCGTGCGGGGAATGGGCGTGGCCGTCATCACGAGCAGATCGGGGTCAGCCCCTTCCCCACCTTTTTCTCGAAGGGCGGCTCGCTGCTCGACGCCGAAGCGATGCTGCTCGTCAATGACGACGACGCCTAAAGATCGAAAGATCACGTCGTCGGTCAAGAGGGCGTGGGTGCCCACCACGATGTCGATCTCCCCGTCAGACAACGCCTGTTTCAAGGCGAGCCGAGCTTTGGTGGGCGTGCGACTGGTCAGGAGTGCAACTCGAATGGTGCCGTCACTCTCCAAGCCCTTGAGCAAAGAGTCGACCGCCATGAAGTGTTGCTCGGCCAGTACTTCAGTTGGCACCATCAGGGCCCCTTGATGCCCGCCTTGGACGGCCGCCAGCATGGCGGCGAGGGCTACCACCGTCTTGCCTGATCCCACGTCACCTTGGAGCAGGCGGTGCATCGGGAGCGGTCCGGCCAGGTCAGCAAAGATCACGGCCAGCGCTCGTCGTTGCGCCCCGGTCAACTCGAAGGGCAACGAAGCCGAGAAAACGCTCGACCACCGTGGCCAACAGTGGGTCCTGATCGTGACGGGTGACTTCGAGCGGTGACACGGCGTGGCGTATGGCCCGGGCGTCGCGCTCGCGGGCTCGACGCCGGAGCACCAAGGCCAGCTGCAGTCGGAAGAGCTCGTCGAAGGCCAAGCGCTTTCGGGCCGGAATCGTCTCGTCCATCGTCTGCGGGGTGTGGATGCCGTGAAACGCCGACGTGCGGTCGACCACATCGAGTTGCCCCCGCACGGTGTCGGGCAGTGGATCAGCCATCGGACCGGCCCGATCGAGCGCCTCAGCCACCCAGTTCCCGATCTCCCAGCTATTGAGACCCGCTTTGGCTGAGGCCGGATAGACCGGAATGATCTTTCCCGTCTTGCGACCGACCGTACCGACCACGAGATCGACCACGGGATTGGCCATCTGGGGGCGGTTCTGATGGCGGCCGAGCTTGCCGAAGAACAGCGCCTCGGCCCCCAGTGGTAGCTGCTTGGCCCGCCACGGTTGATTGAAAAAGACCACGGTCATCGACCCGGTCGAGTCATCGACGCTGAGGGTCACCATGGCCCGACCGTTGCGCATACGCGAGCTGCGTGAACGGGTGACCACACCTAAGACCACAGCCTCATCGCCCTCGGCCAGATCGGCCAGATCGGCTTGGCGGCTGCGATCGATCCAGCGTCTCGGGTAGGTGGTCAATAGATCGAGGACGTTCTCGATCTCTAGTTGGGCCAGGGCGGCCTGCTTCTTCGGTCCCACCCCTTCCAGCTTGGTCACTGGTTGGTCGGACAGGCTTCGAAAGGTTCGGCCCGCTCCGGTCACTACTCGATGCCGAGGAGGTAGGGGTAGAGCGGTTGACCCCCGTTGTGCACTTCTAAGACGACATCGGGATGGTTGTCGCTCAGCCACAGGCCGAGGCGTCGGGTGTCGGCCGCCGTCGCACCTTCACCTTCGATAAGCGTGACCAGTTCGTGTTCGTCGGTCAGGAGTCGGCCGAGCAGTACCTCGGCCGCTCGGCCTGGTGAGTCGGCAATGGCCACAATGCCGTCTCGCGAAAGTCCGATCCAGTCGCCCTCTTTGACTGGTCCGGCCGCGGTGTCGGCATCACGGACCGCTTGGGTCACCTCAGCCGGCACGACCCGGGTGAACGAGGCCAACATCGACTGCTCGTTGGTCGACGAGCTCTGAACCGGGGTCGTAGGCCAAAAGGGCGGCGAAGCCTTCGACGATGCTCTCGGTCGGCACCACGACGACGGACTTGACGGTGAGGCCATCGACCGCTTCGGCCACGGCCCGGATGTTCTTGTTGTTGGGGAGGACGACGACCTTGTCTGAACCGACCGCTTCGACCGCTTCGAGGAGCTGTGCGGTGGACGGGTTCATGGACTGGCCCCCCACGACCTGGTGATGGACGCCGAGTGAACGAAAGATGCGACCAATCCCGTCGCCGGTCACCACGGCCACCACGCCGGTGGCTGGAGCCGGGCCTTCGGGCACATCGAGGGGCGCCGACCCGCTCTCTCTGACCCACCGCTCCTCTTCCACCTGTTCGTCCAAGTCGGTGACACGGATCTTGGCGGGTCGTCCGGCATCGAGGGCCGCTTCGATGGCGGCGCCGATGTCGTTGGTGTGGATGTGGCAGTTGAACAGACCGTCTCCGCCCACCACCACGATGGAGTCGCCAATGCCGGCCCACACTTCCTTGAAGTCGCCAATGGCCTCGTCGGGGGCGTGCAGCATGTACATGACTTCGTAGCGAAGGTCACCAACCCCGCCGGCCTCATGGGCTTCGCTCAGATCGAGGGGTTCGGCGCCATCGATCTCGGGCGCCTCGGGAAGCGGGCGTCCATCGATCACATACAAGAGCGCATCAAAGAGCAGCAGGTAGCCCGTCCCCCCGGCGTCCACCACGCCGGCTCGGGCCAGGACCTCGAGCATGTCGGGCGTGCGGGCTAGGGCGTCGGCCGCGGCC
Organism: uncultured Acidimicrobiaceae bacterium; assembly: GCA_963803215.1. Classification (GTDB taxonomy): domain Bacteria; phylum Actinomycetota; class Acidimicrobiia; order Acidimicrobiales; family RAAP-2; genus CAWDLP01. The sequence goes on from CAWDLP010000004.1 coordinate 121,188, forward strand.
GACCTCGTGGCCTCGACCACCTCCAGTAGTCCGACCGACGGCGAGAGAGCTTGGCGAGCGCCGTCGCCAGCGGCACGGGCCACGGTCAAGATGGTCCCCTCGACCGGTCGCACCACGGCTTGGTAGGCCAGGTCAGCGGCCGAGACCAAGGCCGCGGCCAACTCACCTGGCCCGGCGTCGCTGTTGGCCCCCAACGTTCCGCGATACCCCGCAGCAGCTGAGAAAGGATGACGCCCGAGTTCCCTCGAGCTCCCATCAAGGACCCGTGGGCCACCGCCTTTGCCACGGCTCGCATGTCGAGATCGCCGCTCGAGCGGTGGCGAGTTCGGTGACCACGGCCTCCAGCGTGAGGGCCATATTTGTGCCGGTATCCCCATCGGGCAACGGGATAGACATTGAGGCGGTTGATGACGTGCTGGTGGGAGCGCAGTCCGTCACGGAACGCAGTCATGGCTTGGACCAGGTCATGTGCGTTCAATCGCGCCTGGGCCACCATGGCTGGGGATGCTAACCTGTATGCCCGACGTCATTGGTCCCGTTCGGACCACTTCTAGGAGGATGCAGGTACATGGCAGCAGTTTGCGAACTTTGCGGCAAGAAGCCGTCGTTCGGCATGAGCCTGAGCCACTCCCACCGGCGCAATAAGCGCCGCTGGAACCCGAACATTCAAAAGGTCCGGGCCCTGGTCAACGGCACGCCCCGTCGCCTCAACGTCTGCACCTCGTGCCTGCGCGCCGGCAAGGTGACGAAGCCGCCGCGTCGGGTGCCCGCCGCTTCCTAGGGCACCTTGCTGGCGGTGCCCACAGGCACCGATCACCCTTGCACCTCCGCTCGTCGCATTACCTCGCGCGGCCCTGCGTCGAACGTCGCGACGCGGCCTGACGACGAACGGCCGGCACACGGCGCGTCAGAACGTGTGCTGCCACCCCGCCTGTGGGCAGCACCTGGCCCGCAAGCGTGACGACCCCCGTCTCGTCGGTGCAGTGTCCAATGCGAAGCGGTGGGCGGAGCCCCTCTGCCTGGAAGGCGGCCAGCAGCGCCTCAGGGTCGAGGCGTGGCCAGCAGGAGCTCGTAGTCCTCTCCCCCGCCCAGCGCGTCGCTTTCGGTCGCACCAGCTGGCCACCGGCACGTGATCGAGTGCGGCCCCGAGACCTGAGGCGCTGCAGCATGCGATGACAGGTCGATCGAGAGACCGTCGGAGATATCCATCATGGCCGTGGCTCCACTCCGTCGAGCGAGCCAGCCTTCGCTCAGGCGCGCCTCGGGCCGCCGATGCGCCGGCCAAACGTCTGCCGTCGTCCTGGCCACCGCGCCGGCGCGCAAGGCCCGAGCCCGGCCGCTGATGCGCCACACGGTCCGGTGACAAACAGGGTGTCGCCGATCGTGCTCCCGAACGGCGCACTGGGGCTGGTTCGGGCGGCCCCGGTGACGAGCCGGTGACGGCCACCGTCACGGCCAGCTGGTCAGCGACGTGACGTCGCCGCCCACGATGGGACAGGCCCAGGTCGACGCCGCCTCGACCAGTCCGTCGTAGAGAAGGTGGAAGTCGAGCCCGGCTCGGCCCACTCACGCTGACCAAGGCGAAGTCCAAGGGCGCCCACCCATGGCGGCCAGGTCGCTGACGGCCACCGTGAGGGCCTTCCAGCCCACGTCGGAAAGAGTGGCCAAACCAGGTCGACGTGGACGCCCTCGAGCGGTGGCATCGATGCTCGTGAGCACCAGATCCCCTGGTCCGAGGGGGTGAAACGATGGCCGCGTCGTCGCCCAACCAGAGCTCGCCCGGCGGGTGCCTAACCGAGCCGGTTCCGAAGGGAAGCGGCGATAACATCGACGATGGCGTCCTCGGGTTTGGGGGGGACCACGGGTCATGCCTACCATTGGACGCCGCACGAGCGTCTCCGAGGAGGAACTGAACCCGCTATGCCCCCCACCATGAATGCGAAGCTCTTGGCCTGGGTCGAGGAGGTGGCCGCACTCACCACTCCCGCTCAGATCGAATGGTGCGACGGTTCAGCCGAGGAGTACGACCGCCTCTGCCAACTGTTGGTGGACAACAAAACGTTCACCAAACTGTCAGAAGCCAAGCGGCCGAACAGCTACTGGGCCCACTCGGACCCCGGCGACGTGGCCCGGGTGGAGGACCGCACCTTCATCTGTTCGGAGCTGGAGATCGACGCCGGCCCGACCAACAACTGGCGCGACCCCAAAGAGATGCGCGGCTTTCTGGACGATCTCTTCGCCGGTTGCATGGCCGGGCGCACCATGTACGTGGTGCCCTTCTCCATGGGACCGCTCGGTTCGGCCATCGCCCACGTCGGCGTGCAACTGACCGACTCGCCCTACGTGGCGGTCTCCATGCGGATCATGACCCGCATGGGTCGCGGTGCGCTCGAAGTGATCGGCGACGACGGATCCTTCGTGCCCTGCCTCCACTCGGTTGGCGCACCGCTGGCCGAGGGCCAAGCCGACGTGCCGTGGCCCTGCGACGCCGAGAACAAGTACATCGTCCACTTCCCCGAGACCCGCGAGATCATCTCCTACGGCTCGGGCTACGGCGGCAACGCCCTGCTGGGCAAGAAGTGCTTCGCCCTGCGCATCGCCTCGGTCATGGCCCGCGACGACAACTGGTTGGCCGAGCACATGCTGATCTTGAAGCTGACCTCGCCCGATGGCGAGACCCGCTACGTGACCGGTGCCTTCCCCTCGGCCTGTGGCAAGACCAACCTGGCCATGCTCATCCCCTCGCTCGCCGGACTGGAAGGTCGAGACGGTGGGCGACGACATCTGCTGGATGAAGTTCGGTGCTGACGGCCGCCTCTACGCCATCAACCCCGAGGCTGGGTTCTTCGGCGTGGCGCCGGGCACCAACATGCACACCAACCCGAACGCCATGCTGACGCTTGGACGGCAACTGCATCTTCACCAATACCGCCCTCACCCCCGACGGCGACATCTGGTGGGAAGGCATGACCGACGAGAAGCCGGCACACCTCATCGACTGGAAGGGCGAGCGACTGGACGCCCGAGTCCACCACGCCCGCCTCGCACCCCAACGCCCGCTTCACCACACCGGCCGCCCAAGACCCGGCCATCGCCCCCGAGTGGGAGGACCCGGCCGGCGTGCCGATCTCGGCCATCCTCTTCGGCGGCCGACGCGCCTCGGTGGTGCCGTTGGTTTTCCAGTCCTTCGACTGGGAGCACGGCGTGTTCTTGGGTTCGATCATGGCGTCGGAGACCACGGCGGCCCGGCCGGTGCAGTCGGCAACCTGCGTCGCGATCCCTTCGCCATGCTGCCGTTCTGCGGTTACAACATGGCCGACTACTTCAGCCCACTGGCTCGACATCGGTCGACAGGCCAAGCCGGAGAACCTGCCCAAGATCTTCTACGTCAACTGGTTCCGCAAGGACGCCGACGGCAAGTGGCTGTGGCCCGGTTACGGCGACAACTCCCGGGTGCTCGAGTGGGTCTTCGACCGGGTCGCTCGGCAAGGGCGAGGCCACCGAGACGCCCATCGGGTTTGTCCCCGCCCCCGGCGCCATCGATATCAATGGCCTGGACGTGACCGACCGAGGACATGGCCGAGCTACTCCGGGTCGACACCGAAGAGTGGCGGGCCGAAGTTCCCTCGATCAGAGAGCACTTCGCCAAGTTCGGCGATCGCCTGCCCAAAGAACTGGACTCGGCCGTCAACGACCTCGAGGCCCGACTCGGTTGATCGAGGTTGCGCAAGGTTTCGTCTGACCAAGGCGGTGCTGCCAGGTGGGGCCAAGGGCGACGTCTTGGCCAAGCTGTGCGCTCGACAACGGTGCGCAACGGGGCGAGAAAAACGTCTAATCGCTGACGTGCCTGGGTAGGGCGCGATCTTTAGGGCCCGGCGACCCGTGAAGTAGAACAGGCCGCCCACCGCGCCACAATGGCCATCACGATGTCGCCTTCACTCAGTTCGAAGGCGATGACGACCGGAAAGATGGCCCCCACGACCCAGACCAACTGCTGGCGCGTGGCGAAGCGGGCAAAGGCCCGGCCCTGCACCTCGGGCGGGACGTAGCGCTGGGTCATGGCGTCAAACGAAGGTTGGGCCATCGACCCGGCCACGCCGACCACAAACGCCAGGGCCACCTGGGCCCAAGGTGCCCCAAAACGCCGCCCCCAACGAGGCCAGGCGATGAGCCAGATTGCACCCAAGCAGGATCTGCTGTTCGGCCAGGCGTCGACGGGCCCGCGGCACCAAGATGAGTCCGACCAAGGCGCCCACGCCGCTGGCCACCAGGGCCAGCCCGTACCAGTAGAGGGGGGCGTGGAGCCGGCGCAGGCCGAAGGCCAAGAAGAAGACCAAGAAACCCGGCCAGGCCCCGAATCAGCGACATGGTGGTCAGACCCAACAACACTTCGGGGTGGGCCAAGCGGTTGGAGTCGGGCCAGGTCTTCGTCGTGGGCCTCGCCCTCGTCGTCCGGCAGTGTCGAGCGCAGGGGCTCGGCGCGACCTCGCTCGTGACGGCGATCCCCGAGCTCGCCGCTTCGGGCGACCGGGAGGCGGGCCCCGGCCACGGCTGCCCGGCAAACACCAAAGCGGCAAAGATCAAGACGCCGGGCGCACCGGCCAACTTCAAGATGATGAGCCCGGGGACGGAGAAGACAAAGCCCGAAACCGTGCCCAACAAGGTGAGGCGAGCGTTCAAGGTGGCGAACTCAACCGTGACCGGGCTTTCGGGCGGAAGGCCCATGCCTTCGGCGGCGCGGTCCTCTGGTTCGGGTGGAAAGCCCAAGGCCTCGCCGTGCCAGAACGTCGGCACGGCTGGTGGGCCATCGGGGTCGATCTGGCCGGGCCGACGCTTGATGGCACCCGCCGCCACCATCTCTGGCACCAGGGCTCCTCGGGTCACCAAGTAGAGCTTGGAGAGCACCAGGATCAAGAAGGCTTCTGGGAAAAGAGCAGCGAGTGCACGTCTCGGGCCATGAAGGGGCAGATGATCAGCCGGCCAACGGCGGAGAAGACAACCATGGCCCGTCGAGCGCCCCGACTGCGGTCAATGAGCGGACCGAGCAGCGGGAGACGACGGCGAAGGGGGCCAGAGTGAGGACGAGATACAAGAACACCTTGCTCTTGGCCTCAGTTGGTGAGATCGAAAAGAAGAGCGATCCGGCCAGCGAAATGGTGACCAGGGTGTCGCCGGCCAACATGAAGACTTGGACCAGGGCCAAGCGACCAAAGGCCTCGCGTTGGTTGAAAAGGTCATGGAAGCGACTGGCTGACCAAGGCGCGGAGTTGCGCAACCCGACTCTTCAACGCCATGGCTTCAATGTAGGTGCCGCTCAGGTCGCTGTCTGCACAACGGGAGTTATCCTGCAGGTCGGAGCCATGACCGAGAGGAGGCCCGCGATGGCAGTCACGGCCTACGTGCTGATCCAGACTGAGGTGGGACTAGCGGCGCAAGTCGCCCGCAACGTCGCGGCCATTGCGGGCATTGTGGTGGCCGATGACGTGACGGGACCCTACGACGTCATCGCGCAAGCCGAGTCGAACTCAATGGACGATCTGGGCAAGTCTGGTGGTAGCCAGCGTGCAAGCAGATTGAAGGCATCACCCGGACCGTGACCTGTCCTGTGGTGAATCTCTAGTCCCTCTCGAGCACGCCACCACACCACGCGTCAACCAATAGCGACCGACGTCGCGCAGTTTGGCGATGGTGGCCTCTTCAACGCCCCAGGCTGAGAGCGCTTCGTCCGTGTCAGCCCCGGGGGCGAAGCCGGTCGACTCACCGATGACGGTGTGCGGCTGAACCGCGGGGCGGGACCAGGTTGGACGACCCCGTCGACTTCCACGAAGGTGTCGCGAGCTTGGTTGTGCGGGTGGAGGTGCGCTTCGAAGGGAGAGAGGACGGGCGCGGCACAGGCGTCGGTGCCGTCAAAAATCTCGGTCCACTCGTCCCGCGATCTTCGTGGCAAAGATGGCGGCGAAGCGCTCCTTCATGGCGGGCCACTGCGACCGATCGTTCTGGTCTGGGAGTTCAGCGTCGGCCAAACCCAAGCCATCCAACAGCTCGGCGTAGAAGCGGGCCTCAATGGCACCGACGGCGAAGTACTTTCCGTCGCTTCGTTTCGTAGACCTCATAGAAGTGCGCGCCGGTGTCCAAGATGTTGGACCCCCGCTTCTCCTCCCACCAGCCAAACTGGCGGAAGGCATAGATCATGGTCATGAGCGAAGACGATCCATCAATCATGGCGGCGTCGACCACCTGGCCCTGGCCTGATCGAGAGGCCTCCAAGAGGGCTGACACGACGCCGAAAGCCAGCATCATGCCGCCGCCGCCGAAGTCGCCCACCAGGTTGAGAGGTGGCACGGGGGGCGAACCGGCCCGCCCGATAGGCCACAAGGCTCCTGAGATGGCGATGTAGTCAATGTCGTGGCCCGCCGTATCGGCCATCGGACCAACTTGGCCCCAACCAGTCATACGGCCGTAGACCAACTTGGCGTTTCGAGCGTGACAGTCGGCCGGACCGACGCCCAGCCGTTCGGCCACACCGGGGCGGAACCCCTCGATGAGGGCGTCAGCCTGCGCCACCAGATCAAGCACCAGGCCCACTGCTTCGGGATTTTTGAGATCCAATCCAACCGAGGGCGACTGCGATTGAGCAGGTCCCAGTAGGGGGCGTCGCCTTTGGGCACGGCCCCGCCCGGCGGGGTTCGTTCCAACCGTATGACGTCGGCCCCGGCGTCGGCCAGGAGCATGCAGGCATAAGGACCCGGGTCCAACCCCCGCCAGTTCAATGATCTTGGTGCCGGTCAGTGGTCCCGTTCGCGTGCTCGTCATCTCCGGATGCTGGCCGGTTCCCACCCACCCGGTCAAGCCGGTCCGAACTATCGGGACGGAATGGACGGTCTAGCTGAGATGGACCCAACCTGGCCTGGGCCGTGTCATGCTCTGATCGCATATGCCAGGGCCGCCAGCAACAAAATCGGGCGAAGTCCTGCCCGAGGACTTTCGCTTCGGCGTAGCGACGGCTGGTTTCCAGATCGAAGGTGGCTACAACGGCCCGGGCGAACCCGCCAACAACTGGTACGGCTGGGAGGCGTCAGGGCGAGTTGAACCCTCCGGCATCGCTCTTGGCTTTTGGGATCGCTACGAGGAGTATCTCGACCTGGCGGTCGGACTGGGCTGCAACTCGTTTCGACTGTCGGTCGAGTGGGCCCGGGTCGAGACCGCCGACGGCGTGTTCGACGACGAGGCGTTGGCGCACTATCGCGACATTCTGGCCGCCTGCCACGCTCGAGGTCTCGAACCGCTCGTCACCCTTCATCACTTCACGCATCCAGGATGGTTCGGCGAGTTGTTCTGGTTGCGACCCGATGCACCGAAGCGTTTTTTGCGCTGGGTGGCTGTGGCTCATGAAGCGCTGTACGACCTCTGTCAGAACTGGATCACAACCAACGAGTGCAACATCTTGGCCGTCGAGTCTTTCGTCGTGGGCTCTTTCCCGCCCGGTGGCATGGGAAAGATCACCGAAGCTGCCCTCGCTCTCGATCACCTCATGACGGCCCACGTCTTGGCCTACGACGAGATCCACCAACGCCAACCCGACGCCGTGGTGGCCACCAACAACTTCTCGCTCTCGCTCTACGAACTCGATCGAATGCCGACCGACCTCCTCACGGCTCGTCACCACGGCGTCGAACGACAGGCCCTCGGTGCGTGGCTCGCTGGCCGGCGCGCCACGCACTACAGCCAGACCCCGATGCCCCGCTCCCCCGTCCACCGGGCGCTGGAGGTGGCCCTGCGCCGACTGTCGGCTCGGGCCTTCCCCACCGATGCGGCCTATCCGAATACCACCGAGGCCATCTACGCCAGCAGTTCGAGTCGCTTCTTGGATGTGGCTCAGATCGACTACTACGCCCCCGGAGCCGCCGAGCATTTTGTCCTGCCCGGGTCTCGCACCGCCGGCGGCCGCAATCTTCTGCCGGCCCGACCTCTCTGGGACGACCCCCCAGACCCCCAAGGTCTGACCCGAGCCTGCCTCCAGGCCTGCGAACCAGAACTCGACCTCTGGGTGGTCGAAAACGGCATGTGTAATCGGCTTCGGCGTGGCCGTTCCTATCACCGCGACGATCGGTGGACCCGCGATCGCTATCTCCGCGAGAATCTGGCTGCCGTGGTGGCCGCTCGAGATCAGGGTGCCGCCGGTGACGGGCTACTGGCACTGGACTCTGGCCGACAACTACGAGTGGGGCAGCTATGAACCGCGCTTTGGCCTCTTCGGCGTTGATCGCGCTCGCGGCCTCACGCTGAGCCCACTCGATGCCATGGGTGTTGATGCCGCTGGCACCTATAGAGATCTCATCACGCAACTGCGAGCTGGGAACCGGGCCGTGCTGGTGGGACCGACGTCATGAGCGAGCGCCACCCCGCCGTGGTGCGTTCAGGTCCTGACGGTCACCAAACGAGACAGGCGGTAGCCCCCGGACGCGTCAACCTGATGGGCGATCACACCGACTACAACGGCGGGCTGGCTCTTCCCATGGCCATCGACTTGGCCACGCAGGTCAGCTTCACCGAAGACGATTCCGACCATGTCCTCTTAGTGAGCGACCACGAGACCCATCCCGTTGAAATCGCGGTGGATCTCGCCTTTGACCGGTCCACGTTGCAAGCGATTGCGCCAGCCTGGGGTCGCTTGGCCGCCGCCGTGACCGCCCAGGTTCGACCTCGTCGAGGCGGCGTGGCTCGAATCCGCAGCAATCTGCCCGTTGGCTCCGGACTGTCGTCTTCGGCCGCCTTCAGCGTCGGTCTGGCCCTGGCCCTCGGCGTTGAACTCGATCCCGTGGCCATGGCCCGACTGTGCCAACGCGCCGAGGCCGCGGTGGGTAGTGACGTGGGGCTCATGGACCCCATAACCAGCGCCGCCGGGCTGGCCGGACACGCCTTGGTGATCGATTTCACTGACCTGTCCATTCAGCCCATCACCGTCCCAGACGATGTTGAAATCTTTGTGGTGCATTCAGGCCAGAGCCGACCACTCAACCTCACGGCCTACGCCTCTCGTCGAGCCGAGTGTGATGCCGCTGCGTTGGAAATTGGCCATCCCTTGGGTCAGGCCGAGATGGCCGACGTCCCGGGCTTTCAAGACTCGCTGACAAGGCGGCGGGTGCGTCACGTCATCTCTGAATCAGCCCGCGTCACGCAGTTGGCCGAGGCCTTGAACGACGATGACCTCGACCGGGCCGGCCAGATCATGAAGGAGAGCCACACCAGTCTGGCCGTCGACTTTGAATCGTCGTCGCCGACCGTCGATGCCTTGGTGCAGCGTCTCGATGAGATGCCGGGTGTCTTCGGGGCCCGGGTCACAGGCGGTGGGTTCGGCGGCTGCGTGGTGGCCCTAGCCGAACCAGGGGCGCTCGACCGAACCATGTTTGCCACTCCGGCTTGGGCCGTCACCGCCAGCGACGGTGCCACGGTGGCGGTTAGCCAGGGGAACTAGCGGCCGCCTCGTTGGAGATCCGAACCAGCTCATCCAACACCTGGGCGGCCTGACCTTCATCGATCGAGGCTCGGGCCAAGGCAAGGCCGGCTTCAATGGTGTCCACCCGGTCAGCCGCCACTAAGGCCGCCCCCGCGTTCAAAACGCCGATATCGCGCTGAGCACTGGGTTCGCCCTCGAGCACGCGACGAATGGCGGTGGCGTTGACGGCGGCATCGCCCCCTCGAAGCTCTTCCATAGTGGCGAGTGCAATGCCGTAGTCACGGGGATCGACCCGCCACGTGCGCACGTCGAACTCACCTGAACCGTCACCGGTCAACTCGACCACGGTCGACGGCGAGGTCACGCTGAGCTCGTCTAAGCCATCGTCGGCGTAGAGCACCATGGCATGACGGCTGCCGTTGGCACCCAAGACGCCAACCATCTTTTCGGCCATCAGCGGATCGCTGACGCCGACCAGCTGTTGGGTGGCGCCGGCGGGGTTGGCCAGTGGTCCAAGGAAGTTGAAGATGGTAGGTACGCCAAGCTCTTTGCGTACGGGAGCGGCGAAGCGCATGGCCGGATGAAAGCGCTGCGCGAAGCAGAACCCCATGCCGGCCTCATTGACACACCGCGCCACCCCAACGGGGCCGAGTTCAATGGCCACGCCCAGAGCCTCCAACACGTCGGCCGTCCCGACCGACGAGGAGGCCGCCCGATTGCCGTGCTTGCAGACCTTGACCCCGCAACCCGCCGCAATCAGCGCGGCCAAGGTCGAGACATTGATGCTGCGCAGGCGGTCCCCGCCCGTGCCAACGACATCCAACACAGGCTCATCGATGAGGACGGGTTCACCGTGGGCCCTCATGGTGCGGACGAAACCAACCATCTCTTCTACCGTCTCGCCTTTGGCTCGAAGGGCAACGACGAGGGCCGAGATCTGCGCAGGCGTGGCGCTGCCTTCAAGGACTTGGGCCATGACCGACTCGGCTTGTGTCGTGGTCAGCGACTCCCGAGCGATAAGGCGAGTGAGAACACCGGGCCACCCACCCAGGGCTTCGAAGGTCACCAACGAGTCATCAACCACCGTCAGTCCCACCACAGATCGCCGTCCAAGACACCGCGGGCGATCAGCCCGAGCTGGACCTGAGAGGTGCCCTCCACGATGGTCAGCTGCTTGGCGTCTCGGTACCACTGCTCGGTCGGGTGATCTTCCATGTAGCCCGCCGCACCCAGGAGCTGCACCGCCAGGCCTGAGGCCCGAACCGCAAGTTCAGTGGCGTGGTACTTGGCCATCGAGAGATACGGCACATGTTCTTTGGTGAACTTGCCGGCATCGGCCAGGGAGGCGGCACGGTAGGTGAGGAGCCTGGCCGCTTCGATGTCGACCGCACACTTTGCGATCTCCCACTGGATGCCTTGAAAGTCGGCAATGGTCTTACCGAAGGCTGCCCTCTCCTTCACGTACTCGGTGGCGTACATGAGGGCACCTTCGGCCAAGCCAATGCCGCGGGCCGCCACAATTGGTCGCATCGAGTTGAGCCCCAACATGGCGAGCCGGAAGCCTCCGACTTCACCAATGAGGTTCTCGGCCGGCACTTTCACCCCGTCCAAGAGAAGCTCGCCGGTGTCGACGCCCCGCACGCCCATCTTGTGATCGGTCCGACCGACCGCTACACCGTCCCAGCTCCGTTCCACAATGAAGGCGCTGATCGAGTCGTGGGCACGGCTCGTCGGCTCGGACGTCTTGGCAAACACGGTGTACCAGTCGGCTTCGCGAACCCCTGACATCCAGCACTTCATGCCGGTCAGAACCCAACCACCACCGCCGTCGGGATCGGGTACGGCTCGAGTCCGCATGCCCATGACGTCGCTGCCGGCTTGGGGCTCTGATAAGCCGAAGCCGGCCCGCTCCGTGCCGTCGGCAATGCCCGGGAGATAACGCTGCTTTTGCTGGTCGCTGCCGGCGATCATGACCGGTCCGGTGGGCAGTCTGGTCAGCAACAGCATGAGGGCGGCCGTATTGGAGTACTTCGCCACTTCTTCAATCGCGATGGTGAGACCCAAGATGCCTGCACCCCCGCCTCCGAACTCGGTCGGGAGGCACAGTCCCAACAGACCACCGTCACGGAACGCCGCAAAGATGTCGGTCGGATACTCGCCCGAGCGATCAATCTCGCGAGCGCGGGGCTTGATCTTTTCCTGGGCCAAGCGACGTACCGATGCTTGGAGTTGAGCGAGCTCGTCCGGCAGTTCGAAATCCACCGGTGGAGGTTACCCGGGTCGTTCGATGATCCCAGCAATGAGGTGGGCGAACTGATAGAAAATATCGAGAATTACGGCAGTTCCGTGCCAACGAACCCCAAGGGGGATGCCATGAGTTTGTTCGGAGTGAACGCCGGTTTCGTAATCGGCTATCTCATCTTCGTCATTATCTTTTATGTCCTGGCTTGCCTCGGTCTCTACGGGGTCTTCGTCAAGGCCAGACAACCCGGTTGGGCCGCCTTCGTGCCTTTCTACAACGTCTACATCCTGCTCCTGATTACGGGTCGTCCAGTGTGGTGGTTGGCCATCTTTATCGGCGGATTCGTCCTCGGCCTGATTCCGCTCATTGGCCTCCTTTTCAGCATTGCGTCCTTTGTCTTCTACGTCATGTTGATGAACAGCCTGTCCAAGAGCTTCGGGAAGACCACCGCGTTTACCTGGGGGCTGGTCTTGTTGAACATCATCTTCACCTGGATCCTCTGGCTCGGACCTGCGACCTACCTCGGCCCATCTGAAGGCCCGACTGCAGTGGGCGGTGGCGGCTACCCGCCTCAGGGGGGCTACCCCCAAGGTGGTTACGGTCAGCAGCCTTACGGTCAGCAGCCTTACGCCCAACAGCCCTATCCGCAGCAGCCGCCACAGGCCCAACAGCCCTACCCGCAGCAGCCGCCAACTCAGCTGCCGCCGCAGGCTGATCCTCCGCCCCAGGCGTAGGCCTTCCTGTGAAACGGAAAAGCCCCGATCCCGAAAGGATTCGGGGCTTTTCCAATTGATTTAACACAGGGCGTATACAAACCGTCAGGTTTACGAACTACCTTTCGACTTCTTGGCACCACCATCGTCGGGGGACGGTCCCTCCCCAGATACAAGCCCGGGGCAGCCCCCGGTGCCGGTCGATCGTCACACCCTCCAGGCCCAACGCCGGGCCGAGGAAAAACGTCGTCGGAAACAAAAAGGGCGCTGGCTCCGACGGTTTCTCTACGCCGCCATCGTCATTGTGCTGTTGGCCATTCTCGGAGCAGGCGGGGCGTACTACTACACCAACTACCGCTTCTCCCAGATCAAAAAGGTCCATGCCCCGCACTTGGTGACCCAGACCAAAGCCCCGGGCAAACCGTTCAATGTCTTGTTAGTGGGTTCTGACTCCCGAGCCTTTGTCGGTGACAACGCCGGGGCTGAAAAAGCCTTTGGGAGCCCCACTGTCGAAAGTGGACAACGGAGCGACGTGATTATCGTGGCTCGCTTTGTGCCAGCCACCAAGTCGATCACCCTGCTCTCAATCCCGCGCGACCTGTGGGTGAATATTCCGGGCGATGTCGACGGCATCTCGGGCATGAACCGGATCAATGCTGCCTTCAACAGTGGCCCTGACCTTTTGATTCAAACCATTGAGACCGACCTTCACATTCCCATCAATCACTACGTTGCTGTTAACTTCCCAGGCTTTCAATCCATGGTCGACGCCTTGGGCGGCGTCACCATGAACTTCCCCACGCAGGTGCGCGACTCCTACACCGGCCTCGATATCACCAGCACAGGTTGTCAAGCCATCAACGGCACCCAAGCCCTCTCGTTAGTGCGAAGTCGTCACCTTGAGTACAAGAATGCCAACGGCTACTGGGAGGGAGACGGCCTCAGCGACTTCAGCCGAATTCAACGCCAGGACGCGTTCTTTCGAGCCATGTTGCAGAAGTTGAACGCCGAGTCTCTCAACCCCATCTCCATCAACGGATTCATCGGAGCGGCTGTGAAGAACTTGACGATTGATGACACGCTGACCAAAGACGATCTCTACAACATCGCAACCACATTTCACGGCATCCCGAACCAGAGTTTGCAGACCGAGACGCTACCGACGACCAGTGAAGTCACCGACGGTGGTGCCGACGTGCTGCTGGCGGCCCAGCCCTATGCCAACCAGATGATCTTCGACTTCAACCTCATTGGCGCCTCGACCACCCCGACCACGACAACCACGACGACCGCCCCGAAGGTTCCGATCTCGTCGGTCAGCGTCCAAGTGTTAAACGGTGCCGGCATCGCAGGAATCGCTGGTCAGACCGCAGCTGACCTCAAGAGCGTGGGGTTCCAGATAAGTGGCACGGGCAACGCCTCATCGTCGACCTTCACCACGTCGCAAATTGAGTACGACCCGGTCAGTGGGGGGCGCGACGCGGCGGAGGCGCTGGCAGCGCATCTCACCGGCGGCGTCACCTTGGTGGCCGATCCGACCTTGACGCCCAGCGGGGCCAACGACGTCACCTTGATTGTGGCGAACAGCTCGCTGCAGGTAACCGGTGTACCGGGAGGCACGTCAACCAGTACGACGGGGCCGACCACGTCGACCACCATTCCGGGCAACGTCTATACCAACACCCAGCCGGAGCCGTGGAACCCGGTGCCCTGCACCCTTTGAGAGCACCGGTCAGGCCGAGTGGGCCCGAGCCAACCGATCAGGCCGACTTGCGACGCTGGCGCACGATACGGCGGCGCTCCCGCTCAGTCGTTCCGCCCCAGACTCCTTCGCGCTCGCGCAAGGCCAGCGCATGCTCAAGGCAGGCTGAACTAACCGGGCAGCTGGCGCAGATGGTCTTCGCCTCCGCCGCATCGGCATCATCTTCCGAAAACGGATAAAAGATCTCGACATCGAGACCCCGGCAGGCGGCACGCTTGCGCCACGTGGTGGCACTCATGGAAAACACTTCCTCGGACTGGGGGTATGGTCTGCTCTGCGAGACCCCCGCCACTAGAGCGCGGCCTGAAATCTGCAGAACGAAAAGTATGCCTCAGCTGGGGCATCCCTGTAAAGGCTGCGCCCGAAATGGGCTGGTCAGAGCCTTTCTCAGAACAGATCGTGCTCGAGTTCGATCCGGGTCTGTTCCTCGAAGACCGTCCGTTCCTCGTAGGCCGGGTGGTTGGAGACGAGCGTCACCACCGTTGCGGGTTCAGTCCAGGCGGCCAGTGCCTCAGCATTGAACGGGAAACGGAGATAGTGCACCGCCGGCGTCACGCTCGCTCGGGTCAGGGCTGCACTGTGGGTGGCCTCGGGCACACTCAGGACCTGGAGCGGGGTCGGTGCTAACGGGTCGTCTCGGTGCAGTTCCAAGGCCAGCGATGATTCGATGCCGACAAGCTGGGGCAACCAGTGCCGGAGGTCGGCTTCGGTCGTGAGCTCAATGAAGAGGGTGCACGAAAGCTCACCGGGCGTCGGCAACAGGTGGTTGTAGACGTCAAGCTCGGCCTGAATCCCTTCGTCCGAGATGATCTTCTCGACTCGGGCCATCTCTTGAATCTGAAAACGCACTGTCTGTTCGCACTCAAAGACGATGGTCATGATCGGGCCCAGCGGAATCCGGCGCTTACGCTTGGTGGCCATGACCTCGGTGCGAAACGACTCTCGGATCCGCTCATAGGCCCGCAGGTCGACGATGTCAGTAAGCGTGAGTTCGGTCTTCACGAGGAGGTGCGGCCGGTTGGAGAGGCGAGTCCGTAGGCCCGGGCCATGAGCTGGATGGGATGAAGGGGCTTGGTGCCGGTCTCTTGCAGAATGGCGCCGTTGGCCAAATGGCAGTCTCCACAGACCACGTCGTTGCCGGCCGCCTCGATCTCGCGCACCATGGGCCGGGCCACCTTGCGCGCCAACTCGTAGTTCTCGGCCCGATAGCCCCAGGTGCCGTCGATACCGGAACAGCGCTGCACCAGATCGCACTTCACGCCAGCCACCTTCAACAGATCGCGGCTCTTCAGTCCGATGTTCTGGGCCTGAAGATGACAGGGCACGTGATAGGTGACCTGCTCGGGAACGGCGCCGTCGTCACGCCCCGGAAAGGCAACTTTGAGCGGCCCTTGGTCTCCTTTATGCACTCGCATCAGGTACTCGGCCGGGTCAAAGGTGTGTTCGGCCACCAGGTCGGCGTCGGCTGACTTCAGGTGGAGCGGATAGTCACGCTTGATGACGTACGAGCAGGTGGGCTGGGCCACGATCACGTCGTGGCCCGCTCGAACCGCCTGGGCCAGAGCCGCCACATTGTGGGCGGCCTCTTCTTCGAACTTCTCCACGTTGCCCGAGTGCAACCACGGGGCACCGCAACATCTGGTGCCAGCGGGCAGCGAACAGGTAATGCCGTTGTGTTCGTAGACCGCCACCAGATCTTGGCCGATCGGTGGGTCCATGTACTCAATGAAGCAGGTGGGAAACACCGACGCCTTGAGGCCGTTGGCCGACGTGGTGGCGACCGTTGCCGTAGGCCGCTTCTTGAACCAGGTCGTAAAGCGTTGCTTGGCGTAGGGCGGGAGCAGCCGGTTGGCCGCTATCCCAGACGTCTTCTCCATGACTTTGCGACTCAAAGAACCGGGCGTGCCGGTGGCCGCATTGACCATGGGCGATACCGCCGTCGAGAGTCGACCCAAGAGATCGGTGCGGCCAAGTATCTGGTCAGCCACTCGCTCACGTACCGGCTTCTTGACGCCGTCTGGCTTCGGATCACCAACGCCAATGCCGCCGTTGGCGCCGTGGCGATGGCGGTTGGCGTGCACCCGACTCATGAGGCGGGGAAAGTCGAGCTCCCACTCGTGCGGCGGCACGTAGGGGCACTTCACATAACAGAGCTTGCACTGGTAGCACTCGTCAACGACCTGGTCACGCTCGGCCCAGGTGAGAGCCGAGACCTCCCCGTCACGCTGATCGATGAACTCGAACAGCGTGGGAAAGGAGGGACAGAGATTGAAACACAACCTGCATCCGTGACAAAGGTCGAAAACGCGGTCCAGCTCCGCCTTCAAATCGGCCGGGTCGAAGTACTTCGGATCGGCCGGGTCGTAGAGGGCGGTCATGGAGCGGGAACCGAGTCGCTTAGGAGAGCGACTCGAGGCCCTGGGTGAAGCGACCGGCGTGGGACTTTTCGGCCCGAGCCAGCGTTTCCAGCCACTCTCCGATCTCGTCAAAGCCTTCGTCACGTGCGGTCTTGGCGAAACCCGGGTACATCTCGGTGTACTCGTAGGTCTCACCCTCGATGGCCGACTTCAAGTTGTCCTCGGTCGGACCAACCGGCACGCCCGTCACCGGGTCTCCGGTCTCACGGAGAAAGTCGAAGTGACCGAAAGCGTGGCCCGTCTCACCCTCAGCCACGGAGCGGAACAGGGCCGCCACGTCGGGGTAGCCCTCTACGTCGGCCTTCTGGGCGAAGTACAGGTAGCGACGGTTAGCCTGGCTCTCGCCGGCAAACGCCTCTTTGAGATTCTCTTCGGTCTTGGACCCCTTCAGTGCAGCCATGCTTCCTTCTCTCTTTTCTTATGGTTTCTTGGACGTGGTTGTTGTGGCAGAGATCTGTTGGCACTCCTCGCAGCGGCCCCGGAAGACCACCTCGGCGCTGGCCACGTCGTAGCCCTGCGCCTGGCGCCGCGACACTGTGAGACCGGTGAACTCGACATCCAGATCTCTGACTTTGCCGCAGCTGCGGCAGACCAGGTGATGGTGGGGGGTCTCGACGTTGGGGTCAA
The DNA here is from genome assembly GCA_963803215.1 of uncultured Acidimicrobiaceae bacterium. Lineage (GTDB taxonomy): Bacteria > Actinomycetota > Acidimicrobiia > Acidimicrobiales > RAAP-2 > CAWDLP01. The sequence continues at coordinate 138,406 of CAWDLP010000004.1, forward strand.
AGCGAACTGAACCAGTGCCCAGATCGAGGGCGGCAATCTCGCCGAGCTCGGCCAGTTCGTTGAGCGTTTGATAGACGGTTTTCAGCGAGATGGTGGGCATATCGGCCCGGGCTGATTCGTAGACCACCTCGGCGGTCGGATGCGCTTCGTTGCCCTGCAGCACTTCGAAGATGCGCTGGCGCTGTGCCGTCATCTTGCGACCGTTGGCCCGATAGAGCTCGGTCAGTTCGTCCGAAGTGCGCATGCCGGAGGCACCTTATCGCCTAGCGTTGTTAGTTGACAACTATTGTTAAAAAGCGCAGGGGCCGCTGTCGGCCGCCTGTGCTTACCCGTCGTTGCATCCGACGGTTGGGGGCAACCGCCGATGGTTGCCGAGGCCGGGTCTGGGCCTGGCCGCCGACGAGCCCGTGTGGCAGGCTAAACGGCATGTCTCGTTTCGACCGCGCCGACGCATTGGCGCGACTGGCCGACGAGCCCTTCGACGTCCTGGTCATTGGCGGTGGCATCACTGGCGTCGGAGTGGCCCTCGATGCGCGCGTCTCGGGGTCTCAAAACGGCCCTCGTCGAAAAGGGCGACTTCGCCTCGGGCACGTCGTCCAAGTCGTCCAAGATGATCCATGGCGGCTTGCGGTACCTCCAACAGCGAGAGATTCGACTCGTCTACGAGAACCTGGCCGAGCGCCAGCGGCTCCTTGAGAACGCTCCGCACCTGGTGGCTCCGCTCCCCTTCCTCATCCCCCTCTTCGGACAGCGACGGCGTGGTGTCGAAGACCGTGGCTCGCAGCTACGCCACCGCCCTGTGGCTCTACGACCTGACCGGCGGCTTCCGCATCGGCAGCCGCCACAAGCGGGTCACCAAGGCCGAGGCCCTGGCTCACTTGCCCAAACTGAAGACCGACCACCTGGTGGCCGGGTTTCTGTACTTCGATGCCCGGGCCGACGATGCCCGCCTCACCCTCACCGTCGCTCGCACGGCGTCGCTCGATTACGGCGCAGTGGTGGCCAACTACGTCACGGCCCAAGGCATGGTGACCAACAGTGTCGGGTCAGGTCACCGGGGCCACCGTGCGACCGGACGGCGCCGAGCCCGTTCGACATCACGGCCAAGGTGGTGGTGAACGCCAGCGGGGTCTGGGCCGACGAGGTCCGGGCGTTCGACGGCGGGACAACCCGCACGCCCTGCGTCCGGCCAAGGGCGTCCACGTCACCGTGCCGGCCGAACGTATGCCCTGTGACATCGCGGCCGTCATTCCGGTGCCGAAAGACAAGCGCTCCATCTTCGTGGTGTCGTGGCCCGAAGGTGGCTTGGTCTACCTGGGCACGACCGACACCGAGTACGAGGGCCCCTTCGACGACCCGGCCTGTACGCCCGACGACGTCGACTATCTGTTGGACGCCGTCAACAACGTGACCACGGCGGAACTCACTCGGGCCGACATCACTGGCGTATGGGCCGGCCTGCGACCCGTTGCTGGCCCCACCCGACGACGGCCGCCATGTCTCCGAGCGCACCTCGGATCTCTCACGGCGCCACACGGTGGCGACCTCCAAGCAAGGCGTGGTGACGGTGACCGGCGGCAAGCTCACGACCTACCGCAAGATGGCCCAGGACACGGTCGATGCCGTGGTGGAGCAACTGGGCCACCAGTCCGGGCCCGCGCCGCTGTGTGACCAAAGACCTTCGCCTGCTCGGGGCGACGTGCAGACAAGGCCAAGAACCGTCACGCCCGGAACGACCAGCGTGGCCGAACACTTGGCCCACCGCTACGGCACCGAGGCGGCCCAGGTGCTTAGCCCTCGCCGACGACCGGCCCGAGCTGCTCGAGCCCATCGTCGACGGGACTGCCCTACATCGGGGCCGAAGTGGTCTACGCGGCCCGCCACGAGATGGCCCCGACCTTGGATGACGTGCTGGCTCGCCGCACCCGAGCCGTGTTGCAACAGGCCCACAACTGCATCACGGCCGCCCCGGCCGTGGCCGCTCTCTTGCGCGCCGAGCTGGGCTGGACCGACGAGGAGCGCGCCGACGCAGATCGACACGTTCTCGTGCGCACACCGCGAAAGAACTGGCCCAGGCCGGGCCTGGCCGACGTTTCGGAGATGCCATGACCACACCGACCCCGGTCACCCCGATCGATGGGGCCACCGACGCCACTCACCGACCGATTCACTGAGCGGCGCGGTCTCGATCAGTGACGAGGTGCGAGCAGACTCCTGGCCGCCACCGGGGCCGAGGTCACGGTGGCGTGCGACGCGACCGAGCCGAGGCGGGCCGGGACTGGTGGCCGCTGGCCATTGGCTGGGCGGCCGACGGCCAGGTGCCCGCTCGTCCCGCCGTGGTGGTGCGGCCGACCACCACGGAGCAGACGTCGGCCGTCTTGGCCCACTGCCACGCACCACGGCGTACCGGTGACCCCGATGGCCGGCCGCAGCGGGGTCTGCGGGGGGTCGGTCCCGGTCTTCGGCGGCGTCGCCCTTGACCTGTGCGGGCTGACGGCCGGTCTGGTCGTGGACGAGATCTCGCTGGTCGCCGACGTACCGGCCGGCATCTTCGGCCCCGATCTCGAAGCCGCTCTGGCCCAGGTCGGCACGGGCTACACCCTCGGGCACTGGCCCCAGTCCATGGATCTGTCGACCGTGGGCGGTTGGTTGGCCTGTCGGGGGGCGGGTCAGTACTCGACCCGCTACGGCAAGATCGAGGACATGGTGGTGGGGTTGGAGGTTGTGCTGGCCGACGGGCGCATCGTCCACACCGAGGGCCTCGGGCCCGCGAGCCGCCACCGGTCCCAACCTGACCCAGCTCTTCGTGGGCAGCGAAGGCACGCTCGGGGTCATCACCCGGGCCCGCCTGCGCATCCACCCGGCGCCCCCGGCCCAAGATCGCCGGGCCTTTGGCTTCGCCACCTTTGCCGATGGGCTCGAAGCCTGTCGCCGCATCCTCCGTCGGGGGGCCACGCCGGCCGTGCTGCGCCTCTACGACGCAGACCGAGTCGGACCGGAACTTCGACCAAGCCGACGACCAACGTGCTCATCGTGCTGGACGAGGCCGACCCCGCACGTGCTGGCCGCCACCATGGCGGTGGTCGACGAGGAGTGCCGAGACCGACAGCGCTCGATGTGGCCCTGGTGGAGCGTTGGCTCGGCGCACCGCAACGACGTGTCGGCCCTCGCTCCGCTGTGGCGGGGCGGCGTCTGCGTCGACACGGCCGAGGTGGCGGGCTCGTGGGCCGCCCTGCCCGATCTGCACCGAGATGTCATTGCGGCCTTGGAAGCGTCTGCCGAGGACACCCTGGTCGCCTCGGTCCACCAGTCGCCACGCCTACACCGACGGCGCCTGCCTCTACTTCACCTTTGCCGGACGCCCGAGCCGACGATGCGGCCGCGAGGAGTACTACGTGGCGGCCTGGGACGCCGTGACCCACGCCGTGCAACCACACACGTGCGCCATCAGCCACCACCACGGCATCGGCCTCAACCGTCAGCGCTTCTTGGCCGACGCCCTGGGCCAGGGCTTGGCGTGCTCCAGGCCGTCAAGCAGCCCTCGACCCGACCGGGCATTCTCAATCCGGGCAAGATGGGCTGGCCTCGTCCTTCGGCCCGGTGCCCTGGCCGTGAGCGTCCTGGTGGTCGACGTCGGCACCTCGGGCGTGCGCGCTGCCATCGTGCGGCCCGACGCCACCGTGACCGAACGTCGTCCACCTCCGACCCTGCCCGACACCCCCGCCCCCGGCCTGGTGGAGTTCGACGCCGAGCGCATGGCGCAGCGCCGTGCTCGAAACGGCGCAACGGGCGCTGGCCGACGGCGGCCCGGTGGACGCCGTCGGGGTGGCCAACCAGCGGGCCTCCACCATTGTGTGGGACCGCCGCACCGGCGGCCGGTGGCACCCGGCATCGGTTGGCAGGACCTGCGCACGGTCGGGACCTGCCTGGCCCTCCAAGCCGACGGGCATCCGCTTGGCTCCCAACGCCTCGGCCACCAAGCTGGCCGCCATCTTGGACGAGGTCGACCCCGATCGCTCCCGCTCGGCCGGCGGCGAACTGTGCTTCGGCACCGTCGACACCTGGGTGGCCTGGACCCTCTCGGAGTGGCCGCCTGCACGTGACCGACGCCACCAACGCCGCCGTCACCGCCCTGGTCGCAGGCCGACACCGTCGGCCTGGGACCGCGCGCTCTTGGAGGTGCTGCGCATACCGATCGCACTGCTGCCCGAGATCGTGGACTCGACCGGTGGCCATCGGGCCGGCCGACCGCTCTGGACGGCGCACCCTCGATCTGCGGCATGGCCGGCGACCAGCAGGCGTCGCTCATCGGTCAGGGCTGCACCCAGCCCGGGTTTGGCCAAGGCCACCTTCGGCACCGGCGGCATGCTCGACCAGTGCACCGGTGAGCCAGCCATCGGCAGCCGCGCGACGGCCCGGGGCCAGGCCGGCACCTTTCCGATCGTGGCCTGGCAGCGCAAGGGGCAGCCTACGTGGGGCGTCGAAGCCGTGATGCTGTCGGCCGGGACCTGTGTCGAGTGGCTCCGCGACGACCTGGGCACTCATCGAGAGCGCGGCGGAGTCCGCCGAGCGTGGCGGCGCGCAGTGCCGAGCACCGGCGACGTCTGGTTCGTGCCCGCGCTGCTCGGCCTCGGCACACCGGTCTGGGACTTCGGGGCCCGGGGCACCTTGCTCGGCCTGACCCGGGGCACGGTCGCCCCGAGCTGGTCCGAGCCGTTTTGGAAGGGGTGGCCCATCGCGGCGCCGACCTGTTGGAGGCGGCCGAGAGCGACAGCGGGCTCGACATCGCCTCCTTGCGCATCGACGGCGGCATGAGCGACAACGACGTCTTCGTCGAGGCTCTGGCCGACGCCATCGGGCGACCGGTCGAGATCTCCCCGGTGGTCGAGGCCACCACCTTGGGGGCGGGGTTCCTGGCCGGCATGGCCGTCGGACTGTGGGCCGACGAGTCCGACGTGGCGGCCGCCTTCTCCCCCCGTGCCGTCGTTCGAGCCCACCATGACCGAGGAGGTGAGCGAGGACTCCGCCGAGAGCGTTGGCTGACGGCGAGAGGACGGGCTGAGCAGACAATCCCCGAGCTCTCCGGCATCGATTTTTAACCAGACGCTGCCCAGTTCAGGCCTGGTGGCCAGTAGCGTCTCTGGGGAGCGAGTCAGGGGCGCAATGACCACCACCACGACGCAGGCGTCCCCCGGGGACGCTCCCATCTCAAGTTACGTGGCCATGGCCCACGGTCTCCACCACAACCTGCAGCAGGTGCTGCTGGGCGCGCCGGTGGCCGTGACCGTGGCCGTGTGGCCGCCCTCTCGGGGGGCCACCTCTTGGTCGAAGACGTGCCGGGCGTGGGCAAGACGGTGCTGGCCAAGACGCTGGCCGTGTCGCTTGGGCGCCGACCTCTCTCGGGTCCAGGGCCATCCCGACCTGTCTGCCGACCGACGTGACCGGCGTCTCGGTCTACAACCAAGAGACCCACACCTGGGCCTTTCGACCCGGGCCCGGTGTTCGGCCACGTGGTGCTGCTTGGACGAGCTCAACCGCACGCCGCCGCGCACGCAGTCGGCGCTGTTGGAGGCTATGGAAGAGCAGCAGGTCTCGGTCGACGGCGAGACCTGGGCCTTGCCCCACCCGCACCTGGTGCTGGCCACCCAGAACCCGATCGGCCAGATGGGCACCTTCCCGTCTGGTGGAGAGCCAGCTCGATCGTTTCTCGCTCTCGACCGGGCTCGGCTATCCCGACGCCGCCATCGAGACCCAGTTGGCGCTGCGCCACGGCGGCCGTGATGCCTTGGGCGTGCTCGGGGCCGTCTGCACCTGACCCAGTGGTCGGGGGCCATTGAGGCCAGCCGTCGCATGCTTGTCCGGCCGAACCGGTAGCCGAGTACGCCGTGGCCTTGGCCCGGGCCACCCGCCAGGCCGACACCGTCCGACTCGGGGCGAGCCCGCGGGCCTCCATCTCGCTGGTGCGCTCGGCCCAGGCCCATGCGCTCTTTACGGGCGCGAGTACGTCTCGCCCAGTCGACATCCAGGCCATGGCCGTGCCCAGCTTGGCCCACCGACTCGTCATCGATGGCGGCGGATGCGGCCAACGCCGTGGTGGCTGAGGTACTGCGCACCACTCCGGCACCGAGGCCGTAACCGGTGCCGGCACGGGCGCGCCGGACCGCTCGAGGAACGTCGGCCCGCGACCCGCGCAAGCGCTCTGGGCCGGTCTGTGGCTCGCTCTTCGGTCTGGGCGCATGGGCCGCCGTGGCCCACAACAGCGGCTCGGGCTGGGTGCAGGCCTTGGGTGCGCTCTTGGCCGGCTTCTTGCCGGTGGGCCTGGTGGCTCCGGCCTTTGCCGTCATGCGGGCCCGAGTGGCCGTGGTGGCCAACCAAGCCGACGCCTTGGCCACCACACCCAGTCAGATGGAGGTGCGCACCAACGCCCCACTCGCCGTCACGGCTCTGGTGCCACCCGGTCCGACCGTGCTGGTACGCCCCGGTCACCATCAAACTGCCACCATCGTGGAGAACCATCGAGGTGAGCTCACGGCCGTGCGATTCCAGCTGGCCTCGGCCGCCCCGTTTGGCCTCTTGTGGTGGACCAAGATCGTCACGGTCGAACTTCCCCGCACGCTCGTGGTCTCGCCCAAGGTCGGACTACCCGATCCCGGTCTCCGACAAGCGGCCGGCCACGTGGGCGAGCAGACGGGGCGAGTCGAGGCCCGAGTGGGTGAGCCTCGGGGCGTTCGCAGCTACCAGTCGGGCGACCTTCGACACCACGTGCACTGGCCCGCGACGGCCCACGCCGGCAAACTCATGGTCCGCGAGATGGAAGCGCCACGCTCGAGTCCGGTCGTGGTGAACGTGGCCTTGCCGAGCGATCTCGATCACGCCGATCGGGTGGCCGAGCGTTATCTCGGCACGGTGGCCGAACTCCTCAGCCAGGGGCGCAGCGTGGTGCTCGTCACCGATGAAACAACCGGCAGCCATCGCGAGCCCGTGACCACGGTGCCCGACGCCGGTCGGCGCTTGGCCCGCACCCTCCCGCTTCGAGAACTGGGGCGGCGGCCGTGACGCTGATGGAGGCGGTGAAACGGGCCAACCAACCCGGGCAACCCGAGGAGTCCATTGTCTTTCGCGTGGCTTCGGCTGCGTCGGTGGTGGTGGCTATTGCGGCCTGTTGGCACTTAGGCGAACTCCCGCCCGAAGTGGCCCTGCCGGCCATCGTCCTCACCATTGTCGGCAACTTCTTCTCCTATTGGCGGCGAGCAAATCCCCTGCCGTGGCTCAAATTGATCTTGGCCGTGGCCACTATCGGCGCCTTTGTCTGGTTCATCCCAACCGTGTCCGGCCACGCCTCAGCCGGCAATCTCGGCTCGGTCGAAGGACCACTCGCCATCTTGTTCACCTGGATCCAGGTCACGCACTCCTTCGACGTACCGTCACGTCGCGACCTCGGCTTCTCCCTGGCCGGATCAGCCACTTTGATGGCGGTGGCCGCGGCCCAGGCCGAATCGTCGGGATTTGGTTTCTTCGTGATGCTCTGGTCGGTCATTGGCTTCGTCGGTCTCTTGGCCATGTGGGGATCTATGTCGGGCGGTGGCAAAACCCGAGCGCGCACGGTGGTGGTGGCGGCCATGGCGGTGACGGTGGTGGCGGTGGTCGTCGTCGCCCTCCTGCCCGCGCCACACGCCTCGACCGCACTCGTCTTTCCCTCATCGGTGGCTCATGACGTTGACCTCGGGCCGGCCGGTGGCCTGGTGGGCGGAGGGGCCAGCGGGTCCGAACCGGTGCATGCCGGGAGCGCAAATGGTCAAACACGAGTCGGCGGATTCCTCGGTTTCGCCGGTCCCCTCGATACCGCCATCAGAGGCAGCCTCGGTAACCAAGTGGTGATGCGGGTGCGAGCTGACAGGCCTTCGTTTTGGACGGCCGAGACCTTCAACAACTGGAACGGCCGCAGTTGGATCGAGACCAAGCCGTCCGACGGGAGCCAGCAGTTCGAGGCCCTCAATGTGGGACCGCCGTTCAGCGTCCCAGTGGAGCCCGGTACCGACACGTCGTCCGGCAGTACCGATATTCAGACCTTCTATCTGGCCGTGGCCGGACCGAACTTGGTCTTCCACGCCGGTAACGCCGCGCAAGTCTGGTTTCCCGCCAGCCGAATCTTCGTCTCGGGCGAGGGCACCATCAGGGCCGGTACGACAATGGGGCCGGGTTCGATCTACACCGTGGAGTCCTTTCTCAGCACGGCCACGGCGGCCCAACTGTCCGCCGCCACCCCTGAGAACTCGCCGGGCGACGAGATGAGTCCGGCTGACCAGGCTCGCTACACCCAGTTACCGGCCCACAATCCGTATGCCAACGTGGCCGCGTTGGCCAAACGAATCACGGCCCACGCCACCAACAACTACGAAAAAGTCACCGAATTGGAGGCGTGGATCGGCACTCACACCCACTACACCACGAATATCCCTCCGCTCGCTGCGGGCCAAGACACGGTCGAAGAGTTCCTCTTCGGCAACCGCAAGGGGTACTGCGAACAGATCAGCACGTCACTCGCCGTCATGTTGCGCACGCTCGGTATTCCAAGCCGCGAGTCGACCGGCTATGTGCCCGGGCCGTACAACCCCATCACTGATCTCTACGACGTCCAGGCCAAAGACGCCCATGCCTGGGTGCAGGTCTGGTTCCCCGGTTACGGCTGGCAGAACTTTGACCCGACGGCTCATGTCCCTTTGGCCAATCCGACACCGGGATCAGTCTTGACCCACGACATCGGAGACGGCCTGCGCCGACTGCCCTTGGTGCCTCTCGCCCTCGCCCTGGCTGTCTTTGGAGCCCTCTACGCCCTGTGGCGTCACCAGCGTCTGGCCCCACGCACCTGGGCTGCTCGCATGACCCGAGAGTTGGAACATGCTGCCGCACGAGGTGGGATCGAGAAGGTACCAAGGCAGACGTTGTCGTCGCTCGGATTTGCACTCGATGCGCTTTGGACTGATGAGGCGCGTCCCGTACCGAGTCCATCAACCTTGGCCGCAGCAGCTGAGCGCGCCGCCTTTGGTGGCGTCGAACCTGACCCGGCGACCAAAGCCGCCTACGCCAAGGCGGCCCATGAGCTGCGCCCCCCGAAACGGACCGTTACGCCTCCAGATGAGCCAGGGCCTCATCCCAACTCGCGCCGTCAACCAGTAGCGGTCTAAAGCCCATGAGCTGGCGGGGTTTTGAAACCCCCAATACGGCGCGCAGGCGTCCGGCTCGCCCATAAAGGGCGACGTACTTTCCTTCCTCAATCGAACCGGCCACGATGGCAAGTTCGTCGTGTGGACCGGGTCGGCCCAGAACCTGGATGCGAATGCCGAACTGGTCAGACCAGAAGTACGGCACCGGATTGAAGTCCTCGGCCTGGCGGCGGCCGGCCAGCAAACTCCGTGCCGCGGCCACGCCTTCTTCCGCCGCGACCTGCCAGTGCTCGATGCGCACCATCTCTTCTTGACCGTCATGGCGCCACTGCCAACGGGCCACGTCACCGGCCGCCACAACCCCGTCGGCCGCGAAAAGTGCATGATCGCAGACCACCCCATTGTCGATGGTCAAACCCGAACTCTCGAGCCAATCGACCGCCGGCACCACGCCGATGCCAACGACAACAAGATCGGCCGTCAATCACCGAGCCGTCGGTCAGTGTGACAACAACCGAGCTCGCCGAGTTCGACACCGATGCCACTCCGGTACCCGTACGCAGATCAACCCCGTGGTCGGCATGAAGTGCACCACAGGCCGCGCCCACCATGGCGCCAACGATCGGCTCGAGCGGCACATCCAGGGCTTCGATGACAGTGACGACGCAGCCCTGTTCGGCCGCGGTCGATGCCACCTCAGCTCCGATGAAACCGGCCCCGATGACAACTAATCGCGCCCCCGGCCCGATCTCGGTCAGGCGATCGCGCAGTCGAGTGCTGTCGTCCAAGGTGCGCAACACCATGACGTCTTTCACCCCTTGGGTGTCCGGCAGACGTCGAGGGTGCGACCCCGTGGCGATGACCACTCCATCGGCATCGATGACCGTGCCATCGTCGATCTCAACGCGGCGCGCCGCGGCATCCAGCGCGGTGGCCCGATGGCCGAAGCACTGTTCAATGCGAAGTTCATCGAGCTTTTGGCGGTCGGCCAACATGGCCTTTTCTGGCGGCCACTTGCCGTTCAGGATCTGCTTCGAGAGCGGCGGTCGGTCGTAGGGGAAGTGCTGCTCCTCCCCCACCATGACCAGACGGCCACGAAAGCCGTCACTCCGAAGGGTCTCGGCCGCCCGCAGCCCGGCCAGGGCCGCTCCAACGATGACAACGGTGCCGTCGAGCGGCAGTGGCTCACCCATGGCCAAACATGGCCATCCACTCATCAGCGTTGCGAGGCTGAAAGACAAAGTTGTGCTGACGCGTGTTCACCCATTGAGGCGGACGGCTCGGGCGAGTAGAGATGACCGGGATACAAAATGGCGTCGTCGGGTACCCGGGCCAGTCGTGTCGTCAGAGATTCGTACATGGCCTCGGGATCGCTGCCAGGCAGATCCGTTCGGCCGCAGCCATCTAAAAAGAGGGTGTCGCCCGAGACAAGTCGTCCGTCGACCAAGAAGCACTGGCTGCCCGGTGTATGGCCGGGAGTGTGGATGAGTTCGACTTCGATCTGGCCTACCGTCACCACATCGCCACTGTGATGAGCCACCAGATGTGAGGCGCCGACACCAGTCGTCCGCTCCACCCAGGGCAGTTCTTCGTGCTGCAGATGAATCGGCACTTGGACCACGTCCAACAAGGCGGCGATGCCTTCAATGGACCAACTGGCCATGTCGCCGCCCACGTGGTCGGGGTGGTAGTGCGTCGCTAAGACGCCCGTGCACCGCATGTCGTCGGTTGCCAGCACGTCGAGCAGTTCGCCAACGGCGTAAGCCGGATCGACGATAAGTGCTTCGCCCGTCTCACGGTCGCCAATGAGATAGGCGAAGTTGACCATCTGACGGGCCACCATCTCGTCTCGGGCAAAGTCGCGACCCGAGAGCAACTGTTTAAAGTACAAGCGGTCGTTCATCAGAACAGTCCTGGGCTCTCGTCATCGTTGCCATTATCTACCGCGCCGTCGTCGTCGAGATCTTCGTCGGCTTCCTCTCGATCGTCAGAACTATCGACCGCTCGCTCGAGTCGAGGTACCAACTCTTCAACTTGCGTTCGTGTCCGACGCAAGCGCCGGTCGAGCTCGTCCACGATTGCCGTCGCTCGCTCGAGTCGCGCCACCAAAAGGTCAACATCAACCTCGCGCTTTTCAAAAAAGGCAACGATCTCGTCCAGCTCGTGGCTGGCTTCGGTGTAACTCAACTGGTCGACCGCAATGTCGCCAGCGTCATTGTCTCTGGCCATCAGGCCCTCTTTTCTGTTTGCAGTTCCGTCAACGTCGATCGCGCCGTGCCATCGGCGAACCGAGTCACAACTTCGGCGCCGACCGCGAGTTCGGCCACGCTACGCAACGCCCGACCGTCGGCATCGAGCGTGAGGGTGTAGCCCCGCTCCAACTGGCGATCCACGTTGTAGGCCGCCAATAGTCGACGCCATGAGGCCAGGCGATCGGACTCTCGGCTGATATGGCCCAACGAAAGGGGCGCCAACCGAGCGGCTCGAGTCGCCAGATGCGTATGACTGGCCTCGATGGCGAAGGGGCCGTTGCGGACGAGCATGGAGGCGCTGGCCCCAAGGCGCTGGCGGTGAAACCGGAGCTGGTGACGGGCCGTACTGGCCAGCCGACCTCGCACCAGGGCGTCGCGGTGAAACTCTTCGGCCAACACCTCGAGCGCCCGCCGACCAACCACGTCACTCGGACCAGCAACGTTGGTCGGCCCACCACCCCGCCACCGTCACGGCCAGCTGGTGCCCACACTCCGTTGGCGTGATGAACGACCGGTTCGCCACTAAGTCAGCGACTGATTCATCGCCGGTGTGACCAATGCCAGTCCACACCGGACACGGCGAGGTAGCGATGGCTCGAGCTACCACTTCGGTATCGAAGGCGGCCAGATCAGCTTTTGATCCCCCGCCTCGCACGACCACTACCACATCACAACCCGAAAGTTGTCGAATGGCATTGGCCACTGCTCTCGGGGCCTGTGCTCCTTGCACCTTGACCGGTACGACATCAACCTTGAAACTGAACCCGGCCGAAGTGAGTTGCCCAAGAAAGTCCCGATAGCCCTCGGTGCCCGGACTCCCGACCAGACCAATATGGAGCGGTACCGCTGGCACAGCGATGGTTCGGTTGCGTTCCAAGAGACCTTCAGCCTGAAGTGCTTTGATCAAAGCGGCCCGTTGGGCCGCCAACCGACCCAGAAGGGCGGTGACGTCGAGCTCGGCCAAGACAAAGCCCACTTCCGCTTTCGGCCGGTAAAAGTCAATCGACCCTCTGATCGACACCACCATCCCCGGCTCAAGCGTGACGCCTTGTTGGGCCAGCGTGGCTCGCAGCGGCCCCCAAGTGGTCCGCCAGCACTTGACCTTCAACGCTGGCGCCCCCCTCGTCCCGGAGTTCTCGGGATCGATGAGGTCGAGATAGCAGTGACCGGACTTGCCCGTCTGATCCGACGCGCTTTGGATCTCACCTCGTACCCAGACCCGGCGAGAACGCGGGAAGGCCGCTGAAAGGGCGGCTTCAATCTCGCCGTAGAGCTGGGCGATGGAGAGGGCCTCGCTGTCGAGGCTGAGCGACATGGTCGACACCCTACCGAGAGGGCGACACGACCTTGAACACCTGTCACACTGGTGGCGACGGTGAGTCGGCTGGGTGACCGCAGCACAGCTCGACTGTGTTGAGGAAGGTCGGGACTCCGCAGGGCAGAGTGCTGGTTAACGGCCAGTCGAGGTGACTCGCAGGAAAGTGCCACAGAAAACAGACCGCCGATGGCGGGCTTCGGTCCGCACAGGTAAGGGTGAAACGGTGCGGTAAGAGCGCACCAGCGGATCGGGTGACCGATTCGGCTCGGCAAACCCCACTCGGAGCAAGGCCAAGCGTGGGACATGGGTTGCCCGCCCGCCCTCTCTTCGGGGAGAGCAGTCCTCAGGTAGGCCGCATAGATGGATGGTCACACAGGTTCTCCGGAACTGGACAGAATCCCGCCTATAGGCCGGCTCACCGTCAGCCACCGCTTTTGCAAGAACATCCTCGTGGTCCCGGCAAGGTAGGCCGAAAATGGGTGGAGGGCAACGGGAGCTCAAGGCGGCCAACTGCTTGCACGTGTCGGTTCGCCGCCCCGTCGTCATCGAGTGCGAGTGAGAAGGCGAGATACGGCCTTATTGACTAGCGTCGCAAAAGATGAGCGAAGACAGCGAATCCGCCCCAACGTCTCTGGCTCCAGAGGTCAAGGCGGCGAGAGCCAGCAGCTTTGGTGCAATCGCTGCGGACTACGAGCGCTACCGGACCGGTCCGACGGCAGCAACGGTTGAATGGTTGCTACCGGCAAGAGTCGGCACGGCGGTCGATCTTGGTGCTGGGACCGGAGCGCTCACTCGCCTTCTCTTACCGAAGGCCGATACCGTCGTGGCCGTTGAACCCGACGATCGGATGCGAGCCGTATTGGCCGATGCCGTCCCGGAGGCACGAGCGCTGGCCGGGCGAGGCGAGGACATTCCTCTGCCTGACGCCAGCGCTGATGCCGTCTTGGCCTCGTCCTCTTGGCATTGGATGGACCCAGCACAGACGCTGCAAGAGGTGGGCCGAGTACTCGTGACCGGAGGCGTGCTCGGAATCGTCTGGAGCGGCCCAGACCCCGATGGCGCGTTCATCACACAGGCTCGAGCGCTTCTGTCGTCCGAGTCGACAACGGTGGGCGGGAGCGGACTGGCCGGCATGATCGACAATCCGAACGGTATCGATCAGACGCTCAGGATCACGCCCGGTCAACCGTTCGATGAGCCCGAGTCACACGCCATCTACTGGGACGTGCCCTTCAACGCCGACGAGCTCATCGGACTCCTCGGGACATTCAGCTGGGTCGTGCTTTTGGACGATGCCAGTCGCGACCATCTCTTCGACACGGCTCGCCGCTTGCTGCGCGATGCCCTCGGGGTCGAAGGCGACGTCACCGTCGACGTCGGCTTTCGTGCCGATCTGTGGAGAGCGCGTCGACTCTGAGTCAGAATGTGGCCACCAAAAGGCGGACAACGCCTATTCGGCGACGTAATTTGAACCGACTATTCACACCGAGCCCAAGATGGACCGGATTGAGGAGACACTTCACCCGTGAGTGATGCAACCGAGAAGTCTCAGTCGAAGCCAGACACCTCCGACATGGCACGGCTGCACCAGGTCTTTCGAGATGCCATTGCCGATGGCCCTCATTACATCGGTGGCGTTGCACCAGGCGACACCGAACGATCTGCCTTGGTCGGCTCCTACTACTTCAATGTCTTGGCGCTGTTGAAGGGCCACCATGCCGGGGAAGACCTTCTGGTGACGCCGCTGCTCCTTGAGCGTTGCAACGCCGAGGATGCCGCCATCGCAAAGCGCGTTGGTGGACAGCACGAACTCGTTCACCAGCCCGCCTTGGACGCCGACCAGGCCATCACGGCTTGGGCTCTGACCGCCGATCCTGAAGGTGCGGCCGAGTCGCTCAGACGGTTGGAAGAGGTGAAGAATGGACTGATATCGCACCTCGAAGAAGAAGAGGCCGAACTGTTGCCGATCGTGGCAGAACACCTCACGGCCGAAGAGTGGGGCCGGCTGCCGATGCACGGCATTCAAACCTTTACGGGCGACAACATCTGGCTCATCTTGGGGCTCATCCGAGAACAGATGAACGACGAGCAGCGAGAGAACATGACGGCCAACATGCCCCCACCCGTGGTTGAGGCGTGGCAGACCATCGGCGAAAACGAGTTTCTGACCTTCGTTGGTGCACTCCGCAGTTAGCCGCTGATCTGTTGCCGGGGCGGCGGGGGACGGCTGGCTGCGTGGGCGGAGATGCGATCGCTACTGTCTCGGCTCGTAGCGCATCGCCACCGCCCCCGAGTCGAACTCGAATCGATTGACGAGCTGCAAATCAACCATCTCCGACAACCCGGCGAACAGCGTCGGCCCGTGGCCCACCAGCCTGGGATGCACCACGAATTCGTACTCGTCGATCAAGCCGAGTTGAGCCAAACCCATTGGAAGTTCCACGCCACCCACATACAGTCCCCGACCTGACTCCTCCTTCAGCTGTCGAACCGCTGCGCCCAGATCCCCACGCACAAGTTCAGCGTTCCAATCGACCCGCTCCAAGGTGCTCGACACGACGTACTTCTTCGCCGCGTTGATCGTTTGGGCGAAGGGTTCCATCCAATCAGGTCTGGGTTCGGTCGGTGCCCCCACCCGCCAGGCTGCCTCCATCATTTCGTAGGTCACTCGGCCAAAGAGCAGAGCATCGGCTCGGCCGAGGATCTCGGCTGCATGACGATGCAACTCTTCGTCGGGCGGGATGACCCGATGATCGCAACACCCATCCAAGGTGAGGTTGATGGAGTACCGAAGCGGTTGCATCTAGCGACGCCCCACGGTCCAGTAGGCCAGCGAACCGATCGTGTTCACGGCGCTGGCGATCCTCCATCCCGTCTTGGCGCCGCGGATGCGCGCGGTGGGCCGACGCTGAATATCTCGCCACGTAAGAGCGACGAACAGGGCGTGAACGGCCAGGACGACGATCAGAACCGGTTTATTGACGGGCTTACCCATGGGTCGATTATGCCTGGCGCTGGCGAGTACCGCGCTTCGCTCTATGACAGACAACGCCGCGAAGATCGCCCTCGTCATCGAAGAGGTTCGAAACCGGGCTGAATCCATGCTCGGCGAGCGCTGGGGCCAGCCGGTCCGCTTCGTCGCCACCTAGCTCAAGAAGGAGCACACCGCCCGGGCGAAGCAACCTAGCTGCTTCCAACGCTGCTCGATGCAAGAACACCATCCCGTCCTGACCGCCATCTAAGGCTCCTAGCGGTTCGTAGCGCAGCGTGTCGGGCGGCAGCAGTCTGAGCTCGCCCGTTGGCACATACGGCACCACGGCCGTGACGACATCGAAGCTCCCGACCAATTGAAGCGGCAGTCCGGCCGAGAGATCACCGGCGTAGACCTCCACACCATTGTCACGAGCGCAGGCCCGAGCCAGCGGCTCGTTCTCTGTTGCCACCACGTGAGCCTTGGGCCGTCGATCCGCCATGACAAGGGCGATCGCACCCGACCCGGTGCAGAGATCCACCGCCAATCCCTCAGATGGCAGATGCTTGACTGCGGCCAACGCCAAGGGCTCGCTCTGCCAGCGCGGCACGTAAACGCCTGGATGCACCTTCACCGTCACCCCGCAGAACTGAACTGCTCCCACTAACCACGCCAGTGGTTCGCCTTGGCATCGACGCTCGATCAACGCCGGTAAGCGGTCGCGGCCGCCCTTGGTGCATCCAATGAGTTCGGCTGCTTCCTCTTCGGCCGCCACACAGCCAGCCCGGCGGAGTTGCTCCACTGTGGCCGCCAACAGATCGGGATCACTCATACAACATTCACCAGATCAGATGGTCGTTCACTACGCCATAAACGTGGGCGTATTGCCGCGGTCATCGAGATCGGCCAACTCTCGGGCGAGCGCTTCAAAGAGGTCGCCCCGTATTGATCGGCGCTCAGGATCGTGAAAACGGTTTTCCATCTCATCGGGATCTTCGAGGAAGTCGAACATCTCCCCGTTTTCGCTCCCCCGGTAGATCGAAAGACGCGAGCCGGGGCTGATGAGAGTGCGCATACGCAACGGCCCGCCCAGTTGAGCCAGATCGAAGGGCTCGTCCTCTTCGACCACAATGTGATCGCGCACCGTGGTGGTGGGATCGGCCAACACCGGCACCAAACTCGATCCCTGCATGCCCTCAAAGGGCGCGGCGCCAGTCATTTCCAGAACGGTCTGCGCTATGTCAATCGACCCCACCAAGGAATCGCTGGACTGGCCGGTTGGATTGCTCGGATCGAAGATAAGCAGCGGCACGCGAAGAGCCGGACGATAGTGCATCGCTGCCTTCAACATGAGCCCGTGATCGCCGAACATTTCGCCGTGGTCGCTGGTGAAGATGACGACCGTATTGTCGGCCTGCCCTGTGGTTGCGAGCGTTTCGATGATGGTGCCAATGGTGTCGTCAATGAACGAAATGGCGCCGAACTCTTTCGCCGCGGCCTGGCGAAATATCTCTTCGGTCGGTGAGAACGGCAACACTGGAATGGCCGGAGGTTTGGCCCCTCGGGTGGAACGCCAGGCCTTGAGATGGGCCATTGAATGAGTGTGAGGATCGTCAAAGGTCCGAGGCAATGGGATGTCAGCTGGGTCGTACATCGACCAGTAGTCATCGGGTGGAGTAAACGGATGATGCGGGTCAGGGAACGAGCACTGTAAGAAGAACGGCCGACTATGCGTGGAAGCTTCCTCAATGAAGGCGCGACTTCGAAGGCCGACGTAGGCCGTTGGGTGCAACTCAGCCGGTAGCACGGGCTGCCAGATCTGCCACCAACCCTCGAACTGGGGGCGCCCAGGTTGCGGACCTTGGCTGACCGCGGGATCGATACCTTGGTCCATCAGCCAACGGACATAGTGGCCGCTGACCTGATCACCGTGGCCGACCGTGAACTCAGCGTGCTCAAACCCATAGAAATCGTCTGGGAGCTGAACCTCGCCTGCTCGATAGCGGTCGTCGTTTTCGAGCAGGTCCCAGCCGTCGTCCCATCGGGCCTCGACGGCGTCTCCGCTCGGCCCAGTTCCCGCGCAGGACATCAACCAAGGGCTGACCCAGGCCCATGTTCTGAAAATGGGCTTTTCCTACCAGGCCAGTGCGATAGCCCTTTCGTCGGAGCTGGCGAACAAAAGTTGCCGCATCCCAGTCGAGCGAAAGCCCGTTTGTTCGCGTCCCATGCGCTGAAGGCATGCGACCCGTCATGATGGTGGCACGGTTGGGCATGCAGATTGGATTGGCCGCAAAAGCATCGGTGAAAGACGTTGAGCGCCGGGCCAGGGCGTCGAGATACGGGGTGGCGACGGTTGGGTTACCGCCAAAGCCAGTGTGGTCGTAACGGTGCTGGTCCGTGACGATCAACAACACATTGGGGGGTGATGCGGACATAGGTGCTCCTATGGTGGCAACGTCGGACCGTGACCGTTGTATGACGTCGGGGCTACGGTAACCGACCGCCATGACTGCGCACCGCGCCAAGCCCGACGGCCGAAAGGCGGCGGTCACCGGCCAAGCGAAGTTCTTCTGCAGTCAAGCAGCCACCGGTGCTCGACGACGCAGGAAGATCAGAGCCGGTATGACACTGGCCAGTGCAATGGCCGAAATGACCCACCAGCCCCGTTGAAATGCAGCTAACTGCTGGCTCGGCGAGATGGGAGTGGCAATGACGGCGACGAAGACGGCAACGCCAATGGCCAAACCCATCTGTCGAATCATGTTGACCACAGCCGATCCGGTGGCGAATGACGGAGCTGGAAGCGACGAGGACGCCGTTGACATCATCGTGGGCAAGGTCAATCCGACCCCGACTCCGGTCAACAGCATGCCGCCAAGCATGGCGCCGACATAGTCGGGCTCGAGGCCAACGGCGAGGGCCCACCAGGCCACACCGGCCGCAAAGATGGTCGAACCCATAGCGATAACCCGACCTGGCCCGAATCGGGCGATGAGCCGTCCCGCCACTAAGAAGGCAAAGATCGGCACCATGACAGGTCCAGGGGCCACGGCCAAACCGGTTTTCAGAGCTGACCAACCCCAGACCGACTGACACCACAGCACAATCGACAACAACATGGCGCCGAAGGCCGCGGAGAACACGCCGGCCACGAAGGTCGCCCCCGAAAAGCCTGACGTTTTGAACAGCGCCGGTTCAACTAAGGGATTGCGTGCTTTCAGACAGTGCACCACAAAGCCCAGGAGCAGCAGTGCGGCCACAGCCAACACGACGACGGTCGTGGCCGAGCCCCAACCCCAGTCCCCGCCTTTGACGAGTCCAAAGGACAGGGCGGCAACGCCCAACGTGACAAGACCGACCCCAAGGGCGTCGGGCCGCGGTACGTCGTGGCCGGGCGCATCGGGGAGTTTCATCCAACCAACGACGATGGCCAGGAGGCCGATCGGTACGTTGACCAAGAAGATCCAACGCCAACTCGCCGCAATCAAAAGGCCGCCAACCACGGGACCGAGTGCGGCGGCCGCCCCGCCTACGGCGGTCCACGTTCGAACCGCACCGCCCCGCTTCTCGGGCGAATAGGCGGCCAAGACCAAGCTGAGCGAGGTGGGTGTGAGAAGGGCTGCTCCAGTGGCCTGAATCAGTCGGAAGGCCACCAAGGTTCCGACATTGGGCGCCAGCGCACAGGCGGCGGATGCAGCAGTGAAAACAGCCACCCCGAGCAGAAAGCCGTATTTGCGTCGATGGCGGTCAGCCAAGCGCCCGAAAAACACCAGTAACGAGGCGTAGACGATGGTGTAGCCGTTGAGGACCCATGAGAGCTGCGCCACGCTGGCATGGCCAAAATCCCGTGCAATATCGGGCAAGGCCAAGTTGACGATAAAGAGATCGAGGCTGGCCAACACCACCCCGGTGCAAACAATGGCCAGTACCAGTCCGGGAGGTGTAGCCGACCCCCGAGATCCGTCGTGACCCTTGGTCGAAAGCTGTTGCGAGGTCGCTGCCATGGTGGACACCTTAGGAGCTAACTTAGGTAGACACAAGTCAGCTATGATGCATCCCTATGAACACAACGATCCGCCTCACCGGCCGACTGAATCCGAGGAGCGACTGGCAGGCCAGCCACTGCCCCATCGCCAAAGCCATCGATGTGATCGATACCCGATCGACCTTCCTCCTCCTTCGAGAGGCCTTTTACGGCACGACCCGCTTCGACGATTTCGCCGAAAGAGTCGGGATCAGCCAGCCTGTGGCGGCAGCCCGGCTGCGCGACATGGTGGAGCAAGGACTGCTGACGCGCCAGCCCTATCAAGAACCCGGACAACGGACGCGCCAGGAATACAAGTTGACCGAGAAGGGCAGCGAATTCTTCCCTGTGCTGGTCGCCCTCATGGAATGGGGTGACCGGTGGGAAGGACCAGCCGGCGTCGAACTCCGTCACCGCGACTGCGGAGAAGCTGTGCGAACGGAACTGCGTTGTGGTGCCGGCCATCTCACCCCGGTCGACGAGGTCGACCTCGTCGTGCGACGGGGCGGCCGATTCGATACAGGGCGCTAAATGGCGACCAATGGCCTAGACCAGCAAACGATCCCGAAAGAAGTCGAGCGTTTGGTCTAACGCAGCCCGAGTCGGCGTGCCTTCAGTGTCTTGGAGATGTTCCGTCAACACCGAGTGGGCATTTTTCGGATGGCCGTAAGGGTTGCCTGGCGACGAATCGAGCTCAACCGCGATAAACCCATCACCCAACTCTTGGCGCAGCGTTTCGAAGCGCTCGGGAAAGCAAAATGGGTCTCCGGTGAACCGAAGCCCAAGCACGCACGTGCCGTCAGCAACCCGTTCTTTTACTTTGACAAGATCGGCGTTCGAGATACCCAGTGCCGCTTTGCGGGCCTTGCCAACCGGGAAGGGTAACGACGGTTGACTGAGTACAGGTGCCACGACGAAGTCGTCGACCATCATGGCCAAGGCAAAGCCACCCGTGAAACACATGCCCACCACGCCAACACCGGGGCCACCGCACCGTTCGAACTCAGACTTGGCCAACGCCCGCAACCAGGTCGTTACGGGACTTGTCTTGTCGAGAGCAAAGTTGGTGAACTCCCGACTGACGCAGGCCGGGCCGATGGAGGACAGGGCGTAGCCAACCGAATTTGGCTTTCCGGGCGTTCCGAAGAGCACGGGAAGAACGGCGGTTAAGCCCAGGCCAGAAACCTTGCGGGCAAACTGGGCCACCAAGGGTGTGATGCCAGGAATCTCAGCAATCACGATCACGGCAGGTCCGGAACCAATCCGATACACCACCCTTTCCTTGCCTTCGGCCAAGAACGTGTCCTTGGTGAAGTCCTCCAACAAATCAGCCGTGGTCTCGCCCATCGGACCACGTTAGGCCAGCACATAACATCTGGCCCATGTCCCTTCCGACGAGCGCTGCTCTTTGGCCCGCAAATCGTCGATTTCCGAGCGCTGCGCGCGGAATCGGCTCTCGCAGGACCCGAGTCGGCCGGACGCTTGGCTGCCCGGTGAGCCCTCCAAATCCAGTCCTGGTTGGCGTTGGTCTCTGTTCTGACTCGGCCGAACCGACTGAACTCATGGCACAGGCCTCGTTGCATGCTGGGGCCGACGCCGGTTCCCTCGATCTCTTGGCGAACGTTGATCGTATTGCCGTGCCTCAGGGCAGCTGGGCCTATACCAACCCAGCTCGGTCAGTCGCCGACCAGATCGGCGCCAACGACGCGATCACCATCTACTCCGAGTTAGGCGTGCCACAGCAGACCCTTATCAATGAAGCACTTCGTGCCATCACAGCCGGCGAAAGCGACGTGGCGCTGGTCGTCGGCGGAGAAGCACGAGCCTGGGCCCGCAAGCCCGGCGCCACCGAGACAGTTCACTCCGACGACCAACCCGGATCGCACTGAGACACGAGAGCCCGACTTCTTCGAAGAAAGCGAGTTGGCCGCCGGCATCGTGGTGCCTCCAGTGCAGCAGTACGCCATCATCGACAACGCACTGGCCCAGGTCGAGGGACAGACGCCGGCGGAGCATGTCGCGGCCTTGAGCGAATTGTGGGCTCGCTTCAATCATGGTGGCCCAGAAGAATCCGAGGGCAGCCTTCCCTAAGGCCGCGATCGGCCGCCGACATCGCCACGCCCGGACCCGACAATCGACCGATGGCCTACCCGTACAACAAATGGCATATGAGCCAGTGGACGGTCGACCAAGCCGCGGAGCCCTGCTCTTGTGTTCAGCAGAAGCGGCCCGACGTTTCGCGCGTATCGACGGACCGGTGGGTCTTTCCGTTGGTGGGGTTGGACGCCAATCACGCCATCTCGCTTTCACAACGCCGGCTCTTCCACCGGTGGCCGGCCATGGCCGTCTTGGGCCAGGCCGCGGCCGCCCGCCTGGGGCGACCGCTCGGCACGAGGTTGAGATCACAGAGGTGTACTCCTGCTTCCCAGTCCGCCGTGCGGGTGCAGCAGCGAGAGCTGGGACTTGACCTCTACGGGACGCCGACGGTGACCGGCGGGATGGCGTTCGCCGGCGGACCATTCAACAACTTCGTGCTGCCAGTCCACCGTGGCCGTGGCCGAGCAGCTCCGCCAGCGAACCGGAGCTCCACGGCCTCGTCACCACCGTGTGCGGCATGCTGACCAAACCCGGACTGGGCGTCTGGTCGGCGAGCCCTGACGGCCGCCCTCCGCTCTTGGACGATCTCGGGGAAGAAGCGGCCCTGGCTACGCCAGTGGCCACGGTGGCGAGCGACTACCACGGCCCAGCCACCGTGGCTTCGTTTACCGTGACCTACGACGACGGCCAACCCGTCCGGAGTGGCGGTGGTGGCAGTCACTGCGGACGATCGACGATGTTCGGCCCAGATGTTCGATGTCAACGTGGCCCGAGAAGCCTCGAACAACGGCCTGGTCGGGAGCACCATCCACGTTGAGGGCTTCAGCTTTCACCTTCTGATGGCTGGTCCTCGTCTCATTGATCCTCGGCTGACGGCCAGAGCTGGGGCCACTCGGCGCTACCTGGTGGTGGCGGTCATGGTCGGTATCGGTGGCGCGGTCAGCGTGGTGGCTCAGGCCGCGTTGCTCGCTTCGATCATCAGTCGCTCGTTCTTCCACCACACCGCCGAGTCACAGATGACGCCTGCTGTTCATTGGACTGGCGGCGGCGTTTGCCTTTGCGCGCAGTGTGCTCTTCGTGGGCGAGGCCGCCGCTCACCGGACCTCGGCCACAGTGACGTCGGTGCTTCGCCGTCAGCTGCTCCGCCACACCCTCGACCTCGGTCCAACCTGGCTGGCCGACCAGCGGGCCGGCGAGCTGTCGATCACCGCCACTCGAGGCATCGATGCCCTAACGTCTATTTCGGCCGTTATCTCCCCCAGGCCATCCTGGCCTTTTGGTACCGATCGGCGTCTTGGCCTGGGTGGCCTATCTCGACTGGCTTCGCTTCTCATTCTGCTGGCACTCGTCGCCCTCATACCGGTCGCCATGATCTATTTCGGCCGGGCAGCCGCTGAGCACACGAGCCGTCAATGGCGCCGACTCTCTTCGCTCTCGGCTCGTTTCTTAGAACTCATCCAAGGCCTCCCCAACCCTGCGAGCATTCGGCCGCCAAGATCAAGGACGCCGCGAGGTGGCGGCCGCCACGGAGGGACTGCGCGCCAGCACAATGGGGACATTGCGCATCGCGTTTCTCTCGGCGCTTGCCATGGAACTGATCTCGGGTCTCGGCGTTGGTTTGGTGGCCATGGTGCTCGGACTTCGGCTTCTCTCGGGTCATCTCACCTTGTCGGTCGCTCTCGGGGTCCTGTTGGTATCGCCCGAAGTCTTTCTCCCGCTCCGACGAGCCGGGGCCGAGTTCCATGCCAGTGCCGAGGGCCAAGAGGCGGCCGAGCGCATCCTCGGCATCCTGGATCAGCCGGCGGCGGTCACCTGCTCCCAACTTTGACCCGCACCCCCAACGTGTGGCGGCCGCGGGCGGCACGGCCAAGACCGCCGAGCGCACTACCCCTGAGCCTTCACGACCTTGGGGTTCGTTTCCCGATCGGGGCGAGCCCATCTTCGAGAGACTTCAGTCTGGACGTGGCGGCCGGGGAACACGTGGCCTTGACCGGTCCATCAGGCGTCGGCAAGTCAACCCTGCTCGGTGTCATGTTGGCCTTTGTCCGACCCGAAGCCGGTTGCGTGCGTATTGGCGATCTCGACCTTGCGACCACCGACCCCACGACTGGCGTCAACAAATGAGCTGGGTACCCCAACGTCCCCACCTCTTCACCGGATCGATCGCCGACAATTTGCGCCTTGGTGACCCGAACGCTGACGAGGACGCGCTCTGGCGCGCCCTTCGATGCCGTCTCGCTGTACGACATGTGTCATCAGCTCCCCGACGGATTGGGGACGCGCGTGGGCGAAGACGGCCTGACGTTCAGCGCCGGTGAACGGCAACGATTGGGGTTGGCGCGAGCCATACTGCGACCGGCCCCGGTCATCTTGCTCGACGAACCAGCCAGCCACCTCGACCAGGCCACTGAGATCCAACTGCGAGCCTCCCTCTCGGAGTGGATGGCCCCGCGAACGGTCGTCGTCGTGGCGCACCGACCAGAGTTGGTGGCCCAGATCGACCGAGTGGTGGCGCTATGAGAGTTCTCATTCGTCTCCTCAGCCACCCCCGTCCACCCTGGGCTCGCCTCGCCTTGGCTGCACTCCTAGGTCTGCTGGCCGCGGCCACCACGCTCGGGCTCTTGGCCGGCTCAGGGTGGTTGGTCGATCGTGCCGCCATGCGACCCGGCCTGGGTGCCATCGCCGGCATTCTCGCCATCGTCGAGGTCATGGCCTTTATCCGGGCCCCACTTCGTTACGCCGAGCGTTTAGTTGGACACGACGCCGCCTTCAGAGCCCTTACCGGATGGCGGGTCTGGCTCTACAACCGCTTGGAGCCACGCACACCGGCAGGATGGCGGCAGTGGCGAAGTGGCGATCTCTTGCACCGAGCCATTGACGATGTCGACACCCTGCAGGATCTCTATCTCCGCACGTTGATTCCGGTCACCGTGGCGATGTTGGCCTCCGTGCTGTGCACGGTCGTCGTGGCCCTCATTCTTCCCACGCGCTGGTCTCATCCTCGGTCTCAGTCTGATCATCGGCTTGACGGTGCCGCCATTCATCGCTCGGCGCTCCAGTGATCGCAGCGGCGAGGCCGGGAGGTTGCGCGCTGAGCTGGCTTCAGAGGTCGTTGATCTCGTACAAGGTGCGGCCGATCTCTTGGCCTTTGGCCACCAGGAGGTGGTGTTGGACAAGATGGAGGAGACGGACGCCACCCTGACCCGCATTGCTCGACGTCAAGCGACACTCAGCGGCATGGCGTCGGCCGTCTTGGTTCTGTGTATCGGCACGGCCGTTGTCGGCGTCACCGTGGCCGCCGTGAGCGCTGTCCACACCCACCACCTCCATCCGGTATGGCTGGCCGCACTCCCCCTGGCCGCCCTTGCCGCTTTCGAGTCGATCCCCGCCGTGGCCACCGCGGCGGCCCGGGGACGTGATGTGGCCGAAGCAGGTCGCCGACTGCTCGCCTTGGACGATGTGGCCATCCCCGTCGTCGACCACGAGTCGCCTCGACCAATGCCGGAGGATCATCCGCCCGCCGTCGTCCTCGAGGCTGCCTGTCTTCGCTACGGGGCGGACCTTCCTGTCGTCTTGGACCACGTCAATGTGGAGATCGAAGCGGGACAGACCGTGGCCATTATGGGTCCGAGCGGGTCGGGCAAGACCAGCATCGTGAACGTCTTACTGCGCTATTGGAATCTGGACAGCGGTCGAGCCACCGTCGGTGGCATCGATGTCACCGAGCTGGCCCAGAACGAGGTGCGACACGCCTTCGCTTTGGTCGATCAAGAAGCTCGGATGTTTGCCGGAACCATCAAGACCAACGTCGCCTTGGGCCGACCCGGACGCCACCGACGACGAGATCCGACCGGGCACTGGACCTGGCGCAGTTGACCTCCTGGGTGGCCACACTTCCCAACGGTCTGGCCACACAAATCGGCGAAGCCGGAGCCCAGGTTTCAGGCGGTCAACGCCGGCGGCTGGCTCTGGCCCGAGCCCTCGTGGCCGGAGGTTCAGTCCTGATCCTCGATGAACCCACGGCCGGACTCGACGCCGAGACGGCCGAGCGTCTGATGGCCGACCTTCTCGGTGCCGCCGAAGGAGCGCAGCGTCATCTGCGTGACCCACCGCCAAGAGGACGTGGTTGGTTTGGATCAGGTCGTCGTGCTCACACGTTGATGGCCGACATGTGCTGGGCGGGATAGCGAGTCCCGAGGCCACGCCCTTAGGGGCCAACGCCTCAATGGAGGCGAGATCTTCGGCACTGAGAACGACCTCGACCGCGGCTGCGTTTTCTTCTAAGTAGCTCCGCCGCTTGGTACCGGGGATGGCCACAATGTCATCGCCTCGGGCCAGCACCCAGGCCAGGGCCAACTGAGAGGGGGTGATGCCCTTTTCCTCGGCCAGCTCGGTCACGCGTCGAACCACGGCAAGGTTGGCGTCGAAGTTCTCTCCTTGGAACCGCGGCGAATACTGCCGAAAGTCGCCGGCTTCGAACTGATCCACGCTGGTGATCGTGCCCGAGAGGAAGCCGCGACCGAGAGGGCTGTAGGCCACGAAACCAATACCGAGTTCGCGCACCGTGTCGAGCACGCCGTCTTCGGGGTCACGGGTGAACAGCGAGTACTCGCTCTGGATGGCCGACATGGGGTGGGTGGCGTGGGCCCGTCGGATGGTGGCGGGGGCGGCCTCTGAGATGCCCAGGTACTTGACCTTGCCAGCCGCCACCAACTCCCCCATGGCCCCCCAGGTCTCCTCGACCGGCACGGTGGTGTCGACCCGGTGTTGATAGTAGAGATCGATGTAGTCGACGCCGAGCCGACTGAGTGAGGCGTCGATGCACGAACGCACATAGTCAGGTTTCCCGTTGACGCCGACCAAGGTGCCATCGGGGAGTCGTTCGTTGCCGAACTTCGTGGCCAGTGTGACCTGGTCTCGCTGTGCCCACAAGCGCTCGCCCGACCAGCTCTTCGTTGATAAACGGGCCCATACATGTCTGCCGTATCCAAAAATGTGACCCCGAGATCGATGGCTCGGTGGATGGTTGCAATCGACTCGGTCTCGTCCGCCGCGCCGTAGGACTGGCTCATGCCCATGCAGCCAAGACCAAGCTCAGAGACCACCAGGCCTTGATTCCCCAATGTGCGTTGTTCCATGACAGATCTCCTCAGTAGTTCTGCGACTTTCTCCGCGACGCCGTTTGCGTCCACTCCTCGCACCTTATGGTGTTCTCCGTTCGACGTATCGCTCAGGAGCTCTTGGTGGCGATCACCTACACTTGACTAATGAGCACGACCTCTGACGGTGTGCCCGAGACTTGGGATGGTGAAGCCCCCGCTACCGACGGAAGGCTGGCTCGGGGCCAACGGACCCGGCGCAAGGTGGCAGAAGCCCTCGTCACTCTGCTTGAGCAGGGAAATCCTGACCCCACCGCTCGAGCCATTGCCGAACAAGCGGGTGTCTCGCTGCGGCTTGTCTTCCACCATTTTGACGACATGGAGGACCTCTATCGCGCCGTCTCGGCGCTCCAGCTCGAGCGTCACTGGCGCCAACTCCCCAAGATCTCGTCTGATCTGCCCATCGATAAAAAGGTTGAGCGCATTGTTCGAGTGCGCAGCGTGCTCTATGAAGAGATCTCACCCGTGCGACGCATGGCCCTTCGACGGGCAGAGAACTCGCCCAGCGTGGCTGCGATTGTGACCGACACCAATCGGCTCCTTCGAATCTCGTTGGCCACGACGTTCGGTCCTGAGCTCGGTGCAATCCCTCCGACGCAGGCCGAAGAACTTCTTGAGGCCTTGGATAACGCGGCGGCCTGGGAGACCTGGGAGCGAATGCGCCGCACCAATGGCTTGTCAGTCACGGTGGCTCAGCAGGTCGTGGCCCGCACGCTGTTCGCCTTGCTCGCCGCGGCTCCGACTGTCACCGCGGCCATGAGCAGCCAAGAGGAAGACGATCGACGCGCTGATCTAGGAGCGCGTGGCTCGAATCTCCACCAAGGATGGGGCTGGGTACTCACCGTTTCCCGGGCGCCACCCTTCTTCGATCTTGGACAGTCCAACGCCACCCTCGGCCCAGATGTGACACGTATTCAACAACCAGGCCGACCCGACTTCACCAATGACGTCTTCGCCCGCACCATTTTCGACCCGGCGCGCCGCTCCCGATGTCACGGCTTGGACGACGACCGGGCCGAGAGCGCGGGCCAAGAACTCCAAATGAGTACAGCCTCGTTCTCGGCCAAATCGGTCTTGGACTGAACTGGTGTAGCCCCGTCCGACACTGAGACCCACCAGCTCACTGAACTTGTCTTCAATCGTTGGGCACTCGGCATGGGGGAACTTGGCCATGTTGGCCTCGGCCGCCACGATGAGAAGATCGCGACGTTGTACGGCCACGGCCAACTCCATGTTGTGGAGCAACGTCGGCCCAAAATCCCCGCTGGCCCACGGTCGGCGATCGGTCAGCGTGCCGAGCACGATCAGTAGGTCGTCACGCTCGAAGACTTCGAAGGAGATAACCCTGCGGTGCACCGGAACTTCACCCTCTTCCGGGCGCAGATGGTCCAACGAGGGTTCAGATGTGGTCACTCCACCATCCTCTCAAATCGCCACGCTGTTGAAGGTCTCAAGCACCGGACCCCCATTGGCGTAGGCCACTCGACTGACCGATCCGGTCGACAAGTGAAGGCGCCAGGCCAAAGAAGCGGCATCATGGCCTCGTGCTCCCAAAGCCCAGGCCACCGCAGCTTTGATGGGCGAAACGTGGCTGACCACCACAATGTCGCTCTCTCCTCGCGCCAGTTTTCCAGACTCGGCAAACAGTTCTTCACAAACGGCCGCAACTCGCTGATTCACCTGAGCCAACGACTCGCCACCGGCCGGCGTGAACTCGGGGTTTTGGCGCCACTCGGCTCCAGATGTCGGCCGGGACGTCACGGAGGGCCTTGCCCTCGTGTTCGCCGTAGTCCACCTCGATCCACCGGTCGTCGATTTCCACGGGACATCCCACCTCCAACAAAGTTGCCGTATCGCGAGCTCTTGCAAGCGGGCTGGAGATGAGGCGCGATACTCGCTCGGGCAGGTTGTTGCGAGCGGCCACGGCCTGAGCTCGCCCCAGCTCGGTCAATGGAGCATCAGTGCGACCGAGCAAAAGCCCCGCTGCGTTGGCCGTCGACTCACCGTGACGGACGAGGATCAACACTGCGTCAAACCGCGGGAGGCGAAGCCGACCGGACCAGGATGCGGGCGCACTGTTCGCAGGTGACGATGGCGTCGTCGGGCATCTTCATGATTCGATCCACCTCGACGGGCGACATCTGGAGGTGGCAGCCGTCACATCGATTGCCGATAAGGCGAGCCGCACCCACACCCTTTAGGTGCGTCCGCAGGGTCTCGTACTTCTCCGCCAGGTCGGCTGAGAGCTGGCTGGCCTCCACGTCCCGGCTCATTTGAGCGGCCGAGAGCTCGGCGTCGATCACCGTCTCGGCTGCCTTCAAGGCCACTCGATGGGCCAGTGCTACTTCTTCTAACGCCGCTCGCTCCTGGACCAGCTGAGCCAGCTCGGACTCGATGGGATCTTGCTCCATCATGATCTCAAGCTCGGCTTCTTCGATCTCGGCCCGGCGCTCGGCCAGATGGTGGACCTCGACATCCATTGCTTGGAGATCACGGGCCGCTCCTCCCCGGTCGGCATACATACGACCTTCCAACCCGGTCCGGCGCTGGTTGACGGTCGAGACCTGCTCTTCTAATTCGTCCAATCGAACGGCCAATGCGGCCAGTTCCTTTTTTGCCACCGCATCACGGGCCGCCACCGAGGCGAGTTGGGCCTCGACTGCTTGAAGCTCGAGTCGCTCCTCCAAGACGGTTTTGCGATGAGTGAGCTGCGAGATCACGGTGTCGAGGTCTTGCACTCGCATCAGGACCTCAAACTGACTGTCGCTCACCGGCTCTCCCATGCGTCTTGGTTCTCTTCCCACTGTGCCCGGGCTACTGCCAACGCACCAACCAGGGCGTCATCGGCCAGTTCTGCCGCCTCTTCCCAACTGCACCAACGGACGTCCGGGCTTTCACCAGGAGGGGGGACCGGATCGTCGGCTGGCCCCAGCAGAAGAAATCTCAGATCAAGATGGGTGTGGCCCTTGGCTGCATCGTGCACGTCAAGGTGCACCATACGGGGACCATCGGGTGGATGTCGCACACTCAGGCCAGTCTCTTCGTGCGCCTCGCGTTTTGCCGCATCTTCAGGGCTCTCCTGGGGGTCAATGTGGCCGCCTGGCTGCATCCAACGGCCGAGCCGCTTATGGCGGTGCATGACCGTGCCGCGACGACCAACCACGAGGGCTGAGGCCGTCACGTGAACCGGATCAGCCTCCTCGTTGCACGGATCTTGCAGGCGGTCGAGCTCGGCCAGAAACCGCACCTTGGACTCGGTCTCGCGTTGGTCAACTGGTTCGTGTTGGGCCACACACTGTCGGGTGGACATGCTCATTGCTCAGCCCGGCCTAGCGCTCGTCGGGCCGGTAGAGACGTTGCACCGATGGAGAGACCGCAAGGCCAGCACCTGCACCCGTGCCCTGGTGATCGGTGACCGGCTCGCCCCACTCGGGTATCGACGGCAGCAGTCCAGCCCAGACCGGAAAGTCGAGATCCTCTGGTTCGTCCTCGGGCGGGTCGAGCGAGACCTTGGCCGAGGCTTCCTCGATCGGCATTCTGAGCACCGTGGTCAAGTTGAGCTCGCGCTCGTTGGGTTGACGGGCCTCCAGCCAGCGACCGGGAACAGTCCGCTCACTCAAGAGGCGCAAGGACTCCCTTTTGTCATCCATGTCCTCAATCAGCATGGGGTGACCGAAGAGGACCGCACTGCGATAACTCATGGTGTGGTTGAAGACCGAGCGAGCCAAGACCAAGCCATCGAAATGCGTCACCGTGATACAGGTGCCAGCTGGACCGGTCATGTTGCGCAACATCCGGCTCGATCGCGACCCATGAAGAATCAGATCGTCATCATGGCGGGCGTGAATGGTGGGCAGCACCAGCGGGGCCCCGTCCAAAAGGAAGCCGACGTGACACAGCGGTGCCGCATCCACGATGGCGTATATCGTGGCCCGGTCGTAGTGCCCGAGCTCTGGAATGCGGCGAAGCCGGGTCCGGTCCGTTGTGCCGCCAATGGCGGCGTCAAGCTCGGGGTCAGTCGCCACTGTGGGCCTCACCGGTGAGCACGGACACCGCGTGTCCCGCCACTTTCACGCGCTCTGCACCGACTCGCACCCGCAGACGACCCGTGCGCTCTGAGACCTGGAGGGCCCGAAGCTCGGTGTGACCGAGTTTCTCGGCCCAGTAGGGCCCGGCCAGACACGCCGCCGACCCGGTGACGGGGTCTTCTTCGATGCCCACTTTCGGACCGAAGACTCGAAGCACGTAGTCGAAGTCAGGGCTATCGGAGGCGGCCGTCACTAAGAGGGCCTGGGCCGGTAGATCAAGCATGGCGGCCCGATCGGGTACAAGCTCTCGCACCGCGGCTGCCGTGGTCAGTTCGACCAAGAAGAAAAAGTCACCGACCCCACATTGGACAATCGCATCGGCCGGAATAAACGAGAGTGTGTCGGGGACCTCGATCGGCCCGGCATCGGCCCGCGGCATATCAAGTTCGATCCACGCTCCATCGAAGGTCGCGCTCAGACGACCGCTGCGAGTATGGAATCCGATCTCAGCGGTGCCACGAACCAGGCCGCGCTCTCGGAGCACGTGGGCGGCGGCCAAGGTGGCGTGCCCGCACAGATCGATCTCGGTCGTCGGGGTAAACCAGCGCAGTGAGTACTCGCCTTCTGGTTGCACAAGGGGTGAGACGAAGGCCGTTTCAGAGATGCCAAACTCAAAGGCCAGGGACTGCATATAACGTTCGTCCAGCGGATCGCCGGTCACGCAGACTGCGGCCGGATTGCCGGCAAACGGCACCGCCGTAAAGGCGTCGACCCATGTCACGGCAGAACGCACGTCAGATCACGTCCTCTCATACTTGGTTGCCAGCGACCAACGTTGTCGTCAGGCATCAGACAACGCCGTCAAACGAACGATGGCCTCGTTCAACACGTGGGACTGCTTGCAGAAGGCCCATCGCACGAGCGATGCGCCCGATGTTGCGTCGGCGTAGAAGACGGAGCTTGGTATCGCTACCACGCCGCACCGTTCGGGCAAGGAGAGACAGAACTTGTAACCGTCCTGCTCGCCGATAGAAGCGATGTCGGTCGTGGCAAAGTAGGTCGCGGCCGGGCGGTACACCTCGAGCCCGAGTGCAGCCAGACCGTCACAGAACTGGTCTCGGTGTGCTTGCAAGGTGCGAGCCACTCCGTCAATAAATCGGTCCCCTTCCGACAAGGCAAAGGCGATAGCAAGTTGAAACGGTGCGCCCGTGGTGTAGGTCAAGAACTGCTTGGCCGCTCGCACGGCAGCCACCAACTCGGCCCTCCCCGTGACCCAGCCCACTTTCCAGCCGGTGAATGAGAAGGTCTTGCCGGCCGACGAGATCGAAAGGGTGCGCGACGCCATCTCTGCCAGCGCGGCCAGTGGTCGGTGCTGGCCTTCGAAGATCAGGTGTTCATAGACCTCGTCGGTGACCGCCACGACATCGTGCTCAAGACAGAGCGACGCCACCAGTTCAACCTCACGCTGGCCGAACACTTTGCCCGTCGGATTGTGCGGTGAGTTGAGCAGCACCATTTTGGTCCGTGGCCCAAATGCGGCCGCGCAGTTCGTCTTCGTCGAAGGACCAGTCCGGGGCGTGAAGTCGAACGAGCCGGGGACTCGCCCCAGCCATGGACACACAGGCGCGGTAGGAGTCGTAGGTAGGCTCGAACATGACGACCTCGTCGCCCGGCTCCAACAGGGCCAACATGGCAGCAGCTATGGCTTCAGTCGCCCCCGCCGTGACCAAGACCTCAGTCATCGGATCGAGGTGGATGCCGTAGTAGTGCTCTTGATGGTGAGCCACCGCCTCACGAAGCTGAGCCACACCGTTGCCGGGTGGATACTGATTGTCGCCGTGTGCAATGGCCTCAATGGCCACAGCCTTGATCTCATCGGCACCGTCAGTGTCGGGAAAGCCCTGGCCGAGATTGATTGAGCCGGTTGCCTGGGCCAGGGCCGACATTTCAGCAAAAATTGTGGTGGTGAATCCGGTCAATCGCGCGGCCAGATAGGGCGCGTTGGGCATAGTGGCGATGTTACGACATCGCCCGGCCCTAAAGTCCCTTCACCGTGTTCGATCCACTCTCATTCGATGTCGCCAGTTTCAACGTCCACGCTGGCGTTGACGGCTGGGGCCGACCGTTTGACCTTGTTGCGGCCTGCGGCGCGCTGAAGGCTGACATTCTGGTCCTGCAAGAGGCCTGGCAGCCCGATGACAGTCCGAGCCAGCCCTCACTGATTGGCCAGGCTCTCGACCTGCAACCGTACTTTCACGCCTTAGCCGAGGGCTTTCGAGCCCGACCCGATCCCAACGCCAACGACAACTGGATCCAGCCCTTCGGTTGGCTGAATGAGAAGCACTCGCTCTATGTGGGCAAAAAGGCCGGGGCCCAAGTCGAGGCCCACGATGCCGCCAAGTCCGAACCGGGTGAGCCCGGAAGCTGGGGCATCGGCGTGCTGGTCTCCAAGCGGTTCACCGTGGTCGGCACCGAGTTCATTCCCCTGCCCCAACTCCGCCGTGACAACGTGCGAAGCGGGCGCCCTCATTGTTCGGCTCGGTGAGAACGACAAGACGCTCGCCGTCGTGGCCACCCACATGTCGCACCTCGTAGCCGGTTCACCGTTGCACTACCGCCGCCTCCAACAGGCGCTGCGACAAAGGGTGACGGGGCCCGCTGTGTTGTGTGGCGATATGAACCTTTGGGGACCCCCCGTTGGGCGTTTTTTTCACGACTGGACTCGCACGGTGAAGGGCCGCAGTTGGCCCTCGTGGCGTCCCCACAGCCAACTCGATCACATCTTGATTCGCGGTGCGGGCCTCTCCGCCCATGGGGGAAAGGTCGCGAGCGATCTGGGGTCAGATCACCTCCCCGTACAGGTCACGCTCACACTGGACTGAGCCCAACTCGCTCCAGGGTCCCGAAACTGGCCCAACCCGGCTGGGATACTTGGACCATGTCGCATGGGGACCTTCATCTCTTCGTACTCGTGCTCTGTGGATCTGCCGTGGCCTTTGTCTTCGGCTTCGAACGACAACTTCGAGGCTCACCGGCCGGTGATCGGACCTTTGCCCTGGTTGGAGCGTCCGCCACCGCCATCGCGGCCGTGGCCGGCACCGTGGCGCCCCAAGCGGTGGCCGGGGTCATGACGGGTCTCGGTTTCATCGGAGCTGGGGTCATCTTCCATCAGACCGGCCTGGTGCGAGGCATTACCACCGCAGCGAGCATTTTCGCCGTGGCCGCCATCGGCATTGTCATCGGGTTCGACCACCTCCTCTTGGGGCTCATGCTGGCCGCCCTGCTCCTGTTTGTCCTTGAGCTCCAGCACATTCCTGGCTTGAAGCGCTTGGACTCTCAGAACTATGCCAACCGCTTCGCCAATGACCGAGTATTCACCGATGCCGGGACGCCGGTTGAGACAACGGGGACACCTCCTCCCCCCGCTCTGCCCCAAGGCGGCGCCGAAGAGGTCTGACCGTTCCGCCTCTACAGTGGCTTGCATGAGCTTTCCCTACGAAGACCGCTTTGAAGTCCATCGCCACTTTCCTGAACAGGGTTCTCCGAGAGAAGAGGTGCTGGCGGAACTGCGCACCATGGCCGAAGAAGAGGACGCCACTTGGGAGACGGGCAAGTGCTCGGGCACTATGTACTGCGGTGACCACGATCACTACGGCTTTATGAACGAGGCCTTCGGCCTCTTTGCCCACGTCAACGTGTTGCAACGTGACATGTGCCCAAGTGCGACAAAGTTCGAAGCCGAGATTTTGGCCATGACGTTCGACCTTCTTCACGGCGAGGCCATCACCGACAGTGAAGCGGCCGGCATCATCACCACAGGTGGCACGGGCAGCATCTGCCACGCCATGTTGGCCTACCGAGACCATGGATCCGCCGTCCGGAGTATCAGCCAACCCAATGTCATCAAGCCCGAGACAGCGCACCCGGCCTTCGACAAGGCCTGTCATCTCTTTGGTATTGAGCTTCGACGCGCCCCGGTTGATCCCATCACCACTGAGGTGGACGTGCAGTGGGTGGCTGACCACATCGACAACAACACGGTGGCCATCATTGGATCGGCTTGTAACTACGGCTACGGCACCGTTGATCCCATCGGCGCGCTCTCTGACCTCGCCCTAGCGCGGGGCGTCGGTCTCCATGTCGATAGCTGCCTGG
This sequence comes from uncultured Acidimicrobiaceae bacterium, assembly GCA_963803215.1. Taxonomy (GTDB): domain Bacteria; phylum Actinomycetota; class Acidimicrobiia; order Acidimicrobiales; family RAAP-2; genus CAWDLP01. Next base: position 173,574 of record CAWDLP010000004.1, read on the forward strand.
GCGGATTTATCCTGCCCTTTGGCCAAGAGTTGGGCTACGACGTACCCGTGTTCGACTACCGCAATCCCGGCGTCACCTCCATGTCGGCCGACACCCACAAGTACGGCTACGCCTTCAAAGGCACGTCGACCCTGACCTTTCGCGACAAATCCGTGCGCAACGCCCAGTACTTCTTCCTCACCGATTGGAGTGGCGGCAAGTACTGCTCGCCCGGCATGGAGGGTTCGCGTTCTGGAGGTCTCATCGCGGCCACCTGGGCGGCCATGGTGCAACTGGGCCGCGAAGGCTACCGCCGCTATGCCAAGGAAATCTTTGAAACCTCGGTCACCATGCAAGAAGCCGTGCGCACCCATCCCGAGCTCCGCATCATTGGTCGTCCGACCTTCTTGTTCTCGTTTACCTCAGACGAGTTCGATATCTACCACGTGAACGATTTCATGCGCACCAAGGGATGGCGGTTCAACGGGCAGCAGTATCCGAACGCCCTGCACATGGCCGTCACCCGTCCCCAGACCCAAGCCGGTGTCGCCGAAGCGTTCGCGGCCGATCTCGATGAAGCCGTCACGTACGCCAAAGCTCACGCCGGAGATGCACCACAGTCCGGGGCCATCTACGGCGGTGTGGCCGGCGGCATGACGGACGAGGCCGACGAGTTCATCAAGATGGTGATGGCCGACATGATGGACAGCCAACAGACCATCCCCGCTCCGGCCTGACGCCATCACGGTGGGCCGGGTCACGGCTGATCGCTTCGTCCTGTCGGTCGACCTGGGCACGGGGGGTCCCAAGGTGGGGCTGGTCTCGGTGCGAGGTCGGTTGGTCTACGCCGAACACCAGGTCGTAGAGACCACCTTGTTGCCTGGTGGCGGTGCCGTCCAGGACGCTCACGACTGGTGGACGCTGGTGACCCAGGCGGCCAAGCGCGCCCTTTCGAGTGGCGTTATCGATCCGGACCAGGTCGTGGCCGTATCGTGCACGGGCCAGTGGGCCAGCACCGTGCCGGTCGACGAACAAGGCCAGCCGGTCGGACCGTGTCTGCTCTGGCTCGACTGGCGCGGGGGTCGCCACACCAGAGCATCTCTTGGTGGTCCGCTGGCCGGTTACTCCCCTCGTGCCTTGGCCACCTGGATCCGACACGCTGGAGGTGTGCCTTCGACGTCGGGGGCTGACCCAGTGGGGCACATGCTCTATCTCGAGCATGAGGAACCCGAGATTGCCCGCAAAGCACGTTGGTACTTAGAGCCGGTCGACTACCTGGCCATGAGATTTTCTGGGCGCGCCGTGGCCAGTTTTGCCTCGATGACGGGAGCCTGGCTCACCGACAACCGCCACCCGGATCGACTGATCTATGACAGAGATCTTGTGGCGAGAGCTGGCGTGCCGGCTTCCAAACTCGCTCCACTGGTTGGGTTCGGCGATGTGGTGGGGACGGTCACGAGCACGGTCGCTCGCCATCTCGGCCTGCCCGACGACGTCGTGGTCATTGCCGGCACTCCCGACCTTCACTCCGCCGTCGTGGGTTCGGGGGCAGTTGGTCCGGCACAGACGCATCTCACCTTGTCGACCACGTCATGGATCAGTTGCCCGGTGGGTTTCAAAAAGACCGACGTACGCCGGCAAATCACATCGGTTCCCGGCGTCGAGCCCGGGAGCTATCTGGTGGTGAACAACCACGAAACGGCCGGTCGGGCCCTCGAATGGTGGCGCGACAACTTTGCTGGCCCCGGTGAGCCGCAGCGGCGTCCCAGCTATGAAGAACTCACCGCCTTGGCCGCACAAGAGCCTCCCGGGAGTGGCGGCGTGATGTTCACACCCTGGCTCGCCGGTGAACGGTCACCGGTCGACGATCGTCGGGCGCGGGGTGGCTTTCACAATCTCTCCCTTGGTACAACGCGAGCAGCGATGACACGAGCGGTGCTGGAAGGGGTGGCCTACAACTCCAAATGGCTCTTTGACGCCGTGGAGCACTTTGTCGGATCTCGACTTGACCACTTGACGCTTATTGGTGGGGGTGCCAGCTCTGCGTTGTGGTGCCGCATCCACGCCGACGTATTGGACCGAAGTGTTGTCCAGGTCGCCGATCCTCTGCATGCCAACCTGAGGGGTGCCGGACTCTTGGCCGGTCTCGCCCTCAAGGAGATTCACCTCGATGACGTGGCTTCGTTGGTGCCGAGCTCCGCCACCTTCACTCCGAATGCGGCGACGCGACAACGCTACGACGAGCAGTACGCCGAGTTTCCCAAGCTCTACGCCGCTCAGAAGAAGATGTTCAGGCGGCTGAACTAGCGGGGGCCGTCATCACCGCTTCACGACTTCGCCATGACATGACTGACAGCACCGAGAGGGCCGACAGCACAGAACCAGCCGAGAGAAACGAGCCGATCGAAAACACGGAACCGAACGAACCCACCGACCCAATCGAAAGGGCCGAACCGATCGATCCGATTGACAGCACTGACCCTTTCGATCCAATAGAGAGAAACGAGTCGGTCGAGGCAATGGACCAACCGGTCCGCTTGGGTGGGGTCACCTCTCCATTGTGGCTTGGAACGGGCGATACGCTCCAATGAGTGTCAGTCCCCTACTGAGATCATCGAAGGATGCCGAGTCTCACAGAGCGCCCTCGAGCAGTCGCTGGTCGACCTCACCGATGAGACAGCTCGTCAGGAGAGCCGACTCCCCAACTGGACGGTCGGTCATATCCTCACACATCTCGCCCGCAACGCCGACAGTGTGGTGCGCCGTCTCGAGGGTGCCAACGCTGGTCAGGTCATCGACCAGTACCCGGGTGGTTTTGAGGGTCGGGCCGCCGAGATCGAGGTAGGTGCGAGGCGATCCGCCCAAGCGATCGTGGCCGATGTGGTCGCCACCAACGCCCAGGTCCTGCGAGTGTGCACCACCTTGGACGACTTTGCTTGGGACGCGCCCTCTCGGGACGTGTCCGGAACCATGAAGGCCTCTCGAGATGTGCTGTTCAGTCGCTGGCGAGAGATCGAGGTGCATCGGTGCGATCTCGGCCTGGGCTACCAGCCCGCCGACTGGCCCTCGCGCATGGTGGACCTCTGGCTGCCAGACGAGTTGGTCCGGCTAGAAACAAGAAGTGACGCCAACGCCCTGTTGGCCTGGGTCATTGGGCGAGGTGCTGCCCCCGAAGTTTCTCCTTGGTGAGCACGGCGTGGATTGGTCCGCGCCCGACGGGCCAGGCCGGTCGCGACATACTGGAGTAGTGAACGGCGCCTCCACCAACCCTGTGCCACATCGAGGAACGACGCCGACCCGGATCTCCGACTCAGACCGCGACCGTGCGGCAACTGCCATCAACGAAGCGGTGGCGCTCGGGCGTATCAGCCCCGAAGAACACGCCGAACGACTCGATCTCATCTATGCGGCGCGGTTCACCACTGACCTGGCTCCGCTCACGGCCGACCTGCGAGTGCATCGCGAGGTCGGCGACCTCGTACGCCAACCAATCAACCAACAGGTTGACGCCACTTTCAGCAAAGTGGCCACGCAGATGGTGCATCAACCCAGCGCCCACGTGCACGCACGTTCCCGCTTCGGCAAGCTCATTTTGGACATGCGTCAGCTCACACCAGACGCCGAGCCCACTGTGGTTCAGGCCGATAGCTTCTGTGGCCAGATCAAGCTCATTCTGCCGCCAGGTGCGACGGTGATCGACCTTGGTCGTTCCCGCATGGGTCAACGCGTGGTGCCACCGGCGCCGGCCGGAACCTCGGTCGACACAGGTCCGGTCATCTACTTATCGGGACGCACCACCTTTGGGCAACTCAAGTGTCAACGGACTGATCGCTTTTGGCGGCCTTGGCGTCGCTAGCACGGTGGACCGACACGGCGTAATCGGACTGCTCTGACCATGGGTCATTGCCCCAGGTACTGAATCGCGCCGCGAGTTCGAGTCCAGCCCGGCGACACAGTTCGTCGTAGGTAGCCAGAGTGAGACCATCTCGTCGAAGCGAGAACCCCGCCACCACCAGAGCGTCTGATGCCGTCATTGACGCGATATTGGTGAGTACCTGACCTTCCGTTCCAGGTGAGACGAAGAGCATGACATTTCCGGCCATGACGACCAGGTCAAACGGCGACCGGAGACTGGGATAGTTGGCTCTGGCCGAGGCAAACGACAGCGCACCGAGATCTTCTTCGATCCACTCCAGCTCGGGGGCCTTCGCCCGCGCCGCCGCGAGCATTGATGGATCGACGTCAATGCCCACAACGTCGGCCTCACGGCGTGCAAGTTCTACTCCGACCCGACCGGTGCCGCATCCGGCGTCGAGTATCCGCAGCCCGGCCAGATCACCTATCAGTCGGGTCACAAAATCGGCTTCACCGTGGACGTTCTGTCCCGATGCCGCCAAGGACTCGAAGCGCCGGTCGTAGTCTTTCCCCTTCGGTCCGTCACCCCGACGCCAGGGGTTGTCGCTGGTTGAGGCGCTCACGAGAAAGGAGGCACGCTCAACGTCAGAGCGGACTCTCGGTCGGAGGGTGGGCCGCCACTTGCCGCTCGATTTCGTTCAGATCGAAGTAGTCGCGCCAACGGGTGACGAGGCCTGAACTGTCCACGTCTACGGTCGTGCAGCCATGAATCTCGATTGGCACGGTGCCACCGAGCGTGCCTCGCCCAATCCATTCGAACGCTCCGGCCTGATCGTCGCCATGCACCGACACAATCTCTTGGCGCCAGTCCGGAAAGGACGCCTCGGTCATCGCTTCAATGGCCTGAAGATCGGTCGTCGGTTCGTTGACCGGGTCGCTGAAGAGCGCACCGGGAGCAAAAAGGGCAGCAAACTCGCCGTCCGGACCAAGGCAGTGTTCGAGCGTGGCCTTCCACGCCGTCCAATCCACTGCGCTAGTCCCGAACCAGTGGCTTGTACTGCACCCGGTGGGGCTGGTCGGCATCGACGCCGAGGCGTTTCTTGCGATCAGCCTCGTAGTCGCTGAAGTTCCCTTCAAACCATCGCACCTCGGAGTCCCCTTCGAACGCCAACACATGGGTGGCGATCCGATCGAGAAACCACCGGTCGTGGCTGATGACCACGACGCAGCCCGGAAAACTCAGCAAGGCGTCTTCGAGGGCACGGAGCGTGTCGACGTCCAAGTCGTTGGTCGGTTCGTCGAGCAGCAGGACGTTGCCGCCGCGCTTTAATACCTTGGCCAGCTGGACCCGGTTGCGCTCACCACCCGACAGTTGGCCGACCTGCTTTTGTTGGTCACTCCCCTTGAAGCCGAAGCTCGCCACGTAAGCCCGGCTATGTAGTTCACGGTTGCCAACCACAATGCGGTCGACCCCATCGGTTATCTCATCAAACACGGTGGCGTCTCCGACGAGGTCATCTCGGGACTGGTCGACGTAGGCCAACTCCACGGTTGCCCCGACGGTCAGCGTCCCGCTGTCGGTCGACTCTTCTCCGACCATCATCCGAAAGAGTGTCGTCTTGCCCGCACCGTTCGGCCCGATGACGCCGACGATGCCACCGGGCGGAAGCAAAAATGACAGCCCGTCGATGAGCAAGCGATCGCCGTAACCCTTGCTGACCGCCTCAGCGTCGACCACCTGGTCACCTAACCTCGGGCCCGGAGGGATGGTGATTTCTCGTTTGTCAGCTCGCCGTTCAGCCGCCTCGGCTTCGGCGACGAGATCGTTGTAGGCATTGATGCGGGCTTTGCCTTTGCTCTGGCGTGCTCGAGGTGACATGCGAATCCACTCGAGTTCACGCTGCAGTGCGTCTTGGCGCGAGCGGTCAGCCTTCTCCTCATTGGCCAGTCGAGCTTGCTTCTGTTCCAACCACGACGAGTAGTTGCCCTCCCAGGGAATACCGGCCCCACGGTCGAGTTCGAGTATCCATCCGGCCACGTTGTCGAGGAAGTAACGATCGTGGGTCACCGCCACGACCGTGCCCGGGTAGTCCTGCAGTGTTCGTTCCAACCAGGCCACCGACTCAGCATCGAGGTGGTTGGTGGGCTCGTCTAAGAGCAAGAGGTCAGGTTGGGATAGCAGAAGCCGGCACAACGCCACCCGACGTCGCTCACCACCCGACAAGGTGGTGACATCAGCGTCACCGGGTGGAAGACGGAGCGCGTCCATCGCGATCTCGAGGGTGCGATCAATATCCCAGGCTCCGGCCGCGTCGATCTTCTCTTGCAGGTCGGCCTGTTCGGTCAAAAGCGCGTCAAAGTCAGCCTCTGGATCCCCCATGGCGGCGCAGACCTGGTTGAAACGATCGACCAATCCTTTCGTCTCGCCCACTCCGTCCGCCACGTTACCCAACACGTCTTTTTCGGCATCGAGCTGTGGTTCTTGGGCCAAGTAACCGACGGTGAATCCTGGAGTGAGGCGAGCCTCGCCGGTGAACTCATCGTCTTGACCGGCCATGATTTGGAGAAGCGAGGACTTGCCCGAACCGTTGGATCCGATGACGCCAATCTTGGCTCCTGGGTAAAAGGAAAGATTGATCCCCTTCAAGACCTCTCGGTCGGGAGGATAGAAGCGACGCAGGTCGCGCATGGTGTAAATGAACTGTGCTGCCATGCGTTAAGTGTGGCGCAGACCAGAAGGCTGCGTGCACAGATACCGACGAACGCCGTCAGAGAGCCGACCGACCCCCGCTGCCACGGCTCAAAAGGCCCATATTTGCGTAAGCGCAAGGGAGCCTTGGGCCGTCGGGTTGGGTCACGTTCAAGGCGACTCCGGAAGAGTCAAGTCATGGACGGAAGTCGAAGGCGACCTTGATAGCGTTCGACTCCTGTTGAGTGGCCAGACTCACGAAGGCATCGCGCCACTGGTCGATCCGATAGGTGTGGGTCAACATGCCCTCGAGGTCGATTCGGCCCTCTTGCACCAGCTTCAAATAGTGCGCAATCCCGTGCAGGCGAACACCGTCGACCTCTTCGATACCGAAGGCGTTTGATCCAACCCAAGAGATCTCTTTGAAGTAGAGCGGCGACCACTCCCAGCGCTCCGGGGCGTTCACGCCGCTTTTGACCAACGTACCGCGCCTGCGCAGGAGTCGAACCCCTACCTCAGAGGTTTCGGCCGTCCCCACGGTGTCGTACACAACGTCGATCCCGCCGGGATGGGCCATAGGTAGGCCGTTGGGCACTGGTTTCAGAACACCGCCAGACCACGCTGCCGCCGCTTCGATGAGTTGCTCGGGAGGACCCGAATCAACTGTCTCAGCACCAAGTCTTCGAGCCAGAGCAGCTTGTGCGGGAAACCGGGCCACCACCAGAACACGCACGTCCGGATAGAGCGTGCGAAGGATGGCGGTAGCCGTGAGGCCCAGTGCGCCCGCGCCGTAGACCATGGCTCTTCCGCCAGGAGGTGGTGGATGGCGCGTGACAGAGTGCAATGAGACGGCGAACGGATCGGCCAGAACCGCCACTTCGTCAGAGATGCCATCGGGCACCGGAAACAGCATCGAGTCATGGGCCGGGAAGTAGTCAGCAAACCCACCTGGGGCATCCTTGGACGTTCCCGTATGGATGCCAGCCGCCAGTGGTCCGTCTTGGAAATGCCAGCACATGGAGAGATCACCCTCTTGGCATGAGATGCACGGGGGCTCGAATCCTCTCGGACCGCAGGTCAGCCATGGGTTCAGAACCACGCGCTGACCAACCTCCAATCCACGGGCTTTCGGACCAAGTTCTGCCACTTCGGCCACCACCTCGTGACCGAGCACCGTCGGAAAGGTGAAGAGTCCAGCCAAGGCGCTGTCGGTGTAATCGTCGCCAAAGTCTCCGAAGATCTGTTTGGCGTCCGATCCGCAGATACCGGCCAACCGGGTTTTGGCCATGACCCAATCGTCTCGGGTGGGATGGGGTTCCTCGCGATCCACAATCCGCATCGGCGTTCGAGCCAGTCCTCGGAGCAACCGATTCGACGGATCCGGAGGGGCCCACTCGTCCGGCTTAATCCCCCATAGCAGTGCTTTCATGCCATCCCCCTCTATCTGGCGCTCACCGTAGTGCTGCGACACACAACGCACGAGCGAGCTTGAGGCCTGCGTGCGATCTAGGCAAAGAGCAGACCGTTCTCGTCGAGCCAGACCGCCAGGGCTTCGGCGTCAGTCAATCTGATCTCTTTGTCGATATCGATCAGATACAAGAGGACGGCACCTGAGTCAATGCCCACTGATAGCCCATTCCTTCCGTACGAGCTAAAACACCAGCAGGGCGCCGAGCCTGGCGTGGTCTGCGCTTCGAAGCTCCACCCCGGTCGATGTTCAAGCATGTCCCCAAGCTCTATCCACATCTGCTTTTCGTTCGACGCCATTGACGGCCTCTCCTTCCCTCAAGCCAACGTAGGCCTCGGCTGGGCCGGCGACCGAATCGGTGCACCATCGACCAGTGCCATTGGCAGTTCGGCTCGCCCAAGAATTCGCCCGCTCCCGGCGATACCATGCCAACTATGACTGAATTTCGCAGCGCCCTGGGTGTGGCTCGCGACATCAAGGCCAAACGTGTCAGCCCGACCGAAGTACTCGAAGCCTGTCTCGAACAGGTAGATCGACTCAATCCGCAGCTCAATGCCGTCGTGTGGCGCAACGACGACCAAGCCCGGGCCGATGCCGCAACCGCCACCAAGGCCGTTGCCAGCCTGCCACCCGAAGAGTTGACGCCATTTCACGGTGTTCCGATACCCATCAAAGACCTCACCCCGGTGGAGGGCTGGCCCACGACGTTCGGCTCCAATGCGGCGTCAGACGCGCCCTCGGCCGAAAGTGAGTTGGTGGTTGACGCCTTCGTGCGCGGCGGATTCATCTTGTCGGGTCGAACCAACACGCCTGAGTTCGGTCCCATCACCGCAGCAGAGAACGACCGCTATGGGATCACGAGAAATCCTTGGAACCTGGGTTATACCCCTGGTGGATCCTCGGGCGGTGCGTCATCAGTCACCAGCGCGGGGCTCTATCCCTTGGCTCACGCCAATGATGGTGGCGGCTCGGTTCGAATTCCAGCGTCGTGCTGTGGTCTCGTTGGACTGAAGGTCAGTCGGGGCCGCGTCCCGTCGTATTACACCGCCTGGGAAGGCGGATCGGTCGAAGGAGTTGTGACCAACGACGTCGCCGATACCGCCGCCGTGCTCGACCTCATCAGTGGCGTCGATCCGGGGTGTTGGTATAACGCTCCTGCACCACAACGTCCCTTCTTAGATGAGGTGGGGGTCAATCCGGATCAACTTCGCATCGGTGTAGTGACAACCGCCCCCTTGGGCTTGCCCATAGATCAGGCTTGTGTCGACGCCGCCACCGCTGCTGGTCGCGTGCTTGAAGGACTCGGGCACGTTGTCTTGCCCGCCACTATGGAATTGCCCGACGAAGTAATTGGCTGGTTCCTCGCCGTGGTCAACTCGGGTTACGCCGACTACGACGACATCGAATGGGATCGGGCCGAGCCCCATAACCAGTCCGGAAGAGCCACGGCTCTTGGCATTGACAGCCTTACCTATGTGCGTTCCATCCACAATCTTCAGCGCTTCAGTCGGACCATGATGGCCCGATGGGGCTCGGAGTTTGATGTCCTGGTCACGCCGACCATGGCCATTGAGCCCCCAGCTGCCGGCTCGGTACTGGCCGCAGTGCATGCGTCACCTGAGAGCCCTCCTCTCTCCGTTTTCCAGATGGCCATATTCACCTCGATGTTCAATGTCTCGGGGCAGCCCGCTATCTCACTCCCACTCCATACGAGTGAGGCAGGACTACCGATCGGCGTGCAACTCGTCGGCGAACCTTGGGGCGAGGCTGGCCTCCTTCGCCTGGCCTCACAGATCGAAACGGCCCAGCCCTGGGCCGATCGTCATCCCAACCTGTAGCGGCCAACTCTCCTTCGAAGTGGCCATTTGGTGACAGGTGGCACACTGCAGCGACAACAAACCAGGAGTAGGAACGTGTGGCCGAAATCGAAGAGACAGTTCTGCCCACCCAGACGGCGTTGTTGGTCATGGACTACCAACCGGGAATTCTGCAAATGCTCAGCGACCCAAATGAACTTCTGGGCCGAGTGGAACACGCCATCGCCACGGCTCGCCAGCGCGGCGCGCAGGTCGGTTACGTGCGAGTCGCACTGGACGACCGCGACTACGCCAGCGTGCCAGCGCACTCCAGGATGGCTGCCGTCATTGCGGCCAGGGGACGAATGTTCGACAGCAATTCACCAACGACACAGATCCACGAACGGTTGGCCCCCGAGAGTGGCGACGTCGTTGTTCGCAAATCACGAGTAAGTGCGTTCTCTACGACCGATCTTGATGATCAGCTGCGGGATCGAAACATTGACACGCTGATCCTCAGTGGCATCAGCACCAGCGGCGTTGTGCTGTCAACCGTGCGCGACGCTCACGATCGGGACTATCGGATATTCGTTCTTTCGGACTGCTGCGCCGACTTGGACCTCAGCGTGCACGAGTTCCTCATGGACAAGATCTTTCCCCGCCAAGCCCAGGTCATCACCACCACCGATCTCCCTCATCTGCTCGCCGCAACATAGAAGCGGCGGCGAGCGACCGATCTCAGCCGAGCGCTTTGTTCACCAGTTCGGCCACGTTGAAGGCGGAGTCAACCGCTTGATGCGTGCCGGCACCTCTGCCCCCGGCGTCACAGCCCACGAGATAAAGACCGGGAACAGGTGTTTCGGGATTTGGCTTCGATCGACCGACCTGACCAACCACCTGCGCCAGCCCCACGGCCTCGCCCCCACTGCCAGGAACGGTGGCGTCTCTTGTCATCCTTGAGATCTGGCGCGGTCCGTAGGGTTCGGACCACAACGTGTGACGCTCGAGTTCCGGCCACAGCTCGTTGACAACATCACGGCCGCGGCGAACAGCCTCGGCAGCCATAGGCGACTCCGGGTCGCCCGAGACAAAGACTTGGATGTTGGCCACTTGATGGCCCGGTTCAGCCACCAAGGATGCGTCGAACTCGCTCGCAACATCGATGGCAATGAGTGGGACGTCGGGCCAGTCGCCCTCTTCCATGGCGGCAAAGCGAGAACTGTCGAGCCAACTCTGGTCCGAAAACACCGGCAAGAGGGCGGCGTCGAACACCCGATCGTCCAGGACGTAACGCAGTCCGGCGATGCCCCAGCTGGGTTCAAGTTCTTTGACTTTGGTCACGTAGTCCGGCGGGAAATGCTCTGCTCCGGTCAAGCGCAGGACTGTGGGTTGGATGCCGGCGTTCGATACCACTACCGGCGCCACGTACCTACGGCCGCCCGCTTCAACCCCGACCGCCCTTCCCTGTTCGACCACCACCCGGTCGACCCGAGTTGAACGCAGAAACGATCCGCCGCGGTCAACGACCAGGGTGGCGCACGCTTCGGCCACCTGTCCGTAGCCTCCGGCGTGAAACCGACCTGCTCCCCCTTCCACCACTTGGCGCAACGCCAACACGCCTTCGGAAGCAGCCAATCGGTCAACTGGCACCACGAACAGCATGTTCATTGTGGCCAGGATCTGGCTCTCCAAGCCGGATGGGAGACCAAAGGGACGAAGAAACTGGAGCATGCCCACATCGTCCAATGCTTCGATCTCTTGGTCGGACTTGGTCAGAACGGTGAGATAGAAGTTGGCCAGCGTCTCCATATCCGCGTCAGAGGCGCCGAAGGTACGTTGAAGATCGGCCAGATCTTCTGGGTCTCCCGTCTGTTGCAACGCGCTGCGTTGCGATCTCCACTCCCCGTTGGGCCACTTGTAGCGGATGCCGGCCGGCTTCCCCGCTGGCACGAGAAGATCCACATGATCGTGAAGGTCGAGAACATCAACCAGCTGATCAAATCGCGATCCGACTGCGGGAATGCCTACGGCCCCGAACATCTCGTAGCGATAGCCCCGTCGATTGAGGGTCTGGGTTTTCCCACCGGCCCGAGGCGTCTTGTCGATCAAGGCGACGCGCCGCCCTTCGTGAGCCAACAGTGCCGCCAGTGGCGCTCCACCGTAGCCAGCTCCAATCACGATCACGTCGTAATTGGCGATTTCGTCCTGGTCGATCGACACGGGATCATGGTAGGTCACCGTCCGATTTCGGAGCCGCACGGTAGCCACCGAGTCCTGTGGTCAGCTGCGAACACCGGCGTCGCCGCTCAGAGCGCAGGATTGATGGTGATCTTGGCGTGCTCTTCTGGATCGCTGAGAGCGGTGAAAGCCGCTGACACGCCTTCCAATCCGACCGACCCTGTCACGATGTGTGATGCGTCGACCTTTCCCTCGGCCAGAAGATGCAGGGTGTCACGGAACTCAAGTGGCGTGTACCCAACCACGAATCGGAGATCGATCTCCTTATTGATGGCCATGACCGGTCGAAACGTGTCGGACTCCATGCAGACGCCCACGACGACAATCCTTGACCACAGTGGAGCGCTGGCAATCAGGCTGTCGATGATGCCAGGGAGGCCAACACATTCAAAGATCACGGGACGGCTTGGCTTCACCCCCAACTTTTCTGCCGTGCGCCAAATGTGGTGCCACGCCACAGGCAGCTGAGATTTTTTGAGCTTTTCGATGGTGACGACTGCTCCCCACGCTGCGTCCGGAATGGTAGTGACGAACCCCTTGTCGCCGAGAGTGTCGAACAGTGCGACGGAACTGGGATCTATCACGATGTCGGCTCCGCAGGCTTGGGCGAGCTCTCGACGTCGAGGCGAGAAATCGCTGGCCACCACTGTTCGCACCCCTTTGCCCTTCAACATGGCAATGACAGAGAGGCCGACTGGACCGCATCCAACTACCACGGCGACATCCTTCTTGGTGATCTCGGAGCGTCGCACGGCGTGGTACCCAATCGCCATCGGTTCAGTGAGGACCCCGATCTTTGGGGACATGCCGTTGGGCAGAGCGAACATCAAGGACTCTTCCACCACAACTTGTTCGGCGTACGCACCGGGAGCGGAGGCTGAGAGACCAATGGCATGCATCTCCTTGCCGCGTCGGATCAGCGGCAGCGCCACCACATTCGTGCCAACGGGAATCTTCCTCGTCGCCCCTCGATCCATAGTCCGCTACTTCACCGATGAACTCATGACCCATGACGACCTGTTGATCCGATCGCATAAAACCTTCGTAACCAGCTTCGGCCAAAACGTCGGCCTGCTCGTCGGCATGGCGCAGTGCGTGCAGATCGGATCCGCAGATGCCGCAGCCCGCGACTTGGAGACGGACCTGGCCCTTTCCGGGCTCGGGATCTGGAATATCCGCCACGCTGAGTGTCGAATTCTCACAGACCACAGCTCTCATGACGGGAGCAAGCTGTCTTCAAAGGGCGGAAGATCCTTGATGTAAGGCTCTAAAAGCTGACCGGCCTGATGAGCAGTCAACACATCAGACGGATCCAATTTGAAGTAGGCCTTCTCGGCGTCGTCGAACTCCCACACATCTTCACCTTCGAGCCGACAACGATCGTCATACCGCCACAGCATCATGATTTGCGATTTGGTCAAATACATCGCGTTCTTTGTCAGCTTCTATGCCTGCCGCGGCCAACTCTGATCCGAGAGTCTGCTGATAACCAATGCCGCGCCCGATGACTAAGTGATCTCCGACCGCGACATCTTCGTCCTCGACGTAGAACACACATTGATCCGTCGCCGTCCAATGTCCATAGAGGGCTGCCACTTGGTCTCGACCGTCCAGGGCGAACCGTCCTAGGTTGTAAAGATTGAAGCGGTAGTACGGGTGATCGACCGTCAAGGTGGGATCGAGAATCTCTTCCCAGCGACCCGCTGACTCCAAATATCGATGTCGGAGGTAGGACTGCAGCAGGTAGCGGTGGCGAGGATTTTCGGTCACAGCCAAGACCTTTTCCACCGCCACATTCTGCTTGGTGATGTCCAGCTTCTTGATATCGAATTCAGTCATCGTGACTGCCCCAGACGTTGACCAGCGAGAGCCCTTACGAAGGTCTACACTATTATACATATGGTCAATAGAGCCACTCGCCGCCGTCTTTCAGTGGACGATCGCAGGAACGAACTCGTGCAGGCTTGCCTCCGCCTCATCGGGACGCGGCCGTGGGATGAGGTGTCGATGGCCGACGTAGCCACGGAGGCTGGGGTTTCTAAGCCCCTGCTGTATCACTACTTTTCGACGAAAAGTGACCTGTATTTCGCCGCAGTGGATTCGGCGGCACGAGAGTTAAGTGATGCCACTCGTCCCGACCCAGCACTCCCTACAGAACAAGGTCTCCTCAAATCACTCGAGGCCCACCTCGACTGGATTGATGAACATGCCCTGGCCTATCGAGCCGTCCTGCAAGGTGGCATCAGTTCCAACGGCCACGTGCAGGCCATCGTGGAGGACGCACGAGCCGAGGTGGTCTGCCGGCTGGCCGAGGCCTTTGATTTCGGTGCGCTGAGCGCGCCGCGGCGTATCGCCATCCGGGGATGGATAGGTTTTCTCGAAGGGGCATGTCTCGACTGGCTGGTGGAAAAAGATATTTCGAAGAGTCATCTAGCCCGTCTCCTTGCTGCTTCAGTATCTGGAGCACTGATGGCGGCGGACGTCTCCGAACACTCTGTGGCGGTACGGTCTCAAGTTGGAACACTCATTAGGGGGTAGGTATGTCGAACAGTTTTGATCGCCGGGGCTTCTTGGCGGGGGGAATGGCAGTTGGAGCAGGAGCGGTCTTGCTCGGCAATACCGACTGGGCTGGAGCCGCTACTAATGGCCCGAGACTCAATGGAGTTTCGTTGGCCAAGCCAAAGCGCGGGGCGAGCTCGTCTTCGGCATTGACACCGAAGAGGGCGGATTCGACCCGACGTCGGCTCGATGGGACGAAGGCGGCTTTCTCTATGGCCGCAGCGTTTTTGATCCCTTAGCGATCGTCACGAACACCGGGAAGGTGCAGCCGTATCTGGCTTCGTCCATTGTGCCCAACGCCGACTACACCGTGTGGACCATCACGCTTCGTTCAAATATCAAGTTTCACGACGGCACACCCCTTAATGCGGACGCCCTTCATCTCAATCTTTCAAAGCAGGCGGCCTCGCTGCTCACCGGCTCCGCCTTCACTCACATGATTGCCGGCACCGCCGTCACGGGACCGCTCTCGGTGGCCGTCTCGATGACCAGACCGTGGGTGCCATTTCCTTACTACTTGGCCCAACCTCAGACCGCCTATGTGGCGGCGCCGTCGATGCTGAACAGTTCAACTGGTACATCGCACCCCATCGGGACGGGACCGTTCGTTTTTGACGAGTGGGTGCCGAACAGTCACTTCACGGCCACCGCCAACCCCGACTACTGGCGGCCGGGTCTGCCCTATCTCGACCGCATCACGTTCAAGCCCATCATCGAGCCCAGCGCTCGTAATGAGGCCCTCGAAACCGGAACCATCGACATCATGCACACCAACTCCCCGGCTGCCATTCTCAACTTCCGCGGCAACAAGAAGTACGCCTACGTCGACAACAGTGAGAGCAATTCGATCCTGGGCCAACCCACCATCAACTGCCTGATGATGAACACTTCAAAAGCGCCCTTCAACAACCGGAAACTTCGGACAGCTCTCGCCATGGCCAGCAGTGCGAGGTTGTACTCGAAAGAGATCGACCTTGGCGTCAACGCTCCAGTCAACGGGATGTTCCTGCGCGGTTCGCCGTATTACACCAACACGAGTTATCCCAGCTACAACCCCAAGGGTGCGGCCAAGCTCGTCAAGCAGATCGCCAAAGAGACCGGTTCACCTGTTTCCTTCACGCTCACTTGCACCAATGACACCGAGGTCATTCGGTCGGCGCAGTACGTGAAACAGAACTATGGCAACGTTGGCGTCACCGTCAACATCAACGTGATTTCCCAGAGCGCCCTCATCAACAACGCAATCGCTGGATCCTACGAGGCCGTGACATGGCGGCAGTTCGGTGCGGTCGATCCTGACCTCAACTACGTGTGGTGGAGTACGACCACCGTTGCCCCTCCCTTGTCGCTCAACATGGCTCGCAACTCCGATCCGCGGATCGAAGCAGCCCTGTTGACGGGTCGAACCTCGTCCGACAGGGCAACTCGAGTAAAGGCCTATCAAAAGGTCAATCAGTACCTGGGCCAGGACATCCCGTACATCTACACCGACCGCACCACGTGGGCCGTCGTGGCGAATCCGAATGTACAGAACTTCGTCAATGCCACAACACCAAGCGGCTCTAAGGCTTACAGCTTCGATGAAGGGGTCATTTGGCCGGCCCAGATCTGGATCAAATAGACCACACCGACAACACGGCTGCGTGCAGTCGAAAAGTTTGGACTTCCCAACCAGTTTCTAGGGTGTTTTTTCAGCCTCAGCGGCCAGACGTTCGAGCGTCACTTCCATTGATTTTCTATTGTGGTCGGGTCGGTCCTCGACGCCCGAGACCTGCTTCGACACGATTTTCGTGAGGACATTTCGTTGGTCAGACCACGACTCGGTCACCGTGCAACCACGTCCACTGTCCTCAATTTTGTAAGCCCACGTAGAGACTTTGAATGGACCCGCAGTCACGGCGAAAACGAAACTCCGTCCCGGATCAGCCTCGGTTACCGTGGCCACGGTCTTCCAGCTCTTCGAACCGTTTCGATTGGAACCTCGAAACTTGGCACCGACCGAAGGCCCCGTCGTGTTTCCTATCCACGCCCCGCTTTCATTTTCCGTCGACCATTCGGACATCCTGGTCACATCGGAGATCAAAGCCCAAAGGACATCTCGAGACGCTGATATTTGACGGCTCACGGTGACTTCGTCGCTCACTGGTTTCCTTCCCCTATTTCGTAGACTTCTCAATTATTCGCGCTGTATCCATGGCCTTAGGGTTGGCGTGCTCGGACGTCGATGCAGCCAGCGTGAACCCCTTCATCCAGTCGGCAAACCATGGTCGAATGCTCTAGCTGTTTCGTCGGATCACCCCTCGCCCAACGAGGTCACTGGCTATTTGCCCGTTCGCTGAAGGCGAACTCTGGTTGGTTGAGAGCGGGGCCGGCAGGTCAACCGAGACGGCAATCAGGCCTGCGACCATTGATAGGGAACCGGAACGGCACCCACCACGTTGTTGACGCTCACTCCAATGGCAGGCAGGTCGTCCGGAGAGGCGGTGCCTCCTGGGAACTCGTAGATAGATCCGTCTGATCCGATCAGGTCGTATCCGGCCGTCCAGGTGGGAAACACGTACTGAACTTGGTTTGGATTCGGGCGGGCGAAGATGGCGACGATGTTATTTACCGACGTTCCGGCCTGCGGAAGGCCCCCAAGGGCCGACGCGTCTCCGAAGTTATAGACCGATCCGTTCTTGCCCACGAGCCAGTAACCCTTTGAGTCCGACGTGCTGGCAATGCCCACGATCGGGGTCGAGCTGGTTCCACCAAGGTCGCCGTACGACACCGCGTCCCCGATGGCGTACACGGTTCCAGCTGAGCTCACCAGCCAGTACCCATTGTTGTCAGCTGTCGGCGCGATCCCAACAATGTCGTTGACATGGATGCCGAGGCCTGGGAGTGAACCCGAGAATGGGGTGGACGGAGGAAAGGCGAAGACGCCACCGTCGGAACCGACCAAGAAATAGCCGTTGTCGGTGGCCGTGGGGACCATGCCCACGATGTTATTGACGTGGATGCCGAGAGCGGGAAGCGATCCGTAGAAGCCTCTCGGCTGATTGGTCGGGAAAACAAAGACACCCCCGTCGGAACCCACCAAATCGTAGCCCTGGTCGTCGTTTGTGGGGACCATGCCCACGACATTGTTCACGGCGATGCCAAGGCCTGGGAGAGAGCCGAAGAAACCAACGGTACCGAACTGGCCAATTCCACCACCAGCCGCTTGCTCCTCTTGATACGTCGGGAATACGAAGACGCCACCGTCGGAACCCACCAGATCGACGCCAAGGGACGTTCCATTGATGATCCGGGGACGTTCGCTCTGCGTCGATACGTGGTGACCGGGTGCAGAAACACCGGATCCCGCACCGAGCGGTGGAAGGCCAGACGCCCATGAGGGCTGGGCGGCCAGGCCGAGCACGGTGAACACCCCGACCGCTATCCCAGCCAGATAGATACGTCTACCGAATCGTCGCATCGCTCCCCCAAGCCTTGAAGCTGTCTTCTTCTCCGCCGACACTAGACCGTAGGTAAATCAGCAAACAACGAATGCAAAGGTCCTGTTGGAAAGCCCAGGAAAACCGACATTGGCTGAGATCAACCCGAGCGTGGGCTTGTACCCACGCCGTGGCGTCAGTCCCAGCACTGCGAGCCTCATGTTCAACTCATTAGGCGGCCGGTCAGCTTGGGTAGGGCAACTTGGCCAGGGAGTGACCGACGGCTTCGACCTCGGTCAGGTCTGCAGGTGTGACGGCGTCACCGTTAACCGGATCGAGGGTCACAGCAAACCCCTTTGAGGACGACTCGTAGACATCAACCTCGGCGTGTCCGTAGGTGGTCGTCTCGAAGGCGGCCGCGCCCATACCCGATACGGCCGAGGCCGGCTTGCCGATGTTGGACGGATCGGACGCGACCCATTTGCTCTTCGACTCGCCGGGCGAACTGTAAATAACGTTCAGTTCGTTGCTCGTTGGATCCGCGTAGATGCAGGCCGCTGTACCGCCGTTCTGAGGGTTCGGACCCTTGAACGTCACATGGGTGGCCGTCGTGATGATCGACGATTTCGGGCATTTGAGGGGACCGACCTTGACGAACTCGGCGCTGTGATGGGACGTCTTAGAACGATGGCTACTGGCCGAGGCTGTCGCCGATGGGACGATGGCCAACAAGAGGCCAACCACAAGCACACCACTCCTTACCAATACTCGGGTATCGACTCATCGTACGAGCCCCCTCCTTTTCGGATTTTCGGTCCAATGACGGGTCAACCTGCGAGCTGGAACATGAAGTTCACATCGTGGTCCGTTCGTTATCGCATGAGGTGCAAGATGCAGTCCGAATCTCAACGAGCAGTGCACGCCACAAACCTACCGCAAGGCAGGGAGCAGGGTTCTGTATGACGAACGACCGTGCTTTCTAGGAAGCGTACGGTCCAGGTGAGCAACGACAACCAGCAAATACGGAGTCGTGGTGAACGCAGTTGTGCCACCGTACGGCGCGAATGAACCTCACGGTTTCGCCCGTGTGTTGGCCACCACGTCCTCTAAAACGGGAAACGCCGTGCTTCGAAGTCCTACGATCCTCTGATGCCTGAAATTACTGGCGCCGACTAAGCGCCTCCAATCCGCCTGGCTCGATGCATACGCGGAATGGGGGCCGGGGTCGCACGAAGATGGCTTCGGCTTGCTGCCAGACGATGACGTCACCTCGACCGCAGGATTTACAACATGGCTAGTGCGCTTGACCGAGGAATCCGATCCGGCAACGTGCCTGGACGAGGGAAGGGTGCACTGTACATATCGATGGATCGCCGAGGATGATCAAGTTCTTGGCGGGATCGCTCTGCGTCACGAACTGAATGACCCTTTGCTCAGAGAAAGCGGCCATATTGGATTTGGCATCAAGCCATCGGCCCGAGGGCGAGGGTTGGCGAGTTGGGCTCTCACTCAGATGCTCGCAGAGGCGACAACTCTCAGACTTGAAAGAGTGCTGGTCGTTTGTGCCGTCGACAACAGTGGCTCAGCAAAATCGATTGAGCGCTGTGGAGGTGTCCTGGAGGACATTGCTCAAACCAGTCGAGGTTTGGTGCGACGGTACTGGATCAGATCGGCCAGAGACATCTGAGGGCATCCAGTCCCCCGAGACCCGGTGTGGCGGCCTCCACTACGACCTCGGTGTTCTCGCATCTTGGGGCGTTTCAAGCACTGCTTTTACTACCCGACCATTCATCACCCAGACATCGACTCGCCCCGCTTGGAGATCCGCCGTCACCGCATTGCAGATTCCATTATGAGCAACGATTCTCCACGTCTGATTTGCGGCTGCCACCAAATCCATCGCCGCCGAAACCTTCTTGCCAATCAGCGTGCTATCCGTCTGAGCCGTACCGGGATAGAACCCCGAGAGACACGCGAGTGTTGCCGCCATCGTTGGTGCGCCGGCGGTGGATGTCGGAGTTGTGACATGGACAGTTGCTTGCCGTGCGGAGTCGGTGATCAAGTCGGCCTGGGCTTTAGTGCTGCGCGCTGACTTCGGACCGAAATATCCGATGGCCAGGAACCGATGATTCTTGGACCACGTCCGTTTTATCGGTCCTCGGCCACGTTCGAGCGACGATGTCACTGCACCCGGGTACGGATCCCGCGACGTTGCAAGAATCTGAAGATACGAAGCTGAGGGCTTGAAGGCGGTGAGTAACCCCGAAGGACTGCCGGTCGAAAAAGCGTTGGCAAAAAGAGCAGGCCAAAAACGCACAGTGGCGACACTCGAATCTGGCGAGCCAACACGTTGGAGCATGATGAAATTCCTCACCATGCATGGAGCCGGACCCCAGCCCCTCCCACCCCGCAGGGAGGCTGACCGTAATTCCCCCTGCGGAATACTGAGTGCCATCGGAAGCCCCAGCGGTCTCTGCGGCTGCGAGGGATATCAGCGCAAAAGCAACTACGACACAGATGGAACGAAATCCGATCCGGGACACGTCTCCCACCGTACCGCTTGAGTGGAGAGCGGGAACGGCGGCTGCTCCAACCTCGAATCAGTAACCAGAGGGTTGGTTGAAGATGACAACAAGGCTCACGATCTTATCGTCCCGTACGCTGAAGTAGCTCGACATGACGAGCTCATCAGGGAGGTTGGTCTTGTCATAGGTGCCGTCGTACTTGGCCCGCACGATGGTGTCTCCGTAGTGGTCGAGTACCTCGCGTACCTCCATAGTCACATGATCACCAACGAATTCTTGTTCGATGAATCGGCGAATCGCATGGGCGCCGGTGATCTCGCGGCGGTTGTCATTGATGTAGGCGTCTTCGGTAAACGTCGCAACGACGCCATCGGTGTCATGTGCGTTCACGGCCGTAATGTGGTCTGCAACAACTCCGGTGAGGTGAGTAGTCATGGGAATCTGCTCCTTCGTCTGGCTCGGCCGTTCGGCGGGCTGACTACAGCTTCCCCGGTGCCCTAGCGGGAGGGTCAAGGGCATTGTTGGTGCTTGTACCTCCCCTAAGGGGAGGTTCCATACTGTGGGCATGCGCCCTTCATTGGCCATCGGTGACTTCTCCCGTGCCACCCATCTCAGCGTAAAGACGCTCCGGCATTACCACAGGATCGGATTACTGGAACCGGCTGACGTTGACTCCAACACCGGTCATCGCCGATACGCCGTAGACCAGATTCCCACCGCTCAAATCATCAAGCGGTTCCGTGCCCTTGAGATGCCCTTGGACGATATTCAGGCCGTCCTCTCTGCCCCGGACGTTGCGTCACGCAACAACCTCATCTCCGCACACCTTCGCCGCCTTGAACAGAGCCTGGCCCAAACCCAAGAGGCCACGGCCTCCCTGCGCAGCCTCCTCCAACAGCCGGGAGAAATTGCGGGCGTCGAGCGTCGAAGTATCGGGACAGTTACAGCAGTTGCCGTGTCGGAGGTGATTGATGTCGAGGATGCTCTGTCCTGGTTCGAAGGGGCGCTAGGAGAGCTGTACGCCACGTTGGCGGCCCAGAACCTTCCAACCGCAGGTCCGGGAGGTGGCATCTTCTCTAACGAGCTGTTCTCGTATGAGCGCGGTACTGCAACGATCTTTGTGCCGTGCTCAGGTGCATTTCACCCGGTCGGCCGTGCGACCTCATTGATCATCCCGGCCGTTGAACTTGCCACGACGGTACATCTCGGAACCCACAGCGACATCGATCGCGCTTATGGAACGTTGGCCACGTATGTTGCGCAACATGCTCTCGCCATCGACGGACCGATTCGTGAGTACTACCTCGTAGGGCGGCATGAAACGAGCGACGAGTCTCGGTGGCGGACAGAAGTCGGTTGGCCCATCTTTCATACCGGATGAGGCGCCGGCTGCCATTTCCTGAGACCGTCATCGGATGAGCGGCCAAATGCGGGTGCTGTGGGTTCGTTAGATCTCGTCTAAGAAGGCGTCGAGGGCATCATTGACCGCTCTCGGCGCCTCCTGCTGAACCCAGTGGCCGGCGCCCCCGACAGTCGTGGCACCGCGGAAGTCGGTACAACTTCCTCCTGGATTGGCAAACAGATCGGTGCCAGGCACCATCGCTCGGACGGGGTCCAGCTCGCCCGCGATGAAGCATGACGGTTGGTCAACGGTGGCACCCACGAATTCGGTCGACGTCTCGGTGTCCAACGTTATGGCGCGGTAGCGATTGAAGGTCCCGCTCAGGCCGGTGCGTTCGAAGGTAGCGACGATCTGATCGAGTTCGGCGTCGCTAAGAAATGAGAGTGGGCCGTCGGGCGGTTCAGGCAAGAGCGAGAGAAGGTCCGCATCGCGGGGCGCTTCGGGAAGCCAGCTGTTGAGCGGCGTATCGCCGCTCAAGCGCAAAGTAGACGCGCTTGAGAGCAGCCCTCAGATCGACCTCAAAGGCAGCCTCGGCCACTCCGGGCTCTTGGAAGTAGAGCATGTAAAAAAACCGATCAGCGTAGAGCTGGTCCAAGAGATCGAAGAGCGAAAGTGACATCGGAGGTGTGTAGGGGACGCTTAACCCCGCCACTGCGCGCACTCGGTGGGGATGGCGAATGGCGGTGGTCCAGACGATAGGTGCGCCCCAGTCGTGCCCAACGAGGACGACTGGTCCGTCGTCAAGCGCATCGGCGACGGCAGCCACGTCGCCGGCCAACTCACGCAGCGTGTACCGCTCGACTCTTGCGGCACAGAGCTGCCCCCGTAACCACGGACGTCGAGGACGGCGACTCGGTAACCCGGCCGGAGAGATGGGCGACCTGGTGACGCCAAGATGAGGCGAGCTCGGGCCAGCCCGGCACGCAGAGTACCGTCGGGCCCTCTCCGGTCACCTCCACCCGAAGGGTGATGTCCCCATTTTCCACAAAGAGCTCGTCCGTCACGTCGACACCTCGGTTAGTTCGTTGATGAGCTGTCGAGAAGTAGTTCGATCTTGTCCGGCGGCCTGGTCTACGTAGCTGAGGTAGCGGCCGAGATGTTCGGTCGCCTCGACGTCGACCCCGAGCCGGGATCGAGCCGTGCGAGTAAAGATGTCGAGCCGTGAGGCATCCATCCAGTCGTCGATCTCCGGGTCCTCGGCCCAGCACTTCCGGTTGGCCAATTCGACCCGGTACATGCGAAGCCAATCGAGCGGAACCGTGGGCGGCGACGATCGGCGTGCAGATGCGGTTCTTCAGCTCCTCGTCCGTGAACGTGGACTCCACGAAGCCGATCAGGGCCGCGCTGAAGGCCGGTTGGCAGGTGCGCACCCATTGGATCGTTATCCGGTCACCGGCGAAGACGGGTGTAGATGGGTGCGTTGGGATGCCGGCAGCTGAACAGTCGATGTGCAACGTGGTCGGCCCGGTCGGGATGGTGCCATGTTCCAACTGGATCTCATCGGCGTCGATGGCCGTCACTCGACCCAGGCGAATCACGCCCTCGATTCGACGGAGCATGGCCACTTCTCGGTCACTGAGGATGGCGCAGTGGTACGCCTCCGGCACCACGTTCGGATCAAGTCGCCGCAGCTCGCCGGCGGCTTCCAGTCGGGAAAAGACATCCTCGACGGAGTCGGCCAGGGCTACGGCCTCGGCCTGGTCGGCGATGCTCTTGCAGAACGCTGCGAAGAAGTCGTCGCCGGGCTGGAAGTGGGCGCGGTTCAAGATCCACGAATCCCGGGGGACGATCCAGCGGATCCGATCGGGATCCGCTCCATTCTCGAGAAGCCAGATGCAGGTGTCCATACCCGTCTTGCCTGCTCCGATGACCACGATAGTCGTCGTAGGCCGGCGCAGCGCGTGGCAGATCGTTGCGGCGGGACACAGGCCACTCCCGGGGCGATGGCATAGGCCGGGGGCGTGGTCAAGGGGATGCACATGCGGGAATGCGTGGCGTCGACAAACCGACGGGCCTCGACACGGCATCGTTCCCCGGAGAGCAGCGACGTGACGACGCCGTCGTCGCCAACCTCGCTCATCGGGAGGTACTGGACGCGACCCGAGGGCAGAAATCGATGCCGCATGGTCTGGTCGTAGTGGCTCACCACCTCTGTGCCAGCGGCGAGCGCGTGGAAACCTGCATTCAGGCCGATCTGATCGATAACGCCCGAGCCGAGCGGAGCTGAGTTCACCCCGTAGTAGCTGGCCGGCTGGTGAAGGCGGACGAAGGGGTAGGCGTCGTTCCAGTGCCCCCCGGGCCGATCCCGACGGTCGACGATCACCAGACGTCGCCTCGGTGCTCGGTCAGCACCGAATCGGCAAACGCCATCCCGGCGGCGCCGGCCCCCATGATCAGATAGTCCGCGGTGATCGACTCCGCCATGACCCCTGACCTCTCGTGGAATTCCCGGAGCCCCAGGAGACTCTGTCGTAGAGAGTCAAGGTCCGGATCGCACCCATATACTGCCCTAGGAGATCCAGATCTGACACCGGTTAGCCCTGGCGTCGGGAGGGGCTATACGGTCGGTTTCCAGCCCTCCCACCATTCGTTGACAAGCGCTTCCACGGTCCAAAGGTCTTCTGGACCTTTTGGTTGCAGCAGACCGATTAATTCGGCGTCGGTCGGGGTCTTGGGCTGCAGGAGGGAATTGACATCCTCGATCAGTTGGACGGCTGCTTCGAGCGCCTCTTGGATGAACTCCCTACTTACGTCGAGGATGTAAACGCTCAGGAGGGTTTGATCTCCCGCCTCCGACACGTCAATCGACAACCCTCGCAGGTCTGCCATTCTGTTGAATTCGCTCCGCCATTCATCGTGTTGGTCCTCTTCGGGAGCGAACACAATGGAGAAGCGGACTCGTGGCGTGTTTGCGTAAGAGTCGACCCTGAAATCAGACCTTCGGTCGAGCCGCGCCATTCACCGAGGTTAGTGACGCGTCCCGTGCTGTGCATGATTCACACCGTCATCCCTTTACGGGTGGACCCTCCTCCATCGCCGGTTCGCCCTGGAGGTCGCTGTGGCCGTCGCCGTCTCTCTGCGCCACTTTGGCCACTTTGTCCAAAAAGTGGTCCACTGAATGGGGTCTAGGACAATTTGTGGAGGTTCTGCGACTTTGTTCGAACCCCCCGGAATGCTCAAGACTGCGGGCGGCTTCCCGGCCTGCGGCAACGAACGCCGAGAATGGGATGCAGGCTCGCGACGCATTGGGAGGTTTCGAGTCGGTGGGGTCGGTCCCCAACAGAGGAGCAAGAGTGATGGAACAGAACAGCGGCGCAAAGGGCTCCTCGATCGACGAGCTGCGCCAGCGGTATCGGCAGGAGCAGCAGAAGCGGCTGCGTCCCGACGGCATGGCGCAGTGGCGTGAGCCGGGTGAGGACCTGGACCGAGACCCGTTCGTTGAGCCCGGCTTCACCCGGGACCCCGTGGTCGAAGAGACCACAGTGGTGATCGTGGGTGGCGGCTTCGCCGGGATGCTCACCGCCATCGACCTCGGCAAGCACGGGATCACCGACTTCCGGATCGTCGAGAAGGCCGGCGACTTCGGGGGCACCTGGTACTGGAACCGCTATCCGGGCTGCATGTGCGACGTGGAGTCCTACGTGTACCTGCCCCTGCTCGAGGAGACCGGCTTCATGCCGACCGAGCACTACGCCAGCGCCGCGGAGATCTTCGAGTACTCCAAGCTGCTGGCTCGCACGTTCGACCTCTACCCCCACGCGCTCTTCCAGACCGACGTCACCGGGGCCGTGTGGGACGAGGAGGCAAGGCGCTGGCACGTGACCACCAGCCGGGGCGACCACCTCTCTGCCCGCTTCTTGGTGCTGGCCGGGGGCATCTTGCACAAGGCCAAGCTGCCGGGCATCGCCGGGATTGAAGACTTCGAAGGCAAGGCCTTCCACACCAGTCGCTGGGACTACAGCTATACGGGCGGCAGCCCCACTGAGGCCATGGACCAGCTGGCGGACAAGCGTGTCGGCATCATCGGCACCGGTGCCACCGCCGTGCAGGTGGTGCCGCAGGTCGCCCGCGTCCGCCAAGGAGCTCTACGTCTTCCAGCGCACCCCGGGCGCGGTGGGGGTCCGCAACCAGCAGCCCACCGACGTCGAGTGGTTCAAGAGCCTCAAACCCGGCTGGCAGCGAGAGCGGATCATCAACTTCACGCAGGCGGTGACCGGCGCCCAGCCCGAGGTGGACATGGTGCACGACGGGTGGACCGAGATCATGTGGGTCGACACCCAGAGAGCCTCAGAGTCGGAGGAGCAGGCCGCCGAGCTCGAACGGATCGATTTCGAGGCGATGGAGGTGATCCGACGGCGCGTCGAGGAGGTCGTGGAAGACCCCGAGACCGCCGAGAAGCTCAAGCCGTACTGGGGCAAGCACTGCAAACGAGTCTGCTTCCACGACGACTACCTTCCGGCCTTCAACCGACCCAACGTGCACCTGGTGGACACCGAGGGGCGCGGCGTCGACCAGATCACCGCCCGCGGGCCAGTCGTGAACGGTGTCGAGTACCCCGTGGACCTGCTCATTTACGCCTCCGGCTTCGAAGTCACCACGGATCTCCACCACCGGCTCGGCTTCGACCCCAAGGGTGTCGGCGGTGCCGCTCTTTCGGAACGGTGGGCCAACGGCGCCCATACCTTGCACGGCGTACTGGCTAGCGGATTCCCCAACCTGCTCCTGATCAGCCTCGTGCAGGGCGGGTTCGGCACGAACTTCTCGCACCTTCTCTCCGAGTCGGCCAAGCACGTGGCCCACATCGTGGAGGCCTGCGTCGAACGGGGGATCGTCGCCATCGAGCCAGAGGAGGCAGCAGAGGAGGAGTGGCTCTCGGTGCTCCATACGGTCGGTTTCGGAGGCGCCCGCTACTTCCAGAACTGCACACCCAGCTTCTACAACAGTGAGCAGCAAGCAATCGACACTCGGGCGGCCCGCAACCTCACCTACTCCGGGAGCCTTCTCGACTACATCGGTTACCTGGAGCGCTGGCGTGAAGAACCTGATTTCAGCGGCGTCAAGACCCAGCGGGCGAACGTCGTCGAGAACGGCTGATTCGCCATCGTTCGGCTGGTCCGAAAGCGGCTCGCATCCGCGTAAGCACCACCTGCAAGCGCCTGTAATCCGCTTCGAGGCGAAAGCGCCTTCGGAATCTCTTTCAAACCGAGGGTTGACCTAGGAGAGTTGTCATTTCGACAAAACCCGTGGGCACTGAGGACTGAGGTGCCCCAGTTGTTGGGACACCAGTTGTCGAGTAATTCTGAGTACACCTGTCGAAGAGGCGGTTCCCATGCTGTTGAAACTCCTCGAGGGTCTTTGTTGAAGGATGTCGATCGCACCGAACCCTGCGACGTATAAACCACCAGTCATGGCATGAA
Organism: uncultured Acidimicrobiaceae bacterium; assembly: GCA_963803215.1. Classification (GTDB taxonomy): domain Bacteria; phylum Actinomycetota; class Acidimicrobiia; order Acidimicrobiales; family RAAP-2; genus CAWDLP01. Next base: position 200,921 of record CAWDLP010000004.1, read on the forward strand.
GGGCTTCAGTCGGAGTGAACTTCGCCGTGAGATTTGCCGTTATCTGATCCGCAAGCTTCGGCGTCAGGCTTTTAATCAGAACGTCGAGTTTGAACCCACGAGCGTAGTGAAGCGCCATGCAGTCCTTGATGATACTTGGGTACTTGGCGTTCGCTGGTTTCAGGATGGGGTCTGTCCAAATTTGTGTAAGTGCGTGTTCTAAAGGGTCCACGACCAAATGGTCCGGGCCAGATTGACTCAGCCGTGATCCTGGATCGCCCGCATGGTGAGCATTGATATTCGATGCGCCATTACCCTACGGTCAGAGTCTTCTTTCTCCTCTGCGTGTTTACACTCAACAGCGGAACTATCGCATCCGCTTCAAATTGGGCGAGAAATGAAGAACCCCTGTCCGTACTCGACCCCCTCCTCCTCGAGTCTTGTCCACTGTTCGTTGGACTCGATGCCCTCGGCGACAGTGGTAAGTCCCAGTAGTTTTGCCAACTGAACCAGGGTATGCACGATCGCAGCCGACTGATGGTTCTCGGTTAGTTCGAAGATAAATGACTGATCGATCTTAAGTATGTCGATCGGTAGCTGGCGCAGCTGGGCAAGCGACGAATATCCAGTACCGAAGTCATCGATCACGATGCGGATCCCTTTCGACTTGAACGACTGGAGCTTGCCAGCAGTTGTCGGAACGTCCTCCATCAGAGCCGATTCGGTGAGCTCCAAAATCAACATGGCAGGATCAAACCCGCTCGAGTTCAGAGCATCATTGACAGTATCGACGATGCCATCATCGTCCAGTTGTACAGACGAAGAGATTGACTGCCATCGTTAGCGGATGACCCTGACTTGCCCACATCGCCCCCTGACGACAAGCCACGTCCAGGACCCAACTGCCGACCTGCTTGATGAGTCCACTTGATTCGAGCAAAAGAATGAACTCGCTTGGTCCGACGACACCTCGTAGGGGATGTTGCCAGCGCACAAGTGCTTCAACGCCGGTGACCACCCCGCTGGTCAGTCCGACAATGGGCTGAAACTCCACGAAGAACTGTTGCTTTACGATGGCATGCCGCAACTCCAACTCGAGATTCCGTCGAGTTTCAACGGACTCTTGCATCGACAATGAGAAGACAGCGGCACAATCTTTTCCTTCGCCCTTGGCTCGATAGAGGGCAATATCAGCATCCCGCAATAGGTCTTCGGGCGTGATGTACGTGCCGGTAGTAATGCCGACGCTCGCCGTGATCGTCAGCGGCTCAATGCTGGCATTGATTGCAAACGGCGTCCGGAGAGCGTCGAGGATCCGATCCGCGATGGGTGTTGGCCCACATTCGAGCGAATCGTCGAGGACAATTACGAAATTCATCGCCTCCCATTCGCCCGACTGAATCACCTTCACGGAGCGTCGATGTGAGTCTCGCCGCGACCGCTACGAGCAGTTCATCGCCTGCGCCATGTCCCAGCGTGTCATTGACCACCTTGAACTCGTCGATGTCGAGGAAAATGGCGGTAACTGAAACGCCCTTGCGTCGCGCCCGAGCCAACATCTGGCTGAGACGGTCGAGTATGTAGGCACGATTAGGCAGTCCAGTAAGCGAGTCGTAAAGCGCCAGTTGGTGGAGCTGATCCGTACGCCGTTTCACAAGCATCAAGGCACGTGATCGACTCGTCCCCAACACGAAGACCAAAATGCCGAGTAGGAGGCTCAAGGTCAACCCGCCTAACAGCACGAAAAGTGAGTTTTGATTGGCTACTAAGCCGCTCCCGCTCACCGCTGCGCTGACCCTCACTGTCCATCCGTTTCCAAGCCCAATCGACGTAGATGGCGCATTCTTAGGGGCCGACCCGGCCCGAAAGGTTGCGCTCGAACATCGACCGCTGAATTGAAACGCCACGGCCGTCGCCGGATGACCTTTCAATGCGTATGCGAGCAGAGCAGCTGGCCTGATCTAAGTGCCGGTCCATCCAATGAAGGCTACGCGACGAGCATCGACGGTCGACGGAACGGATCCTCCACGGTAGACCGGAGTACCAAGCGCAAGCGTCACGGCTTTTCCGGTCCCAAAGGGCGAGTAGGCGTCCTTCGGTGTCTCGGGTACTCAGAAGCCCTGGGCCCAGTGCAGTCTTGCAGTAGTCGATGCCCGCCGGAGCAATCGGGGCACCGGTCCGCACTGCCGAAACTGCCTCCAGACAGTAGTAAGGGCGTGTGCCGGCGGGGGTTACGCCAAGTCCGCCAAATTGACCGAGTGGACCCGGCGGATCGGCTATCTCGCGGGCTGAAAACGTCGCCAGTTGAGAAGTCGAGACTAGGTCCAGTACTGCGACTGCGATCACCTCGGGGTAACGCACAAATGCCTGGATAGCTGACGTCCAGTTTTGGAATTCGTGTCTGAGAGGCATTTTGGTTGCCGACAACAAAAGCAGATGCGCTAAAAGACAAGTCCTGTTGGTGTTTGAGATCACTCTGGAGCTCGAGAGCGATAACTTTGGCGGACGCAGTGAACGTTTGATGAGAACTCTGGGCATCGGTATGAGCTACGGCGTGGGCACTAAATACAGATCCGATCGCACCGATTCCAATCAGGCCAACCGCTACCGCTATCCAGACACGACGTTGCCGTGTGCCAAGCTTTTCAAGGAGACCGTTTGTTCTGAACACATCGGTGAGAGGTTCCACATCGGTGAGTCGATGGTACTAAGAAGTCGGCTGGATTCGGAGAGAGGTGGTTCTTGCGGGTCCGCGTGAGAGCTTCATGATCGAACCCTGGTGAGTCCATCTCCACCGCGGCTCTCAGCGCAGGCGGAGTTGCTCTGAATCCGAACGAGCTTCCTCATGGCAACGTGTCTCCTCGAAGGTGCTCGAGTTCCCACATCGCCGCCTTATTGAGATCGGACTCCGCTTAGCCCGTCTGAAAACGAACAATACTAGATATTTTTACCCAGAGTTATATTTCCAGTAATATGAGAACAGCGCCCAGGAACTCGGTCGTTGAGGGCCAATACGGACAGTCGGCAACGCCGCTGGCGGATTGTCCGCCTAAAAAGCTGAGTCAGCGGTGGATTTCGAATGGGCTTATTGGGCTGCTCTTTTGGCCTATTTGCAGTGAATTCTGGAGCACTGGGATTGAAGATGGTCGCGACAGCCGATGCTGCGGCTTCGCCGACGGGTAATTCGAGCCCGAGGCCGCATTCAAGGCAGAGACGGCGGCGAGGGCGCTCTTCGACGAGGACACTGTCGATCCAAAGGGAAGCTCCAGATTGTCCGAAGGCTGGTCAAGCGGATCATGCGCGAGCTAGGCCTTCAATGGGCTTCCCGGGCTTCAAGAACTTGAAGAGTGTGCCCACACCCGTGAGGACCTGGCCAAACGTCAATTGACCGGTACTTGACCGAACAAGCTCTAGCTAACCGACATCACCGAGTATCCGATCGCGGCGAGGGCAAGCTCTACTGCTGTTTCTCCAGCGTTTTCTGGCAAACCGAACTGCCGTGTCTTGGGCTCGATCGTCGTCCGATGAGGTTGATCACCCCGCCAGAATCCGATGAGCCCCATATGGTGGGCGCTGAGGGACTCGAACCCCCGACCTGCTGGTTGTAAACCAGCTGCTCTAACCAACTGAGCTAAGCGCCCTTCCCGAACGCAGAATAGTTCCCTGTTCTGCCATTCTTCTCAAACAACGCGAGACATTCGCCGAATCAGTTCCAGTATTTCGGCATCAGCTTCTTGAGATCCATACCAGCGTAGGCCACCGTTCCTCATCCACTCAGCGACAACACCGAGCTGGTGCAGGGTGGGCGGCACCACCCATGTCGATAAACATCAATAGGTCGGGAGGACACATTCGTCACTCGCAGCAAACGTGTCGAACCAGGCGGGCTGGTCGATCCGGAGGCCCGAGGCGAAATCCGTGGCGGCACTGAACCCTGAGACGACCACCACGGCATGCTTCGGGCAACCGCCACCCTTCACTTCTTTCAGATCCGAAAATCGATTGTGGCTGAATGTGGCGTCTTCGGTGCCTCCCACGTAGATACCCATCTCGACTTCGATCAGCTGGCCATCGCTTGAGTTGTCCTGCCACTGCGCCCCGGTGGCATTCCGACCACCTCCACACATGCCAACGCCGCCGGCATTCGGAAGCTTGCAGTTCTGATGGAAGACCGAACCGAACAGCGCATGGGTACCCGAGGCCAAAGCGACATCAAAATGAGTCCTCGTTCCCGACCACAGTGCGTTGTGCGCGATGAGGGCCGTCGCTCGGCCCGTGGTGTACTGGCGCGACGTGGTCCCGGCCGGATCGCCTCCCGGGAAAGGTCCCACCGCTAGCGAGTACGCCGGGTCCAACACAATGCCCCAGTAGGCCGAGTTGCCAGCCGAAATGATGGTGTTGTCGATGACCTGCGAGAGCTGTGGCGACACTGTCGTCTTAAAGGCCGAACCAGTGAAGAGGGCAATGGCGGCATCAGAGATATCGAGAAATGTGTTGTGCTCGATTTGCGTGTGTTGGCAGTAGATGCCGAAGCCATCGGCCTCAGGGTGATCGGTGTTTGGCTGCCCGGCCGGGATGACGTGGGCTGACGAGTACCCATCCACCAAGTTGTCCGACACAACATTGTTCGAACAGGGTGCAGCACCCCCCACGCCGGAATCCGCCGAGTCATCCTCCAGATTCGAGGCGCCATAGGTGTTGCCAATTCGGTCGTCTTGGACTGTGGTGCCGGGGCCACCCAACATGCGGATGTTGAATGCGGCAAATCCATTCGGATCGGTGGCATTGCGCTGTCCATCGACCCAGATGTGCTCCAACTTGGCTCCGGGAAGTAACAGGATAAGTGATGCACCTATGTACGAAGAGAGTCGAACAAGGCGAGCCATCTGGGCATAGCGGTTGGGATCCGGACTGCCTGTCGTCGACAGCGTGACGTTCCCAGGCACCGTCAGTGTTGTGGTCAGTCCGACGACTTGGCGAGGAGACAGATCATAAGTGCCGCCGCCGGCCTCAGCGAAGTAGAACAGCTTGCTGGCCAACGAAGCCTCGCTGGTGTCTGGACCGGGTACACCTGAGGCAGGGGTCTGAATGGCGGGAAACTCTGTTGGAAATCCTGGCTTACCAAAGGAGTAGCTCGGATTCTTCGGGTTACAGATGGCTGGTTCAGTGACCGAGGTGAACTCGGTCGACGAGTACAGGGTCTCTGCCACCTGCCAAGCGGACTTGTGGACGAGGGCTTGGCGCGCCGCCACAAACTCATTGGCGTCGGGATCTCGATTGAGAACAAAGCGATAGAGCGTCTCGGCGATGGCAGCGCGCTGGCGGCGCGGGTAGTCCTCGGCATACTCAGAGGAGGTGATGACAACCCGGCCCAACTCCTTCAGCGAGGCCGGCCCACAACCATGTTGGCGGAACTCGTCGGTGGCCCGATCCCAACTTGCCGCACTCGGCGCACGGCCGAGGATCTCGCTATAGGCCTTTGCGATGTACTGATAGGGCACGACGGCGACCGACTGTGGCACAAGCGGAATCACCGGAAACTTGATTTCAGATTCGGGCGAGGCCGTAGCCCCAGTCTGGCTGGCCCAGAGGAGCCCCACGACCAGCACCATGACCGTGGCAGATCTCCAGGAGTATCTGGCACGCACTGAGCTCCCAGAACTCATAGGGGGATGCCGGTCTTCCACTCTGCCTGTCGGTGGCCGACCACGGCCGACATCGTACGCATAGTTGGCGGTCCGATCGGATCAGCATCGAGACGCGGGGACGCCTTCAATGAAGCAGGCTGGCCACCACGTTGATCATGAGTCCCAGAATCACGAAACCGAAGACGAAAGAGATCAACCCATGCGACAGTGCGGCCCGTCGAATGGTCTTGGTCGAGAGGTTGGTGTCAGAGACCTGGAATGTCATGCCGAGGGTGAATGCGAGATAGGCAAAGTCCCGGTAGTCGGGAGCGTCATCCTCGTTGAAGTCAATCCCACCGGGCTGGTCGGAGTAGTAGAGGTGGGCGTAACGAAGGGTAAACACTGTGTGGACGGTGACCCAAGCCAGAAAGACACTCACCACCCCGATCGCAATGTAAATCGCTCTTCGATCGCCCACCGAGTTCCCCGCTTTGAGCAAGATGAAGACGACACCGCCCAAGATGGCGATCGACGCGCCGATAATCAGGACGTGGGCCAAAACTCGACTTGGATCTTCAATGGTGGCGTGGCTTTTCGTCTGGTCCGCGTCCATAGAGCGAATCGTGATCCAGACCGCGGCCAAAAACACGGAACTGGCCGCCATCCAACCCAAGAGAACAGCGGCCTGCCAGACCACGAAAAAGCTGGCAACGAGCCCTGCAGCAGCGCCTAGGGCCAAAGCGGCCGCCACCCGCTGCAGCGCGCTCCTTCGCCCGTCGTTTTTTCGAGAACTCACCGTCCACTCCGATGACTGATGGCGCCGTTGGCCCGTGCAACGTCACGCGCAGAATCAGACATCATGGGCGGTCCAACCACCTTGTTGGTTTCATCCAAACAGCACGGTGGAGAGTGCTCGGCTCCACGGACGGACGAGCGCTCGAAGTTCTTCGCAGCTCTTGTCGCCCAGCACTTGGTAAGGCAGAACGGCTAATCGATCGGTGTGATCTTCCACCTCCTGTCGGCGCCGCGCTCCTCTCTCGCTGAGTGCCAGCTCGGGACCCGGTGCGAGCCAGCCGCTCTCTCGCAACCCTTCTGTGGCATCGGACCACTCCTCTTCGGACCAACCACGAGTCAGTCGAAGGACGTCAGCTGGAACGTCACCCGAAGCGGCGTGCACTACCAGGGCCTGGAGGCCGCTGAGCCCTTCCAGCACCAGGGCGGCGATGTGGCCATCACCTCGGTACTCGCGTAGAAGTGATTGGGCCTGCCAGAGCACAAGGTGGTCCTCCGTTGGCCACTCGAGTGCAGCATGGGCCGCGTAAAGCGGTCGCCCCTCAGGGTGCTCACCGCAGACCTCGGCTGCTCGTCGGGCTAAGGCCGCGGCCCGAACCACTTCGGGCGAGTCCACGGCGTCGGGGACAAGACGACGGAGAGCAGCGTCCACCGCGGCCAACCGAGCCTCAACGATCGATGCTGGTGAGGCCAGACCCCAAGCGGCCGGTATGGCCGAAGCGACCAAGACCGGATTGAAGTTGTAGAACGTGGCAACCACGACCCCAGCGCTCACCGCACCCATGGCGGCGGCTCGCGAGGCGAAGTAGCCCATTGACCCGGTGAGTCCCAATGTGGCGTAACGCTCAGCCGCTTCGGGGACGAAATAGATCATGCCGTGAAACGGCTCGACCGTTCGCCACGTCTTTCTTGCTCGCTCTCGATCAGCTGAGCTCGGATCGTTCATCGGGCCGCGTTCAGAAGTTGATCCAGCAGAACAGGAGTAGCCGCCACGTAGGGCGATCGCACCGAATCGTCCGTGGCGATCAGGTCCTGGCGGTAGAGATCTTCGGCCACGGCACCGGCCTCGGTACAGATCAACAGACCGGCGAGGTAGTCCCAGCCGTAGAGGGTCGATCCGCCGACCAAGCCATAGCCGTCGAGAACTCCTTCAGCCACGGCACAGAACTCCAGCGAAGCGGCACCAAGTGTTCTGAACTGGGCCCATCCAAGATGACGCTCTGGGAACCCTGAGATCCCAATCATTGATCGACTGATCTTGTTGCAACCCGACGGACTGATGGTCGACACCATCGCGCCGCGCTCCCGCGCCCCGAATGCCCTCGTACCGGACCCCCGTGGCCTGATTGACCACCACACCGACACGAGGTCCTTCGCTATCGACAATGCAGATACTGGTGGACCAGATGGGGATCCCCCGATGGGCGTTGGTCGATCCGTCCACCGGATCAACCACGGCCACCAGACCATCGATGCCACCGTGCAAGGGCTCAGTTCTTCCCGATTCTTCGGACATGACCGAGAGCCCGGCCCCATGGAGCACGCCCAGGGCAGCTTCGTCCGCCGCCAGATCGAGTCGATACTGACCCGGACGCTGGCCCGACGGGCCCCATTCGTCGAGATCGTTGAGTGCTCGCCTGACCGCATCGGTGGCCTGATAGAGCGTGTCCAGTAGTGCTTGGTCGTCCACCCTTGTGACCATATCGGCTGCTTTGCTGCCACAGGTGGGAGCGAGCGTCCTGCCACGGGACAACCTTGGTCATCGGAACCTCGCGGCAGGCCTCGGCCGCACCGCTAGCCTCTGTCCTGTGGCTGCCATCGACGTCGCCGGCTATGTCGCCGACCTAAAAGATCACTCCGTTGACCACGGGTTTCATGTACATGACGAACGTCATTTCGTCGAGACGTACTCGCTCCGCCAGGTCTGGGAAGTCGACCTTCATCCAGAAGAGGGTTGTGGCGGTCCACTCGACCTCCACTTGGCTCTCGATGTCGATCCACGCATGCTCCTCTCCTTTGAAGACGCGCTCATTGGCTTGGGCGATGCTGACGATCCGCCCGATGAGTTCCACTTCCCGCTCACCTTCACCTGGGCCCTCCCGCCCTTACCAAACGGACCTGATCTCCTGCGCCTCGCCATCGACCTGGCCGGGGTGGGTGGCATCGAGCTGCCGCTGGAGGTCTCGGCCATCGATTCGTTCGCGTCGGCCACCGACGGGCCTGAACGCCGGCTGAACATCGTGGCTCGCCATCCCGTCTCCTTGGCCCGAGTCCTGGCGGGCGAAGAACTGCTCTGCGATGTCTTCGATCGATGCCTGGCCGTCAGTCGTTTCTTGCTTGAGTCTGCTGATAGTTGGCTTAGCTGACATGCGCCGAAGGATGACCATCGCCGGTGCCGTGGCGATGGTTGTCGTGGCATCCGTATTTGCGGCCGGGTGCGGTGACCAAAACGGTGTCGCCTTGGCCCAGAAAGCCTGTGTCCACATCGACCGGTCACTCTCGCTCTTTCATCTGGCCCAACACAACACCAATGCGAAACAGGCGCATGAGCAGTTCCAAGAGGCAGCACAGCAACTCAACCTGGCTGAACCGCTGGCTGCCGCGGCCAACTCCAGCGACGGCACGTGGGGTGCGCTCATGACGACGTTGTCAGAACGGAATGAAGTTGATCTGGCCCACCTAGCCCCCGACTTGCGCGCGCAGTGTATTGCCGCCCAGCAGGGCGTGAACGGTCAGGGTGGTGGTGCGCCGTCAACGACCTTTCCGCCCGGTGTCAATGTGACACCAACGACCAACCAGGCTGTCACCACCACGACGACTTCGCTCAAGTAACCCGGAGTCGATGCACTCGCATTCAGTTTTTGGCCGTGGCCATCTGACTTCGACCAGCTTCCAAGATTGTCGGAAGAATTTTCGGCGCCAAGAACTCCCCGCCAGGGATAGTGAAGTGCACGCCGTCGGACTGGCGCACCTGGACACCTCCCATGAACTCTTGATAGTTCCCGCCTGGACAGACCAGTCCATTGAGATTCTCTATCGTCACCTTGTCGGGATTGGCCGCTCCCACCTGCCGCACCAGATCGTTGTACTTGGCCAACCGAGCCGGACTGTCTTCGGGCCATGGTTGCCCGCTTGGTTGTTCCCCGGTGTTGTAACAAGGTGCGGTCAAGATCACGAGGTGCGCTCCCGTTGAGGTCAGGAGATCGACCGAAGCTTGAAGTTGCTTCTTGACGTAGGCCGCATAGGTCGGGTTCAAAATATCGGTGAACGTGCTGCCCTGGTAGGTGCGGTTGACGACCTCCCATCGACCCGCCAAGAGAGCAACCACGTTGGGCTTGAAAGAGGTCAGGTAGCCCTTCCATTGCTGCATGAAGGGTTCGTTGCTTGACGGTGAAAAACCGTAGGCCGGTGGCGGGGGATCCTTAATCGATGGATTACAGGCGTAGGCCGTGGGGCTATCCACGCCCTTCAGTTGCACCTCACTACCCGCGGTCACCCCGCAACCCAAGATGCCCTGGTCGTTTTCGACGAAGTTGTACTTCTTGGCCAGTGGTGGATCCGACAGACCAACACCCAAGGTGAGGGCAGTTGAATCGCCCAGCAACAAGATGCGTACCGGAGGACCAGCGACGAGGGCGGGACTGACCGAGGCGTTGGATGTCACCGAAGAGACCGCTGGCACCTCGGTGGCCACGATGAGGGCGACCACCACCAAGAGCGCCGCGATCGGGGTCACGATCCACGCCCGCTGGGCTCGGAAGAAGGTGCCTTGACGGATGGGCCGTTCCACCAGATAGAAGGAGGCCACCGACACTCCGATGGTCACGGCGCATCGCACCAAGAAAAGCGGATAGAGCGAGAGGCCCGTGCGGGCGTGATCGATCCACAAAAACAAAGGAAAGTGCCACAGATACATGCCGTAGGAGATGCGCCCTAAGAAACGTAAGGGCGCATGCGAAAGGAACGCGGCCACAGGCGAGCGCTGGGCGCAGATGACGCTGATCAACACACAAGCGGTGGCGAGCGCGGCGAGGGCGAAACCGCCTCGCCAAAGAAACGACGAGAGATAGGTGATGTGCCACCACATGAGACCCGACACCACCGCTCCCAGTACACCGAGACCGGTCAATAGAGCCCGTGCTCTCGGAGAACTGGCCACCCAGGCCGGATCTCCGCCAGCACCAACGCGGGCGAGCACCCGGCCATCGGGCACGGTGCCACGCCGCCTCCGTCGTTCAGAGAGCAACGCCATTGCCACCGAGAGGGCCGCGCCGACGAGCATGCACTGGGCGTGGGTGTCGGTCCCGTAGTAAAGCCGGGTGAGATTCCCACCCGGGTGATACATCACGAACATCTCGGTGGCCGATGCCACAGCTCCCACCACGCAGATGCCAAGAAGAAGACGCAGGCTTTTGGTGAAATGCAGTACGCCGAGTACCAGAAGGGGCCAGATCAGATAGAACTGCTCTTCGATCGCTAATGACCAGGTGTGGGTTAACGGGGAGACGGGGCCGGTCTGCGCAAAGTAGTTAGAACCCGACAGTATGAAGTGCCAGTTGGCGACGTAGAACAACGATGACAGAGCATCGAGCCGAAGGTCGGGGTAGCTCCCTCTCGGCACAATGACGGCGGCGTAGAAGGCCACGAAGAGCAGCACCAGCAAAAGAGCGGGCAACAGTCTTCGGGCCCGTCGAGCCCAGAACGCGCCGAGCTTGATGGTGGCCTTGCGTCCCCACTCACCTATCAGCAGCGTCGTGATCAAAAAGCCCGACAAGACAAAGAAGGTGTCGACGCCGAGAAAGCCACCCGGCAAGAAGGGCAGACCCCCGTGAAAGGCCATGACGGAAAGCACGGCAAACGCTCTGATGCCGTCCAGAGCCGGTATATAGGAGAGATTCGGCCCTCGACGAGGCGCGTCAGGCTCGAGCGTGGCCGTCCGGTCGATCTCAAGATCGCCGACGAGGGCGGCACCGGCCGCCGCAGCGTCTGGTGGGATCGATTGGCTCCCCCACCCCTGGTCACTCACGGCCTCGTGCTCCCTTTCGATCCCATGGACGATCCCGCATAAGCGGGAGAAGGCCTCACATGTTGGCAGAACTGGTGACGGTGACCCGGTCAGGTCCGCAACTACCGTGGATCTCTCTGAATCAGCGCCCAACAACCCCTGCCGCCCGTCGACGCCGACGGAGACGGAGACGAAGAAGGCTCGTCGTTGTTGTTGTCCTCGTGGTGGCCGGTGTCGGGACGGTGGCCTGGTGGCGACGATCCCACCCCGCCTTGTCGCCTTTGCGGGCCAGCATCGTGGCGGCGGCCCAATCACAGGTTGGCTACGCCAGCGACCCGGCCACCACGTACTGCAACCGATTCAGCGCGTACTGGTACGCCGGCACTGCGGACTGTGGCAACGACAACCGCTCCGAGGAATGGTGTGCGGACTTCGCGGCCTGGACCTGGCGTCAGGCCGGGGCCTCATTCGTCTATGCCCTCGCTCCCGGCGACATCAACTCCAACTCAGCCAGCTTCTATGTCTGGGGTGTCGATCATCACACCTGGCACCCGGCCCGTTCGGGCTACGTGGCCGAACCCGGCGACGTCGCCGTCTACGGCCTGAATCTGTCGACGGTCACGGCCCAGCACGTCGCCGTCGTCACGGCCGATGCCAAGGGCTGGCGGGGACCCGACGTCATCAATGGCGACGGCAATCGATCTGGTTTCAGCGTCGTTGAAGTTGGCCTGAAGCAAGCCAATGCCGATGTCCACGGGCATGGCGGCTCCCTTTCGGGCTATGTCACACCGCTTGGTGCTTCCTAATGATCACGCTGTGGGCCAAGCCTTGCGCCAACCCAAGGCGCGGGTCGGACTAGGAGGGTTGGAAACCAGCCGGCAGGCCGATCGACTTCTTCTCCAAGAAGCTCTCAAGACCCTCAGGGCCGAACTCGCGGCCAACGCCTGACTCCTTGAAGCCACCAAATGGCGTGGCGAAGTCGATCGGCGTTGGGGTGTTCAACATGTACGTCCCGGTGCGGACCTGACGGGCGATGTCGAGGCCTCTTTGGTTGTCCCCCGTCCACACCGAACCACACAGTCCGTAGCTCGAATCGTTGGCGATCTCGACGGCGTCGGCGTCCCCGTCGTAGGGGATGACGACCAAGACTGGGCCAAAGATCTCCTCTTGCGCGATCTTCATCTTGTTGGACACGTCCACAAAGACGGTGGGCTCCACGTAGTAGCCCCGGTCAAGACCGCTCGGGCGACCGCCGCCCAAGGCCACTTTGGCGCCCTCTTCTTGTCCACTACGGATGTAGCCCTCAATACGATCGCGCTGACGGCCGGCTACGACAGGACCGACTTCAGTCGCTGGGTCCATTGGGTCGCCCACCGGCATCAGCTTCACGTTCTCGATCAGCGCTTCGACCACCTCGTCATAGCGGTCCCGGGGTGCGAGGATCCTGGTCTGGGCGATGCAGGCCTGCCCGTTGTTCATGATGGCGTTCGGGAGCAACGTCGGGATGGTGGTGGCCAGATCGGCGTCGTCCAAGATGATGGCAGCCGACTTGCCTCCGAGCTCCAAGGTGCAACGCTTGAGCCGTTCGCCGCAGAGCCCACCGATTGTTTTGCCGGCAACGCCGGATCCGGTGAACGAGATCTTGTCCACCCCTTCGTGCTTGACCAAGTACTCAGAGACCTCGCGCCCGGCCGGAATGACTGAGAGCACGCCCTCGGGCAGGCCAGCTTCGCTGAAGAGTTCGGCCAGACGGAAGGCGTCAAGGGGAGTCTCGGGTGCGGGCTTATAGACCACGGTGCAACCCGCCACGAGCGATGGCGCCAACTTGGCCGACGCGATGAAAAGCGGCACGTTCCATGGGGCAATGGCGCCCACCACACCGACCGGCTCTTTGGTCACCAGTACCTCGGGATTCAGCACACCCGAACGCACCTCTTCGAAGGCGAAGCTCTCGGCCAAGCCGGCGTAGTAGTTGAAGACCATTGTTGGCGCCAGCACTTGGCCCAAGAGCGCCCACGACACGGGAGAACCCATCTCCGTCGTGATGATCTCGGCCATATCGTTCATCTCAGCCGTGATGAGGTTGGCCACGTTGGCCAGAATCTCGCCCCGCTCTTTCGGCGTCATACGCGGCCACGGTCCGTGATCAAAGGCTTGGCGCGCTGAGGCCACAGCCTTGTCGATGTCGGCTTCTGTTCCGTCGGGAACAGTGGCAATGACCTCTTCGGTCGACGGCGAGATGACCCCGATGGTGTTGGTGCCTTCAGGCGCCACCCACGTGCCTCCGATAAAAAGCTTGTCGTAGTCCTTCACGGCCATGTGACTCTCCCTGCTCGACGGGCCCCGTTGATCGGCCCGAAAAAAATAGTCCCATCTGATGGTAGTCAATGCCAGCACTGGTCCGACATCTGTCGCCTTAGGATCCCTCGCCCCTGGGAGCGGTCCAGCTCAGATGGGCTCGAATGCCCCCGTCGGGTTCGATCCAACCTTTGGCATCGGCGTAGGCCACCATGGTTTCGAACTCGACCACCCACCCCTCATCGACCTGAGGCCGGGCTAACCGGCTGAGAGCATCCGGATCGACGACGGCAGCCACATCGGCGCCATCTCGACGGTCCAGACGTCCGGCCCGGGCGCTTTGCAAAAGATGGTCAAGCTGTGACAGCACCAATTCGCTCGGTCCCTCGGCTGACACCAACACATCGAATCTCTTGGTGTCTCGGGCATCGACAAGCGACACATCACCCCGTGCAAGGTCAGCGACGAGCTGCATAGGAACGAGCGTAGCGGGACGGTCGCGTGACGCAACGAGTCCTCTTCTGGTCAGCGGCTGCTCACGTTCGCCCTAGGGACCGACAAACGAACCGGCTTCACGAAGGCGCTCGGCGATCCAAGACGTACTGTTCTCCGTAAACATTGCTTCGGTCCAACCGTCAAAGATCTGTTCCAGTTCAGCATGTGAAGCCACTTGGCCCACCACAATCACTTGAAGGCCCGAGACGGGCTCAGCATCGTCGCCAATGTGAATTCCCCCGAATGGGTCCTCCCACTCATGCACTGGTGCTGGTTCAGACATGACATACACCTCACCGGTGTCGTGCACCCAGTTGAGTTCGAACTGCAACCCGGTCTTGTCAGTCCACTGGTCGCCCAGTTCGGTCTCGCTCGACGACCGTCGTCGACTGTCTCCGTCGTAGAACTCTTCGATGTTCATTTCCGGCACCCTAGTTGCTGTGTTTGACGAACTTTTTTCGCTTTAGCCCAGGTGGGAGGGGTGGAGGGAGGAAGACCACCCACTGTGAGGTCATGTCAACGAACGACCTCCAACCAATTCGCCAACTAAATGCGGAGTGGGCTCGCATCTCGCACAGCCCTGCGTCGCGTCGTGCCCTTGAGCGCCTGGCCCAGGCTGAAGCCGAAATAGCCGCTCTCGGTCTCGCTGACCTGGGACAACTGCTCGGCCATCTCCATGACGCTCGAACCGCGGCCACCCGTACTACGGCCAGTCAGCTCCTCCGGGCCATGTTGCGGTCGGCCGAGGTCGATCCGCTCATCGTTCGAGCGATACTCCAAGCTCTCCGCCCGGGCCTCTTGACGGTGGCACACCGGCTGCGCTGGGGTCGAGATGGCGAGTGGTCTGATGCCAACGGATTTTTCGCCGACCTCTTGGCCGCAACCTGGGAGGTGACACGAGAGTGGTCGGGCCAAGACCGGCCCTATGCCGCCCCCGATCTACTCAGCGCGGTCCGTTGTCGCATGCGTCGTCAGCTGGTCTCGTATCGGGCTACGCAGACCAAAGTCGTGCTCGGCGTTGACCTGGAGAGCCGACCGGCTCGAGCCGGTACCAGCGGGCCGACCGAGCTCGACGAACTGGCGCGAGCCATCGACGACCTTAGAGAACACGGCATCGACCCGGGCGACGCTGCCGTTCTCTACGGCCACGGTGTCCTGGGCCTGACCATGGCTGAAATGGCTTCTTTAAGTGGTCGCAACCGTCGAACACTGTCGGCCTGTCGGGATCGCGCCGCTCGCCGACTTCTGGCTGGGGCCTGAGTCTGCCCGCAACGAACTCCCAAGTGACAACAACGACAGCGCGCCAACCAGTGTCGTCGCCGATCGGCGACGAGTGGCCGCGGCCCGCACAACACAAAGCCTTTGATCGACCTCGATGGTGGGTCCTGCTCGCCATCTCGCTGGCTCTCATGGCCCTGGTGGCGAGCATCAGCGCCCGTGGCGGCGCGCCCCACGCTCACGCCGCGGCGAGAGCTCTCACGGCGAGCCGCGGTCCGAGCAGGCCCCACGTCACGCCGACCACGGCGAGTTCGGTGACTCGAACGGGAGCATCTCCTATGCACGCGGGCGTCGTTGGGCCAACGGCGGTGGCGCCGTCTCCTGCTTCCACGTCAGTAACCATGGCACCGGTCTCGTCGCCGTCGCCGATCGTGCTGCCGGCACCTTCGGTCCCTCCCTCGACGTCGACCTCGACCTCGACCTCGACCACCGACGTGACCTCATCCACGGCGCCGCCGACGCCCACGCCCACCAGCGAGACCGACCCGGGCTATCTCGAGTACCCCGACAACATCTCTGCGACCTATCCAGGCACCGGATCTGGGCTCGAGACCGCTCACGCCACATGGGACGGCGGTGCCACGTTGTCTCTCACGCTGACGTGCCCGGGCGGTCGTCAGTCCGTCACTGGTCCGAGCGGGCTGGCCGTCTCAGCCCAGGTCGGGAATGGAGCGTGTGCGGTGACGCTGGCTGAACCGGTTGGACAACCGTCCACCACCTCCTATGTCCTGATCGTCCAAGGCTCGGATTCATGAAACAACTGTCACGAGGTCGGCGCATCGGTCAGTTCGTTTCGGGTCTCGGGGCGGCCGTACTCGTTTTCGGCGCCGTACCAGCGGTTCTCATCTGGTTCGTCCGCACTCCCCTCCCCACGCGTTGGGACCGCGCCGCCCTGCTTTCACCGCACGGACTGTTCGATCTCTTGGCCATCGTGGCCTGGGTGGCCTGGGCCGCCTGCTCCTGGCAGCTCATAAAATCTGTGGGCGGTCGTGTGCGTCGTGGCGACGTGGGTCTTGGTCGAGGCGCCACATTCTCTGACCAGTTAGCTGCTCGCATCGCCGGCGCCGTCCTCATCGTCGCCACCTTGGGAGCCACCGCCAGCACGTGGGCGGGAGCAGCAACGTCTGGCACCGCGCGCGCTCACTCCCAGGTTGCGGCCAGTGTTGCGGTGACCAACGCGTCCCCTTCGATCCCGTCCTCCGTAAGGGCAGGGGCTCAATCACGTCTCCCGTCTGTGGAACAACCGAGCGACGAGAACACGGTGACGCCCCCGACGGTCGAACTGTCGGCGACGACGCTTCGCTACACCGTGGTCCCCGGCGACTCTCTCTGGTCGATTGCCGAGCATCTCTTCGGTGACGGCAGCGAGTGGGAAGCCATCGCCCGCCTCAACTTGGGTCACGTCATGGAAGATGGTCGGCGATTTCTGGATCCGAGTGTGATCGATCCGGGCTGGATCCTCTCCATCCCTGACGGGGCCACTGGCGTCAGCGCCGGTGTCACCACAACCTCGCCCGATGGGGCGCCGTCGCCGTCGCTCGCGGCGGCTGGCGGGGCTGGTGGATTGGCACCAAGGCCACCCATCGCAAACACCACTCGGACCACAAATCCTCCGTCCAATCGGCCGAAGCACCCTTCACCATCGACGACCCCAGTTCCAATGGCGTTGGCCCCGTTCACAACCGGGCATCTCGCCCGCAACGACGACCAGTCCTCGGCCACCGAACTAGTGGCCCATCGGTCCCACCAAGGCGCCTTGCACCAAAGCGGCCACGGGCTCGGCTCTTCGTCCACCTCGGGCGCTCGAGTGCCCTTCCCTGAGCTGGCCTCACTCGGCATCGGAGTACTCCTGGCCGCGGCCCTGGCTCGACGCGTCCGACGAGCCCGCGCCCAACGAGGTCCGATGGATGCGCCGCCCGACGGTGCGGTGGATGCCGCTACCAACGTGGCCCATTTCGATGGAGCCCCCATATTGGACTGGTTCGAAGTGGCCAATCGTCACCTCACCGCCGCTCTGAGAACAAGCGGGCGGATCGACGATGCACCTCGGATCCGACTCTTTCGAGTGGGGGCTGATGGCGTCGACGCCATATTGGCCGAGAAGACCGATTGGACGCCTAGAGGGTGGGCCCTTTCGGATGAAGGTATGACATGGCATTTGACCTCGGCCTCTGATCCCGAGGCCTTGAGGCAAATTGCCAAAGGCAGTCCCCCCTGGTCCCCCATCTCTCTGCCCATCGGGAACGACGAGAACAGCAGTTGGATCGTTCCTCTAACGCCGGGCAGCTGCCTTCCCATCTTGGGTCGAAGGGCACAGATGTTTGTGAACGCTATGAAGGCGGCCCAGAGCAGTTGGAGTTGGACCGAGAGAGTTGTGGTGACCGAGGATCCACGCCAGGCAGAAGACGAATCAAAACTTGGAGCGAACGACACCGGCTCAATGGAACGAACCCACGTTCTTTTCCTGGGCGAGCCAAGTCGCCTCTCGGCCTCGGCTCGCATGAGCTGTGCCACCGTGACGATGCTGGGCGTCCTTCCGAGCGATCTTTCAAATTGTGGTCGAGACAGATATCGCCACGGTGCTCCCTCTCGGACTTTCGATCCAGCCCAATCTGCTCGACCAAGACAGCTTTGACGCGCTCCAGCAACTCGTCGACCCGGATCCTCCCAGCAGCGATCCGGGCCCTCACTTCCCGCCGACGAAGAATGGTGTGGCACCGCCCAACGGCCGACGACCGCTCACCGATGCCCTGGCTCCGTCGTTTGCTCTTCGCACGCCGCCCTTGGCCCACTACGCCTCGGCCCATGAACCACCACCGGGCCGATCGGCCGGTGTTCGTCAGCTCGGGGCCGGGCTGATTGAGGTGAAACTACTGACCTCGATGCCCCGCATCGACGGTTTACACGAACCGATCGATCCGAAGCGGGCCCGTCGGTCGGTTGAGCTCATCGCCTATCTCACGATCCATCGCCCGGACCTGGTGACCAGTGATCGATTACGCACCCGCGTGCTCGGCACGGCCGACGCTGATGCCGCGGCCAAGACTCTGTTCAACACGGCCACAGCAGCTCGGCGCGCCATGGGCGTGAATGGCAACGGCGACCCTTTCCTCCCGCCGGGATCAAAGAGCGGGTACTACACGGTTTCACCCGAAGTCACCGTCGATGCCAATCGAGCGTGGACTCTGGTGCAGGCCGCTCGCAATGCCGCCGACACCGACGAGTCGATTGCCCTCTATCGCGCTGCTCTTGAACTGATCGAAGGCGAGCCGTTCTCGGGCGTCCTTTCGGGCTACGCCTGGTGGCAGGCCGAAGGCCACGAGGCCCGAGTGACCGGGGTCCTCGTCGATGCGGCGTGCGCTTTGGCTCCACTGGCCATGGCCGGCGGAATGGTCGATTTGGCGCGCTGGGCTCTCAGCCAGGCCCGCCTCGTTGATCACTACAGCGAGGCGCTCTCACGTGCCGCTATGCAGGTGGCAGCGGCGGCCGGCGACATCGACCTTCTCCGCCGAGAGTGGGCCGAGTGTCAGCAACGAGTCAACGAGCTTGATCCGGGCTCATTGCCGTCGGAACGCACCGAGCAGCTCTTCGCCCAACTGTCAGCGCGAGAGACAGTAAGCACCGGCCACGGTGGGGGCGGTTAGTTGCTTAGGCCAGCTTGGCGGCAATCGACGAGGCGCCCCGCAGGACCAGACCGTCGGCTCCGGCCGCGCTGTAGCGATGAGTGGGGCGAGCTTGGGCCTCGGCCACTAGGTCGGCCAGCAACGTGCCAAAGCTGACGGCGGGATCGATCCACAGGTAGCGGGCCAGCGAACCAGGAATAGTGTTGATCTCGTTCACGACTAACTCGTGCCCGTCCGAGAGAAAGTCAATGCGGGCCACGCCCCGCACCGAAGCGAGACGGGCCACGCGAAGGGCCGTGGCCCGCAACGTGGCCTCCAAGGACTCGGGCAGGTCGGCTGGGAGTTCACGCGGCGCGCTGGCCATACCTTCGCCGCCCACGTACTTATCGGCGTAGCCCAAGATCTCAGGCTCACCAGCCGCGCCACCGGCTCGCTTGGTGCGCAGCGGGCGTTCGATGGCTGACAAGGCCAACTCCGGAAAACTGCGCACGCCGACTTGCAGGTCGAAGTAGTCAGCCCGGTAGGGCTCGATAACGGCACCGGCCCAGGCGTGCGTGCTGGCCGCGATGAAGGCTTTGGCTGTGGCCAGATCGCCGACCACTTCAATGCCGATGGATGAGCCGCCGAACCGAGGCTTCACAATGTAGGGGCCGTCGAAGCCAATGGTCTCGGTCTCGGCCGTCAGACCGAGGCGCGGCAGGGTTGGAAGGCCGGCCTCGCTCATCACTGTGCCAAAGGCCAACTTGTCCATGCCCAGGGCTGCTCCAGCCACCGTCGGGCCGGTGTAGGCCATGCCCGCAAGGTCAAGTGCTCCTTGCAGGGTGCCGTCTTCGCCCGGCCCACCGTGGCAACAAACGATGGCTGCCTCAATCGGTGCGGCCTTGGATTTGGCGAATCGCCCTCCTTCGGCCACAAAACCGCCGTCAGGACCGAGCACGAAACGAAGGGGCGTCGCACCTCGAGGAAGTCCATCGACAAAGGCCGTCGCTTCGAGGCCGGGATCCACCTCAAACCACTCACCCGATTTCGACCAGAACAGAGCTCTGGGGTTTTGGCCGGCGCGTTGCAGCTCGTGGGCTGCTTGGAGGCCGGTGAGCACACTGACGTCGTGTTCGGGCGAGGGCCCTCCAAAGATCACGGCAACCTCGGACACTGCTGCTCCCTCGTGCGAACGGGCCCCTTTTGGGTGCCGGCTTTCCAATATTCGGCCATCGGCCCAGCGCGGGCGGCGGCCTTAAGGATACTGGTCCGGCAGGTCGTTCTCGTAGAGGACGGCATCGTTTGGCCCGAGGTGGCCCCGCACCCAGGCCACAGCGTCATCACGCCGGTCAACCAACACCGTCGTGACGTTGGACCTGGCGCCCTGGCGCAGTGCGGCCCGATTGGTGCGTCCCACTACCAACAGCTCAGAGCAGACCAGTGAGGCCGCCGTGGCAAAGGCCACATTCTCTTGGCGCTGACGCCGACCCAGTTCGATCATGCCCGGCGTGACCAGGACGCGCCGCCCCGAGACGGGGGCGGCCGCGAGCGCAGCCAAAGCCGCCCGAGCGCCGGCCGGGTTGGCGTTGAAGGTGTCGTCAAAGACCAACACCCCCGACGCCGCGGTGGCCGAGGTCAACCGGTTGGGCACGCCAGGCATGGTGGCCATACGATCGACAATGGCCTCCTCGCTCACGCCCAACCTCAGGGCCACAGCCACGGCACAGGCCAGATTCGTGGCCTGGGCCGAACCGTCAATGGGGGCGCCCTCGGCCACCACTCGTCCCGAGAGGGAGAGCCAGACGCGGTCGTCGTCTCGTTTGACGTAGACGTCGGCGTTGGGATCGAGCGCCGAGCAGCGGACAAAGGACTTCTCTGGGCTCTCACCCTCGAGGCGATCGGCGAGCTGAGCCAACCTCGGGTCATCCACGTTCAGCACCACGACGGACGCGGTAACGGTGATCTCTGCTTTGGCCTCGACGATGCGTTCTTCGGTCCGGAAGCGCTCGAGATGTACGGGTCCGATCGCCGTCATCACCGCTATGTCGGGCGGGCACCACGCACAGAGGGCCGCAATCTCACCTTTGCCGTACGTTCCCATCTCGGCCACGAAGACCTCGGTGCCGTCAATGAGATGTTCGTTGATGGCGCGGGCCAGTCCCGCTCGGTTATTGAATGAGGCCGGACTGGCCACCACCAAGCGGCTACCAGTGACGAGGTGGGTGAGGTGGTTCTTGGTCGAGGTCTTGCCGTACGAGCCCGTGATACCAACCACGGTTGGGTGCACCCGCTGCAGTCGCTCGGTGGCCGTGGTCACAAAGGTGGCGGCCAAACGACCTTCAACCGGCTCGAGGAGGGCGCAGGCCAGATCGACCAAGACCGGAACCAGGACCACACCAATGGCGGCCACCGGAGCACCAATACCGCAGACCACCCCAAGCACCACAACAAGCACTTGCACAAAGAGCCAGACCCCGGCCAACACTTTGAGTCGGCGGGTCCAGGCCAGCTTCGATGTGCGTCCTCTGATGCCAAGGCGCCGTGGGCCAACCACGGCCACGGCGGCTGGCACGACAGCTGCGACGGGCCAGTGAAAGGTGAGCACCGTGGCGGCCAAGGCCAGAATGGCCAGGACTTTGTTATCCCAACTCAAGAACCACCACCGCACGGCAAAACGGCTACTCGATCCGGCCAAATAGTGTTCGCGTTGCGCCACGCGGAGCCACCGTGCCCCCGTCGGCCCGAGAGCAACAACACAGGCTGCCAACCCAATCCACGCCGCCACACTCATGGTGTGGACACACCATCATTGAGCGCCTGGTCTACAAACCCCCGCAGCACGTCCGGCATGGACGTCGGGGTGAGGTGACCAATGCCCGGCTCAACGTGCAGTGATCCGTGGGGCAGCTTCTCTAACGCCATCTCGGCCACGCTGACCGGCACATCGGCGTCATCGGCTCCCCACACCAGATACACCGGGCACTTCAGGCGCTCCAGCTGCGGCCCAAAGTGTTCTCCCACCGATCGAACGAGCACGTCGCGCATAATGCCTTCGGCGGCCCGGTAGTCAGCTGATCCGTGGGTCTTGCGTGCCTGTTCCATGCGGGCGTCAGAGACCAGTCCAAATCGGTGCAGACCACGCACCACTCGAAACCCCATGGCGGGCTTTTTTCTTCGACCGGGGCGAGGCAGGAGGGGGGCGCCCGTGAGCACCAGAGCTCGCACTCGGTTCGGATGGAGCAAGGCCAACTCGACCGCCACCTTGCCACCGAACGAGTGACCAAGCAGCACAATCGATGGCGCCGTCTCGGCCAGGACGGCCGAGACCGCGGTGGCGTACTCGAGCGAACCCCACACCACATCGGGCGGTGGCGAAGCCCCAAATCCCGGGAGATCGAGCGCCAATCCGTCGAGGGGCGAGCCGGTGGCGGGTGTCATCACAGCCGAAAAGTCCTTGGCACTGCGAGCCCATCCGTGGAGCGCGAGCACAGTGGCCGGGGAATCCCCAGACGTTGCACCGAAGATGGTGCCGTCGGCGAACGTGGTCAGCACAACGTCACGCTCCGGTGGACGAGGGCCGCGGTGGACGTCGTCGAGTGGTGGTGGCCTGTCGAGCTGCCTCTTTGGATCGAATGCCCGGCAAGACGGCCAGCACATAGAAGCTGGACAGACCGAGCCCAACCGCAATGACGATGAGTGGGACCACATTGAACGAGTTGTTCACGGACACCGAAGCCACCAGCGAGAGGGCACCAAAGACCACAATCCCGATGACGGCCAGAAACCGTGCCCCACGAATGCGGAAGGGTCGAGCTACTTCGGGGGCGCGCGCACGCAGGCGAAGGGTGCAGTAGGCGGCCACGGCGTAGATCATGGCCTCTAAGGCGGCGCCAACCGCGACAAGGACTTGCCAGGCGTGCGTGACCGCCACCAGCAGCGAAACCACTAGGGAAAGCGCACCCAGACCAACGACGGGCACCCAAGGCACCGCTCGATCGTTCAACAGGGCCAATTGCCGAGGAAGTGCACCCTCTCGGGCCGTGCCGTAGACAAAGCGTGAGGCCGTAATGAAGCCGCCGTTGAAGGTGTTGAGGGCGGTCACCGCGGTGACCGCGGCCATGAGCCACAGTCCGGCTTGGCCAAAGGCCGCTTGCCCCAAGAAAAGCTGTGGATAGGCCGAACCCAGTTGGTGGTGCGTGAGCACGTGGCTCATAGCCACGGTCACGAGGGAACAGACCACAAAAAGTATGCCGAGGGAGATGGCCATGCCTCGATGGATGTGCGTCGGTTTGCGAACTTCTTCCGCGCTCGTCGTCACCCATTCGAACGCGCTATAGAGAAAGATGCCAAGTGCGACGGCCTCGATGAGGTCGCTCGGGCTGTGGCCGTGAATGGGATTGAACGGGGTCCGTAGGGCGTGATGACTGTGCACCAGTGCCGCGATCCCGACGACCAAGGTGGCGGCCAATACCAAATAGGTTGCCACGTCTTGGACGCCGCCAGCCACCTTCACACCCCGCAGATTGGACAGCACGGCCAAGGCCAACAGACCGGCGATCCAAAGGGCCGCCACCCATGCGGGTTCGCTGAAGGCATGGGCCAAAGCCGAACCAACGATGAACGCATCGGCGGCGATCACTGTCACAATTGTGATCATGTAGGTAAAGGTGATGACGAGGGCGACCCGGTCGTCCATAGAACGCTTCATGTAGAGCCTGATGGCGGCCGCCGTCGGGAACATACCGTTGAGCTCGCCAAAAAAGCCCCAAGCCAAGAGGGCCAAGAGGCCAGCCACCAAGATAGGAATCCAGGCGGCATCACCAGCCACATAGGCCACCAGTCCGGCCGCGGCCAGATACTCGAGGGCGGCGAAAGCCAGCCCAGTTGAGGTGGAAACCACCGTGCGCAGGCCCAAGGCTCGGCGAAGCGTGGCGCCACTGGGCGTCGTCGGCATCGCCGTCGCGCCGTGGCCGGTCGTTACCACCGTGGATCTGAGAACGTCGGCGTCACTAGTTATCGAGGAAAGCGACCATCGAGATGGCATCGATTCGCATGACGTCCTCCTGGCTGCCGGCGTAGCTGATCTCTCCCGCCATGTACTTCTCCGATGGGTTGAGGTCACCCCAGAACATGTCGCAGAAGTCTTCGCTGCTGGCTGAGACAACAATGTCGGGCTGTCCCGCGTGCCCCAGCGTGAACTCCCCCAAGGTGCTGGCTGCAATCGCCACGGTGAAGGCCACATCGGTGTCGGTGGTGGTGAAGTGCAGCACGCGATCCCAGCCTCTGGTCATCTTTTGCAGTCGTGCGTTGTCGTTGCAACGTTGGCGCCAGTCGGCATAGGCCTCGGCGAGCTCGTCAGTACTGGCCATTCGAATCTCCTTGGTTGCGACCAAGCGCAACTATGACTTCTTCCGCGGCGCGTTGCCCCGAAGAGATGGCGCCATCCATGTAGCCGCACCATTCTGTGGCCGTCTCGGTCCCGGCCCAGTGCACCGACTGCACCGGTTGGCGCAGAGCTGTGCCAAAACCGGTCAATGCGCCAGGGGCGCTAATGGTCACGGGACCGCCTCGGGTGAAGGGCTCGGCCGGCCAGTGTTGCTCAATGATCTCGAGCGGTGACGCTGCTTTCGGACCGAAGGCCCGTTCAAGCTCTTGTCGAACCACGCCAGCACGGCCTTCGGGACCAGCGGCCTCGAGCTGGCGACTTTCGTTGCCCGCAATAAATCCCACCAAGGCGCCGTGGGATCCGTCGACCGGCGAATCGTCGAAGGCGCTACTGAGATAACCCTGGTTGGTGACGAGTTGCCCGTTGAGTCCCTCCTCCCGCCAAAAGGGAGTGTCGTAGATGGCATGCATCTTTGTCACGGTTCCCATGGGCATGCGCATAGAAAGCTGGTCACGAACTCCCGGCAGAGGCGGCGACCAGTCCAATCGAGCCGAGAGAGACGGAGGCATGGCAACGATGGCTCGTCGAGCCTGGATACGGTACGGCCTCTGGCCGTCTCCGTCGATGCTCTGGCGTCCACGCACCACAACGTGGTTGGGTCCGTAGTCAATCGATGACACTGGGGCCGAGAGCACCACTGCGTCTCCGAGCTCAGCCGCCAGGGCTTCAACCAGCTGTTGCGATCCACCGACGAATCGACGCTCCTGCGCTCCGCCCGTCGTCCGAGCCAAACGAGCCAAACCTCCCCCAGAGTGAAGATAGAAAAGGACAAACAGCAAGGACAGCTCTTCGGGTTCTGTGCCAAAGACCGCTTTGATCCCTACGGTCAGAATGTCTCGGGCTACGGCCGATGGAATGTTCGATCTCATCCAGGTGGCCAGCGTTTGGCCGTCGGTCTCGATGGCCCCTTCAGCCAGCCATGGTGCGTCCAAAGGGACCTCCATGGCGGCCAGGTCAAGATCCAAAATGTGCTCCACGGTGTCAGCCGCGGCCTCGGCGTCGGCCGTTGGGATGAGGCCCGAATAGGTGTGGCGTTGGCCGTCGCGCCATTCGATGGCATCGCCCGTGGTGTAAGTCGTGAACGACTCGACGCCGAACTCAGCGGCCAGCGCCTCCAGATGATGCTGACCGGGCCCGATCCACTGTCCCCCTTGATCCACCACTGCACCAGTGTCCGAAGTAATGGTCCACGAACGCCCGCCGACGCGCGCTCGTGCCTCAACCACGGTGACACGAAGGCCGGCCCACGCTAGCTGGCGCGCCGCACTGAGGCCGGCAAATCCAGCTCCCACCACCACCACATCGCACTCACGGTCCAAACCGTCGGCCTGCGTCACCCGCGCTCCAATCGTTATTCTGGGCCTGGCCACCCTACTGAATTGCCCTGGCCAGGACGTCTCAGCCGCCGACGCTCGGGTCCTTGTCGTAGACGACACAACCGCTCGGTACGTTGTGGCAGTGACACGGGCTTGGGACAGCGACGAGGAACGATCGGAGGTTGACCTCCCTCTGCTCCCACCAGGACTCACGGCGTCGCAGTATGAGGCCATCACGGCCGACGACCCGATCCTTTGTGTCATGGCCGGGGCGGGGGCCGGTAAGACGCGAGTGCTCACACTCCGGGTTGCTCGGCGCATCGATCAGGGCGCCACCGAGGCCAGTCACACTCTCGTCTGCACCTTCAGTCGCAAGGCCGCTGACGAGTTGCGCCAACGGCTCTGGAGCTTGGGACTGCCCGATGGGGTGAGAGCTGGAACGTTTCACCGCCTGGCCTTGTCCTTATTGACCCAACATGCCGAAGATCGAAGGAGCGCACCGCCTGCTGTGGTCTCGGATCGCCGCAAGCTTCTCGGTGCCGTCTTGAGCGAACCCTCGGCGCACAGTGCCGTCCAAGGCCGGCGGGCCCCGACGGTGGCGCAACTGGAAGCAGAAGTGAGTTGGGCCAAGGCTCGCTTGATCAGGCCCGCGGGCTACGAAGCCGCGGCCCGCCAAGCCGGCCGCTCCTCGCGATTCCCCGCCGTCGCCATGGCCGAGTTGTATCAGCGCTATGAAACGGTCCGCGAGCGCCAGCGGGTTCTCGACTTCGACGACCTTCTCTGGACGTGCAGCGAGATGCTGGCCAACGATGCACCGTTTGCTGACGCGGTCCGTTGGCGATTCCGACACCTCTACGTGGACGAAATGCAAGACGTGAACCCAGCACAGTTTCGACTCTTGACATCGTTACTTGGCGACGAGCCTGACCTCTTCGTGGTCGGCGACCCAAACCAGTCGGTCTATGGCTGGAACGGCGCTGACCCATCGTTGCTCCAGCGAGTCGATGTCCTCTTCCCGGGAGCGCGTGTGGTGTTCCTCGATGAGAATCATCGTTGCTCGCCCCAGGTTGTGCGGGTAGCCACAGCCGCCCTTGGACTGGCCCAGGGTGAAGCTGGCACACCCAGCAGTCGGCGGCCTGACGGGGCAGTGCCCAACGTGGTGGTGCGCCGAGACGACCGTGACGAGGCCGCCTGGGTGGCTCGTCAGGCCTGGCTCTCGCATGGGCCTGGTCGCAAGTGGTCGTCGATGGCGGTACTGGCTCGCACCAATGCGCAGTTGATCGCCATAGCGCAAGCCATGAACGAGGCACGAATTCCAATCTTGATGGCCGGAGGCGATCGTGGTCCGACCGGAGACCTTGGCCAAGCGCTCGATCCAACGGTCGACGGCGAGCGGCGACGGCGATGACGACGAGGTTGACGTCGTGAGCGATGGCATCGTGCTCAGTACGTTCCATCGGGCCAAGGGCCTCGAATGGCCAACCGTGTTTGTCATTGGAATGTCCGAAGGCCTGGTGCCCTTTGCCTCGGCCCGAACCGATATGGCGCTCGACGAAGAACGGCGACTCCTCTACGTGGCCTTGACCCGTTCGATCAATGAGCTTTGGTGCAGTTGGGCTGAGTTTGACAGCACCGTGGCCGCCTCATCGGGCGCGAAGCCCCGAAAGCCGTCGCGCTGGCTCGGCGACATCGAAGACGCCATTCACCAGCTTCGGCGCGAGGCAAAGCCCTCTGATGCCGCCACCGTCGCAGCCCGGATCGCCGAGCTTCGGGCGCAACTCGAGACGACCAGCGGAGCAGACCAGTAGTCTCGTCCTGCTCCCAGGTCCTGGCGATCTCGGCTGTGTTGCCACTGATGCGAGAGGAGGGGTACGTGCACGATTTCATCGACCGACTGGGCAAGATCGTCGGTCAGGAGCACGTCATGAGCGGTTCCGACGTGCACGTTGACTACACCCATGACGAGGCCCTGACCGCATCGCCGGTCACGCCGCTCGCCGTCGTTTTCCCCACCTCAACGAGCGAGGTCTCAGAACTCTTGGCCTTGGCCACAGAGGCGAACGTCCCTGTGGTGGCTCGTGGCACCGGCACCGGCCTCTCGGGAGCTGCCCTACCGATTGCCGCCGGCATCGTGGTGGCGTTCGATCGCATGAACCACATCCTTGAGATCGACACGGACAATCACGCCTGCGTGGTGGAGCCCGGTGTGACCCTTGGACAGTTGGACGAGGCTCTGGCGCCGCTCGGTCTCGTCTATCCCGTATTTCCTGGTGAACTCAGCGCTTCGCTCGGGGGCAACGTGGCGACCAACGCCGGTGGGATGCGGGCCATTCGCTACGGCGTGACGCGTCAGCACATCTTGGGTTTGGAAGCGGTCCTGGCCAGCGGTGAGGTCATTCGAACCGGGGGGAAGTTCGTAAAGTCCGCCACTGGTTACGACCTGACCCAACTGCTGGTCGGCTCAGAAGGAACGCTGGCCCTCACCACCGAGATCACCCTCAAACTTCATCCGAGGCTGCCGCACACCGCCACCGTGCTGGCCCCGTTTGCCACACTCGACGCCGTCACCCAAGCCGTGCCCGCCATCATGGCCAGCGGCATTGCCCCTCTGATCCTGGAGTACATCGACGTCGTCACCATGGCCAGCATTACGGCCAGCGCGGGGCTCGATCTGGGAGTCCCCGAGGACGTGCAAGCCACGCGTTGGCCTATCTCGTTGTGGTCCTTGAAAGTACCCATGAAGGTCGCATTGACGAAGACTTAGAACAGCTGGGAATCCACGTCAGTGACCTTGGGGCACTCGACGTCTATGTGCTCGGACCGACGGCAGGTGCCGAGCTCATCTCGGCCCGCGAGAAGGCCTTTTACGTGGCCAAGGCGGCCGGAGCGGACGACATTATTGACGCTGTCGTGCCACGGGCCTCCATCCCTCGCTACCTACGCGCCGTGGCTGATCTGGCCACTGAACACCAGTCGCTCGTGGTCGGATGCGGCCATGTCGGCGATGGCAACGTCCATCTCTCGGTCTTCCAACCCGACGCCGAACGTCGAAGTGACCTGTTGCGCGCCATGTTCGACACCGCCCTGTCTTGTGGCGGTGCTATCTCGGGCGAGCACGGCATCGGCACCGAGAAACAGAAGTACTTCATGGCCACCGAGGATCCGACCAAGATCGCCCTTCTGCGCAAGATCAAAGCGGCCTTTGACCCGCAAAATATTCTCGGTCCGGGGCGACTATTAAGCGACGAAGGGACACACGCATGAACGGGGCCCAAGCCCTCATCCGCACGTTGGTCGACGCTGATGTCGATGTTTGTTTTGCCAATCCGGGCACCTCGGAGATGCACTTCGTGGCCGCCCTCGACGACGTGCCTCAGATGCGAGCGGTCTTAGCGCTCTTCGAGGGTGTGGCCACCGGTGCGGCCGACGGCTACTCGCGGGTGGCCGACAAACCGGCGGCCACGTTGCTGCACCTCGGACCCGGTCTGGGCAACGGGCTGGCCAATCTGCACAATGCCCGACGAGCGCACAGTCCGGTGGTCAACATCGTGGGCGACCACGCCACTTACCACAAGCGATTTGATGCTCCACTTGAGTCCGACATTGAATCGTTGGCCGGGGCGGTCTCGCTTTGGTATCGGATGTCGATGCGTCCTGACGACGTGGCGGCCGACGCTGCCGACGCCGTCTCTGCCGCCAACGGTCCGCCGCGCGGTGTGGCCACATTGGTCCTCCCGGCCGATGTGTCGTGGAGCGAGAGCAACACGGGTCCCTCTACGCCCCACGAGAGTGTGCGCCCAGCCTTGGTCGCACCCGATGCCATTGACGCTGTAGCCAAGGTCTTGGCTGGGAGTGCGCACTGTGCGCTGTTGCTCGGAGGCACAGCGCTGCGGCCTCGTGGCTTGATGGCGGCCAGCCGAATCTGCGAGACCTCACAAGCCAAGCTCTTAGGCGAAACGTTTCCACGCATACTGGCTCGGGGTGCGGGACTCCCGGCGGTGGATCGATTGGGCTATTTGGCCGAGTTCGCCGAAGCACAACTCGCCGGCGTCGAACACCTCATTGTGGTCGACACGCACCGCCCGGTGTCCTTCTTCGCCTACCCCGATCGCCCGAGCGATCTGGTGCCAACGGGCTGCACGGTGCACAACCTGTGCCCACCGGGGACCGATGTCACCGCCGCGCTGGAAGCGTTAGCCGAGGCCGTCGGTGCTCTCGAGAACAGCGCCACACTGGCCCCGCTGAGCCGACCCGAGCCACCCAGTGGCGCGCTCACCATGGAGTCGGTGGCGCACGCCATCGGGGCTCTCCTGCCCGAGGGGGCCATTGTGGTCGACGAGGCCAACACGGCGGGACTCTTTGTGCCTGGCGCCACGGCCGGCGCACCGCCCCACGACTGGATCACTTTGAGCGGCGGCGCCATTGGGCAGGGCATGCCGGCAGCCACTGGTGCGGCGGTGGCTGACCCGGGGCGACCAGTCATCAGTCTCGAAGCCGACGGAAGTGCGATGTACACCTTGCAGGCGCTGTGGACGCAAGCGCGTGAACAGCTACACGTCACCACGTTGATCTTCTCCAACCGCTCGTACGCCATCTTGAACCTTGAACTCAGTCGAGTTGGCGCCACAGGCGGCGGGGAAAAGGCCTCGAGCATGCTCGATCTCACCCACCCCGACTTGGACTTCGTCTCTTTGGCCACCGGCATGGGTGTGCCGGCGGTGCGGGTGTCATCAGCTGATGAACTCGTGACTGCACTCAGTCGATCGCTCAGCGAAGCCGGCCCGTCGCTCATCGAGATACCGCTGCCCGCTGGGTTTTGAACGTACTCCTACGGCACCGCAAACTCGAAAAGTACAGGCGCATGGTCTGAGGGTTTGTTGCCGGCACCGTCAACCTTTCTGGCTTGGCGGTCGACGCGCGCTTCCGTCACGGCTTCAGCCAATACGTGGGTGAGCAACACGTGATCGATGCGCATCCCTTGGCCGCGGTGAAACGACCCGCCGCGGTAGTCCCACCAGCTAAATGTGCCTGGTTCGTTGAAGGTCAAGAACACGTCTTCTAAACCCCAGTCCATGACATGGGCCAACGCCTCGCGTTCTGGCGCGCCGACGTGCGTCATGCCTTCGAACTGGGTGATGTCCCAGACGTCGGTGTCGTTGGGCGCCACGTTGAAGTCGCCGCACACCGCCACAGCGTCGCTCGGCTTGCAGGTCTCGGCCAGATAGCTGCGCAAACGAGCCAACCAGGCCAGTTTGATGGGGTAGAACTCGTTGTCCAAGCTCCGACCGTTGGGCACGTAGACCGAATGGACCCGCACTCCCCCACAGGTGCCAGCAACAATGCGACACCCGTGCTCATCTTCTTCGGATCCAAATCCTTGTACGGGATCGTCCAACCCCAGGCGGCTGAGAATGGCCACACCGTTCCAACGCCCATCGCCGTAGTGGGCCGTGGTGTAGCCCAAGTCAGCAAACACGTCGGTGGGGAATGCGGTGTCCGCCAGTTTGGTCTCTTGCACACATAGGACGTCGGGCTGAGCCTCTTCAAGCCAGCCGGTGACAAACGGCAGTCGGGCCCCGAGCGAGTTGACGTTCCAAGTGGCGAGTCGCATCTTTTCTCCTTATTGGGCGTCGACGATGACAAACAAGAGCTCTGCTTCGCAGGCTGTCTGCCCATCAACATGGGCTCGACCGTGACCTTTCCCGGCCCGAGCCGAAAGCCGGTCCATGGTGATCTCCAACTCCAGCGTCTCTCCCGGCGTGACCTGGCGTCGAAAACGCGCACGCTCGATACCGCCGAACAGCGGCAACTTGCCGGCGTAGCGGTCATCGAGCAGCACGGCAATACCGCCAAGCTGCGCCAATGCCTCCACCATGAGCACGCCCGGCAGGGTTGGCCGCCCGGGAAAGTGTCCAGCGAAGAAGGCCTCATCACCGCTTAGATGCCAACGTCCGATCGCAGACTGCCCGGGACTCACGGAGATCACCTCGCTGACCAGGAGAAAGGGGTCGCGGTGGGGCAGGACGTCAGCGGGATTCACAGTGGGCGAGGTTACCGCCCCAACCTCGAGCTTCGAGATTCGACCGCGAACAGATTAGTTCAGGCCAGGGAGGGCCAGCTCGGCCACGCGGCCGAGGCGGGTCCAAGCTCACGAGCTCAAAGGTACGAAGCTCTCCTCGTGAGAGCACTTCACGGGCTTTCGTCGGAGCCGGCCTGGCGATGCCGGTCAGCGGGACGTAGCAGTGCAGAAGACTCCCGTCCGGCAAGCCGACGTCGACCATGGCGCCATGCGACGTGAACGAAGCCACCGTGCCATCGAAGGTTGACCCAATCGGATACGTCGCCACAAAGGTGATGAAGGCCAAAGGCCCGTTGACGGCCACGGGCGGTTCGGCATTACGCCGACGTCGCTTCTTATTGCGACCAGACTTTCCGCCCGTCTCACTCTCTTGTCCGTCTTTGCGCCGATCACCTTTCTTCGATGTCTCAGACTTCTTAGAGTCGGAACTGTCGCCACCTCGTCGGGACTTTTTGGACAACACCGGAGCGATAGGCGGCGGATCGAGAGCTTCGGCCAGGGCCACATCAATGGCAGCGCGAACGGTGGGGTCAGCCGCGGCGGCACGCGAACGACCGCCCGACTTCTTCGCTGCCTTCTTTGCGGGTGTCCCTGTCGCCTTTTTTTTCGCCGCCTTCTTGGCCGGCGTTACTGCCGCTTTTTTCTTCGCCGCCTTCTTGGTGGTTTTCTTCGGCCGGCTCCGCGGCTTTTTTCTTCGTCACCTTTTTGGTGGTTTTCTTGGCCGCTGATGCCTTTCGGACAGGTGTAGTCGGACCCGCCGCTGACTTTTTCGCCGCCTTCTTGACCGGCGTCACTGCCGCTTTCTTCTTCGTCGCCTTCTTGGCGACCTTCTTGGTCGATTTTTTGGCTGACTTGGCCGGAGGGGGTGCGGCCGCCGCGGGCTCCATCCAGACGTCACCGACCTTTGGCACCGACCCGTCAGCGTGGCGGGCCGCTCGCTTGGCCACCTTCTTGGTGGCGGCCACAAGTTCGGCCGCTTTGGCTGGTGCTGTCATGCGAGCGGAGTCACGACGAGCCTTGTCGGTGGCTTGGCGGCTCTTGGCTCCTCGGACTGGAATCCGCGGGGTAAAGATCCACCCCACACCCGGGACAGGCTTCCCACCAATAAGTCGATTGTCATCGAAAAGCCACGGATGCTCGCCGTGAAACTCTTGAAACGAATCGTTGGAAAGAACGGTGGCGCCCGTGCGCTCGGCGATCCGCAAGACAAAGGCATCGCCTCGCCCGATGGCGCCGGCCGGCGGTGAGACGACTTCTCCCGCCAACTCGGCCTGTTCCAGGGTGTGCCGCTCCGACTCATCAATCCGGTGTTCGAATGAGGCGTCAACGACGACGGTTATCTGCGCCTCCGGGTCCTCTTCGAGATAGGCCCGAACGGCCTCATCGAGCTGCGCCAGACTGGGCATGGTCCGGCCTTCGGTGGCCAGGTTGGATCCGTCGACGACGACGTGGTGTGAATTCAGCCATGACCAGACCTAGTCAAGCATGGGTGGCGAACCGGCCCACACCGTGCACAACGGCAAGCAACGTCGAACTCGCTCAGCCCACGGCCCGATCGAGCAGGTCGGCTTGTTCGGCAAGGTGCACGGCCGAACTCCCGATGGCCGGGACTGGCCGATTCGGATCGACTGACATGGCGGAGGCGAAACCGATCGCGCAACAGTCGGTGCAGGCGAGCATGGACAAACGACCACGCCCCCATATTCTCTGGCTCTTCCTGCAGCCAGACGACCTCGGTGAGCGCCGGATATCGAGCCAGGACCTCATCGATTTCCTCGGAGGGCCAGGGGTAGAGCTGCTCGACCCGAACGATGGCCACAGCATGTGGGTCGAGAGGTGGCGCATCGCC
Organism: uncultured Acidimicrobiaceae bacterium; assembly: GCA_963803215.1. Taxonomy (GTDB): domain Bacteria; phylum Actinomycetota; class Acidimicrobiia; order Acidimicrobiales; family RAAP-2; genus CAWDLP01. Next base: position 234,687 of record CAWDLP010000004.1, read on the forward strand.
CTGCTCACGGGGCACAACGGGTTCAGGCGCCTCGCCGGCCAGGCGCTGGTCCCGACGAGCCAAGGCTTCGTGCGCCACCTTGCCCGAACACAACACAACCCGTTGCACTCGCTCCACATCGGCCACGCCGGCGTCGTCGATGACAGCGTGGAACGAACCTTCGGCCAACTCTTCAATTGAAGATCGAGTCGACTGAGCTCGTAACAACGACTTCGGCGTGAAGACGATCAGTGGGGTCATGTGTTCTCGGCGCACCTGAGACCGCAGCATGTGGAAGTACTGAGCCGCCGTTGACGGTTGCACCACCCAGAGGTTGCCCCGGGCGCAGAGTGAAAGGAATCGCTCCACGCGAGCCGACGAGTGCTCGGGGCCCTGGCCCTCGAAGCCATGCGGCAGGAGAAGGACAAGGCCAGCATGCTGGCCCCACTTATCTTCGGCCGCCACCAAGAAGTTGTCGATAATGATCTCGGCCCCGTTGACGAAGTCGCCGAACTGCGCCTCCCACGCCACCAGCGAGCGCGGCGACTCAACGGAGTAGCCATACTCAAATCCGACGGCGGCATACTCAGAGAGAAGGGAGTCTCTGATGGTGAAATAACCCTGACCACCGTCACTGCGTTGGAGAGACGGAGTCGAGGGAGGCGGCGTCAAAGGCCGAACTCTCGCGAATATGGGCCAGGGGCACGAACTCGTTGCCGTTGGTGTAGTCGACCAGGACGGCGTGACGCTGGCTGAAGGTGCCGCGACGAGTGTCTTGGCCCGTGAGGCGAACGTCGGTGCCCTCCAAGAGCAGCGAGCCCAAGGCCAGAGCCTCACCGAGCGCCCAATCGACCTGGCCGCCTTCCACCACGGCGTCGCGCTGGGTGAACTGGCGGGCCAGCTTCGGATGCAGGGTGAAACCTTCGGGCACGGTCCGCACCACTTGGGCCAAGGTACGCAGCTCATCGGCCGGCACGCCGGTGGTGTAGCGAGGCATCACCGGGTTCTCATGTTCGCGACTGAGGTGAACCGGTCGAGGCGGTGCTTCACCTCTCACTTCGTCGAGGGCAGTTTGGAGCCGACCGTTGAAGTTATCGAGTGCGGCCTCAGCCTCTTCCAGGGTGATGTCACCTCGCCGCACGAGTGCTTCGGTGTAGAGCTTGCGGACTGAGCGCTTGGCATCAATGCGTTGGTACATGAGCGGCTGGGTGTAGCTCGGGTCATCGCCTTCGTTGTGGCCGTGTCTGCGGTAACAGACCAAGTCGATAACAACGTCTTTGTGAAAGGTCTGTCGGAAGGCAAAGGCCAAGCGCCCAGCGCGCACGCAAGCCTCGGGGTCGTCGCCGTTGACATGGAAGATCGGAGCCTGGACCATTTTGGCCACGTCGGTCGGATAGACCGACGTCCGGGCCGAGGTCGGGGCTGTGGTGAAGCCGAGTTGATTGTTGATGACCACGTGGACCGTGCCACCGGTGCGATAACCCGAAAGTCCTGAGAGGTTGAGGGTCTCGGCCACGACGCCTTGTCCGGCGAAGGCGGCATCCCCGTGCACCAGCACCGACAGGCAGGGGTAGTGCTCGTGCACCTCAGGTGCCGCCGTTGGTGTGCCGTCGGACGGGGGCGCCATGCGATCCTGCTTGGCCCGAGTCATGCCTTCAACCACGGGGTCCACTGCTTCAAGGTGTGATGGATTCGACGCCAACGACACGGGCAAGATCTCGCCCTGGCGCCCGACGAAGGTGCCGCTCGCACCCTTGTGATACTTGACGTCACCGGACCCTTGCACCGACTCGGGGTCAAGGTTGCCTTCGAACTCTTCAAAGATCTCTTTGTAGGACTTGCCGACGATGTTAGCCAAGACGTTGAGTCGGCCCCGATGGGCCATGCCCATGACGACCTCAACGGTCCCGGCGCCAGCAGCCTCGTCCAAGAGGGTGTCGAGTAACACGATGGTTGACTCGGCGCCTTCTAGGCCAAACCGCTTTTGACCAACGTAGCGAGTGTGCAGGAAACGCTCGAAGGCCTCGGCTGCATTCAAGCGATCGAGAACATGACGCTGCTCATCGGAGCTGATGGTCGAGGGCAGACCCTCAATGTGTTGTTGGATCCAGACCTTTTGTTCTGGATCCTGGATGTGCATGTACTCAATCCCGAGCGTGCGGCAGTAGGCGTCTCGCAAGATGTGAAGGATCTCGTCCAAGGTGGCGACATCTCGACCGGCCAAACCATCGGCGATAAACCGGCGCGGCAGGTCCCAGATGGTGAGGCCATAGGTGGCTGGGTCGAGTTCGGGGTGAATATGGGGCGGGTCGGCGTCCAACGGGTCCAGATGGGCGATGAGATGGCCCCTGACCCGATACATATTGATGAGGGTGTGAACCCGGACCTGCTTGACCAGGCGCTGGTGTTCCCCCTCTTCATCGGCCGTGGTATTGACGTCACGATGCCACCGCACCGGCTCATAGGGGATGCCCATGGCGTAGAAGAGGTCGTCGTAAAAGTGGTCTTCACCCGTGAGGAAGGCCGCCACCCGGGCCAAGAACAGCCCCGACTCAGCGCCCTGGATAATTCGATGGTCGTAGGTAGACGTCAGCGTGACCACTTTGCCGATCCCGAGGTCTGCTGTGACCTGTGGATCGGTCGCTTCGAAGCCGGCGGGATAGGCCAGTGCGCCGACGCCGATAATTGCTCCTTGCCCGGGCATGAGCCGAGGTACGGACTGCACCGTGCCAATCGTGCCCGGATTGGTGAGCGTGGCCGTCGTCCCGGCGAAGTCGTCGGGCGACGCCTTCCCTGAGTGCACCTTGCGAACCAGGTCTTCGTAGGCCAACACGAACTCTCTGAAATCCATGGTGTCAGCGTTTTTGATGCACGGGACCATCAAGGTACGGGAGCCATCTGACTTCTCGACGTCGACGGCCAAACCAAGCCCAACGTGGCTATGACGGAGGACCCCTGGCTTGTGCTGCGGCCCGGCTTCAGGCACAAAGGCTGCGTTCATGGCCGGAACTTCATGGAGGGCGCGAACCACGGCGTAGCCAATGAGGTGCGTGAAACTGACCTTGGCCCCGGTGGTTCGGGCCAGTTGATTATTCAGAATCTGGCGGTTTACCTCGAGCAGTTTGGCCGGCACGGTCCGGACGCTGGTCGCCGTGGGCACGCCAAGGCTCGCCTCCATATTGGTCACGATGCGAGCGGCCGCTCCCTTCAAGACCACGGCCTCGTCGGGCTCGGCATCGTCGGTCGCCGACGAGCCCTTCCCCGGTGAACTGGCGCCGTTGGCCTGCGCTGGGGCGGGCGGGGCGGGCGCAACCGAGGTGGAGGTGGCCTGCACCGTGCTGCTCGCCACCGGGGCTGGCACCGACGGCGTCGCCAGTTGCGTTGGGGGCGATAACTCAGCGGGATTAGGGGGGACCGGCGAGGGCCTGAAGTCGGTGAAGAACTCTCGCCAACTCTCACTGACCGAAGAAGGATCGCTCAAGAACTGGTCGTACATATCGTCGACCAACCAGGCGTTGGGTCCAAAGGAACCAGGCGATGTCACGCGCTCGCTTGCCCCTCCGTTAGCGGCGCGCTCGGAGGAACCGGCGTTGGCCATGCCTCCCACCCTATCGGCGGCTCCCTAGGGCATGTGTCTACTTGGAGACGAGAATTTGCCAATGACCGTGGTTTTTTCGCCGGGCGGTAGGTTGGCGACTCAGATGTCCTTTCCCGCTGGCCTCCATGTCGTCGAGAATGACGCCGAATCAGCGAAAGCCCCTTCGGTGGTGCTGGTCCATGGCTCATTGGACCGAGCTGAGAGTTTCCGCCGCACAACTCGTCGTTTGTCCGATGTGAGCACCGTGTCCTACGACCGCCGTGGCTATCAGCGCTCACGAGAGGCGGCCCAGGGTGTCGAACTTGGGCTGGAGGTCCATATCGACGATCTGGTTCAGATCCTGGAGGAGTTGCGCCAAAGGCGCCCATCGCGGCTGGCCGCAGTAGGTCACAGCTACGGCGGCGATGTCGTGATTGGGGCGGCCCTTCGTCGGCCCGACCTGGTCGATGCCGTTGGGGCTTTTGAGCCTCCCATGCCGTGGCTGGGGTTTCGCCGAGCTGGCAACACACAGGGCTGGGCACCGATGCCAGAAGATCCGGGCGACAACGCCGAAGCGTTCTTCATCCGCATGGTGGGGCCTGGCGGGTGGGAACGCATGCCCGAAGAAGGTCGGAACAGTCGTCGGGCTGATGGGCCGGCCCTCGTGGCCGATCTGGTCAGCATGCGGGGCGAGGCGCCATTTGACGCGACAGAACTGACCGTACCTTCGGTCTTTGGCATGGGGGGAACCGAGAGCCAGCCCCATCACCGGGCCACCGTGACGTGGCTAGCTGATCATGTGCCCAACGCCGAGTTGTTCGAGATTCCCGGCTCGATGCATGGCGCACATCTCTCGCATCCCGACTCGTTTGCCACCTTCGTCACACGCGTGATCGAGCGGGCCGAAGAGGCTGAAGTGAGTGTTGCCGTATGAGGATCCTCCTGGCCGGCGGGAGTGGTTTTATCGGCAGTGCACTCCGAGCTGGCCCGATTGGGGACCACCACGAGATCATCTCTTTGGTTCGCCAAGCGACTGACGCGCCCAACACCGTGTTCTGGAATGCCCCACACCAAGAGTTCGACCGATCTGCCCTAGATCAAGTGGGTCCAATCGACGCCGTCATCAACCTCTCGGGGGCGGGCATTGGTGATCATCGTTGGAACCAAAAGGTCAAAGCCGAAATACTGGCTTCGAGGCTTGCGGCCACGAGCTACTTGGCCGCACTGATACCCACCCTGCATCCCGTCCCATCGGTCTTTATTTCGGCCTCGGCCATCGGCTTCTACGGCGACCGGGGTGAGAGCACTCTGACCGAAGAGAGTGGGCCTGGCCAAGGTTTTCTTGCCGACGTGTGTACGCAGTGGGAAGCCGCGGCGGCGCCAGCATTCGAGAGCACTCGGACCGTCTTGCTCCGAACCGGTGTCGTGTTGTCAGGGACGGGAGGCTCGCTGGCCAAGCAGCTTCCACTCTTTCGATGGGGTGTTGGCGGACGATTGGGCGGTGGCCAACAGTTCGTCAGTTGGATCTCGATGACCGATCACCTACTCATCATCGACAAGATTCTCAGCGACGACACGCTGTCGGGACCGATTAACAGCACTGCGCCCCACCCTGTCACCAATGCCGAGTTCACCGTCACACTGGCGGAAGCGTTGCATCGACCACACCTCTTTACTGTGCCGACCAGTGCCCTCCGCCTGGCCTTAGGTCGAGATATGGCTGACGAACTCCTCTTATCCAGTGCTCGAGTGGTTCCCGCTCGAATGACCGAAGCCGGCCACGCATTTGCCCATCCCCGCCTGACCGAGGCCCTGGCATCGGTCGTGCACACCGCTCGCTGAGCAACCTTGCGTGGTTTGCAGTGCAGCGTTACTGGGGATGGAGTGGCTATGAAGCGCCTCGAGACGTGTGTGCTCGCGGCTGGTCTCACTGCGCTCGTTCTCGCTGTGACGCTCTCTCCTCGTGCCGCCATTGCGTCAGCAACCCAGGTCTGGCCCGCCTTCGTCCTGGTGACCGGGCTACTGCTTTTGGGCCTCGCCGCCGCAAGCGTCGGCCTCTTTGACACGCTGGGTCAACAGGTGGTGCGAGTAGCACCAAGCGCGATGTCGCTGTTTTTGGTCGCCATTGTCATGGTGACGATCGTGACGGCGTTATTGAACCTGGACACTTCGGTCGTGTTCGTGACGCCAATCTTGTTGTTGGCCGCAGAGCGATTGGGCGCGGACGACCGCCCCGTGCTCTATCTATCGGTGATGTTGGCCAATGGTGCTTCGCTATTCCTCCCCGGCTCGAACCTCACCAATCTCATCGTGCTGAACGGCCGCCACGTCAGTGGGTGGCAGTTCGCTCGGCACATGTTCATGCCAGCCCTTTTGGCCTCGCTTGGTGTGTCGGTCATTGTGGGGGTGCGATTCTTCGTATTGAAACGGGATCGCCCGCAGTCACGGCCTCGGGCCGTGACGCCAGTGGAACGCACAGCAACGAAGCGCTCAGATGGGGCCTTTCGACAACTCGTGGTACTCATCACTGTTTTGGCCGCGGTTGCAGTGGTCCTGGTATTTCCTTCAGGGATGAGCGCCCCGTTGGTCGTGGCCCTGGGATTGGGCGCCACGGCGTGGCTCCTCATACTGGGGCAGACCTCCGCGGCCCACATCACGTACGCCGTGAATCCGTCGGTGCTCATTGGGCTTTTTGGGTTGACCGTCGCCCTCGCCACGGTCGGTCGTCATTTGGCGTCACACTTGACCCATAGTTCACCCATCGTCACGTCGATAGTGGGTGGCGCGACATCAATCATCGTCAACAATCTGCCGGCGTCGGGACTCCTCGGCAGTCGGGCCGTGCCTCATCCATTTGCCCTGCTGATCGGTCTCAATCTCGGACCGAATCTGGCCGTCACCGGCGCGCTCTCGGCCGCCTTGTGGTTCAGGGTGGCCCGACGATGCGGGTCGCAACCATCGGTCAAGCAATTCTCTTTGCTCGGGTGCATCGTGGCGCCGGTTTCGATCGCCCTCGCTCTCGGCGGACTTCTGCTTGTGGGCTGAGCTCGCTATGAGGGTGAGAGCGGCGGAAACGTGTTGTCGTGCATGCCGTGATCGTCAACGGCCGCCGCAAGTCGTTTCGAGCGGGAGCGAACGGACAGCATCTCGTCGTAGGCGTCGTCGCCGCCCTTTATGCCACTCACCAGAGGCGAGTGGGCCAAGGCAGCCGCCCCCGCGAACATGATGAGCAACGAGATGGCCTCCAACGCACCGTAGGGCTCTGCCGTGCGAAGGTCGTCGCCGAACAGCGCGATGCCGATCAAGATGCTGGCCAACGGGTCAACCAGCACCAGCGTCGACTGTGAAGCGGCTATGGGGCCAGAGTGAAACGCATTCTGCGCCAAAAAGACAGCACCGACGCCGAAAACAATGAGGGCGTAGGTCTCCCAGTGCCGCAAGACCGATATCCAGTCGCTGGCCACATAGTCGGTGACCTGCTTGGTCAGGGCTGCCGTGAAGGCAAAGGCCAACGCCCCCGCCGTCCCAAACATGGCAGCCCGCCACCAACGTGGGCCACGCAAGGCCAAAAATATTGCAACCAAAATGGCAAAGAGCACACAGCCGCCGGTAATAAACCAGTCCTTGTTGCCTGGGACTTTCGACCCACCAACGGGATCGGCGAACACAAGAAAGCCCGCCAAACCGGCGGCGGCGGCTAGGGCAAAGATCCACTCGCGCAAGCCCACTTGGAATCGAAACCAAGTGCCCAGAATGAGGACCAAGAATAAGAGCTCGGTGGTCAAAATCGGCTGAACCACTGAGAGTCGGCCATTGTGCAGCGCCACTGCTTGCATCAGAAATGAGCAGATCATGAGGGCAAAACCAAGGAGCCAGACGCCACGGCGCAGGGCATGGGTGATCAGGCTCAACTTCAGGGTCGAGTCCGCCGGGGCGTCCTCAAGCCCCATGCGTTGCAACACGCTGGTTAACGTGTTCGGCGAGGGCAGCCCCGAGGGCAAGGACATAGACCATGAGAACCAGGCCTATTCTACGGGACGGGCCCGACGTTCACGCGGGTACCTGCATGTTCCTCAATGGGGCATGCCACAGTGCATTTTCCTTGGAGGGGCCAGGCCAGTGTCAGAAGAGATCTCGGTTGAAGCGTTTGAGCGTGACGCCCGCGCCTTTTTAAAGGCCAACGCGGAGCCCAAGCGAGAGACGAAGTTCGAGTGGGGCCAAGGGGACGATCGGGTCTCCGTTATCCCCGAAAGCACGCCCGAGCAGGATCTCATCGATCTGGCCGCGGCCAAGTCTTGGGCCGCGACTGTCTTTGACGCCGGATTCGGATGGATCACCGGACCGACCGAGTACGGCGGACGCAATCTCACTCGTGATCACGAACGGGCTTGGCACAACGCCGATCGAGAGTTCGACACCCCGTCGCTCGCCGTCTTTGGCATCGGGCTGGGCATGGTGGCACCGACCATCCAAGCCCACGCCATCGAAGACGTGAAGCAGCGCTACCTCCGCGCCATGCACCGCGGCGACATTGTGGGCTGCCAGATGTTCAGCGAACCCGAAGCCGGCAGTGACTTGGCCGGCCTCAAGACTCAGGCCGTTCGTGACGGCGACGAATGGGTCGTCAACGGCCAGAAGGTGTGGACCTCCTACGCCCACCTGGCCGACATTGGAGAAATAATCTGTCGCACCGATCCAGATCTGCCCAAACACAAGGGGTTGACGGGTTTTGTCGTCGACATGCACACCCCTGGCATCGAGGTTCGACCCTTGCGGCAGATGACCGGTGGTGCGTCGTTCAATGAGGTCTTCTTTACCGACGTCCGCATCCCTGACTCCAATCGGTTGGGTGAAGTGAACGGCGGCTGGTCGGTGGCCCTCACCACCTTGATGAATGAGCGAGCGGCCATTGGTGGAGGCGGGGGCGGGGGCGGATCGCCCTCTAATGAGCGCCTCATCGCGTTGGTCCGCCATCTTGGCAAGGACAAGGACCCTCTTATCCGTCAGCAGTTGGCTCGTGTCATCATCAACGGACGCGTAGCCGGACTGACCAATCTGCGGGGTATGGCCAAGGTGGCAAACGGCCAGGCACCTGGCCCCGAGATGTCCATAGGCAAGATGGCTCTGACCAACAATCTCTTGTTGCTCTGCGATCTGATCTCCGCCGTGCTCGGACCAGAGATGATGGCGGACTCGGGCCAGTGGGGCACCTACGCATGGGGAGAGATGGTTATCGGCGTGCCGGGCATGCGGGTGGCTGGTGGTACGGACGAAGTACTCCGCAACATTGTGGGCGAGCGTGTGCTTGGTCTGCCGAAAGAGCCCGTCGCTCGCTGACCAATCCTCGGGTCAGCCTGAGTGAAGGCTGAGACTAAAGAGGGTGAGAACTCGGAACTACCTGTGCGGGTTCCCCACCGTCAACGAACTGTCATGCAACGCCCCTTGACATGATCTGCCGGTAACCGGTTCTAAATGCATATGCCGCGCGCAAAATCTGCATTTTCCCTTGCTCAAGATCCGAAATCTGTAACAAAATCCCTGGTGGGCTTAGAAATGCGGTGGCCGATCGTCACAGTATGTGGCAGTTGCGTTACATTTGCCGCAGCACTCGTCATTGGGAGACGGGCGCAGGGTCGGTCGCTATCTCGGCGCCCGGGGAGAGACAGGGGAAGTTCATGGGAATAAAGGGATTGGTGAGAAAGGCGGTCACTCTTTTCGTGGCCGTCGGTGCGATGACGTTTGGGCTCATTGCCTTGTCATCCACCCCGAGTGGAGCTTCTGCCGCTTCGAATACGGCGACGTTCGCTGAGGCGCCATCAGCCACGCCGAACTACATCTTTCCGTTCATGAGCTTGGCCTTCTTCAGCGTCTACAACATCGACCAGTTCCAGCAGCTCATGTACCGACCGCTGTACTGGTTCGGTAATGGCTCTACCCCCAACCTCAATGAATCTCTCTCTTTGGCGGACGCACCCGTCTACTCCGATGGCGGCGCGGTCGTTACGATCAACTTGAAGGACTACAAATGGTCCAACGGTGAAGCGGTGACGGCCGGTGACGTGATGTTCTGGATGAACATGATGCACGCCGACAAGGCCAACTGGGCTGCCTACGCGCCGGGCACCATTCCCGACAACATCAAATCGATCAAGATCGACAGTCCGACCTCGTTGACCTTCACGCTCAACCGTGGCGTACAACTCCTACTGGTACACCTACAACCAGTTGTCACAGATCACCCCGATGCCCGAGGCCTGGGACGTCACGGCGGCTGGTGCACCTCCGGGTCGGGTGGATGTTCGATGACCACCTACGGCACCACGGACACCAACTGCAACGCGGTGTACAACTACCTGTCGGGTCAAGCTGGATACAACGCGGCCAACCCCAACGCCCAGAACAACGCACTGCCGACCTACGCCTCCAACCCGCTGTGGCAGGTTGTTGACGGCCCATGGAGGCTGACCAAGTTCGACGCCAACGGCAACATGACCATGGTCCCCAACCCGACCTACTCGGGCCCGACCAAAGCCACACTGTCAAGCTTCACCGAGGTCCCCTTCACTGCCGACCCCGCTGAGTACAACGCTCTGGTGTCTGGACGATCAACGTGGGCTACCTGCCCACCCAGGACATCACGGCTCAAGCCAAGAGCATCACAACCCCTGGACCCAACAACCCGCGGTTGACAACTACACGTTGGCACCGCTCTACGGCTGGGCCATCAACTACTTCCCGTACAACTTCAACTCGACGGGCGATGGAGGTAACGCTGGCAAGATCTTCAACCAGCTTTACTTCCGCCAAGCCGTCCAGTACCTCGTTGACCAACCGCTCTACATCTCGAGGTTGGCCAAGGGCTATGGCGCACCGACCTACGGTCCTGTGCCCACAACGCCTGCGAACTCATTTGCCTCGAGCTATGAGAAGGACAACCCGTACCCCTACAACCCAACCAAGGCCAAGTCACTGCTCACCGATCACGGTTGGAAGATCGTGGAGAACGGCACCGACACCTGCGAAAAGCCCGGAACCGGCAGCGGCGAGTGCGGCAAGGGCATTCCGAAGGGCGCCAAGTTGGCGTTCGACCTGCAGTACGCCACCGGCAGCACCATCACCGACGAGATGATGTCGGCTGAGAAGTCAAGCTGGTCCTCGGCCGGTATCAACATGAATGTCACCACGGCTACCTTCAACACGGTGATCGGCAATGCCGTTCCGTGCCCGAAGGGCTGCAGCTGGCAGATGGAGAACTGGGGCGCCGGATGGATCTTCGCACCTGACTTCTACCCGTCAGGTGAAGAGATCTTCGCCAGTGGCGCCGGATCCAACTCCGGTAACTATGTCGATGCCACCAACGACAAGCTCATCAAGCAGAGCTACCAGACCAACGCAAGTTTGACGGCCTACGAGAACTACTTGGCCAAGAATCTTCCGGTCATCTGGCAGCCCAACATTGCGAACCCGATCTCAGAGATCCAAAAGGGTCTTGAGGGTGTCACACCCCAGAACCCACTTCAGGCCATCACGCCTGAAGACTGGCACTGGAGCAAGTAGTCAACCCCGGTCACCGGTGCACCGCCTCGGTCGAGGCGAGTGCACCGGTGTTGCCGGACTCCAGTCCTGACCGGACGGTAGGATCACCATCGGTCGCTGCGTGGCTTTCGTGCAACCGGATCAGGTCAGACTCGCATAGACGGGTGGACAGTTGCTCGGGTACATAATCAGGCGAATTGGACAAGCCATCATCGTCATCCTCGGGGTGACGCTGATCGTCTTTTTCATGAGTCATCTCATTCCCGGCGGTGAAGCTCGAGCCGTTCTTCGCACCAGGGCAACACCCGAGGCCATCAGACATTTCAACCGGGCCAACGGGTTCAATCTGCCCATCTGGCGGCAGTACTTCAACTACCTGTGGAACGTCCTGCACGGTCGGCTCGGATTCTCCTATCACTACGACGAACCCGTGGCGTCCGTCATTGAGCAGTACATGCCCCGCACCTTGGTGCTGGTCGGCGTCTCGACGGTATTCGCACTCGTCGTTGCCATTCCCCTTGGCGTCATGCAGGCGGTACGACGGAACAAGCCCGCCGACTATGTCGCCACCGGATTTTCGTTCATCCTCTATGCCATGCCGGCATTCCTCCTCGGCACCCTTCTCATCATCTGGTTCTGCTTTGACTTGAAGATTTTTCCAGTCTCACCACCGTCGACGGGCTCGGCCTGGGAGATATTCAGCGATCCCAAGGCCTTTGTACTCCCGATCCTCACGCTCTCGGCCATTACCATCGCAGCCTTCAGCCGCTATATGCGATCCTCCATGCTCGATGCCATGGCCGAGGACTACATCCGCACCGCAACGGCGAAAGGGGCCGGCAAGAATCGCATCCTCTACGGCCATGCCCTACGCAATGCCCTCATTCCGATCTTGACGCTGCTTGGCCTGACGCTCCCGGCCATCGTGAGCGGGGCGGTTATCACCGAAGAGGTCTTCAACTATCCCGGCATGGGCTACGCCACCGTGGAAGCTGCCATCAACACCGATATTCCACTCGTGCTCGGCACGACGCTGGTCATCACCATCGCAACCGTCATCGGGTCGTTGCTCGCTGACGTGCTCTATGCCGTGGCCGACCGCGGATCAGACTTGGGAGGGTGACATCACATGAGTGACCGATACGGAGGCCCGCGAGACACCGTCTTCAACGAGAGCATCGATACGCCCCATGCCGATCGGGATGGGTGACCTGATCAAGCCCGACGTGGTGCTCGGCCCCGAGCGGTGGCGAAGCGTATGGAGGGGGCGGCGCACTTCGCCAGATGTGGCGAGTCTTCGCCGAGAACAAACTGGCAATCGTGGGCCTCATCATCATTGTCGGCACCGTGCTCTTCTGCTTTGTGGGGCCGTTGCTTTATCACACGAACCAGACAAACGCCGAAGCTGCACTGCTCAATCCACAGAACGGCCCCCCGGGCAAAGGCCAGCCGCTCGGCACCGACGGTGCCGGGTTCGACATTCTTGGTCGACTCATGTTCGCTGGTCAGGTGTCGTTGACGGTGGGATTTCTCTCAGCCCTCATTGCCACCGTGTCGGTGTTGCCTACGGCGCAATATCAGGCTTCTTCGGTGGATGGGTTGACTCGCTGTTGATGCGCTTCGTCGACATGCTCTTGTCCGTGCCGGTGCTTTTCTTGCTCATCGCCTTGGTCACGATTTACCAACCCAGCAAGACGCTCTTGATATTCGTCATTGCCTTTGTCTCGTGGCTCGTTCCGGCCCGACTCATTCGAGGTGAAACGTTGTCGCTGCGAATTCGCGAGTACGTGCAAGCCGTCTCAGTCATGGGTGGAAGCCGAAAGCGAATCATCGGGCGCCACATCATCCCTAACTCAGTCGGCACCATCGTGGTCTTCGCCACCTTCCAAGTCGCCGACTCCATTCTCTTGCTGGCTGCCTTGGGATTTCTCGGACTGGGCATCCCCCTGCCTGAAACTGACTGGGGCACCATGCTCAGCGTGGGAGTTGACTCGGCTGGCAACGGATGGTGGTGGGAGATCTATCCGGCCGGGATACTGATTGTGCTGGTGGTTGTGGCCTTCAACTTCGTGGGCGACGCCTTGAGAGACTCACTTGAGGTCCGACTTCAGCGTCGCTAAGACGATGCACCGCACCAATCTCTGCGTCGAATCAGTCGGCTTGCACGTTTCCCGATGTGGGGGCGGTACCAATTTCCACCGGCGTGGCGAGAGGAAAATGACACGCCGCTACATGTCCGTTGCCAAATTTGACGAAGCAGTGGCTCCGACTCGGCGCAGAGGTCTTCGGCTCGGGGGCACCGAGTACGAAAACGACAGCCCGACGGCGGATCAATGGCAGACGGTAGTTCGCCCCGCACGAGGGTCCGCGTCGTAACGCCTCTGGTGTCGCTGATTTGCGCCACCGGTACAGCATCGAGAAGCCCCCGTGTGTAGGGGTGCGCCGGGTGCGAATAGACCTGCTCGGCCGGACCCTTCTCAACCATCTTGCCCAGATACATCACGCCAATCTCATCAGCCATGTACCGGATGACCGAGAGGTCGTGCGAGATGAAGACGTAGGTCAGCTTGTGCTCGTCTTGGAGGTCCTTCATCAGATTCAGAATCTGAGCCTGGATCGACACGTCGAGAGCCGATACTGGCTCGTCGGCCACGATGAGCCGGGGATCGAGGGCCAGGGCGCGGGCCAGCCCGATTCGTTGGCGCTGACCGCCAGAGAATTCGTGGGGGTAGCGCTCGGTCGCCTGGGCGCTGAGGCCAACCTCGGCCAGAAGTGACCGAACCTTGGCCTGTTGATCGCTACCCGACCCAATGCCCTGCACCTTCAAAGGCTCTTGAACGATCGGGCCGACACGCATGCGAGGATCAAGCGAAGCATAAGGGTCTTGGAACATGAGCTGCAGGTCTCGACGGACATGTCGCAATTGACCACTCGACAGCGTCGCTATATCAGTGCCGGCAAAGTTGATCGAACCAGTATTGGGCCGCTCCAGGGCCACGATGAGTCGACCAATAGTGGTCTTCCCACAACCCGACTCCCCCACCAGTCCGAAGGTCTGACCCTCTTTGACCGTAAAGGAGACATCCGAGACCGCCTTGACCGTGCCTGTCTTGCGACGAAAGACGCCGCCCGCCATCACGGGGAACTCTTTGACCAGGTGGTCGATGCGCAGAAGCTCGGCTGCGCCGGCCGCACCCTCTTCTGCCTCGACCTTCGTTCGCATGGCACCTCGAACGACCACTTTGGTGGCGCCCGGTTCGTGGTCGACGGGGTGGAAGCAGGCGTAGCGATGCACCGTGCCCTCCACCACATGGTCCACATCGACGATCGGTGGCTCTTCGGTCCGACACTGTTCAGTGGCGTACTGGCACCGTGGGCTAAATCGACAGTTCGCGTGCGGCAATGAAAGGTCGGGCGGCAGTCCGAGAATGCTGAGCAGCCGCTCGTTCGGATCCTGATCAATTTTCGGCACGGACGACAGCAAGGCTTCGGAGTATGGGTGACGCATGCGGTTGAACAACTCAACCGTATTGGCTTCTTCTGCTACCTTTCCGGCATACATGACCACGACGCGGTCAGTCCGCCCCGCAATCACACCCATGTCGTGGGTGATGAGCATGACGGCCATTTGAAGTCGCTGACGCAGATCGTCGATCAGGTCGAGAATCTGGGCTTGAATCGTGACATCGAGCGCGGTTGTGGGTTCGTCAGCGATAAGGAGCTTGGGCTCGCAGGCAAGTGCCATGGCGATCATGACTCGCTGGCGGAGCCCGCCTGAAAGCTCATGGGGGTACTGATCCAGACGCTCAGCCGGTCGCGGCATCTCCACCATGGTGAGCACTTCAAGGGCGCGAGCCCGAGCCTGCTCTCGACTCACCGGTCGGTGGAGTCGCACTGCTTCTGAGATCTGCTTGCCGATTGTGGTGGTGGGATTGAGTGCAGTGAGAGGGTCTTGGGGAATCAGCGCAACTTCATCGCCTCTGACTTCCCGCATCTCCTTTTCGGACAAGGGAGCGAGGTCCCTACCGTTTAAGAGCACGCTGCCCTGGGTGATGTGCCCATTGCCGGGCAACAGCCGCATAATGGAAAATCCGGTCGTGCTCTTGCCGCACCCAGACTCCCCGACGACGCCCACACACTCACCCTGGTTGATGGTGAATGACACGCCATCGACCGCCACCACATTGGCGGTTCGCATGTGGAACTCAGTCCGAAGGTTGCGGACTTCGAGAACAGAATCCATATCGATCACACTACTCGCCGTGGCGCCCGAAACTCCTGCTGGGATGGGCCTGCAATGCCGAAATTCGTCGCGCTAGAAGGTCGGAGAGGGCACGCCGTCACTCCAAGGGAGGTCATCCACAAAGGCCCATGAGCGGCGGTGGATCGCCGACAGGCCGTAGCCACGAAGAGCGGTCTGGTGCACCAGGGACGGGTAGCCCTTGTTGCGTTCGAAGCTGAAGGGCGGAAAATGGACGGCGTTGGACCGCATAAGCCGATCTCGCACCACCTTGGCCATGATCGAAGCCGCAGCTATCGATGCACATCGGGCGTCGCCCTTCACGATTGGGACGATCTGGCGAGGCAGATCGATCCTCGGTAGTTCGGCTTCGGTGACGGCCCGATGCATCGTCTCGCCGTTTTCCGCCCCATCGAAGGGCTGGCCCAACGATGGCTGCACTGCTTTCGATGGGGGCGGGGCCAATAGATCGTGGGGGCCATCGACGAGGAGGGCATCGGGTGAGTTCTTCAGTGCGCCCAAGGCTCGAAGAGAAGCCACCCGAAGGGCCGCTGTCATGCCCCAGCGGTCACATTCATGGGCTTCGACGTGCCCCACGGCCCACTCCTCACACCAGGTACCGACCTCTTCGAAGATCTCTTCTCGGCGATCCTCGCTCAGCTGTTTGGAGTCACGGAGCCACGGAGACATGTTCCGGGTCGTGATGCCGGTGCGGATGACGGCGACGCCCACGGAGACTGGCCCGGCCCACGCACCTCGGCCCACCTCATCGAGTCCTGCCACCGTGAAGTGACCGGCTTTCCAAAGCTTTCGCTCTTCGGCCAGGGTGGGCCGAGGGAGAGGCTTTCGTCCCGTCGCCACCGCGAGCTCCCTCCGCTGATTCGACGTAGCCTCAGTAGTCAATACCATGGTGGTCGTGACCGACGGGGGGAATCCGAGCACAGAGTCGGGCCAGCGGTCTGCCATCGAAGCTGGTTCGAAGGTCGATGTCCGAAATCGCTTTCAAGGCACATGGGTCCGAGGTTTCGAGGTTTCCGAAGTAACGGAGCAGGGCTATCGGATTCGGCGCCTCTCGGACGGCAGCATCCTCCCCGAGCTCTTTTCTCGAGACGAAGTTCGACGAGAACGGAGACGGCAGGGCTTCTGGTGGCACTGAGCGACCCCGTCGACTGGTCGCCGTCCCCCGGCATCAGTTCGTAGTGCCTCTGACCGACTCGATGTAGTCATCGATGGGAATGGCCACAAGGGTCAAGGTCTTGAGCGTGCCGCGTGCACCCAGAATGAGTGCTACCCGGGCCATCGTCCCCTCGTCGGGCGCCTCGAGGATGGTGCAGAAGTCGTACGGGCCGAGCAACGCCCATTGGTCCACCACTCGTACGCCCATGGCTTCGACCTCGGCGTTGACGCCTTTCAGCCGATCGGGGTTCTCGCTCAGGGTGGAGGCACCCTCTGGCCCGACGGTGGACAGCATCAGAAAAGTAACCATGCGTGCACGATAGCCCCAGGATCGAGAGCTTCATGGCGCAACCTCGGAGCTGGCACGGCCGGCTCATTTGTTCCTCATCCGAGAGGAACTCAGGACAGTTCTGACTTTTGAACCTTTCCCATTGCGTTTCGAGGGAGGGTGTCCACGATGCGAATGAGGCGCGGTCTTTTGTACGGGGCCAAACGAGCGGCCGCAAACTCCGACAGGTCGTCGAGGTCGGCCGCCCTTTCACGTGGGACGATCCACGCCCCCACCGACTCACCCCACTCGTCGGAGGCAAGGCCTTTCACCGCAACCTCCGACACCCCGGGATGGGCCCGCAAGACCTCTTCCACCTCAGCCGGGTAGACGTTGTAACCGCCACTGATGATGAGCTCAGTACGTCGACCTTTAATGACGAGATATCCGCTCTCATCGGTCAGCGCCAGATCACCGGTGTCGAACCACTCACCATCAAAGGCGCGGGCCGTGGCCTCTGGTTGCTGCCAGTAGCCACGAAACACTGACGGTCCTTTGACCCAAAGAGCACCGGCCTCGGTGTCAGCCGTCGTCTCTTCAGCTCTCTCTATTCGCAACGAAGTACCAGGGAGAGCGAGACCAACCGTTCCAGCTCGTCGCTCACCATCGACTGGATTGGACACCGTGAGCAGTGTTTCGGTCATGCCGTAACGCTCAAGGATCGCTACTCCGGCGTCGGTCCTGAAGCGCTCCCACAAAGAGGCCGGGAGCGGCGCAGAGCCCGATACGCAGAGTCGGAGCCGGGATAGTTCTGGCGCCCGAGGTGACGAGGCCAGGCGGTGATAGAGCGTTGGCACCCCGAAAAACAACGTTCCGGCGTGATCCATTGCGGCATCAAGCAGCGTGTCGGGCTCGAACCGAGAAAGCAGTACGGCGGACGCACCAGCCAGAAGAGTGCCGAAAAGACCAGCACACAGTCCATGGACATGGAACAACGGCAAGGAGAGCAGCAGTCGGTCGTCGGGGTGCCACTGCCAGGCCAGAACAAGGGCCGTCAGGCCCGCCATGACATTGGCGTGGGTCAGCGTCGCACCCTTGGGGGTGCCGGTGGTGCCTGAGGTGTAGATGATGAGCGCTGGATCATCCGGACAGGCTTGGTCGAGCATGACCGAGCTGCTCGAAACCGACGTTGCCGATGCGGCCGCCCGGGCCAGTTGGCTCGGGGTAGTGGTCGTGATTGTGCCGTTCGAGGCCTGGGCGATCCAGGTCGCCTGCTCGTTCGTTTCGACCACGGCGACGGTCGGTTGGACGTCGTTCACAATGTGGGAGAGTTCGCGCTCGGTGTACGCCAAATTTGCCGGGACCACCACGGCACCAAGCCGCACCGCAGCAATGAGTGCAATGACCGCATCCATCGAGTTGGCGGCGGACCAGAGGAGCCGAGACCGAGGACCGAGTCCGAGGGCTGCTAGGGCGTGGGCCGTCGCTCGTGATCTGGACTCGAGCGCATCGGCGCTGACCTCGCCCTCTTGGGCAATAAGAGCTACCGCTTTGGGGCGAGAGGCCCAATGCGAAGCCCAGGCTGCGGCGAGGTTCGGGGCTTCGACCAGATCACCAAGGTCAAAGGTGGACGCCCGCGGGCCGAGGTGTGCAGACCAAGCGGGCACGTCAGGCACGAGGGTCATGGTAGCTACTGGGTGGGGATGAGTCCTCTTGGTCTGATCGTTCTAATCTGGCCAGATGACTCCTCGTCGCATCGCCATCGTTCCTCACACCCACTGGGACCGAGAGTGGTACGAGCCCTACCAAACCTTTCGAATGAAATTGGTCGATCTGCTCGACACCCTTCTCCCGCTGTTGGAAGCGGATCCGTCGTATTCCCGCTTCTTGCTCGACGGTCAGATGGCGGTGGTTGATGACTATTTAGAGATCCGCCCTGAGGCCGCCGATCGCATCCGCGCCCTGGCCGCCTCAGGCCGCCTGACCATGGGGCCGTGGTACATCTTGATGGACGAGTTCTTGGTCTCAGGAGAGACCATGATCAGGAACCTCCAACTCGGTCTGGTCACAGGGCGCGGCCTTCGGGGGCACGATGGAGGTGGGCTACCTTCCCGACATGTTCGGCCACATCGCCCAGATGCCCCAGATCTCTGGCGCAAGGCCGGATTTGCCCACACGGTGGTGTGGCGGGGCGTGCCGTCACAGATCACCAAGACCGGCTTTCACTGGCGGTCACCCGACGGGAGTCAGGTGAGAGCCGAGTACCTCCCGGTCGGGTACTCGAACGGGGCAGCACTGCCCGATGACGCCAAGGCGCTCATACGACGCACAGCAGACCACGAGGCCGAGATCGGTGAGTTCCTCATCGATTCGATGTTGTGCATGAACGGATCAGACCACTTGCGTCCCCAGTCGTTTCTCGGTCGAGTGGTCGCCGAAGCCAACGATCTTCAAGACGACTACGTCTTCGAAATCACCTCGTTGCCCGAATACCTGGCCACCGTGCCCACCGAAGGACTTGAGACGTGGACGGGCGAGCTGCGTTCTGGATTTCGCTCCAACATGCTCATGGGGGTCACGTCAAATCGCGTTGATGTCAAACGATCGGCTGCGGTCACCGAGCGCGAACTGGAGCGGCGAGCCGAGCCTTTCGCCGCCCTCTTCCTCGAGCCCGGCGACTACCCCGATCGGCTGCTTGGATCTGGCCTGGCGCGAGGTCATTCGGAACTCGGCTCATGACTCGATCTGTGCCTGCTCCGTCGACGATGTCGTTGACGCTGTGTTGCACCGTTTTGCGGAGGCTCGCCACATCGCCGAAGGCGTGAGAGCCGGGCCCTCGACGAGTTTCTCTCGTTCGCTGGCTGAACCCGGAGCGGTCGTCTTCAACCCGACCGGCCGGGCCCGCTCGGGCATGGTGGAGCTGGTGGTGGCGGCAGACTCGCCGGCCGACGACAACGTCCAGGTCCTCTCCGAGCGGTTCGGACTGCCCGGCGCCATGACACTCGACGCCGAGACCGTGAAGACGGTCTGGGCATGTTGCAAGGTCCCCGGATCGACAACGACGCCTGGGTGCACGAGATCACCATCGAGGAGGACGAGACCGGGATCGATTTGACCGTCTCGGTCGGACCAGAAGAACGTCCGAACGTGCCGATGGCCGAAGCCAAACAGGATCTCTACACTCGCTTAGGCGCTCGTCCAGATGCCATGGTCCGGGTGCGGCTTGATCAGCCGCCGATCCGGAGGATCGCGGCTCGGGTTCACGAAGTCGGCGGCTTCAGTTGGGCCCCGTTCGTCACGGCCGCGCTCGACCATCCGGTCGAAGTGACCGAGACCGACGAAGTGACCCTCAGCAACGGATCGGTCACCGTTGTCACCGACACCGCCACCGGAACCTTCTCCATCAACGGCATTCCTGGCTTCGGCGCCATGGTTGACGGGGGCGACCTCGGTGACTCGTACAACTACTCGCCTCCAGCCCAGGACCGTTTCGTCTCCGAACCCCAGTCGGTCACAGTTGAGATCGGTGACCGTGGCCCAGTTCGCGGCCACGGCCAATATCACGGCCACCTTCGACTGGCCCGATCACGTTGACGGTGGCACCCAGGCCCGCGTAGGAAATCACACTGTTGCGGTTACCACATCGATCGAACTACGAGCCGACGACACTGTCGTTCGGGTGATGACGTCGTTTGTGAATCCAAGCCGCGACCATCGTGTGCGAGTTCATCTGCCCTTGCCCGATCCAGCGGAACAGTCGGTGGCAGAGTCGGCCTTCACCACGGTGACACGTGGGCTCACCGTCGAGGGGCGTGCCGATGAGTTCGGACTACCCACTGCGCCAGCTCAGCGCTTTGTGAGCGCCGGGGGTCTGACGGTCGTTCACGAAGGCGTGACTGAATACGAACTCATTGACATCAACGAGACGCCAGAGGGACCCCGGGCTTCGACCATGGCTCTCAGTCTGTTGCGGTCAACTGGCATGTTGTCTCGACTGGGGATGTCCTACCGTCCATTCCCAGCGGGACCGTTGACGCCGGTTGATGGCCTTCAGCTGGCCGGCCACAAGATTGAGGCCCGCTATGCCCTGGCCCTCGGTCCCATCGATCCCTACGTGATGGCCGACGACGTTCTTCTGCCGATGGAAGTTGTCTCCACCTTGGGCGGTGGAACCCGACCTTCGCACGGCCAGGCCTTACGTGTTGAGGGCGCAGAAATCAGCGCAGTCCATCGAGTGGCCGAGGCCCTAGAAGTTCGGGTCTACAACCCGACCGATGCCACCGCCCAGGTCAGCTTTGGCACCCACGCCGGATGGCTGGTCGATCTGCGGGGCCGACCAACGCAGTCGTTCGAAGGTTCGTTTGCGTTACGCCCGCACGGGATTGCCACTGTCCGTCTGCCCGGCGCTTGACGGTGGTGCCTCAGCCTTTGGGCTGTTCTTCGAACCAGAGGATTCAGCCTCGATCTCTGTAGTGTTCTCAGGTGAGCGGCGAGCGGTGGTGAGGAGACGCTCCCCTACCCCGCGTAGATCTTCTAGATCTCGCAGCACTTCAGCCAGACGCTCCCAGCGCACGTTGCGACGACGGTCTGAGACAGCGCCAGCACCGTCGATGACCTGTCCGGCCCGACCAGCCCACCACAGCTGCACCCGTCCCAGGTCTTTGAGCACGCGTGGCCGGAGCGGCTGTCCGGTGAACTCGTCCCCCGCCTCTTCAATAAGGCTGGTGTGGAATTCGTCCGACATGATGACGGTGCCTGGATTCCCGATGTTGACGATGCGATGAGCCAGATTGACGGTTGGCCCGTAGTAGTCCCCGTCCGAGATCAACACCGGGCCAACGGCCAATCCCACTCGGACGTCTGAGAGAAGCTCATCGTCGGCGTAGGCCTCCGCCAAACTCAAACCAATGCGAGCACCAGCCAAGACGGTGTCGACGACAAACATGACTTCGTCGCCGATCATCTTGACCACGCGGCCGCCCAGGCTCGTGACGATGTCATGAGAGATCTCTTCGAATCGTCGGACGACGGCGGCTAGCTCGTCCCCGGTCAAATGTTGACTGAGCAAGGTAAATCCCACCATGTCGGCAAACCCGACGGAGAGCACCGGGCTGGACCCGGAGATATTGCCGTGACTCCGCAGCAACATGGTGCGCCTGGTGGCGGCTTGAATATGACGACGCCAAACGAACTCAAGCAGCCGCGCCATGGCCGGGATGGTGGCGTCAGCCACAGAGGCGAAGGCCTCGGCCGCCATCAGACTGTCGGAATCACCACTGACGCCCATTGAACCGGGCACCACTTCGGCGTCAGCGATACGGGCCATGGAGGAACCAATGACCCGAGCAAGTTGCAGCGCCGTATCGACGTCAGCGGCACCAAGAGCCAACATCCCTTGAAAGAGCGAGACGGCTTCGATGTCCAGATCGGTGAAGGCACGATCCTCCTCCGCCACATCGAGGAACCCGAGGGCCCGCCAGAATCGCTTCAGCAGATCGAGCGGAAGACCAGTGAGTTCAGCAACTTCACTCTGGGTATAGCGACGCTCGGCCGGCACCAAAAGACGATCAACGGCCAGAAGATCGAGCATGTCAGCTTCGACGGCCTCGTCGATCTCCTCTTCGGTGGCACCGGCGTTCATGAGGAGTTCGCGGACATGAGAAAGTGCGGCAGCACGCCGCTTGGGATCCGCTGAACCCTCGCTCGAGTGGGTTGGTCGCAAGACCTGGCCTGGGGGCATCTCAGTACTGGAATCAACGCCAACCGCGCTGATCGAGTCGTCTCGGGGTACGTCTCGTTCGGACGCAGAATGATCGCTATTCATCGAAGAAGTCCCCGCATGAGCGCTTCATCCCACTCTGGCCGTGCTGGCCGATGCATGAGGGCTGTCGACGCGTCACGGGGCGAACACTTCCCAGCCACAATGGCGGCGATCTGTTCGGCGATCGGCATTTCGACGTCGTGGTTTCGAGCCAGTTCCACCAACGGTCCGGCTGTCTTCACTCCTTCGGCCACCATGTGCATGCCGGCCAGGATCTCGTCCAACGATCGCCCTTGACCGAGGGCAAACCCAACAGTGCGATTGCGACTCTTCTCGCTGGCACATGTGGCCACCAGGTCGCCAACTCCGGCCAGACCGCCAAAGGTCAGGGTCTGACCGCCGAGCGTGACGCCGAGGCGTCCGAGTTCGGCCAGGCCTCGCGTGATGAGCACGGCACACGTGTTCTCGCCAAAACCCAATCCATCACAGATCCCCGACGCAATGGCCATCACGTTCTTGGTGGCGCCGGCGATCTCACAACCGACGACATCGGTGCCGGTGTACACGCGAAAGGTGCCGGCATGGAGATATCCCTGCACCATGCAGGCCAGTTCGACCGTTGGCATCGCGATCACGCTGGCCGCAGGCTGACCTTCGGCCACCTCCCTAGCCAGATTCGGTCCGGTCAGGACCCCGGCCGGGCTGTCGGGCAGCACCGATGCCACGATTTCAGACATGCGCAGGTTGGTCCCGTTCTCGATTCCTTTGGCCAGACTGACCACCGCCACACCAGGCTCTGCCACACCCGAGAGCTCAGTAAGCACTGATCTGAACCCGTGCGAGGGAACGGCCATAAAGATGACGCCAGCGTCCCTGACGGCTTCTTCGAGATGTGAGGTTGCTCGCAGCGAAGGAGGAAGGGCGATGTCAGCGAGGTAGGTCGGGTTCTTGTGCTCCGTATCGATTATGCGCGCCAATTCGCCCGAACACGCCCAGAGAGTTGTCGGGGTGTCGGGCCCGATGAGCGAAGCCACGGTCGTTCCCCATGACCCTGCGCCGATAACGGCCACCTTTGCGCTCACGTCTGCAATCCTACCGGTGAGGCCTCCTCGGGCCGCGGTGCCTTGGGCCGCGCCATCCGATGCATCGCCTCTGGCCAGGTTGGGCGTAGTTGCCGAGCGAACACGTGCCGGGTTTCGATCCACCTGGGCCCGCTTGGATGCAATGACTCGAGCGCCCATACACTGAGTCGGTGAGTGTGGGGACTGCCGCCGAGCCAACCCCATCGACCGCGGGCGCACGCGGTCGGTTCCGACGTCGTGTTAGTGCCCGTCAAGAATTTTGCACAGGCCAAGCAACGACTCGGGGGGGCGCTTTCGAACGACGATCGCACCGCCTTGGTCCGGCGAATGGCCGAACTCGTCGTGGCAGCCTCGGCTCCCCTTCCCGTGGCCGTTGTCTGTGACGATCCAGAGGTCGCGAACTGGGCCCGCAATCATGGAGCCTTGGTGATCTGGGAACCCGGTCGAGGCCTCAACGGCGCCGTGCAAGCTGGTGTCGCGCAACTGGCGCAAAGGGGCGCGAAGTGGATCACAGTGGCCCACGGCGACTTACCCCGAGCCGCCGGCCTAGGCGCGCTCAAGCGTTTTGACGGCGTCACGCTCGTTCCTGATCGGGCCGACGATGGCACCAATGTCATTCGGCTTCCGGCCCAGAGCGGCTTTCGTTTTTCCTACGGAGCTGGATCCTTCTCTCGCCATCGGGCCGAGTGCGTGCGATTGAAGTTGGCCTCTCGGATTCTTCGTGTGCCAACGCTGGCGTTCGATGTCGACTGGCCCCGAGACCTCGACGGCCTCGACCTATGAGCGACGATGAGACCGTCGAATCAGCCAATGTCGTCGTGCCCGTCAATGATCTTCCTCACGACGGATCGATAACGCACAATCTGGTTACGCCAAACATTGCCTTGGCGATTGGCGCACACCCTGACGATATTGAATTCGGATGCGGTGCGACGCTGGCCAAGTGGGCTGCAGCCGGCTGCAAATTCATCATCTCGTACTGACCGATGGTGCCAAGGGGACCTGGGATCCGGATCGGGATCCCGCCACCTTGATCGCCGTTCGGCAGGAAGAGCAACGAGAGGCCGCTCGTCGTCTCGGAGGATCCGAGGTTGGATTTCTCGGTTGGCCTGATGGGGAACTCCGCAACGGCGTGAGAGAGCAGTGGGAAGTCGCTCGTTGGATCCGCACCGTGAAGCCCGACGTGGTGCTTGGTCATGATCCATGGCGTCGGTACCGCCTGCATCCTGACCACCGCAATGCTGGATTTATTGTGACCGATTCGTTGGTGGCGGCGAGATGCCCACTTCTTCGCCGACCAGGATTTGACCCCCCACCGCCCGAGCGCTCTCCTGCTTTGGGAAGCGGATGTTCCCAATCATGTCGAAGATGTGTCGAGCTCAGTTGAGGCCAAGATCAATGCTCTGCTGGCTCATGAGAGTCAATATGCCAGCACTATGGGAATTGTTGCTGAGGACTCGACCGAGACGACGACTGCCTTGGAGCGCTTCGAGTCTGAAATTCGCATGCAGTTGGAAACTCATGGTGCCGTCGGCGGTGTGGCGATGGGTGAGAGCTTCCACCTCATGACCGACATTTAGACGCAGCCGCTTCCGATCATCCTGGGTTGGAATTGAAAGAGCGGGGACCCGAAGATCCCCGCTCTTTCAATATCTTCGGGTCACACAACGGTGACCCAGCTGCTCTAGCGCTTTGCGGCCCTCTTGGCCGGTGCACGCTTCTTGGCTGCTTTCTTCACCGTACGCTTCGCCGCCTTCTTGGCCGGTGCCCGCTTCTTGGTTGCCTTCTTCACCGTACGCTTCGCCGCCTTCTTGGCCGGTGCCCGCTTCTTGGTTGCCTTCTTCACCGTACGCTTCGCCGCCTTCTTGGCCGGTGCCCGCTTCTTGGTTGCCTTCTTGGCGACACGCTTCACAGCCTTCTTGGCACGGCGCGCTTCTTGGCGACCTTCTTGACGGTGCGCTTCGCGGCCTTCTTGGCTACGGCGCGCTTCTTTGTCGCCTTCTTTGCTACGCGCTTCACCGCCTTCTTGGCCGGTGCCCGCTTCACCGCCTTCTTTACTGTGCGCTTTGCTGCTTTCTTTGCTGGAGCCCGCTTCTTCGTTGCCTTCTTGGCCGGAGCTCGCTTCTTTGCGGCTGTCGCCACAGGTGCACCTCCCTAGGAGTTTGAACACTGGTTTGAGGTGAAGCGTGCGTCGCACCGAGAACACTCGCACTCGGTCTCCGCATTGCTACACCGACTAGTTGGTCACCGGGACACACCGATTGGAAATGTCAGAGCCGACTGCTCCGCCGCTTCCAATCGATTTGAACCGATCGACCCGACCCTCGAACGAGGAGATGCGTCCTTCACGATTGCAAACCGAACAACATCACATGTGACGTGTTCAGCATCCTCACACCGGACGACACACCCTTTTGCCCCCCATCTTGAGTCGGGATACCTACAATCAGAGTGCGTTTTTGCTCCCAGGTCAAGCATCCTCGCGTTTGAGCGTCAATTTGCACCCACGCTTCAGTGACATCACAACCAAAAATCAAATCAAAATCACCACGCGTTGTGATGTCGAGAATGATCGCGCCACGTCGCTTCGCGTCGTTGCTGCACGCGTCAACAACAACATATTTTTTCGCACGACACTGCATCAACGTCACCGCGAACCGACGAGAAGTCGTCGCCGATTTCTGATCTTTGTCCCATGGAATTGATGACTTGTCCGTGGCACCATCGTGTCCATGGTGCGAAACGACAAAATCGCTCGCTTACCCTCACCAGCGCTCACTTTGAGCTCCGAATTTCCTCATGCATCAGAGGTCAATCGCTCGAGATCCATGGGCATCTACCTGGGGTTAGGCCCTTCTGGGGTGGCGTGGACCGGACATGAACGCTCTGCCCTCGTCCTTGGACCGTCTCGCTCGGGAAAGACGTCGTCGCTCATAGTTCCAAACGTGCTCAGCGCGGACGGGGCCGTCGTCACGACGTCCACCAAGCCAGATGTATTACAGGCCACGTGGCAGGCGCGGCGTGAGCGGGGCTGGACCATGCTGTTTGATCCAAGCGGCACCGTTGAGACACCTAAGGGCGTCGAACGCGTGGGATGGTCGCCCGTTCGTTCAGCCGAAACCTGGGACGGTGCGCTACTCGCGGCCGAGTCAATGGTTCGAACTTCTCGTTCCATGACGAACGGCTCAATTGTCGGGTCTGGGGATGACCACTGGACCGAACGAGCTGGATCTCTCCTCGCTCCGATGTTGCATGCAGCAGCCTTAGGAGGAGAGTCGATGCAAACGGTCACGCACTGGGTTGATCGCCACGATGGTCAGAGTGCGCTTGAGATTTTGGCCGATCAGCTCGGTGATCACACACCACCAACTGACCTCCTGGCTGGAATACTTTCAACGGAGCATCGCGAACAATCAGGCATTTGGTCGACCTCGTCGGGCGTGCTGTCGGCCTATCGCTCGACCGCGGTGCAAAGGTCCACAGACGGCCAGCTTCTCGATGCACACGAACTTTGCGACGGAGCCAACACGCTCTACATCTGTGCCGCCTCACGACGCCAAGGCATTATGGCTCCCTTGGTCGTCGGCGCCTTGACGGAAATTCGAGATGCCACCTACGACCGTCACGTGCAGCGTCCAAATGCCGCTCCAGTCTTGATGGCCCTCGATGAGGTAGCAAACATCGCACCCTTGGCCGAGCTACCTTCGATGGTGAGTGAA
Organism: uncultured Acidimicrobiaceae bacterium; assembly: GCA_963803215.1. GTDB lineage: Bacteria > Actinomycetota > Acidimicrobiia > Acidimicrobiales > RAAP-2 > CAWDLP01. Next base: position 262,025 of record CAWDLP010000004.1, read on the forward strand.
GGTCCAGGGCAAGGACTCTTGGTGCTGGCCTGCCTTCAGGATCTCTCTCAGGCGCACGCTCGGTGGGGTCGAGCGGCCGAAGGCTTCATCTCTCTTTTTGGCACGACGGTCGTCATGCGTGGCGTGGGGGACGTCGAGACCTTGCGGGCCATTGCCGCTCTGGCCGGAGAGGCGGAGGTGCCAACACGTTCAATTGGATCATCGCTTGGATCCGACGGCCGAGTTCACCCGTCAAGCAGCATGACGACAACGATGCGCCAGCGACTCCCGGCCGACGTCATTGGACGCGGCAGGCCGGGCTCGGCCCTCTCGATTGATGCCACCAATAACATTGGATGGATCACCCTCACACCCGCCCACACCACCCGACCGTGGAATCAGATGCTGACGGGCCGAGCCGAGAACCGATCGTTGGTTCGAGCTACTGAGCGAAGTCGGTAAGCAGGCCGAGATCCGGGGTCGGTGGCTTCACCCTCGACCATGCGAGTGCGCCAACTCGGGTGACCGGTCGTCGGTTCGACCGAGCTCTCGACGGACGTCATCGACCGCCTTTTTAAGTCCGAGCCAGCTGGCAAGCTGTCGCACAGGAAGTCGGGCCAAACCTTGCGCTGATGGCTCCATGCCGCGGGCCGAGAGCGGTGCTTGCACCCCCCAACGTTCGCGGTAGCTCTCAATCGCAGCCACGCCTTCACTCCATTTCGTCAGGTCGGCTGCCCTACCAGGTCTCGGGCCGAGAGCATCAATCTGATGCCGGCGGGGCACGAGTGTCGCCGTTCCCATTTCGGACTCGCCGACGCCGACTTCGCCACTACGAGCGCCACTCGGCATCACCACATCAACGCACGCCTGCACCTGTTCTGCGGGCGCGCCTGACTCGACACGCGCCACACCAGGCGCGAACAACGTCGCGACGGGTCACTGTCGCGTGCTCGGTGCCTCGTACAGCCAAGGAAAACTTTCTCTCCTCGATGGTCGAACGGTCGCTATCGGTCTGATCACGGCGTCGCCCTAAGGATGAGGGTTCGATGCCAAGATCAGAAGCGAGGCCAGCCCAGTGGGCTCGAAGTTCCTGGTAGTTGAGATTCGAGGCCTTTTTGTCTCGGGTTGTGGCCCACGCCACATGATCGCCTCGTCGACTCGACACATCCCAGTCCGCTTTATGTTGGGCGATCTCCGCTCGACGCCGAGAGAAGCAGGCCAACAGCGTGGGATCAACCGCAGTGATCTGGTGACCACCTTCTCTATGCTCCCGCCATTGCAGACCGAGCCGGTGCACCAACTCGGATCGAAGATGGGCCTGATACACGGCTCCAGCCGCTGGCCCGTGAGCGTAGAAGCCTCGGCCATCGATGGCGCTCCATCGACCGTCATCTCCTTGTGCCATGTTGGCGACGACAACGTGGGTGTGAAGATGCGGGTCGAGCGCACGACTGACGCCGTGGGTGAAGCCTGCCGCGATGACCCCTTGGGCACGGTGAACTTCTCTGCCCTCTTCGGTTGTGCGGCGAACCCCTAGGGCATGCGCCTCTACGTAGTGGACGGCGCCCATCACAGCTGCGTGGTGAGCCTCGATAACTTTGGTCGCGATCTCCCTCGATTGGAGGGCCATGAGCACGCTGGCTGATTTGGGAGCACTGAACATGAGGTCATAAGCAGTGACCAGGTGATGGCGAGGAGTAAGAGATCGTCCGCTGAGTGGGCGCCCGACCGTCCAACACTTCGCCGAGATCCGAATCTCTCACGGCACCGATCAACCCAAGTCCCACCGATCCAGTACCCATCCACTGACCAGGTGGTCTCGCACTCCGATCAACACTGGATGGCGCCAGCTCCGTGGCCAGATCGTTGAGGTAGTACTCAGCCGTTCGGGTGGTGAGGCGGGTCGTTCGCATGGGGACCGCGTGCGCTGACAACATCAGTGGTGGATTGGTGGGATCGAATGACGTCCTCCACTGATTTGCTCTGCACGAATAGGCACCCTCCGCATGCGGAAAGGTCGCCGCTCGAACGCAATAGGGACAAAAATGTCGGCCATAGGGTCACGTAGCCGTTAGGAGCGGCATTCGACTCAGCGGTAAAGGGCCAACACCCTCTCCGCTGCCTCTGCGGCGGCCGAGACCATCTCGGGTGGCGCCACGACATACGCATCCGGCCCGAGTTGGAGGAGGAGGCGCTCAAGCCAGGGGCGTCCACCAACCGAGAGACTGACGACAACACGACCATCAGCCGTTGGTCCCACACTCTCGAGGGGTAGTGAATCAACGATCCACGAGGATCGGGCGCCGAGCGACAGGGTGACGGAAACTGATCCAGGTCCTGGCACAAAAAGGTCCGCAGCCGACTCTGGAACGTCGCCGACAGGGTCTGGCGCGCTCAGCGTCACCCCGGTGGGTTGCACCCGACGTATCCGATCGACCCGAAATCGTCGGACGCCCTCTGCCCGATGGCAGTAGCCGTCTAAGTACCAATGGCCGTCGAGCAGCAGGATGGCACGAGGATCGACAACTCTCGTCGTCACCTCATCGGCTGAAGCGGAGTGATATTCGATTTCGATCTGCTGTCGATCGTCCACGGCATTTCTCACGTCATCAAGTCGAACCGGTGCGTCGAGATTGACGACAAGTCCCTGTCGTGATCCGAGCGAGACGTCCAGTTTGGCCAGAGCCCGAGCCAGAGCGCCGTCTTGATCGGCACCGGGAACGGCCAAGATCATTCGGGCCGACGCAGCCAGCGAGAAGCCTTCTGCCGGCGTTAGACCGCCTCGGTCGAGCCATTTCAGGCGGGAGAAAAGCCCGCACCGAATCCTCATCCACTTCGATCTCCATCAGAACATCGGGTGAGTAGGGCGGCAGACCGCAACAAGCCGCAAGCTCTAGTTCAGCGACCAGTTCGTCGGCGTCGATCCCGAATCGCTCCACAATCTCAGCAATGGATGCTTCGCCAACCCGAGCGAGCCATCCCATCAAGGCCAGAAGCCTCCGCAGTCGCAAGCTGGCATCTCGTGACGGCCCAGAGGATCGACGCTCGGCGGTTTCGCTCACGACGGCGCCCACATCGTTGGCTAATGGCGCATCTACCTGGGCACCATCCACCAGGCCGAGCCGAGACTGTCGTTGTGCCAGCCGTTTCTCTCTCGGGTGCGTGGTCAGCCTCCACAATGGATTCGAGCCACGTCACCATGGCTGCTCTCAGTTCGTCAGGCGCCACGACTTCGGCGTGGGTCAGGAGACCGAGAACCCACGACCGCATAGCCCCGTAGCTTGAAACTCCAAGTCGCAGCAGTGCTCCTCCGTCACTCAGCTGCTCAACCACCGACCCCGCCCCGACCTCTTCAATAACCCGAGGCCCCTCGATGGCGTCGACGCGCAATAAGACTTCATCGGCATCTTCACCGCTGGCACGCCAAGGTTCGTCCGGCACCGAACCCGCCGCGTCGAAATCCTCCGGAAGGATCGCCGAACCTGGTTCTTCGGCCTGGGCCCGACCATCAAATCGGTCGACGCGAAAGGTTCTGCCTGCCTCTCGATCAAGGTCCCAAGCCACCAGATACCACCGACCATGACGAAACCAGAGCCCAGCGGGTGCCACCCGGCGAGCTTCCGACCGATACGCAAAGGTGACGATGGAACGCGAGCGGACTGCTTCGAAGAGGTCCACTAACGCTTCAGGCGGAACGAGAGATGCCACCGGGCGGGCGTCGGCAACGCCAACGGCCCCCAGCTTTAAAAGGGCATGCCTCCCACTAGGATCGCCTAGGTGGACCCCAGCCACAGCGAGGTGGAGCGCCGCCTGCTCGTCGGGCTCGAGCGTCAGGTCGGAAAGATAGAACGCGTCCGGGTTGATCCGATACCCGAACTGCTCATTCCCCTCAATCTTTTCGGTGAGGACGGGAATGCCTTCATCTCGGAGAAGGCGCTTGTCGCGCTCAAAGGCCTGACGCCTGGCATCGTGGTCGTCGGGATAACCCGGGACACGTTGGCCTATGGCTTCCAGCGAAAGTGGCTGACTTGCGTCGAGCAGGACCAGGACCAAATCGGTGAGTCGCTCGAGCCGATCAAGGCGATCTGTGGATGGCACGAGCGTCAGCCTATGGCGGCCTGACCCCGGTGATTGCCCTGGCCGCACCCTTGCGCTTTCACTTCCACCCTTTTTGGTGGCTCGTCATAGCCGTGACCGCCATTTGGTACGTCCAAGCCACCCGACTTCCCGATCGCCGCTCGACCCGACGCCAACACGTCCAGTTCTTTGCCGGATTGGCTGTCTTGGCCGTGGCTGTTACGTGGCCTCTGGGCGATCTCGCAGCCCACTGGTCGCTCATGGGCTTGGTACTCCAACGGCTGCTTTTCATGTTGGCTGTTCCCCCGCTGCTTCTTTTGGGCACGCCGGTCACCGTTTTGGCCGCACTGACGCGTCCAGCCCCCATCGACGCCGTTGTACGGACATGTGCCAAACCAGTAGTTGCCGTCATCATTGTCACTGTTGTGTCAGTGGGCACGCTGACCACTGGAGCGGTAGATGCCCAGTCCTCGACCTTATGGGCCAGGGGCCTGATATCGCTTTTGGTGCTGTGGGCCGGATTTGTGCTCTGGTCGCCGGTACTCACTCATCTCCCTGGTATTCAGCGCCCCTCGACGTTGGGCCGGGCGGGCTACCTCATTGTGCAATCGATCGTGCCCAGCTTCCTCTCGATCGTTTGGATCTTCGCTCACCACCCCTTGTATCCAGCCTTCAATCACGCCACTTCAGTGGTGGGAATCAGCCCCTTGCTTGATCAGCAGTTGGCCGGCTTCGTCGCCAAGCTGACGACAATTGCCGTCTTGTGGACGGTGGCCTTCAGCCTTGTGTCCCGTGCTGAAACCGAAGATGTCAATCCTCAACCGCTGATCTGGGCCGACGTTGAACGCGAGCTCGAGCGGGCGGAAAGAAGACAACGACGGTCGGGCGATCTGCCTGGGCACGATGGAGTTCCGCCCCGAGGCGCTGAAGATGGCACCGAGCCCCAACCACCAGGCGGCTGATCAACACCAACGCTCTCGTCACACCTACGTGCAGTTATCCCAACCCAACACGAGATCCGGACTTTTAGTTGCTGCTGCTCTCTGCTCCCGTGGTCAAGACCGGATCGGCGACGAGCCAGGGCAGCGGGGGTAACGACTCTTCGAGCGGAGCCGACAACGCTCGGCGCGGCCAACGGCCTCGACGCACGCCAAAAGCCATAACGCCCCACGACGACCAACCGACAAGCAAAACAAGCCAGAAACTGATCAGGCGGTAGATGATCACGGCATCGACTGCAGTGCTGTGCACGGCGCCAAAAGCCACGAGGGCCAGCGTGATGCTGCCTTCAACCGTACCGAGCCCACCGGGCGTGATCGGAAGATTTGCCGCCAACTGACCGGCTCCATAGGCCAAAAGAAGAGCTCCCCAAGGAATGGGTGCCCCGACCACCAAGAAGGCAAAGACGAGACAAGAGCAGTCCAGAGCCAGCCGCAGAGGCCCAGCCAATCACCGCCAGCCCGTCCCGCCAGCCCACATGGAAGAGCCGAATGCGCTGGACAACCCGATTGATATGAACGGCCAAGTCGCCTCGTGGTCGACCAATGACTTGCGGGAGAAGCGGAGGCTTGTCGTAATGACCCAGATCAGTGGCCGCTCCACCACAAAGACATAGGCCACGAGTGCGCTGAAATGAGCACACCCACGACGGCTGGGATGAGATCGAGATGGGCTCCTTGATCGGCCGCCAAGGCCAAGCCTGCGGCCGCCACCAGCGCCAGTGAAAGACCTGATGCCACGATTCCCGCCGAAGACAACCCAGCCCGACAGTCCATCATCAGCCCCGAAACGGCGATACCAACGAAACAGATAGACATAGCCAATAGCCGGTTCCGGCCGGAAGCGAGTCGGTGATGGCTTGAGGCCAATGTGACGCCGAACAGGGTGCCCACGGGTGTACGAAGCCCTCCGATGCTAAGGAGTCGATACTGCACGCCGGCCATGGCCACCATGGCCGCGGCTTCGACTGTTACGGCCGGAAAGAGCCAAAGGACACGGAGGTGACCAAGCGTGTTGCTGAGTCCGGAAAGTTCACTCTTTCGCCCGCCCAGTTCGTAGAGGACGAGTCAACGGCCAGGGCCAGACCAACGACAAATCGCAATACGGGCCAGGCTCGCCGAAAGGCGGCCCAAAGTCGGCGCCAAGCCCCGGCGGGGGTCGGTACCTCTGGTTTCAACTTACTTGATCAAGGCTCTCCCGCCGTTGCGCCCGATCGGGGGAGCTCGTGGACCCGTGGGAGCGTTCTAGTGGATCAACTTGATGTAGTCGAACATCGGCAGGTACAGGCTGATGATGATCGTGCCGACGACGATGCCCATCATGATGACCAGGAATGGTTCGAGAATAGACGTGAGGTTCTCCACTGTCTGGTCGACCTCTTGCATATAGAAGTCCGATACCCGCTGGAGCATGTCGTCCAAAGCACCGGTCTGCTCACCCACTTCGACCATTTGCACCACGAGGGCTGGGAAAACGGGGTTGAGACGCATGGGCTCAGCAAACGACTTACCGGCCCGAACCGCCGCCTTGATTTCCAAGGTGGCGTCAGCCACAACCTGGTTTCCCGACGCCCGAGCCACAATGTCGAGGGCTTCGAGGGCTGGCACACCCGCGGACAGAAGAGAGGAGAGGGTCGAAGAAAATCGGCTGAGGGCAGCCTTGTGGGCCAGGGGTCCAAAAATCGGAGGTCGGAGTTTGAAGGCGTCGAACTTCAGCCGCCCATTGTCAGTCTCGAACCCAGTATCGGAAGGCGAAGATGCCAATGACGATCACGGCAATGACGATGAGCACCTTCCAACTCAACATGGCATTGGAAACCGAGATCAGGATCCGGGTGGGCAAGGGAGTTGCCCACCCAGACTGGAAAACAGATTCTTGAAGATCGGCACGATCAAGACCATCATGGCCATGAAGATCAAAGCGATGACGCACACCACCACAATGGGATAGATCATGGCGCCGCGGATCTTGCGGCTCAGCTCGACCTGCTTTTCCATCTGAGCTGCCGTGCTCATAAGGACCTGGTCGATGGATCCGCCGATCTCTCCGGCCTGCACCATCGAGACGTAGAGGTTGTCGAAGACCTTCGGGTGCTTCCCCAGTGCCACTGAGAGCGGAGCTCCCTGCTCAACGTCGTCGCGGACCTCTCGAATTATCGCCGCAAGATACTTATTCTCCACTTGAGCCGAAAGAACGGCCAGGGATCGGCTGATGGAGAGTCCGGAGTCCACCATGGTGGCGAACTGCCGAGTAAAGACCGAAACTTCTTTGGGCTTGATTCGGTCCGTAAATCCTGGGATGACGATCTCAGTCTTCAACCCTTCTCCACCAGCCTGGGTCACTGTGACAGGCAGATACCCCATCTCGCGGAGTCGACCCACCACGAGCGGCAGTGAGTCACCCTCGAGTTTTCCCTCGATCAAATTTCCCGACTGGTCGCGAACCTTGTATTCGAACGTCAATGCCATGATGTTCCCCTCTTGAGCCGCCGCAGCGACTAGTTCCGGTTCCGCAAAACCTTGTAACAAGCTTACTGACTACAACTGCTAAACACCGTGCAAGTGGTTCCTAAAGTCTTCTTCGTTTCGGCAACGATCCATAGCCACGCCTTGAGTGATCACACCCTGTTTGACGAGAAGCGCCAAACTTTGGTCCATGGTCTGCATTCCGTATTGACCACCGGTCTGCATCAGCGAGTAGATCTGGTGCGTTTTTGCACCTCGGATCAGGTTCTGAATAGCCGGTGTACACACCAGGACTTCGCAAGCCACCGCTCGCCCATCGCCGTCAGCGGTAGGTACGAGTTGCTGAGTCACCACGCCTTGGAGCGACGAACCCAACTGAATTCTGATCTGGTCTTGCTGGTTGGGCGGGAAGACGTCGATGACGCGGTCAATCGTGGCCGGCGCATCTTGGGTGTGCAGCGTGGCGAACACAAGGTGACCCGTCTCGGCCGCGGTGAGGGCGGTCGAGATTGTTTCGAGGTCACGGAGCTCACCGACCAAGATGACGTCGGGGTCTTGGCGCAACACACGGCGGAGCGCTTCTGAGAAAGAGGACGTGTCGGCCCCCACCTCACGCTGGCTGATGACCGAGCGCTTGTGTCCATGCAAGAACTCAATCGGGTCCTCCACCGTCACGATGTGCAGTGGCTTCGACCGGTTGATGATGTCTACCAATGAGGCCAAAGAAGTTGACTTGCCCGAACCGGTCGGACCGGTGACGAGGACCAAGCCGCGCCGAAGTTCCGCGAAATTTCCGACGGGCTCGGGAAGCCCCAACGTTCCAAACTCAGGTATGTCGTGAGGGATCGGTCGAAGTGCGACTGCGACTGAACCTCGCTGCAGCGCGACATTCACACGAAAGCGACCCACTCCTGGGATTGTGTGCGACGTGTCGAGTTCGTGATCCGCTTCAAAACGCTCGCGCTGGGTCTGGGGGAGAATCCCAAAGATCATGTCTCGGAGGGCGTTGTTATCGATCTTCCCGACATCGTCCATGGGACGGAGCGCACCATGCAGTCTGACCGTCGGAGGCATGTTGGCCGTCAGGTGAAGGTCAGATGCACCAATGCTCACGGCGTAACGAAGCAGATCATCAATGTGAACGGTCTGATCTTCCGCATTCGTGGCCCTCTTGAGGCCCGTCGCACCGTTGCTGGCGTTTGCAGGATGCATCGGTCGGGGGCGTTACTGCGACGGCCGCACCGTTGGTGGCTGGCGTCGGCGCCGGTTGATGTCCGTTGGCGGCCGCGCCGAGGTAACTCATGATGATCATTGGATCGCCAAGCGCGGGCACGACCTCGTACCCCAAGAGTCCGCCCAAGGAGCGCACGTCTCCGGGGTCGGGTGGTTCGCCGAAAACGACGACCACTTGACGGCCCACAACTCGAACGGCCACGGCGGTGTAGTCGTGGCCGAGCGTTGCGGGCAGGAGCGCCATGGCCTCTGGTTCTGGCGGCTCGGCCACCAAGTCGATGACGGGAAGGCGAGCCAGCTGGGCCCACGTATTGACGACGACTCCCGGAGGAAGAACGCCACGGCTGATCAGCAGCACGGCAAGAGAAGCGTCGGTCTGTCCAGCTTCTGTCAGAAGCGGGCCCAGGGCCTGCTCTTGTGTGTAGCCCCCGTTAATGAGGGCACGGGCGAGTTGGCGCGACCACTCGGTGCGGTTCGCAGCGGTAAGGGGACTCATACGACCACCCGAAGCACTTCTTCAAGGGTGGTTGTGCCTTGAGCCGCCTTCAGTAGACCGTCCATTCGCAACGTTCGCATCCCCTGTTCGATCGCCTGACGTTCGATATTTGCAATCGACGATTGCTCAATGATCATTCGGTCGATCTCCTCTGTGACATTCATGACCTCAGCCAACACCGCTCTCCCGAAGTAACCAGTGTGGCCACACTGACGGCAGCCCACGGCCTTATGCAACGTCGAAATATCGACTCCTTCAAGATCAGCTTCTTTGTAGCCTGCCGCATAAAAGTCCTTTTCGGAAGCATCCACCTGTTCTTTGCAGTTGGCGCAGAGGACTCGGGCCAACCGTTGCGTCAGAACACTTCCCACGGCTGAGGTCACAAGGAATGGTTCGATCCCCATCTCCGTCAGTCGGAGAGGCGTCGCTGCCGCGGTGTTGGTGTGCAGCGTGGTGAGGACGAGGTGACCACTCAGTGCGGCCTCCATGGCAATGGTCGCAGTATCAGTGGTGCGAATCTCTCCGATGAGAACAATGTCGGGGTCAGCCCGCAGAATCGATTTCAGGGCCGTGGCGAAGGTAAGACCCGCTTTGGAGTTGATCTGAACCTGGGTGATCTCTTCGATCTGGTATTCGATGGGGTCTTCAACGGTCACCACTGACTTTTCGGGCGTGAGAACCTCGGCCAGCGTGGCGTAGAGGGTCGTCGTCTTACCGGCCCCAGTCGGGCCTGTCACCAAAATCACGCCGTACGGATTTGTGTACAGCTCCGCGTAGCGCTCCAGTGTGTCCGGAAAGAACCCAAGTTCAGGAAGACTTCTGAGACTTGCTGTCTTGTCGAGCAATCGCATGACAACCGTCTCGCCGTAGATGGACGGAAGTACGGCCAGTCGAAGGTCAATCTGTCGGTCGCTGACAGAGAGCGACACTCGACCCTCTTGAGGGATGCGGTGTTCAGTGATGTCCATCTCGCCCAGAACCTTGAGACGGCTCACCACGGCGTTTGAAATAGACGACGAGGCTGAGGTGGCCTCGTGCATGACGCCGTCGATGCGAAACCGAATTCGAAGGCGCTTTGGGGTGGGCTCAATATGAATATCCGAAGCTCGCTCGTTGAGGGCCTGCAGAATGAGAAGGTTGACGTAGCGAACGATCGGCGCATCCTCAACGACGGCCGTGAGGCTCTCAAGCTCGAAGGAGGCGCCCCCTGAAGCGATCGCCTCGGCGTCGTCGGCAACGTCGGAAACGCTGACGTCTGAGTCGCTACTGAAGCGCAGAAAAGAGGAGATCTGAGACCGAGTGGCCACCACAGCCGTGAAGTTCCGGCCCATGATGGTTCGCAGGTCGTCCATGGCGAAGACGTCTGTTGGATTCGCCATAGCCACAATCGGCACGCCGTTTTCGAAGCCAATGGGCAACACCATGTGGTGGCGAGCGGTGGCCTCGGGAATGAGCGAAGCAGCCGCACGATCGAGAGGTACCGCATTGAGATCGACGAACTCAAGGCCTACCTCTTTGGCCATGGCCCAAACCAGGTCCTCTTCCTTGGCCAGTTGCTTGCTAAAGAGATAACGGGCGAGAGACTCCCCGGTGTTCTCGATGCGCCTCCAAAGCCAAAGCCATGTCCTCGGCGCTGACGCGACCGGACTCCACCAGAACGCGGGCCAGCGGAGGGCCGTAGAACTCAGGACTGTCGGCCGGATCATCGAGCAGGCCGTATCCTTCGGGCGCGGGCGGCGGCCCAGACCCGTCCTCTGAGAATGGAAGATCGCTGAGCGTCATGGCTCGGAACTCGGGTGGCGGTGGAGGCACCTCGCCAGTGCCATCGATGGCATCCGACTGAACGTCTGTCTCGCCATCGCTCTGCAGAGCGACCGGAGCATCAACCTCCAACTCATCGATCTCTGGGGCGACGTCGGTCATCCCTGAACCAGCGGCGTCGAGCGTTGACCCTTCGTTCTAGATCGAGGGCATCGGTTTCGAGCACCTGAGGCTCGTCGGCGAACTCCGTTTCAGCTGAAATCGAACCGTCGTCCTCATGTGGGAGATCGGTCGCAGCTTCCGCTTCGATTTCCAACGCGGCGTCGGACTCTTGAGGCACCAGCACTTCGCGTAGAGAATCACCGAGCGACTTGCCGGTGCCGGCGTGTTCATCCTCGCTCTCTTGGGCCTTTTCGGAACCCAACTCCGCGTCACGGTCTGCGAACGAAACGGTGCCGTGTCCGTTCCCGTTCCCGTTGGCGTGACCGTTGCCATTGCCGTTGGTCGCTGGGCTCTCGCTCAGGTCTGCAGCTTCGGCCGAACCAGTCGATTCGCGGCCAGCCTCGAAGGGCTCGGTTTTGAGGTCACGCAAATCGCTTTGTCCGGGAAGAACCGGCCAGCTGTCTTCTTGTTCGCTGCTCAAGCTGTCTGGCTCGGCCAACGTGTCCTCAACGTCCGTCGGAGGCGCGGGTGGATCGGCCACCGCAACTGAGGACATGACCGGGGCAGGTTGCGTCTCTGCCCCTGTCGTCTCGGAATCCACCTGAATCGGAGCGTTGGCCTCCTCTTCTTCGGTTCCGGGCGCATAGAGCTGGCGAAGGGCGTCGGTTACCTGTTGGTCGCTCGCGACAACAGCAACGAATTCGCGTCCGACACTGGCCCGGAGCGCATCCATGGCGAATAGATCGCCAGGATCAGAGACGGCAATTACCGGCGTTCCAAGGCGACGGCCAATAGGCACGACATGGTGCCGACGAGCGACGGCTTCGGGTAGGAGCGTTGCTGCCCCGGGGGCCAGAGTTGACCTAGTCAGATCGACGAAACGAAGACCGTGTTGCTCCGCGAGCCTACGAGCGTTCTCCTCAACTTCGTCGCTCATAGGTAGCCCCCTTTGCGGTCCCTGGCCGAACCCGTGGCTCTAACGGACGAAGTACCGGCCGACCTGGTACTTCGTATTCCCTCGGTGATGTTTTTCCGCGCTACGTCTTTGCAGGCATTGGCTGTGTGCGGACACAAAAGGGTACCCCTCAGGGACCCGTGTAGATAGGGGTTATTTTTTTTGCAGCATATGCGCAGCTTTCATGCGCGCTCGCTGCGGCTACAGTCGCCTCGGATGGCGGATGATCACGCGATTTACCTGTTCACACTGGTCGTTTGCGCCCTATTTGGCCTGGCCATCGGGTCGTTTTTGAACGTTGTGATCTATCGGCTTCCTCGAGGAGAGTCATTAGCGAAGCCACCGTCGCATTGTCCGAACTGCAACACCGAACTCAAACCGGCTGACAATATCCCGATATTGAGTTGGATCGTCCTCCGCGGACACTGCCGCTACTGCCAAGAGCCCATCTCTGTTCGCTATCCGGTGATCGAACTCTTGACCGCGGCCGCCTATGTCGGAATAGCCGGCGCCCTGGGTTGGTCGGGCGCCCTCATACCGGTCCTGCTGGTCGTGTCGATCAGCCTTGTGGCTCTGGCCGTAGCCTTCGACGATCAACCGATTCCGCTCTCCATCGTGATGGTGGGATTTGTGGCTTGCGCCGGGTTAGCCCTTGTCGCGGTCGCCAACTCCGACAACGCCCGCATCGGTTGGGCCGCCTTGGGGGCACTTGCCGTCAGTGCTGCATTCACCGGAATCGCCACTGTCATCAAAGTGGAGATTCGCCGGCCACTTTTGGTAGTGATTTCTGTCGGCTGGACCGTCGGATGGTTCTTGCCGCTTGGAATCTTCATGCTGGCTGGTTGGACGTTGATCGCAGGCTCTGGAATTGCCATTGCGGCCAACGAATCGCCTCGAAAAGGACCGATACTCATGACGGCTGTCGCCACTGTGGCGTATGCGCTGATCTGTCTCGGGGCGATCCGACACGGACCGTGACCCTGAATTTCTACCAGCGAGTTCCCGTTGCTACGAGCCCACGTCGCTCAAGAAGGACGCGCAAGTCATGGGGATTCGAGGCCACTTGAAGCGCCTCTTGCAGCGTGATCATGCCGTCCTGCAGCAGCTGCGCGATGCTTTGATCGAAGGTCAGCATGCCGTAATACTCGCCCTCTTCCACAATCTGTTCGATGTCCGACGTCAACTCTGGATCGGCGATGCACTGTCGGATCCGACCGTTGGCCACCATAATTTCCATGGCAGGCACACGACCGCTGCCATCAGCTCTTTTCACAAGCCTCTGGGCAATCGTGCCGCGGAGCGAACCGGCTAACGAGACTCGAATTTGCGCTTGTTGATGAGGTGGGAAGAAGTCGACAACTCGGTGGATCGTTTCGGTGGCATTGATGGTGTGCAGTGTGCTCAGGACCAAGTGGCCGGTCTCTGCCGCTGAAATCGCGGCGTAAGCCGTCTCGGGGTCACGCATCTCCCCGACCAAGATCACATCAGGGTCTTGTCGCAAGACAACCCTCATGGCCGTACCAAACGTATCCGTGTCAAAGCCCACTTCACGCTGGTCAATTGCGGCCATCTGATCCTTGTGCAGGTATTCGATCGGATCCTCAATCGTGACGATATGACACGCACGAGTCCGATTGATGTGGTCCACCATGGTAGCCAGTGTTGTCGTTTTCCCCGATCCGGTCGGACCGGTCACAAGGACCAATCCGCGCTGCTCATCGGCCAGCTCATAGATCACGCTAGGAAGTCCCAACTCTGAAGCAGTGCCAGGATTCGGGCGAACTCGCCTCATAACAATGGCAACTGAACTCCGTTGGTAGAACGCATTGCAGCGAAAACGGCCTATCCCATTCACCGAGTATGCGAAGTCGGCCTCGTGGTGCTTTTCGAACTGCTCTGCAATTTTAGGCGGCATAATTGCTTCAACCAACAACAACGTTTCCTCTGCGCCGAACTTCGGTTCATCGGTGAGCGTTCTCAGTTCACCATCGATACGCATGCGTGGCACAGCACCGGCCTTGATGTGAAGGTCAGAACCTTCCCATTGCGCCATAAGCGTGAGTAGCCGGTCGAGGTCCCCTTGATCCACGAGGACCAATCCTATGCGGATAGCCAGCTTCAGTGTTAGTAATTTTTTATTGCGTTCCCCATGGCGCCATCGGCATTCGACTGCTACATCCCGTTGTCATCAATGGTTGACTATTCATTCGATGGCGGAGGACTCCCCGGTGTTGCCGGAATCAGAACCGACGATTGCCCCCAACTTCGGTGGCTCGGTCCATTCATCGATCGTTGCATCAGACCCACATCTCGCGTCCGAAGAGCCAGGGCAAACGATTGAGCGCGACACTCCGGTTCGCACACAACTTCGATTTTCGGGGGTCTATCTCCTTGCGTCCCTAGCCGATGGCCTTGGAGCCGTTCCCAATCTTGTACTCGAATTGGGAGAGGGCGGAGTAACACTGTCGAAGGAAGATGACGTCACGATCTGGACAACGCCATGGGAAGACGTGGCAGAGATCGCTACCCCCGAACGGTCGGATCTCCCCGATGGATCAAAAGGCCTCGTATGCGTTGTCACAACTCGGCAACGACGATCTCATCGATTCGTCATCGCCTCCGGCGATCCTTCAGCTCTCGAGGCAGCACTCTTTTCATTCGCCATAGAGCACGGCGTGAGGACAGATGTGCCGGAGCGATCCGTGCCAGCGATCATTGCTGGCGCTGTGTTGTTGGCAACGACCGCTGTCGTCACCCTGCTCCTGCTAATGGCTGGCCACGTCATTCACGTCTGAGTACGAGAGTCTCCACTCGGCGACCGGCGCTCTCAGCCGTATGCGGCACTCCGCAGTTCCTCGACCGAAAGTTCCGCCGTGGCGTTTCCACCACACTGCGGACAGTGCTCGACATGGCGCCACGAGCGCAACAGGCGGGTTCCTTCAGGATTCAAGAGAACGACGAACGATTCCGAAAGTGGATCCAGCTCAAGCCCGAAGTAAGGACGCCACGCGGTGGATGCCGTTCGTGCATCAAGGTCCAGGCCCTTCAGGATTCGACGAAATCGAAGTCGGTCGACATCAAAGAGCCAAGTGCTGTGACACGACTCAAGTACGAGAGGGGCATCAAAAGTGGCTGGATCCACATTTGTGATCATGCACCATCTCCTTCCCCACTGGACCGTCGATTTAACCTCGGCTTCGTTGCGATTTCGTTACGAATTTAAGAGTCCAGGTGAGAGCCTCAAATCTTGAAGGAATGTGAGCTGGCACAGGGCTAAAGCGGTCCTCCATCATGCTTGCGCCCAACAATGGGCTCTCGCTTCGTCTGCAGAAGAGCAAGAGCACTACCCAGGCGCGCCCGAGTCTCGGAAGGGTCGATAACGCCGTCCACGAAGCCCCGCTCAGCCGCCTGCCAGGGCGTCAAGAACTGTTCGGTGTACTCGGATTCCAACCGAATGCGATCGGCCTGATCCGCTCGTCGATGCAATATCTGCACCGCGCCCGGTGCCCCCATCACAGCCACTTCTGCCCCAGGCCACGCCAGGCAGAGGTCATTGCCAAGACCTTTGGAATCCATCACGATGTACGCCCCACCGAAGGCCTTTCGCAAGATGACGCACACTCGTGGCACGGTTGCCTCGGCGTAGGCGAAAGCGAGCTCGGCTCCGTGTCGAATCATCCCTCGCCATTCCAGGTCCTTTCCGGGGAGAAAACCTGGCGTATCGACCAGCGTCGCTATTGGGAGGTTGAAGGCATCGCACAGTCGGACAAACCGAGCCGCCTTCTGCGACGCAGCAATATCGAGGGTACCGGCCAACTCCCGCGGCTGGTTGGCCACGATGCCGATGGACTGCCCGCCCATCCGAGCAAGCGACGTGACCATTTGAGGGGCCCAACGCGGCCAGAGCTCAAGTGACGCATGATCGTCCACGATCGGATGAATGACGTCGCGCACATCATAAGAAGCCGCATCTCGTGCTGGCACAACAGCCACGAGTTCTTTCGTCGGCCGATCGATGCGATCGGAGGTCTCACAGAGCGGCGTCTCCGAGTCGGCGTTGGAAGGGAAGTAGCTAAGAATCTCAGCCACCGCATCATCAACGTTTTCCGTGACCAATCCGCAGAGTCCACTGGCCTGAGCATGCACTGAGACGCCTCCTAGACCTTCAAGGCCGATCCGAATGCCAGTGAAGGCCGCGACCATGGCGGGCCCTGAAACGAAGGCGACAGCGGCCGGAGTCATGACGACGATGTCGGCCAACCCAAGGAGCAGAGCGGGTCCCGAAATCACTGGACCGGTCACCACTGCAACAACTGGAACGGCGCCGCTGCACTTCGCTACCGCTGCGGCTGCTCCGCCCCACCCGTGGAGAGCGTCAACGCCTTCTCCGACATCAGCGCCACTCGAAGCCAACTCCAACACAAGTGGAATCCGAAGCCGAAGCGCTTCACGGGCTGCCGCCGCGAGACTCTCGCCGTCTCGAAGTGCGAGTGCACCGCGGCGCCGATCCGAGGCTGTTCGAGCCACCATCACAGATCGCCCCTCAACGTCGCGCACCTGCACTTGTACCGTGCCACGCACGCCTGCTCGGCGGCGACTGGGGACCGCGGCAGTGGTGTTTGGGCTCACGAAAAATTATCCTAGAGGTTTAAAAAAAATCCTCGCAGTTGGGGTCATCAAGAACTAGAGTGCCCAGCACTTAGTGGTACGAGGGAACCGACGGGGGATCCGCAGCGGCATATGTGACTGGGGGAATTCCGCCTGCCACATAGTCCGGCAATGAACAGGGGAATTACCGGATGGCACAACGGATTGTCGGACTTGACATAGGTACAAGCGCTATCCGCGCCGTTGAGTTGACTGTAGATAGCGGACGTCGCCCGACACTTCTTGCCTACGGTCAAGTGGGTCTTGCTCCTGGCATGGTGGTTGACGGTGAGATCCGAGACACCAATGGCGTTATCAACGCCATTCGGCGGCTTTGGACTGAGGGTGGCTTTAACGAGGACAAAGTCGTTATTGGAGTCGCTGGACTTCGGGCGATTACTCGAGAGCTCGACATGCCAACGCTCCCCCCCGACGAGCTGGACAACGCCGTTCGGTTTCAAGCGGACGAAGTGGTGCCGTTTCCCATGGAGCGGACCGCCATTTCGTCCAAGGTCATTGCACAGTTCGCAGCTGATGACGGAACCCCGACCATTCGGGTCCTGGTTGCTGCAGCACATCGGGACCTCATCGACTCAGTTGTGGCCGTTGCGATCGGCGCCGGACTTGAGCCGGTAGGGATTGACCTCAATACCGCAGCCGTCGTGCGATCACTGCATGATCCTTCTTTCTCGGGTGGACCCGAAGCCATCATTTCTGTTGGTGCCGGACTCACACTGGTCGTTGTTCACGAAAATGGGATTCTGCAGTTTGTTCGAACGATCGACCTGGCTGGCGAATCCATCACAAGAGCCATTGCAAGCTCGTTGGATCTCCCAATGAGCGATGCCGAGGCCATCAAAAGACGCCTCGGCGAGGAAGGTGCCGCTGACGCCCGTGCGATCACCGCGTGCGAACAGTCCGTAGGCGAACTCGTCAATGAAGTCCACAACTCCATCCGGTTCTTCTCCTCCCTACCAGGTCGGAGTCCAGTGGCACGGGTTCTGGTCACCGGAGCAGGAGCGCGGGTAGCTGGCTTCTTTCAAGGGCTCCAAGATGGTCTCGACGTTCCGGTCCTTCCAGCTTCTCCACTCGCCTTCATCGATACGAGTCAACTTCCGATCACGCCCGAACAGGCTGCAGCCATCAACCCCACCTTGGCCGTTCCGGTTGGGCTTGCCACTCCCGAACCAACCGGGCGCCAGTTCAATCTGCTCCCCGAAGAAGTCATCAAGGCTGCAGCCCAAAAGAAGCTTTTTCGAAAGCTGGCAATGGCAGGACTCATTCTTTTGGTCCTCATCGTTGGCCTGACGGTGGTCCAGATTCTGAGGGAAAATGGAGCAAAACACCAGGTCACCACGTTGCAAGCCACGAACGCCAACATTCAAAACGTCCAGATACCTAAGTACGACAAAGCGGTGCAGCTCCAAAAGAGTGTCGTTGCTTTTCAGGAGGCACTCAAACCTGTTTTGTCGAATGTCCTCGACATGTTGAGCGTGCTTAACCAGCTCTCTTTGTATCAACCGACGTACGCCTACTACACCAGCGTGTCAATCACCGGGGTCAGCACTGGCGCTGCTCCAGTGCCTGGTGGGACGCCAACGCTTGGGACCGTCTCTGCGCAGGTGACTGTGCCGACCGGGTCTCAGGCGGCAAGCTGGGCCCAGGCACTTGCGCCATCGCCAGCACTAGTAACAGCGCCAGAAGTGGGTGCATTGCCTGCGGCAACCTCAGCCGGCGTGATTTTCGGCGGGACTATGACTGTGACCAGTAAAGCTGCAAGTTCAATCGGTGCGGAACTCACTAATCCGGTCACGCCCCCAGCCACGAAAGGCGCTACCTGATGAGCGATTCATCGTCAGAGACCAGATCTATTCTCAGGACGCCAAAGGTAATCCTGGCCATCGTCGCCGCCGTCGTCATTCTCTTTATTTGGCTATTCGCATTCCTCTTACCGTCGAACTCAAAGATATCCTCCGATCGGGCCCAGCTACCGAAACTGGAAGCAAAGCAGGCGCAACTGAACGCCGAGGTCGCGAAGCTTCGAACAATTGCGGCGGGCGAGGGTCCTCTCACAGCAAAATTGGACGAGTTGGCCACGGCGGTCCCGCCCGCTTCTGACGACAACGCTAATCTCAACTATCTCCATTCTATCTATGCCTCAGAAGCGCAAGCGGGGGTCACTCAGCTCACGATCAGCCAGATCACAGCATCAGCTTCTGCCCAAACCAGCACGATCATTCCAATTCCAGTCAGTCTTTCTGTCGAAGGCACATACGACCAAGGCGTCATCTTCATAAAGCTGCTTTACAACCTGCCTCGACTTACCACCATCAGTTCAGTTTCGATTACAGGTGGGGGCCCAAGCTCCAATCGAGGCACGCTGCTTAATTTGTCGATTTCGGCAACCATCTATGCCAATTCATCGCCAACGGCTCCCGCCACACCCACCAATGTGCCGGCAGGCACACCTTCGCCGAGCCTGGCAACAGGGACACTGCCTCAGTGCAGCACACCAACACAGCCTGCGCCCCGGGATCCGTTCGATCCCACACTGACGCCACAGTCCCCTCTCCTCGTGGTGCCAACATGTTTGCCTGCGGGCATGCCCGCAGTCGCGCCAACGACGACGACACCTGCCACTCCTTAGTTCGTTACTCCCCAAAGCTCCAGCGCCACGGCGCGTGCACGCATTCAGTCGGCCGGGCCTCTTTTCGCGAATCCATCGAGGTGGGCGACGACTTCGGAGGGGCGAAACGCGACGATAGCCTCGTCGATCCCGACGCCCAATAGACAAACTCTGTCGATGAGAAGCCCAAAGGCATTGCCCAGCCACAGGTGGGTTCTTATGAGCTCCATCTTCGGTCTGGGTGCTCTATACGAAGAGAAGAGATCACTGCTCCAAGAGCAGAACGGCGTTCTCGGCAACGTCACCAAAGAAACTCACGTAGAAATGGCTCACTCGCATGCGCTGAGCCCAAGAACTGCTTGAAATATAAGAGTCGTCGCCCCCCTAGGAGCGGTGCAAGTACAAGGGTATTGACCGGGAACTGATCGATCACCCCAGTATCGGAGCGGACCGACCGTGCGAGGTTGACCGTGCGTCAGGGGCCAGTTTCAAGTGACCCGTTGTGGGCAAATAAGTCCCTACCCCTCAATGGGTTTTCGGTGAGCATCAAGCTTATTTCTTCTCCTGACGCGGCCTGTTTCACGCGGATCGATTCGCCTGCGGTCACAAGATGTAGCGGGCGATCGAACCGGGCTACGGCGGTTGTGATTGGGTGAGAAACGCCCTCATGCTTCACGTGGGAGGGGAATCGGTGCGTCTCTTGGACTCCAATTGGGACGGTGACGTGAAAAGCAAGAACATGGCTTGATGGGAGATCGGCTCTCAGGCAGGGGGGAAGTACAAACAAACGTCGTTGAGATTCCGGTCAAGAACCGCGAAACCCTCTGGCCCCTGGCCGAGAACCCACTCTCTCAGAGATCTGTGTCGGTTCAGGAATTCCGGATATGGCAACTTTGAACCCATGGAGGACCGATGCCTCGATACGGCTCGTAGTCTCTATCCATTCGAGACGACCACCGGACTGATGAGCTGCGGGCTTTACGGCGCTATGTGTTGTGACTGTGCAGTGCTCACTCTCCTTAGCCTTGATGCCAGCGCAACGCGAAGGAGGACCCTCCTTTCGGGAGGGCCCTCCTTCGAACTTCCTTATCCGTGAACGCTTAATGAGCGCCTACACGAATCCACTTTCATGGCCTGATGTCTTTCGGCATCAAACCGCAATCATGGGAACTTTGACTTAGGCGGCTGTGCCTGAGCCTTGTGATGACGGGTAGCTGGTTGCCCATGAGGTGGCGTCAGATACCGCTGTACCAATTGCCTGGCAAGACGTGGCCTTCCAGCTCTGGTACGTCACGCCCGAGGCAAGACCGGTAACCCCGCCTGTGCCACCGGACTCGTTGTCCGCAGCTCCCCAGCAGGTCCCAGAAATTCGCGGCCGAGAACGCCACCAGCATCAACGTTTGGTTCGTGGCAGCAGAGGCACCAGAGGGATCACCGGTTGCCACTGAAAGCGTGCCGACAGCCGACGTGGGACCAGTCACAAACTTCATTTCAGGCTCTTGTGAGTTCAGGGTCGACGTAATGCTCGTTGAGCCTGACGCCGCGCCATAGACCTGGGCGTTGGCGTAGGCCGCTTTGGCCGACGTCAGCGCCGTCGTCAGGTTGCTCTGCGCGGCACGGTCCTGAGCACCACTCTTGACACCGAGGAAAGTCGGAATCGCGATGGCGAGCAGGATTGCCATGATGAGAAGGACGACCATGAGCTCGATGAGGGTGAAGCCAGACTCGGCTCCCTCTTCTTCGGTCACAGAGGTCCGCTTGCCGAGGACATCACGCATGTAGCGCAATACTTCGGAGCTTCGTGTGGTTTCCATGGTATGGAACCCCTTCCGGAACGTTGTCCATATGAGTCAATGAATGCACGATCGGGTGACCGCAGTTGTCACAGTAACGGTACGAATTCCCAAAAAATAGGCCGAATCAACAAGTAAAGGGCCATTTCGGCATCTCTAACCGTTTCGCAACCTTTTAGCTCCTGGCCCTCGACCGGAGCGTTGAGATGGACCACTTGACGCTTCCAATAGATCTTGTTTTATGGAGTCAATTCTGACGTTTTCTCTCGTCCAAAAATCTCAACGCATAGTGTGACTCGACCAAGACGATGTCAGCGTTTGAAAGTGTGGATGTCGCTCCGACCGCGTGAGATCTGCTGCAAACGCTCTCAAGAAGAACAGTGCGATTCCGCCCTGGAAGATCTTCAGATCTTGCGGCACCGAAATTGGACGTCTCGGGGACAAGTCCCATAGGCGCAGCCGTGGATTTCGGATCCGCAATTTTCCAAAGCGGGATCCGGATTTTGGTAAGTCCCGGAATCGTGTGCCTGGCGATTATCGGCCGGCCCATAGACAAGAGCTCGCCCTACGCGCTGATTCTCGACCTACGTCTTGATCTCATCGCTGTCTTCAATCCGGCATCGAATCCATCTCGGCACATGCCTACCTTTGATCTAGCCCGCGCAATTGCCTCCAATTCCTCGATTTTCACTTCACACTCCACTACGCTCGATCGAAAGAAGTATCCGTTGGCCGTTCGCGGGTGGGATTTCCAAGAGTTCTTCCCAATCGCTCCCGTTTGACGAGGTGGCTACATCAACATTCGAAAGAACCACCAGCTGTCGCCGGGGAGGAAAACAGCATGACGATGCAGAATCCAATCGGACACCAAGGTCCCGACGAGACCACTGATCTCGTCCGATCGGTGGCCCTATCATCCGCTCGCTTATGGGAAGAAGTCCTTGAGCGACTGGCTCGAGTCGAAATCCATCAGTCTGAACTTGCTGGAACTCTGGCTCGATTACAAGCACAGCTTCCTGAAGGTGCAGGCCATGCATCTCTCGATCCTCCGCCGCCCGTTGCCGCCTTAGGACTCTCGTCGAAGCCACCACCGGAGTCGCGAACACTTCCCCCGCCGCCGCCCAGTTCGCCACTCACAATGGGCCAATCAGGTGCTGGAGATTCAACATTGCCACCGCCGCCTCCGCCCGCGGGGTTCGGCGGGCCCGGCAACTCTCTTCCACCACCCCCGGGTTTTGGTGGACCAGCCGACGCTTTGCCGCCGCCTCCGCCACCCCCAGGTTTTGGTGGACCAGCCGATACTTTGCCGCCTCCACCCCCGAGTCATGGTGGACCAGCCGACGCTTTGCCGCCGCCTCCTCCGCCACCCCCAGGTTTTGGTGGACCAGCCGATACTTTGCCGCCTCCACCCCCAGGTTTTGGTGGACCAGCCGACGCTTTGCCGCCGCCTCCTCCGCCGCCTCCGGGTTTTGGTGGACCAGCCGATACTTTGCCGCCTCCACCCCCAGGTTTTGGTGGACCAGCCGACGCTTTGCCGCTGCCGCCTCCGCCACCCCCGGGTTTTGGTGGACCAGCCGACGCTTTGCCGCCGCCTCCGCCACCCCCGGGTTTTGGTGGACCAGCCGACGCTTTGCCGCCGCCTCCGCCACCCCCGGGTTTTGGTGGACCAGCCGATACTTTGCCGCCGCCTCCGCCACCCCCAGGTTTTGGTGGACCGTCGGAAGGAACGCCACCGCCGCCACCCCCAGGTTTTGGTGGACCAGCCGACGCTTTGCCGCCGCCTCCGCCACCCCCAGGTTTTGGTGGACCAGCCGATACTTTGCCGCCTCCACCCCCGAGTCATGGTGGACCAGCCGACGCTTTGCCGCCGCCTCCTCCGCCACCCCCAGGTTTTGGTGGACCAGCCGACGCTTTGCCGCCGCCTCCTCCGCCACCCCCAGGTTTTGGTGGACCAGCGTTGAGCAACTCATTGCCCGATAATCAAAATGACACTTCAGTTCTTCGGACGAGCAACGGATCACCACCTACCTCAGGCGGGAGTACAACCCAAATAAACGAACTTTTGACAGGAGAGTTCGGCAGCTCCGCTCAAGATGGCCCGGCAGCCGACCCACTGGCCGGCCTGCTCAGTTCACCTACGCTTGAAAGTCCGGCGAGATCTCTAACCTCGAGCCTTCCCGACGGACCACCGCTGGGTGTTGCGCCAACACCACCTCCCGCGGCCGCATCATCAATCCAAAACGCGGTTGATTCCGGCACGATGCCTTCACCTCCTGCCGGTTTTGCCATCGAAGATCTGTTTGGTGATTCGGCCATTGGCAGCTCACCTTTTCCAGATCCTGACCTAGGCAAAGATCCCATTCGTCAAGCGCCGATGGACTCTCCGCCTCCACCTCCGGCTGGATTCGAATCAGGCGGTGAGTCTGCTGCGGGACCGTCTCTGGTCACTCCCCCTCCACCTCCGGCTGGATTCGAATCAAGCGGTGAGTCTGCTGCTGGACCGTCTCTGGTCACTCCCCCTCCACCACCTGGATTTGGGGTTTCGTCTCCGGCACCCAATAGGCCCGTTTCAGTAGCTTCCGCACTGGATTTCGACCTCACCGACGGCAAGCCTTCGGTTGAGGGCGGAACTGACTTCCTCCCGCCCGTTCCCTCAGAGACAGCGGCCCCTGAAGTCCCTCATGTAGAACCCCCAATCACTCCCGACTTCTTCGCCCGAGCCGGTCGAGCCAAGCGGAATTAGAGAAACTGCCAGCTCAAGGTTGAGGTCGACGCCACGGTCCGGACCGACCTCCGGACTTTTCCCACAGCGCCACCTGATCGATCCGCATGGTTCTATCTGCTGATTTACACATGTCGTAGACGGTAAGAGCTGCAACGGCACATGCCGTCATCGCTTCCATCTCAACGCCAGTCCGGTCCACCGTTTCAACCTGAACTTCGACCTCCACGTGGTCATCCCCGATGGAGAAGTTCACCGCTACTGAGCCAACAAGAACTGGGTGGCACATCGGAACAAGCTCCGCGGTGCGCTTTGCGGCCTGTATCCCGGCGATTCTGGCCGCCGCTAAGACATCGCCTTTTGTGATGGCGTTGTTTGCGACCTTCGTCGTCGTCTCAGGGAGCATTGAGACCTTGCACTTGGCCAGCGCTCGCCTGTGCGTTGGTTCTCTGGGCGTGACGTCGACCATGCGAGCCCCACCGAGTGGATCCAGTCGAGCCAAGCTTCGTTCGGGCATAGCACTGAGTCTACGACCTGCAATGACTGAACGAAAAGCTTCGTCCGAGTTAGCTCGTCAAGGTCACGGTGAGGCATGGACACGTTCGTCGCTGCGGTAGAGTTGGCACTCAGTGCTTCCGAGTGCCAATCGGCTTTGGTCGAAGGGCAATCCTGTGGCGAATCCCCCTCTTCTCCGGCACCATGAAGGAGTTTTCATGCCGACGTACCAGTACACCTGTACGAGCTGCGGTCACGACCTTGAGAAGGTCCAGTCCTTTACTGAAGACGCCCTGACTGTGTGTCCCGACTGTGGGGGCAAGCTCCGCAAGGTTTACGCCGCGCCTGGCATCGTGCTGAAGGGCAGTGGTTTCTACAAAACCGATAGCCGACCGGCCAGTAGTCGGGGGCGATCAGGCGATAGCTCGAACACCAGTTCAGACAGTTCGAGTGAGAGTTCGTCGAGCGACACCAAAAGCGCCGACTCTCCTTCCACGAAGTCCGACAAAGGAACAGACTCGTCGGCTACCGCAACGAAGACTGAGGCCAAGCCAGCTTCGAGCGGCGCCAAGGACACAGGGTCTTCCAAGAAGTCAGACAAGAGCTGACGTCAGCGAGAACCCCCAGCCCTCGGCGGATTATTCGCCGCTGAGTTGCATGTCAGCCACGGCAAGGGTCTGCCCGGCCGCAATGCCTGGCAGCCATTCGAGGTCAGCTCCAATGTGCACGATGGATTGGAGCATCCGTTGCAAGGTGGAGGCCACCGTCACCTCTCGGACCGGTTCCGCCAGCGCGCCGTTTCGAATCATGAGCCCTTCTGCGCCAACCGAGAAATCTCCGCTCACTGCATTGACGCCCGAGTGCACCCCGGTCACTGACTGCACATAGAGACCTTCGCCAACCGCACGCAAGATGGTGTCTTGGTCGAGCGTTCCCGGCTCAAGTACTAGGGCCCGGCAGCCCGCCGTCGGGGTACCGGCAAAGCCCCCTCGCACGGCTGATCCGGTTGACCTCGCGCCCGCTCGCTTGGCGGAAACCGTGTCATAGAGGAACATTTGGAGGACACCGCTATCGATGAGAACGTTCCGCCGACAGGCCAGACCCTCCCCATCAATGGAGGCAGCGCTGAAGGCACGGGTTTCCGTTGGATCGTCGACCAGGGTCACTTCTGACATGGCCACCGATTCGTTGAGACGACCGGCGAAGAATGACCTTCCTTTGACGACAGCCTCGCCCGAGACGCCAGATGAGATCACCGACAACAGCGTCGAGACGACCCGAGGATCGAAAACCACAGTGCATCGACCGGACTGTGCCTTGCCCGATCCCAGCATTCGGGTGGCGCGGAGGACGGCGTCGTTTGTGGGGCGTTCGAGATTGAGAAGCAGGGGCGAACGACCGACACTGAATCCTGAACCAGTCTGGGTGTCTGAACCCTCACCCGCGATGGCTGCGACCGAAAGGAAGGCGGAGGTTCGACGTGTCGAAGCGGTGATCCCGCTGGTCGAGGCCAGAGCCATCTCCATGCGCTCGTCCCCGTAGTCAGCCGACGGGACTTGGCGCACTCTCGGGTCGGCGGCGCGAACGCGGCGTTCCAGCTCGAGCGCCATGGCCACTTTGTCATCGAGAGGCGCTTTCACCGTGTCTTCGTCCCAGAGGTCAATGTCAGAAGGCTTGACCCCGTCTGGGCGAGCAAAGATCACATCGGGGTCGGGCGAGGCGTAGATGGCGTTGTCCCGAGCCTCTGACAGTGCGGTATCGATGACGGAACGTTCCAGAGAGCCGGCCCAGGCGAATCCCACACGGGCCCCGGCCTCGGAGCCACCGTCCAGCAGGATGCGTATGCCCACACCGGCCGAATCGGCCGAGGAAAGTGACTCAACCGCGCCGTCGTAGGCCCGAACTTCGGTGTCATGGCCCCTGGCCACGTACACCTCCATCTCTTCGCCCTTTTGCGCTCGTTCAACAACGGCTGCGGCCAGTTCAGAGAGCTCACTCACGCCGCGGTACCTCCAACCGTCACGCCCGCGATGCGCAGTGTCGGCTGCCCACAGCCGACGGGCACGCTTTGACCATCTTTTCCGCAAGTACCAGGCGTCGTGGCGAAGTCATCGGCCACGGCGTCAATGCGGCGTAGTACCTCAGGTCCGTTGCCGATCAGGTTGGCGTCACGCAGCGGCTCGGTGATTCGACCGTTCTCGATGAGATAGGCCTCAGTGGTCCCGAACACGAAGTCACCCGTGGCCGTGTTGACCTGGCCACCACCGAGCTTGGCCACATAGATGCCGGTCGGCGTCTGGGCCACCACTTCCTCGGCGTTCTCTGTGCCGGCCAGAAGAAACGTGTTGGTCATGCGCACCATTGGGAGGTGTTGATAGCTCTGGCGCCGACCGTTTCCCGACGTCAATCGACCTTCCTTACGAGCTTGTAACCAGTCCCACATGTACTCGGTCAGAATGCCGTTTTCGATGAGCACGTTGCGGGCCGCTGGGTTGCCCTCGTCGTCAACCGAGAAGTTGCCCCATTCGCCACTCACGGTGCCATCGTCAACCAAAGTCACCAAAGGACTGGCGACCAGCTGACCCACCTTTCCGGCGTAGACCGAGGCATCCTTCATGATGTGGTCGGCCTCAAGACCGTGACCACATGCTTCATGGAAGAGGATGCCGCCACTCCCGCCGGCAAGGACCACCGGCACCTCTCCCGAAGGCGCGGGGCGAGCCGAAAGTTTGGAAAGCGCTCTTTGGGCCGCGGCGCGAGCTATGTCGTCAACGTCCACTCGCTCGAAGAGCTCGAAACCCTCGGTCCGGGCCACCGATTCATGTCCTGTCTGCATACCGGTGTCGCCGGTGGCCACACACACCACAGAGAACCTGGTCCGAATCTGATCGTCTTCGGACAGCAGCCCATCGGAGTTGGCAATCAGTATTCTGCGTCGACTGTCGCCATAGCCCGCTTGCACTTGGCTGATGGCATCGCCAACCGATCTCGCCGATTCATCGGCCCGGGTCAGAAGTTCGAGTTTCACGGCCTTGTCAATGCTGGTGGGCAACGTGGCAGTGGGAGCAGCAGGCGGACGGCGGGCGTCGAGCGTGACCGTGTGTGACCCGCCGCCACCCTCTCGAGCCACCGACGCAGCCGCTTTGGCCGCCGCCAAGAGACCATTCTCTGAAAGATCCGCCGTGTGGGCGAAACCCGTGGTGTCACCAATAACCACTCGGATGCCAGCGCCTCGATCTCGCCCCGAGGAGAGTTCTTCAATGCGACCGTCGTCCAAAGAAGCGCCCATGGACTGGCGGTCTTCAGCGAAGACCTCTGCCATCTCGCCCCCTCGCTCCAACGCAGCTTGGAGGGTTCGTTGCAACACGGTCGGTTCAATCAGGGGTGCATCGCTCACGGGCGGTATCGTAATCGGCGTGCCCAGTCGACCAACCGAGGCAGAGCAGTCCCAGGGCCCAACGCCACGGGCCGGTCTCACGGCCCGAGTTGAGCTCACGGTGACGTTCGACGACACGGCAGAGGCGTTTGGAACGGGGCAGGTCCCGGTGTTAGCTACTCCTCGACTCATCGCCCTGTGTGAAGAGGCCAGCTGTGCTGCCATTCACCATCAGCTGGCGAAGGGCCTGACCAGTGTGGCCACCCGGGTTCAGTTTGATCACCTGGCTCCCGTGGCCATCGGGACCTCGATTGTGGCCGATGCCACCTTGGTGCGAGTAGAAGGCCGTCGCTTGACGTTCACCCTGTCGGCCACGCACCGAGACGAGCGTTCGGTCCTGATCGGGGCTGGCCGGCTCACCCGCGTCCTGGTCGATCGCTCCAAGTTCTTGGCGAAGGCCGGCGCACTTCCGCCCGCCTGAGATCCGCTGGTGTTCAGATCGTGTCGGTGACGGGGATCCCGAGCGAGCGCGCCCATTTAGCGGCTCCCAGCGGACCAACAGCTGCCGCGTTCGTGACCTTCGGCCTCTTCTGGGGTGTCTGGGCCGTGGCCCTAGCCAACATTCAGCACACGTTCTCTCTGACCGATGCGCAATTGGGGATCCTGTTGGCCGTTGCCATTGCGATCGCTGGCGCATCCAGCGCCGTCATCAGTCACTACGGCGAGCATTTCGGCACGCGTCACCTTCTCGCCGGCTCCTTGTTGATCTGGTCTGTCCTATTGGTCTGCACCTCGGTCTCCCGACTGTGGCCAGTGTTTGCTGCCTTCTTTGTGGCCACAGAAGTGGCGGGCGGCTGCATCGACACCGCCATGAACGCTTCGGCCTCCCAACGGCTCCATGGCCGACCCGGTGCACTCGTGCGATTTCACGCGCTTTTCAACACGGGCGCACTGTGCGGCGCCGCGGCCTCGGGGATCTTGCTCCACGCTGGGGTGAGTTGGCGCTGGCTCTGGCCTGGTGTGGCCGTCATCGCAATCGTCGTTGCAGTCTGGACCCTGACAGCAGCACCTGAACCCCTAATTCTTGACAGGGAGATGGCCGAGGACGGCAAGGGTCAGACCCCACTAGCGAGCACGGCGCAGCAAAAGACGGGACCGGTGACGCGACTGCGACGCGACGGCTTGCTGGTCTTCTTGCTCATTTTCGCCCTGGCCGAGATCACCGAAGGGGGGGTCGATACCTGGGGCGTGTTGTATCTGCGAACCGATCTTGCCGCCGGCGTCTTGCTCGGGGCCGGGGCGTACGTCATCGGGCAGTCAGTTGCGGCGACGACCCGCGGCGTCGGGGGGCCGCAACTTGGAAAACTCTCGGCCCGCGTTGCTTTGATCATCGGCGGATTGGTGGCCGGGGGCGGCATCCTCTTGGAGTCGTTAACCCCGGTTGCGGTGATTGCCGCGTGCGGGCTGGCGCTGGGCGCGGCCGGAGCATCGCTGTTTTGGCCGCTCGTCATGAGCGAAGCAACCCGACGGGCCAGCCAGCCCACCAGCGCGGTCGGGGCCTTTACTGCGGCGGGCTATGTCGGCTGGGTGGCGGGGGCACCGGTGGTCGGATGGATCTCAGACTCCTTCGGTGCCGCACGGGGCCTCCAACTTTTGGCCGCCATGGCATTTATCGTCGTTGGTTTCGCCACCTTCGGGCTGAAGGCCCCGGATCCCAACCCCACACCGAGACAGACGGACTAAGTTGGCCCCACCAGTTCATTCCTGGCTCCCCTTCATATGATCCTGCCCAGCATCGAAACGCCAGCTGACCTGCGGTCCCTCAGCTATGACCAGCTGCGGGAGCTCTCAGCCGAGATCAGAGAGTTCATCGTCGAATCGGTGACAACAACGGGTGGGCATTTAGGTTCGAACCTCGGCGTGGTCGAACTCACATTGGCCGTGCATCGCGTCTTCGACTCGCCGACCGACGCCATCTTGTGGGATACGGGTCATCAGGCGTACATCCACAAGCTCCTTACTGGTCGGCGCTATGGATTTCGCGACCTCAAGAAGGCAGGGGGGCTGTCGGGCTACCCCAATCGAAATGAGTCCGAACACGACTGGATTGAAAATAGCCACGCCTCTACGGCCTTGTCGTATGCCCACGGCCTGGCCAGCGCCTTCGAGCTGCAGGGCAAAGCCGAGGGTCACGGTGGTCACCGTCGTGTTGTTGCCGTGGTCGGCGACGGAGCCCTGACGGGCGGTATGGCCTACGAGGCCCTCAACAACCTCGGCCACTCGGGGCGTCGTGTCGTGGTGGTCTTAAACGACAACGGACGGTCCTATGCCCCGACGGTCAGTCACCTCTCTCATAGCCTGACCAACTTACGGCTCAATCCAACCTATGTGCAGACCCGAGAACGTCTCCGCTCGCTCCTTCGAGACATTCCTGCTGTCGGCGAGTTGGCCTACTCGGGCGTCCACAGCGTGACCAGCGCCTTGCGCGAGATGGTCTCACCGCACACGTTCTTCGAAGCCCTCGGGGTTCGCTACGCCGGCCCAATCGACGGCCATGACGTGGAGTTGATGGAGCAGGCCTTTGCCCATGCCGCCGAGTGGGACGGTCCCATTGTGGTGCACGTGCTCACGCAAAAGGGTCGGGGCTACGCCCCAGCCGAAGAAGACGAAGTACAACGTCTCCACGATGTCAAAGCAATCAAAGTCACGCCTTCAGAGAACACGGTCGGAAGCTCGGCTGGTAGTGCGGTGGGAAGTTCATCGGGCTCTGACGGGGGTGGACTCGCCGGCAGCACACCCAGCGCAGTCGAGACTCAGAGCATTCGGCCCGTCACCTACACCGATGCCTTCACCAAGGCCCTCATCCGCCTGGCTGAAGACGATTCGCGTGTTGTGGCCCTGACTGCTGCGATGCCGGGACCCACCGGGTTACTCCCCTTCCAGGCTCGCTTTCCAGAGCGATTTTTCGACGTCGGCATCGCCGAGCAGCACGAGATGACGGCTGCGGCCGGCATGGCCATGGGTGGACTACGGCCGGTGGTCGCGGTCTACGCCACTTTCTTTAGTCGCTGTTTCGATCAGGCCAACCTTGACGTTGGGCTCCACGGACAACCTGTCGTCGTGGTGCTCGACCGCGCCGGCATTACCGGCGACGATGGACCAAGTCACCACGGCCTTTTGGACATGGCCTTGGCGCTCTCGATCCCGAATATGACGGTCTTTGCCCCCTCGTCAGCCGAAGAGCTTGAAGCCATGCTCGAGACGGCACTGACGCTCGATGGCCCGTCGTCGATTCGCTTTCCAAAGACACCCGCTCGCCACATCGCCATCGCTGACGTAGGCGTTGGTCTTTCGGCCCGACAACTTCGCCAAGGCGACGGTTCGGTCTGCTTGCTCGGGGTCGGAAAAATGGTGGCTGCGTGCGAGGCCGCCGCACTGGCCTTGTCTGAAGACGGCATCGAAGCCACCGTGTGGGACGCACGCGTGGTTAGCCCTCCCGATCACAAGATGTTGTCGGATGCGGCACAGCACAACTTGGTGGTCACCGTTGAAGACGGCGTTCGTTTCGGTGGAGCGGGCATGTTCTTAACGGACGCCGTGGGTGAGGTGGCCCGAAGCCACGGTGGTGCACCACCGGAGAGCCGAATTCTCGGCGTACCTCGTCGTTATGTGGCCCAAGGCAAAGCTGACGAAATCTTGGCGCAGCTTGGTTTGGATGGACCAGGGGTGGCGCACGCCGTGCGAGAGGCGCTCAAGACATCTTCCACTGACACGGCGGATCGTTCGCCTCACGAAAACTCAATCACGGACGCAAGGTCCGAGCCAGCTTCCTAATAGATACGTGGGCTAGGCCTTATTAGCGCCGTGAGCGCGCACGAAGTCGTTGACCTCGTAGTAGGCGTCGATCGACTCGCCAGCGTCACCCCAAAATCCCTTGAGCACATCGAAAGCCATTGATCCAGCGTCAACATAGTGATTATTGACGTCGGTGATCTCTAGCTCCCCTCGACCTGAGGGCACCAGGGTCGGGATGACCTTAAAGACTTCGGCGTCGTAGCAGTAGATCCCCGTCACTCCGAAATTGGAAGCAGGTTCTTTCGGCTTTTCCACGATCTTGGAGACGCGACCTGCGGCATCAAACTCGGGCACGCCCAAGTGCTGAAGGTGGGACGGTTCTGCTACCTCGGTGAGCAGTATGCGAGCGCCGTGCGGGTCCGCTCGAAAAGCGTCAACCATAGGTCTGATGGTCTGTTCCATCACATTGTCCGCCAACATGACGAGCACGGGCTCACCGTCGACGAAGCGCTCAGCCAATCCGAGAGCCTCAGCAATGCCACCGGGCTTCTCTTGATAGCCATAGGAGAGTTGATCGATGCCGAACTCGTGACCGTTGCCGAGTAGCCGCAGGAACTCACCGGCGTGCGTGCCGCCCGTCACCACCATGATCTCTGTGATGCCCACCGTGACCAGGGCCTCGATCGACCACTGGATCATCGGTCGGTCGTAGATGGGCAAGAGGTGCTTGTTCGTGATGCGAGTCAGTGGGTGAAGGCGCGAACCTGTCCCACCCGCCAAGAGAACGCCTTTCATGACGCCAACCCTAGGGCCAACGCGGCCATCCGCGTCGGGCCGTCACTATGGATGGCGGCAGCCCCGATCTCGATGAGATCAGTCAAAGGTCAGCACGCCTCGGGCCACCCGTCCGGCGTGCATCTCTTCGACCACTTCGCTGAAGCGGTCGAGGGGGCGCGTCAAGCTGACCAGTTCGTCCAGCAAAAGCCGGCCCGACTTGTAGAGGTCGACCATCAGGGGAATGTCATGGTGGGGGCGGGCTGAGCCATAACGGCAGCCGAGCAAGCCCCGATCCACGTAGGCCAAGGCGTTGACGTCAACTGAGACCTCGGTCCCGCGAGGCGGGATCCCGATGGCCACGGCGTTGCCGCCCCAGTCAAGGCAGTCAAGTGCACTGCGAAGCACGGCGGGGTGACCGACACAGTCGAAGGCCCAGGTGACCCCACCCAGTGGGAACAGAGCACCAGCGGCTGACTCTCGGTTGGCCGGAGCCAACTCTCTGATGGCGGCTGCGGCATCACCGGTCGAGGCGTCTACGAAGTCAGTGGCGCCGAATTGGCGGCCGAGGTCTTCTTTGCCCGCCACCGTGTCCACCGCGATGATCTTTGTCGCACCAGCAATGCGCAGACCCTGAATGACGTTCAGTCCGACGCCGCCCACGCCAAACACCGCGGCGGTGTCACCCGGCTTCACTTTGGCCCGGTTGAGGACCGCTCCTACACCGGTCAGGACGCCACATCCAATAAGACAGGCCGAGGTCAGCGGTATGTCCTTTGGGATTCGCACCGCTTGGACCTCGCTCACGATGGTCGACTCGGCAAAGACCGAGGCCGCAGCGAAGTTGGAGGCCGGCTCGCCCTTGTAGGTGAACGGTGTGCCGATATTGCCGAGAGAGTGCCGGCACATCGTGGGGTGACCGGTGCTGCAGGCCCGGCACGTGCCACAGCTGGCCAAGGTGGCAATGACGACGTGGTCTCCGGGCTTGACCGATCGAACGGCGGAGCCCACAGCTTCAACCACACCCGCGCCCTCATGGCCCAGCACGGCTGGAGCCGGAAACGGAATGGTGCCGTCGATGACCGACAGGTCCGAGTGGCACACGCCGGCGGCCGCAATGCGGATCTTGACCTCTTTGGGCCCAGGGTCGCCCACTTCCAACTCGTCGCTGACCTCTACTCCGTCACCTGTGTAAACGATGCCTCGCACTCAGCTCTTCCTCTCACTTGTCACGATTCGATCTAAACCTTGGGCGAACCGCTCGCGCAGTTCACGTTTGAGCACCTTGCCACCTGCATTGGTCGGCAGTGAGTCAACCACAACCGCATAACGCGGCACTTTGTAGTTGGCCATGGCTTGACGAGCCCAGGTGAGCACCTCTTGGGCCGCCCTCTCCAATTCGCTCTGGTCACCGGCCTGTGCAGCTTGGCACCATAAAGGCACAGCCGACCTCGCCCATACGTTCGTCTGGCACCCCGATGACCGCGACGGCTCCGACCAGGGGGTTTTGTCGGAGAATGGCCTCAATCTCGGCTGGATAGGCGTTAAACCCACCCACCGTGAACATGTCTTTCAAGCGGTCAGTGATGATGATGTTGCCGTTGGCATCCATGGTCGCGATGTCCCCGGTATGGAGCCACCCCTCAGCATCGATGGCCTTGGCTGTCTCTTCGTCGTCGTCCCAATAGCCCGTCATGACGGTGTAGCCCCGAACCACAACCTCTCCCGGCTCCCCTGGCGCCAACTCGTCACCGGTCTCGCCCACAATGCGGACCTCGAGACCCGGAATGGCGCGCCCAGACGTGGCCGAAATCACCTCGGGCGCATCACTGCGCCGACACATGGTGACGGTGCCACACGACTCGGTCAGGCCATAGGCGGTGAGGACCGTGTCAAAGCCCAACTCTTCGCTCATGGCGATGACCAACTCCACCGGCACCACGGCGGCCCCAGTGACGCCGAGTCGAAGTGACGTGAGATCGTATTTGCTGCGATCGGGGTGAGCCAAAATCGACTGGTAGATCGTTGGGGGACCGGGCAACACGCTTATTCGCTCAGAGGCGATGCGGGCCAGGACCACGTCAACGTCGAAGACGGCTTCGGGCACGATGGTGGCACCCGCCATGAGCGAGGCCAGCATGCCCGCTTTGTAGCCAAAGGTATGAAAGAAGGGGTTGACCACCAGATAGCGATCACCTTCGGTCAGTCCAACGATGGCGCTCCAAGTACCAAAGGTTCGAAGACTCTGGGCGTGTGTGCTCATGGCCCCCTTTGGTCGCCCCGTCGTGCCTGAGGTGTAGATCAGGTCGGAGATATCGTCGGGCTGCACCGACTGGGCCCGGGCTATGGCCTCGGCCGGGCTGACGCTTTCGGCCCGGTCCAAAAAGGCCTCGAGCGTGTCAAGAGCAACGGCTTGACCCAAAGGCGAACCCGTCTCGGCCCCACCTTCGTGACGCAGCAACACCATTCTTTTGAGGTTGCCGATCTCTTCTCCGACCAGCATGGCGGGATAGTCGACGCCAAGGAAGCCAGACACGGTGAGAAGAATCGACGCACCCGACGATCGCACGACGTAGGCCGCTTCGCCACCTTTAAAGCGAGTGTTCAGGGGCACGATTACCCCCCCGGCGCCGTGCACTCCTAAGGCCCCAATAACCCACTCGGCGCAGTTCGGCGCCCAGATAGCCACCCGGTCTCCGGGGCTCAGCCCATCGGCCATGAGCGCCCGACTGAAGACGGCGGCGCGCTCAGCCAACTGGCCGTAGGTCAGCCTGGTCGCGCCGTCGATGAGCGCCTCTTGATCTTTCAATCGTGTGGCCATGTCGGCCACCAAAGCCGGCACCGTGCCCCAGCGCAGATCGGCTCTCGGGTCCTCAGCGTCAAGGGGCGCGCCGCCTATGCCGGTTGCTGGCCTTGATGCGTCGGTACTCATGGGTGCTGACTCGAGACCGAGATGACCTCGCCACTCAGATAGGTGGAGTAGTCGCTGGCTAAGAACACAATCACATTCGCCACCTCCCAGGTCTCGGCCCCACGACCAAACAACTCCCGCTTGCGAAGGATGGCCAGGTCCTCGTCGGGAATAGCTCGGTTCAAAAAAGGATGCTCAGCCAAACTCGGTGACACCGCATTCACCCGTACGCCGTGGGGGGCTGCTTCAGCCGCGGCACAGCGGGTGAGGGCCATCACACCGGCCTTGGCCGCGGCGTAGTGCGCTTGACCGGGTTGCGCCCGCCATCCGAGCACAGAAGCGTTGTTGACGATCACACCCTTGGCCTGGGGCAGTAGGTGTCGAAGGGCCGTCCTGGTGCATCGAAACGTACCGGTCAGGGTCACATCCAACACGGTCGACCACTGCTCGTCGGTCATCTCGGTCAGAGAGACCGTGCCACCCAGGCCGGCGTTGTGCACGGCCACGTCAAAGTGGCCGAAGCGCGTGACGGCGGACTCGTAAAGGTTGACCACGTCCTCTTCTTTGGTCACATTGCAAGGCACCCCAATGACCTCTCCCCCACCTGCGGCTTGGAGCTGTTCAACCGATTCAGCCAATCGACGCTCATGCGTGTCAGAGACAACGAGGTGGGCTCCCTCCTCCAAACAGCGCGTGGCGGTGGCGAAGCCAATTCCCGTACCGGCCGCCGCCGTCACGATGACGACTTTGTCGGTGAGAAGGCCATGGCCCGATGGCGGGGCTGGTACCGGTGCGGGCACGAACGAGGCGTCGAGACTCATGACGTTCCTTTGGGTTCTGGCGGGAGCCCAAGGACCCGCTCGCCGATGATATTTCGTTGAATTTGGTTTGATCCGCCGTAGATCGTCTCGCTGCGCGAGAAGAGAAACGACCGCTGGAACTCATTGAGCTCGTACTCGCCCGGGTCGAGCACCGTGGCGTAAGGCCCCAGCACATCGAGCGCCAACTCACCCAAGCGGCGATGCCACGAACCCCAGAACAGCTTGGCGATGGAGGCCTCGGGAGGAGCAACCGGTCCATCGACGCCCGACAGACTGCGCAACGTGTTGTAGCGCATGATGGCCAGTTCAGCGTAGGAACGGGCTAGCTCTTGGCGGAGCACTGGATCTGTGTCACGTCCTCGGGCCCGAGCCGCGTCAACCAATCGATCGAACTCACGGTGAAAACCGAGTTGATGACCGAGCAGTGCCACCCCTCGCTCGAACGCCAAGGTGGCTAAGGCCACGCGCCACCCGTCGCCTATTTCACCCACCACATTGCGGCGAGCGGTTCGCGCCCCGTCAAAGAAGACTTCATTGAACTCCGACGTTTTGGTCAGCTGGGTAATGGGACGAACCTCGACGCCGGCTTGGTCCATCGGGACCAGCAGGTACGACAGGCCTTTGTGGCGCGTGGACCCAGGCTCGGTGCGACAAACGACGAAACACCATCCGGACTGATGGGCCAACGAAGTCCACACTTTCTGTCCCGTGACAACCCACTCGTCGCCATCAAGCTCGGCTTTGGTCTGCACGTTGGCCAGGTCGCTGCCGGCGTTGGGTTCGGAGTAGCCCTGGCACCAAAGCTCCGTGCCGGCCCGAATGCCCGGAAGGAATCGCTCCTTCTGCTCCTCCGTGCCATAGTGGATCAGCGTCGGCCCAATGAGCCCTTCGCCGAGAATCGACACGCGACCTGGTGCTTTGGCCCGGACGTACTCCTCGTTGTAGATGACCTGCTGGGCCATGGTTGCTCCCCGGCCCCCGAACTCTTCGGGCCATCCGAGACAGGTCCAGTTTCCAGCGGCCAGCACGTACTCCCACTCTTGGCGAATCTCAAACCCGTAGGTCTCGTCGCCTGAGCCTCCCCGGCCGTCCAGGGCGGCGAACTCGTCCACCACGTGATCCGTCATCCACGAGCGAACTTCCTGGCGAAATGCCTCATCCTCGGGGCGGTCGCGGAGGTCCATGACCCCGGTAGCGTACCGAACGGTTCGTACGTGACCTGACGCACCGTCAGATTGCCGTTTTTTTGGAACAAATCGCTGGTCAATCACGTTGTTACGAGGTGATGCAGATGAAGTTCTGGACGGGGGCAAAGCCCAGGGGTGGACGAAAGAGGAGAGGTGAGGCCGCTATGGCCGTTGAGGTTGAAATGAGCGAAGACGAGTGGAGAAGTCGGCTCAGCGACGCCCAGTTTGAAGTCCTACGCCGCAGCGCTACCGAGCCGGCCTGGTCGGGCGAACTCCTCCACGTTGACGGCCAAGGTGTCTTTCACTGTGCCGGATGTGCCGCACCCCTCTTTACGACGGAGAGCAAGTTCGAGTCTGGGACAGGGTGGCCTAGCTTCGATCGAGCCGCCGCCAACGGTGCCATCGTCGAATATGAAGACCGCAAGTTCGGCATGCGACGAGTGGAGATCACCTGTGCCAAGTGCGGCGGTCACCTCGGCCACGTCTTTCCCGACGGTCCGACCGAAACCGGTCAGCGCTACTGCGTGAACTCTCTCTCTTTAACGTTTACACCCGAAGAGACGGCGACGACTGAGGAATGACGGTGTGAGTCCGGCCGTTCAGGTGAACAGGACGGACTCGGCCAACTCGAAGGCGTCACCAATCTGGTCGGCCTCGGTCGTAAGGCCTGCCGCCGCCAATGTGGATTCGGCCAGCGCCAGGGCGCAGCAGATGTCGACGACCACCTCTCGAGCCACCAAGGTCTCGGTGCCGACCAACACTTTTCTCGGCGCAGGAGATTGAGTGCCGCGCGGTCGTCTCCAGTGTTGTCACGCTTCGACCCCCTCGTCGCGGCTGAGCGAGTCGTGCTCCGAGCCGTTCGATTCTGCGAAGCGGCGATCCGAACGCTGAACGTCGGCCGTGGCGAAGCGCAGGCTCGGTCCAATCTCGTCGGCCACAATCTCAACTTTGCTTCGTCGTTCCCCTTCTTCGTTTTCCCAGCTGCGTTGCTCTAAGCGACCAATGACGCAGACCCTCATGCCTTTGGTAAGGGTCAAGGCCACATTTTCGGCCAACTCTCTCCAGCACACCACTTCGAAAAATGACGTCGCTTCTTCCCATTCGTTGGTTTCGCGATTCTGCCAGCGCCGATTTACCGCAACGCCAAGCAACGTGGTGGCTTGGCCTTCTCGGGTGTATCGGATCTCAGGCTCTCGAGTCAGGTTGCCCGTGATTGCAGTGGCGTTGCTCATCGTCAGCTCCTTTTCGTGATCGGCCAATCGACCGTCAGCTGACAGGTTGCCGGGGCTACCTTGCTCACAACCTTGCTCGTTGCGGTTCGACTACTCCGTGGTGATGGCAGAAAGAATGTCGACCTTGGCCGCGCTCCGGGCCGGCACAATGGCGGCGATCACACCGGCCACGCCAGCCAGCACGACGTACACGACGAGTTCAGTGACGGGGACTGAGAACCGATCGACGCCATCGGACCGCAGGGCGTCGACCACAACCCACGAAAAGAGCAGGCCCAAGCCAATACCGAGGATCGTTCCCAAGAGAGCCACTATGACCGACTCCCAACGGACGGCGGCACGAAGTTGGCGCCGGGACATGCCCAACGCCCTCAGAAGGCCGATCTCGCGTTTTCGCTCCACAATAGAAAGCGCCAAGGTATTCACGATCCCGAAAAGGGCGATGATAACGGCGAGCAACAACATGGCGGTGACCAACGTGATCAGCTGCTGGAACTGCCTATTGGTGTTGTTGATGAAACCTTGCTTCGTGTACGACTGCGTCTGCGGATAACGAATGAGCGCCTTGTGCAGCGAGGCCAGTCCCTGGGTCGGGCTGACGCCGGGGCCACGTTGCGCCAGGACCAGTTGGACGCTGTTGGTCGATTGGGGAAAGAGCCTGGCGAATCCAGATGGGGCGAAGAGGACGTCGCCCGTCAGCCCGGTGGGGTCTCGGATGATGGCCGCCACGGTGAACTCCTGCGTGCTCTTCTGACTGGAAGACAACAAGATGGGCGAACCAACGTGGAGGTGCCACGTGTTGGCCACGCCGGTTGTGACCGCAATGGCAGACCCGCGTACATCGCTCACATGCCCCGATGTGGCCGGAATATCAACGTTTCTCACATACGGTGCTATCTCGGTCCCGGTGCCGCTCACTTTCCGATTGCCATGACCCGGCAGCTCGATCCTCATATTGGCTGATTGGAGGGCGGCGACATCTTTGAGATGAGATACGTGGCTCAGCGTCGTCGCCACTTGAGGGGCCAACCCCGACACGCCAGACGGGGTCACCACGTAGTCGGCAAAGAGCCCGGTTTGGAGCGATGCGTCGACCGAAGCCTGTACCGATGTGGCGAAGACCCCGATGGTCGTGACCAGAGTCAGACCGATCATCAGCGCACTAGCGGTGGCCGCCGTGCGCCGAGGGTGGCGCATCGCATTTCGACGTCCCAACTGCCCTGGAACTCCTCGAAGGACGGCAAACGGCCATCCGAGCACCCACGACATTGGTTTGGCCACAATCGGAACGAGAGCGGCAATCCCCAAGAAGGCGAGGACGAGTCCGAGTCCAGCTTCCTCGGCTCGCGTGGCCGCGTTGGCCCCACGCCCGCCATTGCCGTGCAATGCCCCCACGACGACAAGAACGCCCAAGATCACGAGGAGGGCGCCGAGAATCCATCGCACGGGCGTTGGTCTCCCGACGTCCACTGATGGCTCTTCTCGAAGAGCTGCCACCGGCGAGGTGCGAGATCCACGGATGGCGGGCAGTAAGGCTGCGATCATGGTGGCGACCGTGCCGACGACCAGGCTGACGACAACCGTGCGGAGGGCGATCACCGGCGATTGAGGCGGAAAGCTGGCCCCAAATGCAGCCAAGAGTCGTCGAAGACCGAGGGCGAGGAGAACCCCAACGCCCAGTCCCACGATCGATGACAACAGTCCAATCAAGGCGGATTCGGCCATCACCGAGAGGGCAATCTGCCGCCGGTAGGCACCCAAGCAACGCAAGAGAGCCAATTCACGGCTTCGTTGGGCGAGAAGGATTGAGAAGGTGTTGAAGATGAGAAACAGCGCCACAAAGAGGGCGACACCGGCGAAGACCAAGAGCACATCACCAAAGATGGAAAACCCCTTGTTGACCGAGGCTGTGGCCGACGCCACAGCCTGAGCCTCGGTCTGTACTTTGAAGCCCGGACCAAGAGCGGCCTTCATCCGAGCCGCCAATACGGTGGGCGAGACGCCGGGTTGGGCTGATGCGCCCACTTGATAGAGCCGTCCCGGCAGGGCCAAGAGCGACTGCGTGGCCGGAAGCGTCAGACCCACTATGACGGCACCGGCCAACGTCTCGGCCGTTCCATACCCGACGATGCCGACAACCGTGACCGTTCGTGCCGGGCCGGCCGCCGCCACCCGAATGCGCTGACCGATGGCGATGTGCAATCGGCCGGCGGTGGCGGCGTCAATGACGGCCTGAGTGGCGGCAGACGGAAAGTGACCTCGGCGCAAGGTCAGCGGATTGAGAGTCGGCTGCGAACCAACGGAAAAGGCCAATTCAAACGCGGCCGATCGGCTGATGGGCGTGCCGTTGAGGTGCACCACCTCAACTTGACCGAACAGCAGACCTTGCGCCGCCGCCACACCGGGTACCGCGGCCACCCGGGCTTGCGCCGACTGAGGCAACGTCACTTGGGCGCCGCCGAAGCCACCAGAGCCACCACTCCCGTTAGCAGTTTTTGCTTGGACCGTGACGGCAACTTGGGTCTGCGATTGGCCGATCACGTTGGTGATGGCCGCCTTCAGTGTGTCGGTGAGGACGTACGTACCAGCGATAAATCCCACCGCTAAGACGACGGCGAGAGCGGTCGAAATTAGCCTGATCTTGTGGGCAAAAAGCCCGCGCAGGGCGAGCCGAAACATGCTTGTCAGCTCCCGCTCAGCCCCACAGCGCTTGCATCTGCTGGTGGACCGACGCTGCATTCGGATCAGCCAGATCAGCGGCAATGCGCCCGTCAACCAAGAAGACCACCCGGTCAGAGTGCGCCGCCACGGCCGCGTCGTGGGTCACCATGATCACGGTCTGACCGTAGCGACGAACCGCCTCCACGATGATTCCCAGCAACTCTTGGCCCGTACGTGAGTCAAGGTTGCCCGTGGGCTCGTCGGCGAAGATGACGTCCGGGCGGCTAATGAGCGCCCGAGCGACTGCCACGCGCTGTTGTTCGCCTCCCGAGAGCTGGGTCGGCCGGTGCCGCAACCGGTCGCCGATACCTAAGACATCAATGAGTTCATCGAACCACGCTTGGTCGACCGGACGACCAGCAATCTCGAGGGGCAAGGTGATGTTTTCAGCCGCGTTGAGAGTGGGCACCAGATTGAAGGATTGAAAGACAAACCCAATCCGCTCACGCCGCAGCTTGGTGAGCTGGCGATCCGACATCTCCGTCAGCTCGGCACCGCCCACCACGATTCGCCCCGACGTTGGTTGGTCGAGCCCCGCCAAACAGTGGAGCAGGGTTGATTTTCCAGATCCAGAAGGGCCCGTGATGGCGGTGAACGCTGCTCCTTCAAAGTCGATAGAAACCCGATCGAGTGCACAGACGGTGGTTGGACCTGACCCGTGCAGCTTGACGACTTCGCTGGCCACTACGGCGGGCTCGGCAATCGTGGGCACGGAACCCAACGCCGTGGGCGTGATCAAACGTCGAGGAATCGACGAATGGCGATGAACGAGCCAAAGAACCCGATGGCCACACCGATGGCAACGACTTCACCGACGGTGCCGAGGACCTGCCACCCCGTGAGACTCATGCTGGAGTAGAGGCTCTGTGGTTGGTTCGGGTTACTCAGACTGTTCAAAAACAGGTGAAGTGCATAGACGGCGGTGGCGGCCAAGGCGGAACCGATCAGACCTTGGATCAAGCCCTCTGACATGAAAGGTATTCGAATGAACCAGTTGGTGGCGCCAACAAGTTTCATCACCGACACCTCCCGGCGCCGGGCAAAGATGGCCATTCGAATCGTGTTCAAAATCAGGACCACCGATGAAAGAATCAGCACGACGGCCACGACCAGACAGAAGATCTTGAGAAAGCTAATGGCCTTCTCCTCGGCGTGGATCTGCTGGTTGGGTGCGGTCACAATATGCACCCCGGGCTGGCCCGTGAACCGTGCATGCACTTCAGTGGCGTCGGCCGGAATCACCGGCGTACACAAGTAGGACGTCAACATGCCCGAAAGGGTCAGCGACTGATACTCGTCACTGGTTAGGAGCTTCTTGGCGTCAGCCAGATTCTGGGCCTTGTCCTGATAACGACAGTGGCTCACATAGGTGAGCTGTTGCAGCTGGGTTCCAACGGCAGATATCTCTTGCGGCGTGGCGTTGGGCTCCATCCAAACCGTAACCTGCGTGCCCCGCTCCCATAAAGCTGAGGCGTGGGCCGCTCCTTGACCCAAAAGAAGCGACGTGCCCACCAAGGCCAGTGAGACCGTCACGGTCAAGATGGCAGCCAGCGTCATAAGCCGGTTCCGCCAGAGATTGGTGGCGGTTTCTCGTGTGACGTACTCGATTGAAACGGGCATCAGGCTGCTCCTGATCCGGGCTCGGGACTATCGATGCCGTACACGCCACGGGCCTGGTCACGGACCAACACGCCGTTGCTCAGTTCGATGACGCGACGTCGCATCCAGTTGACCAAGATCTCATCGTGCGTGGCCACCACGACAGTCGTCCCGGTTCGGTTGATGCGGTCGAGAAGTTGCATGATGCCCTGACTGGTCGAGGGGTCAAGGTTCCCGGTGGGCTCATCGGCCAAGAGGATGAGGGGACGGTTTACAAAGGCGCGAGCCACGGCGACTCTCTGCTGCTCGCCACCCGACAACTCGCCGGGCAGGTTGTCTCGCTTCTTGGCCAATCCAACCAGGTCAAGGACCTGAGGAACCTGTTGTGCCACAACGTGGCGGGGCCGACCGATCACCTCCAAGGCGAAGGCAACATTCTCGAAGACTGTCTTATTAGGAAGGAGACGGAAGTCCTGGAAGACGCACCCAATGTTGCGCCTCAAATAGGGCACGCGCCATTTCGGCAGGTTGACGATGTCGCGTCCGGCCTCCCAAATTCGACCCTGATCGGGGAGTTCTTCTCGCAAGAGAAGTCGAATGAACGTCGTCTTACCCGAACCCGACGCCCCGACCAAGAAGACAAACTCACCTTTGTCGATGTCGGCTGACACGTCGCGGAGAGCAACGGTCGATCCCTTGTATGTCTTTGTTACGTTCTCGAATCGGATCATGAAAGAAAAAGGTCCGTGGCACCGACGGTGAATCGTCTCGGTGACGAGTTCGCGGTCCCTCTACGGACGAGCACCAGACTATCGGCACCGCGGCGCGAATTGGTGCCACCCGCGCCCTTGCAGGTCAAGCGCCGGAACCGGAACC
Organism: uncultured Acidimicrobiaceae bacterium; assembly: GCA_963803215.1. Taxonomy (GTDB): domain Bacteria; phylum Actinomycetota; class Acidimicrobiia; order Acidimicrobiales; family RAAP-2; genus CAWDLP01. Next base: position 305,727 of record CAWDLP010000004.1, read on the forward strand.
TTGACTGCGTTGGCGACGGAGTTCAGCTTCCATGAAGGCGTCCAGGTCGCCGTCGAGTACGGCATCAATGTTGCCCGTCTCCACATCGGTCCGCATGTCCTTGACCAACTGGTATGGCGCTAACACGTAGGAACGAATCTGACTACCCCACGCATTGTCGATGCGTTCGCCACTCAAAGAGTCGAGCTCAGCTCGCCGTTCAGCTCGCGCTCGCTCGGCCAACTTGGCCGCCAAGATCTGCATGGCTTTGGCTTTGTTTTGGTGCTGACTCCGTTCGTTCTGACACGCCACCACGATTCCCGTGGGCAAGTGTGTCAATCGGACAGCCGAATCTGTCTTATTGACGTGCTGACCGCCGGCCCCCGAGGAGCGGTAGGTGTCGATACGAAGTTCTTTTTCGTCAATATCGACCACGTCAGAGACGTCCTCTAAAAACGGCGTCACTTCCAACGAGGCAAAACTCGTTTGACGGCGACGTTGCGAGTCGAACGGCGACATTCGCACCAGGCGGTGGACACCGCGCTCTGCCGCCAGAAGGCCATAGGCAAATCGACCGCGAACGATGAACGTGGCCGAAAGCAGTCCGGCTTCTTGTCCGGGCGTCGTTTCGTCCACTTCGACCGAGAAGCCGCGCCGCTCGGCCCATCGTTGGTACATCCGCAGCATCATTTCGGCCCAATCCTGCGCGTCGGTACCACCAGCGCCCGCATGTACTTCTGCAATGGCGTCTTTGTCGTCGTACTCGCCGGAAAACAACGACTGCAGTTCGAGCTCACCCAATCGGCGGGTCAGGTCATCGGTGACTTGCACGAGCTCCCCCGACAAGGAGACATCGGGTGCACCGTCGCGTTCGCCCTCTTGTACGAGCTCTAAGAGGGCACGGGCGTCGTCCAGATCCACCCGCAGTTGCTCAAGCCGAGAGATGTCATCGCCCACCCGACCGAGCTCGGTGGTCACAGCTCGAGCTCTATCCCCGTCATCCCACAGATCGGGGCGAGCCGCCTCTGCTTCAAGCTCGTCGTGGCGTTTGACCAGGTCAGAGAGGTTTAGATAGGCCTCAGCTTCACCAAGCCGGAGACTGATATCGGCAAGCTCTGCACCAATGTCGCGGGGCTGTTCAACGCCCGGGGCGTCAGGCTGCGCCATGGCACAGCTTGAATTTCTTCCCGCTCCCGCACCAGCACGGATCGTTGCGACCAACCTTTTCGTGATCAGCTTTGACCATTGGTTGCATCGTCTCTTCATCCGGCGCCACTGGCTGAGCCTGGCGACGGTTTCGATTGCGTCCGTTGCGAGGTGCAGCATCGGCTTCGAGCGGTGGGGCCGCTACCTGCAGCGCGGGAGCGGCTGCTGCGCCTCTTTCTACCTGGAGTTGCGCGGCATGAATGCTGGTCTCAGAGACCGGATCCTCGGCCGCTTCATAGACGGCGCGATCCAAGTCGGGCCCGGCTGATTCGGTGATGGCCTCGACGTGAAGGACATAGCGCAAGTAATCGTCATCGACCGCTTCAATCAACTTGCCAAACATGTCGAACCCTTCGCGCTGCCAGGCCACCAGCGGGTCTTGCTGAGCGATGGAGCGAAGGTGAATGCCCTCTTTTAAGTAGTCCATCTCTGAGAGATGGTCACGCCAGCGCTGGTCAATGATCTGCAGCATGACGTCCCGCTCAACCTGGCGGGCCGTCTCTTCCCCACCAGGGAGACCGGCCGAGTGCGCTTCGTAGTATTCGAGCGCCTCTTCCACGACACTTTCGAGGAGCTGACCCGTGTTGGAAGCCTCAGCCAGATCTTCGGGCGTGAACTTCGTCGGGTAGTACAGCGTCATCTCGTCGACGAGGAGCTTCAGATCCCACTCTTCGGGGTACTCACTCGGACACGCGGTGCTGACCAGTCGACCAAGCGTTTCGACCAGAAGATCTTCTGTGCGCTCTTCAAGGTCTTCGCCGTCAATGATCTGATTGCGCAGGCCGTAGATCACCTTGCGCTGCTCGTTCATGACCTCGTCGTATTTGAGAGCATCCTTGCGCTGCTCGGCATTTCGAGCTTCCACTGTCGTCTGGGCCCGCTCAATCGCCTTTGACACCGTCTTTGATTCGATCGGCACATCTTCGGGCAAGGTGCGACCCATCACCCAGTTCATGGCACCGGTCGCGAAGAGGCGCAGAAGCTCATCTTCCAAGCTCAGGTAGAACCGGCTTTCGCCCGGATCTCCCTGACGCCCCGAGCGCCCACGAAGCTGGTTGTCGATGCGTCGGCTTTCGTGTCGCTCGCTGCCCAACACATACAGTCCTCCGAGTTCGCGCACGCGCTCACCCTCTTTGGCCAGGTCGCCCTCTAACTTCTCGGTGAGCGCAACGAGCTGAGCGTGGCCCTCTTCGGTCTCTGTGTCGACGCCCTGGGCCAAAGCCTCATGGCGAGCCACCATTTCGGCGTTGCCTCCGAGGATGATGTCAACGCCTCGACCGGCCATGTTGGTCGCCACTGTGACCCCGCCCAGTCGGCCGGCCTGGGCCACGACTTCGGCCTCACGAAAGTGCTGTTTGGCGTTCAAGACGTGGTGAGGAATGCCTCGCTTTTCCAACAAACGCGACAAGAGTTCGGATTTCGCCACCGATGCGGTACCGACCAGCACGGGCTGGCCGATCTCGTGGCGCTCGGCGAGGTCATCGACCACCGCGTTGAACTTTGCCTCCTCAGATTTGAAAACGAGGTCAGCCTGGTCAACTCGGAGCATGGGCTTGTTCGTCGGGATCGGAATGACCGACAACTCGTAGGTGGCGGCGAACTCGCCGGCCTCGGTCTCAGCCGTACCGGTCATGCCGCCCAATTTCTTGTAGAGGCGGAAGAAGTTCTGGAGTGTCACCGTGGCCCAGGTGTGATTTTCCTCTTTGATGCGAACCCGCTCTTTGGCCTCGACGGCCTGATGCAAACCATCGGACCAACGCCGGCCATCCAGGGTGCGTCCGGTGAACTCATCGACGATCTTCACTTCGCCGTCGGCGAGGAGGTAGTCCTTGTCCCGGCGATACAGCTCCTTGGCTTGTAGCGCCTTGGTCAGCTGGTGGACATAGTTGGTGGCGACCGCGGCGTAGAGATTCTCCACCCCAATGGCCTTCTCTACCTTCTCTATGCCCGACTCCAAGGGCACCACGGTCCGCTTCTCTTCATCGACTTCGTAGTCCTCGTCGCGCACGAGGGTTCGAGCGATGCTGGCAAACTGGTAGTACAGCTTGGCCGCCTCATCCGCCGGGCCCGAAATGATGAGCGGGGTCCGAGCTTCGTCGATCAGGATCGAGTCGACCTCGTCGATGATGGCAAAGACATGACCACGCTGAAACATGGCCTCTCTTGAACCAGCCATGTTGTCTCGGAGATAGTCGAATCCGAACTCGTTGTTGGTGCCGTAGGTGATGTCGGCGTTATAGGCCGCATGTTTGACATCCGGATCTTCGATGTCGGGACCAATACGGCCGACAGTAAGTCCGAGCCAGCGGTGGAGGCGACCCATCCATTCGGAGTCTCGGGTCGCCAAGTAGTCGTTGACGGTCACCATGTGGACGCCCTCACCATTGAGGGCGTTCAAGTACGCCGGCAGCGTCGAGACCAGAGTCTTCCCTTCACCGGTTTTCATCTCAGCGATCCACCCGAAGTGGAGCGCCATCCCGCCCATGAGCTGCACGTCGAAATGGCGCTGTCCGAGGACTCGCTTGGAGGCCTCGCGTACCACCGCATAGGCCTCGATTAGCAGGTCGTCGAGGGTTTCTCCCTCAGCGAGTCGCTCTTTAAATTCGACAGTTTTGTGCTGAAGTTCAGCGTCGCTGAGCGCCTCCATCTCCGGCTCCAACTCGTTGATCAGAGGGACCAGATCGGAGAGGCGACGAACCTTTTTGCCTTCGCCGGCGCGGAGAACTTTGGTGAGAACACTCATGAGAGGCAGATCTTACCGGCCTGACGGTGGTAACCCGGTTCGGCCGTTGACAGTGAAGATGGGCTGCGTGCGGCTGACCTGGTCTTTGACCCCACACTCGCCTGCAGCGGGGTTGGCGGCCCGGTGCCGGCGACCCTGCGGTCCATCGGCACCTCGCGGCACGCATCCCCCCGTCGCCACCCGCCTCCGACAACCGGAGATCGTGTGGGCAGGGCTTACTCCTAAGTCGCACCATGCTCGGCAACCACAAGTTGCCTTACGTGGGTCGTTTCGCCTGCGACTGGCCTCGACTTGCAACCACAGACCCGCACGCAGCCCACCCAGAGCATACGGCCCGCAGTTCACAGTCGCCCGGAGACCAACCGGCCTCGTAGCATGGCGCCATGAGTCGGAGAGACGATTGGGTCGCATCGTTTGAGGCGGCCAAGCTACGGCCCCACACCGGCCAAACCATGTCCGGAGTCCCGGTCGAGCCCGTCTACGGCGACGATGACGGTCTCTTCCCGGGCCAGTGGCCCTATACCCGTGGTCCGCATGCCTCCATGTACCGCTCCAGGCTTTGGACCATGCGAATGTTCGCCGGCTTCGGCACGGCAGAAGACACCAACATTCGATTTCGCGAGCTTTTGCGCGCCGGCGGCACGGGACTCTCCACGGCCTTCGACCTGCCCACCCTGATGGGTCGTGACTCGGACTACCCGCTGTCGTTAGGGGAAGTGGGCAAGGCCGGCGTGGCCGTCGACACGCTGGCCGACATGGAGGATCTATTCGCCGACATCGATCTGGCCACGGTCAGCACCTCGATGACCATTAACTCGCCCGCCATCATCATCATGGCCATGTATGTGGCAGTAGCCGAAAAAACAGGCGTCGAGCGGCGGCACCTGAGTGGCACGCTGCAGAACGACATCTTGAAGGAGTATCAAGCGCAAAAGGAGTTCATCTTCCCGCCGCGGCCAAGCGTCCGGCTGGTGACCGACCTCATGCGATTCTGCAGCGCTGAGATGCCGAGGTGGCACCCACTCTCAGTGTCGGGCTACCACATACGTGAAGCCGGATCGACCGCAGCCCAAGAGCTCGCCTTCACGTTGGCCAATGGCTTTGCTTACGTTGAAGCTGCCATGGCATCTGGGCTCGACGTTGACCAGTTCGCGCCCAGACTCTCCTTCTTCTTCAACGCTCACATCGACTTCTTCGAAGAGATCGGCAAGTTCCGCGCCGCTCGACGGATTTGGGCCCGCTGGCTCCGCGATCGCTACGGCGCCCAAGCCGAGCGCTCTATGCAGCTGCGTTTCCACACCCAGACGGCCGGGGTCTCGCTCACGGCGCAACAACCCGAAGTCAACATCGCTCGAGTCGCCATTGAAGCTCTCGCTGGCGTGATGGGCGGGACGCAGAGTCTCCACACCGATTCGTTTGACGAAGCACTGGCTCTTCCGACGGAACGGGCCGCACGGATTGCGCTGCGCACCCAACAAGTCATCGCGCACGAGACGGGTGCGGCCGAGGTGGCCGACCCACTCGGCGGGTCTCACTACGTCGAGTGGATGACCGACGAAATGGAACGTCAGGCGGAAGACATCTTCGCAGTGTTGCTCGAGCAAGGCGAAGGTTCGATGCTCGAAGGGGTCTACCGCGGCATCGATGACGGATGGTTCCAGGGCCAGATTGCTGACGCCGCTCACGACTTTGAACGCAAACTCAACGACGGGCGCCGGATTGTGGTTGGCGTCAACCAGTACACCGATGGAGATGATGGCGAGACCGACATCTTGTACATCGGTGGGGATGTAGAGGACATTCAGCGCAAGCGCCTGGCCGAGGTGAAGTCGAAGCGAGATGCATCAGCCGTGGTCTCAGCACTTCGGGTGGTGCACGAAACGGCCCAGAGGCCTGAAGCCAATCTCATGGGTGCCGTTCTTGACGCCGTGTCGACCTACGCCACTTTGGGTGAGATTGTGGCCACGATGGAAGACGTCTTTGGCACCTGGGTCGAACGGCCCCAGGTTTAATTAGTTCGTTCGTCCGCTCACTACTTGGCCGCGTGGCCCAGGGCCACCTGGGTGCAAGCCACGGCGAGACGAGCCCCGAGCACGACGGCGGCCAACGGTAGCGCCAATCGACGCCACCCTTTCGTGGTCCGAACGGCAAATCGATAGGCCGAACGATGATGGGCCACCAGCATTCGGTAGGGACGTCGCCCGGTACTCGTTCCTTGAATATGGGCGATCTCAGCCTTGGGGTCAAAACCAACAGCCCAGCCCGCTTGGCGTGCTCTCCAGCACAGGTCCATGTCTTCGGCGTACATGAAGTACGACTCGTCGAAGCCCCCCAGCTCTTCAAAGGCTGAGCGTCGGGCCAAAAAGCAGGCGCCCGAGATCCAATCGGCCGTAACGGGTGTCTCGGTCTCGGGCACTCCGGGGCGGTAGCGACGACTGAACTTGTTGTACGGATTGAAAAGCGCCAACAAGGCGTGGCCTACGGCGTCAGTCATAGAGGGGAAGGGGCGGACCGACGGGTAGGTCGAGCCGTCATCGTTCACGATCCGCGGTCCAACCAGCGCCCAGGTCGGACGAGCCTCAAGCGTGGCGACCATTGACGCCAACGCCCCAGGATGGACCCGCACATCGGGATTGCAGACCAGGACATAGGGGATGTCTGGCGCCAGGACAGCCAAACCTCGATTGGCCCCGGCCCCGTATCCGAGGTTGCGTCCGGGATGAACCACCGTGACCTGCGCCCGCACGTCACGATTGCCCGATCCGGCCAATGCGGCGTCAGTGCTGTCAGGCTGACCGTTCTCCACTGCCACGATCGGACTGCTGGACTCTTCTACCAACGTGCGCACACAATCGAGAAGGAGCGGACCGGCATCGTGGTCGACCACGATCGACGCCACTGACGCTGTTGGGGCCATGGCTCAGATCTGCTTTGCGAATCGGAATCGGATGAGGGCGCGTAAGGCCCCGAATCCGTCTTTCCACGTGATCTTTTTTCCTTCGTCGGGCTCGCGTCCCGCGTAGGAAATCGGAACCTCGTAAATGCGATAGCCCCGACGGAGCACCTTGGCCGTGATCTCAGGCTCAAAGTCGAACCGATCCGACACGACGGTCAGTCCTTTGAGTACTCGCCGGTCGAACATCTTGTAACAGGTCTCCATATCCGACAGGGTCGAGCGGTAGAGAATGTTTGTGACCAGCGACAGAAATCGGTTGCCGATCCAGTGCAAGGGAAGCATGTTTTTACGCTCGCCGGTGAACCGGCTCCCATAGACCACCATGGCTTTGCCCTTGAGGATCGGGTCGAGGAGCTTGGGCCAGTCATCGGGATCGTATTCAAGGTCGGCGTCTTGGATCAGGACCAGGTCACCGTGGGCGTGGCTCAAACCGGTGCGAATAGCCGCACCCTTGCCTTGGTTCTGTGCGTGTGTCAGCACTCGAACGGTCGAGTCCTCCACCGCGGCCAGAATCTTCTCCGAACCGTCGGACGAGCCGTCGTCTACCACCACGATGTCGACGATGAGAGGGACGTCCACCGCTCGCATGCGACGGATGATCTCGGCCACCGTGGTGCGCTCGTTGTAGACGGGAAGGATGACCGACAGCGTGCGGTACTTCGGGACTCCCTCGTCGAGAGAGTCTTCAACCAACGGGAAGCTCCGCTGGGCCCGACGTCCCGTCGGAGTGGTACTCGCCCTGTCGACTGGCGAAGTACTCGATGGTTCGGGCCAAGCCCTCATCGAGGGCGATCTTGGGCTCCCATCCGAGCTCTTGGCGAGCCCGCGTAATGTCGGGGCATCGCCGGGTGGGGTCGTCGGTAGGCAGTGGTTGGTGCACGATCGCAGACGATGAACCTGTCGTGGAAAGCACAAGCTGCGCCAACTCCATGACGGTGCGCTCGTCGGGATTTCCAATGTTCACCGGTCCAGTGATCGACGAGTCCAAGAGCGCAACGAGGCCAGCAACTTCATCGTCGACGTAGCAAAGGCTGCGGGTTTGGCTCCCATCGCCGTAGACCGTCAACGGCAAGCCTTCTAACGCTTGAACGATGAAATTCGAGACGCACTCGGCCATCGCCTGGTGCCAACCGAGGCCCGTAGGTGTTGAAGATGCGCACGATGGCGACGTTTACGCCCAGTGCTCGATGGGCCGCCATCGTGAGTGCTTCTGAGAAGCGTTTGGCCTCGTCATAGACCGAACGGGGTCCGGTCGGGTCCACGTTGCCCCGATAGGACTCCACCTGGGGGTGAACCAAAGGATCGCCGTAGATCTCACTGGTCGATGCCATGAGGAACCTGGCCTCGTGGGCGGCCGCCAGTTCTAAGAGGCGACGAGTTCCTTCGCTGCCAACGGCCAGCGTCTCCATGGGACGGGCCAAATACGCCGGCGGTGAGGCCGGGCTCGCCATGTTCATGACGGCGTCGACGGGACCGTCAACCACCACGTCTTTGCTCACGTCACATTCGACAAACGAGAAGCGGGATTCTTGGTCGAGATGTGCAATGTTGCCCAGGCTTCCTGTCGTCAGGTCGTCCAGACAGACCACCTCGTCGCCTCGGCCCAGCAGGTGATCGCAGATGTGAGAACCGAGAAACCCCGCACCACCCGCCACGACGACGCGGCTCACGAGCGACCGACGCCGGTGTAGGTAAAGCCCAACCGGCGTATGGCGGCCGGGTCCAGCAGGTTGCGGGCATCCACCACGGCCGGGGTGGCCATGAGGGCACGAACCCGGTCAAAGTCGAGCCAGCGAAAGGCGTCCCACTCGGTCAAGAGGGCCACCACGGACGCATTGGTGGCGGCGTCGTAAGGATCAGTACACAGGGTAAAGCCGGACAGGTCATCGGGCATCTCATCTTCGTCATAGACCGGCACGGTGGGGTCAAAGGCACGAACGACCGCCCCCAATGCAGCTAATCTCCGAGCCACATCAAGCGCAGGTGAGTGACGGCGATCATCGGTATTGGCCTTAAAGGTCAACCCCCACACCGCTATCTGGACGCCCTCGACACTGCCGCCAGCCGCGTCAACCACCTTGTGCACGATTCGCTCCAGCTGCTCTTCATTGCTGGCGATGGCCCCTTCGAGCAGTGAGAAGTGAAAGCCAGCCGAGTCCGCCATATGCAACAGGGCGGCGGTGTCCTTGGGCAGACACGACCCGCCCCAGCCGGGTCCGGGTCGCAAAAAATCAAACCCGATGCGCTTGTCGTAGCCCATGCCCAAAATGACGTCTCGCATATCGGCCCCGACGGCTTCGCACAGTCCGGCAATGGCATTGACGAAACTCAGTTTGGTGGCAAGAAACGCATTGGAGGCGTACTTGATGGTCTCAGCCGTGGTGGTGTCCGTCACGATCAAGGGTGCACCGGTATTGGCAAAGAGCGCGCCTACCCGTGCCGCCGCCACATGATCCTCGGCGCCCACCACGAGCCGGTCGGGATGGAGGCTGTCACGCACCGCGCTGCCCTCGCGGAGGAACTCCGGATTGGAGACGACCGAGACATCGTGGCGACCGAGCACTTGGCCCACCATGCGAGCCGATCCCACCGGAACGGTCGATTTGTTCACGACCACGGAACCGGGCTTCAGACGGGTGGCAATCTCTTTGGCCACGGCTTCGACATAGGAAAGGTCAGCAGAACCGTCTTCACCCTGGGGCGTCGGCACGCAAAGAAAAACAAACTCGGCGTCAACGACCGCATCGGCCGCACTGGAGGAGAACCGGAGGGTCTGGGCTGACACGCTGTCTCGCACCATCTCGTCCAGACCGTCTTCCACGATGGGCATCTCACCGCGGACCAGGGCGGCAAAGCGTGCGGGATTGCTGTCAGCGAGCACAACCTGGTGGCCGTAGTGCGACAAGAGTGCCGCCGTCGGGAGACCAACGTAACCGGCGCCGATCACGGCAACCTGGCGTGCGCCACCTCGAGGAGTTTTGGGACCTGAACTCATTGCGCACCAACTATCTGTGGGGAGGGCTCGGACAGTGCTGTCACTAGTCGGTCCAGCCCGTCGTGCCACTCAGGCATGGGCCCAAGGCCGCTCAAACGCAGGGCGGCGTTGTCGAGGACGGAGTTGGCCGGACGCGGGGCGGGGCGGGGTGGATCAAGATCAGAGGTCGTAATAGCTTCGACTCGGGTTGGGTCAAATCCGGCCGAGGCCAGTACGGCGCGCACGAATCCAAACCACGTGGTCGCACCGGAGTTGGTGACGTGAAAGGTGCCAGGACGTCGATCGGTGCCGAGAGTCACCAATGCCGCGGCGAGATCGGCCGTGAACGTTGGACTGCCGTGCTGATCGTTGACAAATCGCAGCGGACCATCACCATCGGCCAGTCGTAACGCCGTCTTGACCATGTTGGCGCCTCGGGCGCCACAGACCCATGAGGTCCGCACAATGGTCGATCCTGGTCGACATTCGAGTTCTCCGGCCAACTTGCTGCGGCCGTAGACCGACTGCGGGTTGGGGTGATCCCACTCGTTGTAGGGCCGATGCGACGTGCCGTCAAAGACATAGTCCGTCGATATGTAGACCACGTGGGCGCCCACCGCGTCAGCTGCTTCGGCGATGTGGCGCGTCCCAACGGCGTTGACCTTGAAGGCCAGATCCGAATCGCTCTCACAACCGTCAACGGCCGTAATGGCCCCGGCATGGATGATGAGGTCAGGTGACAGGTCGCGAACCACGGTTTGAACGATCATCCGATTGTCCACGGCCATCGTGTCCACGTCGGTGCCGATCACGTCGTGGTGTTGCTCGGGGCGAGGACCCTCGGGGCCCGTGAGGCTGCATCGGGTCCCGCCTGGGGGCACCCGACCTTCGAGAGCATCAACCAGGTCCTGACCGAGCTGTCCGTCTGCGCCCGTGACGAGTACGCGCATCAGATCAGCGGGCTGGCTTCCAGGCGCCTTCAACCACTGGAGCCCGTTGGCGCAGTGGCTCCCACCAGTCCCGGTTTTCGGCGTACCAACGCACGGTGGAGGCCAAACCGTCGGCAAACTCGATCTCGGGTTTCCATCCGAGTTCGGTACGGAGCTTGGTCGAGTCCAACAGGTAGCGGCGGTCATGACCGGGGCGATCGGGCACGATCACCTTCAGCGTCGAGGGCTTCTCCAAGGTGTCGAGCACGATGTCGGCGATCTCTTCGATGCTGGCCTCGATGCCACTACCCACGTGATAGGTCTCGCCCAGGCGACCGGCGAACAGCACGGCTTCGATGGCCCGGCAGTGGTCGCGCACGTGCAGCCACTCCCTTCGATTCTGGGTCGAGGCATACAGCGGAAGTGACTCGTCGTCGAGGGCATGCGTGGTGAAGAGGGGAATGACCTTTTCGGGAAACTGCATGGGCCCGTAGTTGTTGGAGCAGTTGGTGATGGTGACCGGAAGCTCGAAGGTCTCCCAATACGCCCGAACGGCGTGATCGGCGCCAGCCTTGCTGGCGTTGTAGGGCGTGCGGGGACGATACGGGCTGTCCTCGTTGAACGTCTCGTCGGTCTCTAAGGAGAGGTCGCCGTAGACCTCGCAGGTCGAGATGTGATGGAACCGTCCGACTTCTGCTCGTCGCGACGCTTCCAGCATGGCTTGGGTCCCCAAGACGTTGGTGCGAAAGAACAGGCCAGGGTTCAACACAGCCAAGCTGTTGTGAGACTCGGCCGCAAAGTGAACGACGGTATCGATCCCCTGGTCGGTCAAGGTCTTTTCTGCGAAATCCTGGTCGCAGACATCGCCCTTCACGAAGACAATCCGGTCTTTTACATCGTCGAGGTTGGGCTCGTTGCCGGCGTAGGTCAGCACGTCGTAGGCGACCACGTGATCGTTCGGGATGTTCCTCTAGCCAGTAGTGGATGAAGTTCGACCCGATGAATCCGGCACCGCCCGTCACTAGGAGGCGCATAAGGGCGACATCCTACTTCGGGCAGCTTCGATCGGGGCACTGCCGTCAGGAAAGAGCCCGGAGATGCACCACATCACCGGCCGACACCGTCTGGAGGCCCGTCTCGGAGCGGACCACCAGTTCACCGCGATCCGTCAGATCAACGGCCTGGCCTTCAATGGTCTCATTGGGGAGTTCGACCCTGACCTGTTGGCCCAGGGTGGCGAGGGTGGCTCGCCACTGCTCCGCTAGGGCCAGCCGGCCTTCAGGGCTATCGAGGCCTTCTCGAAGCGGGGTAAAGGCCGTCAAAACGGCCTGAAGCAGCGTATGGGGCTGGAGGACGGCCGCTCCCTCGGCCACCAACGACGTGCCACCCGCCCCTTCGGGCCCTGACCACGAGATGTTGAGGCCAAGGCCAACGACGACGGCCAGCTTCGTCGGCTCCCTCGCCTCGTCATCGTTGGTCGCAACCAGTACTTCGGCCAGAATCCCCGCCAGTTTCTTGGACCCGACCACCAGGTCGTTTGGCCACTTGAGAAGGGGCGACACCGGCCCTAAGGCCCGACAGGCTTCGGTGGCAGCCAGGGCAACGGCGGCGGTGCAGAGGTGCAGATCAGCCAGCGGCAACTGCGGGCGGATGAGAATCGACGTCAGCAGGCATGCGCCGGGCGGGGCCTCCCAGGTCCGGCCGAGTCGACCCCGACCTCGGGTCTGATAATCAGCCAGAACAACGACACCGTCCGCCGCCCCACTTTTGGCCTCTCCCAACAGGTAGGTATTGGTCGAATCGAGGCTTTCGAAGTGCCGAACATCGAAAAAGCGCTCCTCAGACATGGCAGACACCATACGGGTCGTGAAAGTGTGTTGGGCTGGTCCGGTTCACTACTGTCCGGCCGTGAACTGTGAAGCCAAGTATCGAAAGGCGCAGCGTGCTGAAGAAGGTCCTCATCGCCAACCGCGGAGAGATTGCCGTCCGGGTTATCCGGACGTGCCGGGAGATGGGAGTAGCCACGGTCGCGGTCTACTCAGAGCTCGATCGAGAGGCTTTGCATGTCCGCATGGCCGACGAGGCCTACGCCCTTGGAGGCGAGACGGCTGCCGAGAGCTACCTCAACACCGAAGCCATCTTGGATGCCATTGAGAAGAGTGGTGCTGATGGCGTCCACCCGGGCTACGGATTTTTCTCTGAGAACACGGACTTCGCCCGGGCCATCACGGACCGAGGTGTCACCTTCATTGGCCCACCGCCCGAAGCCATTGAGGTGATGGGCGACAAGATCAGTTCTCGTCTGGCCGCCGAGAAGGTAGGCGTTGCCGGTGTCCCGGTCGCTCCGAGCCGTTGGTCTCGCCCGATGAAGTCACCGCCTTTGGTAACGAGTTCGGTTGGCCCGTTGCCATCAAGGCGGCCTACGGCGGTGGCGGTCGTGGCATGAAGGTCGTCAACTCGCCGGACGAAGCCGCGGAGGCTATGGAGTCAGCCCAACGCGAGGCCGTGGCCTACTTCGGGCGACCCGAGATCTACGTTGAGCGCTACCTGGCCTGGCCTCGTCACATCGAGATGCAGGTTCTGGCCGATACCTATGGTAACACCATCTGGTTGGGCGAGCGCGACTGCTCCAGCCAACGTCGCCACCAGAAACTGGTGGAGGAGAGCCCGGCACCGAAATTCCCCGACGACGTGCGCCAAGCCATGGGTGAAGCAGCGGTCAAAGTGGCCCAAGCCTGTGGCTACGTCAACGCCGGCACGGTCGAGTTCCTCTATCAAGACGGTGAGTTCTTCTTCTTGGAGATGAACACTCGGCTCCAAGTGGAGCATCCGGTGACCGAGCTGGTGACCGGGCTCGACCTGGTGGCCTGGCAACTGCGCATCGCCTCAGGCGAGCCCCTCACAATCGCCCAAGGCGACGTGCGTCGACTCGGCCACGCCATCGAGGTGCGGATCAACGCCGAGGACCCGAGCGGCGGTAAGTTCTCGCCCAGTCCCGGCACGATCACCAACTTCCACACCGCCTCCGGTCCCGGAGTTCGCCTCGACGCCGGCTACGAATCGGGCGACACCATCAGCCAGTACTACGACAACTTGGTGGCCAAGCTCGTGGTGTGGGCCGAGGACCGCGAGTCGGCTCGCCGGCGAATGCTGCGAGCTTGGAGGAGACCAAGGTCGAAGGCATCGCCACCACGATCCCGGCCCACGTGGCCATCTTGAGCCATCCTGACTTCGCCGACGCCACCCACTCGACCAACTGGGTCGAGACGGTCTTGGATCTGAGCGATCTCAAGGTCGAGCTCGGCGAGCCCGGAACCGAGCCTTGACGAAGACGAGACGCCGCGGGTTCGGCGCGAGGTGACGGCGCGAAGTCGATGGACGGCGCTACCAGGTCAATCTCTGGGTACCCGACATTGCGCCCGTGGTGGCTGGTCCGGCTGCGGGAGCGACCCGGACCGCCAAAAAGCGCGGCTCGCATGGAGTGGCGGCCGGTGTCGGATCCGGTCCGTCACCGATTCCCATGCAGGGCACCATCATCAAGGTATTGGTGACAGAGGGTGACACCGTCGAGGTGGGTCAAACCATCTGCGTGCTCGAAGCCATGAAGATGGAGAACGCCGTCAACGCCGAGAAGGCGGGCGTGGTGAAGGACATCAAAGTGGCCGCGGGCGACTCGGTGGGCGGCGGCGACGTCATCGCCACTATCGAGTAAGGCGGTCACCATGACGGGTGCAACGCTGAACGCGGACACGGCCAAGGGCGATGCCCGACGCTCGGTTGAGTCCGCCATGGAGTCGTTGGTGGCACTCAGTCATGACATCCATGCCCACCCCGAAACGGCCTTCGAAGAGACCTACTCGGCCGCCGTGACGGCCGAGGTCCTCGACCGTGCTGGATTCGAGGTCGCAGAAGGCGCCTTCCAAATCCCGACGGCCTTCGATGCCCGATTCGGCTCAGGACCGATGGTCGTGGCCATCTGCGCCGAGTACGACGCCTTGCCTGAGGTCGGGCACGCCTGCGGCCACAACATCATCGCGGCCAGCGCCGTCGGCGCCGGATTGGCCTTGGCCCAGGTGGCTGATCAAATCGGCATCACCGTTCGAGTCATCGGCACTCCCGCCGAAGAGGGTGGCGGCGGCAAGATATTCATGCTCGAGCGGGGAGCCTTCGAAGGCGTCCACGCCGCCATGATGGTGCACCCGTGGCCCTATGAACGCCTGGCCGCTGACTGCTTGGCGGTCTCGCACTTTGACGTGCACTTCGCCGGCAAAGAGGCCCATGCCTCAGCGGCGCCGTGGCAAGGCATCAACGCATTGGACGCCATGACGGTTTCCCAGGTGGCCATCGGGTTGTTGCGCCAACAACTCCCCCCAGGCGACCAAGTGCACGGCGTCATTCGTGAAGGTGGATCGGCCGCCAACATCATTCCGGCGTCCGTGACAGCCCGCTACATGTGCCGGGCCCGATCGCTCGACCAGTTGGAAGCTCTCGAACTGAGGGTCCACAACTGCTTCGAAGCCGGGGCGCTGGCCTCGGGCGCCACCATGGATCGTCATGACCTGTCGCCGCTCTACTCGCACATGGAGAGCGACGCTGAACTCTTGGCCGCCTACCGAAGCAACGCCGAAGTGCTCGGTCGACGGTTTGCCGCCGATGACAACGGCGATCCAGCCCCCACACTCTCGACCGACATGGCCAACATCTCGCTTGCTGTTCCCACCATTCATCCCATGATTGGTATCGAGACCAACGGCGCCGTCAATCACCAGCCCGAGTTCACCCAAGCCTGCGTCACGGAATCGGCTGACCTGGCCATTCACGACGGAGCGATCGCCATGGCGTGGACCACCATCGATGCCGCCACCACACCGGCCCTGCGCCAGCGGTTGGTAGGCCCATGATTGTCGAACACGCCGTCTTAAACGTGATCCCCGGCCAAGAGGAAGAGTTCGAACTGGCCTTTGCTAAAGCCAAGGTGATCATCAGCTCGGCCCAGGGCTTTCGCTCGCTCCGCCTCTTGCACTGCCTAGAGGCGCGCCATCGCTACCTTCTGCTGGTCGAGTGGGAGACGTTAGAAGACCACACGCAGGGATTTAGAGGCTCCGAGGTCTTCGCCGATTGGAAGGCATTCTTGCACCATTTCTACGACCCGTTCCCGACGGTCGAACACTTCAGCACCGTCGTCGAGATCTAAGGAGCGCTCAGCCTCCGGGCTGATAGATCCCGAACTCAGCTCGTAGGACGTCAGAGACCTCACCGAGCGTGGCCATGGCCCGCAACGCCGCCTTCATGGGAACGAGCAGGTTGTCTCCGCCTTTGGCCGTTGTGGCCAACTCGGCCAGGGCACGGTCGACCGCGGCCTTGATCACGATCGGCCCGCACCTTTTTGGTCCGAGCAATCTGGTTGCGCTGAAGCTCAACATCAATCGGAAAGACGTCGGATGGTTCGTTGACCTCGTCGACGAACTTATTGACACCGATCACAACCTTCTCGCCGTCATCAATGGCTTTGGCGTAAGCGTAGGCCGCGCCCTCGATTTCGCCTTGCATGAAGCGGCTCTCAATGGCAGCCACGGCGCCACCCATCTCGTCGATGCGGTCGAGATAGGCCTGGGCTGCTGCTTCCACCTCATCGGTCAGCGACTCAACGAAGTAAGAGCCAGCGAGCGGATCTGTTGTATCGGCGATGCCCGACTCGTACCCGACAATCTGTTGCGTGCGCAACGCAATCTTGGCCGCCCTGGTCGTCGGCAAGCCAAGGGCCTCGTCGAAGCCGTTGGTGTGAAGGCTTTGCGTCCCACCAAGGGCGGCCGAGAGAGCCTGCAGCGTGACCCGGACGATGTTGTTTTCTGGTTGTTGGGCCGTGAGGGTGGAACCACCGGTCTGGGTGTGAAAACGCAGCACGGTTGATTTGGGATCTTTGGCCCCGAACCGCTCGGTCATTATGCGAGCCCACATGCGCCGAGCCGCTCGGTACTTGGCCACCTCTTCAAACAGGTTGTTGTGAGCGTTCCAAAAGAACGACAGTCGAGGGGCGAACGCATCGACATCGAGACCCGCCGCCGAGTGCGGCCTCGACGTAGGCGATGCCGTTGGCCAGCGTGAAGGCGATCTCTTGGACCGCCGTCGATCCCGCTTCTCGGATGTGATAGCCCGAGATCGAAATGGTGTTCCACTGCGGCAAGTTGTCGGCACAGTACGAGAAGATGTCGGTGATAATCCGCATCGAAGGCCGAGGGGGATAGATGTAGGTGCCCCGGGCTACGTACTCCTTCAAAATGTCGTTCTGAATGGTGCCGCGGATCTTGGTGCCGTCAACACCTTGCTCTTCGGCCACTAACTCATAGAGCAAGAGCAAGATGGATCCGGTGGCATTGATGGTCATCGAAGTGGTGACTTTGTCCAATGGAAGGTCGGCCAAGAGGAGCCGCATATCCGCCAACGAGTCGATCGCTACACCGACCTTGCCCACTTCGCCTTCAGCTCGGGGGTGATCAGAGTCGTAACCCATCTGGGTGGGCAGGTCGAAAGCGCACGAAAGGCCGGTCTGTCCGGCATCGAGCAGGAACTTGAAGCGTTCGTTGGTCGACTCGGCCGTGCCGAAACCGGCGTACTGGCGCATGGTCCAGAGGCGCTGGCGATACATCTCGGTGTGCACGCCTCTGGTGTACGGATACGACCCGGGTTCGCCCAGCGATGTGGCCGGATCAAAGGACGCCAGGTCATCGGGCCGGTAGACCGGTCGGATCTCGATGCCCGAATCGGTACGACGTTCATTTGCGCTATCTGGTGTTGGAGCCACAGGGTTAGGTTAGAGACCTTCCGGCATCGTGGCCATACGGGCAGCGTTGTCGCCGGCCCACGTCCCTCAAACGCCCAAATCCTGGGCTTCACGGAGAACCATGACCACGAACTTTTCCCATTTCGGCATCTGCGTCAGCGACCTCGATCTTTCGCTTCGCTTCTACTGCGAGGCGTTGGGCTTTGAAAAGGCCGAAACCCACACCATTGGCGACGACTTTGCCGCCCTTATGGAGGTCGAGCACGTGGAGCTCGTCTCCCAGTTCATCCGACGTGCAGAGACCGCGATCGAGCTGCTTTCTTTCGCCAACCCCACACCCATTGGAGAACGTGAGCGCCGACCGATCAACCAGCTTGGTCTGACGCACCTTTCATTTCGTGTGGACGACCTGGCCCACACCGCGGGCGAGATCGAGCGCTTGGGCGGAAGGATCATTGCGCCAACAAAAACTGTGCTGCCCTTTGGCGACATGGACCTCGAGTTCATCTACTGCACTGACCCTGACGGCGTGCGCATCGAACTCATGAACTTAGGGCCGATCTAGCCCGAGTCTGAGGGGCCGAATCGGCCCCCGAGTGCAGAGGCTGGTGTGATCTCAGTGCGCGTGGGGCATGCAGAGATCGTCGTACTCGGCGATGACGATCTCCCCCGCGTCGGGCCCACAGGCTGGGCAGGCCGGGTCGCGGCGCACCTTGAAGGTCCGGAACGACTCTTCTAAGGCGTCGTAGGCCAAAAGCCGGCCAATGAGTGGGTCGCCCAAACCGAGCAGAACCTTGATGGCCTCGACCGCTTGGATGCTGCCGATGATGCCGGGCAGGACGCCCAAGACTCCGGCCTCTGAGCACGACGGCGCCAACTCGGCCGGAGGCGGCTCAGGAATGAGGCAGCGGTAACACGGTCCGTTGTACGGGTCAAAGACCGTGACTTGGCCCTCAAAGCGGAAGATGGATCCGTGGATGACCGGGATGCGCTTGAGCAACGAGGCGTCATTGACCAGATAACGGGTGGGGAAGTTGTCGGTACCGTCGACGATGACGTCGTAGCCGTCGATGATGTCCAAAATGTTGTCGGCACCGAGACGGGTGTCATAGGTCACGACGTTCACGTCGGGGTTGATGGCGGTCAGTGTCTTTTTGGCTGAGTCGACCTTGCGATCACCAATGCGGTCCATGTTGTGGAGAATCTGGCGCTGGAGATTCGACTCATCTACCACGTCCATGTCGATGATCCCGATGGTGCCGACGCCTGCCGCGGCCAAATACAGGGCAGCCGGAGACCCCAGCCCGCCCGCGCCCAACATGAGCACCTTGGCGTCGAGCAACTTCTGTTGGCCCACCTCGCCCACCTCGGGCAACAAGATGTGACGCTGATAACGGTTGCGTTGGTCGGGCGTGAGCGTTCGCGGTGCGGCCCAATCCTTTCCTTCGTCCTTCCAGCGGTTGAACCCGCCCGCCATTGACACGACGTCGGTGTAGCCGAGCTCGCCCAGGGTCTTGGCCGCAAAGGCCGACCGTGTGCCGCCGGCACAGTAGATGACCACTGGCCCAGCCTTGTCGGGAAGTTTCCCTTCGACTTGGAACTCCAAGTGGCCGCGAGGCAGGTGGACGGCACCCGGTATCGCACCTTGCTCATACTCGTCCGGCTCGCGGACGTCGAGGAAGGTGGCCTGGCCGAGGCGTGTCACCGCTTCGTCGGTGCTGACCTCTCGAATGGCTGCTTTGGCTTCTTTTAGAAGTTCTCTGGGTGTGGGCACGGTAGACCTCCAGGTTTCTCATGTCCCTGTGCTCAGGTAAAACGTTACCAGCGGGGTCAACATTCCCGATTGCCCAATTTGTCCTTCGGAGGAACCTTGGACCTAGCCGAAACCATCGCACGGCGGCATATGGTGCGGAGCTTCAGCGACGCTCCAGTCGACGCCCAAGCGCTCCAAAAGGCTCTTGATGGTGCACTGCACTCGCCAACAGCCGGCCACACCCGTGGCGTGGCCTGGCTGGTGCTGGAGGAGCCTCAAGATCGAGCCGCCTACTGGGAGGCCACGACCGACCAGGCCTGGCGAGAGCGGTCCAGCCGTTGGCTGGGCTTATCCCGAGCGCCGGTCATTGCTCTCTCACTCACTTCACCCGACCTCTATCTGGCCCGCTATGGCGAGTCCGACAAATCCGGATCAGGACTCGATCTCGACCCGGGGCAGTGGCCCATCCCCTACTGGTTTGGCGATGCCGCCTTCTCCACCTATGCCCTTTTGCTGGGCGTGGCCGCAGCCGGACTGGGTGCTGGATTCCTCGGCAACTTCCGCGGTGAGCGCGAGGCCTTGGACCAGTTCGAGGTCCCTCCGGACTGGCGCCTCTTCGGTTCCGTGCTCATCGGGCACCCTGACGGTCTCGATCACCGCTCCAAGTCCATCGACCGACCGGGGCCCACGCCCGACCAGCGGCTGCACCGAGGGCGGTGGTTGGTCTAGGCCAAGCCCTCGACCTGGTGGCAAGGTTGCGAGCAAGGTCGAAGCCGCACCATGGCGAAATGATCGAACACCTTCGGGTCGAACAGTGGAAGGTCGCTTGGGCCGAGGGCCGTGACCATGACCTGCGCTCGAACTACGTCGAACGATTCTGGTTGCCGGTACTCGGCCCCACGGCGACCCTGCTTTTGCGTCGGCTGGCCTACGAGTTGGATCGCAGTCCGGAGGGCTTTGACCTATCCGCCAACGACATGGCCCGCTCCCTTGGACTCGGTGGCATGGCCGGCCGCCATGGGCCGTTTCCCCGCGCCGTGCAACGCTGCATTGACTTCGGCGCGGCGCGTTGGGACAGAACGGCGGTCCTCTCCGTTCGCCGTCGACTGCCACCGCTCAACCGGGCACAGATTGAACGCCTGCCGGTCGGATTGGCAGAGGCCCATGCACAGCTTCGGAACAGCCGTCAATCGACGGAATAGTCCGCCAGATAGGCCAGGAACGTCCGCACCCCAAAGGCCGTCCCGCCTTTGGTGAAGTAGCCCTGTGTTTCGGCCGACCGGCCCGTTCCAGCGATGTCTAAATGAGCCCACGGCACGGTGCCTACAAATCGTTTCAGCAAAAGGGCAGCGGCAATGGAACCTGCTTGTCCGGCTCTTCCAATGTTCTTCATGTCGGCCACTTCCGAATCGATGTGTTCGTTGTATTCGTCGGGCATGGGCAAGGCCCAGAGCTGTTCACCCGACGCAGCCGAAGCCGAAAGCAGAGACTTCTCAAGCGCCACGTCGTTGCTAAACAGACCGGCGATCGAGGTGCCGAGTGCGACAGAAACGGCCCCCGTGAGCGTGGCGATATCGATGATGGCGGCTGGTGCCATTTCGACCGCCAACGAGAGGGCGTCGGCCAGCACGAGGCGACCCTCGGCGTCGGTGTTCAGGACCTCGATCGTGGCGCCGTTACGGATGGTGAGTACATCGCCCGGCTTGATGGCAGACCCGCCCGGCATGTTCTCGGTCACGGGCGCCAACGCCGTCACCTCGAGATCAATGCCCAGGTCAGCGCAGGCTGAGATCGTGGCGAGCACCACTGCGGCACCGCTCATGTCGGTCTTCATCGTGGTCATGCCATCCGCCGTCTTGAGGGACAGTCCACCGGAGTCGAATGTGATGCCCTTGCCCACGAGGACAACGTGAGGCCGAGGCGCATCGCTCGGGACCTCGATCGGGACGTAGTGGGCCTTCACGAAGACTGGAGTCTGCGACGAGCCGCGGCTGACGCCCAAAAGGCCGCCCAGGTGCTCTTCGGTGATGCGGTCGACCTCCCATACTTCAACGTCCACACCAGGCGAGTGAGCCAACTCCTCCACGACCTGAGCCGCGAACTCATGGGGGTTGAGGTCGCTGGGTGGCGTGTTGATCAGATTCCGGGCGAAGACCACGGCCTGGGCCGTTCGCAACCCACGGCGCACACCCACGTTGAGACCGACCAGATCAGCCCCTTCACCACTGACCAGGACCAACGTCTCAATGTGCCCCGGCGCTTTGGTCGACTTGTAGGCGTCGTAGCGATAGGTGGCCAACTGCGCCCCTTCGGCCACGGCTTGCGCTTCGTGCGCACCGAAGATCGACCCTGTGTCGTCGCCGGAATCGGGGACGAGGAGGGCACCTCTCCCACCCTCGCCGCCGGCACGAACAAGCGAGGCCGCCGCTCGTCGCCACCGTTCCGGCGAAGTTTGCGACGGAGCACCCAGTCCGACCAGCACAACCGTTGTCCCGCCGGTCAGGTCTCGTACGACAGAGACCTGTCCGGGACGCGCCGTGAAGCCTTGGCGGGCACACCACTGTGGGTCGAGGGTGTGAGGGGCCAAGTCGTGGGCCAAACCAGCCATGACGCGCGGACCGTCATCGGTCGACTGCACCGGCACACCCAACACGTCGAGGTTCTCGGGCGCGTCGGTCGCTACCTGGATAACGAGGGGGCTGCTCACCGGTTCAGTCTCTCGAATCGTTGATCTCAGGCAAGGAGTCGGCCGAGCGAGCTTCTAAATGCGTCGGTCCCTCCTGCCAGCGGGCCAGGGCCCACACAAGATCAGAGAGGCGGTTCAGGTAGGCCAACACGAATGAGCCTTCTACCTGTTGGGAAGTGGCGAGTCGTTCGGCACGCCGAATGACCGTTCGCGCAACATCGAGGGCAGCCGACCTTCGATTCGCTCCTGGTACAACGAACTCTTTGGGCATGTCGAACCGTTCCAACAGTTCGTCAATCTTCTCTTCCAGCTTGGCCACCATGTCGGCCGTCACCAGCGACACACCGGCACTGAGCTTGGACCGATTGGCCGGCGACGTGGCCACCTCGGCCATCAGCACATAGAGGTCGTGCTCAAGGCCGACCAAGACGAGATCGAGCTCAGAGTCACGTTCGGCCTCGGCTCGGGCCAAACCCAGCATGGCCTGGGACTCGTCGACCATCCCATTCAATTCGATCTGGGCTGAGTCCTTGGCCACTCGGCCGCCGTAGAGGAGACCGGTGGTGCCGTCGTCCCCCTTCTTGGTGTAGATCCGAGCCACTTCGCCGGATGATACCGGTCGCGGGCCCGGAGGCCTCGCAGGCGCCAGTATCCTTGAAGGACCATGTCAGACCCCTTGCGACTTCTTGGTCGACTCGATCCCGACAGTTCCTCCTACCTCACGGCGCTGCGCGAGCGCGTGGTCATCTTCGACGGAGCAACGGGAACCAATCTCCAACTGGCCGAGCTCACCACGGCTGACTTCGGCAGTGCGGATCTTGAGGGCTGTAACGAGATCCTCACCGTCAACCGTCCCGATGTCATTGAAGAGCTGCATCGATCGTTCCTTCGGGTCGGATCGGACGTCGTGGAAACCGACACCTTTGGCTCAACCTCGGTCGTCCTGGCCGAGTACAGCATGTCCGAGCGGGCTTACGAGCTGAATGTGGCTGGGGCGCGGCTTGCCCGTCGCGTCGTTGACGAGTTCGCCACCAGTGATCGCCCTCGCTGGGTGGCCGGCAGCATGGGACCAGGCACCAAGTTCCCGACGTTGGGCCAGATTCCCTACACCGAGTTTCGCGACGCCTACGAAGAGCAGGCCCGCGGCCTGCTAGAGGGCGGCGTCGATCTCTTGATGATCGAGACGGTGTTTGACCTTTTGAGTGCCAAGTGCGCCATCAACGGCGCCCGACGCGCCATGTTGGCCACTGGCATCATCGTGCCCATCCAACTCCAAGTGACCATCGAGTTGACCGGTCGCATGTTGCCCGGAACCGAGATCGGTGCCGCGCTCACGGCCATGGACGCCATGCAGGTCGACGTCATCGGACTCAACTGCGCCACCGGACCAGTCGAAATGGGCGAACCACTTCGGCACCTGGCCGCCCACAGCCGCGTGCCCGATCTCATGTCTGCCCAACGCCGGTTTGCCGTCAGTGGTCGATGGCAAGATGCACTACGACCTCACGCCGGATCAACTGGCCGAGCACCTCTACCAGTTCGTCACCGAATTCGGCGTGAGCGCCATCGGGGGCTGCTGCGGCACCACGCCCGAGCACCTGGCCGCCGTGGTCGAACGGTGCCGCGATCTGACCCCGAAGGTGCGAAACCCGGTGCACGAGCCCTCGGCTGCTTCCATCTACACCGCCGTGCCGTTTCACCAAGACACCTCGTTCCTCGTGGTCGGCGAGCGCACCAACGCCAACGGCTCCAAGCGGTTCCGCGAAGCCATGCTTGACTCCGATTGGGACACCTGTGTCGGCATGGCCCGCGACCAGGTCAAAGAGGGCGCCCACCTCCTCGACGTCTGCGTTGACTACACCGGGGCTGACGGCGTGGGTGACATGTTTGAAATTGCCAGTCGCTTCGCCACCCAGGCCAGCATCCCGCTCATGCTGGACTCCACCGAGGGTCCGGTGATTGAGTCGGCGCTGCACTGGATTGGTGGCCGCCCGGTCCTCAACTCGGTCAACCTGGAAGAGGGCGACGGGCCCGGGACCAGGCTCGACACCTTCTTGCGCCTGGCCCGCGAGTTCGGGGCGGCCGTTGTCTGTACCTGTATTGACGAAGAGGGGCAGGCCAGAACGGCGGAATGGAAGCTGCGAGCGGCGCGAGCCATTCGAGACGTGGCCGTGGATCGCTATGGCCTCGAACCCGAAGACCTCATCTTTGACCCGCTGGCTCTCCCGCTTTCGACCGGCATGGAAGAGAGTCGCAAAGACGGCATTGAGACCATTGAGGGTATTCGGGCCATCAAGGCCGAACTGCCTGGGGTCTCCACCATCTTGGGTCTCTCCAATGTTTCCTTTGGACTCAATCCGGCCGCTCGACAGGTCTTGAACTCGGTCTTCTTGCATGAGTGCGTAGAAGCCGGACTCGATTCGGCCATTGTGCATGCCTCCAAGATCTTGCCGCTGTCGAAGATTGACGAGCGCACCCGAGAGGTGTGCTTGGACCTCGTCTACGACCGGCGTCGAGAGGGCTACGACCCGCTCCAAGAACTCTTGGCCCTCTTCGAAGGCGTATCGGCTGTCACAGCCGATACGCGAAGATCACTCGGATTGGCCCGTCGACCGCCGGCTCTCCCAACGCATCATCGATGGCAACCGCAACGGACTGGACGACGACCTCCAAGAGGCCCTCGATGCCGGTATGCCTGCGCTTGAGATCGTCAACGACATTCTCTTGGCCGGCATGAAGGTCGTCGGTGACCTGTTCGCCACCGGTGAGATGCAGCTGCCCTTTGTGCTGCAGTCGGCCGAGACCATGAAAGCTGCCGTGGCCTTCTTGGAGCCTCATATGGAGAAGACCGACCAGGGCGGCAAGGGCATCGTGGTGTTGGCCACCGTGAAGGGTGACGTACACGACATCGGCAAAAACCTGGTCGACATCATCCTCACCAACAACGGCTACGAAGTCGTGAACCTCGGCATCAAGATCGGCATCGCCGAGATGATCGTGGCGGCCGAAGAGCACAAAGCTGACGTGCTCGGCATGAGCGGCCTTTTGGTCAAGTCGACTTTGATCATCCGCGAGAACTTAGAAGAGCTCAATAAGCGCGGTTTGGCCAACATCCCGGTCATCTTGGGCGGGGCGGCCCTGACCCGAACCTACGTCGAACGCGACCTGCGACAGGTCTACGAAGGTCGGCTCTTCTACGGACGCGACGCCTTTGAAGGCCTTCGCACCATGGACCGATTGATCGAGATCGAGAAGCTCGGTGAAGACGACCCTGACTTTGGTCGAGTCATCTCGGAAAAGAACGTGCCCAAGCGGAGTCGACTTGAACCCCAAGACGACTCCCCGGTCGAAGGTCAACCGGCCCGGGCCGATATAGCGGCCGATAATCCTCTGTTTGTGCCACCGTTCCTGGGCTCTCGGGTGGCCAAGGGGATGCCCATCGATGACGTGGCGGAGTACCTCAACTTGACCGCCCTCTTTCGTAATCAGTGGGGCTTTCGCCCCGAAAACGGCGAGAACGACACCGAGTTCAAAGATCGAGTTCGCGCCCTGTTGCGCCAAGAACTCGGCAAAGCCATCGAAGGCGATCTCTTGGTGCCCCAGGTGGCCTATGGCCACTTTGCCGCCAATGCCCAGGGCAATGACCTTGTCATCTGGAAAGACGAGAGTCGAACGTCTGAATGGATGCGCTTCACCTTTCCCCGCCAACGGGTCGAACCATGGCTGTGCATCGCTGACTTTTTTCGCTCGACCGAGTCGGGCGATGAGGACTACGCCTCATTCATGTTGGCCACAATGGGGCACCGGGTCTCAGAGAGAGCGGCCGAGCTCTTCGCCAACGACGAATACAACAACTATCTCTATCTGCATGGTCTTGGGGTCGAGATGGCTGAGGCCTTGGCCGAGTACTGGCACCGACGCATTCGCGAGGAGCTGGGCTACGCCGATGAGGACGGTCCGAACTTGGCTGGACTGTTCCGCCAGAAGTACCGGGGTGGTCGCTACAGCTGGGGTTACCCGGCCTGCCCCGACTTGGACGACAACGCCAAAGTGGTGGAGCTGCTCGGCGCCGAACGAGTCGGGGTCACCATCACCGACGGATTTCAACTCAACCCAGAGCAGACCACGGACGCCATCATCTGCCACCACCCCCAGGCCAAATACTTCGTCGCTTGATGGCTGTCCCCAGGCGGGCCCTCCGCCTCGGTGTGGTCGCTGCGATGTGTTGTCTTTGCCTCGGCATCGCCACACTCAGCGACGCCACATGGGCGGGCGGCACCTCAGTGGCGACCACACATCCACCATCAAATCCAGGTGATATAGCCCCACTCGTTCTTTCATCGCTCGGGCCGGCCTATGCCGTCGTGACGCAGGGTCCACTGGTCGCCAGCGACTTTGCCAGCTACTCCCCCAACCCCCGCGCCGCCGCCGTGGCCCTCCATCAACTTTCTACCGAATCTGGATTTCGGACCTATCTGCGGGCATGGTCCTCGTCGAACGCGCAAAGTGGGGTTATCGATCTTGTTATTCGATTTCCGAACGACCAGGCCGCCACTCGTTATCTCGTGGCCCAACGCAAAACCATGACGAGTACGCCCTACGTACGTCGCGCCGCCGTGACGAGTGTTCCTGGGGCGACGCGCTTCTCGTATCTCGTCAACCAACCACAAGCGGGAGTGGGTCAGTTCATCGACTTTGCTGACGGCCGCTATGTCAGCACGTTGACCTTCAAATTCAGCGACAAATCCGCACAACGTTGTGATCGCATCACGGTGGGCCAGCGCCAAAGCTCTGGCCCAGTTTCGACTTCTCGCATCAGCGCCAAGCCACTGAGCGAAGTCCGTCAGCTCGCAGAGTGGTCATCGCGTGCGGCCTCGACCGCTCTTGGCCTCGCGCCGGTGGCCCTCGTGGCTCTTGGGTTTGTCGCCCTAGGAGTGCGCCGACAACGGAAGAGCCCAGGTGGTGCCCTTTCCGAGGGCCAGGTGACCTCGGCGGCCAATTAGCTGTCCAGTGAGGCGGCTTCTTCCTTCATCACAACATGTGAGGCCTGATTTCTAGGGGCATATTGGCGTATTGGGACAGTAATGGTCGTTGACCCAAAGCCTTTTCGGAACTACCTTCTCTCTCTTATGGACACCTCGCTCACCGCAGCACTCAGCAGCACGACGCTTGTTCTTGAGGCAATCGTGATCATCGCAGTGGTAGTGATACTCGTGATGCTTTTCGTCCTCAACAAGCGAAAGAACGCGCCGAAGGCACCGGTGGCGGCTTCGCCATCGGCCTCGTCCTACTACGCCGATGTGGCAAATCCCGCTCAGCAGGGTGTCGCTGCTGCACCAAACGGCGCCGATCCCTTTGGTGGATTTGGCACACAGCCCCAAGCCGCTCCGGTTGCGGCTGCCCCCGCTCCTCCCCCCGCCCCTGTCGCAGCCCCTCCCATGGCGCCAGCTCCTGGCACTCCGGCTGGATGGCTGCCCGACCCGAACGGCGCGGCAGACACCCTTCGTTACTGGGACGGCAGTGGCTGGACCCAGCACGTGGCGGCTCGCTCCTAAACACCCACCCGCTTGGCGCAGCCAAGCGTTTGCCTCATACCAGCGCTGAACGATGGTGTGGCGTCGCGCCCACGGCCTGGGCTGCTTTGCCGGCGTGATAGCTCGAACGTGTCAATGGTGACGATTCGACATGGGCCAGGCCCATCGATTCACCCATCCGCTTGAGATCGACAAACTCTGACGGTTCCCAGTATCGAGCCACTGGAAGGTGCGCCATGCTGGGCCGAAGATACTGACCGATCGTGACGATCGAGACACCGACGGCTAAGAGATCGGCCATCGTGGCCACGACCTCAGACGTACTCTCTCCTAAACCCACCATGAGTCCCGACTTCACGACCAGTCCCGCTTCACTGGCTCGGGCCAACACACCCAGGCTTCGGGCATAGCCGGCCGACGGCCGAACCGCCCTTTGCAGTCGAGCCACCGTTTCAATGTTGTGGTTCAGAACATCAGGGCGTGCGGCAACGACAAGGTCAAGCGACGGGGCGTCTCCCTTGCAGTCAGAGATCAGGACCTCGACCGAGGTATTCGGCCGTTGCTTTCGCACGGCCGCAATGGTCGACGCAATCGCACCAGCACCGCCATCGGACAGGTCGTCTCGGGCCACGCACGTCACCACAGCGTGATCCAAGTTCATGCGGGCCACGGCTTGCGCCACTCGGTCAGGCTCGCTGGCGTCGAGAGGGAGGGGGTGGCGGGTGTCGACCTGGCAGAAACCACAGGCCCGGGTACATCGAGATCCATTGACCATGAACGTGGCCGTGCCCTCTGACCAGCATTCATAGATGTTGGGGCAACCGGCCTCTTCACAGACCGTGACCAGACCGAGGTCATGCACGGTCCGACCGAGACCTAAATACTCCTGGCCCATCTTGACCGGAAGTCGCAACCATGAGGGCTTGCGTTGTGCCATCGGCACGCTGTGATCCGGTTCCACCCCAGCTTGACGGAGACGACGAATCAGCGGACGTTCTGGCTTCTGACCCAGTGTGACTGCAACGGATTGCGATGGTGGCGCGGTCGAAAACTGAGACATGTCCTGGGCCGTGGCTTCGACGCTCGTTTCGACCACTCGGCCCGTCACCACATCTTGGCGATCGATGTCATCGCCATGGCCCCAGATCTCTACAGCCCGACTGATGATGGCCTCGGCCACATCGTCCATGGTGGCGCCGAGTCCCTCGGCCTGGAGCGAGGTCACCGCCATGCCGGTCAACCCACACGGCACAATGTGAGAGAACATGGTCAGGTCGCAGCTCACGTTGATGGCCACGCCGTGCAGGGTCTTGCGCACCCCATCCTCGTTGCGGACCGTTCGCACGCCAATGGCTGCGACCTTGCGGGGGTGGGATCGGTCAACGCCGACCCAGACTCCTGGAAAGCCCTCAAGACGCCCAACTCGACCAAGAACACCGTCTCGGTCGAGATCAGACAGAGCGGTGATAACGAGCTCCTCCACTCGGTGCACATGGACTGGACCAATACCGGGCTCA
Organism: uncultured Acidimicrobiaceae bacterium; assembly: GCA_963803215.1. GTDB lineage: Bacteria > Actinomycetota > Acidimicrobiia > Acidimicrobiales > RAAP-2 > CAWDLP01. Next base: position 334,785 of record CAWDLP010000004.1, read on the forward strand.
TCAGGTACGGCGACAACGGGATAGACCACGAGCTGACCGGGGCCGTGATAGGTCACATCACCACCGCGGTCGGACTGGATGAACGCAGCGCCAACCGAGGCCGGTTCGACCAGGATGTGCCGTCGGTCAGCGCGAACGCCCATGGTGTAGACGTGGGGGTGTTCGAGCAAGAGGACATAGTCATCTCGACTCTGGCGCGCCAGTGCTCGCTGCAGAGTGTGACCTTCGTCGTAACCAACACGACCAAGTCGTCGAATGCGTAACACCAGAGAGTGGGGTGCTAGAGCTCGGAGGCCCACTCGCGGGTGGCTAACAGCTCAGCCACGCGAGCCAAGAACGATGACACGTAGGCGCCGTCAACCGCCCGGTGGTCCCAACTCAGTCCCAAGATCCCGGTCGAGTGGATGGCAATCGACTCACTACCGTCGGGCATCACCACGACGACCGGTCGCCGCTTCACCCCATCGGTAGCCAAAATCGCCACTTGGGGCTGGTTGATGATCGGCACGGTGAAGTACGTGCCGAACGGCCCATCGTTTGTAATGGAAAACGTCCCGCCTGAGATGTCGTCCGCCGTGAGCTGGCGAGATCTGGCTCGCTCGGCCAGATCGCGAATCCGCCTGGCCACACCGCGAAGCGTCACCTCTTCGGCCCGGTGCACCACCGGCACAATCAGCCCTTCGTGGTGGAGATCCACCGCGATGCCAAGATTCACCACGGGATGGACAATCAGCGCGTCGTCTCCTACCGATGCATTGAGATTTGGAAAGTCTCGAAGTGCCTCCACGGCGGCGCGTGCAATGAACGGGAGGTAGGTGAGTGAGAATCCCTCTTCTGCCTTAAATCGCTCCCCAAAGGCCTTGCGAACTTTCTCGACGGCCTCAAAGTCAGCCTCGTAGGCGATGAAGGCGTGGGGAGACGTTGCCTTTGACCGCACCATGTGTTCGGCCGTCCGTCGACGCATGTTCGAAAAAGGCACCACCGTCTCGCCTGACTGGCGAAACGAAGCCATCGATGTCGGCTGCGGGCTCGGCGCTGGCGCTGGCGCCGACGGAGGCGAGTACGCCGGTACGGCGGGGGGCGGCGGCGAAGCCGGCGATGGTGGTGCCGGAGGAGCGGAGGGTGGCGAAGCCTGCGGCGGCGCCGGGGGTGCAGCCTGGGATGCCGCAGCCTGCGTCGGAGGTGCCGTGACGGGCGAAGCGCCTTGTTGACGAGCGTCGATAGCGGCCAAGACGTCTTCTCGGGTGATTCTCCCTCCAAGACCTGTGCCGGTGACCTGGGAGGCATCGAGACTGTTGTCACTCAAGAGACGGCGCACCACGGGTGAGAGAATCTTCGTCCCGCCCTCGTTATCCGCTGGGGGTTGAGGATCAGTCACTGCGATCACCGCGGGTGCTTCTGTGGGCGCGGCCTGAGGAGTGGGTTGAGCCGGCGCAAAACCGTCTGGCGGTGGCGGTGGAGGCGGGGGCGCAGGCGCTTCGGCTGGCGCCGGAGCGGCCGGTGGCGCGTTGCCAACAGCGGCAGCGTCACCAATGACGGCAAGCTTGACCCCGACGTCAACCGTGTCTCCTTCGGGCACCAGGATTTCGGACAGAACCCCACTGGCAGGAGAGGGGACTTCAGAGTCGACTTTGTCCGTTGACACCTCAAAGAGCGGTTCATCACGCTCAACCGTGTCGCCGACGTTCTTCATCCACCGGGTGATCGTTCCTTCCGTCACCGTCTCGCCCAGCTGCGGCATCGTTACATCAGGCAACGTGCAAACCCCTTCCGGTCAAGGCCAACACCGTCTCGCCGAACGTCTCGGACAACGATGGATGTGGCTGTACGAACTGCGCAACCTCTTCTGGGGTGGCCTCCCAGTTGACGGCCAAGTACCCCGATCCCAGCTGTTCTGTCACCCAGGGTCCGGCCATGTGAACTCCGAGGATCCGTCCTGCTGACCCATCGGGGTTCTTTTGGGCAATCACCTTCACCAAACCTTCGGTGTCGCCGATGATGCGGGCCCGGCTGTTCCCGCCGAACGGATCCTTCTTGACGACGACGTCGAGGCCCTTGGCCACGGCCTGTGCTTCGGTCAGTCCGGCAAAGGCCACCTCGGGATGACAGTAGATGGCCCAAGGCACGCGCTCGTAATCGACGGGCACGACCGACTCACCCAGAATTCGCTTCACAATCACGATCGCTTCGGCAAACCCCACGTGAGCGAGTTGTGGCGTGCCTGCCACCAGGTCACCGACGGCCCACACGCCCGGGGCGTGGGTTTGCATGTACTCGTTGGCAACGACGAATCCTCTGGGATCGATCTGGACACCGGTCCCCTCATCGAGGAGCTGATCGGTACGTGGACGCCGGCCCACTGAGACCACGATGGCCTCGACGTCAACCTCTTCCCCTTCGCCGTACTGGACCACGGTGCTCGTGCTGTCTTTGCGAGGAGTGTGGCCGTGAACTTGGACACCGGTCTTGATGACAATGCCCCGTTTGGCAAACGACCGCGCCACCACACGAGCGACGTCAGGATCGACCCCAGCCAGGATTGAATCGAGGGCCTCAACAATCGTGACCTGGGAGCCGAGGTCAGAGAGAAGCGAGGCGAACTCGCACCCAATGGCGCCACCCCCGACCACTGCCACTGACGCGGGCACGTGGGTGAGGTCGAGAAATTCGTCTGAGGTCAGAACCAGCTTGCCGTCGATATCGAGGCCAGGAAGCGTGCGAGGCACCGATCCTGCGGCCAAGACGACATGGGAGCCGGCGATCTCCCGGCCAGCATCGTCCCCGTCAATGACCCGAACCCGACGATCGGCCAACAAGGTACCGGTGCCGCTCAAGACGGTGACCTTGCGGCCCTTCAACAGGCCAGCCAGACCTCGGTAGAGCTGATCGACCACGGCGTTTTTCCGGTCTTGGCTGATCGAGAAATCGAGCGATGGTTCACCCACTGTTATTCCGAACTCGCCGGCCCCAACCACGGCTCGGTGCACGGTGGCCGTCTCCAAAAACTCTTTGGCTGGCACACAGCCGCGGTGAAGGCAGGTGCCTCCTACCTTGTCCCGCTCGACGATCGCTACCGAAAGACCGGCGGCGGCGCCATAAAGGGCAGTGGCGTAGCCGCCGGGCCCGCCTCCGATGACGACGATGTCGAACTCGCTTTGTTCTGTCATCGTCACCTCCTCACTGGTCGAACCGGGCCTCCCAATGGTTACGCCGGCGTTTCATCCACCCTACCGTTTGAGCAGGCTGCCTCCCTCAGGAGTAAAGGCCCCCAATGGTCCGTGTGATGCGTCCGAAGGCTCGCTCCACCCTTAATTTGGCGACGGCCGTCGCGCCAGCCCGTCCCGAGATCAGATGGAGTGCATCCGAAGCGCTCGTCAGAGCTTGATCTTCATCATCGTTGAGATCGATGTCAGCTGCAGCGGCGTTGGCCGCTGCCTGCTCCACGCTGGAAGCACCAGGGATCACCACCACATTGGGACGTCGCATCAGCCACGCCAGCGCCACCTGGCTACAGGTTGCGTCGTGAGCCGCCGCAACTTGGCGCAACGCCTCGATGAGGGGCGTGACCTTCGCCACATTTTCAGGCAAGAAGCCCGCCGTCGAAGCCCGCATGCCCTTCGGGAGATGATCGGCGTCGTAGCGACCTGAAAGTAGACCTTGGCTCAGTGGGCTGTAGGCGATGATGACCCGATCGTTGGCTTGGGCCCATGGCAGCAGCTCCTCTTCAGGCCGACGGTCAAGCAAGCTGTAGCGAACCTGGTTGGAGAGCACCGGTCCTCCGAGATTCTTCTCCGCCTCCTGCCACTTGGCCAGCGAGAAATTGCTGACGCCAACGTGGGTGATCAGCCCCTCACTCTGGGCCTTGGCCAAGGCCGCCATCGTCGGCTTGTTGGGCACGACTGGATTCGACCAGTGCACCTGGTAAAGATCGATGACGTCCACATCAAGACGGCGCAAGCTGCCTTTGATGCGATGGTCCACGATCGGGTCAAACGGCAAGATCGGGAACAACTTGGTCGCTACCACCGCCTCTTGGCGGCGTTGGGACAAGGCTCGCCCGACAATCTGCTCGGACCGGCCAAAGCCGTAGGCCTCAGCCGTATCGATCAGGTTCACGCCCGCATCGAGCGAGTGATGCACAATGGCCGGCGCGATGTCGTTGGCGTACGAGGTGCCGTAGCCCCACTCGCCCGATCCGAACTGCCAGGTGCCAAGACCAAGGGCCGAAAGACGGACACCGTTTGCCTCTACGAACTTCATGGTGCGGTTTCTCTACTTCGGCGGCATGCGAATGCCACCGTCGAGTCGAATCAGTTCACCATTGAGATAGGGATTCTTGGCGATGTCAACGGTGAGCTGGCCGTACCAAACTGGGTCGCCGAGGCGCTTGGGGAATAATACGGACTGGCCCAAGATCTCTCGCTGCTCGTCGGGCATCATGGCTAGCAGTGGGGTATCGAACATTCCCGGAGCGATGGCCAACACACGGATTCCGACCACAGAGAGGTCTCGGGCCGCTGGCAGGGTCATGCCCACAATGGCCCCCTTCGAGGCTGAGTAGGCCAGTTGACCGATCTGGCCATCGAGGGCGGCCACTGACGCTGTGTTGATGATCACTCCCCGCTCGCCGTTCTCATCAGCGGTTGTTTGCGCTATGGCGGACGCCGCCTTTGTCATCACGTTGAACGTGCCAATGACGTTCAATTTCTGGATGAACTCAAAGGCACCGAGGTCGTGTGGAGAACCATCTCGATTGATGACACGTCCGATCCACCCGGTGCCAGCGCAGTTGACCGCCATGCGCAGGGCCCCACCAATGGCCGCTTGATCGACGGCGCGTTGACAGTCGTCAGGTTCGGTGACGTCACCAACGGCGTAGTCGCCTCCCACCTCGTCAGCTACCTCTTTGGCCCCGATCTCATTGCGGTCAAAGACCGTGACCCGAACCCCCTCGGCCGAGAGAGCGCGGGCCGTGGCGGCGCCGAGGCCCGAGGCCCCACCAGTCACAATGGCTGAAATTCCGTTGAGCTCCATGGCCGCGATGGTACGGGTCCTACTGACCGCCGACCAACTGAGCCCGCTCTGAGCAGGTCTCGCTCAAGGGCTGGTGACGCCAGACCCGGTGTCGGCGGCCGTGGTGGCTAGTTCATCGACCACGTCGTTCCACTTGTCGCCCGAGTGCCCTTTGACCCAGCGGAATGTGACGGGGTGCTCGGGGCGGAGCGCCAGCTCAATCATCGGCTCCCAGAGGTCTCGGTTCGCCACGGGCTTGTTCTGGGAGTTCCGCCAGCCCCGACGCTGCCATCCGGCCCACCACCGTTGCTTGAAACAGTTCACGACGTAGGTGGAGTCGCTCACCACCTCTAATGTCTCGCCCTCGGCCATACCTTCGGTAAGGGCGCGGATGGCTTCAAAAGCAGCCGTCACCTCCATGCGCTGATTGGTGGTGTGAGCTGCCGCCCCGCTGGCGTACGAACCGTTGGGCACGGCCCAGGCCCAGCCCCCTGGACCAGGGTTGCCCCGACAGGATCCGTCGGTATAAACGACGATTGCTGGAGTCGCGGAGGGCACCGCACATTGCTACTACGTCGCCGTCACTCGATGGGGCGTTTCCCAACGCACCAGTCCCACACGAGAGCGGTAAGTTAGGCATGTGTTGTTTGACGGGATATCTCATCAAGTTCCCGACATCGATCCAGACGAGACGTCGGAGTGGCTCGACTCCTTTGACGCCGTGGTCGAGCATCACGGCCGGAGTCGTGCTCGCTATCTCTTGATGAAATTGCTTAGAGCGAGCTCGCACCCAGCAGGTCGACTTCCCAGCCACGGTGTCGACGCCCTATGTCAACACCATTGCGGCCGACGCCGAACCATGGTTTCCAGGCGACGAGTATCTCGAGCGGCGACTTCGAGCTTTTATCCGTTGGAACGCGGCTGCCATGGTTGTGCGAGCCAACGCTCGCAGTGAAGGAATTGGTGGACATCTCTCGACCTACGCCAGTTCGGCTGCGCTCTATGAGGTTGGCTTTAACCATTTCTTCCGAGGAAAGGACGATGGCGGACCCGGTGATCAGGTCTTTATTCAGGGCCACGCCTCTCCTGGCATCTACGCCCGGGCCTACGTCGAAGGCCGCTTGGACGAAGATCAGCTGGACGGATTTCGCCGGGAAGTCGGTGGACATGGACTGCCGAGCTATCCCCATCCCCGCTCCATGCCTGAGTTCTGGGAGTTCCCGACTGTCTCGATGGGGCTCGGGCCAATTAATGCGGTGTATCAAGCCCACATCAACCGATACCTCCACTCGAGGCGCCTGGCTGATACGAGCGCCAGTCGAGTCTGGTGTTTTGTCGGTGACGGCGAAATGGACGAGCCCGAGTCCATTGGCGCGCTAGGCGTAGCCGGCCGCGAACACCTCGACAATTTGATCTTTGTCGTCAACTGCAACCTTCAACGCCTGGACGGACCAGTTCGGGGCAACGGCAAGATCATCCAAGAGTTAGAGGCCGTGTTCCGGGGTGCGGGGTGGAATGTCATCAAGGTCATCTGGGGTTCACGCTGGGACGAGTTGTTAGCTCGAGATGTTGACGGTGTTCTTTTGAACAAGATGAATACGACCGTCGACGGCGAGTACCAAAAGCTGGCCGTTGAATCGGGGGCCTACATCCGAGAGCACTTCTTCGGTCCCGATCCCCGGCTCCGCAAGATGGTCGAACATCTGACCGACGACGATCTGCGCAACCTGCCGCGTGGAGGGCACGACTACCGAAAGCTCTACGCCGCTTACAAGTTGGCGACCGAACAACGGGGCGCACCCACGGTGATCTTGGCCAAGACCATCAAGGGGTGGACGCTCGGGCCCCAGATTGAAGCCAGAAACGCCACCCACCAAATCAAAAAGATGACCAAAGCGCAGCTTTTGACCTTGCGTGATCGGCTCTACTTGAGCGACGAGATTCCAGACGCTGCTCTCGAAGCCGATATGCCGCCGTACTTTCGGCCCGAACCTGGCACGCAAGCGCACGACTACCTCATGGCTCGGCGCAAGGTGCTGGCCGGATCCGTACCTCATCGGGTCGTGCGTTCCGCCCCACCGGTACTACCCGACGCCAAGGTCTACGACGATCTCACCGCCGGTTCGGGAAACCAAGAGGCCTCGACCACAATGGCGTTTGCACGGCTGCTCCGAAATCTCGTCCGCGATCCCACCCTGGGGTCATATGTGGCGCCCATCGTTTCCGACGAAGCTCGGACCTTCGGTCTCGAAGCCATCATCGCCGAAGCCAAGATCTACGCGCCCGACGGACAGCACTACGTGTCGGTGGATGCCGATCTGCCGCTCAACTACGCCGAAAGCGCGTCGGGACAAGTGCTTGAAGAGGGCATCACCGAGGCGGGCGCTCTTTCTTCGTTCACTGCCTTGGCCACGGCCTACGCCACCTGGGGTCGACCGATGCTGCCGGTCTTTCTCTTCTACTCGATGTTCGGATTTCAACGCGTTGGTGACCTGACCTGGGCCCTTGGCGACATGCGGGGTCGAGGCATATTGGCTGGTTGCACGGCGGGGCGGACCACATTGCAAGGTGAAGGGCTCCAGCACGACGACGGCCACTCGCCCCTTCTGGCCTCGGTGAATCCGGCCGCCGTCATCTACGACCCCGCCTTCGCCTACGAGGTCGCGGTCATCGTTGACGACGCCATTACCCGCATGATGGGACCGGCCCCCGAAGATCGATTTTGGTATCTCACGCTCTACAACGAGAACTACAAGATGCCGGCCCTCCCGGGCGGCGACGAGGGCACGCTGATTCGACAGGGCATCATCGACGGTCTTTACCGCTTCACGCCGCCCGCTTTGGTCACGAAGCCGAAGGGCCAGGCCACCATTTTGTTTTCGGGCCCGATGTGGCAGATAGCCGAAGAGGCACAAGCCATGTTGGCTGAGCGCTGGCAGATCTCAGTCGACACGTGGTCGGTCACTTCATGGACCAACCTTCGGATGGATGCCGTCGCGGCCGAGCGGTGGAATCGCCTTCACCCCGAAGAGACCAAGCGCACCGCCATTGTCACCGAAGCATTGGGCCAAAGTGACGTACCGGTCGTGGCGGTGACGGACTATCTGCGAGCCGTGCCCGATCAGGTCTCGCGCTTCATTGAACGACCCTTTCTCTCTCTCGGCACCGATGGCTTCGGACGGTCAGACGCTCGGCCCGCCCTGCGCAGCCACTTCGAGGTTGACGCCGCCCACGTTGTCGTGGGCGTGCTGTCCGAGCTGCTGCGCCAAGGCGCCATCACGGCCGAAACAGTGGCCAAGGCCATCGTGACGCTTGGCATTGATGCCGAGGCCAGAGAACCCTTCACCGCCTAGGAACGCCCCTACACTGCTGCGGTGACGCTACGGGGGAGTTCGGCGTCAACGCCACCAGATAGTCATCCCCAAGACCATCGCCGCAACTCGGTCTGGATCAACCGTTCGATCTGGATTGTCATCGTTGCGTGCGTAGGTCGAGCCGTGTGGCTGCTCAGTTCTGTCGGTTACTTTCGCGACGACACCATCAACTTTGCCGTGGTGCACAGGATCGGCTTTGGATGGAGCTACCTCTCCGCTGGTGATGCGGGTCACTTCTATCCTGGCCTGCGGTTGGTGGATTGGCTGGTGGCCCAGAGCGATCCGATTGCTCGATGGCCGGCTGTGGCCATTGAATCCATCGCCTTCGCCCTGCTCCTCTTCTTGTGCTGGCGGGTCATGGTTCGTCTCATCGCACCCAGTTGGCTCATGGTGGTGCTTGTTGGACTGATCGGATGGTCCGTCATCAGCACGGCCACATTGGCCTGGTGGTCAGCCTCGCTGACCTATTTGGTCTCGGGCGTACTCGGACTCGTGGCCTTGCTCTTTTACCTACGGTTCGAAGAAAACGGCGAGTGGACCGAGCTCATACCAGCGGTCGTTGCCTTCACCGTCGGGCTCGGTTTCTCCGAGATCGTCGGACTCTCGCTGGTGGCTGGCGTGCTCCTCGAGGTGCTTTACAGCCCTCGGGTCCGAACGGTCCGCCAGGCGTGCTCCTTTTTCGTCTCTCGTTGGTACGTCTGGCTGGCCTTTTTGGTCCCGTTGGTTCTTGCTTTGGGCTGGCGTGTCACGCATCATGCGGCCTACCCCCTCAGCCCCAAGCCGGGAATTGACGTGCTGTGGCACTACATCGATGTGGCCGTCACCCAAGGTTTCAGTGCGTCGATCTTCGGGTTCACGTACCCCGCCCCGAGTTATCAAGTGGTGAGCAGTCACTCCGTCTTGGCCGCTCTCCAGATCATGCTTCTTCTCTTTGTCGTGAGCATGGTGCGACAACGCGACGCCTACAAGGCCTGGGTCGTGGCCGCAGTTTCGTTGCTCGGCCTGGCCGTCGTTCACGGTGAAGCTCGGGCCAGCGTCTTCGGTGCCATCTTCGGCACGACCTACTCCGACCTTCTGCCCGCGCTCATCGTCTTCGTCCTCTGCATGGCCGTAGCCTTCGGTACTCCTACCATCGCAGGAAACACGGCCGATTCGACCGGCACCTTCATTCATTCCATCGTTGCGAGCGTGGATCGGCGAAGCACGGAGATCCCGACCGTGGCTCAAACCGGTGGCTCTGGCCCTCGGTCTCGGCCTGGTGGCTGGTTACCTCATCTTGGTCAGTGTCAACACCGCGTACATCAACGAGGTCAGCGAAGGTCGGACGGCAAAGTTGCAGTTGGCCACCACGACAAAAGACTGGTCAGCGCTCGGGTCCACCTCATCAGACGACTACGTCTGGGACACGCTCTTGCCGTTGCCGCTCATCTCTCCGGGTCCGTATCCAGACGATCTGGCCTCCCGGGTCCTTCCGCTCTTCATTCCAACGGTGCGGGCCGGAAGCCATCCGAGCAGCGGCCTCCTCGTCAGCGCCAGTGGCCGCTTGGTACCGGCGGTCTATCGGCCGGCGCGAGCATTGCTCGACCAGGGCGCGCCGTCGTGAGCTCTTCCAAAGTGACAGAACGCATTCGAGGCGAGGCTCTCTGTGCCTCGACGACTGACCGCACCGGATCAGTCTTCCTCCCGGCTGGCGGCACCATGAGAGAACCGATCCCATCTGGACGCTGGTTCTTCCGTGTCACCGTGGTGTCTGAGCGTGGATTGCCCAGCGTGGTGAGAGGGTCAACCCGGCCCGACGGGGGCGCTGGCCCCGCCACGTTGCATCAGGGCACCCAAGTGGTCGGTTTGCCCGAGGGCTCGAGCGCTGGTCCAACGATCTCTCTTGCACCCGGCTCCACCGTCTGCCTTGAGCACGCCTCGATCGGGCTCCCAGTGGCAACGAGACCACATCGCGCTCCATCCTCACCGGCGCCATAAACCCGGACGTCGGTGGGCCAGTTGATGACTGCACTCGCCAGCTACTAGTGCGGTGACCACGAGTCGGGGTCAGCGGTGAGTGCCGTCACCGATTTCGGCAGGTTGCCTTCGACTACCTGGGCCAAGGTGACCGACTCCAGCACGGATCGCAGCGACGCTCGGACCGCCACCCAGATCTCTTGCAGATTGGGGCCGCGCCCGAGTACTCGGTCGCCTCGGGTCGAAAACCCCGAACCTCAGCCAAGGGCCCGTCGAGGGCACGGATCACATCGGCCAACGGTAATGAGTTCGGGCGCTCGGGCCAAGCGATAGCCACCTCGGCGCCACGTTGGCTGGCCACCAGCCCGACACGGCGCAGATCGGCCAAGATCGCGCCCAAGAATCGAGCCGGCAATCCCTGCTCTGCGGCCAGTGACTCCGCCGTCTGGGGACGCCCGCCGCCGTCAGTGTCAGCAGGGCTCGGATGCCGTAGTCAACCTTCGCTGGAATGTGCACGGCATGATTCTGCCCTTAACTGGGCCCGGACACGGCCAGGTCGGATCGCAGCCCTCTAAGCTCGGACCATGGCCCGACGTAACCTCTCAACTGGCCGGCAAACCCGAGGCCGACGAACTCCTCACGCACGACCCTTGGCCCTGCTTATCGGCATGGTGCTCGATCAGCAGATCCTGCTCGAAAAGGCCTTTCGCCGGACCGGCCGAGTGGTGGCCAAGCGGCTCGGACGACCCCTCGACGCCGCCGATATGGCCGCCATGGACCCGGCCAAGCTCGCTGGCGGTGTTTTCCAAGAGCCCAGCGCTGCACCGGTTTCCCGGTTCAATGGCCGGTCGGGTGCAAGCGCTGTGCCAAGTCCTGGTGGACCAGTACGGTGGCGACGCCGTCCCGAGTGTGGAGCGACGCCAAAGACGGGGCCCAACTCCTGGCCAACGTGAAGGCCCTGCCCGGGTTCGGAGAACAAAAGGCGCGTATCTTCGTGGCCCTCTTGGGCAAGCAGCTGGGCGTGCGACCAAAGGGTTGGGAACAGGTCTCGCAGCCCTTCGGTGAAAAGGGTTCGTACCTGTCGGTGGCAGATATCACCGGGCCCGAGAGTCTGGCCAAGGTCCGAGCATACAAGCAGGCCATGAAGGCGGCCGCCAAAGCCAAGGCGTGAACAACCCGGGCCGCTCTCGGTCAGCGGCGGCTCTATCTGTGCACGCCCGATCGTCCCGACCTGGCCCAGTTCCTGGCAGACTGCATCGCCGGGGGCGTGGACGTGGTCCAACTGCGCGAGACAAGGAGCTGGACGCCAAGCCGCTGCTGGCTCGGGCCCAGTTGGCCAAGGCGGTGTGCCACGACCTCGGGGTGCCGTTCATTATGAACGATCGTCCTGATCTGGCCTTGGCGATCGGAGCCGACGGCGTCCACGTGGGCCAGGACGACGCTGCCCCCGCGTTTGGCCCGGCGCATCTTGGGTGACCATGCCATCGTCGGTCGTTCCACCCACGAGCGCGCGACCTCGAGCGCACCCAGGACGAGCCGATCGACTACATCTCGGCCGGTCCGGTCGTGCCCACTCCGACCAAGCCTGGACGGCCGGGCACCGGCCTGTGGTACATCAGCCGAAGCCACGGCCAAATCGTCGGTCCCCGTCTTCGTCACCGGCGCGGTCATCGCCTGAGACGGTGCCGGATCTGGCCGGGGCCGGAGCTCGACACTTCGTGGTGGTCCGCTTATCTCACCTCTGCCCGCAGCCCAAAAGAAGCGGCCCAAGAGCTGCGCGACGCCATCGATAACGCCCTCGGTTAATTGAGCGCCGGCCTCAGCGCTGGCGCTCCAGCCACCCAACCAGGGTGGCCACCACCCGAGGATCTGCTCGCAACCAGTGGCCGGCACCGTGCACGACCCGCAGGTCAACCGGACCGGTGGCCGCGGCAACCAGCGCAAGGGCGGCATCGGTCGGGACGTCAGGGTCGTCGGCCCCTTGCACGACCAAGAGCGGTCGTCCTTGCAGCGCCTGCGCCGCATCGAGGGGACGGAGATCGATGAACTCCTGGGCCCAGGCTGTTCATCGGGCGGGAAGTGCGTCTCGTGGATACGCCGGTCCACCGACACGTGGTGACCAGGTGGACGGCGAATCGGCCCAGGTCGACAGATCAGAGGCCGTGCCCAGAGCAGGCCACCCCTCGCACCCGCTCGTGGCTGGCGGCCAGACGCAAGGCCAAGCGCACCGCCGAGGCCAAAGCCAACGATCCAGACCGGCTCGTCCTCGGCCACCAAGCTGGCTCGAGAAGGAACTCCATGTCCTCCATCCAGCCCTGCGGCGAGAACTCGCCCTCCGATCCCCCGCCCCGCGCAGCGTGCCGGTCACCACCCGCCAGCCCGACTCTTGGGCTAGACGATCAGCAAGAGCTGGAAAGGTGCGCCCGACGTCGTTGCCACCGTCTTTGACTCGCGGCAGGTCGTGGGTCGAGCAGCAGAGCGGGTCCGGCCGGGCGAGCCCGGCAGCGACCGATGTCGTATAGGTGTGCAGCAGCCCGGCGGGTCCATCCAGGAGCCGCCAAGGCCCCGTCACTAGATACCGATGCGCTGGGCGAGCAGCTCGCGGTGGTAGGTCGGGTCGCCGAAGAGCAGCTCGGACGATCTTGGCCCGCTTGAAGTACAGGTGGGCGGGGTGCTCCCAGGTGAAGCCGATGCCGCCGTGGATCTGGATGTTCTCGGCCGCGGCGTGGAAGTAGGCCTCGGAGCAGTAGGACTTGGCCAGGCTGGCCACGACCGGCAGCTCGTCGGAGTCCTCGGCCGCGGCCCAACCGGCGTAGTAGGCGGCCGACTTGGCCGACTCGACCTCCAAGCAGCATGTCGGCGCACTTGTGCTTGATGGCCTGGAAGCTGCCGATCGGCCGGCCGAACTGGACCCGGACCTTGGCGTACTCGACGGCCATGTCGAGCACGTGCTGCGCCCCGCCCACCTGCTCGGCGGCCAGGGCCACGGCGGCCAGGTCGAGCATCTTGGACAGTGCCGGCCCAGCCGTCGCCGTCGGTCACCGATCAACGCGGGCCGGGGTGTTGTCGAACTCGAGCCGGGCCTGCTTGCGGGTCTGGTCCATGGTGGGCAGCGAGGTCCGGCGTCAGACCCTCGGCGTCGCCCTTCGACGGCGAAGAGGCTCACGCCCGTCGGCTGTGCGGGCCGCCACCAGGATCAGGTCGGCCATGTGGCCGTCGAGCACGAACATCTTGTCGCCGTTCAGCGACCCACTCGGCCTCGGGCTGGCGTCGCCTCCGAGCGTGATGCCGTCGAAGTCCCAGCGACCGATGTCCTCGGTGATGGCCAGGGTGCCGATGGTCTCGCCCGATGCGATGCCCGGGCAGGAGGTCCTTCATGGCCGAGGTCGTCGCCCGAGGCAAGCATGGCGTTGGCGGCCAGGACCACGGTGGAGAAGTAGGGGGCGCACAGCAAGGGCGGCGCCCATCTCCTCCAGGACCACGATCAGCTCGACGTAGGAGAAGCCCGAGCCGCCGTACTCCTCGGGGATGGTCAGCGCCTGCAGGCCGAGCTGCTCGGCCATCTGGCTCCAGACGGCCGGGTCGTAGCCGTCCTCGGTCTCCATCAGCCGCCGGACCTCGGTCTCGGGCGACTTCTCGTCCAGGAACCGGCGCACGGCCGTGCGCAGCTCTTCCTGCTCGTCACTGAAGGCGAAGTTCATGTGCGGGTGCTCCCCCTTGGGATCTGCGGCCTAACGGTCGGATCACCGACGACCGGCCACTTCCAAAGGGCTGTCTACCAGAAGCCGGCCGGTTTCGACCACCCGCCGAGGATGCTCGTGCCGCGTCTCTGTGGGATCCTGGCCTGGTGGGAGACCTCGAAAAGATCTGGGAAGACGCCAGAGCCGAGGTCCACCAGATGGTGGTGGGCCCTATGGACAACAACGTCTACGTGGTGCGGTGCCGCCGGAGCGGCGAGGCCCTGCTCATCGACGCCGCCAACGAGCACGAGGCCCTCCTGGAGGTCTGTCGCACCCTGGGGGTGACCCAGGTGGTGGAGACCCACGGCCATTGGGACCACATCCAGGCCGTCCCGGCCGTGCGAGAGGCTGGCATCTCGGTCGCCGTGACCGCGGCCGACGCCGACATGCTCGCCCTCCTACGACCTGGTCCTGGACGACGACGTCATGCTCGACGGTGGGTGACCTGCAGATGCGGACCATTGGCCACGCCCGGGCCACACGCCAGGGTCGATGTGCTTCACGCTCGAAGGCACGCCCCTTCTCTTCACCGGCGACACCCTCTTTCCCGGCGGTCCCGGCAACACCAGCTTCGAAGGGGGCGATTTCGCCACCATCATCTCGTCGCTGGAGGATCGGATCTTCTCGGTTTTTCCTGCGACAACCGTCGTCCTCCCCGGTCACGGCAGTGCCACCACGGTCGGGACCGAGTCCCCCCACCTGGACGAGTGGGTCGCACGGGGCTGGTAGCCCGCTCTTGTTTTTCCAGCCCAGGCCGCCACCACCGAGGTGTGTCGTCGGACAAGCAACCGAGAGGCAGAACTGGGCCTGGCCAACGTCATTTGCCCTGTGTTCAAATCCTGACCAAAGAGGTAAGCTTTTAGCTGTGACCCCGCTCCTTGAGATCGCCGGACTCCACGTTTCGGTCGATGACACCGAGATCTTGAAAGGCGTTGATCTGATCGTCGGCGCCGGCGAGGTCCACGCCATCATGGGCCCGAACGGGGCGGGAAAGTCAACCTTGGCCGCCACCTTGATGGGTCATCCGGCCTACGAGGTCACGGCCGGATCCATTCGCTTTGACGGCGAAGACGTGACCAGTTGGGCCACCGACGTTCGAGGCAAGGCCGGGATGTTTTTGGCCTTTCAGTACCCCGAGTCCATCGAGGGCGTCTCGGTCACCCAGTTTCTGCGCCAGGCCATGTCCGCCCGCAAAGGCGACGACATCTCGGTCTGGAGGTCCGCTTCGCCATGATCGGAATGGATGGAGCGGCTCGGGATGGATCCCGCCTTCGGCGAGCGCCACCTCAATCAGGGCTTCAGCGGCGGCGAGAAGAAGCGCAACGAGATCCTCCAGATGGCGCTGCTCGCAGCCTCGTCTGGCCATCTTGGACGAGACCGACTCGGGCCTCGACATCGATGCCTTGCGGGTGGTCGGTCGGGGCGTGCAGCACCGTCAAAGAAGAGCGGCCCGAGCTTGGGGTTCTGGTGGTGACCCACTACCAGCGACTCTTAGAAGAACTCGTGCCCGACCGGGTCCACCTCTTGGTGGACGGTCGAATTGCAGAGAGCGGCGGCCCGGAGTTGGCGGCACGCATCGAAGCCGGTGGCTACGACGAATGGCGGTCCTGATATGACTGTGCTCCCCTCCCCGCTGCTCCGACCCTTCGACGTGGAGCTGCTCCGAAAGGACTTCCCCCTTCTCTCGCGAACCGTTCACGATCGGCCCATCGTCTACCTGGACTCGGCCGCCACCGCCCTCCAGCCCCGTCCGGTGCTGACGCGATGGAGCGGTACTACGAGAACAGCCACTCCAACGTCCACCGGGGCGTCTACGTGACGGCCGAAGAAGCCACCGCCCTCTACGAGCGGGCCCGCATGCTGGTCGGCCACTTCATCGGTTCGGCCCGGCCCGACCGCGAGGTGGTCTTCACCAAGAACGCCACTGAGTCCATCAACCTGGTGGCGCAGTCCTGGGGCCGCTCCAACTTGGTGGCGGGTGACGTTGTGGTGCTGACCGAGATGGAGCACCACTCCAACATGGTGCCGTGGTTGCAGCTGGCCCAAGAAAAGGGAGTCGAGCTTCGCTACATCCCGATCGACGGCGCATGGCCGACTGGACCTGACCAATCTCGATCGGCTGGTGGACGGGGCCAAGCTGGTCGCAGCCTCACCGCCATGTCGAACGTGCTCGGCACCATCAATCCGTTGGCGCAGATCACCGAGGTGGCCCACCAAGCCGGCGCACTGGTTCTGGCCGACGGGGCACAGTCCGTACCCCATATGCCGACCAACGTGCAGGCCCTGGGCGTCGACTTCTTGGCCTTCTCGGCCCACAAGATGATGGGTCCAACCGGGATCGGCGTGCTCTGGGGTCGCCAAGAAGTCTTGGAGTCGATGCCCCCGTTCATGGGCGGCGGCGGCATGATCTTGGATGTCCGTCTCGACCGCTTTCTCCCGGCCGAACCTCCCGATCGCTTCGAGGCCGGTACACCACCGATCGCCGAAGCCGTCGGCCTCGGAGCTGCCGTTGAATATCTGACCGAGCTGTCGATGGCTCGGCTGCGGGCCCACGAGCAGGCCCTCACGACCTACGCCCTCGACACCCTGGCCGACGAACTCGGTGATGACGTGCCAGGTCTTCGGTCCGCCCGCTGGTGAAGACCGAGGTGGCGTGATCTCATTTGGCCTACCGCGACGTGCACGCCCATGACCTGGCCCAAGTCCTCGATCAACACGGTGTCTGCGTACGCCCGGGCCACCACTGCGCCAAGCCACTTATGCGAGTGCTCGGGGTCAACGCCACGGCTCGGGCCTCCATTGGTCTCTACAACGATGAGCACGACATCGACGTCTTGATCGAGGGGTTGAAGGCAGCCGGTAAGTTATTCGGTTGACCGAGGCCTGATCGTCATCGGTCACCCACCACTGGAGACGTCATGCCTGACCTCGAAGAGCTCTACCGCGAGATCATCCTCGACCACTACCGCTCACCGCGTAACCGAGGCGAGTCGGCCTCGCCTCCCGCTCACCGGGTCGAAGGCTTCAATCCGCTCTGCGGCGACGAGGTCGTCGTGACGTTGATGGTCGACGGCGACACGTTGGCCGATCTCAAAATCGGGGGCACGGGTGCTCCATCAGCCAGTCGTCGGCCTCGCTGATGTCGGCTGCAGTCAAAGGCAAGTCGCTCGACGAGGTACACCGCCTGATCGACACCTTCAAGGGGATGATGTCGATCCACGGTGCGGCCCTTGGGGCTGATGAGAACGAAGGACCGTGAGGGCGTGCCCGACAGTGCGGCCACGTTACGCGAGTTGGGAGAGCTGGCGGCTCTGCAAGGCGTGGTGAAGTTCCCAGTCCGCATCAAGTGCGCCACCTTGAGTTGGAACACCTTGACCCAAGGACTCGACGACATCGCGCACGGCCTCGACCACCGAGGCCACCGCTTCCTAACTGTTCAGCAGGGAGTCGGGTCGAACGACGGCGGAGGTGCCGTCGTCGGTGTGGTGGCGCTCGGCGTTGTGCTGGACTCGACGCGCCGGCCGTCGTGGTTGTGGTCGTCGTCACTTGCCGGCGGCGGCACCGACTCAAGATCCGTGTTCGGTGCGGGATCGGTCGGTTCAGTCAGTGAGTCGCCGAAGATATTGACCAGCATCTGCTGCGCGTCGGGTTGCTCCGCGAACAACACGTCGCCCCACGGCGAGACGTAGCCAATGGACTCGGTTGGCATGGTCTGGGTTTGCAGCGCAGTCGGGTCGAAGCTGTGAAAGTCGAGGGCGAGCCCGGTGAACTCACCCAGGCTGAAGCCATCGTCGATCACCACGCCCTGGGGCAGCGACCCGATGAAGGCGTTCACGGTAAGAGGGTTGACCTTCGACTTGGCCGAGGAGATGAGCGACTTCAAAAACGCGTCCTGGCGATCGATACGGCCGTAGTCACCGCTGCCGTCTGACTGCCAATAGCCGTTGGCGTAGTACTCATAGTGACGACTGCGAGCCACGGCCAGCGCTTGTGTTCCGTTCAAAAGCTGACACCCTGTCTGGGTGATGTTCAGACCTGAGTAGGCGTCACGAGCGGGATAGTTGAAGTTCATCTTCACGCCGCCCAAGGCATTGACCGCACCCTGGAACCCGCCGAAGTCCACCTGGACCACGTGGTTGATCGGGAATGCCGAAGTTGGCCTGGATGGTGGCCACCAACTGGTTGGCCCCGGAGTTGTAGGCCGCAGTTGATGCGGTTGTGCTCCCCGAACATGCTCGATGTCAGATCCCACCATGTTGACCAAGGTGTCGCGCGGAATGGACATCACTGCGATCTGTTTGGTTTTGGGATCAACGTGCCAGATCTGGATGACGTCGCTGCGTTGGCCGGTCACGACCGAAGCTGAGCCAAAGGCACTGCTCGACTCGCCCACCCGAGAGTCTGAACCAAGGACCAGCATGTTGAAGGGTTGACCGCTGGCCGCTTGCTTGTTCGTCGGCAATGTGTTGTTTCGGGATCTGGTCGAAGCGGTAGCGCAGGTAGCCGTAGCCGCCTGCGACGGCCGAGCGAGGGCCACAATGGCAACGGCGGCGATCCCGGTGCAGACCTTGCGCTTGGTGCTCCAACGAGCGAGCCCGCCCTTTTTGCCTCGCTGCTTGGAGTGCCGGCTCTGGTGCTGGTCGATTCGTTGGCCCAGACTTCGCAGTCCTTGCTCGTTGGCGACCGAGCCCGAAGAGCCACCACCGAATCTTCGAGCCGAGTTCGCGAAGTCCTCCTTCATTGCGCGGCGCTGCCGCGTGATTTTGGTGAGGGAGGCTCTGACGCGTCGCCCGGTGGACGACCGTTTGCCATAGCCGACAACGGTAGCGTGCTGAACTGCGCAGATGGTGGCGCCCGAGCAAAAAACGTTCGACCATTTCCACGCTTCAAGGCCCAGTTCAGGAATGCAATTTTGCGTCAGGTCCGTAGGCGGTGTAGCCCGTGTGCTCGAGCTCGGTGGCCAGTTCTGGACCACCACTGGCCACAATGCGTCCGCCCACGAGCACATGGATGGCGTCGGCCTTCAGTTCGACCAACAGCCGTTGGAAGTGGGTCACGGCCACCACGCCAAGGCCCCACTGGCTCGGTGGCCGACTCAAGGCGGCGAGCCACCGCACCCAAAGCGTCGACGTCGAGGCCGGAGTCGATCTCGTCCAGCACGCAAAACGGCGGGCGCAGCACGCCGAGTTGCACCATCTCGTTGCGCTTGCGTTCCCCGCCAGAAAGATCAACGTTGAGCGGGCGGGCCATGAATCGATCTTCAAAGCCAATGGCCTTGGCTTCTTCGGATAACCGGGCCCGCCAGCTCCGAGAGCGCGATGGTGCGCCAGCGAAGTCCCGCCGTGGCGTCTCCCAGCATGGCCTCAAGGGTGACGCCTGGGACTTCAATGGGCTGTTGCAAGGCCAAGAACAGCCCGGCTCGAGCTCGTTGCCAACTCGGAAGCCCAATGAGCTCGGTACCGTCCAGCCGCACACTGCCCTCGTCACTGTGGTGCCCGGGCGACCCATCAAGGCATGCGCCAAGGTGCTCTTCCCTGACCCGTTCGGTCCCATCACCACATGGACCTCACCGCTGCGGACGGTGAGGTCCACGTCAAAGAGCACTTGTCGTCCGACCACCTCGGCACAGAGCCCTTCAATCACGAGCTCGTGGTCGACCTTGGCCTGGTTGGACTCAGGTGTGGCAGCTGTCGTCGTCATGGCAGCACCACGGCAATCGCATCGTCGCTCACCTCGAGCTCGTAGACCGGCACCGGTTTGGTGGCCGGCAGAGAACAGGCCGCTCCGGTGCGAAGGTCGAAGGTCGAACCGTGTCGCGGACATTCGATCTCGCAGTCGCTGGCCCAGACTTCGCCTTCGGCCAAGGAGTAGTCCTCGTGGCTGCAGCGGTCACCAATGGCAAAGAACCCATCGTCGAGCATGGACGAGGGCGATTCTGTATTCGCCTACGTCGAAGCGCCGGGCCTCACCTTTGGCCAGCTCCGCTGGGGCACAGAGCACAACGCGCTCACCCATGCTCGTTCCCCCCCTCATCGATCTGGCCAACCCCAAGAGCGACGGCGAGCCGAAGGCCCACCTCGCGGCGAAGGCGCTCTACGACCTGGGTCATGGGCGAACGCTCGATGATGTCGTCGAAGAAGCCCAGCACGATGAGACGCTCGGCCTCTTCGGGCGGCACGCCACGAGACTCCAAGTAGTAGCGCTGGTCCTCGTCCACGGGCCCAACGGTCGAGGCGTGGCTGCAGCGCACGTCATTCTCTTCGATATCAAGGTTGGGCACCGAATCAGCGTGGGCCGACTCATCCAGGACCAGGTTGTGATTGGTCTGACGGGCATCGGTCTTGACCGCGCCGTGACGAACTCGAATAAGGCCGGTGTAGATCGAGCGGGAGTGACCGGCTACCGCTCCCTTACAGAGCAGGTCGCTGTCGGTCCGCGGTGCGGCGTGGTCCTGTTGGGTCCGGATGTCATGAATCTGGTCCCCCGTACCGAGATAGGCGGATCGCAGCTGGCTGGTCGCACCGGAGCCGACAACGGCAACGTCGGTTCGTGAGCGATCGTAGGAGCCACCGAGACCAACCGTGAACGTACGCACGGTGGCATCGCGTTCGACTCGACCAGCCAAACGACCAATGTGCCAGGCCCCATCGCCCAGAACCTGGATCGAGACGTACGAGAGGTTGGCCGCTTCTTCCACGTTCAGTTCGACGACCGGCACAACCAGAGCGTCGGCACCACCGGGTGCCCCAGCCATGACTTCGATGACTTGAGCTTCAGCGCCCGGGCCTAATCGGATCACGGTGCGAGGAAAGGTGGCCGGTGCTTGGTCCGTACCGTCGGCCTCACTTGACCCATCGCACCAATGCACCACCACAATGGGATCGCTCACGTGCACTGCGGCCGGTACATCCACAATCACGGCGTCGGGGGCAAAGGCATCGTTGAGTCGCACGAAAGCGTCGCCGCCCACCATGACTGCGCCTAAGAGCTCTTGCCCTCGTGCGGCCTCGCTCAGTCCGGCCACATCAACCCCAACGGGTAGTTCGCCCGTGACGTACGACAGTGGAGAGCCGTTGTGGACAATGACGGTCGCGCTGGTCTTGCCGAGATCGCGGAGCACGTCGGTGACAAAGGCAGAACCCAACGGTCCGAGGACCTCGAGTGCGTCGGCGCCGACGTCGGCTGCCCCGAGGACAGGGTGGAACGAGGCCAGATTCAGCTGATCGATAGGCGAGTAGCGCCAGACCTCTTCCTTCTCGGTCGGGAGCGCCATGGCCTCGAACGCGCCCACACTCTCGGTGCGGCGGTGCTGAAGCCACGTAGGCCCGGCCAGGCTGGAGGAGCCAGCGGGGGTGAACGTGTGCAGGAAATCGACCTTTCTCAGGGACGCGTGCATCACGCGGCTCTCTTCATTGTAGTGGCGCCTCAATCGGCCTTTGGCCGGTGCAATCGATGGTCGGTGCCAGCGAGGTGCGATCCGCTTCAGAGTGTGGCCCCGTCCCTTGGGGTCCACCCAGGATTAAGGTGCCAGCTATGGCTGACGGCGCTCCATTCGCTTCCCAAGTGCTCACTCTCGAACAGGACGGGGCCATCGCCACCCTCTGGCTCGATCGCCCGGAGGCCCGCAATGCCATGGGACCGGATCTCTGGGCTGACCTGCCCCGGGCTATGGAGGTGTTAAGCCACGACGACTCGGTCCGAGTCGTCGTCGTGGCGGCAAAAGGTCCGCACTTTTCAGTAGGCCTTGACCTGAAGGCTATGGGTGCAGTCCTGGCCGGAGGTGGTTCGGGCCGATCCAAGCCGTCGACGGCTCGGCGAGCCGTCAGTCACTCGGGCCTCCGTGCTCGCCATGCAGCGCTCAATCACCGCGGTGGCGGCCTGTCCCAAACCAGTCATCGCCGCCATCCACGGCTACTGCATCGGCGGTGGCGTCGACCTCATCGCGGCCTGCGACATCCGGCTGGCCAGCGCAGACGCCATCTTCTCGGTCCGTGAGGCCAAGGTGGCCATCGTGGCGGATCTGGGCAGCCTGCAGCGACTACCAGCCATCATTGGTGCGGGACATCTCTCCGAACTCGCCCTGACCGGCAAAGACATCGATGCTGATCGTGCCGCCGCTATTGGGTTGGTGAATCACGTCTACGACGGCAACGAGTCGTTGATGAAAGAAGCCCGGGCCCTGGCCGACGAGATCGGCGCCAACTCTCCATTAGCTGTGCAAGGGACCAAGGCGGTGCTGGCGGCCAACGATGGCCGCACCGTGGCCGAGGGCCTCGACTATGTCGCCACCTGGAACGCCGGCATGTTGGCCTCGGACGATCTGACCGAAGCCATGGTGGCCTTCATGGAGAAGCGACCGCCCAACTTCACCGGTGGCTGACTAACGGCGCTTGCGGCGCCAAAATCGGCCTTCTTTGGCCTCTCGCTTGGCGTCTTCGGCCCGGACTTCAGCCAGGATGTCGGGGGCAACGTCGTTCACGATGTCTTCGGCCCAGTCGAGCACCTCGGCCACCTGCTCGCCCGGAAGGTTGGGCTCATCTTCAAGGGGCGGCTCCACCAGACTGCCATGGACCCAGCCCACATCGGCCAGGCGCCGAGCGTAGGAGGGGCAGTTGTCAGGACATCGCCATGGGGCTTCAGGGGCGAGATCCAAGATGCAGAATCTGGCCACCTCGCCCGATGGGTAGGTCCGGGATTGAAAGTTTTTGCACTCTTCGCGCATCGGCACAGTGCCATCGTGCCACTTTCTTCCCACGTCGTCCCAGCATGGACGACCGAACTCAGCCGATCGAGCCTTCCATCTGGAGTTCAATGAGCCGGCTCCACTCCACGGCGTACTCCATCGGCAGGGTTCGCGTGATGGGTTCGATGAAACCGTTCACAATCATGCCCATGGCTTGGCTCTCGGAGAGTCCACGGCTCATGAGGTAGAAGAGCTGGTCATCGCCGACCTTGGACACTGTGGCCTCATGACCAATACGAGCGTCACGCTCTCCTACTTCCATGTAGGGCTTGGTCTCTGACGTCGATTCGTCGTCCAACAAAAGGGCATCGCAGCGGACGAAGGACTTGGCCCCCTTGGCCCCCTCGTCGACGTGGACGAGGCCGCGGTACGTCGTGATGCCGCCGTCCTTCGAGATCGACTTGGACACAATGGTCGACGTGGTCTCTGGGGCGGCGTGCACCATTTTGGCCCCAGCGTCTTGGTGTTGGCCCGGTCCGGCGTAGGCCACCGACAGGACCTCTCCCGAAGCCTTCGGACCCATGAGATAGACGGAGGGGTATTTCATTGTCAGCCGAGAGCCAATGTTGCCGTCGATCCACTCAACGTGAGCCTCGGTCTCAGCCCGAGCACGCTTTGTGACCAAGTTGTAGACGTTGTTCGACCAGTTCTGAATGGTCGTATACGTAATGCGACTACCCGGGAGCGCAACGAGTTCCACCACGGCTGAGTGCAGGGAGTCAGTGGTATAGACCGGCGCCGAACACCCTTCGACGTAGTGCACCTGGGAACCTTCGTCGGCGATGATCAATGTGCGCTCGAACTGACCCATATTCTCGGCGTTGATCCGGAAGTAGGCCTGCAAGGGTTGGTCGACCACCACACCTGGTGGCACGTAGATGAATGAGCCGCCCGACCACACAGCCGAGTTCAGCGCGGCGAATTTGTTGTCGTTGGGCGGGATGATCGATCCAAACCACTTCTGCACCAGTTCGGGGTACTCGCGCACCGCGGTGTCCATGTCGGTGAACAGCACACCCATGGCTTCTAAGTCAGCTCGATTGCGGTGGAAGACCACTTCGCTCTCGTACTGGGCCGTCACGCCGGCGAGATACTTGCGCTCAGCCTCAGGAATCCCCAGCTTCTCGTAGGTGTCCTTGATGGCGTCGGGCAGGTCTTCCCACTCGTTGACCTGCTCCCCGGTGGGCTTGATGTAGTAGTAGATGTCGTCGAAATCGAGGTCAGGCATGTTGACGGCGAACCACTCGGCCATGGGCTTGCGCTCAAAACGAGCCAAGGCCTTGAGGCGGAAGTCACGCATCCAATCCGGCTCGTTCTTCATCTCGGACATTTCGCGCACGATGGACTCGTTCAGGCCCTTCTTGGGCTTGAACACATAATCTTCTTCGTCGCTCCATCCGAGCTGATAGCGACCGAGGTCGAGATCGGTGGTGGCCATGGTGACTCCTGGGCGCTGGTGCATCGGCCGATGGGCCGAATCTTGCCGGGATGCCGACCCGGCTGTAGGGATTTCCCCTATCACGATAGTAACAACTCCAGGGCCCGAGCGAAACGGGTCTCGACGTGATTTGATCGATCCGAACGCCCCAAACGGCAGGCATGGCAGGCTGACTCTATGAGTACTCCCCCGGTGGCTGAGCGCCGCAGAGCTGTGTTGTTGGCCCACGCCGACGAACGGGTGGACGACTGGTACTGGCTGGCGGACAAACAAGACCCGGCGGTTCTCCAGCTCCTCGAGGCCGAGAACGCCTACGCCGACGAGTCACTCGCCTCGGTGCACCCCCTCAGAGATGCGCTGTACCAAGAGATCGTTGGTCGCATCGTCGAGACTGACCTCTCCGTGCCGGTGCGGCGAGGGCCCTGGTGGTACTACCAGCGCACGGAGCAGGGCCACAGCTATCCGGTGCACTGCCGGCGCCCGGCCACGCCCGGTCAAGCCACGCCGGTCGACCAGGCCGAGAATGCGGTGATCGACGAAGAGATACTGATCGACGAGAACCAGCTGGCCCAGGGTTTGGACTATCTGGAGTTGGCCAATCTGGCCGTCAGTCCAGATCACCGCTGGTTGGCCTACGCCACCGACTCGGACGGGTCTGAGCGCTATCAACTGCGCTTTCGCCGGTTGCAGGCGGACCCTGGTGCTGACGACGAGGCCGCCCCTAGTGCGATCAGCGAGGCCAGCGAAATCGTGCCCGATACTTACTACGGGCTGGCCTGGGCCAACGACAATGCCACCGTCTTCTACACCAAGGTCGACGATGCCATGAGGCCCTATCAGCTTTGGCGGCACGCCCTCGGCACTGATCCGACAGAGGACCAACTGGTCTTTACCGAACCGGATCAGCGCTTCGTCCTCCAAGTCGGCCGCAGCAAAGATGCCAGCCGTATTTTCATCGCCCTCGCCAGCACCAGCACGACGGAGACCTGGGTCTTGCCCGCCGACCACCCTGCACAACCGCCAACCGTCATCGAGCCGCGCCGAGCCGGGGTGGAGTACGGCGTTGACCACCACCCTGGGGCTTCAGGCAGCGAGGGCTGGTATCTCATCATGACCAACGACGAGGCTCTGGACTTCCGCCTCATGGTGGCTCCCGGCGGAGCTCCCGGTCGACCCAACTGGCGCGAGGTCATCGGGCATCGCCCCGGGACCCGGCTCGAAGATGTTGACGTCTTTGATCGATGGGTGGCCATCGGAGAACGTCTCGATGGCGAAGCTCGGCTTCGAGTAGCCGAACTCACGGTGCCAGAGGATGGAAGCGACCCGTTCGGTTCCGATCTGCTGGCTCGAAGTTGGTTGGTGGAGTCAGCCGAGCGGCCGGCCACGACCTGGCAGGGCCCTAATCCTGAGATGGACTCAACCCTGCTTGCGCTACGAACAGACGTCGCTCGTTTCGCCTCGGGCCATCTACGAGATGGACGTCATCGAGAGGCGGCCGGTGCTTTTGAAGCGTCAACCGCTTTTGGGGGCCTACGACGCCTCGGACTATGTGACGTTTCGCAGTTGGGCCACCGCCACCGACGGCACCAAAGTGCCGCTGTCCGTGGTGCACCGAGCTGACCTTTTGGCCGATCCTGCGGCAGCCGGCGGCGCGCTTCAGGCGCCCGCGCCTTGTCTGCTCTACGGCTATGGGGCCTATGAGCACAGCATTGATCCGGGCTTCTCGTCCCTCCGACTGTCCTTGTTGGATCGAGGATTCGTCTTCGCCATTGCGCATGTACGAGGTGGTGGAGAGCTGGGTCGTTCGTGGTACGAAGACGGCAAGCTGGAGGCTAAGACCAATACCTTTAGCGACTTCATTGCCTGTGCTCAGCACTTGATCGACGGTGGGTTTACTCAGCCCGAACTACTGGCTGCCCGGGGCGGGTCAGCGGGCGGACTGTTGATCGGTGCCGTTGCCAACGAAGCACCCGAACTGTTCTGTGCCCTGGTGGCCGAAGTGCCGTTTGTCGACTGCCTCACCACCATGCAAGACGATGCATTACCTCTCACTGTTGGCGAATGGGAAGAGTGGGGCAATCCGGTGGCTGACCCCGCCGTCTATGCCTTGATGAAGAGCTACTCCCCCTACGACAACGTGACGGCCCGCAACGCCGATGGCTCGATCCGCCGCTATCCCGATATCTACGCCACGGCCGGACTCAACGACCCGAGGGTTGGCTACTGGGAGCCGGCCAAATGGGTACAAAAGCTTCGTGAAGCCAACGCCGATAACCGCGTGCTTTTGCGCACCGAACTGGGTGCAGGGCACGGCGGTCCCTCGGGCCGTTACGAGGCCTGGCGAGACGAAGCCCTGGTCTTTGCTTTCTTGATCGACGCCCTTCAACAGCCCGGATCAACCGACGTCTGATTTTTTGACGCGCCGCGGGCTCAGGCGGTGGCCTTGGGCTGGAACGTCAGCGTCAACGGCGATTGCGCACCCGCAGGGAGCACCACCGGCTTCCCGTTCAACGTGATGGTGACCTCCGTCGGGGCACCGAGAAGGATCGTGGTGGCGCCGGTCGTAGAGATCGTCTGTTGCCCCCCCGATTCGATCGTCGTGGCCAACAGCGTCTGTCCAGTGGCCACGTCGTGGGCGTCGACCCAACAAGCGCCCGACGCAACCGACACCACCAGTGCGACGTTGGCTGCCGGTGCGACGTAGGTGGCGTCGTTGGCGGTGGCCCCCGGTGCAGGCGTGAACTGAGCGGGCACGGTCGTGGGTGGAGACGTCACCGTGGTCGACGTGTGGTTTGTTCCGCCCTGATGGGTACCTGAACTCACGTTCGTGTGCGACGGCGAGGTTGAGGTTGATGCGGCCCCGGCGTGGCGCGGGGCGTGGTGGTGGGACCCAATAACCAAGAGCGCTCCAACGAGTACGAGCACGACAACGACCGCGGCCACCGGGGCACCCCAGTGTCGGGGACGGTGGTTCATGGCGGACATGGCCCGATCACCATGTCGAGAGCTCCGAGACGCGATGGTCTCAGGCTGGCTTAGAGAAGCGTCGGAGAAAACCAAGGGTGCCGAGGCTGCGCCACCGGGCGATGCATCGCTCCGGGCGGTGAGGCCAGCGCCGGAATCATCGCTGGATTCCTCAACGGATTCGTGCTCTCGTTGAATGCGAACAGTCGAACCAGGTCGAAAGGCATGCGACGCCGGCAGTTGATCCCCCGCCCCGGTCGGATCCGGGGTCCCTTGGGCACCCCCGCGCACGTTCACCGTCGAAGGCGGTTTGGTACTCAATTTCCTCCAAGGTATGCAACGTGCTGCGGTAGCCGTCGACGGAGTGCACATCGTCGCTTCCCCGCCGATGCACCGCCCAGGCCGCGAGGCCGCACACCACAACCACAATCAGTGCGACGACGAGAATGACCACTGCCACCATTCAACAGGATGCAGCCCCTCGATGGTGCGGCGGCGAGCAACCGGGAGAATGTCGCACCTGAACGTTCCCCGGGCTCATGGCAGGCCTGGTCGAAGGACGCCCCCCGAGCCAAATGCCGTCATCGACAGGTGCCGCGCCAAAGGGGCCGAAACCGAACACTGGCGTGGCCCACATTGCCTGAGCCGAACGGTGTTCAGTACGGCAACTATCGAATTTCGGTCTAATTCGCTAACGTCGTGCCGGCACGGAGGGGGCACTGTGATCCAATCGATTGAAGTCGATGGCCGAAAAGCGCGAGGGTTGCGCACGCGCGATGCCATCGTGACGGCACTCATGGATCTAGTGGCAGAAGGTGACGCCACGCCCACCGCGCAACGGGTGGCTGACCGCGCCGGGGTTTCGGTCCGCTCGGTCTACCAACATTTCACCGATGTTGAAGGTCTGTTCGCACAGGCCTCGGATCGTCTGAATCTTTGGCTCAGCGAGCATCAGGCTCCGGTCGATCCTGCCCTTCCTCTCCTCCAACGCATCGATGTCTTTGTCTCGAGTCGAGCGGAGAATCTCGAGACGCTCGCACCGTTCAGCCGAGCCTCTCGACTGCTAGAACCGTCGTCCGCCACCCTGACCCAAAGCAGAGCGGACCTGGTCGCCCGCGCCCGTGACCGATTGGCTCAGATTTTCGCACCGGAACTGAGTGGTTTGGCTGAACCCTCACGTACCGATCTGCTCGACGCCCTCGACATCCAGTGTTCGCTCGACGGCTGGAATCACATGCGTGAACGCGGTGCTGATGTTGCGGTGGCTCGAAGGGTCATGACATTGGGTCTCAAGCGACTACTTGCTTCCCTCTGAGTCCGCGTCATCACAACGTTGGCCGGCCGAACGGTCAGGTTCTGAGTCCGACTCGGGGGCGGAGGTGATCGGCGATCTGTTTTCGAGCAGGATTCGACTGATCGCGAACTGAAAGCACCGGGTCGGTTAAGCCCCAGTCGGCCCCCACTTCTGGGTCGTCCCAGGCCAGGCCCAACTCGTCATTGGCGTTGTAGTAGCTATCGACCAAGTAACAGAGCAAGAGGTCCGTCAACGAGGAAAACCCGTGAGCGACACCGGGGGGAATGAACAGACCTCGATCCTCCGCCCCATCGAGTTCAAGCACCTCGGTGGCGCCGTTGGTGGCAGAGCCCTCCCTCAGGTCGTGCAACACCACACGAGCTCGTCCCCGAAGGACGTACCAATAGTCCGACTGGTGCAGGTGGTAATGCAGGCCGACAAGAGCGCCGCCCTCTTTTTCGGACCGATTGCCCTGGACCATCTCTCGACCCAACGGGAACCAGCTTCGGCGATAGGTCTCGACGAATCGACCTCGCTCGTCGCCGTGTACTTCAGGGTGAACGTGAAGAACATCGTTGATTGTCTCGGACGGGGTTAGCTGTGGCACGGCCCTTGAAGCTAGCAGCGAGGTCGCTTGGACACTCAGACCTCGAAACGGCCGAAGCCACCTCGGTAGAAAAGTAGAGGCCGCCCTTGGCCGACCTCGATGTGGAGGACGCGTCCGATCACCAGCTCGTGATCGCCAGCATCATGGATGGCTTCGAGGTCGCACTCAATGATGCCGAGAGAACCTTCGAGTACGGGCGAGCCGTGGCGGCCTTTATGCCAGGCCAGACCGGCGAACTTGTCACCGCCCGAGACGGCGAAGGACCGACACACTGCCTCTTGGGACTCGCCCAGAATATTGATGCAGAACGAACCCGCCTTGGCGATCTTGGGCCAACTGGTTGAGCTCTTGGCCGGAGCCAAGGCCACCAGCGGAGGGTCAAGCGACAACGACGTGAAGGACTGGCAGGTAAAGCCCACGGGTTGGCCATCTTCGAGGGCCGTGACAATGGTGACCCCGGTGGCGAAGTGGCCCAGCACTTCGCGAAACCGTGCTTGATCGAAGGTGGGTGCCCCAACCGCGCTCAAGTCGTTGTCAGCCATTTCTTTCTCCCATCGCTCCGCGCCCCATTAACTCTTGCCCAGATCAACGACGAGACCTTCGTGGGCGGCGCTGACGTCGTCCAACCGCTTGGCATCGGGAAGCTTGCGAGCCGCACTCACCATCCGATCCACCTCACGATCGTCGTGCGAGGGATCGTGATGGAACAACAGCAACCGTCGCGCCCCAGACTCAGCGGCCACGCGAACGGCATAGGGAATAGTGGAGTGTCCCCAGTCGGACTTCTCGACAAACTCATCGTCGGTGTACTGGGCGTCATGCACCAAGAGATCGGCGCCGTCGCAAAGTTCGCGAACGTTGTCAGTGACGGTTCGGCGATCGAGGGGGGCTTGATGGTCCGGCAGGTAGGCCAGCACTCGTCCCTCGGCCTCGATGCGGAAACCCAGCGTGTGGCCTCGATGCGGAACAGAGCGCGACCTCACTTTGGCCGTGCCTACGGAGAAGTCGTCCTCACCGGTGTCTCGAAACTCAACCGTGCCACGAAACTCATCCATGTGCACCGGGAAAAAGGGGGGTTGGACCGCGTTTGAAAGTGACTCTTTCAGCGTGCCCACTTCCTGAGCTGGACCAATAACCGTGAGCGAAGCGCCTGGGTCATGCAGCGGCGCAAAGAACGGCAAACCCAAAATATGGTCAAAGTGAAGATGAGAAAGCAGAGCAGTGGCTCGCATGGGCTGACCCAGCGAGCGCAACTCTTTTTCCATCACAGCACCGAGCGCGCGCAGGCCCGTCCCAAGATCCAAGATGAGCGGATGATCACCCTCGATGCGAACAGCGACACAGGCCGTATTGCCGCCGTATCTGCGGTAGCGCTCGCCTGAACACGGGCACGATCCCCGCACGCCAAAGAAGCTGACCTCCACAACCCGAGGTTACCTGCGGCGGTGCGCACTACGTTTGCCGACATGAATCACGCCACTATCGAGGCCAACGGTTTGGAGTTTGCCTATCTAGAAGAAGGGCCGGCTGATGGGCCACTGGCCCTCTGCCTTCACGGTTTTCCCGACTCCGCTCACACCTGGCGCCACCTTTTACCGGAGCTGGCCGAGGCTGGCTTCCACGCCGTGGCGCCGTTCCTTCGGGGCTACGCCCCCACCGAGATCCCGCCTGACGGCCTCTATCAAGTCGGGGCACTGGCCCGGGACATCAACGCGCTGCACGAGGTTCTCGGTGGCGATGGCGATGCCGTGATCATCGGTCACGACTGGGGTGCCCTCGCGACCTATGCCGCCGTGGCTCATGAGCCAGATCGCTGGCGTCGGGTGGTAACGCTGGCCGTACCTCCGATCGGCGCGGTCGGTGAGAGTTTCTTCACCTTTGGCCAACTGCAGCGCAGTTGGTACACGTTCTTTTTCCAATCCCCCCTGGCGGAATTGGCACTTCCCATGGACGACTTCGTTTTCATTGATCGACTTTGGGCCGACTGGTCGCCCGGCTACGACGCCACCTGGGACCTGCAACTGGTCAAGCAGTCCATCGGCACCCCGGAACGAATACTGGCAGCAATCTCCTACTACCGCGCCATGTACAACGCTGAACTCCACGACCCATCGTTGGCCAGCGAGCAAGCGGCGGGCACCGAGAACACGCCGCGGCCCACCTTGTATCTGCATGGACGAGACGACGGCTGCTTCACCATCGATGCCATCGGACAGCCTCTGGACTTTCTGGCCGAAGGTTCAGAGCTTGCCGTCGTCGACAACGCTGGTCACTTCTTGCAACTTGAGCAGCCGGCCGTCGTCAACCCTCTGATCCTGCAGTTCATCGATTCTTGAAGCCAGAGGCTGAACTTCAGGAGTCGGCCCGCGGCAGGTGAAGGACGCCGCTCGGGCTTCGATCGACCATGTGCTCTGCCACTAGAGCGCTCACCACACGGTCAACCCGGGATGGGTCATCGGTCCAACCCACGACACCCGCCACTTCGCTGGGCCCAAGCGGGCCGTGGCGAAGCGCGGCAATGAGCCGGCCCCGGCCCTCTCGGTCGGATCCCGAGAATCGTGACTGTCGACGACCCGTACCCGCACTCAATCGAGCCGGGTCCGGTTCGGGATTTCCGGCCTGATGCCAGACGCATCTGTTCCGCAGTGGACAGGCGGCGCACTGTGGTCGAGACGACAGACAGATCGCTGAGCCAAGATCGAAGAGCATTTGATTGAACGCGGAGGATCGTCCCTTCGGCACCAGATCGTCGGCCAGTCCTTGGGCCTGGCCCATCGTGAGCGATTGACCAGCCACCGCTCTCGACAAGAGCCGAGAGACATTGGTGTCGACGACACCCGTATCGGTCCCAAACGCGAAGCTGGCCACGGCCCGAGCGGTGTAGGCACCCACGCCAGGCAGTTGCAGTAACTCTTCGATCGTTTCTGGTAATGAACCGTCGAACCGATGGACCACCATGACCGCAGCTCGATGGAGGTTGAGGGCCCGACGGTTGTACCCGAGCCCGGCCCACGCCACCAGCACCGCTGCGCTGCCGGCCTCGGCACAGGCCCTTGGGGTCGGAAAAGTGGCGGTGAACCTCCCGTAGGCATCAATGACCCGATTGACCTGTGTCTGCTGCAACATGATCTCACTGACCAAAATGCACCAGGGGTCAGTGGTGTGACGCCAGGGAAGATCTCGCCAATGGGCGGCACCCCATCGAAGGATGGGGCGCCGAAATGAGGCCAGCTGGGCTGGCGGCGACTTAGCTCCAGACGTCGTCAGGGTACGGGCGACGACGCGCTGGCGCAAAGGCCTGTTTCCAAACCATCAGTTTGCGTCGGTAGTAGCAGACCTCTTCGCCCCGCTGGTTGAACCCTTTGGTTTCTACCGTCACGACGCCCCGATCCTCTTTGGACTTTGACTCGACCTTGTCGATGACCCTGCTCTCGGCGTAGATGGTGTCGCCGTGAAAGGTCGGGAATCGGTGGATGAGCGACTCGACCTCAAGGTTTGCAATACAAGAACCACTCACATCCGGAACACTCATACCGAGCACCAGCGAGTAGACCAAGTTGCCGACCACAACGTTCTTGCCCTGCACGGTTTCGTGCTCGGCGAACCAGGCGTTGGTGTGCAACGGGTGGTGATTCATCGTGATCATGCAGAACAGATGATCATCGGCCTCCGTGATGGTTTTACCGGGCCAATGCCGGTAGACGTCGCCGATGACAAAGTCCTCGTAGGAGCGCCCAAAGGGTCTGTCGTATGTCGTCATGCGAACGTGTGTAGTACGCCGCGCCCGACGTCGTCCAACGCGGTGAGTCCCAATCTCATAGGGCGCCCCCATCTGGTCGGGGTCGGGTTGTGAATCCGAGCGACGCTCCCGGCAATGACTCCCCATCAATCGTGAGTCGCCAGACAAATCGCGTCCCGGGGGCGAGCGGTATTGGTCCGAGATTGACGGCCAAAGCGACATCAATAGGCGAGCCCTCAGGGATGCCGACGGGCTGGGCGACCGAGAAGTCTCCTCTGACCTCAACCGGCTGGGCGCCCTCGGGGGTCTCCATCATCACGGGGCGGCCGTCGGCATCTTCTAAGAAGAGCTCCCAGTGATGCTGGTCCTCCGCTTCGTGCCAAGCCACGTCGATCTTGAGAGCCACGGCCGAGGGCACAGGATCAGGTCCGGTCATGCTCCATCCGCCACCCAGGATGTACAGCTTGCCGTCTGATACCTGGGCTGCATCGCAGAGCAGCATTGTGACGTTCATTGATCTCCCTATTTCACACGGAGCGGACGAAGAAGCATGAGGCTACCTGGCAACGCCCCCGTGCGAGACTGCACGGGTGGGCATCGCCGCTGGACCACTGATCATGACCCCAGCAGTACCGGACCACAGCGCGTCGCCCGGAAATACCCCCTTCATGCAGCGGGTTCACCGACGGTCGGCACCGTTGATTGCCACCCTCGCTTTTGTCTTCGTCGGAATGAATTTTTCAATTCTCTGGCACGGCTTCACGGCCCACTCCTTCTCGTACTGGATGACACCACCGGACCTGTGGGGTACCTACTTGGGATCAGATGCCCTGGTCCAAGGTCACCCAGCTCAGATGTACTCACAGATCACGGGACTGAACGCCTTCCCAGCCATCATGTTTGCTCTGGCGCCGATCACTGCTATCGGACACGCGTTGCATCTCGAGGCCGGGCAGCCCTTCCAGGTCTATACCGCGCCGAATGCCTGGATCATCCTCGGGCCTTTCGAGTTGCTCTTGTGCTCCTTCCCGCTCTTTGCCCTCGACGCCGCGGCCGAGCGCTTTGGTCTGGCCAAGCCTCGTCGACTGGCAATGGCCCTCTTTGGTGCGGCCCTTCTGGGACC
This sequence comes from uncultured Acidimicrobiaceae bacterium, assembly GCA_963803215.1. Lineage (GTDB taxonomy): Bacteria > Actinomycetota > Acidimicrobiia > Acidimicrobiales > RAAP-2 > CAWDLP01. The sequence goes on from CAWDLP010000004.1 coordinate 368,776, forward strand.
GATCGCCATTCGTTGGGGCCACCCAGAGGACTGCATCGCCGTTGGTCTCTTTCTCTACGCCGCTCTCGATGCCAGATCTGACCGTTGGCAGCGCTCGGCGTGGCTCATGGGTCTGGCCATTGCCTTTCAGCCCCTTGTCATCGTCGGTTTAGGGGCACTCTTAGCCACCCGGTCGTTCCGCCAGTTCGTGCGCTCTGTGCCCGCGCTGCTCCTTCCTTCATTGGTATTTTTGGCCGCCCCACTCATCGCCAGTTGGCATGCCACAACCGAGGCTCTGTTCAACCAACCCAACTTCCCGACGCTCAACCACGCCACTCCGTGGACCGGACTGTTCCATCACTCGGTCGTCAACGGCGTCACGGCCGTATCGAGCGGCCCGGCCCGGATTGTCATTGTGGTGATCGCAGTCCTCGCCGGTGCGGTGGTCTGCCGCACCGATCAGCGTCTGGCCACCCTCTTGGTGGTGACCGAGGCCGCCATTATTTTGCGAGTGATGTTGGAGCCCGTGCTCGATCCCTATTACGTCTGGCCTGCATTGGCCATTGGACTTGTGCTGGCGGCGCGGCGCTCGTGGGCTCGCCTCAACTGGGCTGGCGGCATCGCACTCGTGGCGACCTGGTGGAGCGGCGTGCATGGCGATGGTGTGTGGGGCTGGTGGTTCGTGCTCCTGATCTTGTTGCTTCTCGTGCTCGCCATGGGGTTGCCCTGGTCGGTTCGAGCCATGCGAACCGTTGGCCAGAGTCCCGCTCTCGCCACGAATGGCTAAACGACTACGCACTCTTGGCCGGTGGGCCCGGCATCGCGAAGGCCCCCTTCTCGCCTCCGTGGTCCTCGTGACGTTGGCCTGTTGTTTCATTCCAAAGTGGACGGCCGCGACCGGCGCCACGCCCGGTCAGCCGGGTGGATGGTTTGTGCCCGGGGATCTTTGGGGCACACAGCTGGCGGCTCGAGCGGTGGCGTATGGCCATCTCAACCGGGTGTATTCGCCCTCCACCGGGCTGATCACTTTTCCGGCCGTCGCCGCCTTGTTCGCGCCAGCAGTCGAGCTTGGGCGGCTCTTTGGTTGGGCCACCGTGCGGCCCGGCTCAACGGCCATTCGTCTCCCTACGGGCTGGCTCCCCATCCTGATCGTGACCGTAGGGTCGGCCCTTCCGGTGCTATTTGCCACCGATGGACTGGCCGAACTTCTGGCCGTTTCACGCCCCCGTCGACTGGTTCTTGCTGGCGTCGAGGCCGTGGCGGTTTGGAACGTCGTGGTGTGGTGGGGTCATCCAGAAGATGCGCTTGGTGTGGCCTTCTTGGTCTTCGCCACGACGTCAGCGTTGGCGGGCCGATGGAATCGATGCGCCTGGCTCATTGGCAGCGGCCATCGCGTTTCAACCGCTCGTCCTTCTTGCGCTCCCGGTCTTGGCCGCCCAGGTCCCATCACGTGAGCGCCTTCCCAGTGCCCTCAAGGCGGCAGGCCCGAGCGTTGTCCTCTTGTTGGGTCCACTCATCTTGAGTTGGCATGACACGGTGCATGCCCTGGTCAAACAGCCCAACTTTCCAACCGTCGACCACGCCACACCGTGGACCACGATCTCACCCACTTTGGCTGGTCATCAGGTGGCGGCGGGACCGCTGCGCTTGGCGGGACTTCTTTTGGTGGCTTGGGCCGGATGGTGGGTGGCTCGAAAGGTCAGCCGTCCCGAGGCGCTGGTCTGGCTCATGGCGCTCGCACTGGCGTCTCGACTCCTCTTTGAACCTGTCTTGGTGGCGTACTACATATGGCCCGCACTCTGCCTTGGCCTCGTGACGGCGGCCCATCGCTCGGTGTGGCGCTTGGTGTGCTGCGGCGTTCTCAGTACGGCGGCCACAGTGTTTGGCGATGCCAAATGGCGAGGAAATTGGAGCTGGTGGGCCATTGAGGTAGCCCTTGTGGCTCTGTTCTTGTCGGCGTCGTGGCCGAAAGCTGAGGGCGCCATAGAGTGCGTGACGATGAACCAATCAGTCGAGGCTTTCGCGTGACCGCTCTCACCGGACTGCGAGACGACGTCTATCGGCGACCCCTCGCCACTGCACTTGATCGACTGGAGCTCGGCCCAGGATGGCGCTGCGTCGACGTGGGCGCGGGCGGAGGCGATGTCTCGGTGGCCTTGGCCGAAGTCGTGGGTCAAACTGGCCGCGTCTATGCCGTCGACAGTGACCCTCGGGCGCGAGATGTGGCGGCGGCGGCGGCCGCGGCCCACAGCCAAGTGCTGGCGATCACCCAGGCGGCAGAAGATCTGCTCCTGCCCGAGCCCGTCGATTTGGCCTTCTGCCGTTTTTTGCTCCTCCACGTCTTCGATCCCGCCGTCGTTCTCGGGCGCATGGCCAAGGCCGTGCGCCCGGGCGGCTGGGTGGTGACGCAAGAACCCATTACCTCGGCCGGGCGGATCGATGGCATTGCCATGTCCATGCCCGAGGCTCGCCATCCCGACATTGGTGCCCTGCTTCCTGCCCTGGTCAGAGCAGCTGGCCTCGAGGTAGTGGACGCCTGGGCCGAGGCGCCAGCGGGGGCTGGACCTGGACCGGTCGCCACGTATCTTGCATCGTTGACCGGCGTTGACCCCGGCGATGACGCCGTTGTGCTTCCGCCTCTGGTCACGGTGGTTGGCCGAGCACGGGAGGGGTAGCGCCCAGAAGATAGGGTCCACGCCATGGCGCCGCCCTCCTCAATCCATGCTGACTTGGCCTCCGCTCACGAAGCCGTGGCGGTGGCCGAAGATCTCGTCGCTCGTGCCACTAAGGCCCTGGCCGCCTCTGGCGGGATCGACGCCAATCAAGTCGTGACCTACGACTTGGCCCATGCCGCCGCCGCCGTTGCCACGGCCCGCGCCTCGCTCGAATACGGTGCCCTCGGTGACATTGAAGGTCAGCTCGCGGCGGCGTTCGTCGCCGACGTCATTGCTGACTTGGCCGCCCGTGTGGTCGGACGTGAGTCGGCCTGGGGCGTTGAGGTTGACTGGTGGCTACCAGCCCGAGCCTTTCTTTCGGCCTATCGCGACCCTGCCTTTCTGGCGTCGCTCTTTGGTGAACAAGGTCCACGGCACTTAAGCGACGACTTCGAACTCGTTCGAGACACGTTCCACCGCTTTGCCGTCGACAAGGTCCGTCCGCATGCCGAACATGTGCACCGAACGAACGGCGATATTCCGGCCGAGATCATCGATGGGTTGGCCGAGCTTGGTGGCTTCGGTCTTTCCGTGCCAGAAGAGTACGAAGGTTTCGCCACCGGAGGCGAGAGCGACTACATGGGCATGGTGGTGGCAACCGAGGAGCTCAGTTGGGGTTCGCTGGGTATCGGTGGCTCACTGATCACCCGGCCTGAGATTTTGACGCGGGCCTTGGTCTACGGAGGTACCGAAGAGCAGAAGCAACACTGGCTGCCAAAGTTGGCGAGCGCAGAGATTTTGGCCGCTGTCGCGGTGACTGAACCGGACTTTGGATCTGACGTGGCTGGCATCGTGACCGCAGCGACCCGCACCAAGGGGGGCTGGCTCATTAACGGCGTAAAGACGTGGTGCACTTTCGCCGCCCGTGCCGATGTCCTCATGTTGCTGGCCCGAACCGATCCCGATAAATCACTTTCCCATCGAGGCATCTCCATGTTCGTGGTCGAAAAGCCTCAGGGCGACGGCCACGGCTTCCTCTTTGCCCAAGACCCGACCAGCGAGGGCCGCTCGGATCCTGCCGGTCGCTTGGAAGGACGACCGATCGACACGCTGGGATACCGAGGTATGCACTCCTACGAGGTTGCCTTTGAGAACTGGTTCGTACCCGACGCCAATCTCATCGGCGGTGAAGAAGGCCTAGGACGAGGCTTCTACCTCCAGATGCAAGGCTTTGAAAACGGCCGGCTCCAGACGGCGGCCCGGGCCCTCGGCCTCATGCAGGCGGCCTACGAGTCAGCCTTTGACTATGCCGCCAACCGAGTCGTCTTTGGGCACCCCATCGCCGACTATCAACTCACCCAGGTGAAGTTGGTGCGCATGGCCGTCATCATCCAGGCCACTCGACAGTTCTCGTATCAAGTGGCTCGCCTCATGGCACAAGGTCAAGGCGCGCTTGAAGCCTCAATGGTGAAGGCGTACGTCTGCCGAGCGGCGGAGTGGGTGACCAGAGAAGCCATGCAGATTCACGGTGGCATGGGTTACGCCGAGGAGTTTGCCGTCAGTCGCTACTTCGTTGACGCCCGGGTGCTTTCGATCTTTGAAGGAGCCGACGAGACGCTGGCCCTCAAGGTGATCGCGCGTCGCCTTGTCGAGGCGGTCTAGACCCGCCCGTTGCTTTAGCCGGCCGAACGAGTAAACCCGGCTCGCTCTCCTCGACTCACGAACTTGATAGCCATCTTTCGGCTGGCCTCATCGATCATCTCGTCGCCAAACATGACGGCACCTTTGCGGTCACCTTCTGTGGCTGTTTTGTAGGCGTCCAAAATGTCGAAGGCTCGATCGAACTGCTCTTGGGTCGGCGAGTACACCTCGTTCAGCACGGCGGCCTGATCGGGCGTCAGAGCCCATTTGCCGTCGTAGCCGAGGACCCGCGAGCGCAAGGAGTACTGCCGAAGTGCGTCCAGCTCTCGTACCTTCAAGAACGGTCCATCGATGACCTGGAGACCGTTGGCTCGTCCAGCCATCAAGATCCGGCTGAAGACATAGTTGAAATGGTCGCCGGGGTACTCGGGGATTTCAATCCCACCCGTCAGCACTGGCATCTCCATCGACGCCGCGAAGTCAGCTGGGCCAAAGATGATGGTCTCAAGCCGCGGTGAGGCGGCACAGATGTCGTCGACGTTGATCAGCCCGCGGGTCGTCTCGATCTGTGCCTCGATGCCGATGTGACCAATGGGGAGACCGGAGTTCTTTTCCACCTGGGTCAACAAAAGGTCGAGGGCTATGACCTCGGCCGCTGACTGGACCTTGGGCAACATGATTTCGTCCAGCCGCTCGCCCGCGTTCCCCACCACCTCGATGACGTCGCCGTACGTCCACTCCGTATCCCAGGCGTTGACCCGCACACACAAGACCCGATCGTCCCAGGGAAGATTCTTGATGGCGTCGACCACCTTGGCCCGAGCACCGACTTTTTCTAGCGGGGCCACGGCGTCCTCTAGGTCCAAAAAGGTCATGTCGGCGGCCACGGTGGGCGCCTTGGCGAGGAACTTTTCGTTCGATCCAGGCGTCGAGAGACAAGATCGACGGGGCAGGTCACGGGAGCGAGAGGACATGGGTGCGATGGTAACAAAGGGCACTGGGCGGCCCGTACGGCGACCTAGCCGTCGAGGTGTTGGTGGAAAAAGCCCAGGGCGGACTGCCACAACTTGGCTGACTCATCGGCGTTATAGACCTCGGGCCGGCTGTCGTTGAAGAAGGCGTGGTCAACATCGGGATGAATGACGATCTCTACGTCTTTGCCCAGAGCGGTCAGCTGGTCCTTCAAGGCCAAAGCGGCTTCGGGTGTAAAGAAGTCGTCTCTCTCGGCGTAGTGGCCCAAAACAGCCGCGCGCAGTTGGGTGTAGTCGGGCTGCGCATCGGGCCAGGGGATGATGCCGTAACACGGCATCACAGCTTTGACGGCGTCAGGGCGCTGGGTCGCCAACACCAGAGCCAAGCCGCCACCCATGCAGAATCCGATCACCCCGACGCCGTCGCCCGATGAGCGAGCGAGAAGGGCATCAACGGCGCCGCTCATGTCCCGACCAGCCTGGTCCATCCGCATGGCCATCATCTCTTTGCCCGCTTCATCGGGCTCAGTGGTCGTTTTACCCCGGTAGAGGTCAGGGGCCAGAGCGACAAAGCCCGCCGCGGCAAATCGATCGCAGACGTCCTTGATGTGATCGACCAGACCCCACCACTCTTGGATGACAATCACGCCCGGTCCCGAGCCGCCTTCTGGAAGAGCCAGGTAACCCTGGCCGTTGCTGCCATTACTTGGAAACTCGATGATGTCGCCCATGGACGTCGAAGGTACTCCTCAAATCGCGTGGCCGACAGGTGAATCTGTTCACAATCAGGTGCCTATCCGAGAACGAGCTAAAAACTGCCTCTGATCTGGTAGTTAGTACCTCTGGTAGCAACCGCCTCACGGTAGCCAGTCGGCAAGGGTAGTTGCTTTGACGTCACCCAACGGTAAGAATCTTCGGATTGTGACTGACGTAGAGGGGCGCCAACGCCACTCAACGCCGCGGTCTGCTCGGAGCGCTCGGCTGCTCCAGCGGGTCTTCGGACCCGTCATGGCCGTCGTTGCAGTGTGCGCCTGCACTGCGCTTCCTTCAGCGCGACCCGTGGGCGCCGACCAGGTCAGTGCCGATCAGGCCAAAGCGGCCCAGATCGAAGCCACACTCAATGCGGCCCAGAACAAGCTCTATGCCCTCTCACAGCAGTACGACCAGTATCAGAACCAGCTGAGCGCGGTGAAGACACAGATCACGGCCACCCAAGCGCAGATCAACGCCGATCGCCAGAAGGTCTCAAGTGACCGTGTCATCTTGGCTAAGGCCGCCACCAACGCCTACGTCAACGACGGCGAAGCGGCCACCGAGAATCCGCTTTTCGCCACCAACCAGAACGCCTTGGCCTCCCAAGAGCAGTACAACCAAGTGGCCGAAGGTGACGTGAGTGCCGACGTCGACAATCTGCATGCGGCTGAGAACGATCTCAATACGCAGGAGAACGCGCTCGGTGCACAAGAGGCAACCAAGACTGAAGACGTAAGCGAAAGCGCCCAGGCCGTGGCCGCCAACCAAGCTGCCGTGGCTTCACAGCGGTCAGCCTTGGCCGAAGAGAACTCCCAGATTGCGGTGGCCAAGATCGTAGAAGCACAGCAGGCCGCCCAAGCCAAGGCCGCGGCGGCGGCCGCCCAGGCCAAGATCCAACAGGCGGCTTCGGCGGCACAGGCCGGTCATTCATCGTCGGGCCAGAGCACCAGCAGTTCGTACACCGCGGCACCGCCGCCCACCGCGTCCGGCGGAGCTGGCGCCGTCCAAGCGGCCGAAAGCCAAATCGGTGTTCCCTACGTCTGGGGGGCCGAAACACCCCGGGGCAATGGCACCTCGGGGGCCTTTGACTGCTCTGGGCTCACGGCCTGGTCGTGGGGTCAGGTCGGCGTCCCTCTCCCTCACTTCTCGGGCGCCCAAATGTCCGACTCTGCTCCAGTGCCTCTCAACGATCTCCAACCCGGCGACCTCCTCTTTTACGGTCCAGGTGGTGACACGCACGTGGCCATGTATGTCGGCCCGGGCACCATGATCGAAGCGCCCTACACCGGAGCAAACGTCAGGCTGACTGGGCTCCGTCTCACCGGCAACTTCGCTGGCGCGGGCCGACCCTAACCTTCTCAGTCAAGGGCGCTGATCGACCAGCCGCGGCGCTGGCCTGAGGCCGGGACGTGCACGATCCGGGCCATACTGGAACTTCTCTTCTATGAAGCCCATACCCGTCGTCTTTCACGTACCGGGCACGCCTATCCAGATCCACACCTATGGGATCGGCCTGGCCCTCACCTTCTGGTTCGCCTACTGGTACTTCGAACGACGCTTGAAGAAGAACGGCTATCCCACCGAGTGGTTGGTGTCAGTGTTCTTGTGGATTGTCCTGGCCGCGGTCGTGGGTGCCCGGGTACTCCACGTCGTCACCAACCTCAGCTACTACTCGCACCAACCCGCGCAGGTCCTGGCCATTTGGCACGGTGGACTGTCGTCATTTGGCGGTCTTCTCTTCGCCATACCAACGGGCATCATTTTGACCCGCAAGCGGTGCCCCGAACTCCCCATCGCTCGGGCTCTCGACATCGTGACCCCGGTGTTGATGGCGGCATGGGCTATGGGGCGACTCCTCGGACCACAGCTCATGGTGGCTGGGGGCGGCCATCCCACCCACCAGTGGTTCGGCATGTATTACGCCGGCCAATCAGGTCGACGTATACCGGTGCCCATCATTCAGTCGCTGGAAGATTTCTCCGTCTATATCGTCCTCATCTTGATTGAACGCCACTTGAACCGTTGGCCCGACGGTCAGGCCCGCTCTGGTTACCCCGCTGGCACGGTTGTCGGCGTCGCCATGATTCTTTGGGGCATCGAGCGGTCCTTGGACGAGCACCTTTGGTTGAGCGATGGCACGCTCGGTTCGTTGCTCGTCCAACTGGCCGGAGTCGCCCTCTTGGTCGGGGGCATCGCCATCTTGATCCGAACCCGTCAACGGTGGCGTCTGTGGTTGGCCGACCACGGACCGCCGTCGCTCGGCTCATCGCCGGACCCAGAAGACAGGGCCGAAAGCGATGAAGCGTCGGCGGCCGTGAGCAGGCCGGAGGGCGGTTAACCGTTTGGCTTTTCGCCTGCGGCCGCAGCGGCGCGCATCTTTTCCAGCTGATCAATGAGGCCCATGCGCTCTTGACCTACCGTGGAGTCGAGCCGAGCCGCAATCTCTTCTGGGGTCCAACGACCGTCGGCGTACATGGCTCGAACCTCTTGCGGTTGGTTCCAGACGGCAATCTTCGACCCCACCACGGTGTACACCTGGCCGGTGACGTGCTTGGCCTGATCGCTCAGGAGATACACCACCATCGGTGCCACATCTTCCGCGTCGCCCATCTCGGCCAACTCCATCGGTACGTTGGCCGACATCCGCGTGCGGGCCACCGGGGCGATGGCATTGGCCGTGATGCCGTACCGATGAAGGCCGGCGGCGGCAGAACGAACAAGCGACACAATGCCACCCTTGGCTGAGGCGTAATTGGCCTGGGCCACGCTGCCCGCGAATGCACCCGAGGTGAAGCCAATGAGCGCACCGCCGCCCTCTTGTTTACGCATGACGGCCGCCGCGTTGCGAAAGACTGTGAAGTGTCCTTTGAGGTGGGTAGCGATGACGCCGTCCCACTCGTCTTCTGCCATGTTGAACAACATGCGCTCACGCAAAATGCCAGCGACTGCCACCACTCCGTCAATGCGACCCCAGCGATCAATGGCGGTCTGGATGATGTGCTCCCCACCCGACATCTGTGAGACATCGTCGGCCACGGCGACGGCCTCTCCGCCCGCTTGCTCGATCTCTTTGACGACGGCGTCTGCCACTTCGCTCGTCGGATCTTCACCCGCCATCGACACACCGATGTCAGCGACGATGACTTTGGCCCCTTCGGCCGCGGCGGCCACTGCCACTGCTTTGCCGATACCACCGCCGCCGCCGGTGATCGCCACAACCTTGCCTTCTAGAAAACCTGCCACGGTGTCCTCCCGAGTCCTTCGCGACAGCACAGACAGTGCTCTCGACCTCGTCCGATTGACGAGAACTTAGAACCTGTTCTAGCTTGGCTCGGGCTGCCATTGCCACTTCGGCCACCTCGGGCAGGCCCCACCGAACGTAGAAAAAGGGAGGGCGACATGGGTGACCTCGGATTTTGGGCCCTGGCACAAGAAGACCCCGAGCATCTGGCCTTGGTCTCGCCTGAAGGCCAAGAAATTTCGGCCGGCGAGCTCTTGGGCCGAGCCAATCAGCTGGTGCACGCACTACGCGCCCTGGGTGTGCATGACGGCGACGTGGTCGCCACATTGCTGCCGAACTGCGCGGAGATGATCGAGGCCTATCTGGCCGCACTCCAGATGGGCATCTATCTCGTACCCATCAACCACCACCTCATCGCGCCTGAGATCGCCTACATCTTGAAGGACGCCGAGACCAAAGTTTTCATCGGCCATGAGCGCTTCGCCGAAGCATCCATCGCCTCGGCCGACCAGGCCAATCTGACCGACATGGCACGAGTGGCCGTCGGAAAAGTCGATGGTTTCGCCTCGTACGACGACCTGCTCGCGGCACAACCGACCACGTTGCCAGAAAACCGAAAAGTTGGCGACGTCATGAACTACACCTCGGGCACGACGGGAAACCCAAAGGGTGTCTACCGGCCACTCAGTGGGGCAACGCCCGAAGAAGCGGCCCTCGGACTGAGTGGCATCCTCTTTCTGTTTGGCATCAACCCCCAAGACGACAACGTCCACATTGTGGGCTCGCCGCTCTATCACACTGCCGTCCTTCGCTTCGGGGGGGCGTCGATCAACTTCGGTCACACCCTTGTCCTGATGGACAAATGGCTGCCCGAAGAGATGTTGCGACTCATTGAGAAGTACCACGTCACGACTTCACACATGGTGCCGACGCAGTTTCACCGACTTCTTGCTCTCCCTGACGATGTGCGGTCGAAGTATGACGTTTCATCGTTGCGCCACATGATTCATGCCGCCGCCCCTTGTCCCATCGATGTCAAGCACAAGATGATCGATTGGTGGGGCTCGAGCATCGATGAGTACTACGCCGCCAGCGAAGGTGGCGGGACGGCGGTCACCGCTGAAGAGTGGCTGACCAAACCCGGCACGGTGGGCAAAGCGTGGCCGATCTCTGAGATTGCCATCTTCGATGACGAGAACAACCGTATCGAAGAGCCGAATGTCATTGGCACGGTGTACATGTCAATGCAGACCGGCGACTTCGAGTACCACCACGACAAAGAAAAGACGGACAAAAGCCGAATTGGAAAGTTCTTCACCGTCGGCGATGTGGGGTTGATCGACGAGGATGGCTATCTGTTCCTGCGGGACCGCAAGATCGACATGATTATCTCGGGTGGGGCCAATATCTACCCGGCCGAAATCGAGAATGTGCTGCTCTCACACCCGAAAGTTGGCGATGCTGCGGTATTCGGTATCCCCAACGACGACTGGGGCGAAGAGGTCAAAGCTGTAATTGAACCGGCAGAGGGCATAGAAGGCAACGACGAACTTGCCGCAGACATTCTTGCCTTCTGCGCCGACAAGCTGGCCAAGTTCAAGACGCCAAAGACGATCGACTTCACCGACGAGATGCCCCGCGACCCCAACGGCAAGCTCTACAAGCGCAAACTTCGCGACCCATACTGGGAAGGCGTGCAGCGGGCCCTTTGACCGTATTTGCTGGTGTGGTTGCTTCCAGACCCTGTGGTTCTTTAGGTGTCTGACGAGCCGACCTGACAGTCAGCTATTCGGCCGTGCCGAGCCGTTCTTGTTGCCGAACAAATGCGGCCAGCTGGGCGTCGACGACGGCGCCATCGGCCTGGTCCGAGTTCGTCGTCACGATGCCAGCCATCTGGGCTGGCTTGACCTCGATGAAGATGCCCTCAGCCTCGGCGGTTAAGACGCCCTCGTGGTAGATGCCACCCCAGGCAAAGATCTTTCTGCCTTCGATCGTTGTCCGCCGGGCCACAATGTCGAGGTCCGTCATAAGCGGTGTTGGTTTCCGATATCGAACGGTCAGCGTGCCGGTCATGCCAGCTCGACCGCGGATGATGGTGGCCGACCCTAAAAACTCGTCGAACAGTTCGGCAATGACCCCGCCGTGCACGCACGTTGGAGGCCCCTCGTAGGCGTACGAGAAGTGGGCCCGGCCTCGAAGTTCAGGGAGGCCATCGTCACCTTCAACGGCCCAAATCGTCACCGGTGGGGAGATCGGATTCGCCAGACCGATGATCGGGCTGGTGGAAAAGAAGTCCTGCGGCTTACCGGTGATATCGGGTTGCGAGCGGGGACGTTTCCCCTCTCCTGCTACGGCCTCGAGGTCCGAGGCAAGACGCTCAACTTCGTCGGCCGCCGAGGTGTATGCATCATCGGCCATGGGGCGACCGACAACGACGTCGGTCAGCCGACGCATCGCCGCGGCCAAGCGGTTTCTCTCGCTCGGCTCCGAACTCGTTAGTGGCCCTTCGGGCGGTTTAAAACCCGGTGTTTGCACCGGTTCGTCGGCAGCGCTCATCGGCGCTGGAAGTTGGCGGGCCGCTTTTCGGCGAACGCCTTTGCTCCCTCTTTTGAGTCTTCAGTGGCAAAGATGGGCCAGCCGATCTCGAGCTCATTAGCCAGACCGTCGATCTCACTCATGCCTTCGGACTCGCGCACCGACCGTTTGATGGCCTCGACGGAAAGCGGCGCGTTCTGCCCAATGATCTCGGCCAGACGTTTGGCTTCGGTGAGTGCTTGGCCGTCGTCCACCACATGGCCAATCAATCCCATCCGTAACGCTTCTTCTGCCGGCACCTCTCGGGCCGTCAAGAGCAGATCCATGGCGTCGGTGTAAGAGATTTGACGACGGAGCCGGACCGTCGAACCACCCAGCGGGAACAAGCCCCGGCGTGCTTCGAAGACGCCAAACTTGGCCGACCGTCCAGCCACGCGGATGTCCGTTCCTTGGAGTATTTCTGTTCCGCCGGCCACGGCCCATCCTTCGACAGCAGCAATGAGTGGTTTGCGTAGCTCGTAGTGGCGGAGAAGCGCCTTCCAGTGCAGGTCAGGATCTTCGGCCATCCGGTGCTGATACTTGTCGTTGTCAGGTCCGCCCATGGCCTTCAAGTCCATGCCGGCGCAGAAGGATCCACCGGCGCCGGTGAGAATGCCGCACCGGATGTCGTCGTTGCGGTCGATCTCGGTCCAGGCATCGACCATCCCAACCAGCATGGGCAGGCTCAGGGCGTTCTTCGCCTCAGGTCGGTTCATGGTGACGATGGCGGTCGTGCCATCGATTTCGAACGTGAGGTGCTCGGTTGACTCCACGCTGCTCCCTTCCCTCGCCGCCTGAGAGTGTGCGTCTCTTCGGTCGGCGTGTCGTGTCGTGTCGTGGTTGGCCCGATCCACGTCGGGCATTGGAGATTAGAACAGGTTGTATCGGTCTGGACAGCTGATGCGATCGCTTCACGAAGCGATCGAACTCGCGTCCGAGGGTTTAGATGCGCTCGATAATCGTTCCCGTGGCCAAAGCCCCGCCACAGCACATCGAGACCAGTCCATACGTGGCGTCGCGTCGCTCCAGTTCGTGCAGGATTGTGGTGATCAAACGGCTGCCTGTTGCCCCAACGGGATGCCCAAGAGCGATGGCGCCACCGTTCACGTTGAGCTTGTCCATGTCGGCGTCGAGTGATTTGACCCAACTCATGACGACTGAGGCGAAAGCCTCATTGACCTCAAAGAGGTCGATGTCGCCCATGGTCATCCCGGCCTTTTGCAGCACCTTCGTGGTGGCGGCAATCGGGCCATCCAGGTGGTAGTAGGGATCAGAGCCGACGAGGACCTGGGCCACGATACGAGCTCGGGGCTTGAATCCCTCTGCTTTCGCACGGGCCTCGGACATCCAAAGGACAGCCGAAGCACCGTCAGAGATCTGCGAGCTATTACCCGCGGTATGCATACCCTCGGGTGCGACGGGCTTCAGCTTGGCCAGACCTTCGGCCGTGGTGTCCCTCGGGCCTTGGTCGGTCGAGATGACTTTACGTTCGCCGGTGTGGTCCCCCATGGGACCCTCTTCACCAACGATCGGTGCCTCGATCGGGACGATCTCTCGATCAAATCGCCCTTCGGCCACGGCTACGGCAGCCTTTTGCTGCGAGGCCAGTCCAAGGGCATCGACGTCATTGCGAGTGATGCCGTACTTCTCGGCTATGCGCTCGGCTGCACCGAACTGGTCCGGCATGTCCCACGGAAAGTTCTCGGGCTTCGATTTGCCAGGTCCGTTGTAGGCATTGGCCCCGAGGCCGACTCGGCTCATGGCTTCCACGCCACAGGCGATACCGACATCGATGGCATCAGCCGCGATGAGGTTATTGATGAAGTTGTTGGCCTGCTGCGACGAGCCGCACTGACAGTCGACTGTGGTGGCGGCAACTTCGTAGGGAAGATTCTCCTGCAGCCACGCCGTGCGCGTGACGTTGGAGGCCTGTTCACCGGCTTGAGTGACACAGCCACCAACGATCTGCTCAACAATGCCGGGGTCGATGCCCGCCCGCTTCACCAACTCCACTTGGGCTGCACCCAAGAGGTCAGCGGCGTGAAGACCAGAGAGCCATCCGTTGCGCTTTCCGATGGGCGTGCGAACTGCTTCCACAATTACGGGCTGGGCCATTGGTACCCCTCATGTTCACACGAGGGCTCAAACCCCCGCAGTCTGACGATTCATATATAGAACCTGTTCTAGATCGTATCAGGGGCCCTCAAGGGGCGAACCGAGCCCAACGCTCAGGAATTGGGGGTTGACGTCACCGCTCCAGCTGTCATAATCAACCATATAGTTAATCAAACGACTGGTTGAATACATTGGCAGATGACCTTCTCAGCGTCACGTTTGGCGCATTGGCCGATCCCACCCGGCGGGCCATCTTGGCCCGCTTGGCGGAAGGTGAGTTGACCGTCAACGAGCTGGCACAGCCGTTCGAAATCAGCCTTCAGGCCATCTCGAGGCATTTAAAGGTGCTCGAGCACGCCGGGCTGATCACGAGGGGCCGCAATGCGCAGTATCGGCCCTGCCAGTTTGAAGTGGGATCCCTCGACCCCGCTTTGGACTGGATCGAGCAGCACCGACAGGTCTGGAGCGAACGGTTCGATCAGCTCGAGCAACACCTGAAAAACATCCAACAACCAAAGAAAGAAGAGCAGACATGAGCGAAGAAAGCCCAAAATTGGGTGAAGTCACCTACACCCGAATCTTCAATGCGCCGCCCGAAGTGGTGTTTCGATGCATGACGACGCCCGAAGACCTGACCCACTTCTGGGGCCCCATTGGTGTGAGTACACCAATTGAGAACATCACGGTCGACCTTCGTGTTGGCGGCGTCTTCAAGACCATCATGGTGAACGAGGAGACCGGCGAGCAATATCCAACGAGCGCGATCTATGTCGAAATCGATCCGCCCAAGAAGCTTGTCTTCAGCGAAGATGGGACTGAGGGTCACATGATGACCTCGATCACGTTCAACGACTTGGGCGACGGTCGCACTGAGTCCGTGACGCACCAGACCAACTTTCCTGAGATGTTCCTTACTGCCGAAGCCCAGGCCGGCATGCTCACGAGCTTCGATAGGTTCGACGAGTACCTGGCCACGCTGTAAGTGCGAGCGGGGCTCGTTCGCTGAGAGTGACGAGCCCCGCTCAGTGGCCCGTCGGAGACGGAATGCTCAAGAGACGTGGCCGGCCGGGCCGAACGGTGGAGGACCCCCGAAATGGTCGTGCAACACCGAACGGGCGGCGTAGTACCCGCACATGCCGTGGACTCCCCCGCCGGGCGCCGTCGAGGCGGAGCAGAGGTAGAAGTCTCGCAACGGCGTTCGATACGGATTCCAGCGTGTCGTCGGACGAAACAGGGTTTGCCGCAAGGAGGCCGCGCCTCCCCCAATGTCGCCACCAAGGTTGTTGGGATTGTGACGCTCCTGTTCGACCGCCGTCCGAGTAGCTCGGGCCAGCACCAGATCAGAGAAACCGGGGGCGAATCGTTCTATTTGATCTTCGATCCGTTGCGTCATATCGACCGTCGAGCCGTTTGGAACATGGCAGTAGCCCCAGAGTGCGTGCTGACCAATCGGTGCTCTCGATGCGTCACATACTGACGGTTGCACGATGATGCAGTAGGGACGATCTGGGTGTCGGCCCGCTTTGATCTCTGCTTCACTCAGCGCCACCTCAGCAAAGGTCCCGCCCAGGTGAAGTGTTCCTGCCCTTCGACAGTCGTCGTTAACCCAGGGCACCGGCCCTGACAGGGCCCAGTCCATCTTGAAAACACCCGGACCTGATTGAAAGCGGCGATACGACCTGGCCGCACGAGCCGTCGGATAACCCCCGGCAATATCGAACATCGCCTTGGGCGAGGTGTCGAAGACAACAATCGTGGCGCTGGGAAGGTCAGACCGGGACCGGACCCAGTGATCCATTTCGATTGAACCACCTTTATCTTCAAGTTCCGCCAGCAGCGCCGAGGTAATGGTGTGAGCTCCACCGCTCATCACAGGCCATCCCACAGCATGGGCCGATACCGACATCAAAAGTCCGAAGGCCGCCGTCAGGGGCGCCGTCAGGGGCTGCGTCGAGTGAGCCGCCGCGCCAGCCAGGAGGGCGGGTGCTTTCTCACCATGAAAAAGCCGGACCAGCTGACAAGCGGGCAGCAAACCTGGAAGGACGAATCTCCCGAGATCCAATGGGTGGCGTGAAGGGGAACGATTTGGGCTCAATACATCAGCCCCGATCGATGGCAACCGATCAACGAGCGGTCCTAGAAGGCGACCGTAGGATCTGCCATCCTCGCCAAAGCTGGCGACTGTAGCGGCTATTGACTGGTAGGCAACCGCTGCATCTCCACCGTCCAACGGATGGGCAAAGGGAACCTCTGGTTGAAGAGTTGCGGCACGAAGGTCCGAAAATGCTTCCTGTTGGAAGAATGGCGACAACGCCAACAGTGGATAGACCGTGGAACACACATCGTGGCGGAAACCGGGCAACGTGGTCTCTTCCGTGCGACATCCCCCGCCCGGCGTCCCTGAACCCTCAAAGACGGCCACCCGAAGACCGGCTGTCGCCATAGTGATGGCGGCCGCAAGTCCGTTTGGTCCTGAACCAACGACAACGGCGTCGTACTCTGCCATCAAGCCCAGACCATGCGTGCAATGTACGACACCCACACCATCAACACGTTGGCGTGACAAGCCCCCCTCGATTTGAAACCGACAATGCAGGCCCGATGGCCGTGAGCGCCGGTCTCCAGCACGACTCAGTGACCCAAGCCTCATTGCTTTGACCGAGAAACCCTGGTGTACGGTCGGGCCAGAACATCGAGCTTTTGGGAGCCAGAGATGACAGACAAGACCGCCTTTAGCGAAGCAGAGTGGAAAGTAGTTCTCGAGGGACCCCCCAGTGCTGGCATGGTGGTCATCACGGCATCCAAAGGTGGCATGTTCAAAGAGACGTGGGCTATGTCAAAGACGTACGCCGAAGCACGAACCAAGCACGGATCTAGTGAACTTCTCGATGCGATTGTTTCGGCCAAGCCCGAAACCGATCACACCAAGTACCACACCCCTGAGGAAGTGCGGACGCATGGTCTTGAACATATTCGAGCTTCTGTTGCTCTTGTCAAGGAAAAGGGCACAGCCGAAGAGCTCGACGCCTACCAAAAGTTCGTTCTTACCCTTTGTGATCACGTGGCCGCCGCGCACAAGGAGTCGGGCGTGGCCGTGAACGAGGCCGAGAAGTCGGCCATTAGTGAGATCAGTTCAGCACTCGGCGTGACGGCCTAGAGGCCTCCTCCACTCAGCTCAATTTTCAAATACCTGTATTGGAACAGGTCCCGAACGGGCGCGTCACAGTTCCCGAACACCGGCGATGCGATTCCGAAAGACTGGAGTCGGCACTACCATGAGCCGCTTGGTTGATGGCAGGACTCTCAAGTGGCGGCGGCTTGGCGTGTTGGCCGCGACCGCGACGGTCGCTGTTGGCTTGACCGCCTGTTCCAACAGCCCGTCATCAGCGCCGTCGAACTCATCACAAGCACTTAGTGCCTCCGACCTGCCGAACGGATGGTCGCCGGCTGGCACGCAGGCCCCTTTGCGTTCGTCGCAGTTACAGCAGCTTTCGACATGCCTTCATCGCGTTGTCCCCGAACATACGCATGCGACTGGTTCGACCATTTACCGGCACTCGAATGGTGCCAAGGCTTTCTCTTTCACCGTGACTTTCCCGACGACCACATCGGCTCATGCGGCCTACGCATCGTGGAGAAGCGCCGGCTTTTTGGCCTGTGGCGAGCCACTCGTCCCGTACATCTTCAGTGTGCTCGGACCTGGAACCAACTTCGGTCAACTCTCGACCTACTCTGGAAAGCCGCTCAATATTGGCGATCCTGCGATTTCGCATCGGTTTGTGCTTTCAGTTACCACCGGATCCACAATGAGGCACGTGACCGCCGATCTGCTGAGCGTGCTGCACGGCAACAAAATAACGACGATGACCTTTGTGTCATCCCAGTCGGGTTCCCTGACTCACATCAACGAAGGCGCGGTTGCCCGCGCCCTCGTTGGATAACCATCTACAGGTTTAGGGAACTGGGGCCCCACCCACCATGGGCTGGTTGAGGGGCCTTCCGCCCATTGACCCAAAGAATTGAGCGTCGCCGAAGCTAAAGACTCCGCCGTCCGAGGCGAACATCCAATAGCCCTTTCCGCTCGGTGTTCGAGCCATGCCGACGATGGGCTTGTTCAAGTTGATGTTGCCGGTTGAACCGAAGAACTTGGCGTCGCCGAAGGCGAAGATGCCTCCGTCCGTGGCCACCAACCAGTAGCCCTGACCATCCGGCGTCGTCGCCATGCCCACCACGGGCTTGTTGAGATTGATGTTGCCGGTTGAGCCGTGGAACTTGGCATCGCCGAAGGCGAAGATGCCACCGTCTGAAGCCACGAGCCAGTAGCCCCCTCCATCAGGCGTGACTGCCATCCCAACGATCGGCTTGTTGAGCGCGATGTTGCCGGTTGAGCCGTGGAATGCGGCGTCACCAAAGCTAAAGATGCCGCCGTCCGAGGCGACTTCCCAGTAGCCCCCGCCATCAGGCGTCGTCGCCATTCCAACGATCGGCTTGTTAAGGGCCTTGCCACCCATCGAGCCGTGGAAGCGAGCGTTTCCGAAACTAAAGATGCCGCCGTCGGTCGCCACCATCCAATAACCCTGACCGTTTGGTGTTGCGGCCATCCCGACCACGGGCTTGTTCAGATGAATGCCACCGGTCGAACCGTAGAAGGGCGCGGTGCCGAAGCTAAATACGCCACCGTCAGCAGCAACCTCCCAATAGCCGCCCGATGAGTAGGTGTAGACGTCAGCAGATGAAGTAACCGACGTGCCGGCTGCCGTCGTAACCGTCACATCGACGGTGCCAAAGCGTCCTGCCGGTGACAGGACAGTCAGCGAAGCACCGGAGTTGAAGGTGACACTGGTTGCTGGCGTCGTTCCGAAGCTCACGGTCGCCCCTGGCAGGAATCCAGTTCCGGTGATCACCACTGTCGTCCCGCCGGCCGACGGACCAACACTCGGTGTGAGTGCTGTCACCGCTGGGGGGCCAAAGGCGAAGAGGTCGTTCACGCTGCTCGCTGAACGACCGATGCCGTTCACTACTGTCACATTGACCGTGCCGGATCCCGGCGGGCTCACAACAGTCAGCTTGGTCGGAGAATCAACCACGACCGAAGTGCCAGGAACGGATCCAAAGTCAACGATCACACCGGGTAAGAAGTTGGTTCCGGTGATGGTGACGATTGTGCCGCCAGACGGACCGCCGTGATTTGGAGTGACTGACGTCACCGTCGGAGCAGCGTAAGCAAAGAGGTCGCTTAGCGAGGTAGGCGAAGTGCCGTTTCCGTTGTTGACAGTGACATTCACAGTTCCCAACCCGGCTGGGGCCGTGACGGACAGCTGCGTCGACGAGATGACGACGACCGAGGCGCCCGATACCGTCCCGAACTTGACGGTGGTGCCGAGGACAAAATTTGTGCCCGTCACGGTGACCGAGGTCCCGCTCTCTCCGTGGTTGGGCGAAATCGAGGTCACAGTCGGCGTGTTGTACGTGAACTGATCACTCTCCGAAATCGGCGAGATTCCATTGCCATTGTTAACCGTGACGTCGACGGTTCCCGACCCTGTCGGGGCCGTGACGGTGAGCTGCGTCGGCGAGAGAACGACTACTGACGTGCCCGATGCCGCCCCGAACTTCACCGTGCTGCCGGGGACAAAATTGGTTCCATCAACTGTGACGAATGAGCCGCCACTACCGTGATCGGGCGTGACGGAGGTGATCGTGGGCGTCCCGTAGGTGAACAGATCATCGACCGAAGTGGCCGAGGTGCCATTGCCGTTGGTGACGGTGACATCGACGGTGCCGGTGCCCGCTGGGCTGGTGGCGGTGATCGAGGTGCTGGAGTTCACCGTGACCGAAGTCGCCGCTGTGGCCCCGAAGGCAACGGTGGCGTCACTGGTGAAGCCGGTCCCGGTGATGGTGACCGAAGTGCCGCCACTTGATGATCCGAAGTTCGGGAAACCGCCGTGACGGTTGGGACCTCATAGGAGAACAGATCGCTGGCCGAAGTGGCCGAGGTGCCATTGCCGTTGGTGACGGTGACATCGACGGTGCCGGTGCCCGCTGGGCTGGTGGCGGTGATCGAGGTGCTGGAGTTCACCGTGACCGAAGTCGCCGCTGTGGCCCCGAAGGCAACGGTGGCGTCACTGGTGAAGCCGGTCCCGGTGATGGTGACCGAAGTGCCGCCAGCCTCTGGACCGGTGGTCGGGCTGATGGCCGTGACCGTTGGGACCTCATAGGAGAACAGGTCGCTGACCGAAGTGGCCGAGGTGCCATTGCCGTTGGTGACGGTGACATCGACGGTGCCGGTGCCCGCTGGGCTGGTGGCGGTGATCGAGGTGCTGGAGTTCACCGTGACCGAAGTCGCCGCTGTGGCCCCGAAGGCAACGGTGGCGTCACTGGTGAAGCCGGTGCCGGTGATGGTGACCGAAGTGCCGCCAGCCTCTGGACCGGTGGTCGGGCTGATGGCCGTGACCGTCGGGACCTCATAGGAGAACAGGTCGCTGACCGAAGTGGCCGAGGTGCCATTGCCGTTGGTGACGGTGACATCGACGGTGCCGGTGCCCGCTGGGCTGGTGGCGGTGATCGAGGTGCTGGAGTTCACCGTGACTGAAGTCGCCGCTGTGGCCCCGAAGGCAACGGTGGCGTCACTGGTGAAGCCGGTGCCGGTGATGGTGACCGAAGTGCCGCCAGCCTCTGGACCGGTGGTCGGGCTGATGGCCGTGACCGTTGGGACCTCATAGGAGAACAGGTCGCTGACCGAAGTGGCCGAGGTGCCATTGCCGTTGGTGACGGTGACATCGACGGTGCCGGTGCCCGCTGGGCTGGTGGCGGTGATCGAGGTGCTGGAGTTCACCGTGACCGAAGTCGCCGCTGTGGCCCCGAAGGCAACGGTGGCGTCACCGGTGAAGCCGGTGCCGGT
>CAWDLP010000005.1:0-188453 GCA_963803215.1 uncultured Acidimicrobiaceae bacterium
GGTGCTGAGGAAACGGGAACACGGCCTCTCGCCAAGCCCCGCTGGGAGGGCCGTGCAGCCGCCCGGCCTCGGGGCACCATCACGACCTCGGCGCGCAGGGTCTGCCTGACGAGATCGCTTCATCGAAAGGTTCCCCGAAAGTCTCGGTCCTGCTCCCCACCTCATGACGATTGTCGGCACGGCCACGGCGGGGAGCCGCCCTCTCAGTGGGGTCGTGATTGGTCCGTGTTGTGAGGAGGAAGGCCTGGGCGTAGCCGGCAGAGGGAGACTCGCTACTACCCGGCTCTTGTACTCGTCGAAGTCCGCCTGGAGCGCCGACCGGCGTAGAGCTTGGGCACGTAGGATCTTCCACGACCGCTCAAGGGGGCCCAGGGCCGGGCCATGGCTACTCGAAGAAGGATCCGCTGGATTGCGCCGACCTTGCCGTCGCGAACGAAGAGGACCGATGAGCACAAGGCCTGTGTATAGATCCGGTCGATCGGCTGCCACCAGCACTGCGGCCCCGGCGGCCATGGAGTTCCCGACGATGATGCACGGAGATGCCGAGCGCTTTGATCAGTTTCCGGCGACGTCCGTTGCCGCCTCCACATCTCCATAAGAGGCAAACGTTGGATCGCTGTCGCCGTGTCCGCGGAGGTTGGTGCAGGCCCACCCATAAGCCACTGGTTCTGAGCATCGGTGCCTGGAAAGCTGATAGGCGCTGCGCACATATCGCCCATCCCTGGGACAAGGACCACAAGTGGTCCAGTGCCTGCAATGTCGTAACCCATCTTCCCAGCGGAGCGGGTTAGGAATTTTGTCACCTGTTCTGAAGCGCTCATGTTGGTCGTCATGACCTGTCCTGGGTTGGTGGTGGGTTGCGGGTACCCTGTTGGATCATCAAGAGGATGGGGTTGGTCTCGGCCGCCCGGGGTGCGAATCCACTGGATGGTGCCACCAAGCTCGATGGCCTCGAGAGTGTCGATCATCATTGCTTTTCTCCTTCGTGCGCGCTAGCGGTTGACAAGGGTGTGTACTTGTTCATGACTTCATGGCTGGGAGGTCTGCACCGACTAGCGACACCGGAGCGGATGGCTGGGCCGGTGCGAACGCAGCGGAAACCGGCCGCACGGTCGGACGCCGGGAGAACGGATTCCACCAGGCGGCCGCTCCGAGTAACTGCATGACGCGCTGGGACCATCACTGCCCGCACCAACGTGGCGTCGAGGATGACGGCGAAGGCCACACCCAGTCCGATCTCCTTCACGAACACCAGCCGAGAGAGCACCAGGGCTCCGAGGGCCAGAGCAAGACAGCAGGCTGCTGCCGTCACGATGCCCCCGGTGTGGGCCATGCCGAGTGCCACGGCTTCTTCGGGTGAGGCGCCGGCATCGTGCTCCTCTTTAATCCGCCCGAGTAAGAAGACCCCGTAGTCCGTCGACAGACCGAACACGACGGCCAAAATGATGATGAGCGAGGTCGACTTGCAGTGCTCCAGGAGTGTGGAAGCCCAGGAGATGACTGAGGTGTCCCCGCTGGAATCCCCACACCAGTACCCCGTAGGTGGCAGCGATGGTGAAGAAGTTCATCGCAACGGCCATCAGCGGGAGCGTCACCGAACGGGTCATGGCGAACAACATCACTAGGGCGATAAGGATGATCAGCCCGAGGACAATGGGCAGATTGACCTTCAGGCTGTGCTGGAGGCTGAGGAAGGAGGCGGTCTGCCCGATGACCGTCGACTTGGCCGGGACCGGGAATCGCTTGGATCGCCTCAACGGCTCTCTGGGCGGTGGGCGAAAGCGGGCGGCGGTCAAGACCACGTCCGATTCCCACAGCGATCCGCCCAGGTGCTGGAAATCGGGCACTGCCTTGACACCCGGCACGTGGGCGACGGTGGTGGCGTAGTTGGCGAGCATCGCCGGCGCCACCCGGCTCGAGTCGACAAGGACACCGGCCGGCGCCTCCGAGAACGACGGGAACTGCGCCTGGACCAGGGCGTAGGCCGCTCCGGCTGAGCTACTGGCCGGCAGGCTGCTCGCATCGGCACCGGTGAAGGCGACCTTGAGGAACGGTGACGCCAGGACCAGGATCACCAGTACGGAAGCCCCGCCCCAAATGACCGGTCGGCGCATGACCGTGTGGCCATCGCATACCAACGGTTCCCGTGGCGACTCGGGCTGCAGGTCTGCGGCCGACCGAGGAGGAGCCTTGGCGATCCGTTGGCCGAACACGGTCAGGATTGCCGGAAGGACGAGGAGGGCAAAGGCCCCGGCGGCCAGCACAACGATGGCGCCGGCAATTCCCATCGAGTAGACGAAGCGCTCGGGAAACACGGCCAGGGTGCCGAGCGCTGCCGCGATGGTCAGTGAACTGAAGAGGACGGTGTGACCAGCCGTGCGACGCACCGCGGCCAGGGCGGCATCGATCGAGGGCTCTCGGGCGAACTCCTCACGAAAGCGCGAGATGATCAGGAGGCTGAAGTCGACCGACAGGCCGATGCCGAAGGCGATCACCAGGTTGAGGGCGAAAATGGAGAGCGGGACAAGCGCCAAAGTGAGGCCCATGACGCCGAGGGTGACTGCGATGGCGAATACCGCGCCGACCAGTGGGACTGCGGCCGCACGGAGACCCCGGAATACGAAGAAGAAGAGCAAGAGCAAGAACGGGAGGGCGTAGAGCTCGGCCCGTCCAAGGTCCTGGGCCGACAGTGGCCGGCGTCCAAATCGCCGGCGTCTCCTCCCAGGACCTCGGACGGGCCGAGCTCTACGCCCTCCCGTTCTTGCTCCTGCTCTTGTTCTTCGTGTTCCGTGGTCTCCGTGCCGCCGCCGTCCCTCTGGTCGGGGCAGTCTTCGCCATCGCCGTCACTCTCGGTGTCATGGGCCTCACCCTGGTGCTGGTCCCACTCTCCATTTTCGCCCTCAACCTGGTTATCGCCCTCGGCATTGGTTTGTCGGTCGACTTCAGTCTCCTGATCATCTCGCGCTTTCGTGAGGAGTTCGCCCGAGAGCCCTCGATCGATTCCGCACTGGCCACGGTGCGTCGGACGGCGGGTCACACCGTCCTGTTCAGCGCACTGACCATCGCGGCAGCCATAGGCACCCTTGCGGTCTTTCCCGAGCGCTTCGTCTACTCGATGGGAATTGCCGGCGCCATTGTGGTGCTGGCGGCAGGGGCCTTTGCCCTCCTTGTCCTTCCGGCCATCCTGACCGTGTTCGGCCAACGAATCGCCCAGGCTCCTCCGTCGGTCGCCCAACCTGTAGACGGAATCGCCACCGGGCGCCGTTGGTATGGAATGGCCACACGGGTCATGCGCCGACCGGCCATCTGGGGCGCGGCGTCCGTCCTCGTGATCGTGGTTTTGGCTTCACCGTTCATCAAGGTCGCCTTCACCGGCGCCGATGCGAGCAGCCTGCCCGCCAGTAGCTCGGCCGGAGCGGCTTACACGCTGGTTCAGGCGCAGTTTCCGTCGTTCTCGGAGGCGCCGGCCGGTGTCCTTGTCGACTCGAGCC
This sequence comes from uncultured Acidimicrobiaceae bacterium, assembly GCA_963803215.1. Taxonomy (GTDB): domain Bacteria; phylum Actinomycetota; class Acidimicrobiia; order Acidimicrobiales; family RAAP-2; genus CAWDLP01. The sequence goes on from CAWDLP010000005.1 coordinate 3,492, forward strand.
AGGTGACGCCGGCGAACCTCGCCACCTACGCCACCGCCGTGGCCCACGTGCCGGGCGTGAAGGCAGTACCCGTCTTCCAGCATTTGGGCGGTTCACTCTGGGAGTCGGACGTGGTGCTCACCGCCGCACCCCTGTCACCCACGGCCCAGAGTGCGGTTGAAGCGATGCAAGCACTGCCCGGTCCCGGTCCCGGACACGTCACCGTCATCGGACAGACGGCCTCATTCCTCAGCCTCCAGCACAGCCTGAAGGTCCATCTGCCAATAGTCCTCGGCTTGATCATCCTGATCGCCCTGGTGATGTTGTTTGCCATGACCCGCTCGGTCACGCTCCCGCTGATGGCCGTGGTCATGAACTTCTTCACCATTGCCGCTACCTACGGAGTCCTGGTGTGGGGATTCCAGCGTGGTCACCTGAGTCATCTGCTGGGCTTCCACACCCCTGAAGCGCTGCAATCGACCTCACTCATCATCATCTTGGCCGTCGTGTTCGGTCTGTCGACGGACTACGGCGTCTTCTTACTCGGGCGGATCAAAGAGGAGCACGATGCCGGTGCCTCGCCCGACGAGGCTGTGGCACTCGGCATGGCCCACACCGGGGGAATCGTGACCGCAGCGGCCTGCTGTCTCGCCCTAGCGCTCGGAGCCTTGGTGCTCTCCCGGCTGGTGTTCGTGAAGGAGATCGGATTTGGTGTCGCCTTCGCCGTCATCCTCGACGCCACGTTGGTGAGGGCCGTGATGGTCCCGGCCGTGATGAAGTTGCTCGGCGCGGCGGCCTGGTGGAACCCGTTCTCCGGGCGTCCGACCGTTCGGTTGGCTTCGACTCCCTTTGCTCCCGCCCAGCCGTCTGCTCCGGTGGCGGTCCTCGGTGCCGATGTCCCGGCGATGAAGTCATGAGCAGCTTCGGACCCGCATCAACGAGTAGCGCGCACCCCGAAGGGAAGAAGTCCATGACGATCGACACGCTCGAGGCCATCGAACTCGGCGGTAGCACGCAGTGGATCGGCACCCCCGGGGCGGCCGAGTCCAACCCCGATCCTCTTGATGATCCAGCACGGTACCCACAACCCACCACCAAGAAAGGACAGGTCATGACGACCAACACCAGCGCTTCAGAAGAGGTGACGAAATTCCTAACCCGCTCCGCTGGGAAGATCGGTTACGACATTGCAGGCACTGGACCACTTGTGGTCCTTGTCCCAGGGATGGGCGATCTGCGCAGCGCCTATCGCTTTTTGGCACCGATGCTCAGAACCAGTGGCTACCGGGTGGCCTGCACCGACCTCCGCGGACACGGCGACAGCGATCCAACGTTTGCCTCTTATGGAGATGTGGAGACGGCGACGGACATCACCGAACTCATAGAAGCGCTGGGCGGTCCGGCCGTCATCGTCGGGAACTCCATGGCCGCCGGGGCCGCAGTGCTGGTGGCGGCCGATCGACCGGATCTTGTGGCTGGCCTTGTGCTCATCGGTCCCTTCGTTCGCAACGGCAAGGTCGGCGCAATCCAGCGGATCCTTCTTCGAGTAGCCATGGCCCGGCCCTGGGCCGCGGCGTCGTGGAAGTCCTACATGCCCAAGCTCTACGCCGGTCGGCGTCCGGCGGACTTCGACGAGTACAAGAGCCGGGTGGTGGCGAGTCTCCGGCGTCCCGGCTACGCCCAGGCCTTCTCCCTCACAACACGGACCAATCACGACCCCGCTGAAGGGCGGCTGGCCGATGTGGCCGTGCCGACAATGGTCATCATGGGGGAGCAGGACCCAGACTTTCGGGAACCTTTCGATGAAGCGACCTGGATCGGGCGGACCTTGCGCGCCGAGGTCGTGATGGTGCCCGAGGCCGGGCACTACCCACAGTCCCAGCAGCCCGAGATCACGAGCGAGGCCGTCCTCCGTTTCCTCAGCACCATACATATGGCTGCGGCCGATTAGGTGATCGTCCGTTGACCGTTCGACCGATGGAAGAGGGTATTGCAACCCGCTCGGATGGGGCCGTGTCGGGAGCTCCGAGGCGGTGGCTGCGCCTTGAGGCCGCAGTACTGCTGGCCGGAGCACTGATTGCGTACTCGACCACAGGGCAGCACTGGTGGCTGGCGCCGGTCGTCGTCTTGCTCCCCGACTTGGCCATGGCCGGCTACGTCGGTGGGACCCGCCTTGGTGCATCCCTCTACAACCTCGCCCACACAACGCCGGTCCCCGCAGCATTCATCGGCCTCGGTTGGTGGCAGCATCGGCCGCTGGTCCTCGGACTCGGGCTGGTCTGGCTCGCTCACATCGCGCTCGACCGACTGGCGGGCTACGGCCTCAAATACGGCGACAACTTCCAACACACGCACCTCGGCCTACTTGGGCATAACAGAGTCCCGTAATCCGTTCTGTTGCCAGGGTCGGGAGCACATCCTCGGATTGGGCGTGCGCTACGTCCTTTGCGCTTCTCCGGTTGCGTGGGGCGTTGGCAGCGTGATCCGGCGCGTGCCGCCAAGGGGTCGACGCAAGCTGGGTAAGGCGATGCCCTGGCGCAGCGCCAAGAGAATCCCGGCGGCCTCGAGGTACGTCTCCACTGGCACCACATTCTCAAATCGCATGTGATCGTTGGTCACGTCGAGGACGGTCCGATTCTCTCGCACTGCGATGATAGGAATGCCGCTCAGTTCGGCGGCGAGGGCCGGCACACCACCGAGGCACGAGGCCGGGACAACGACCGCGGCGACGTTGTCCAACGTGATGAGGTCGCTCGATTCCGACGGGAGCCCGACGATCCTCGGCGCTCGGGCCAGCCCTTTCAACACGCTGTAGTAGTGCGGCGTCGAGATCAGCTCCGCTGCGCCTCGCGGATCGACGGTCGTCTTCGCCTTGAGGTCGGCGTAGTACGGCAGGGGAGCATGGGCCGTCGGAAGCCGGAAGAGCTTCGAGATCAGGTGAGTGATGATGGCCTCCACTCCGCCCGACGGATTGGGGATCTCGCCTCGTTGATGCTGGGCGAACATCTCCTCCGTCACGCCTTTGATCACGGAGACCCCACCAATGGCCTCGGCCCCCGATTCGACCAGGGCTTCGGTGGCTTCCAGGATGGTCTCGGGTTGGCTGAGCAGCCCAACGGCACACCCCCGAGAGGACCAGGCAATTTCCACTCCCGGATCGCTTCGGAGCACGGTGTAGTTGTCGCAGTCGATGCCGCCCGTGGCCCGGGCCGCGTCGAGCGTCCGGAGCACGTCGTCCAAGAGGTGGAGGCCCGTCGGGTCCACGAAGGTCCCGATACGGTTGCCAACGCTCTGGCGCAGACCGACGTGTCCTAGAAGGAAATCATCGAGTGACTTTCCTTCCACATACAAGACGTTGTCGGCCATATCGTTGAGTTCCGAAGCGTTGACCGCATTCGGATGCGTGACCAGAACATCGACGGCCGCCGCCAGCAGATTGGTGACCGGGCAGGCGTCGCCGGCGAAGCCGCCGAATTCGCATCGCAGTCCCGTTGGTATGACTTGGACGGCGCAGAACGGCACCCGCTGGTGTGTTTTCGGTCTCGGTTTGGTGATCTCACTGGTGCGTAGCGCATCGGCATACGGGTCATCTTCGGTAAACCGCACCGAAGTCACTTCCACTATGGCCTCGCCCTTTTCCACCGCCACGACTCCGAATCGAAGTGGGTAGGCGTCGGGAAGTTCGGTGACGAAGAGGCGAGCGATGTCGGTGATCCAGTCCGCGCCACGGCTGGCGGGCAGGCGCAGCACGCGATTCTCAATGATCACGGCCGATGCACCAACGCGACACCAACCCGCCTCATCATGTGAGAAAGCTGGTGATGCCGGTGGCTCGATGCCGCCGCCGCTCTCGCACGATGTCACTGGCCACGCTGGCTCCTGGCGTCTTATTGACATCAAGGAGGTGGAAAGCGTCATCGTGGATCACGTAGTCGAGCTTTCCATAGTCAAGCTTCAGCTTTTGGCGCACGGCGTGGACCTCTGGGTGAGGGGAAACTTCAACTTCGGAAAAGGCGTTGCAATCCTTGACGACCGGACTGTGCGACGAAAGGCGCAACGAGGTGAAGCGATCACCGCAGAACTCGAACGTGCGCACGTGGTATGTCCCGTCTTCCTCTTCGGGGAGGAAATTTCTCCACAATGGCCGCATCCCCCTGAAAGAACCGTGACGGCACTTGGGTCACACTTTCGTAGATTCGGTAGTTCCTCGACGCCCCGAGGAACGCCGGCATGCGAGAAGAGGCCCGTAGGTCTGACGTCCACCGCGTCATACGGTGCCGGCTGAGCATCTGTTCGGGACGACCCGCATAGTTGAGGTTCGCCTTGACGACGACAGGACCGCTGTACTCCGAACCATTCACCAAGCGTTGGTGGCTGAAGCTTGTCTTGCGGATGTCTCGAACCGATCCGTTGATGACCTTCGGGAACTGTCCGGCAAAGGCCAGATACTCCTCGGGAACCACGGAGAGGTCGACGTGCACGATGAGGAGATCGCTTGGGACGTGGTGTTCGACGCCGGTCAGAAATCGAACGTCGATGCCGTCCTCGCGCCAGAATTCGGCCAGGTGCGTGATGGCATAGATGTCGAGTGTTGATGCCTTCTGCCGCTGATGCATCAGAATGGCAACCCTTGTCTTCATAGAAGTCGCGGTCGGTCCCGCCGCAAGGTCAGGAGGCCGGGCCAAGATTTCACGGGTTGAGGCTATCGGACGGCAATGATTTTGGGATGAGCGCAACTTTTGAATGTGGTGAGCGTCAGGGGGTTCTTGTGCACTCCTTTGCCAAGCTGAAGAGATGCTAAGAATCACCCAGATACGCCAGGGGGTGCATACGCGCACCGTGCGCCTGGTGGTTGGACACCACGGCGAATGAAAGAGCGTTCTCGCACGTCATGACGAGTCGACCGAAGACTGAGGTCCTGTCAATGGCGCAACGAAGCTGGCTCATCATGATGGCGATGGTCCTCGCTATTGGTGTCAACGGTCTAGGCCATGTCGGCGTATCGGGGGCAGCGAGGCCTGCCGCCCATTGGACGATCGTGTCCAGTCCAAATACGGGAGCCTCGGGGTATGACTATTTGGAGGGGGTGTCGTGTCCTTCGACATCAGCTTGCATCGCGGTCGGCTACTACTACCGGAACACCAACGTTCAGACGCTGATTGAGAAGTGGAACGGGACGAAATGGTCGACGGTACCTAGTCCAGATACCGATCCCAATGAGGACAACTACCTGAGTGGAGTGTCGTGTCTCTCGTCATCGGACTGCACCGCAGTTGGCTACTCCTCCAACGGCAAGGTTGACCAGACGTTGGTTGAAAGATTGGTCGGCACCACGTGGTCGATCGTCTCCAGCGCCAACAGGAGTCCCCAGCTGAGCGAGTATCTCAGCGGGATCTCGTGCGCATCGTCTGCCCGGTGCACTGCAGTGGGGGCGTCGTATGACGGCGTCGCCTACGAGACATTGATCGAGCAGTGGCATCACGGTGGTTGGTCCATTGCAGCCGAGTGCCAATACGTCGAAAAGTGATGGCAATTATTTGAGTGGGGTCTCCTGTCCCATGCCACAAGGGTGCACCGCCGCCGGTCACTCTTTTGCCAACGGCACCTTCAAGACACTGGTCGAAACAGAATCAAGGCACCACTGGTCAATCACGACAACTCCGAACAAGTTGGGCAGCCACAACGACGACCTCGAGGGGATCTCATGCACCGGGCCTTCGATATGTACTGCCGTGGGCAACTACGACAACGGAACCATCAAAAAGACGCTCATCGAAAACTCAAACAGGGGCTCATGGTCGATCGTTCCGAGCCCCAATGGGAGTGCCAAAGGTGGCAGTTTTCTGAATGGAGTGTCATGCACCACGCGGTCCTGCACCGCCGTAGGTCACTCCTTTACGGGTACTGCATCACTGACCCTCATCGAGCGCTGGACCGGTGCAGAGTGGTCGATTGTCCCTAGTCCCAACATGAGTGTCACGAAGACAAACTCTATGAATGGTGTGTCGTGTGCATCGCCGTCGACCTGTACCGCCGTCGGCTATTTCGATCTTGTCACCGACAACACTCTCGTCGTGATGTCTGGAAGACACTCCGGTGCATAGCCGGTAACCAGGAATCGTCGCGTCCAGAGCGTGGTTTCACTGCGGCTCACCTCAACCAACGAAAATTCTTTCGGGCCAGGCAACAGTGTCAGGTCCTTCGACATTGGTGCGCGGAGAGCCCCAGCGTTGCCAACAGAGGCCGCAGTCCCGCCCCTACGGCTCTGCAGGGCCCTCAGAGGGGTGTTGCGGAGGGCTCGACTGCAACCCTAGTTGAGTCAGACCATCGCTGCCTGCTCATTGAACCCGTCAGCTGGTGAGGCCCGTGTTTCGTCTCATGAAATGGCGGTTGAACTGCCGTTATCGACCCTCCACAAGAATTCGGATTCGTCGCACGAGAGACCGGGCACCGCCCTGACGATGCGAACGACGCGCTGCACGTCGATCTGGAATCGACCAATGAGCAGGTGGGGATGTCTGAGGGCCATTCGGCTCGTGCCTCGCTCCCAGACAAGCCAGAATGGCGAGCGCCCAAGATCCACCACCGAGCCAGGCGCGAGGAGAGTGATGGAGCGGATCCAGGCCTTGGACGCGAGCGAGGTTCGTTTCGACGAGACCGTTGACGTGGTCGTTGTTGGTCTCGGCGTTGCTGGCGCCTCGGCGGTTGTAGGGGCGCGGCAGTTCGGGAGCGGACGTACTGGCCATCGAACGAAGCGGGGCTTCCGGGGGGACCTCGGCCCACTCCGGCGGTCTTATCTACTTGGGGGGCGGTACGTCGCTTCAACGCGCCTGTGGCTTTCAGGATTCGCCCGAGAACATGGAGGCGTTTCTCAGCAACGCGCTAGGTCCGGGCGCCGACGACGATCGCGTGCACGCCTACTGTGCGGGTTCGCCGGATCACTTTGATTGGCTGGTCTCTATCGGCGTCCCCTTCAAAGCGTCATTCTGCGACGAACCCAACCGTGAATCGGCCGACGACGCCGGCTTGCTTTTTAGTGGCGGTGAAGACGCCTATCCGTTCGACGAAGTTGCGGTCCCGGTACCTCGGGGCCACAAGCCGCAATGGATCGATTCCGCCGGCGGCTTCCTTATGGAACGCCTCGGCGCCGCCGTGTCGACCAGCGGGGCGCGGGTGGTGACTGATGCCAGTGCCGAGGCGCTCGTGGTCGATAGCGGCGACATCGTTGGCTTGCGAGTCAGCACTGACGAGGGCTCTCGTTGCATCCGAGCACTTGGCGGCGTGATTTTGGCCACTGGTGGATTCATCTACAACGAGGCCATGGTGGCCGAGCACTGCCCATTGGCTCACACTCCGGACCCGGCCTGGCGTATCGGCACCCCGAACGACGATGGTCGCGGCATCCGCTTAGGGGCGGGGGCCGGTGCGGCCACGACCAGGCTGGATAGCTTTGAGTGTGCCCTACCGCTCGGACCGCCCCACCGCCTGGCCCGAGGAATCCTGGTCAACCGCGACGGTGAGCGTTTCATCAACGAGGATGCCTATACCGGGCGCATCGGTCTCCATGCCCTGCGCGATCACGACGGTTTCGTGTACATGATCACCGATGACGTCATTCACGAGCCGAACGTGATTGGGCTCCGGATCGGCTACGCCGCGGCCACACCTGAGGAGCTGGCCCACGACCTCGAGATTCCGCCAGAGAACCTGGCCCGCACCCTGCGCGCGTACAACGAGGCGGCTGCCATCGGCGAGGACCCGACCTTCCACAAGCGGGCGCCCTATCTGCAGCCCATTGGTGCGCCACCGGCGAGCGGCATCGGCGCCATCGACCTGCGGGTGGACCACGGTGCGATCTACGCCACTTTTACGCTCGGCGGTCTTGTGACCAACCCCGACGGTGGAGCACTTGACAGCGCCGGTCGTCATATCGGTGGGCTCTATGCCGTGGGCCGTACCGCGGCCAGCCTGGCCGCGCACCACTACGCCAGCGGCATCAGCTTGGGAGACGGTTCGTTCTTTGGCCGTCGGGCCGGCCAACACGCAGCAGCTCAAGCACGCTAGGACCTCTCCCGGCTCGAGAACGTTGCCGCCTGGCCGATGGGGGAGGGCGTACCTACCGTGATGAGGGTTCGTAGGCCGAGGCCCGCCGTCTGATCCCTCGAGCTTCCATTCGGAACAGCCGGTTTTTCACCAAGCTGTAGGGACGCTCCCAGCGCGAGCCGGCGGGAGTGATGACCGAAAAGCAGTCCAGAAGGAGCGCGCCACCGGCCCAGTTGACCAGCTCTTGGGTCACGCAGCGCAGGCCCAGGGGCTCGCAGAGCTCGGCCACGGCGGCCGCCGTCACACTCGGGGCCCGCCAATGACCGCCCCGAAAGACCCCGGCCAGCAACAGTCCTCGTTGGGCCGGGGTGGGAAGGCGGCCGATGGCGGACTGGAACGGTGCCAGCACGTCGGCGGAGCGGTGGTAGGTGCCGTAGTTCGAGTGATGAAGGAAGGCCACACCGTCGGCCTTCAGGCAGCGGTGCAACTCTTCGAGGTAGGCGGCAAGGGTTCCGAGTTCGACGTGCACCAGGGAATCGAAACTGAAGGCGACGTCGATCGAGGAGTCGGCAACCATGGGCAGGGTCTGACCGTCGTTGGTGAAAAAGCTGGCCTGGTCAACGTCCGCAAAGCGTGCTTGGCACGCCTCGGTGCAGCTCGCGGTGACATCGACGCCGATGAGCGAGTCGCAGTTGGCTAAAAGGAACTGGGTCCAGCGCCCGTGCCCCGGAGCGATCTCTAGGACCGACCCGGTCGGGAGGTACTGGTGGATGCGGGGGTAGATGGAGCCATACCACTGGGCGTTCGCTCCTCCCCACGTGTTGGACCACTCGTCCCCGTCCAGGCTCCAGTCGTAGCCGTCACTCCATTTGTCGATGTTCTCTTCAATACTCGGCATGAGAGCCCTTCGTGGAGACGGTTGACGTGGGGTGCCTTCGAGGCAGATTACGTGGCCACCAACCACCTACGCCATGACGCGATAGTCGACCAGCAGGTAACCGCAGGGCGAGGTGACGCTACGGATCACCTCGAGGCGCACCGACGTCGACTCGTCGAAGAGCTTTCGTCCGCGGCCCACAATGGCCGGCGCGATCACCAACCTGAGCTCGTCGACGACGCCGGCCGAGAGCAGTGTCTGGATCACAGAGATGCTGGCGTGGATGCCGATGTCGTCGCCCGGGCGATTCTTCAGGTCTTGGACGAAATCGACGAGCCCGCCTTGGACCACGGTCGTGTTGGCCCACTCCCGATCCAGTGGCGTTGAGGTAGCCACGAACTTCTCGACGCCGTTGATGAAGGTGGAGAAAGGCTCAATGTCGTTACCGGGCCAGTACTCGGACCACTCGTCGTAGATTCGTCGGCCGAGGATGACCGCGTCTTGCGTTGCGATGACGCGGGCCAAGTTCGCATCCATGGCATCGTCCCATTCGGTAATGAACTCGTTCGGAGACTCAGCCACGCCGTCGAGGGACAACAGCTCGTAGGCCACGATCTTGCGCATGTGCAACGCCTCCAGTTGACGGGACCTACCGATAACCGCCGATTCGTGCAAAGGACTCGGTCTTAGGTTGACGCCATTCCGACGATATTTGTGACGCCCAGTCCACCCAGAGAGCCGGCGAAGACTGCGTTGCCAAAACTGAAGACGCCACCATCGCCAGCCACGAACTGATACCCGCCCGGGGCCGTGGGTGCGGTGGGAGTGCAGGCCGTCGCGGTGCCGACATCAGTGGAGTCGGGTGAGGTGACCATGGCGACGATCGGCTCGGTCAGGTTGAGGCACCCGGTCGATCCGTGGAACGGTGCGCCGAAAGCGAAGATCCCGCCATCGGAGGCAACTTCGTAGTAGCCACCGGCGGCGTCCACAGCCATCCCCACCATCGGTTTGTTCAGGGCCTGGCCCCCCATCGAACCCAAGAAGTTGGCACCCGGACCGAAGGCGAAGAGACCGCCGTCGGAGGCGACTTCGTAGTACCCGCCCTGCGCGGTCTCAGCCATCCCCACCACCGGCTTGTTGAGGGCCTGGCCTCCCATCGATCCGGAGAAGTTCGCACCCGGACCGAAGGCAAAGAGGCCACCGTCACTGGCAACTTCGAAGTAGCCGCCTTCTGGGGTGGCGGCCATGGCAACGACGGGCTCGTTCAACGGTTTTCCACCCATCGAACCGTAGAACTGGGCATCGCCGAAGGCGAACAGCCCGCCGTCGGATGCCACTAACCAGTAGCCCTTCCCGTCAGGCGTCGCGGCCATACCCACGATGGGTTCTTTAGGAGAGACACCCAAAGTGACCAGGGAACCGTAATTGGCCGCATCACCGCAGTCGTAGACGGCTCCGTTACTTCCAGCCAACCAATAACCCTGAGAAGAGGCGTTCGAAGTCGAAGAGCACGCCGGCTGCGTAGAGGGAAAGCCCTTCAAGATGCCTCCCGGAAGAAGGAGGCCATAACACGTCGTATCGGAAGGACAACTGATCCGAAGAGGACCAGCTGAACCCAACGGGAGCGGGAGGTTGTCCCACGATGCTCCACCATCGATCGATTCGAGGATCTGACCTTGATCCGACCAACTCACACCCGCAACAAAACAGGCTGTCACCGAGGAACACGACACGTCGTTGAGCGTGGTGACTCCGTTCGGAACAGTCGATTCGTGCCAGGTCGCGGCTGCAGCGATCGAGCCGCTGAGCAGCACAGGGTTCCCGAGGGCAACGCATGTGCTCTGACTCGGGCAGGACACGGCGGTAAGAGGGGGCGTCATACCGACAAGTGTTTGCTGATGCCAAGTGGCACCACCATCCACCGTGGCAAAAATCACACCCTCGCTCGACCAGGTCTGACCAACGGCTATGCAGTCGGTGGTGGTGGCGCATGACACGCCGCTAAGTTTGCTGGCCCCAGTGGGAACCGGCTGAGAACTCCAGGTTGAGCCGCCGTTGCTGGTTGCGAGGATGGCCGCTCCAGTGGGCCCTGCGTTTCCCGCTACGAAGCAGGTAGTGACCGAGGGACACGAAATACTATTCCCGGTCCCCGACGTCCCGAACTCGCTTGGGACCGCCTGTTGTGTCCAGCTGTCCCAAGCGTTGGTTGTGGCGAATACTTCAGTCGATATCTCTTGAACGAACGAGTCCGAAATACTGATAAATGTCGTGACGGTGCCGACGGCAGTACAGACCTGGGTTGAAGCACACGTCATGGCGGTGATGGCATAGGTAATGGTTGTGGGGGGATAGGTCGTACTGGTCGAGTCGGAGTTCGAAGGCGGGTCACTCACGGCGGCCCATGTCGCCCCGCCGTTGGTTGTGGCGAGGATGTGTGCGTCCGGGGTGGCCACGAAGCAGTCGCTCGTCGATGGGCACGATATGCCGAGGACATTGTGGATAGGCAGAGAGGAGGTGGCCCACATCATCTGGGCCGGCTGCGCCGCTGCGGCCTTACCCGATGGAGAGGTCAAGAAAAGGCATGACAAGGCCATGAGCATGATGCTGGCTAGAACGGTGGATCGCCGAACGTTCGCACCGACATGTGCCCGCCGGATAGGAGTTGGCGCGACTTGCGTTTCCAGCATCAAGGCTCCTCTGTTCCTCAGTTCCATGTGGGCAACGCACCAGTGCACACGTCAGTGCGACCCGGTTGCCCAGTCACGGCAGAGCAACCGGATTGCATGTTCCGAGCGTATTACGTCGCCGGCAGCGGCGCCCATTGATCGGGCCATCGATCACTCGGCGCACGCTCTTGTTTCGCAAGATCTCTCTTGGTGACGACCGGCGTTGCCTTCCTGATCGTCGGGTCTGAGAGATAGAGGGCGGCACCATGAACCGGTGGGAGTCTGAGGCTGGAGAAGTAACGCGGCGAGGAGGATGACGACATCAATGGGCACTCTTACCGGGTCCGAGTTCATGACACTTGATGGAGTGGCCCAGGCGCCTGGTGGACCTGATGAAGACCGCGACGGCGGTTTCAACGACGGCGGATGGCAAGGACCTCTGCGCCACGAGGAGTGTGGCCGGGTGCTCTTTGAGCAAGCCAGCAGCATGGACGCACTCCTGCTTGTTCCCGCTGGTACTGGGCCACGGTAAGCGGGTGTGTGCCGAAGGAACAGTACCGAGCTCACTGCGCTTGACCGCGTCTACGACCTTTCCAAATGGCGCGCTGCATCTTGGCTATGAGCCTGCTCGGATGGTCGCTGAGAGCAATCTCGCCCACGAGTCCTCGGACGCTCTGCCCCCACCAGGGTTCCTTGACATGTAACTATAAGGTTACATATACTGCCAAGGTGTGGACGACAACCAAGTGTTCAAGGCGCTGGCTGACCCCACTCGTCGCTTCTTGCTCGACCTTCTGTTCGAACGCGAGGGTCGTACGTTGAGTGAGCTCGAAACGAAAGTGGACATGACACGCATTGGCGTCATGAAGCACCTGCGCCTGTTGGAAGAAGCGGGGCTTGTCGTCACACGCCGATCTGGTCGGGAGAAGTTGCACTTCCTCAACCCGGTCCCGATCCGGCTGATCCACGACCGGTGGATCAACAAATACACCGAACGACAGGTTTCGGCCTTGGCCGACCTCAAGACTGAGTTGGAGGCTACGTAGTGACAAGCACAACAGAGACGGTCCAGATCTATCGCGTCTACATCAGGGCCACCCCTGAAGCGATCTGGGATGCCGTGACGAAACCGGAATGGACCGTGAAGTACGGCTATGCCCCAGTGGTTGAGTACGACCTCCAGCCCGGTGGCACCTTTTTGGCTCACGCCAACGACGGCATGTTGGCCCTCGGATGCCCAGAGATCATCAGCGACGGTGAAGTGATCGAATCCGACCCGCCTCGCAAGCTGGTCCAGACCTACCGCATGACCATGACGCCGGCCATGGCCGCTGAAGCGTTCACGCAACTGACCTATGACATTGAGCCGGTACGAGGCGGAGTGACCAAACTCACCGTCACCCACGATGTCACTGGGGCCCCTATGTGGGCCGCAGTCATGAGAGGCGAGAGCGAGTCCGGCGGTGCCGGTGGAGGTTGGAGTGAGATCTTGAGCGGACTCAAAACGTTGCTCGAGACTGGTCAACAGCTCCCGTTCCAAAGCGGCCCGGAATAAGGTAGTTTGCCCACCCGGCGGGTTGCGCCCTTCGACGGAAGACTCGATCGCCGAGAGTTAGAGGTCAAAGGGCGCCACGACACGACGGAGCAGTGCTGCAAGCGTCCCGCATTCCGTTTCGTCCAGTGCTCCAAGAATGGCGGTTTCCCGCTCGACCAAGTCGGTCAGTGCGGCATCAACGCGGTGTTTCCCCGTCGTGGTGAGGTGCACTCGAACTGAGCGAGCGTCAGATGGGTCCGGGCGCCGGCGAACAAGGCCGCGGCCCTCGAGGTGATCAAGACGATTGGTCATCGTGCCCGACGTGACCAGTGTCTGCGCCAAAAGCTGTCCGGGAGAAAGATGGTGCGGCGGGTCAGAGCGCCGGAGGGCGGCCAGAACATCGAAGCTCCAGATCTCTAACTCGTGACGGGCGAAGACTGTGTTGCGTTGTCGATCGAGGTGGCGAGCAAGACGGGTGACGCGAGACAGCACTTCGAGGGGAGTGACGTCAACATGGGGGAGCGCAGCGCGCCATCCACGAACTAACCGATCGACTTCATCCTCCATGGACCACTCCTTTGACCTGACTTCGGAATCTATCTTGACATCAAGAGGTATTGCATGCATTATTTATCTTGATATCAAGATTGGAGCGTCGATGACACAGGACGAACGGTCGCAGAGCTTCGGCTCGAATGCCAGCGGCTATGAGCGATTTCGCCCCGGTCCTCCGCTCGAACTCATCGATTGGATGTTGCCCGATGGCGCTTCGACTGTCATTGACTTAGGTGCGGGGACGGGTGGCCTGTCTCGTCTCTTGGTAGACCGTGTCGAACAGGTCATTGCCGTCGAGCCCGACGATCGCATGCGGGCCCAACTGGCCACCAACCTTTCGGGCATCCGAGCCCTAAGTGGCCGGGGCGAATCCATCCCGCTGCCGGACCACACAGCTGATGCCGTGTTGGCCTCTGCGTCCTGGCACTGGATGGACCCAATCCCGACGCTGCATGAAGTGGCGCGAGTGCTGGTTCCTCATGGAACGCTCGGGGCTGTGTGGGCCGGCCCTGATCCAGAAGGCGCATTGCTGGTCCAAGCCAAGGAGCTTTTGGCGCAAGGTTCTCCAAGCGGTGAAAGCGATGCATCAACTGGAAAGCCCCACCTTGACCAAGGAGAGTTCTCCTCTCTCATCCAAGGCGAAGGAAACCGGCCGGCGTTCGGTCTCACCATTCCAGATGGCGTTCCCTTCGATCAGCCCGAGCATCGAACGCAGACCTGGGACGTCGCACTCACAGCCGATGAGCTCATCGGACTGCTCGGAACGTTCAGTTGGATCATTGTCATGCCAGAGGAGAATCGTCTTCGACTCTTCAACGAGGCCCGCCGCATCCTGCGTGAGTTGCTGGGTGTCGAGGGCGAGATCACGGTCGACGTTGGATTTCGAGCCGAAGCCTGGCGCACACGAAGCAAGAACTGACATGCCGCGCCCGCTCCATTTCGCAGGAGAAACGTCTGATCCGATCGTCGATGCGCTCGTGGCCGATTTACTCGAGTGGCTTAGTGAGGCGCCCCGTCGTTACACCGATGTGTTGGAAGCGTGGAAAACGTCGTGCCCTCGACTGCCAGTGTGGGAAACCGCAGACCGGTTGGGTCTCATCCGTCGGATATCTACGCCGGGATTGGGCACAACGATTGACGTCTCATTAGCGGGGCGTCGATTTATCCAAGCGCGTGCGTCGCGAACCCCGTAGGCCGCTTCTTGCTGACCAACACGAACGTCTACTGACGAATCCTTTCAAGGCGATCCTGGTTAGAACAGATCTGCGACCTCTGGGTCGATGTAGCGATGTACGTCCATGCCAAGAAGTTCGACCTCACCGAGGCCAGCGCCGAAGGCGGCGAAATGCGGCGTGGCGAAATGAGCGGTCAGGGCTTCTTGGGACTCCCACTCTTCGAAGATGCGAAATCGCCCTGGCTCGTCGGGGTCGGCCCAGACGCCGTACGACGCGACACCCCTCTTCTTTGAGCGACTCACTGGCCACCTGGCGACCGAGTTCCACGAAGCGATCGTGTGACGAGGCGCTGACGGACATGATGCCGGAGACAATGATCATTTCGCCATTGTCGCAGAGTTGCCCGTGCGGTGAGGTGCCACGTCAATGGCATCTGGTCCAATCAGTCGTCGCTCAGCGTCTGGCCAAGACTGCGCTCGACGGGCGAGCGCAGTCTTGGCCATGGCCTAGGCCACGATGACTTCGCCGGAGACTCCGTTCACGTCGGCCAAGTCGGCCCGGGTGGCGTTGACCAAGAAGAGCGCCGACAAGAGGGCAACGACCAGGCAGCCTGCTCCAACAAGGAACCCGACCGTGTACCCGTGTACCTGAGCCGCGGCCACGTTGGCATGGCTGTGGGTATGCGTCACGAGGTAGGCGGCAGTGGCGGAGGCGGCGACGGTATTGAGGAGGGCGGTGCCGAGTGAGCCACCGACCTGCTGTGTCGTGTTTACCAACGCACTGGCCACACCGGCGTCGTTCGGCGGCACCCGATACAGAGCAGTGCTGCTCATCGGCACGAAGGCCAGGCCCATACCAACGCTGATCAAGATCTCGGCCGGCAGGATGTGGGCGGCGTACGAGGTCGAGGGCGTGACCTGGCTGAGCCACAACATGCCAGCGGCGGCAGCCCCGAACCCGCCCACCATGATGGGTCGGGGGCCGAACCGGGGAAGGAGCTTGCTCGAGGCCCCGGCGGCCAAGATGATCCCGGCCGAGAACGGCAGGAAGGCGAAGCCTGCTTTCAGAGCGCTGTAGCCCAGAATCCCTTGGAAGTAGTAAGTAAGGAACAAGAACATTCCGAGCAGACCAGCACCGACCATGAACGAGCTCAACAGCGAGCCACCTCGGTTGCGTTCGAGGATCACGCGCATGGGCAGGAGGGGATTCTTCGATCGGCTCTCGATCACGAAGAAGACGGCCAGCAGCACGGCGCCAAGCCCCAGGAAGAGGAGGGTGGCAGAGGCGGACCAGCCGTCCGAGGCGGCTTTGGTGAAGCCATAGACCAGAGCAACCAGGCCGGCGGTGACCGTGACGGTCCCGGCAATGTCATAGGAGGTGTCGCCCGTCGCCCTTGACTCGCGAACCACCGGCACCGCAGCGATGGCCGTGATGGCAGCGATCGGCACGTTGACTAACAAGCACCAACGCCACGAGGCGTACTGCGTCAGCACGCCTCCCATGATGAGTCCAATGGCCGCCCCTCCGCCCGAGATGGCGCCATAGACGCCGAAGGCGGTGGCGCGCTCTTTCACCTCGGTAAAGGTGACAGAGATGAGCGAAAGAGCAGCCGGGGCCAGCAGTGCGGCGAATGCGCCTTGGAGGGCACGAGCCCCAAAGAGCATGCCAGCGTTGACCGATATTCCGCCCAGAGCGGATGCGCCGGCGAAGCCGAGCAGCCCGACAATGAAGATTCGTTTGCGCCCGACATAGTCAGCGATTCTCCCGCCGATAAGAAGGAGGCCACCAAACGAAAGGGTGTAGGCCGTCACCACCCACTGTCGATTGGCCGTCGATATGTGGAGCGCATGCTGGGCCGAGGGCAGAGCGATGGTCACGATGGAGGCGTCGAGCACCACCATCAGCTGAGCCACCGCGATAATGGCCAGGGCAATCCATCGCTTGGGATCGACCGCCGGTCCGGTCACGTCGGTCAGAAGCTCTGAAGTTTCAAATTCGGATTCGGTTGTCATGTATTGGATTCCTCGGGTGATGTTTTTGTTGGGGGACAAAGAGGGGGTGGTGTTCTGGAAAAGATGGTTCGGGCTACTGGCGCAGGAGAGGCAAGACCACGTCGTCGACCACGTGTATTCGAAAGGCCTCGTCGATCTCCTCGTTGCGAACGACGAGGCGACTCAACATGAGAGCCGAGATCAACTCTCCGACGAGCCCTCCGGACTCGGCGTCCTTCAGGTCTCCTCGTTCGACGGCTCGCTCGATGATCACGTCAAACTCTCCGCTCTTGCTGTCGAGAACTTGGGCTCGAACCAACCCAGCGAGTTCCGGATCGGTCCGCATGGCGGCGACCACACCGGCGATGATGGCGGCGTCGGCGTCCGTGGCGGCACAGCAGATGAGGTCAAGTGCGGCCAGCAGGTCGCCGCGAATCGATCCAGTATCGGGAAAGGGGCCGAGTGTCTGTCCGCCCTTCATCTGGCGCAGCGCCGCCGTGACCACTTGGGCCTTGCCCGACCAGTGGCGGTAGATAGTGGCCTTGCCGGCATGAGCCCGTTCCGCCAATGCATCCATGCTCAGGCGGTCGTAGCCGACCTCCCGCAAAAGCTCGAGGGCAGCATCGAGGATGGCCTGCTCGCGGGCCTCGGCTCGGGGGCCAGTCGGCCGGTTCGAGCTCACCTCGTCGATATCCATGGTGCTCACAACACGATCCTCCGGTAAGACGGGAACGAAACTGTCTCGTTCAGAACTCTAACGAGAAATGGTCTAGAACGCAACCGTTCCGTTTCGATAACTCGAAACTTCCAGGTCAGTGCGAGTAGATGGCACTTCGGACCGGGCGACGGACGCGCCCGTGGTCCCGAGGCAATGAAGACCGACCACTGTCCATTTGCTCGATTTGGTATCTCCGACAGCACCAAGATGCTGGCGCTGCGGCCACGTTGACCTATGAGCAACGATAGGAAAGGGGTGTATCAACGCACTAAGCCGAGGGCCGGATCTACTCGTTGTCTCAGCCGACCGAAGGGGCCGGCCTCTCCGCCAACTCAGCGGCGTCGACGTTGACGCGTATCGCTCAATGCCGGCTGATCCAGATAGATGTCGTCTCGATTGACGTTGACGCCAGGCGGGACGATCTCGTCGATTCGATCAAGCACGTCACCCGAGAGTTCAACGTCAGCTCCCGCGATGAGGTCGTCAAGTTGCTCTGGCGTTCTCGGCCCGAGAAGCACCGATGTCACGCCAGGATGAGCACGAACGAAAGCCGTGGCCAGGTGAGAAAGCGGCAGTCCGGCTTCGTCCGCCACCTGGGCCAGTTCGTCCACTTTGGCCAGCTTCGTTTGATTGTTTGGCACTGACATGTCGAAGAGCCTGGCGCCGCGTCCGTTGGCTCGATGGCCGCTGGTTGGATCGTCTCGCCCGGAAAGCCACCCCGAGCTGAGCGGACCAAAGGTGATGACGCCCATCCCGAGTCGTTGTGCCGTGGGCAACATCTCTGCTTCGATGCCTCGAAGGAGTATGGAGTAAGGCGGCTGTTCGCACCGGAAGCGGTGATGACCTCGCCTTTCGGCTACCCACTGTGCCTCCACCATTTGACTGGGCGAAAACAGCGATGAGCCAATAGCTCGAACCTTGCCTTCTCGTACGAGATCTGAGAGCGCCCCCAACGTCTCGTCGATGTCAGTCGTGGGGTCATGGCGATGCATTTGATAGAGATCGATGTAGTCGGTATCGAGCCGACGAAGGCTGCTCTCGATCTCTTTTTTGATCCAGCGCGGCGAGCCGCCGCTTTGGTTGGGATCTTCTCCCATGGGCAGGCTGAACTTGGTGGCCAGGACCACTTTGTGGCGTCGGTCTTTTATGGCTTTCCCAACAATCTGTTCGGACTCGCCCAGTGAGTAGACGTCGGCCGTGTCGAGAAAGTTGATGCCCGAATCTAAGGCGGTGTGAATCATGCGGATCGACTCGGCATGGTCAGGGTTACCCATGACTCCGAGCATCATCGTGCCCAGCGCGTACGCACTGACCGAGATTCCCGTACCGCCGAGGATTCTGCGTTGCACGTGCGCCTCCTTGCCTTCGACCGTGTGTCATGTCGATTCAACCATCGATGAGGGGGACTGGAAACCGATCCCAAGGCAATGCAACCTGGATCTCTTGGACCGGTCCGTACTCTTGCTTTTCGCTCTCTGTCGGCGGTGCGAGTTGTGCCAGTATGGGACTGACACTGATGTCAGGTTCACACGGGGGTTGACCCAATGAGCGATACCGAACTCGAAAGCACGCCGACAGAGAGTGCAGGGGAATCGGGCGACCCGTTCTCAGCCATGGACCCTGAAATGGCGGCCAATCCGCAGCCGGTGTTCAAAGATCTGCGACTCTCGATGCCAGTCATACCGATTGAAGGCATGGGGGTTGCCCTCTGTCGTAAGTCGGATATCGATGTGGCGTTGCGTAACCCCGAGCTCTTCTCCTCCAATGCCGACGCCGTCGATCTTGGAAACATCCGACCGCTGATTCCCTTGCAGATCGATCCGCCTGATCAGAAGAAGTACCGAAAGCTTTTGGACCCAATCTTTGCGCCCCGACAGGTGGCACTCCTTGAAGAGCAGGTGAGCCAACTCGTCAACGACTTGATCGACAAGTTCATTGACGAGGATTCGGTGGACTTCGCGGCCGCGTTCTCTGTGCCGTTTCCCTCCCAGGTTTTCATCACCATCCTGGGCCTTCCGCTGGACGAACTTCCGACGTTCCTCAAAATGAAAGACGGCATCATTCGCCCTGATGCGGTCACGGGCGAGCCTTACGGCAGCGATGCCATGCGGAAGTATCAAAAAGAAATCGCGCTCAGCGTCTATGACTACTTTGACAAGATCTTGGATCTTCGAGTGGAGCAACGAGAAGACGATCTTCTGAGCCATCTGCTTGATGCTGAAGTCGAGGGAGCAAAGCTCACTCGAGAGGAAATCCTCGACATCTGCTACCTGTTCCTCATTGCTGGATTGGATACCGTTACCTCGACGCTCGACTGCATGTTTTCGTTCCTGGCCACGCATCCTGAGCACCGGCAAGAGTTGATTGATGACCCAACTCGCATTCCCAGTGCAATCGAGGAGCTCTTGCGCTGGGAGACCCCTGTGATGGGGGTAGTACGGGTCGCCATGGACGATACCGAAGTGGAGGGGTGTCCCATCAACAAGGGCGACATCGTGTCCTTGTTGCTCGGTTCAGCCAACACCGACGAGAACGAATTCCCCGACGCCGATACGGTTCGTTTCGACCGAGAAGTCAATCGCCACCTTGCCTTTGGCGGCGGTGTGCACCGATGTCTTGGGTCGAACTTGGCTCGACTCGAACTGCGTGTGGCCCTGAGAGAGTGGCATCGGCGCATCCCTGAATATGCCGTGGCTGAGGGTCATACCCTGGTGTACACATCGGGGATTCGATCCATCGAGCACTTCCCAATGGTGTTTCCTTCGTCGCACTGAACCTGACGGGGTTGCGGGTTGCCTTGCTTGGAAGCGCAGGGCGCTCGTCGATGCGAGCATAGGGACGTGGAGGACCTCAACTGGCTCCATCGAGCGTTCGCCCTGGCCGTGCTCGGTGTTGGCTCATTCCTCATGTTGACGTGTTGCCCGTCGTCAACCTCAGGAGCGAGTGCCGCGCCCCAACCGTTGCGGCAGTCAGACGACTCATTGCACGCAATGCTGGCCAACGCGACACTGATCGTTGTCGCGACCGCATCGCGGGTAAGCCCACCCGCCGGAGAACGAACCGCCACATTCAAAGTTCTTCAGATGCTCAGAGGAACGTCCGCCGGATCGATCACCGTTGGCCTTCCACGTTCGTCGTCTCACGCATCGGTCATACAGCCAGGGAAAAGTTACTTCCTTGTCCTTGCCGCGAGTCCACACAAAGGGCGGTTCGACCCGGTCGATGGCCTGGCCGGTGTGCTCTCCTACGATCGGGCGACGGAAACGATTGGTCGCTTCAGTGCGGCTGTCCCTGAGGTCCCGACTTCGTTTTCACTAAACCTGGCTGAGGCGTATCTCGGTACTCCCATCCCAACCACGACAACAACTTCGGCGCCGCCTCTTCCAGGAGCATGTCCGCCTGGATGTGCGCTTCCCGCCGTTACCGATGGCATCACCGTGCTTGCTTCCTCTGCCACCGGTGTGGCCATAGTGACCATGTCGAGGTCGGGAACCTCGCTTGAGGTCGACAGATGGCTGCAAGGCGGCGACAAGCAAAGGCGAGGCGTGTATTCGTCACACTCCATGCTGTTTGATCTCACGAGCCGAGAGGCCAACGTCCATCCGGCCGAGTCCTATGTTGTCTTCACCTCGTTGTTCCGCGGTGGGTCATGCCTATCAGCTCTGTTCTCGTTTGATTGGGCCGACCATACGGCGCGGTTTCTCACCGACCACGCTGGGGGTAACCCGCTGCAGATGAGCAACGGATTGGTGGCGATCCCCGAGGTGATCACGTTGACGAAATTAAGAAGAACGGATGTACCCAACCGGGGGAGTCGTCTATCCGAAAAATATTGAGGAGTGGAACTGTCCTGGGCCGTGATGATCGAAGCGGTTCGGCGCAAATCCGAAATAGGGTGATGGCAATGAACGGAGCTAGCCTTGGCCACTTCGGTCGGCACTGAGGAGATCTCGTGAGCGTGCCAGACCTACAAGCGTCATCGACCCGAGAGATGCTGCTTGACGCGGCGACAACGCTCTTTGCTCAGCGTGGCATCGACAACGTCTCGATCGCCGAGATCGTACGAACGGCCGGGCAACGCAATACCTCGGCCGTTCACTACCACTTCGGTAGCCGTGACGAGATCCTGCGGGCCGTGCTGGCTCTTCACGTGCCCGTCGTGGCCGAACGACGTCAGGAACTGTTGGCGCATGCCATGACGCTGCCCCGCAAGTGACATTCGATCGGCCACAGAAGCCATCGTTCGCCCCATCACGGAGTTCGCGCAACGAGGTTGGCGGGAGCGGGCTTACCTCCAGATCGGATCGGAGTTAACCGGCTCTCTCGACCGCCTCTCACCTGAGATCCAAGAGTTACTGACCCAAACATCGGGGCACGAAGCGTGGGACCTCATGCGCAAACGATGCCCGAACGTAAAGAGCCATCTGTGGCGTGTGCGTCAAGAGATCTGCATCGTCTTTATCGGTCGGACTGCGGCCGACCGGGCCCGTCGTCTGGACCGAGGTGAGGAACAAACAGTTCTTTCCGACAATGAGTTTGTTGACAACCTGATCGACATGGTGGCGGCCGCCATGACGGCGACCCCTGTGCCGAACTGACAAGCTGGACCAATGGCGTCAGAATTTGTCGTACCAGCAACACAGGAACTCGACTCGATGTACGAGGCTCTGAAGAACTGGGAGCGTTGGGGACCTCACGATCAGCGCGGGACCCTGAATCATCTCACCGAGGCGCGGCGAGTGGAGGCGGCCAGCCTGATCAAAAGTGGGAGAACGGTGAGCCTCTCGCATGATCTGGCTACTGAGCCAAGGCCTGACGTGCCCCACCCGGTGCAGCACCACATGTTGGCGTCGGGCGACGCCCGTGATTCGAGCGGGATCCCAGGTTACGAAGCGGCCCGGGATCACCTGTCGTTAGACATGCATGGTCTCAACACGACGCACGTTGACGCGTTGTCCCATATGTTCGTTCGAGGAGAGATGTTCGGTGGTCGGCCGGCTAGCGATGTGCGGAGCGACGGCGCAGTCTCAAACACCATTCTCACCATGGCTGATGGCATCGTCGGGCGGGGGGTGGTGCTCGATATCCCTCGAGCATTGGGCCTCCCATTTCTCGGTGCCGGTGAGGTCGTGAGCGTGGCCGATCTCGAGCGGGCCGAATCATCGCAAGACGTGCGCGTTGGGGCCGGCGATATTCTTCTCGTGCAGTGCGGACGAGAAGCTCGACGGGCTGCATCCAAACGATTTGATGGATTCTCCGGTCTTCACCCAGAGTGTCTCCCGTGGCTCTTTGAGCGTGATGTAGCTGTCCTCGGGAGCGATGGCATCTCGGACCCCATGCCGTTCGTTGGGACACCCGACTGGCCCTTTCCCATTCACCAGATCGGGATCGTGGCCATGGGACTGCCGCTCATTGACAATGTGAAGACGGCCGAGCTCAGCGAACTGTGTGCGTCCGAGGGCCGTTGGGCGTTCTTCTTCTCGATGAGTCCTTTGCGAATACCAAAAGGTACGGGATCTCCGGCCAATCCGGTGGCCGTGCTGTGAACGATTACGAAGAGTTTCGCCAGCTTCTCCAGGCCTACTCGCGCGCCGTTGATGACCGCGACATCGAAGCGCTCGAGGGCCTCTTCCATCCCGAGGCCACGATTGCTGGTGCGCGAGGTTCGCAGACGCTGAGCGAGTGGCTTGAGACCATGCGAGCACCGAGGACCTTTCCAACCAGCATGCACGTGCTCGGTGAGCCGTTGGTCACCTATACCGAAGGGGCAGACCGTGCTGCCCTCGACACCTATGCCGTCGTCTACCAAATCGGCGACAAAGCATCAGGTGGCGGTGACCTGACCTTGGGGATTCGCTACTTGGACGAACTGGTCCGTGTCTCCTATCGCTGGAAGTTGTGGCGTCGAGTCTCCAACACCTTGTGGATGCGCTAGTTGGCGTTGATCAACACGTGGTGGTCGAACTACGTGCGAATGAGTTGTCCTGGTGTCGCGTCGGTACGCTCACCGTGCTCAATCGTGACCTCTCCGCCCACCACGGTGGCCAAGAATCCGACCGATCGTTGTTCCAGGCGCATCCCTCCCGCTGGGAGGTCGTTAATCAACGAGGGGACGGCGGGTCCCACGGTATTGGGGTCGAACACATTGAGGTCGGCCGTCATACCGACCCGTAGAAGTCCGCGATCGTTGAATCCCCAGGCCACGGCTGGAGCCAGCGTGATCATGCGGACGGCCTCTTCCAGGGTGAACTCTTGGCGATCCCTGACCCAATAGCCCAAAAGATGGGTGTGAATGGATGAGTCCGCGATCTGACTCATATGGGCCCCCGAGTCGGAGAACGTCATCACGGCACGGGGGTGACGAAGGGCACGCAGCAACACGGTCTCGTCTTGGGGGTACCGACTGGGCTGGATGAAGAGCTGATCGCCGTGCGACGCCACACAGAGATCGATCATGGCCTCGGCGGGGTGCACACCTCGTTGGCGCGCCACGTCGGCCACGGACGGGTTCGGTGGCAAGCCGTGCTCGTAGAGGCGAATGCCTTCAAAGTCGGGCGGTCGGGCCTGTGCACCCACCCCACTCCACTTTTCATAGGTGGCGTGGACTGCGGCCTCGACAAAGGGTACGCGACGTTCAGGGTGGCCCAGAATCTGGAGCTGCTCGTCGACCGACTTCGTGCGCAGTTCGGCCCAGGCTGGCAGCAGGTCGAAGGGCAGCTTGGTCTTGAGCGATAGGAGCACAGAGATGCCGCGACAGTGCGTTTGTACGAACATCCGTGCCCCCGCCTTTGCGGCCTCATCGAGAAAGTCGAGCAGCTGACCCGCTCCCCGAGTGGCCACCATCCCGAACGTCATGGGCACTTTGGTGGTGGCGCCCAGCTCCTGCATGCGGGCTAACGCCGCAGCGCGAACCTCCGGGTCCGGCGACGACATGCCGGCATCGGCCCCTTCAAAGATGCCTCGTCCCAACGAGCCCATGACGCCGACCAGCGCTGCCACCTCGTCCCATGCGGCCAGTCTGGAAGCAACGGGCCGATCGTCGGACGTTTCGTGGTGCTCGCTCCGAGAGGTGGAGAACCCAATAGCTCCAGCCCCAATCGACTCGGCCACCTGTTGCTTCATGAGAGCCAGGTCGGTTTCGTTGGCTTCCTCTTCGAAGGCTCGCTCTCCCATGGCCCAGGTGCGGAGCGCGGAATGCCCAATGTTGGCGGCGAAGTTGATGCCTTTGGGCAGTCGGTCAACGGCATCGAGGTACTGGGGGAACGTCTCAAAGTCCCAATCAATTCCCGCCGCCAGCGCCGCTGGATCCATATCCTCGGCCCGTTCCAGGTTGCGCACCACCAACGATCGAGCCTCGTCTCGAACCGGAGCGAGGGTGAAGCCGCAGTTCCCCATGACGGCTGAGGTCACACCGTGCCAGCACGAATTTGCCCCCGAAGCATCCCAGAAGACCTGGGCATCCATGTGGGTGTGACCATCGATAAACCCAGGCGTGACGACGTGGCCCGATGCATCAATCTCCCGGTCACCTCGTTCGTCGATCCGGCCCAGCGCCGTGATCCGGCGCCCCGTGATCCCGACGTCGCCTCGAAAGGAGCCGAACCCCGATCCATCGACCACCGTTCCGTTGCGAATTACTAGGTCATAGGACACTCAGGGTCCTTCCCATCCGTAAGGTCAGCATTCCTCAAAGTAATGTGAGTACATTAGACGGAATGTCCCGATCATCCGAGATTCGTCGGCAGCTCCGTCATCCCGTTATCGACATCGATGGCCACATGGCCGAGCACCTTCCTACCCTGGCCCCTTACTTCGAACAAGAAGGGTTGTCGCTCGACCATCCTTCGTTTCGCCGCATCGTGCCGCCCTATGGGGGGAGCGAGAAGCCCTGGCACGAGCAGTCAGTCGAAGAGCGCAATGCCACTCGGACGCCCCGCGGCCCCTGGTGGAGCGCGCCGGCCAAGCAGACGATTGACCTGGCCACCGCGCTCTACCCGGAGCTTCTCTACGAGCGGCTCGACGAGATTGGGATCGATTTTGGAGTGGTCTATCCGAGTCTTGGTCTGGTGTTTCTCCACACCCAAGACGACCAGTATCGAAGAGGTGCGTGTCGGGCCCTCAATCGGGCCAATGCCGAGACGTTCGCACCGTTGGCTGATCGACTGACGCCGGTCGCCGCTATTCCAATGCACAGTCCCGACGAGGCCGTGGCCGAGCTTGACTATGCCGTCAATGATCTCGGTTTCAAAGCCGTGCTGTGCGCGGGCTACGTGCAGCGACCCTTTGAAGCTCTGGCCCAGGCCGATCCCGATCTGTCCAACTACGCCTTCTGGCTCGATCAGTTCGGCTTGGATTCGGCCTTTGACTACGACCCGGTGTGGGCCAAGGCCGAAGAACTCGGCGTCTCGATCGGCTTTCACTCCGGTTTTATTGGCATGACCCCCTATCGATCACCGTCGAGTTACGTCTTTAACCATCTGTCGATGCTGGCCGAAGGCCAACAGTCGTTGGCGAAGTCGCTGTTCTTGGGTGGTGTCACTCGGCGTTTTCCCGGGATGAACTTTGTGTTCCTCGAAGGCGGGGTGGCGTGGGCCGCCGCCTTGTACTCGGATCTGGTGGGGCACTGGGAGAAGCGAAATCTCGGTGCCCTCAAACGAAACCTCGACCCGGCCTTGATCGATCGGGAGCTGATGCTCGAAATGATGACGAAGTATGGCTCGGAGTTCTCCTCCGAACACGCCAGCCTTGGCCGTCGCCCCCGCGAGTCAGACGACATGTTGGACGAGTGGGCGGCGTGCTCGATCGAACGGGCCGAAGACATCAAGAAACTTTTCACTGAACGCTTCTATTTCGGTTGTGAGGCCGACGATCCGCTGACCTCCATGGCCTTTAACACCAAGGTCAATCCGTTCGGAGCCGAACTCAAGGCGATGATGGGTTCAGATATCGCACACTGGGACGTACCGGATGTGACAGAAGTACTCGAGGAGGCGCATGAGATGGTGGAGCACGAATGGATCGACGAAGCGGCCTTTGAGAAATTTCTCTTCATCAACCCCGCTCGGTTCTATACCGACACCAATCCATTGTTCTTCAAGGGAACGTCGGTGGAAACAGCCGTCGACCAGCTCCTGGCCGGTCGCTGAGATGTTGGATCTTCTGCTTACGGGCGGCACGATTGTTGACGGATCGGGGGTGGATCCGTTTCAGGCCGATGTCGGCGTCCGCCAGGGTCGCATCGTTGTCATCGGATCTGTCACCGAGCCGGCAGTCAGCACGATTGATGTCACGGGTAAAATTGTGTGTCCGGGGTTCGTCGACCTTCACACGCACTACGACGCCCAACTTCTCTGGGATCAAACGGCCAGCCCATCGGTGCTTCACGGCGTGACCACGGTGCTGGGCGGGAACTGTGGTTTCTCCATCGCACCGTTGGGTCCGAACGACGTGGACTACATCCAGCACATGATGGCCGTCGTCGAAGGCATTCCAATCGAAGCCTTAAAAGGTGGAGGTGCTTGGGACTGGAGCAGTTTCTCGGAGTATCTCGATCGAATCGACGGCGGCCTGTCGGTGAATGCTGGCTTCTTAGTTGGTCATTCCACGGTCCGTCGGGTTGTCATGGGCCAGGCCTCAAACTCCGAGCCCGCCACCGAGGCACAGATAGCGGCTATGGCCGAC
This sequence comes from uncultured Acidimicrobiaceae bacterium, assembly GCA_963803215.1. Lineage (GTDB taxonomy): Bacteria > Actinomycetota > Acidimicrobiia > Acidimicrobiales > RAAP-2 > CAWDLP01. The sequence goes on from CAWDLP010000005.1 coordinate 30,711, forward strand.
CTAGTGAGTGAATCGGTCGCTGGGGGAGCATTGGGGTTTTCGTCCTCGCTGGGCGAAGGGCACATGGACGGAGAAGGAAAGCCCGTCCCTTCCAGCTCTTCGTCCTTTGCCGAGCTCGTCGCCCTGGCCGGTGCGGTGAAAGAGCATCCTGGGACAACACTTGAGTTCATTCCTGCCATCGGGCTCATCCCCGAAGAGCGCATGGAGCTCATGGCTGATATGTCGATCGCCGCCGATCGGCCACTCAACTGGAACCTCTTGGGAAGCTTGGCGTCAGAAGAGATCTACGAGCAACAGTTGGAGGCCTCAGATTTGGCCGAACGGCGGGGCGGGCACGTGGTTGCCCTGACCCTTCCCGACATGATGAAGATGCGGGCCAGCACGCTCTTGCCTGGCATCCCCGGTTGGCGCGACATCGTCGCACTCGACCCGACCAGTCGCCGAGAGGCTATTGCCGACCCCGAGATCCGGACTCGACTTCGTACCGGCGCTGAGAAGGCGGCAGGCCGGGCCCGTGGCGTGCTCTCGGATTTTTCCATGATGGAGGTGGCTGACCCTGGCTCACCGTGGGTCGGACGGTCACTGAGCGAGGTGGCCGATGCTCGAGGTACGGACGTCATCGATGTTCTCATCGACGTTGTGCTGGCTGAGGGCCTGACCCTTATGGCCGTCCTGCCGTCCCTCACGCCATCGTTGGGTCGGAGCGACGAAGGTTGGCGCGAGCGAGTGAAGGTTTGGAAGGACCCCAGAGTGATGTTGGGCGGATCCGACGCCGGGGCCCATCTGGACCTCATGTGCCATGCCAACTATCCAACCGTGGTGCTCGGTGAAGTGGTCAAAAAGCGTGCACTGCTGTCGTGGGCTGAAGCGATTGAAATGATGACGGATCGACCAGCCCGCCACTACGGGCTGCGCCAACGCGGTCGAATCGCTGAAGGCTTCCATGCTGACCTGGTCGTCTTTGACCCCGACACGGTGGGAACAAACCCCACTGAGCTGGTCGACGATCTGCCCGGAGGGGGAGAGCGCCTCACCGCCTCCTCGCAAGGCATCGACTACGTCTTTGTGGCCGGGGTGGAGGTGGTCACCCGGGGCGAGGTCACAAAGAATCGACCGGGCCGTGTGCTTCGTTCGGGGCGAGATACCGAAACCGTCACGCTCGCTGATGTCAGGCGCTAGCGGCACCGTCGATCGTGATCGTGGTGCCGCTGATGTTGGCCGCCTCGTCGGAGGCCAAGTAGGCCACGGCGGCCGCCACCTCGCCGGCTCGATCAAGCGGCCGGTCGGAGAAACGGAACGGGCCAAGAGGGAAAGATCAGCATCTTTTGGAATTTCGAACCCCCGCAAAAATGGCGTGTCGACCGAGGCCGGACAAACCGCATTCACCCTGACGCCGGTTTTGGCCAGTTCAATCGCCATCGATTTCGTCAGCATGATCACGCCACCTTTCGATGCGCAGTAGGCCGCGTTGTAGGCCGTGGCCCGAAGGCCCGCCACCGAAGCCATGTTGACGATCACACCTTTGGAGGCCAGCAAGGCTGGAAGGCTGTAGTGCGACATGAGAAACGTGCCGGTGAGGTTGACCTCAAGGACCCGACGCCAGTGGTCGGGCTCGAGATCGACCACGGCTCCCGCGATAGCGATGCCGGCGATATTGGCCAAGATGTCCAACGAGCCATGGCGGTCCACGACTTCAGCTACCGCGGCGGCACAGGACTGCTCAACGGTCACATCGCAAACGATGCCGTTTTGCACTTCGTTGAGATCACAGCCGACCACGGTCGCACCTTCGTCCGCCAGTCGTTCCGCTACCGCGGCGCCGATGCCGCTTGCTGCGCCCGTCACCAGTGCCACTTTTCCTGCAAATCTCGCCATAGGGTGAACCGTACTTGGCACACTGGGAACGGTTCACCAAGTCGTCGTTACCCGACCACAGGGCATGGCGTCACGGCGACAAAGATCGGATAATTGGATGAAGACCACACCTGCATCGCTCACGGTGGCGAGACTGTCAGCGCAAGGTCATCTGATCGGTGATGAGTGGCGACCGAGCAGCAGTGCTGGGACGTACGAGCACCACTACTCAGCCACGGGTGAGGTGCAAGCCGTCGTCGGTCTGGCCGGATCTGTTGAAGTAGATGACGCCGTGGCCGCCGCTCGCCGAGCCCAACCGGGCTGGGCTGCGCTCTCTCCGTTGAAACGCGCCGCCATCCTTTACCGGTTGGCTGATCTCCTTGAGCTTCACAAGACCGAGGCCGCTGACCTCGCTGCTCTCGATAACGGCACCCCAATCAGCGTCATGAACCCGGGCAGCTATGCCGCGGCCTGGGTCCGCTACTACGCCGGATGGTGCGACAAGCTCGATGGACAGATGATGTCGTCGGAGCCCGGACTCTCCTATGTGCGCTTCGAGCCCTATGGCGTCGTGGCCGCCATTCCGCCCTGGAATGGATCGATGATGGGCATGGGTCAGAAGTGCGGCCCAGCTCTGGCCGCCGGAAACGCAGTGGTGGCGAAGCCACCGGAGATCTCGCCCTTTGGCATGCTGCGGTTCGCTGAACTGGCCCTTGAGGCTGGAGCTGCCGAGTGGCGTGCTCAACGTTGTCGTTGGCGGCAAAGAGGCTGGGTCGGCGCTCGTGGGCCACCAAGGCGTCGACAAGATCACGTTTACCGGCGGCGGTGAGACGGCTCGAAAGCTGATGGAAGGAGCTTCCCGCAACCTCACGCCCATGGCGTTGGAGCTGGGAGGAAAGTCCCCCAACATTGTCTTTGCCGATGCCGATCTCGATGCGGCGGCCATGGCAGCGGTTATGGGTGTCTCGCTGTTGTCCGGCCAAGGGTGTGCGTTGCCAACCCGTCTCTATGTGCACGATGCCATCTACGACGAGATGGTTGAGCGGGTGGTGGCTGGCGTCAATGCTCTCGTCGTCGGTGACCCGCTCCACGCTGAGACATTCGTCGGTCCCGTGGTGACCGAAGGCGCCATGGAGCGCATTCTCCGGGTGATTGACCGGGCGCTATCTGACGGCTCGACGCTTTTGACGGGCGGCGCGCGTCTCGACGGAGCGCTGTCGAAAGGTTGGTTTGTCGCACCAACGGTCTTTGGCGGCCGTCGATCACGAAAGCGATCTGGCTCGCAACGAAGTATTCGGACCGGTGCAGCCCATCCTTCGGTTTCACTCTGACGATGAGGTTCTGGGCTTTGCCAACGACAGCCGGTATGGACTCGGGGCGTACCTCCATACCAACGATGTTCGTCGCATCCAGCGATTCGTGCGCGAGATCGAGGCCGGAACAGTCGCCGTGAACGGCCTCGGTCGAATCTCGCCGGCCACGCCGTTTGGCGGCACGAAAGAGAGCGGTTTTGGCCGAGAGGGCGGACGAGCTGGCATCGAAGAGATGATGCGTCGTAAGACCGTCTTCGTCGCTCGATAAGGACTAGACCGCAAGATTTCCCCCTCGCCGCCAGAGCGATGACAAGTGGATTGTTCGAAGACCGCTCTTCTGTGCGATCGGCGGGCAATGATGTGATCATGACGGTCACCACATCAAACCAAGATCAAGAGCCAGAAGTGACACGACAAAAACTGTTCGGCTCGGGGATTTTGAAAATGGAGGCAATAGCAGCCGATAGCTACGGCCTCCTCCTCGCCTTCTTGATCATTGACTATCTGATTCTGTCTCTAGAGCTCAAGGGGCCTTGGGTCGTTGTTCTCACGACGTTTTTCTTAGGTCTGACCGCGCTCTTGGCTTTTCATACGTCGTTGGTCCGCGGCCGATGGCTCCGAGCAGCCCAGATTTCGGTGGCAGTGGCGATGGTGGCGGCGGTGGCCTCCGCGGTGGACCAAAACGGGCGCGGTCGTGGACTCGTGTTCGCCCTGTTGGCCCTGCTCATACTGGCCTGCCCGATAGTGATCATTGCTCGCATCGTCCATCACGAGAAAGTCACCATCGAAACGCTGTTGGGAGCAATCAGTGTCTACGTCCTCATCGGACTTGTCTATGGCGTGGCTGATCTTTCCGTGCAGCTGATCTCGGGTTCACCGTTTTTTGCCCAACCCGGCGTCCATACATCACCCGATTTCTTGTACTTCAGCTTCATCACCATGACGTCGGTCGGTTATGGCGACCTCTCGCCAGCACTCGGCTTTCCTCGAACAATGGCCGTGATGGAAGCACTCACCGGGCAGATCTTTCTCGTTGTCATGGTGTCGCGGCTCGTGGCTCTCTTTACGCCGAGACAGCGGGCCCGGCGTCGTTTCGGAAAAGGCAGTCCAGACAACGATGCCGCCATGGCCGTCGCTGGAGGCGTCACGATTGATCACGATCCCGACTACGACAGCGGTGACGTATAGGCCGAGCTTCGGTGCACCTGAGCGCTCGGCGATCGGGCTGAGATTGGTAAGGCGTCTTCATCTGGCGTGTGGCATGGGTGGCCAGTGGAACATGACCGGTTGATCGATAAGCCGGGCCTGACGGGGTCGTGCCGTCGTGGGGGCTTTGCTCTTCTCAATCGTTGTAATGGCATCGATTGTGCTGCGAGGCACGAGCGGGAAAAGCCATTGGTAGCGAGAGAATCTCAACTAGGGTTCGGAAAAACCATCACAACAAGGAGTGCACGAAACTATGCTCGCCAGTAGTTACCCGCTGTTAGACATCTTCTGGACGATGTTGGAGATCTTCGTCTTCATCCTCTGGATCTGGCTCCTCATCGCCATCTTTAGCGACATCTTCCGGAGTCATGACATGGGTGGAGTGGCAAAGACCCTTTGGGTGATTTTTGTCCTTTTCATTCCGTTCTTGGGTGTCTTCATATACCTGATTGCCCGCGGCGGCAGTATGCACGAGCGCGCCGTGGCCCAGAGCAAGGAACAGCAAGCGGCATTTGATGCTTACGTCAAGCAGACGGCAGGAACATCAGGTGGCAGTACCGTTGACGAGCTGTCCAAGCTGGCTGACTTGAAAGCCAATGGCACCATCACGGACGCTGAGTTCGAGGCCCAGAAAGCGAAGATTCTCGGCTAAGTCGTTTCATCCCACGCTGCGTGGCAGACGTTGGGAACCAAACGTGCGAGTCGGTTGGCCACCTTCGGAGGAACCTCCGGAGGTGGCCGCCGCCGCGTCAACGGCCAAAAGGCCAAGCACGATGTGAGCGCCGAGCACTGTTGCATCGTCACAAGAGCCCAGGGAACGGCTCTTCCAGTGAGGACAACACGTGGTGGGCCCCGGCCGCTCGAAGTTCATCCACGGAGAAATGGCCACTGGCCACGCCGACCGAGACGGCACCAGCCCCCTTGGCCGCATCGATGTCGTGAGGCGTGTCCCCAACGACGAAGACCTGATCAGCCGAGAGCCCCTGGTGAAGAAGCGTCGCTTTGTGAATGGCCGCTTTGGTGAGCTCAATGCGGTCAGGCGAATCGGATCCGTAGCCGCCAAAGACGAAGTAGCGGTTGAGGCTGGGCGGTACCAGCTTGGTTCGAGCCGCCCCTTCCATGGCCCCAGAGACCAACCCAAGAAGCACACCAGCCTGGTTGAGCGCCTTGAGCGTGGTCACGGCACCGGGAAGGACTTTGTACGCAGGTGACGTCAAGATGTCGTCGGCCAAGTGATCGAGGTAGCGAGCGTAGATAGGGGAGAGCTCGTCGTCGCTCGGTTCGTGACCGATCACGGCCTTGAAGGTGGCTCGAGCAACTTGGGGGTCGGTCTCACCCGCCCCACTGTGTTGGCCGATGTCCGCCGGTATCCCATAGATGGCCTGAAAGGCAGCGCTCCAACTTCGAGTGCCGGCCCCGCCTGAGTGGATCAGCGTCTCGTCGATGTCGAAGAGAACCGCAATAGGGCGGGCCGTTTCGGTCAAGTGTTTGCTCTGACGCTCAGGATCAAGGTGAATTCGTCGTGACCGGTTGGCTGCGGTTCAGTCCACTTTGCCGAGCTGGCGCAGCCAGGCCGTGGTCTGTTGCAACCCGTCGTCCAGGCTGATGGGCTCGTAGCCCAGCCGCTTGTACGTCTTGGACTCTTTGAGATCTCGGTGACTTGGCTTCTCTGTGGCGGCCTTTTCGGCAATAGCCACCAGCGTTGGCCCAAACACCGCGGCAAGTTCGGGATCGTCCGATGGCACGATGTCTACAACGCGGTGATCCAAGCCAGCCAACTCGCAGATGCGACTACAGGCCGTGGCGATACTCACCACATCTTCGGGTCGACCATCGAGCATGTAGCGCTCACCCGAGACCCCTTTATCGAGAGCCAGAATGCAGCCGCGGGCGATGTCGTCGGCAAAGACCCAACTCACGGGAAAGCGCAGGTAGCGCTCAATACGCTGACGAAGGGCGGACATCAGGACGCGATTGAAGCTTGTCCGGCCAAGGGCGTTACTGGCTACCGGCGAAGGACCGAAAATGGCACCTGGGTGCGTGCTGACCACGTCCATGCCCGCCGCCGCTCTGGCCATGGCGTCTTGGAAGGCCGCCATCTTGGTGATTGTGTAGGGATCTGAACTTGGTTCCTTGGTGACCGGTGCGTCCTCGCGATCAAGGCCACCTGACGTGTCAAAGAACGTCCCGGTGCTGCAGGCCACGACCCGTCCGAGCCCCAACGACTGGGCCGCATCAAGGACGTGTTTGGTGCCGCCAATGTTGACCGCTTCGAAGTCGGCCATGTTCTGGCTGGCGCCACCCAAGAGGGCGGCGCAGTGAATGACCGAATCGGCGCCTTTGGCCGCTCGCAGCACATCATCAGGGTCGGTGATGTCGCCGGGGATGACCTCAACACCGAGAGCGATCAGTGGATCCGTATCCGCTTCGGCTCGGGCCAGGGCCCGAACGCCATCGCCGCGCTCTAGGAGAAGTTTGCAAACGTTGGCGCCGGCGAGACCAGTGCCACCGGTGACAAAAACAGTCTGACTCACGCTGTGGCCTGCTCCGGGGTGATGTCGTAGGCCGTGTCCACTTGATCAGCGTCAAAGGCAATGACTGGGTCACTGGTTCCAAAGACGTCCAAGGTGTGGATAAAGCGATGAAGACCCATGGAGTTGGCACAGGTGAAGCCGAGTTCAATGATCTGGGCTGCGGTAAAGACCTCACTCAACTCGCGATAGGTCTCGTCATCGATGGCGTGGTGGTCGGCCGAGAGAAGATCGAGGAAGTTGACGGCGAGCCGTTCTTGTTCGGTCAGGTCGGAACCGCCGGGAGAGATCAGGCAAGCGACGTCTTCGTCGGTAATCGAATCGTGCTTGCGCGACTGCATGCAAGGTTGACATTCACCAAGCTGTGCGCTCCGAATGCGAATCAACTCGAGAATCCGCCCGCCCAAGAGACTCTTCTGACCCCAGGCCCCACGCGCCGCGTTGGTCATCAGGATTTGCGAGGTTTTGTAGGCAAATATTTGGAGGGGAATGGGGGTGGCGTACGTACCGTTGGCGACACCCTCTTCGATGATCTTTCGGGGTTCAGGTGCGAGCTCCTCTAGCGGAATTGGCTCGATTCTCGGCATGGGTCCCCACTTCCGACCGACGTGCGGTCTGTTTGACGGCTCTTTCTGTGAACCTATTATGCCCGGCTTCGCCTGTCCACGAATCGCTCAGCGGTGGGTTGAAGAGGCCTTGAGCCCGCGCAACCAGCGCAGATGCCGATACGGCTAGTGAATTGCCAGGACTTTGTTCGGTCACTCTTTTTGGCTTCGTGCCACGTTCCCAGAGTGTGTGGTCATACCGCCGTCCACCATGAACATTTGACCCGTGATGTACTTCGATTCATCGGAGGCCAGAAACACCACCATGGACGCGATGTCATCGGGTTCGCCGACATAGGGGGTCAGTGTGGCCCGACTGAGGCCTTTCACCATGTCTTCGCTCAGATGAGCCTTGACAGCGTCGGTAATGATCAGGCCGGGCACGATGGTGTTGACCCGGACGCCTTGTTTGCCGTGTCCCGTGGCGACATACATGGTCAACGTGTTCACGCCAGCTTTGGAGACACCGTAGGCCGTGCGGGTTTGATCGCCTTTGAGCGAAGCCCCTGACGACATATTGATGATTGAGCCGCCGCCGTTGTCCACCATGTGGGGAATGGCGTGTTTGCAGGTGAGCATCTGACTGGTCAGATTGACGGCAATCGTTCGCTCCCAGACGTCTTTTTCCATCTCGGTGACGAGCGTGTCTCGAGCGAGGAACTCAGCGTCGGTCAGAGCGGCGTTGTTGTGGAGCACGTCGAGACGGCCAAAGCGCTCCACCACTGCGCCCATGGCTGTTTCTATCTGGGCCTCGACGGAGAGATCGACGGCGAGCGCCAGGGCGGAACCTCCCGAAGCCGTGATCTCCCGGCTTACCTGGGTGGCCCGTTCTTCGTTGATGTCGAGGACAACGACAGAGGCCCCTTCACGGGCGAGCGCTCGTGCAGTCGCGCTGCCAATACCCCCAGCCCCGCCCGTCACAACGGCGACTTTTCCATCTAGGCGGTTCATGTGCACGACCTTTCGACAACGAAGCAGAACGTCCCCGGTGGCCAGGACCGTAGCGCCTTGGCTACCGCGCCAGCACGTTGCGTGGGCTTCGTGGCCCGTAGCCAACTATGTAAGGCGAGCTCGATGCGATCGATACCACTCGATGGTTCGACCGAGCCCCTCCGCGAATGACGTGGTGGCTGAGAAACCGAACTCTTGGCGAGCTCGCGAAACGTCCAGCTGGCGATTGGGCTGTCCGTTCGGTTTGGTGGCGTCGAAGACGATGTGACCGTCAAAGCCCGTTGCTTTGGCTACTTCGGTCACGAGATCTCTAATTGAGATCTCCGTGCCGGAACCAACGTTGACGGGTTCGCTCTCGTTGTAGTGCTCGGCGGCGAGACAGATGGCCTGCGCCGCGTCTTCCACGTAGAGGAACTCTCGAGTAGGTGAGCCGTCACCCCACACCACCACCTTTTCGCTCCCTGACTCCATTGCGTCGACGCACTTTTTAATGAGAGCAGGGATCACGTGTGAGGTCGACGGTTCGAAGTTGTCGCCCGGTCCATAGAGATTGACCGGAAACAGAACGATGGAGTTATAGCCGTACTCCTGGCGATACGACTGTGACTGGACCAACATCATCTTTTTGGCCAAGCCGTAGGCGGCGTTGGTCTCTTCGGGATAACCATCCCAGAGTTGGTCTTCGGTGAAGGGCACGGAAGCGAATTTTGGATAAGAACAGACCGTGGCCAACCCGACGAACTTCGGGATAGATCGTCGCCATGATTCGTGAAGAAGCTGCGTATTCATCATGAGGGTGTCGTAAAAGAACCCGGCCGGGTGGTCCCGATTGGCCCCAATGCCGCCAACCCGAGCGGCAAGGTGAATGACCAGATCGAACGTGTCGTGATCGAGCAAAGCGGCTATCTGGCCGCCGTCGATCAGGTCGAACTCGTCATGACTGGGTCTCGTCACGATGGCCCCGTAACTATCGAGGGCATGGGACACGTGGCCACCGAGAAAGCCGTGAGCGCCGGTGACCAAGACACGGGTGTCCTTCCAGAATCCGCTGCTCGACGCGTCCATCAGTCCTCCAGAACGGGCAGGTGGGGCTGCCACTGGGCAATTCACCTACGATCCAATCCTCATTCTGGTCCACCGAGGACCGAGATGTTGACGAACAGATTCGGAAGGTACGACAGCTTTTGAAACCCGTGATCTTCGGTGGTGCGTGTGGTGCGTGTCGTCTCTTGATGGGTCTGCCTTCGTGACCAAGCCCTTCATCGTCGAACTCAATGGCCGACTTGGGAACCAGCTTTTCGAATTCGCCGCTGGTTACGCCCTCGCCCTCGACCATGGCACTGAACTGACGTTCTTTCCCGCCATGATTCGAGAGGAGGACAACAGCCTTCGGGCTCTTCTTGGACCGCTCTATCGGGAGTCCTCGTTCACCGACACGCTTCGATTCGGTCGCATTGGGGGCGAGCCGATTTCACTCACGGGAAAACGCCATTCCCGCCGCCACCTCTTGGACCTCATCGGCCGCTCCGCCGGCGACGTGCTGAAAAAGCGCCCAGGCTGGCCCCACATCGTGGGGAACGAAGTCATGGCTCGGTTCGAGCCGCACGTGCTCGAGGCCAGACCCGGCTCACTTTTGGTGGGACTCTTCCAGTCTGAGCAGTACTTTGCCCGTCATGCTGATGCCGTCGCAGCGGCCATTTTGCTGCCAGAGGTTCCGACGTCCTTCGATGCTTTACCACGCCCCATCGTGGGCGTGTCCTTCCGGCGCGGTGACTACACGGAGCGAAACTGGACGCTCTCGCTCGATTACTACGAGCGAGCAATGCGCGAGATGGTCCAAGAGGTGACCCCGGCTTCTATCGTGGTGTTCTCCGATGACGATGCCTTCTCACAGTTGGCCACTCGTTGGCTCCAACAGTTCGGATCAGCGCACTACGCCTCAACCTTCGGCCAGGGTCCGATGGCCGAGTTCACCATGCTGGCCCACTGCGACCACCACGTCGTGGCCAACTCGACCTTCGCCTGGTGGGGTGCATGGTTGGCCGAACGAACGCGCCGACCACGATACCCACATTACGTTCGCCCCGGCCGGATGGGCCCACGGGGAGTACGACATCATCCCGGCGCGATGGCGCACCATTCCTCGATGAACGCCTCTACGGCCGAGCCCTCTCAATAGTGGCCACAAGCTCGACGTGTTCGGTCATCGGAAAGATGTCAAAAGCCCGGAGGTCTTGAAGGTGCCACCCGGCCTTGAGCAACACGGCGAGATCGCGGGCAAAAGAGGCCGGGTCGCAGGCCACGTAGACAACTCGACGAAGTCGAGAAGGCAGTCGATCGACCGCGGTCATAACACCTTGCCCCGCTCCTTGTCGAGAGGGGTCAAGGACGAGGACGTCAGGTTGGCCGATACCCCGGGCCACCAGATTCGGGGTGATGGATGCCTTTTTAATCTGCAGCTGAGAGAGTCCTTCTGCGTTGTGTTGCGCATCGCTGCAGGCTCGGATGCTCCGCTCTACCGCCAACACCGATCCCTGAGGTCCGACCACTCCAGCCAAGAGGACCGAGAACAGACCAGCACCAGCGAACAGGTCGACCACCGACTCTCCGAGCTGGGCGTCGGCCGCTTGTAAGACAGCATCGGCCAAGGCTTCGGCGGCGGACTGGTGAACCTGCCAGAAGACGCCAGCGGAGACCCGAAAGCTCACACCTTTGACGACGGGGTGTACGACCCCCGGGGGGCGACGGACTCGACCACCGACCACCAGCCCAGTAGCGAGCTCTGGAAGTTCGGGCTTCATCTTCGGTTGAGGATCGACCGAGATGAGGGACTCGTCGATGCCCGGAGTCACTGCAACTTCAATCTCTTTGGCGCCCAGCCATCGAGCGCCAAACACGCCGGTGGCACCGACGGCATCGCAGGAGATTGGGCAGTCGTCGACGTACTCCAAGTCGTGTGATCGATGTTTGTGAAACCCCGGTCTTCCCTCTGCGTCGACGCCAAGACGAATGCGGGTCCGCCAACCAAGGCCACCGGCGTCGTGCCCAATCCCTTCGACCTCAACCGGGCGGTCTACTCCGGCTAAGCGTCGAAGCTGCTCGGCCACCAGGTCAGATTTCATCTGGCGCTGCATGGAAAGTGCGACATGCTGGAAGTCGCAACCGCCGCATCGACCCGGACCGGCGTGGGGGCAAGGCGGTTCCACTCGATGGGGTGAGGGTTCAAGCACACGAACGACGTCGGCACGCTGAAACGATCTGTTGGATGCGGTGATCTGGGCTTGGACCTTCTCACCGGGAAGGCCGTGACGGACAAAGACGACTCGACCATCAGGGCCGTGGGCCACGCAACCACCGCCGGCCGCCGGAGCTCCCAGCTGAAGCTCAACGAGTTCGGTGGCGATCGTCTTGTGACGCGCAACCGGTTCCGACGACATCTTGCACACACTAGGGGAGTGGCCTCGGACCAACGCTCGAGTGGGGGCGGTTACCGTAACCAAATGTCAGCGAGCAAGAGTGTCGACCAAGAGCGATCAGTCTGGCTTCGTGATGGGTGGTGCGTGCTCCCCGATCTCATGGTCAACCCGGTGCGTGCGGCCCAGCAAGCCACGGCCTCACTCTTCCCCTCGGCGTCAGAGATGGAGCATCCGTCTGACCCGGCGCACGAAGCGTGGCGCACGTGGGACGCCAGCTGGCCCATATTTCCTTTCGAAGAGTTGGCGCTCAATAATTTGGTGACCGATCCAGCCCTGATTGATTTGGCTCGTAACTTTCTCCAAACCAACGATGTTCGTCTCTATCAGGCCATGGTGACGGCCAAGTACTTCGACCAACCGTCGGACTACAACCGCCTCTTGCATACGGACTATCCCAACCATTCGTTGGTGGTGCCACGCACCGATTCGGGCTACCAGCATCTGGAGCTGTTCATCTATCTCAACGACGTCACCGAAAACAACGGTGCGACTCGTATCGTCTCTCGGACCTTGACGTCGTCGATACCGGTCGAGCGCCACACCCTGTCGCTCACCGAGTACGCCGATCTTTATGGCAACGATGTCGCGGCCGTGGGCCAGGCTGGTGCCGTGCTGGCCTATCGATCGGACGTCTATCACCGTTCGGTCGACATCACCGAACCCGGCCAAGCCCGCTTTCTGGCCCACGTCGCTTTCAAGCCGGCCGGCGCGGAGTGGATTGGCCACCATGACTGGCCGTCAAAGGGATTTGCTATGCCATGGCATGCCTTCGTGAATCAGGCCTCACCACTCCAACTCGAAGTGCTCGGCTTTCCGAAACCGGGCCATCCCTACTGGAACGAACAGACCCTTGATGGCGTCAGCGCACGGTATCCGGGCCTCGACATGACACCGTGGCGGCGCTGACTGGCCTCGGTGCAAAGGGGCTAGCGGGCGTTGATGTACTCCACCAGCTCTTTGCGATCCCGTTCCAGTTCGCCGATCCGACTCTTCACCACGTCGCCAATGCTGACCAGGCCGACTAAGAGGCCGTGCTCGACAACCGGAACGTGGCGGATCCGATGGTCGGTCATGGTGGTCATGAGCAGTTCGACTTCATCGCGGGGCGAACACGTTTTCACGTCGGTCGACATGATGGACCGCACGGTAGACAGAGACAGCTCGACGCCGTCATCGTTCAAATGACGCACCACGTCACGTTCGGAGACGATGCCCTCGATGTGTTGCCCGTCGCTTGAGACCACGAGGGCGCCCACGGAGAATCGGGCCAGCTGGCGCACGGCGGTGGCGACCGTGGCCTCGGCGCTGATGGTAGCGACGTCATGACCTTTCGCCTCAAGGATTTCAGCGATGTTCATGGAAGCTCCTTTGTCGGTCCGTACTCTCAGTGTAAGGAGTTCGTAGCCTGAAAACGAGGGGCGTCTTTGTGATCGTGTGCACGATCATCACCGACGCGCTCTCTCCTTCGCTTTAGTGTCTCTGCGACCAACAACGTCGTTTTGAAAGTGGGTGATATGACCGAAGCGTTCGGCCAGGGTGGCGTCTCGCCGCCGCCGGGGTGGTATCCGGATCCTGCGGGCTCATCTCAACCTCGTTGGTGGGACGGCCAACAGTGGGGTGCCGAGCCCGTACGGCCGGCCATGGCCGCGGCCCCAGCGCTTTGGTCCCAACCGCCACCAAGAAGTGGCAGTCCGATGTCTGCGCCTGCTCCCGGGGCGAATCCGTTTGACGCACTGCATCGGGAGTTGGCGGCCGCTCGTTGGGCTCGATTCGGGGTAAGGGCCCGGGCCTTCCTCATACCGGTGATGGCCGTTGCCTCCATGTTCTTCGTGCACCAATCCAATCTGTGGAAACAAAACGTTGCGCTCCACCCTGGGCTGGCGACGCCGCCCTTTCCGGCTGGGCTGACGAGATCGCTTCTGTGGCTCATGCTCGTTGGTCTGCTGCAACTCTTGGTCCTGGTCACCCTCATGGTCTGGCTCTACCGCAGCGCCGTGCACGCCCGCGATCTGGGATTTGCAGCCAGGTTCTCGGTCTTTTGGGGTTGGCTCAGCTGGATTGTGCCCATCGTCAGCTTGTGGTTTCCCTTTGTCGTGCTGAGCGACTGTCTTCCACCGACCCATCCCGGGCGACGGATCGCGCTCGGGTGGTGGTGGCTGTACGTCCTGGCGCCGATCATCAGCATCGTGGTTGGACACATTGGTGCGTCATTTCCCGTGGCCGGTGCTGTGCTCGTTGGTCTCATGCTGGTCTACGCCTGGTTCGAAGCCTCGAAGGGAGTGGCTACTGTCAACGTCGTCTCCGAGGTGCACCGCCAGGCCACCATGGCCTACGCCCCCGCTCAGTTCTGAGGATCGTTCAGAGCTCGTCGTCACCTGACACAAACACGCAGTTGTCGCGACGGAAGCGCCTAACCTCTGGCGCCATGGCATCAGACCCGAAGGCCGAGCCCAGCGACACCACGCCAGATGCGGCGCCGGCACCCAAGCCCGCACTCGCGGCTGGAGGCGGCTTGCCCGATCCGCTCCAGATCCTGCGCAGTCGGGGCTACGTCATGCTGCTGGTCTTGGCTGCCCTGGCCGGCATTCCCATCGCCGCCGCGGCATGGGGCTTTCTTGCGCTCATTCACGTGATCAGCAACGCCGCGTACGAGACGCTCCCGCACACCCTGGGCTACGCCACCGTGCCCACCTGGTGGCCCCTACCGGTCCTGTTTTTCGCTGGCATCATCATCGCTATTGCCATCAAGTACCTGCCGGGCAATGGGGGACACTCACCGGCTGATGGCTTCAACGCCGGCGCCACCGAGCCCATCTGGCTGCCCGGCGTGATCATTGCCGCTCTGGCCGGTATATCGCTCGGTGTGGTGCTTGGTCCCGAGGCGCCGTTGATTGCCCTGGGCAGTGGGCTGGCTATCTTTTTCATGCGGCGCCTCAAGCCCGACACGGATCCCACCAGTCAGTCGGTCTTTGCCGCGGCCGGAAGTTTCGCCGCCCTCGGCACCATCTTCGGTTCCCCCATCGTTGCCGCCTTCTTCATGATGGAAGCGGTTGGTTTCGGCGGCACCATGATGTCGACGGTGCTGTTGCCCGGTCTTGTGGCCTCAGGTGTCGGTTCACTGATCTTTGTGGGCCTCGGGCATTGGAGCGGGCTCGGTACTTTTTCACTCGAGCATCCCGAATCTGCCGCCCTTCACGCACCCCGACCTGGCCCAGGTCCTGTGGGCCGTCCCGGTTGGCATCGTCGCCGCCCTGCTTGGTCGGGCCGTAAAGATCGCTGCGTTGCGGATTCGGGCCTGGGGTTCGTTCAACATCATGATCTCAATACCAATCGCCGCGTTGTTCGTGGCCGCACTCAGCATCCTGTTCACCCATACGGCCCATCACCCTTCGAGCGATCTTCTGTTCTCGGGCCAATCACTGACCGGGCCACTGATCGATAACGCCAGCTCGTGGACGGTTGGCGCACTGTTCCTGCTTGGTTGGGTTGAAGAGCCTGGCGTACTCGGTCTCGTTGGGTAGTTTCCGCGGTGGTCCCGGTTTTCCCCTCACTGCTGATCGGCGCCGCCTTAGGCGTGCTTCTCTCCCATCTGCCTGGCATGGGCCTGGTGCCAGGAGCGGCCATGGGCATGGGCGCCATGGCGGTGGCCATACTTCGTATGCCACTGTCGTCGGTCATGTTGGCCACGCTGTTGTTTTTCAGCGACGGCCTGGCCGTGACCCCGCTCGTCATCATTGCGGTAGTCGTGTCCCATGTGTTGACGGCTCGAATCACCCCGGTGCCAGAACCCGAGACCGCCCCAACCGGCGTGGCGCCAGCAGCCTGAGCGATTGTGGGCTGGCCTCAGCCGTCGCCTGGGGTGAGGGCGATGACCTTGGTCACGGCGTCAATCAGGGAGAGATGGGTGAAGGCTTGGGGGAAATTACCCAGATGCCGTCCGCTTGAGGCTTCGATCTCCTCGGCGTAGAGGTGGAGCGGGCTGGCAAAGGACAGCAGCTTTTCGCAAAGGGCCCGAGCTCGGTCAGCCTCACCAATAAGGGCGAGGGCGGAGACCAGCCAGAACGAACAGATGGTGAATGACCCTTCCACACCGCTCAGACCATCATCGGTTTCGTGCACCCGGTAGCGCAGCACCAGACCGTCAGAGGTCAACTCATCGGCAATGGCGAGCACGGTGTCCACAATGCGCTGATCGTCGGCCGGGAGGAACCCCATGAGCGGCAGGAGGAGCACCGAGGCGTCAAGGGCGGTGTCGCCGTAGCGTTGGACAAAGACACCGCGGCCATCGACACCGTTGGTGCACACGTCGGCATGGATGGCGTCCGCCACCTCTTGCCACTTGGCGGCCAGTTCGAGTTCGTCCATCTTTTTGGCGATCTGCACCCCCCGGTCGAGGGCCACCCAGCTCATGACCTTGGACGAGGTGAAGTGTTGCGGCTCGCCGCGAATTTCCCAGATGCCGCGATCGGGCTCGGTCCACACTTTGGCCGCATTCTCCACACAGGCCTGGGTGAAGTCCCAGGCCATTGGGCCCATGTGACCCTTTTCCCGCATGTGGATCACGATGCCGTCGAGAATCATGCCCCACACGTCGTGTTGCTGTTGATCGAAAGCACCGTTGCCCGTGCGCACGGGTTGGGACCCTTCGTACCCACTCAGGTGGGTGAGTTGCGCTTCGGTCAGATCGCGTTCACCACCAACGCCGTACATGATCTGGAGCGGGCCGCCTTGTATAGCGTCGCCCAAGAAGGCGAAGTAGTCGTAGGCCTCCCACTCAAAGCCCAGCTGAAACAGCGCCGCCAGGTTGAAGGCGGAGTCTCTGATCCAGGTGAATCGATAGTCCCAGTTGCGTTCGCCCCCCGGGCTCTCGGGCAGCGAGGTGGTGGCGGCGGCCAGCAGCGCACCGGTCGGGGCGTAGCTCAAGCCCTTGAGGGTGAGCGCGCTCGCGTTCCAAGTAGGGCCGCCACGGATGGTCGGGCAGCTCGGCGTGTTGCAGCCATTCACGCCAGAACTGCGTCGTGGTCGAGACGGCCTGATCGGCCGCGGCGGCGTCGGCGATGACGTTGCCTTCCCAACTAATGGCCACGAAGGCCGAGTCGCCCTCTTTCAACGTGGTGTGGGCCATGGCACGAGCACCGGCGAGACCAAGGCGAAGGCTCGAGCTGATGGTGAGGTGAGGCTCGGTGTCAGGAACTGAACACTTGACGACGTCGTAAGAGTCGTCGACATAGACCCAGTCGCCGTTCAAACGGCCGTACTCAAAGAGGGGCAGGCAGTCGAGCTCGAGATCGACCAGCCCCGAGATGCATGTGGCGGTGCGGACCAGGGTGGCTTGCCCAGAAAGATCGGCCGGGGGACGGGCATAACGCACCGGTCGGGTGTTGCCCTCCCACGGTCCCATGACCAGGGCATCGTGCACCACCATCCACCCGGTCGGCGTCGACCAGGTTGTTTCCAAGACCATGGAGCCGGGCAGGTAGCGACGGCTCGAGGGAACTTGATTATGAGTGGGTCCGAAGCGAAAGTAACCAGCCGTGCGGTCAAGGAGCGCGCCAAACACGCTCGGGGAGTCCGGACGCGGGAGACAGAGCCACTCGATTGAGCCGTTGGGCGCGACGAGCGCGTTGACCTCACAGTCGGACAGGAAGGCGTAGTCGGCGATAGCCGGGAATTCACTCATGCGTTTCGTCCCCAGCGGGGGTCAACTCAACCGAGGATTCGCATCTTCTCCCGAGTGAACTCCTCGTCGGTCAACACACCTGAATCGTGTAGTTCGCCCAGTTGCTTGAGTTCGGCCATGCGATCAGCGGAGTTGTCGGCCACGGGGGCCGGTGCCGGTGGGGGCGGTGGGGGCGCTTGATAGGCCTGCTGTTCAGCAGCCTGTTCATTTGCTTTTTTGGCGCCGGCCTTGGAGCCCATGTAGGCCACACCACCAACGGCAGCAGCACGCATAAGAGGACGTCGTCGAAGCGGCATTAAATCGTTCTCCTCAGTTAGACCCGAGTCGGGGTCGGCCACATGAGATGCGGCGTAACGACGACACGGGCAATTGCTCGGGACAAGTCCTGCTCATCATAGACACGCCGATACCGAGTTATGCCATCTCAGGTTAGGAGGCTGGCGCGGTGGCGTTTGGATCAGTTGGGCCCAAAAGTAGGTTGGCCAGACCCGAGACCAGCTGGGCGTTGCTGCGGTAGGTCGCATTGGACGAGTTCTCGGCCGCGGTCAGTGCCGCCTCGGCCGTTTGGCGAGCCGACACCTCTGAGATTGGGGCGGGGGGAGCGGCGCCGGCTTGCTTGGCCGCTTGGAGCTGGGTGGCACTAATGGTGCCGACCGTGACCCAGTAGGCCCCTCCTCCAGTTGGCGCCACGTAGGCCGTCCGACTGCCGTCAGGGGCGGCGACGATGGCATCGAGGGTGGAGGCACCGGCCGCCACCACGGCCCCATGCACCGTGCTCGGGATGTAGACCGCCGTCTCCTGCGCCCGTTTTCCGACCGTGACGGCGCTGGCCGACGTGGCGACGACGACAAACGACTTCGGGCCTGGGTTGTACTGGTAGTCCAACAGTGTGCCGGCCACGGCGCGAGGAGAGACCCGAGCCAAGTAGGTCTGGCGGCTGGCGATGAGCTGGTCGTACTTGGAGGGTTGTGAGTTTGGGTTGCCTTTGCCCTTCGTACCATCAGATGTCGTCTGATAGGAGGACTGCTGCCAACGCACGCACCAACAGGTCCCGGGTTTGACCGACAGTCCCTTCCAGGCCCAGATGGTGCCGCCGGTCTGGGTGGCATCTTGGGCCGCCGTCTCGTTGGCCAGAATTTGACTGTCGGTGTTAGAGGCGGCGCCGTACTCGGTTGTGATGACAGCCGAGTGCATGGCTTGCGCTTCGTACTCGGCCGTTTGGTAACCGAACTCATAGGACGGGGGAAAAGGACTGGTGCCCAAGGGGTAGCCGAAGAGGGTGTCGAAGGTGAAGGCGTGGGTGTAGATGTGCGGGGCGTAGACCAGGTTCTGATACGAGCTAAACGGGGTCGAGACCTGCGGGGTGAAGTCGACCAAGTTCCGGTAGG
Source organism: uncultured Acidimicrobiaceae bacterium (assembly GCA_963803215.1). Lineage (GTDB taxonomy): Bacteria > Actinomycetota > Acidimicrobiia > Acidimicrobiales > RAAP-2 > CAWDLP01. The sequence continues at coordinate 49,715 of CAWDLP010000005.1, forward strand.
CCAGCGGCTCGTAGAAGATCTGCTGGCGACTCACGTTGGCCAGCTTTGGGTAGGCGCAGTCCGTACCGGTGGGCTGGCTGGCCGGACAGGTGGGCAGACCGTCGCGCACGCCGGTCAAGGCCTCGATGGCTCGCTTGTAGAACGGGTAGAGGTCTTGGCTTGAGGACTGGTAGAGGTTCTCGACCGGCACGGACGAAAGCGACCCGGGCTGCGGTTCGTTCATCAACTCGTAGCCCAGCACGGTCGACGAGGAGGAAAAGCGCTTGGCCAATGCGGCCAGGGCGCCAATGTAATGGTCTTCAAGACCGGTGCCCGGTGATTGACCCTTCGGGGCTGACACCACGTGGTTATGCCAGAAGTTATAGAAGGCCGCCCCTGAGGCCAGATTGAGTTCGTCCTCACCGAAGGCAGCACAGCCTGGCTTGCCGTCAGTAAACACAGCCCACTTCGGCGCCCCGTCGCTGCCACCAGACGGGGTACAACCAGCCGGGAGTTTCTTGGCGGTCGAAGGGAGGATGTAGCGAGAGTACTGGTCTTGGTGCATGTCCAAGATGACGTAGATCCCTTGCTGGCGAGCCCATCCGACGACCTGGGCCACACGGTTGAGATAGGTGGGCGAGTACGTCCCAGGTGTTGGCTCCAGTTGGCTCCAGTTGAGGACCAAACGCACCAGGTTGAAACCGAGCGCGCGCATCTGGGCGAAGTCGTCACCACTGCCTGGTGCGGTTGATTGGGCGTAAGCCGACTTGCTGGCTTGCACCTCGCACAGAGGTGGCTGGGGGATGAGGGAGCTGGCCTTGGGGCAGGTGCCGGCGTAGGCCGTTGGGCTGACCGGGAAGATGGCCTTGCCGCCGTTGGCGCCCGGGTACGCCACGTCTTGGAGCCCCACCGCGGCGTCACCTTGCAAGATGACGTGGCGCCCTGCCGCATCGGCCAGGTACGGGGTCTGGTCTGCCGTGCCGGCCAGGGGTGTGACGACGTGCAAGTAGCCGGGAGCCGGCACGCTGACCGACATGGTGCCGGCACTGGCCGAAGCGCTCTCCACCACCCCGACGGTCACCAGCGCGGCCAACGACGCTACGGCCAGGCCGGCCGTGGCCAGTGCGGTCAAACGAGATCGGAGGGAAATTGGCACGGCGGCAAACTACACCGACGGTGGCGATTCACTTAGGCAGTCACCAGGGACCCCCGGCCCGGGTCACGAGCATCGCAATAGCGGTTGCGGCAGGCGGGCGACAGGCCGTAAAATTTCGGCCCATCAAGGCGCGCCCGAGCGACAAATGGAGGTCACCGTGATTGGATTGGATGGACGTGGAGACGGCCGATTTGGCCGACGTCGCGCCGGATGGCGATGCGGTGCTGTGGTGGCCGTGGCCATCTCGGCTTTCGTTCTCGGTGGTCCGTCGTTGGCCGGTGCATCGACGCCGCCGACGGCCCCGGTGAGCCTAATTGCTGTCATGCCCGGACTGAAGGGCTCGGGCGCTCAAACCGCTGCCACGGCCTCGGATCTCGTCGATCACCTTTGGCAGGAGACGGGCCAGGAGGCCACCACCGACACCCGGGCCTTCGAGTCCGCTGGCTTTACCAGTGGGGGAGTCAACTGGTTCTCATCTCCCAAAGGGTCAACCAAGGGATCGGGCACGATGTCCCTCCTCGTCTTCAACACGAGCGCCGGTGCGGCCGGCCTCGTCAAGTCCCAAGAGGCTGAGGCCGTGAAATCCCAAGGCTCGGTGACCGTGCACACGCTCGCCATCGGCATCCCGCACGCCAAGGCCATGACCGTGTCGGGCAAGGCGAGCGGCACACTCAACACGGTGTCAAACGCCTTCTTCAGCGTCGGCCACTGCCTCTTCGAGGTGGGCGACGAGTTTCCGGGCAAGGGCAAGCAGAGCGCGACCGTGGTTCTTAGCGTCAGTAAGTCCATGGCCAAGAAGGCAAAGAGCCTCTGCTCGTGATCGAAACGGTCACCGGATCGCACTTGGGCGAGCCAGAACCGAGCTCACCGACCGCGTCGTGAAGGATCGTTGAACCGTAATGAACGCTTACGGAGCGCTGGCCGACCAGAGTGGTTCGGGAATGTCGAGGCCCAGGGACTGGCCCCACTGGTTGCGATAGGACACATCGCTGACGGGTTGGCGAGGGGCCACGTCCCAGCGTCCCGTCGGATACCCGAAACTCACACAACCCGACAGCAGCCAACCCTGGTCGTTGGGGACTCCGAGGATTTCGAGCGTCTCTTCGAGATGGAAGACACCCATGACCACGGTGAGACAGCTGCCGATCTCTTCGGCTCGGGCCGCCAGCATCGCACTCCACACAGCCGGGTAGATGGAACCGCCGGTCGGGTCGTACTGACAGAAGGGAAAGAGGAAGAGGGGAACCTCGGCGAAGTGGTCGCCCAGCCACTGGGCTGATCGCTGCACCTTTACGAACTGCTGGGACGTGGGCGACGCTGGATCAGCCTTGGCCGCCTCGACCTGTGCGGCGTAGATCGTGGACCAGAGCTGGGAGATTGAGTCCTTGTACAACGGGGCGAGGCGCCCGATGACGTCTCGATCATCGACCATGAGAAAGCGCCAGTTCTGCTGGTTCCCTCCACTGGGCGCCCGAATGGCGGCATCGAGAATGCGACCTTGGATGGCCAAGGGAATGGGGTCGGGACGGACGCGGCGCATGGCCCGCGTCGTGTAGAGCGCTTCGTGAAGTTCCATGGTCCGCGACCATAGGGCCACGGCTCCTCATGCGCCGAAGGGTGAACCGCCTGGGGTGGCCGACCTCAGTCGCCGGCCGAGGTCAGCTGGGGAGGCCCGCTGCTTCCAGCGCGTCGATGTAGTCCTCCACCATGGTGAGGACGACGTCTTTGGTCTTGCGCACGGTCTTGGCGGCCCCAATGACCTGGCCGGCCGGGTTGAAGTTCACGTCGCGGGCCTGTTCCGGGTAGGCGTGACCACGCGAGACGGCCTCGATGGCCACCATCATCTGGAGTGGCATAGGGAGGGGCTTGGGGTTCTCGGGCTGCTCCCAAGCGTCGGTCCAATCGTTCTTTAGCAACCGGCACGGCTTGCCGGTAAACGAACGCGAACGCACCGTGTCCCGGCTCGTGGCGGCCAGGTAGCTCTCCATCTGCTTGGGCGGGACGTCGGCCTCTTCCACGGTCAGCCAGAGCGATCCGGTCCACACACCGGCCGCGCCCAGCACCATGGCGGCAGCCATCTGACGGCCGCCGCCGATGCCGCCGGCGGCCAGGACCGGGGTGGGGGCCACGGCGTCGATGACCTCGGGCCAAAGCACGATGGATCCAACATCTCCGGTGTGGCCACCACCTTCACTGCCTTGGCAGATGACGATGTCGACGCCGGCGTTCTTGTGACTGAGAGCGTGCTTGACCGATCCGGCCAGTGCCGCCACCAAGATGCCGTGGTCGTGGGCTTCGGCGATGACGTCGTCAGGTGGGGTGCCGAGCGCGTTGGCCAGCAATTTCACCTTGTCGTGGCGCAAGATGACCTCGATCAGCGGTGCCGCTGTGGCGGCTGTCCAGCCCAGCAGCTCCCGGCGGGGCCCACCTTCGAGCTCGGGCACGCCGTGATCGGCCAGGATCTTGCGAGCGAAGATCCGGTGCTGCTCGGGGATCATGGCCTTCAGCTCAGCTTCCAGTTTCTCGGGGTCAAGCTCACCCATGCCCTCGTACTTGCCCGGAATGACGATGTCGACGCCGTAAGGGCGGTCACCCACGTGCTCGTCAAGCCAGGTCAGTTCCGTCTCCAACTCCTCGGCGCTGAACCCAACGGCCCCGAGCACGCCCAGCCCGCCGGCGTTCGACACGGCCGCGGCCACATCCCGACAGTGGGTGAAAGCGAAGATCGGGAACTCAATGCCCAGGCGCTCGCAGAGTTCGTTGTTCACGGATTTCCTCCAAGTAGTTGTCGCGCACGTTCGCTCCCGGGCCACGGGGCCAGAGCAGGTGCTCGTTCGGACGACTGATCCTATTCACTTCTTTCAGCATCGAGCGACATGACGGCTCTTGAGGTCATGTGGCCCGGCCAGCGCCGGGAGGCCCTCTTCGGAGCCGGAAGGGCTCGGTCAACGGCAGGGCCGTTCGGCAGATGGAATACTCCCCGGACGACGGGGTCGCAGCCACGCCGTCCAAGTCCGAGAAGGAGAGCAGGTCATGGGGTTTCGCATTGCACCGGTCATCGCCGAAGAGGACTGGCAGCTCCGCTTAGAGGTCCGAGACGATGGCATTGGCGTCCTCACTCTTTGCTACCCCGAGAAATTGAACGCCTGGAGCTGGGAGGCCACCCGCCAACTGGGGGCGCGGGCCGACGAGATCAGATTTGATGACCGGATCCGCGTGCTGGTGGTCAAGGCCGAAGGCCGGGCCTTTTGTGCCGGTATCGATCTCGGCATGCCTGAAGACCGGATCACCGGGCGCTCGCCGGCCGAGAAGGTCCGCAACTACTACGAGGGCATCCGATGGGTGCATGAGCGGTTCCGGGTCTTCTCCGAACTGCCCCAGCCCATCGTCTGTGCCGTGCAGGGCTACTGCCTCGGCTTCGGCTTCGAGCTCGCCCTCATGTGCGATATCCGCGTGGCGGCCGAGAATGCGCTCTTCGCCCTGCCCGAGGCCTCGGTCGGAGTTTCGATCGACGCCGGTGGTGACCTTCGTCTCAGCCACGAAATCGGTTCAGGCTGGGCCAAGCTCTTGGCCTACACCGGGTCGACGCATCGACGCCGCCACGGCCGAACGACTGGGCATCGTCCAAGCCGTGACCTCGATCGAGGAGTTGGAGCCGACAGCGATGCAGATCGCGGCAGAGATCGCGGCCAACGCCCCGCTGGCCGTCCAGTCCATCAAGCGCACCATCGACGGCTTCGCCAACCGCGGTCTGCTCGAATCGCTCAAGTTCGAAGCCCTCAGTGCCTCGGTTGAGTTCGTCTCCGACGACATGCCGGCCGGCTACGCGGCCAAAGCCAAGAAGCAGCCCGTCAACTTCGAGGGGAAGTAGTCGTGCCGTTACCCGAGCCACCGCCGGCCGGATCGACCTTTCTGCCGCCCGGCACCTTTGACGGTGTCACCGCGGTGGTGACGGGCGGGGGCACCGGACTGGGCAAAGCCATCTCGGTGGAGTTGGCACGAGCGGGGGCGGCCATTGGGATTTTGTCTCGCTCCGAGGACCATCGTTTGGCCGGGGTGGCCGCCGTCGAAGCGGTTGGTGGTCGCGCCGCCCATGCCGGGGCCGACATCCGAGAGGCCGACCAGATTGCCACGGCCTTCGATCAACTGGAAAACGATCTCGGTCCGGCCCGCGTCCTCATCAACAACGCCGCCGCCAACTTTCCGGTTCTGGCCGAGAAGATGAGCCCGAACGCTTGGCGGGCCGTGGCTCGCATCGTGTTGGACGGCACCTTCTTCTGCAGCCAGGAACTGCATCGTCGCGTGAAGGAACGAGGTGACTCGGGCTCCATCGTGAACATCTTGGCCACCCAGTCCTTCACCGGTGGTCCGGGCATGGCCCACTCGTCGGCGGCCAAGGCCGGAGTGGGCAACCTGACCAAGACCTTGGCCGTGGAGTGGGCCCCCGACGGGGTGCGGGTCAACGCGCTGGCCCCCGGGCTCTTTCCCCACGAGGACATGCGAGAGGACTTAAAGGCGCTGCGACCAGAGGGCGAATCGGTTGACGCGCATCGCTCGCCGGCCGGTCGACTCGGTCGCCTGCACGAGTTGGGCTGGGCCGTGACGTGGCTCTGCTCGCCCTACGCCTCGTTTGTGACCGGCCACACCCTGGTGGTCGACGGCGCCAACTGGCTGCGCCGTGACTTCGTCATGCCCGAGTTCACGCCGGTCAGTGAGCAGCTGAGCGCCGTACTCCGGCCCACCTAAGGCGCCGCACCATAGAGACGCTTAGGCCTTTTCGCCCTCGGGTTGTTCGGCGAACTGGGTGCGGTAGAGCTCGGAGTAGAGGCCACCTTGGGCCAGCAGCGACTGGTGGCTGCCCTGTTCGACCACCCGGCCGCCGTCAATGACCAAGAGCAGGTCGGCCTCTCGCACGGTTGAAAGGCGGTGGGCAATGACGATGCTGGTCCGACCGGCCAGTGCGGTGCGCAGTGCGGTCTGGACCGCGGCTTCGGACTCGGAGTCAAGGTGGGCCGTGGCTTCGTCCAAGACCACGATGTCGGGTTCCTTCAAGATCAGCCGGGCCAGGGCCACACGTTGCTTCTCGCCCCCTGAGAGGCGATAGCCCCGCTCGCCGACCACTGTGTCCAACCCTTCTGGCAGCTGGGCCACCATGGCCGAGATCTGCGCTTGCTCCAAGGCCAGGTGCAGCTCGGCTTCGGTGGCATCGGGACGGGCGTAGAGCAGGTTGCCCCGCAACGTGTCGTGGAAGAGGTGGGGGTCTTGGGCCACCACGCCCACCTTGGCCGAGAGCGAGGCCAACGAGGCGTGGCGCACGTCGATGTCGTTGATGCGCACGGTCCCGCTCGTCACGTCATAGAGGCGAGAGACCAGCATCGAAATGGTGGTCTTGCCTGCACCCGAGGGCCCGACCAGGGCCACCATTTGGCCGGGTTCGACGCGGAAGGAGACGTCGTGCAGCACCTGGGCCCGCTCGGTCTTCTCCAACACGGCCACGGCCTCCAGAGAGGCCAACGAGACGTCGTCGGCGCCCGGATAGGAAAAGTCCACGTGCTCGAAGGTCACCGAGCTCGGGCCCCGGGACAGCTCCACCGCGTCGGGTTGCTCGTCGATCATGGGCACGATGTCCATGACCTCGAACAACCGCTCAAAGGAGACCAGCGCGGTCATGACATCCAACTGGACGTTGGAGAGCTGGGTGAGCGGGCCGTAGAGGCGGGCCAGGTACGCCGTCAGCGCCACCACGGTGCCCAGCTGCAAGGTGCCATGGAGCACGGCCACACCACCCCAGCCGTAGACGAGGGCGGTGGCCAACGCACCCACCAAGGTGAGGGTGACAAAGAAGAAGCGCGAGTAGGTGGCTTGGGCCACGCCGATGTCTCGCACCCGAGCCGCCTTGTCCTCAAAACTCACCGCTTCGGGTTCACGGCGTCCGTAGAGCTTGACCAACATGGCGCCGCCCACATTGAACCGCTCCTGCATGACCATGTTCATCTGGGCGTTCAAGTCGTAGCCCTCTTTGGTGAGCGATCCCACCCGTTGCCCAACAATGCGGGCCGGGATCAAGAAGATGGGCAGGAGCAACAGGGCCACCAGCGTGATCTGCCAACTGAGCACGGCCATGATGCCGATGACGATGAAGACCATGACCAGGTTCCCGACCACATTCGAGAGGAGGTCGGTGAAGGCCTGTTGGGCCCCGATGACGTCGTTGTTGAGCCGGCTGACCAGCGCGCCGGTCTGGGTCCGGGTGAAGAACGCCACCGGCATGCGCTGAATGTGACGGAAGACCTTGGCCCGCATGTCGAAGATCAACCCCTCGCCGATGACGGCGGAGATGCGGCGATCGACCAGGGAGAGTCCGGCGTCGGTCAGGGCCAAGACGGCGGCCAAAATGGCCAGACCGACAATGAGCTGTTCGTTCTTGTTCGGGATGCCGTTGTCGATGATGGCCCGCAGCACCAACGGGTTGACGGCGACGACGACCGATTCGAGCACCACGACGATGAGAAAGACGATGAGGACGCGGCGATAGGGCGCGGCGTAGGAGAGCATGCGCTTGGCCGTGCCCTTTTTCACCCGATGCTGGAGGACGGCGCGGTCTTGGCGCATGGAGCGGAGCCCCATCCACGAGGCACCCCCGCCCCCTCCGCCCATACCCCTACCGGGCGGCACTGTTACTCACCGTTTTCTCCGTACACGGCAACCGTTCTACCCGGAGCGGAGCAAGAAAAAGCCGTCTTGGTTGGTCGCTCAGGCAAAGGTGACGTCGTCGTCGCCCCAGTAGGCGTTGACCGAGGTAATGAGGTTGTCGTCGTCGACCGTGAAGATTTCGATGCCCGAGATGATCATCTTGCCGGTTTCAAGCGTGACGGTGACCTGAAAGTCGAAGGCGACTTGACCACCGGCCACCCGAATGCCCGACACCTCAAAGAGGGTGGCGGCAGAGGCGTCGATGGCGCTTTGGAAGAAGGCCCGGATTGATTCGTGGCCGACGTAGGGCGTCGTGCCCACGGGGTCAGACTGAATGGCGTCAGCGGCAAAGAGTCCGAGCACGGCGTCGACATCTCGAGAAGAGACGTTGGCGGCATAGGTTCGGACCAGGTCGCGAAGTTCGTCGGGGCTGGACATGCGCTCAGGATCCCACGGCGTGTACACCGCCGTCGACGTGGACCATCTCACCGGTGGTCATGGGGAACCAGTCGGAGAAGAGCGCCACGCACGCTTTGGCCACGACTCGAGCGTCGGTCACATCCCAACCGAGCGGGCGCGCGCTCGCTCCAGGTGTCTTCGAACCCACTGAATCCCGGAATCGATTTGGCCGCCATGGTCCGGACCGGACCGGCCGCCACCAGGTTCACCCGGATGCCGTCGGGGCCCAAGTCACGGGCCAGGTAGCGATTGAGCGACTCGAGCGCTGCTTTGGCCACACCCATCCAGTCGTAGAGGGGCCAGGCCACGGTGGCGTCAAAGTCGAGGCCGACGACCGAGGCCCCGCCGTTGTGACCCGCCGCCGTGAGGAGCGGTCGAACGGCGCCAACCAGCGCCTTTGAAGGAGTAGGCCGAGATGTTGATGGCGGTGGCGACGTCGTCCCAACTGGCTTCGAACATGCCGTGGCCCAAGCAGTCAGGTGGGGCGAAACCAATGGCGTGCAGGACGCCGTCGAGGCGATCCCAACGCTCGGCCAGCGCAGCACCCGCCGAGGCCAGCTGGTCTGGTTCGGTCACGTCAATCTCCAAGACGTCGGCTTCCACCGGGAGCTTGCGGGCGGTGCGGCGGGTCAACGAAAGGCCTCGCCCCGCGCCCGACAGCACCACCTCAGCCCCTTCTTCTTGGGCCAGCTGGGCCACCGAAAAGGCCAATGAGGCATCGGTCAGCACACCGGTGATTAACAGTTTCTTCCCGTCCAAAAGCCCCATGGGAGAGACGTTAGGCCACGGTCACTGGCCCAGTTGGCGTGAGGGTGGTGGTGCTGTGCGACAGTAAAGCCATGCATGTCGGAATTCTTGGAGGGACCGGTCCAGCCGGTCGTGGACTGGCAACCCGGTTGGCCGTGGCTGGATATACGGTCACGTTGGGTTCACGTGACGCCGATCGAGCCACCGAGGTGGCAAAAGAAACGGTGGCCCCCTGGCCCCACAAGACCTTGGACATCAAAGGGTCTGACAACGCGGCTGCGGCCTTGGCTGATGTGATCGTGGTGGCCACCCCTTGGGACAGTGCGGTCTCGACCATCCGACCGTTAGCGCCAGGCCCTCTCTGGCAAGGTCGTGATCTCAATGGCCAACGCTTTGGCCAAAGAGGGCAAAGAGATGCTGGCGCTTCTTCCACCCCGGGGCTCCATGGCCATGGCTGTCGCTTCCGCCCTGCCGGACTCGCTCGTGGCGGCTTCGTTCCATCACCTACCAGCTTCGGAGATGCTGGACCTTGACTCCGGACTCCAAGCCGACGTGCTGGTCTGTTCTGACCACGCCGAGGCCACGGCCGTGACCTTGAGCCTCATTGAAGCCATGGACGGACTCCGGCCCCTCGACGCCGGCAGCCTGAACCAGGCCGCCGCCATTGAGGCCTTCACGGCGGTCTGCATCACCTTGAACATCCGCCATCGGGCCCACAGCACCCTTCGTCTCGCTGGGATCTAAAAGGCGTTGTTGATGACGATGCATCTGTACGACACCGCCCGGATGGCCGTGGTGCCGTTTGAGCCCGGCCCCCTCGTCACCCTGTACAGCTGTGGCATCACGCCGTATGACTCGGCCCATCTCGGTCACGCCGAGGTCTATCTCACCTTCGACATCTTGCAGCGTCGCTTGCGAGACCTCGGTCACGAAACTCGTTGTGTCAGAAACGTGACCGACGTCGACGACGACATTCTGCGCAAGGCCCGAGAGCTCGGCGTGCACTACTTAGATCTGGCGGCCGAAGAGATGGCGCGCTTCGACGCCGATATGGCCACCCTCAACCTGCTGCCGGTCTACGCCGAACCTCGGGCCACCTCAGCCATCTCGGACATCTTGTCGTTGGTGGGGGCGGCCCTCGAGGCGGGCCACGCCTACCAGGCCGGTGGGGCGGTTTACTTCGACGTCTCGTCCTTTGCCGCCTTCGGCAAGGTCAGCCACTACGACCGCGAGACCATGCTGGCCTTGGCGGCCGAACACGGCGGGAATCCCGACGATCCCAACAAGCGCGACCCGCTCGACTTCGTGCTGTGGCAGCCCTCGTTGTCCGATGAGCCAGCGTGGGACTCGCGTTGGGGACCGGGCCGGCCGGGGTGGCATATCGAATGCTCCGCCTTGGCGCTACGCGAACTGGGCCAGACCGTCGACGTGCACGGCGGGGGGCGAGATCTGGTCTTTCCTCACCACGAGTGCGAAACGGCCCAGTCGGAGTCGGTGACGGGCCAACCTTTCGTCACACTGTGGCTGCATGTCGGTCTCGTGGGTTTGGACGGCATCAAGATGTCGAAGTCGCTCGGCAATCTGGTCTTTGTGGGCGAGCTGGCCAAGACCTGGGAGCCAATGGCCATTCGCCTGGCCCTGCTCGACCACCACTACCGCGGTGACTGGGAGTGGACCGACGCCGACATGCCCCGAGCCGCTGAGCGACTGGAACGCTGGCGCTCGGCTCACGAAGGCGACGGCCAGGCCGGGTTGGATGCGGTCAGAGCCGCCTTGGACAACGACCTCGATACACCCGGTGCTTTGGCCGCCTTGGACCGCGCCTCGGCCATGGGTCAGTCGGTCGCTGATGGGGCTGCGCTCTTGGGCGTGTTGCTCACGCACTGAGGGTTTTGCGCCACGTGCGAGCGGGCTCGCTGGGTCGGTGTGCTCGGCACCCAGCGGTAGCCTGAAGGCCCCGTTCCCATCTGCGGTAGTGGTGGGACACCGAGAAAGGCAATCCCACATGGCAGGCCAGGTCACGGTCCGACTTCCCGACGGCTCTCAGAAAGAGCTGGCCGAGGGTACGACGGCGCGCCAGTTGGCCGAAGCCATCGGTCCTCGACTGGCCAAGGCGGCTGTGGCGGCCACGGTCGACGGTCATGAGGTTGATCTCTCCACCGTGTTGACCGACGGCTCAGAGGTAGGTGTCCTCACCGTCACCAGTGACGCGGGCCGAAACGTGCTTCGTCACTCCACGGCCCACGTGTTGGCGCAAGCCGTGCTGCGACTGTGGCCCGGAGCCCACTACGCCATTGGACCCGTGATCGACGATGGCTTCTACTACGACTTTGAACTGCCCAACGGGGCCCACTTCAGCGATGACGACCTGGTGCGCATCGAGACGGTGATGCGCGAGATCATGGCGGAGGATCAGCCCTTTATCCGCCACGAGCACTCGATCGACGAAGGGCTCTCGATCTTTGCCGACCAGCCCTTCAAGCGCGAGATCATCGAGGCTGTGGGGGCCGGGGCCTACGAGGTCGACGCCGCCTTGGAACCCGATGCCGACCCCATGGTCTCGACCTATTGGAACACCGACGAGTTCACTGACCTGTGCCGCGGGCCGCACGTGCCGTCGACCTCGTTGCTCGGTCATTTCGCCTTGATGCGTGTGGCCGGGGCCTACTGGCGCGGTGACGAAAAACGTCCCCAGCTCCAACGCATCTACGGCACGGCCTGGGAGTCCGAAAAAGCTTTGGCTGAACATTTGCACCGTCTGGCCGAAGCGGAGCGACGCGATCACCGAAAGCTCGGGGCCGAGCTTGACCTCTTCAGCTTTCCTGACGAGCTTGGGTCAGGGCTTGCCGTCTTTCACCCGAAGGGCGGCACCATCCGTCGCCTGATGGAGGACTACAGCCGAAATCGCCATGTGGAGTCGGGCTATGAGTTTGTGAACTCGCCCCACATCACCAAGGCCGATCTCTTCAAGACCTCAGGGCACTTGGAGTGGTTCGCCGAGGGCATGTTCCCGCCCATGGAGTTAGACGGTGGCACGCAGTACTACCTGAAACCCATGAACTGCCCGTTCCATATCTTGATCTTCAAGTCTCGCCAGCGCTCGTATCGCGAACTTCCCATGCGACTGTTCGAGTTTGGGACGGTCTATCGCTACGAAAAGTCGGGTGTGGTGCACGGCCTCACTCGGGTGCGGGGGATGACCCAAGACGACGCCCACATCTTTTGCACGCGTGAGCAGATGAGCGACGAGCTGAGTTCATTGCTCGACTTCGTGCTCGACCTCTTGCGTGAGTTCGGGTTGGATGACTTCTACTTAGAGCTCTCGACCAAGCCCCCGGGCAAAGCAGTTGGGTCTGACGAAGACTGGGATATCGCCACTGAGACCCTTCGCACTGTGGCCAACACCAAGGGGTTAAAGGTGGTGGACGATGAAGGCGGGGGCGCTTTCTACGGTCCCAAAATCTCGGTCGCAAGCGCGCGACGCCATTGGTCGCACGCACCAGCTGTCCACGATTCAGCTCGACTTCCAGCTGCCCCAGCGCTTTGAGATGGAGTACGTGGGGGCCGACAATGGTCGCCATCGCCCGATCATGATCCACCGCGCCCTCTTCGGCTCGGTGGAACGCTTTATGGCCATTTTGATCGAGCACTATGCCGGCGCTCTGCCGACCTGGCTCTCCCCAGAACAGGTGCGGGTGTTGCCCGTGCGTGACGATCATGAGGAGTACGCCGCCACCGTCATGGCCACCTTGGCCGCAGCGGGGCTGCGGGTCACTACGGACTCGGCCAACGAGCCCCTCGGGGGGAGGATTCGCCGGGCCAAGCTGCAGAAGCTGCCCTACATCTTGGTCGTGGGCGACGACGATGTGGCCGCCAACACCGTTGGGGTGAACCGACGGAGTTCTGAGCGAGCCGAGCGCAACGTGACCCTGGCTGACTTCACGGCCGAGGTGGCCGACGAGGTGCTGACCCGGGGGAGTCCGAGCTGAAGAGTCCCGAGCTGAAGAATACGGACGCGTGAGTCTGGAACAGCTGTGGGCGGGCTGGCGCAACGACTACGTGGTCGCCGCGACCGAGAACGAGCGCACCGGGTCCTCGGGTCACGGGCTGTGTCTTCTGTCGGATCGCCGACAGCGGCGACCCGTCACCGGACAATGGCGTGGTGTGGCGAGGCCCGCACACGCTGGCCGTGCTCAACCTGTACCCCTACGCCAGCGGTCACCTACTCATCGTGCCCCGACGCCACCTTCAACACATGGACGAACTGACGCCGGACGAGTCGGCGGCGCTTTGGCGTACCACGACCCAGGCCGTGGCGGCCCTGACCAAGGGCTACAGCCCGGACGGCCTCAATATGGGCGCCAACTTGGGTCGAGCGGCTGGCGCTGGGATCCCGGCTCACCTCCACATCCACGTGCTGCCACGATGGTCGGGTGACACCAATTTCATGACAACGGTGGCCGGCACCCGGGTCATGCCGCAGTCGATGACTGAGGCCTGGGCCGTGGTACACGGCAGTTGGCCTGACCCCGGTTGACCTGGGAACCGGCAGGACCTGGGCCAGGGCAGGCTCTGAAACGGGGAATTCGGGTCTTTCGGTGATACCCTGGTGGGAACGGATAGCGGAAAGAGTTGGCCTTGTGCCCTCTGCCCGTGATCTGAAAACCGAGTGAGCGCGACACGATGAGTGTTCGCCCAAAAGCTCTCAGCACTGGGCCGAGAGCTTGCCCAAGGAGCCCCATGTTCGACGGTCACTGGCGCGAAGCGGTCGACCGGACCACCAAACCGGTTGGCCAAGCGCTTCAGCGTCGCGGCGTCACAGCCGACGTGTTGACCGCCACGGGACTCATCTCAGCCACCGCCGCGGCCATAGCGATCGGTGCGGGCTACTTCTATCTCGCTATTGGACTGATCATCCTCACCGGTCTCCACGACCTGCTCGATGGACCAGTGGCCAAGGCGGCCGGATCCTCGTCGGTGCGAGGCGCCTTCTTTGACTCTGTCACCGACCGGGTCACCGATGCCATCTTGATGGGTGGCGCATGCTGGTATCTGATCTCGGCCCACAAAGGTCATCTGGCCGTGTTGCCGCTGGCCATCTTGGGCGTCACCGCCCTCATCTCGTACCAACGAGCCAAAGCGGAGTCACTCGGGCTCTCGGCCAAAGGCGGACTGATGGAGCGGGCCGAGCGCATGGTCCTGCTCAGCATTGGGCTGCTCGCCACCTGGCTCTTCGTGCCGGTGCTCTGGATCATGCTCGTCTTGACCTCGATGACGGCGATTGGCCGCTTCGTCAAGGTCTGGAAGCAGGCCGAAGGACCTCCGACCAAGGCCCAACTGCAGGCAGCCGAAGCCCCCGAGATCACGGCCACGTCTTCCGCTGCTCTGGTTGACAGTGCGGACACGGTGCGAGGCAATGGACAGCACCGGACCTACCGTCGGGGCTCTGCGGCCGACAAAGTCGGGTGGCGACCGGGCCGAGTGGAGTCACGCTGGCGGGCCTGGCGGGAAGGTACGGCCCCCGGAGAGTCAACGACCCAGGCCGGCGAGCCGGTTGGCCGCTGGCGCCAGCGTCGCCAAGAGTCCATGACCAGTCGTTCTGGGCGCGTGCGACGCGCCCGTCGGACCACCCATGCCGGGTCAAGTGGACCAAGTCGTCGTGGTTCAGGTGATCGCCGGGCCTGACCGGCGACGCCTCGCTTGTTAACTCCTCTGTCATGGGTGACGTCTCGTCCAAGTCGACCTATCTGACGTATCGCGCTCTCGGGACGGCCATTGCGGCGTTGCCTGAGCCGGTCGCTTCGGCGTTGGCCGCAGTCATTGGCTCGGTGATGGCTCATCGGCCCGGGCTCGCCACCACAATGTCAATGCGCCACATCACTCGCGTCTTGGCCAGCGCTTCACCCAATGCCACCCCCGACCCCGACCTGGTTAAACGTTGGAGCCGCCGGGCCTTTCCGGCCTACGCCCGCTACTGGGTCGAAGGGGCGCGCCTGCCTACCGTTTCGCCCGCCACGGTGCGCCAACGCATTGAAGTGGAACGAGGCTGGGAGCAGCTCCTTGAAGGGATGGCTGCGGGGAAAGGCGTGATTTTGGCCCTGCCCCACATTGGTAGTTGGGAGTGGGGCGGCGCCTTCTTGTCGCTCGTGGGACTTCCCATGACCGCCGTCGCCGAGCGCATCGAGCCGCCCGAGCTGTTCGAATGGTTCATTCGCCAGCGCGAAGAGATGGGTCTCACCATCGTGCCGCTTGACGGTGAGTCAGGGGGCGTGATGTTGCGTACGCTGCGCGACGGTGGACTGGTGGGACTGTTGTGCGATCGAGATCTGGTGGGGACGGGGACCGAAGTCGAGTACTTCGGTGAACGAACGACCCTGCCGGGCGGTCCGGCCACCTTGGCGCTACGCACTGGGGCCATGTTGCTACCGGCCGCGGTCTACAGCGGTCCGGGCGACGATCACACCGCCGTCATTGGCACCCCGATCGATCCAACCCGCCAGGCCAACTTTCGAGCTGACGTTCAGCGCATGACCCAAGACATTGCGGTGCAGTTCGAACAGTTCGTCCGACGGGCTCCCGAACAGTGGCATCTCTTCCAGCCCAACTGGCCCAGCGACCACGAGGCCATGGCGTGAGCACCACCAACGAACCGTTACGCATTGCCATGCTCTCGCCCTACAGCCTGTCTCGACCAGGCGGCGTGCAAGGCCAGGTGGTCGGACTGAGTCACGCCCTGCGAGAACGAGGACACCAGGTCACCGTCCTTGCGCCCGACGAGGGCAAGCGCTCAGCCAAGGCAGCTCGCAGTGATGACCTGTTCATCATTGGGCATCCAACCGGACTGCGGTCAAACGGTTCAGTGGCGCCGGTCACGATCTCGCCCGGTGCGGCCTATCGCACCCAGCGCTACGTCCAGACCCAGAAAGTCGATGTCGTCCACATCCACGAACCAATGGCGCCAGCGGCCGCCTATGGGCCCATGCTCCGACACTCTGTTCCCATTGTGGGGACCTATCACCGCTCGGGGGTGAGTCGCTGGTACCGCGTCTTGAAACCGGCGGCGCGCTGGGGCAACGATCGCATCGAGATTCGCGTCGCCGTCTCTGAGGCCGCCCGTGATACGGCACAGGCCGCCATGGGGGGCCACTACGAGGTCCTCTTCAATGGCGTCGATCTCGTCCGCTTCCAGACCGCCGTCCCGACCCCGACCCGGGCGCCCACCGTGCTCTTTCTCGGACGCCACGAAGTGCGAAAGGGACTGGCCGTGTTGCTCGACGCCTTTGCCGAGGTTCCGGCACCGGCTGAGTTGTGGGTGGCCGGCAGCGGACCCGCCAGCGAAGCACTGCGCCGCCGACACCCCGTGTCAGATCGGGTGCACTGGCTCGGTATGTTGAGCGACCGGGACGTGGCCTCTCGATTGGCCGGAGCGGACATCTTGGTGGCGCCGTCGTTGCGGGGCGAGTCGTTCGGCATGGTCCTTTTGGAGGGCATGGCCGCCCGCTGTGCCGTGATCGCCAGCGACCTGCCCGGGTATCGGGCCGCAGCCAGCGGGCATGCGCTCTTGGTCCCACCGGGCGATGCCTCCACCTTGGCCAAAGCCCTGATCGAGGCGGTCAACGATGCCGCGGCCCATACCGGCCCGTCTGCTCCTGAAGCACTGGAAAAAGCCATAGCTCACGCCGATACGTGGTCCATGGAACATCTAGCCGATCGCTACGTCGACGTGTACACCCGAGCCATCGAGTCGTTTCACGGTACTGAGCGCCAGGTATCGTGAGGTCCCGTGACTGACGCCACTCCAACCGGATCCCCCTCTTCGGGCGGGTCACGTGCACAGAACTCGGGTGGGGGACAGCGCAGTGGCGGAAACTCGCGCAATAGCGGGCGTCACCAATCGGGCGGCAACCGGTCGGGCGGTTCCAATCGCTCCAGCCAAGGCAGCAACAACCGCAACCGCAGCTCTGGAGGAGGCTCGGGGGGAAATCGTTCGGGTCAACGACAGAACCAGAGCGGCGGTCGCAACAGTCGTGGCCAGGGTTCTTCACAATCGAGAACGCGTGGGTCAGAGTCGGCGACGGTGACCCAGGTGCCGAGCGCCACCGACTTCGGCCTCACCGCCACTGAGATCACGGCGACCGAGGTCGCCAACAACCAGCACCGCGCCCGCAATATCTGCCTCGTGGCTGGATTAGTTCCTGGGGTGGTGCTTGGCCTCGTTGTGGCGGCCGTCGTGGCGCCGTTAATTGGACTGATCGTCTTGGTGGTGGTGAGCGCGTTGTCGGCCTCTCTCATCTGGTCGGCCGCGCCCGGCTACGCCCGGGGCCGCGTCGGCGGCCGCGTCGTCAGCGAGGACGAGTTCCCACGGTTGGCCAATGTGGTCGAAGGACTCTGTGCCACCTTTGGACTGCGGCCTCCCACCTTGGTCGTCGTGAACGACGCTGTGCCCAACGCGTGCGCCCTCGGGCGAGACCCCACCACCGCGGTGTTGGTGGTGACCAAGGGGTTGCTCAACACGGTTGGACTGATTGAACTCGAAGGCGTGGTGGGTCATGAGTTGGCCCACATCAAACGGCACGACACTGTCTTGAGCGGGGTCGCCGTCTTGGTCAGCGCTCCGCTCATGGCGTTGGGGGCGGGCGATGAGGTCTTGCACCGTCTCTTGGGTCGGGGCCGCGAGTATCGAGCTGATGAAGTGGCGTCAGCGGCGGTGCGCTACCCGCCCTGCTTGCACCATGCCTTGACCGAGATGGTGGCGTTGGATCCACAGCCGGCGGCCGACTCGGTGTTCTCGCCCTCGCGCTTCAAGCGCACACGCTGGCTCTGGATCGATCCCTCCATTGGCCAACGGGGGCTGGCAGGCACCGAAGGCAATCTGGACGCCACTGCAGTGCGCATTGCGGCGTTGGCGGAGTGGTAACGGTCACAGCCGTAAGATGGGGGCATGAGTAGCCCCAGCCCCGATCCGACCAACGACCGAGAGCTCACCGGTACCTTCACGGTCAAGCGCGGCCTGGCCGACATGCTTCGGGGTGGCGTCATCATGGACGTGGTCGATGCCCACCAGGCCAAAGTGGCCGAAGATGCCGGTGCGGTGGCCGTGATGGCCCTCGAACGGGTGCCCTCGGACATCCGGCGGGACGGTGGTGTCGCTCGCATGAGCGACCCGGCGCTGATCGAAGGCATCCAAGAAGCCGTGACCATCCCAGTCATGGCCAAGGCCCGTATCGGACACTTCGCCGAAGCCCAGATCCTGCAGTCGCTCGGGGTGGACTACGTCGACGAGAGCGAAGTGCTGACGCCGGCCGACGAGGTACATCACATCGACAAGTGGGCCTTCTCGGTGCCCTTCGTCTGTGGCGCCACCAACTTGGGTGAAGCGCTCCGCCGGATCTCTGAAGGTGCGGCCATGATTCGTTCCAAAGGTGAGGCTGGCACCGGCAATATTGTCGAAGCGGTGCGTCACCTTCGATCGATTCTGGGTGACATTGGTCGCATCACCCAGGCTGACAGTGCCGAGCAGTTCGGTTGGGCCAAGGAGTTGGGTGCGCCGATCGGTTTGGTACAAGAGGTAGCTCGCACCGGACGACTTCCCGTCCCGCTCTTTTGTGCCGGCGGGATCGCCACGCCAGCCGACGCCTCCTTAGTGATGCAGCTCGGTGCCGAAGCGGTGTTTGTCGGTTCCGGCATCTTCAAGAGCAGTGATCCGGCTCGCATGGCGCGAGCCGTGGTGGAGGCCACCACCCACTACGGCGATCCCGAACATGTCGCCAAGGTCAGCACCGGGCTGGGGGAGGCCATGCGGGGACTCGAGATGTCCCAAGTGACCGAGCGCCTGGCCGATCGCGGTTGGTAGCACCTGCCATTGGCGTCTTGGCGCTGCAAGGCGACGTGCGCGAGCACCGACGTGCGCTCTCGGAGTTAGGCGTTGCCACCTCACTGGTGACACGACCTGGGCATCTGGACGGGTTGTCGGGGATCATCCTGCCGGGCGGCGAGTCCACCACACTCTCGATGCTGTTGGAGTCCTCCGGACTCTTTGCGCCCCTGCAAAAAGCCTTGCACGATGGACTGGCCGCCTTCGGGACCTGCGCTGGTCTGGTGTTGTTGGCCGAACACGTCCTCGACGGGCGGCCCGATCAACTGAGCTTCGGTGTGCTCGACTGCACCGTGCAGCGCAACGGCTACGGCCGCCAACTCCAGTCGTTCGAGGCCGAACTGGACGCTAGAGGGCTTGGCATGGCACTCGGTGACGGGCCCCCCACCCTTCCCGCCGTCTTCATTCGAGCGCCCGTCATCGTCAACACCGGTCCGAAGGCCACGGTCTTAGCGACCGTGACCCGCCTCGGCGACGACGAGCCCAAAGCGGTGGCGCTGCGTCAAGGATCGTTACTGGCCACGGCGTTCCACCCTGAACTGACCCCTGATCGTCGACTCCATGAACTCTTCTGCCAGATGGCGGGCCAGGACATTTGAAGCGGTTCCGATAGCATCGGCGTGTCCCGGACACTCCTCAGTTGAGACCGGGTAGGGAGGAAGCACATCGATGTCGGGTCACTCGAAGTGGGCCACTACCAAGTACCGCAAAGGGGCGCAGGACCAAGCCCGGGCCAAAGTCTTTGCCAAACTCATTCGCCAGGTTGAAGTCACCGCTCGCGAGGGTGGAAGCGACATGACGTCCAACGCGTCGCTGCGCACCATGTACCAAAAGGCTCGTGACGCCTCGGTGCCGCTCGACACCATTGAACGAGCCATCAAGCGGGGCAGTGGCGAGCTTGAAGGGGTGCGCTACGAGTCGATCACTTACGAAGGCTACGCCCCTGGTGGGGTAGCGGTCATTGTCGAAACGCTGACGGACAACCGCAATCGCACCGGCTCCGAAGTCCGCAACCTCTTCTCCAAGAACGGCGGATCGATGGCGGAGCCTGGGGCGGTGAGTTGGCAGTTCGAGCGCAAAGGCATTCTGGCCGTGTCGGCTGAAGCCAGCGAGGACCAGGTCATGGAAGTGGCGATGGAGGCCGGGGCCGAGGACCTTTCGGCCCACGATCAGCAGTGGGTCATCACCTCAGCGCCCCATGATTTGGCGGCTGTCCGGGACGCCTTAGAAGCGGCCGGCATCACGCCGATCTCGGCCGAGCTGGCCTTGGAGCCCACCACGTCGGTTCCGATCGAAGACGAGAGCGAAGCCAAGCGCATCCTGCGCTTGCTTGAAGCCATCGACGATCATGACGACGTCCAGGCCGTGCACGCCAACTACGACATCTCAGACGAGTTTTTGGCCGCGTTCGAGGGTTGAGCACGACTGACATGGCGGCATCGACCACGGTCGATGAGCCGTCGTCATCGCCAACGACGTCGTCTTCTGCGCCAGCGAGAAGGACGGCGCGCCTCTCGTCAACCACCAGCGCGAGCCAAGGGGGCAGGAGTTCGGCTTCTTTTTGGCTGGGCCATGTCGCCCCTTGGACCCTGGTCGGCGTGGCTGGCCTCTACGGCCTGGCCCTGCGGGCCTGGCTCTTGGCCCACCTCCCGCTCTTTGGCGACGAAGCCGTCGTTGGCTTGGTGGGTCGGGGCATCGTGCACGGCAACGACACCACGTTCTATTGGGGCCAGCTCTACGGCGGGGTAGAGCCGTATGTCGTGGCCGTCATGTTGCGCCTGGTGAACAACGGGCCCATGGGTTTGAATCTCACGCCGGCCGTCCTTGCTCTTGGCGCCGCGCTTGTGACCTACGTCCTCTGCCGCCAGGCCCTGGTCGATCGACGGCTGGCCGCTGTGAGCGCGGCTGCGGTTTGGATCTGGCCGTATGCCGCCGTGTGGAACTCGGTGCGAGAGCTTGGGTTCCGAGGCGTGACGCTGCTCTGCGGTCTGGTCGCCGTGGCCTGTGCGCTTCGTATCTGGCGCAAGAGGGCTGGTCTCGTCACCAGGGTTGTCTTCGGGCTGGCCATGGGACTCGGGTGGTGGGCCTCGCCCGAGATCGTATATTTCGCCCCCTTTGTGGCCTTCGTCTTGCTCGGTTCGTGGGCCCGGCTCCAGCGTCGCTCCCACCACTTCGCCCGCCCGTTTGATCTTGGTTCGGCGCTTTGCGTGGCGGCTGGTGTGGTGGTGGGTTCACTGCCGTGGCTGGTCAGCAACGTTCGCACCGAAGCGGGATCGCTCAGAGCGACGCAAGTGTTCTCAGGCGGCTACAACTACTGGTCGCGGCTCGGAACCTTTTTCCGAGCCGTGCTGCCCACCCAACTTGGTCTGCGCCTGGTGCCCGGTCTCAACTGGGTGGGGTGGACGCCTCTGGCCCACGTCATCTTCTCTCTGTTTCTGGCGGCCATCGTGGTTTGCCTGGTGGTGGCCGTCGGCGCCGTTCGGCGCCGACGGGCCGGTATCCCCATGATGGCGGCCGGTATGAGCGTGGTCTTCTTTCCCTTTCTCTACGCCGAATTCCCAAGCTCTTGGTATGCCGTCGACGGTCGCTACGGCGTCTACTTGGCGCCGTTGCTTGTGGTCTTGTTCGCCTTTGCTCTGAGCAGCGCGTCGCCTGCTCGTTTGCCTCGCCATAGTCGTCGGCCCCGAGCCTCGGTGCCCGTTGGTCTCGTGGTGGGCATGTGCGGTCTCGTCGTCATGGGGGCCTTCACCGTGACAGCTGCTGGCGAGAGCGGCGTGTCGCCCACACCTTCGGCCTTCTTTTCGGGGTGGCACGACCCGAATGCGGCCGCTCGCAGGGTTGTGCGGGCCATGGTGGCGCACCACATCACGCGGGCCTACGGCGACTATTGGACCTCGTACAATCTCGACCTTTTGGCCGGTGACCACGTGGTGGTCTCCCCGTCACCGCTCGATGACGACAGCCGGTCGGCCGCCTTGGCTCAAGCGGTGGCCCAATCCCCCCACCCGGCCTGGCTGTTCTTCAACCCTCACGATCTGATCGGGGCTGGCACGGCTTTTAGTAATCCCGAGACCGGCCCCGGGGGCTACAACGAAAGGCAGTTCACGGGGTATCTGAAGGGGACCGGCGTCTCGTACCGGATCGTGCATCTGGGCGTCCTGGACGCCGTCATTCCGGCCCATCGGGTTCATCCGCCCGCGGGATAATAGGGCCCCCATCCGCCCTCGGGCTGGGGTCTTCGCGCTAGAGTCGAACGCATGTTCGTACTGGGCATCGACCCCGGCCTTTCCCGACTTGGCTACGGCCTGGTCGGTCGGGGGCCGAACGGTTCCGATCTGGTGGCCATCTCAGCCGGGGTGATTGAGACCCCACCCGAGGCGCCGTTGCCGGACCGCCTCTTCACCGTCCAGACCGAGCTTCGGGCCCTCTTGGCCGAGTTTCAGCCCGGTGCCGTGGCGGTGGAACGGGTCTTCTTCCAGGTCAACGTGCGCACCGCTATGTCGGTGGGGCAAGCCAGTGGTCTGGCCTTGGCCGCCGCGGCCGAGATCGGCTGTGAGGTGGCGCAGTACACGGCCAACGAGGTGAAACAAGCGCTGGTCGGCTACGGCAGCGCCACCAAAGACCAGGTCCAGCGCATGGTGGCCAACGTGCTGTCGCTGGCAACCGTGCCGAAACCCCCCGACGTGGCCGACGCCCTGGCGCTCGCCGTCTGCCACCTCACCACACTGCCGCTGCGCAACGCCGTCTCGGCCGCCACGAAAGGATCGACATGATTGGCTACCTGAACGGAAATCTTCTGGCCCGCACGGCAGAGGGCGAAGTGATCGTTGATGTACACGGGGTGGGCTACCGAGTCTCGGTGCCGACCTCGACGGCGGCCACGATTGGCCCCCAAGGCACGCCCTTGGCCCTCCACGTACACACCCACGTGCGCGAAGACGCCATCGTGCTCTATGGCTTTGCCCACGACGACGAACGGCGCTGTTTCGAAGCACTGTTAGGGGCCCATGGCGTTGGTCCGACCTTGGCCTTGGCCATTGTGTCCACCTTGTCGCCCGCCGCCCTTTCAACCGCCGTCTTAGAAGATGATCTGGAGACGCTCTGTGCAGTGCCCGGTGTGGGCCGTAAGACGGCGGCCCGACTGCTCATCGATTTGAAGGCGAAGCTCGATCTCCCTGACTTCTCTGGTTCACTGGTCACCACCGGTGAAGAGAGTCGCTCGCCCCGATCTGAAGCGAGAGCAGCCTTAGTGGAGCTGGGCTATGGCCCCGAAGAAATCCGTGGCGCACTCGAAGGCTTGCGCGACGATGTTGGCGTGGAAGAGCTCTTGCGTTTGGCCTTGCGTGAACTGGCGTCTCGGTGAGTCCTGGTTCGAGGCGCGAAGTCGTCTCGTCGCAACTCCCGGCTGAAGTTGTGGCCCCAACTGGCGCGGTGCGACCGGCTTCTGTCACGGCCCAGCCCGCCGAAGAGCTCGAAGAGGTCGGGCTCAGGCCTCGCACGTTGGAAGAGTTTGTGGGTCAGTCCCAGCTGGTGGAGCACTTAGAGATCGTGCTGCAAGCAGCCAAACGCCGCCGCCAACCGGTGGACCATCTTCTCTTCGCTGGGCCACCCGGGCTGGGCAAGACCTCGCTCGCCGGCATCGTGGCGGCCGAGATGGGCGTGGGATTCCGGGTGACCTCTGGTCCGGTGCTGGCTCGTGCTGGTGATCTGGCCGCCCTCCTCACTGACCTCCAAGAGGGTGAGGTGCTCTTTATCGATGAGATTCACCGCCTGAATCGGTCGGTGGAAGAGGTGCTCTATCCGGCCATGGAAGACGCCAAGCTCGACATTTTGATCGGCAAGGGCCCAACGGCTCGCTCCATCCGGCTCGATCTCCCGCACTTCACTTTGATCGGGGCCACGACTCGCACCGGTCTGGTGGCGGCCCCGCTGCGGGATCGCTTCGGCTTCGTGGGTCGGCTCGATCTTTACGCCCCCTTCGAACTGCAAGAGATCGTCGAGCGTTCCGCTCGCATCTTGGGCGTGTCTATCGATACCGACGGTTCTGCTCGAATTTCTGAGCGCTCTCGGGGCACGCCGCGCCTAGCCAACCGACTGTTGCGCCGCGTGCGCGACTTTGTGGAAGTGAGAGGCGACGGTGTGATTACCGGTCCGACCGCGGCCGAGGGCCTCGATCTTTTCGGCGTCGATGATCTCGGACTCGACAAAGTCGACCGAGCCATCTTGGAGGCGCTCTGTCAGCGCTTTGGCGGGCGTCCGGTGGGACTGACCACGTTGTCGCAGTGCATTGGTGAAGAGACCGACACCATCGAAGACGCCTACGAACCCTTTCTCTTACAGAGCGGCCTCATTCAGCGCACGCCGCGTGGGCGGATAGCGACACCACGAGCGTGGGAGCACTTGGGCCTGATACCAACGGAAGGAACATTCCAGGTCGGCTAACCGTCAGCTCTTGGTCGCGTCCCCATTTCCGTTCGATGGTGGTGGGGGAGAGAGCGGCAAGAGCACTCGGAATGTGGTGGACCATCCGGGCAGATCGACAATGTCGACCGTGCCTTCGTGGGCTTCGACAATCGATTTCGAGATGGCCAAGCCCAGACCCGTTCCCGGTATTCGTTGATCGGTGGAGGTGGCCAGCCGGTAGAAGCGCTCAAAGAGCTGTGGGCGCTCAGCTTCTGGGATGCCCGGTCCATCGTCGCTCACGTTGATGCGGGCGAAGTGACCAAAGGTGTCAACTTCCACTCGGATCCGACCTCCGGCCGGGGTGAACTTGACCGCATTGGAAAGCAGGTTCCCAAAGAGCTGGTGGAGACGGGTCGGGTCGGCGTGGACCATGACGGGTCCAGGTGATTCGAGCGACATGGTGACCTGTTGGCGGTGGGCGTTGGTGGCGATGGCGTCGATCGCTTGGGCCGCCAGTTGGGGCAGATCTAAGTCCACAAAATGGATGCGCAACCCTTGCCCGCCGCCCGGGTCAGCCAGAAGATCGTCAGCCACATGCAAAAGATGCAGCGAGTTGCGGTCGATGGTTTGGAGCATGCGACGTTGCTCATCGTCTAACACCACTGCTTCTTCTAAGAGCAGTTCGACGAACCCTCTGATCGAGGTCAGGGGCGTGCGTAGCTCGTGGCTGACCGTGGCCACCACGTCGATCTTCATCTGGGTCAGTTCACGCAGGCGATTGTTCTGCTCCACCAGGGCTTCGGTGACCTCGCGCTGGACTTGGAAGAGCCGTTCTTGTTCGGCTGACTGTTGTTCGCGTTCGGTCACGTCGATGGCCACCACGACATAGCCCGTGCGGGCTTCTCCTACTTCGGCGCTAAAGCGAACCGCACATCGTCGCTGGGTGCCGTCGCGCCGTACATAGGTCCAGGGCACCTCACTCAGTCGTCCGGTCCCGTCAGCGTTGGCCTTGCCCGTGACCGCCACCGCCACCATCTCGTCGATGTCGCTTTGGCGTCGCACCATCTCGTTGGCGTCCATGAAGTCATAGATCGAGCGTCGGCCCACGACCTCTTCGGCGGTGTAGCCCAACATGAGTTCGGCCCCGGCCGAGAAGAAGGTGATGCCGCCGTGCTCGTCGGTGCCGATCAAGGCGGTGTCGACGGCGGCCCGCAGCAGTGATTCAAGGCGGTCCCTTGACTCAGCGGCGTCGTGCGCACTTTGTTGGGCGTAGCGCGACTGCTCTGAGAGATCAGCCACGTAGGCCCGGTCACGCGAAACCATCGACAAGAAAGAGAACGAGACCAAACAGGCCGTCACCATGGTGACGACGACGAGGCGCCAGTCAGAGCTCGGGTATTTGGGAGCTCCAATGACCAAGATGGGCACGATAAGGGCCAAGGCCACGCCGATGAGGCCGAGCACCAGGTCGTAGGTGCGGCCATAGAAGGCCAGCCACACGATGGGCAAGAAGAAGAGCGTGACCAGTCCGGCCGACGTCCCGCCTTGCGCTTGGATGATGAGGGCGATGACCCCGATGTAACCGAGCGGCAGCACGGGCCAGAACCACTGGGGCATGCGAGACCAGGGCAAGAACAAGGCCGTGATGGTGAGGGCGAAGAAGACGGCGCCCGCCACCACGATCTCCACCGTCTGGCCATGGGGAAAGGGAATGAGGCCAGCCAGCACCGAGATCGCGCCAACCAGGGCAAAGATGGGAAGGCGGCGCCGGATGCTGCCGTAGAAGCCCGGCGGAAACTTGGTCGGCCCTTGTTGCAACTCCAACTGCACCGCGGGGTCATCCCGAGGGCGGCTGGCGGGCCGAAGATCTGTCATGTTCTCAGCTGGCGATAGCGGTAGCCGAAGCCGCGGACAGTCTCGATGGGGGCTTCTTCCATCTCGTCCCAACCGAGTTTGCGGCGCAGTCGGAGTATGGCGTACTTGACCCGCGCTGGGGCTAGTCCGGCTGGCTCATCCCAGGCCAGTTCGATGAGCTGATTGGCCGAGAGCACTTGACCCGGATGACGGACCAAGGCGGCCAAGAGGCGATACTCCGTCGGGGTGAGGACGATGATCTCGCCCGCCACCACCACCTGTTGCTGGCCAAAGTTGACCTGGACGTTGCCGTCATCGAAGACCGTGGTGGTTTCCACGCTGGCCACTTGGCGCCGGCGGATGGCTTGAAGCCGAGCGAGGAGTTCCACCCGTGAGAAGGGTTTGGTCAGATAGTCGTCAGCCCCGGCGTTGAGGCCGCGCACCTTGTCGCGCTCTGAGGTCCGGGCCGTCAACACCAGCACGGGGGCGTCGCTCATGTCTCGAATGCGCTCTAAGACCTGCCAACCGTCGAGATCGGGCAGGCCAACGTCCAAGATGACCAGGTCGGGTCGGACTTGATGAAAGTTGCGAAGGCCCTCTCGGCCGGTTGAGGCCTCGCTGACGAGGTAGCCCTCGCGCTCAAGCAGGGCGCGGAGCAGTTGTCGGATGTCCGCATCGTCTTCAATCGCCAGCACCGATGTGCCGCCTTCGCGCACTGCAGCCATCCTCACACGTTGAACCGATTGCCCCATGGGGCGAATGCTCCGGGCCAAAGTCAGCATATCCGGGCCCCTTACAGAGGTGTGAGACGGTCAAACGCGGCATGGAAGAAGAGAGTTGGGGGTAACACGAGGGCTCGGTGCGCCGGCCCAAAACCCAGGTCGCCGGTGAAACAGCGTCCCAGGAAGTGCCGTACCAAGCCGACGCACCTGCCCTCATGCACCCCTCCGACCTGGTTCCCGCCAGATCGTCAGCCCGCTCGCCCGAGGACAACATCGTTGGTGCCCTCGGGCTCAGCGGACCGTGAATCGAAGTGTCTACCCTCATTGGTGCATTTAAGGTGTCAGAAGGTTGCCAAAGCGTTGTCTTTCGGTCTCGGCGGGAGCGACGGGCCCGCAATGGCCGCGAAGGGTCGAGAAAGTCAACCGCAAGACCAGAACCCGGCGTGTCACGCCAGGACAGAGCGGACGACAAATGGCGGGCGCGCCAGAGAAGTCCCCCGGGCCAGGTGTAGGGTATCGCTCCTGTGCACAGCCTGAGCAACCCTCGCCTTCTACCTTGTAAAGCGGTCCTATGAGCCCCCTCCTTTCCACCCTGGCGACGCTGGTCGCCGCCACGTCGACGACCAAATCCAAGAGCAGTCCGGTCTTTCTCATCGTCATCTTGGGCATTGGGGTGCTGGCCTACTTCTTCTATCTGCGTCCGCAACAAAAGAAAATGAAGGCACAACGCGCCAATACGTCAACCATCGAGGTCGGCGATGACATCTTGACCGTGGGCGGCATGGTCGGCACCGTGCTCGAGATTCATGGCGACCGCTACACCGTGCTCACGGGGAGCACGGACGAAGACGGCACCTTGAGTGGGGCGCAGCCGACCCGTCTGGTCTTTGTGCGCCAAGCCATCGCCCGCAAGATCGACCCGGTCGTCCCGCCCTCGGCTGACGATGCGCACGGTGACCTCGACCACAGTGACATCGAGCACGGTGACACCGACCACAGCGACACCGAAGAAGACGAGGACGAATCGGCGTGAGCCCTCCTTCCTCGCGGGACAAAGCCGGCGTCAGCGCAATCTGTGGATCAGCGTGATCGCCTGTGTGGTGATCTCACTCGGTTCGTTTGCCCTCGTGGTGGGGGCCAAGTGGACGCCCCGCTTGGGACTGGACTTGGCCGGTGGCCTTGCCGTCACCTACCAAACGGCCAAGCCCGTGGCCAAGTCCGAGTTGGACGAGACCGTCACCATCTTGAACAACCGAGTCAACGGGCTCGGGGTGTCGGGCGCACAGGTGTCGACGTCTGGGAACAACCAGATCTCGGTTGCTATCCCGGGGGTGACCAACGGCAACGAAGTGTTGGCGGCCATTGGTAAGACGGCCCAGCTCTACTTCCGTCCCGTCCTCTGTTTCGCCCCTGACTACGAGCCCACCAAGTCGGACCCAGGCAAGCCTGCGACCGCCGCCTTGCCGGCGTGTGGAAGCTCCTATGCCACCAACTCCACCAACCTGGCCGTGACACCCAACAGTTCGGCCCAGGGCTACTCCTCAAACAACGTGCCGGCTGACCCCTCCTTCGCGGCCTACCCGAGCACCAAGACGTCGTCGGCCAACTACCCGAACGAGACGGTGCTGCTGCCCGCGCTGGGCGGTGGGCGCATGGTGCTGGGACCCCAGCAACTGACCGGCCACTCCATTGCGTCAGCGACGGCCGAAGAAGACCAGACCGGGGCCTGGACCGTCAACTACAGCCTGACCGGGGATGGGTCGCCCAAGTGGGACGAGGTGGCCGAAAAGAACTTCCACCAGTACCTCGCCTTGGAGTTGGACGGCCAAGTGCAGTCGGCCCCGCTCATCCAACCGACCGAGAAGACCTTTTCCTCGTTTGACGGCAAAGGTGAGATCTCGGGCGGTGGCATCACGCAGCAGAGCGCGCAACAGCTCGCGCTTTCCATGCAGTTCGGTTCGCTGCCCGTTCGCTTGCACCAACTCACGACCGAGACGGTCTCGCCCACCTTGGGCAAGTCCTCGCTCAAAGCGGGTCTGGCCGCTGGTGTTGCCGGTCTTATCCTCGTGCTCCTCTATGTCTTGATCTACTACCGCGGCCTTGGGCTGGTCATTATCTCGGGGTTGATCCTCACGGCCTGTTTGTTGTGGGCCATCATCTCCGCCCTCGGTCATACCAAGTTCTCGCCCAGTTTCGACTTGGCGGGTATTACGGGGTTGATTGTGTCGATCGGTATCACCGTTGACTCGTACATCGTCTATTTCGAACGATTGAAAGACGAAACGCGAGCTGGTCGCACGGTGCGCACCAGTGTGGACCGAGGGTTCAAGAGCGCCTGGCGCACCGTGCTGGCCGCTGACCTGGTCTCGTTGGCTGCGGCCGTGGTCCTCTACCTGGTGGCGGTCGGTGACGTGAAGGGCTTCGCCTTCTTCTTGGGCCTCTCCACCTTGCTCGACATCTTCTTCACCTGGTTCTACACCCGGCCCCTCGTCATCTTGCTCGGTCGCAACGAGCGCATCACGTCGGCTCGTACCTTCGGCATCGCCAAGGGGCTGGCCGTCAACTCTGGAGCTGAAGCATGAGCCCGGTCGATCGCCACGACGAGGAGTTGACCGATCTGGTCATCCCGGGATCTTCTGCGGACAAGACCATTGACCCCGAAGAGCTCGACGAAGAGGCCTACGAGTCTGAGGACGAACTGGCTGACGACGAGGCCATTGAAGAGGCGATAGAGAGCACCAAAAAGGACAAGCCCAAGTCATCAGCCGGAGCGATCAGCCGTCTCTACCGTGGTGGCACCACCTACGACTTCGTGGGCCGGCGCAGGGCTGTGGTTCACCATCTCGACCGTCATCATCGTGCTCGGCATCCTCTCCATCATTCTGCGGGGCGGGCTGAATCTCGGCATCGACTTCAAAGGCGGCACGTCGTGGCAGACCACGACATCGGCTGGGTTAACGCAGTCTCAGGCTGTCTCGGTTGTGACGGCGGCCGGCCTTAAAGACCCGACGGTTGAGATCTTGGGTCAAGGCAAGAACGCCAAGATTCTGGTGGAGTCAGACCTCAACAGCTTGTCGCCGACCATCCAGCAGTCGACCACGAACAAGGTCACCGAAGCCTTAACCAAGGCCACCAATGCCGATAGCATCAACGACATCTCGGTGACCCACGTCGGTCCGACCTGGGGCGGTGAGATCACAAGTAAGGCCATTACTGCCTTAATTGTCTTCTTTATTGTGGTGGGGCTCTATATCAGTTTCCGCTTCGAACCGAAGATGGCGATCGCGGCCTTTGTGGCCATGCTGCACGACATTTTGGTCACTATCGGGGTGTACTCCATCTTCAATTTCCAGGTCACTCCCGACACCGTGGTCGCCGTGCTGACGATTTTGGGGTACTCCCTCTACGACACCGTCGTGGTCTTTGACCGGGTCCGTGACAACACCAAGGGCATTGGCTCGACCGGCCGCATGACGTACTCGCAGATGGTCAACCTGTCCATGAACCAGACCTTGGCTCGCTCCATCAACACATCGTTGGTCGCTATCTTGCCGGTCCTCTCCATTCTTTTGATCGGCGCCGTGCTCTTGGGGGCGACCACGCTCCAGAGCTACGGCGTGGCCCTCTTCGTGGGTCTGCTCAGCGGGGCGTACTCGTCGATCTTCATTGCATCGCCGGTCTTGGCCATGATGAAAGAGCGCGAGCCCCGTTGGATACAGATTCGCCAACGCCTCGAATCTCGGGGCGATCGCACCGGCACGCTGTCACCCGCCGCCGCCGCCATGCTGACGGCGGGGGCCGCAGGCTCGGCCGTCAAAGGTCGTACTGGGGGCAAGGCCCAGCGTTCGGGCACCGTGCGACCCGGTTCAGCCAGCCAGGCTCGAGCCAAGTCGAGCGCTGGGGCGTCCAAGTGGTGGGTCGTCCAAGACAACAACTACTTCCTCGTCGGGTGGGGCAACAGCGACGGCCACGGCCACCCGGCCGACCTCGGGTACGACCAAGAAACCGCCGCCTCGGCCCCGCAAGAAATCAAAGTCAAAAAAGAAGCACTGACCGGCCACTTCTGGTGCCAATGCGCCGGGGTGTGA
This sequence comes from uncultured Acidimicrobiaceae bacterium, assembly GCA_963803215.1. Lineage (GTDB taxonomy): Bacteria > Actinomycetota > Acidimicrobiia > Acidimicrobiales > RAAP-2 > CAWDLP01. The sequence goes on from CAWDLP010000005.1 coordinate 80,690, forward strand.
AGGCCGTTCCGCTAGCCTGCACCCATGGTCACCCTGTCTCGGGTCGCGCCCACAGACGACGCTGGTGGGTCCGCGCTCGGTGACTTATTGGCACCCGTGCTGGCCGAATTCGCGCTGCACCGACCCAACGAGGCCACCGATCTGATTGAACGGGCTGGGTATGCCGCCCTGATGGCGCATGCCGAGCAGTTCCGGCGCTCGGGTGAGCCCTACATCACCCACCCGGTGGCCGTTGCCTCCATTGTGGCGGAGTTGGGCCTGGACGAGCCCACCGTCGCCGCCGCTCTGCTCCACGATGCGGTGGAAGACACCGGTCTGACCCTAGAGACCATCGCCACCGATTTCGGCCCCGTGGTGGCCCGTGTGGTTGACGGCGTCACCAAACTGGATCGGCTGCAGTTCGATTCGAAAGAGGCCCAGCAGGCCGCCACCATCAGAAAGATGCTCGTGGCCATGGCCAACGACTGGCGCGTGCTGCTGATCAAGTTGGCCGACCGCCTGCACAACATGCGCACCTTGGCCGTCATGCCGGAATGGAAGCAACGTCGCACGGCCCAAGAGACCTTTGACGTCTATGCCCCCTTGGCCCATCGCTTGGGCGTGCAACAGGTGCGCTGGCAGTTAGAAGACCTGGCCTTCGCCACGCTGCACCCGAAGCGCTACGCCGAGATCGAGCAGATGGTGGCAGCCCGCGCCCCTCAGCGCGAGGAGTATCTGGCCCAAGTCATGGTGAAAGTCCGTGAGCGATTTGCCGCCACCGGGGTCGAAGCCGATGTCACGGGGCGACCGAAGCACCTGTGGAGCATCTACGAGAAGATGGTCGTTCGCGGCAAAGAGTTCGACGACATCAACGACCTGGTCGGCATCAGAGTGGTGGTCCAGACCGAGGCTGAGTGCTGGGGTGCCTTGGGCGCCATTCATGCCATCTGGCCCCCGGTGCAAGGTCGGTTCAAGGACTACATCAATACGCCGAAGTTCAACCTCTACCAGTCGTTGCACACCACGGTGATTGGCCTTGAAGGCAAGCCCATCGAGGTCCAGATCCGCACCAACGAAATGCACCGCCGGGCTGAGTACGGCATTGCCGCCCACTGGGGTTACAAAGAGCAAGAGGACTCGTCGGCCGACATGGCCTGGATGCAGCGCATCGCCGACGTCGACCGCCAGACCGACGATCCCATCGAGTTCTTAGAGGCGCTCAAACTCGACCTTGAACAAGACGAGGTCTATGTCTTTACCCCGAAAGGCAAGGTGCTGGCCTTGCCGGCGCGTTCGACACCGGTTGACTTCGCCTATTCGATTCACACCGAAGTTGGGCACCGCTGCATCGGGGCCCGGGTCAACGGTCGTCTGGTGCCGCTCGACACCAAACTTTCTTCGGCTGACACGGTCGAGATCTTCACCTCCAAGTCCCCAACAGCGGCGCCGTCGCGCGACTGGCTCCAGATCGTGGCTTCAACCAGGGCCCGGAACAAGATTCGTCAGTGGTTCAGTCGGGAACGTCGAGACGACGCCATCGAAACCGGGCGTGACGAACTCGCTCGCGCCCTGCGCCGTGAGGGCATGCCCCTGCAAAAAGTGATGGGTTCGACGGCCCTCATCCAGTTGGCGGAGTCCATGAACTTGGGTGACGTCGAGTCGCTCTACGCCGCCATTGGCGAGAATCAGCTCTCCGCCCAGTCCGTGGTGCAGCGTTTGGCTCGCGATCTGCGAGGGGGCGAACCCGAACAGCTCCCGACCACCGCTTCTCGAGGGGTGCGCGGCCCGAGAGGGACCAAGCGCTCAGCGGCCGGGGTCTACGTGGAGGGGTTGGACGACGTCATGGTGCACTTGGCTCGGTGCTGCACCCCGGTGCCGGGCGACCAGATCGTGGGCTTTGTGACCCAGGGTCGAGGCGTCTCGGTGCACCGAGCCGACTGCTCCAACGCCACTGCCCTTTCCCGCCGTAGCCAAGAGCGGCTCATCGAGGTCGAATGGGACCGTGGGGGCGAAGGCGTCTTCCTGGCCACGGTCGAGGTCCAGGCCTTTGACCGTTCACGCCTCTTGGCCGATGTGAGTCGCGTCGTGTCAGAGCACCACTTGAATATCGTGGCGGCTCGTACGGCCACGACGCCGGACCGGGTCAGTCGTATGGCCTTCGACGTGGAGTTGGCCGACCCAACGCATCTCCAGTCACTGGTGGCCTCGCTCAAGCATTTGGACGGGGTCTTTGACGCCTACCGGCAACTTCCGGGCAAGAAGGCGTGAGCCCCGATGCGTGAGGCGACGGTCGCGCCGCGCGCCCCGAAAGGGACGCACGATGTGCTTTGGCCCGAATCAACCCGGTGGGAAGCGCTCATCGCACTCTTCGCCCAGAGAGTCGAAGCGGCCGCCTACGGGCTGACCCATACGCCCATCTTTGAAGACGTGGCGGTCTTTCGCCGAGGCATTGGTGATGGCAGTGAAATTGTCGGGAAAGAGATGTACGAGTTCACCGATCGTGGCGGGCGACAGTTGGCGTTGCGACCCGAAGGAACCGCGCCCATGGTGCGGGCCTACGTGCAGCACCGGCCCCCGCTGCCCTGGAAGGCCTGGTACGTCACGCCCTCGTTTCGCTACGAGCGTCCCGCAGCCGGCCGCTATCGCCAACATCACCAGGTCGGCATCGAGGCGCTCGGCGTGGTCGATGCTGACTTGGACGTCGAGGTGATCTCCTTGGCCGTCGGCTTCTATGGCGACCTTGGACTTTCCGACTTCACCGTCAAACTCAACTCCATGGGCGACAACGTCTGTCGGCCCGGCTATCTGGCCCTGCTCGGTGACTACTTGGCTGAGCGCAGCGACCAACTCTGTGCCGATCATGGCCAGCGACTGGCCTCGAATCCGCTGCGCGCCCTCGACTGCAAAACCGACGAGTGTCGGAGCGCCACCGAAGGCGTGCCGCGCTTTATCGATCATCTCTGTGAGCCCTGCCGAACCCACTTTGATCGGGTCCAAGACGGTCTTGGTGCCGTGGGCGTGCCCTTTGTCTTGGATCACCGCTTGGTCCGTGGCTTCGACTACTACACCCGCACTACCTTCGAGTTCGCCTCAGGAGCCATCGATGCCGCCCATGACGCCATTGGGGGCGGCGGTCGCTACGACGGTCTGGTTGAGATGCTGGGTGGTGATCCGACGCCTGGCATCGGTTTCGGTATCGGCATCGAGCGTGTCTTGATCGCCTGTGACGCCGAAGGCGTCTTCCCCCTCGACCCGCCTCCATTGGACGCCTACGTCATCGACGTGACCGGAGGGGCCCAGGCCCGCGACCTGACCGATCAGCTGCGGCGAGCCGGTCTGCGCTGTGATCGAGCCTTTGACGAGCGTTCCATGAAGTCCCAAATGAAGTCGGCTGACCGGTCGGGGGCACGTTTCGCTCTTATTGTCGGGACCCAAGAGCTGGCAGACGCTACGGTGACCGTCCGCCCGCTGCGCCACGCCGGCGAGCAACAGACGGTCCCGCTCGACCAGGTAGTTGGCTTCATGGCCGCGGCGCGCAACGACCCCGCAGGGGTGAAAGAGGATCCTTCATGACGTCCCCCGAACAAGCGGCCGGTGCGACCTCGATGCGCACACATCTCTGCGGAACGCTCGGGCTGGATGACAGTGGCGCCACCGTCACGGTCTGCGGTTGGGTTGGCTCGCGGCGCGAGCACGGCGAGCACCTGGCCTTTATTGATCTGCGTGACCACACCGGCGTCGTCCAATGTGTGGTGGATGGCGCGGCCGACCTACGCCGGGAGTACGTGGTCAGCATCGAAGGCACCGTGCGTCGGCGACCTGACGGGATGGAGAACGCCGAGCTTTCGACCGGGCACATTGAAGTGGGGGACTGCACCGTGTCGGTCTTGGCCACGGCCGAACCGCCGCCCTTTGCGGTGGAAGACCGAGTTGACGTCGATGAAGCAGTGCGGCTCCGCCACCGCTATATCGACCTGCGGCGTCCCCGCATGCAGGCCAATCTGCGTCGTCGCTCGAAGGTCAACGCCGCCATTAGGAACGCCATGATCCGACAGGGTTTCGCGGAAGTAGAGACCCCACTGTTGTGGGCGCCCACGCCCGAGGGTTCTCGTGAGTTCAACGTGCCCAGTCGCCTGCACCACGGTGCGTTCTACTCGCTGCCGCAGAGCCCGCAGCTGGCGAAACAGCTGCTCATGGTGGGAGGGCTCGACCGCTACTTCCAGATTGCCCGCTGCCTCAGAGATGAAGACCTCCGAGCCGATCGACAGTTCGAGTTCTCCCAACTCGATATGGAGGCTTCCTTCGTCGGGCAAGAGGACATTTTGGCCTTCGTCTGCGAAGCGGTCCTCGACGCAGCCGAAGCCGCCACCGGCCTCCGCCCGCCCCCCATTACCCGTATGACGTGGGCGGAAGCCCTCGACCGGTTCGGGACCGACAAACCCGACCTCCGATTCGGCATGGAGCTGCTCGAGCTCTCCGACTCTTTGATGGCACCGAGGTCAAGGCCTTCGGTGCTCCGTGTGTCAAGGCCCTCTGCGTCGCAGGCGGTGCGGCGCTCTCGCGTTCCAAGTTGGATGGACTGGTCGACGCCGCCAAGGCTCGTGGGGCCAAGGGGCTGGCCTGGTTCAAAGTGACGGCGGCCGACGACGGTGGCCTTGGTTTGGACTCGCCCCTCGATCGATTCCTCTCGGACGCGGAACGTGCCGGCCTGTTGGCGCGCACGGCGGCCACGTCGGGTGATCTCATTTTGGTCGTGGCCGACGAGTACCGCTTGACCTGCGAGGTACTCGGTCACCTTCGTGTCGTCCTCGGGGGTCAACCAGTCAGCGAAGGACAACACCTCTACGTGTGGGTCGTCGACTTCCCCATGTTCGACGGCATCGACGCCCAAGGGAACCTCCAAGCGGCCCATCATCCCTTCACCATGCCGCACCCCGACGACATCGATCTTTTGGACACCGACCCGGCTTCGGTGCGCTCTCAGGCCTACGACTTGGTGCTCAATGGATGGGAGCTCGGTTCGGGCAGCGTTCGAAATTCATCGGGCCGACATTCAATCGAAGGTCTTCGCCGCGCTTGGCATCAGTGCCGAAGAGGCCGAGCGTCGTTTCGGGTTTCTGTTGTCGGCCTTTCGCTTCGGTGCCCCACCGCACGCTGGATTCGCCTTCGGCATCGATCGCTTGGTGGCCATCTTCTCGGGCGAGGACAACATCCGCGAGGTCATTGCCTTCCCGAAGACCCAGTCGGGTTCGGACCTCTTGACGGGCGCCCCGAGCACGCTTGTCGCCCGCCAGCTTGGCCGAGCTCGGTATCCGAGTGCTTGCCCCTCCGGCTGATCCGCCTCAAGACCACACCATCGTGAGCGGCGGCGAGGACCTCTTCGCTGCCGCAGCCGAGACTCGGCTCTCTCGACAAGCTCCCCTAGCCGCCAGGCTGCGACCCCGTTCCTTAGATGACGTGGTGGGCCAGGCCCATCTTGTTGCCCCCGGTGCGCCGTTGCGAGTGCTGGTCGAGGCCGACCGGTTGGGTTCGGTCATCTTTTGGGGACCAGCGGGCACGGGCAAGACGACGCTGGCCCGAGTGGTGGCCGAGACCACGGCCAAAGACTTCGTCTCGTTGTCGGCCGTGACCGCAGGGGTGAAGGACGTGCGAGAGGCGCTGGAAGGGGCGCGCCGACTGTTAGGAGAACAAGGTCGAGGCACCATCCTCTTTGTCGACGAGGTACACCGATTCAACAAGACGCAACAAGATGTCTTGTTGCCGGCCGTCGAAGAGGGGTTGGTGGTTCTCATCGGCGCCACCACCGAGAATCCGTTCTTCGAGGTCAACGCGCCCCTGCTCAGTCGGGCCACCCTCTGGCGACTCCAGCCTCTGAGCGAAGAGGATCTGGTGCTCGTGGTCGAGCGTGGGTTGAAGGCGGAGGAGGCCGAGATCGACGACGACGCCCTGGCTGCGCTGGTGGCAGCGTGCGACGGCGACGCTCGGGCCGCCCTCACCACCTTGGAGGTGGCGGTGGCCCTGACGTACGGCTCGGACCGAGGCCCAACAACGTGGCGAGAACACAGACGAGAACACTGACAAGACCACTGGCGAAAACACGAAAGAGCGGCCGGTGCGGATCACCATGTCCGATATGAAGCGGGCTCGGGACGGTCGGCTCTATCACCAAGGGGCCGACGACCACTACGACCAAGTCAGTGCGCTCATCAAAAGTATTCGGGGTTCTGATCCCGACGCCGGGCTCTACTGGATGGTCCGCATGTTGGAGGCCGGCGAGGACGCCCGCTTCGTGGCTCGACGTCTGGTGATTTTGGCCAGTGAGGACATTGGTATGGCCGACCCGGAGTCTCTCTTGGTGGCCGAAGCGGCCGCTCGAGCGGTCGAGATGGTGGGACTTCCCGAAGCCAGGCTCAATCTGGCCCAAGCTGTGGTGCATCTGTCGATGGCGCCCAAATCCAATCGGGTCACGGTGGCGCTTGGCAAGGCCCAAAACGATGTGACCAACGGGCCTCGGCGCGAGGTGCCGGCCCACCTTCGTGACGCCCACTATTCAGGTGCCACCACTCTTGGCCATGGTGACGGCTACCGTTATCCCCACGACGATCCGACAGGGTGGGTTGACCAGCAGTATCGACCCGCTGAACTCGACGATCACATCTACTACGAACCTTCGGACCACGGCCGCGAACGTGATCTGAACCGACCTCGCCCCCACAAAGGAGAGAGCAGATGAGCGATCTCCGCACTGCTTCGATGCGCCGCCTTCGACTGCTGGTTTCGTCACTGGCCACGGTTGGGGCCGTCGGCCTTGGCGTTGTGGCTTTGGCCCCGTCAGCGCCCGCCGGTGCCAGCACGGCCCGGGTCGTGTTCTCGTCTCTTGTGCCAAAAGTGCCAACCAACGCCCACATCACCGGTGCGGTGCCCGCCACCGAGTCGGTGCATGTACGAGTGGTCCTGGCCCCCGCCGATCCGAGCGCGCTGCGTGCTGCGGTGGCGGCGGTCTCCACGCCGGGTTCACCCGACTATCGCCACTTTGTGCCGGCTGGAGAGTTTGCCGCTCGATTCGGAGCCAGCCCAGCTGCCATTGCGACCGTTCGGTCGTGGCTTTCAGCCCAAGGCCTCGCCCTTGGGGCCACCGCTTCGGATGGGTTGACCATCCCGGTCACGGGTTCACCAGCCCAGATCGACCGCGCCTTTTCCACCTCGCTGGCCAATGTCACCTTGGCCGATGGATCGAACCAACACGTCAATACCGTGGCACCTTCGTTTCCGGCCAATATCGGCCAACTGGTGACGAGCGTGGTCGGCCTCGATGGCTTGGCTCATCCTCACGCCGAGTTGGTGAAGAGCGCACGTGGCGCACTCGGCAGCGCAAGCGCGCCTTCGCCCCAGGGCCTCGTGGCCAACAACGACGGGCCGCAGGCCTGTCCCTTTGTGGCTGAGAACACCGGTCTGAGCAATGGCGCCTTTTCGGCCACCCAGTTGGCCGGCATCTACAACTTCTCTGGCCTCTACGCCTCGGGGCGCCTAGGCACGGGCGCTTCGATCGCTCTTTTGGAGTTCGAGACCTACGACCCGACCGATATCGCCACCTTCCAGCAGTGTTACGGCCTGCACAATCAGGTGACCTCGATCCCGGTGGACGGCGGGGCCAGCGCCAACGATCCCGGTGGCTGCGGCCAGTCGGGCTGTGGGGAAGCAGCCCTCGATATCGAGAACGCTTCGGTCTTCGCCCCCGGAGCCTCAGTCAAGGTCTACAACGCCCCCAACGAGAACGATGACTCCTCGCAGTTGGACGCCCTGCAACGCATTGCCGACGACGACAGTTCAAAAGAGGTGTCAACCAGTTGGGGCGTGTGTGAAGCCGACGACACCCCAAGTGGATCGATACAAGCCGAAGCGCTGATCTTCCAACAGATGGCGGTGCAGGGCCAGACCATGGTGGCAGCTTCCGGTGACACTGGATCCGAGGACTGTCTCGAAGAGGACTACCCGGGGGGCATGGAGTTGGCCGTGGACGACCCCGGTTCGCAACCCGATGTGGTGTCGGCCGGTGGCACGGAGTTGGTAACCCAATCAACCACCGGCGAGACGACCTGGAACGACTGCGTCGGCCAGTCGGCGTCGAGTGGCTGCATCATGCAGAGCAGTACCGGTGCGGGCGGGGGCGGCCTCTCGAGCGTGTGGCCCATGCCGTCGTGGCAAACCGCAGGCGGCGTCGGTGTCATCAACTCGTACTCATCGACCGGGTCATGTGGGGCGTCGAGGTGTCGCGAAGTCCCTGACGTCTCAGGCTCGGCCGCGCCCGAGCAGGGCTATGCCATCTACGTCCAAGGTTCGTGGGCCATTGTTGGCGGCACCAGTGCGGTCTCGCCGCTGTGGGCCGCCCTGTTTGCCGACATCAACCAGGGCTGTGCCACCAGTCTTGGGTTGGTCACGCCCGCCCTGTACCAAATCGGCGGTCCGTCGTCGGATGCATTGAACGACGTCACGAGTGGGAACAACGATTTCACCGGGACGAATGGGGGTACCTACCCCGCCACCGCCGGCTACGACATGGCGACCGGTTGGGGTTCGCCCAACGGGGTCAACTTGGCCGCAGCCCTGCAAGGTCCCTACGGCTGCCCAGTCGTGTCGGCGCTCAGCCGCAACACCGGTCCGCTGACCGGGGCGGCCCCGCTCATCATCTCTGGCACCAGTCTGGCCCACGCCACTTCTGTGAACTTCGGGGCGGCGGGATCGGGCACGATCATCTCCGATAGCCAGAACACCATTGAGGTTCGGCCCCCTTCCCAGACCATTCCTTCTGGCGTTGATGTGACGGTCACGACACCGGGCGGGACATCGGCCGTCTCGTCCGCTGACCGCTACGGCTTCGGCGCCACGCATAGTGGTCTTGGGTACTGGTTCGCGGCCTCAGACGGGGGCGTCTTTTCCTACGGTACGGCAGCGTTCTTCGGCTCGATGGGTGGTCGACCACTGAACAAACCCATCGTGGCCATGGCGGCCATGCCGAACGACGACGGGTACTACTTGGCGGCGTCTGACGGTGGGCTGTTTGCGTTCGGCAGCGCGCGCTTTCATGGCTCCATGGGAGGTCGGCCTCTCAATAAGCCCATCGTTGGCCTCGCGGTCACCTCAGACGGCGAAGGGTACTGGGAGGTGGCCAGCGACGGTGGCCTCTTTGCCTTTGGTGACGCCCACTTCTACGGCTCAATGGGTGGTCGTGCCCTCAACGAGCCGGTCGTTGGTCTGGCGCCCACCTGGGACGGACGGGGCTACTGGGAGGTGGCCTCAGACGGCGGCCTCTTCGCCTTTGGTGACGCCCAGTTCTACGGATCGATGGGTGGCCGGCCGCTCAATCAGCCCATCGTCGCCGTGACGTCGACGCTCGGGAGCGGGGGCTACTGGGAGGTGGCCCGTGACGGCGGCCTCTTCGCCTTCGGTGACGCCCAGTTCTACGGATCGATGGGTGGCCAAGCGCTCAATCAACCGATTGTGGGCATGGCCCCATCGGCCACCAGTGGCGGTTACTGGGAAGTCGCAGCCGACGGCGGCATCTTCTCCTTCGGTGAAGCCGCCTTCTTTGGTTCGACCGGCAGTATCCATTTGGTGGCCCCCATTGTTGGCATGGCGAGCGCCTAAGCCGCTCAGAACCCCGTACTCCGTGGGTCGGGACAGCTGAAACTCCTGCTTCGGTAAGGTTGTTCCGTGTCAGCCGCCGACGTTGTCGTCCTGATCGCCGCCGTGGTGGCGTCGATTGGTGCCGTCATATCGCTCGTGGCCGCCTCTGTTCTGGTGGGCCAGGTGCGCCGACTGGAAGCTGGCATCGAGAGTCTGCGCAGCGAAGCGGTGCCCTTGGTTACCGGAGCCCGCCAGGCCGTTGATCAAGCCAACGCCGAGATGGCTCGGGTGGACTCGGTCTTGGAGAGCACTGAGTCCGTTACGCACACAGTCGATGCCGCCAGCCAACTGGCCCAGCGGGCCTTTTCAAATCCGGTGGTCAAGGTCTTGGCCTTTCGCGCCGGAACGGCGACAGGACTGCGAAGCTTGCGGGGCAAAGAGGCCCGCGCTGGCGCAGGCGGGAACGATCGAAAGCGGGGTCAGTAGTGGGACGATCAACCTGGCTCGTGGCCGGGGTTGCCGTCGGTGTTGGTGGCACCTTGTGGGCCGAACAACGAGTGCGGCGCACGGTGGCCCAAGCGGTTGAGCGCCTGACCCCTGAGCATCTGGCCGGCGAAGCCCTCTCGACGGTGAAAGCGGCGGGGCATCGGGTCAGAGCGGCGGTCGATGCCGGCCGGGATGAAAAGGGACGCCACGAGGAACAACTCTGGGCCGAGTACGAGGCTCGCCAACGGGGCCACGTCCAACCCGGCCAGCGCGAGTTCACCGTGACCCGCACCCATATCGCTGCCCCCAGCACCGGTCCGACCCGGCCCACCCGCCGGCGAGGAATGGCGGCCCGCCGTTCCGACGACACGACCCTGGCCAGGCGTTCGCCCCAGTAGGATTGCGTCGATGGACGCCAACCAATTACGGGCGGCCTTTACGGGGTACTTCGCCGAACGAGAGCACGAAGTGGTGCCGTCGGCCAGCCTTATTCCGCACGACCCGTCGGTCCTGTTCACCATTGCCGGCATGGTGCCGTTCAAGCCGTACTTCTTGGGGGACGAGCGGGCCCCGTGGCCGAGGGCGACCAGCGTGCAGACGCTGCTTTCGCACCCTCGACATCGACATCGTTGGCACCACCAGCCGGCACTGCACCTTCTTCGAGATGCTCGGGAACTTCAGCTTCGGCGACTACTTCAAAGCTGAGGCCATTCCCTACGCCTGGGAGCTCGTCACCGAGGTCTTCGGCATCGACGGTGATCGCCTCTGGATCACCGTGCACGACTCCGACGACGAGGCCGAACAGATCTGGATCGACGCGGTGGGCATCCGTCCCGAGCGCATCCAGCGCATGGGGGAGGACAACTGGTGGGGCATGGGCGACGACGGGCCCCTGTGGCCCGTGCTCGGAGCTCTACTTCGATAAGGGCGAGACCTACGGTGCACCCGGTGGACCGGCCTTTGGCGGGTCCGAGCGCTTCGTCGAGATCTGGAATCTGGTCTTCATGCAGTTCAACCGATCGGCCGACGGTGCCATGGTCGATCTGCCCCGAAAGAGCATCGACACCGGAGCCGGTCTGGAGCGGATCCTGCCGATCTTGGAGGGCACGGACTCGATCTACGCCACCGACGTCTTCGCGCCGATGGTGGAGCGGGCCCAGTCCATCACCGGCGTCGCGCTACGGCGCCGAGGAGGCGAGCGATGTCGTCGCTGCGCATCCTGGCTGACCACGGCCGGGCCATGACCGTGCTTGTCTCCGACGGGGTGCTGCCTTCCAATGAGGGACGGGGCTACGTGCTGCGCCGCATCATCCGCCGGGCCGTGCTGGCGGCCCGGCGCCTGGGCAGAGAGGCGGCCGTGACGACGTCGTTGACCGACGCCGCCGTCGAGATGCTGGGCGCGGCCTATCCCGAAGCTGGCCGCGGATCGCGACCTCATCGAGTCGGTGGTGAGCCGCGAAGAGGCCGGCTTCGACCGCACCCTTCAAAGCCGGGCTGACGCTGCTCGAAGGTGAACTCTCCGAGCGCGACCAGCGGAACGGTGCGGTCTTGGACGGCGACGTCGCCTTCAAACTGCACGACACCCACGGCTTCCCCATCGAGCTGACCGAAGAGTTGGCGGGCGAAGCGGGCCTGACGGTCGATCGTGGCCGCCTTCGACGCCGCCATGGCCGAGCAGCGCAACCGGGCCCGCCAGGCGGCTCGGGCACCGGCCGGGCGGCCGACGAGGAGGCCTACCGCGCCGTGCTCGAGCAGTCGGGTCCGACCACCTTTGTCGGCCAGCGTCCGAGAACTACGCCGACGCCGACCCAGATCCTGGCTGTCTTGGCCGGTGCGGAACCGGGCACGGCCGAGATCTTCATGGACCGCACGCCCTTCTACGCTGAGGGCGGCGGACAGCTGGGCGACATCGGGACGATCGTGACCGAGACCGGCAGCGCCGAGGTCTACGACACCGTCTCGGCTTTGCCCGGCCTGACCGCCCATCGGGCCCGGATCAGCGGGCGAGATCCTGGCCGGCCAGGACGGCTCTGGCCACCATCGACGGCCAGCGGCGCGAGGCGCTGCGCCGCAACCACACCGGCACCCACCTCTTGCACTGGGCGCTGCGCCAGTGTCCTGGGTGACCACGTCCGCCAGCAGGGTTCGCTGGTGGCGCCCGACCGGCTGCGCTTCGACTTCTCCCACCACGCCGCGCCCACCAAAAAGGAGCTGGCGCAGGTCTTCGCCTTGGCCAACGCCGCCGTGCTGACCGACGAACCGGTGGTCACGACCGAGGCCACCAGGGCCGAAGCCGAGAAAATGGGGGCCATCGCGTTCTTCGGTGACAAGTACGGCGACACCGTCCGGGTGGTGCAGGCCGGACCGGATTCATTGGAGTTTTGCGGCGGCACCCACGTGAGCTCGTTGGGCCAGATCGGCACCATCACCTTGGTCTCTGAGGGCTCCATCGGTTCGAATACCCGTCGGCTGGAGGCGGTGACGGGCTTCGTTTCGATCGATCGAGCGCTTCAACACGACGAGCTCATCACCAGTGCGGCGGAACTCCTTAAAACCGAGCCCGACACCGTCCTCGAGCGCGATCGAGCGGCTCTTGGAGCGCCAACGCGCCAGCGAAAAGGAACTGCAGCGACTCCATCACGCGGCATTGGAAGTCGGACGCGGCCGAACTGGCGGCTAAGGTCGGCGACGAGTTTGTGGTGGCCCGACGCGACGCCCTATCGGCCGACGATCTGCGCGCCCTGGCCCAAGCAGTGCGGCGTCGTGACGGGGTGGAGACCGTGGTCATTGGGGGATCGCCCGACGGGAAGAAAGTGGCCATCGCCGTGGTCACGAGCGGCGAACCCAACGCGGGCGAACTGGTCAAACAGATCGCTGCGGTGGTCGGTGGCGGGGGAGGGGGCTCGGCCGATGTTGCGGTCGCTGGGGGGAAGGACCCCTCTCGCCTCGACGAGGCGCTGGCGCTCGCGCGCTCGATCCTCGCCAGTACATGACGGCATCGTCGGTGCCCTCCGACGAACCCTCGCCGGACTGCGGCGCCCGTGAAAGCCAGTGGCCCTCGATCTCGGTGAACGACGCATCGGGGTGGCCGTCTCCAACGCCAGTGGCACCATGGCTTTCCCACGAGACCATATCGAGCGCACGGGGTCGCCCCGAAGACGTGCGGGCGGCCGTGGTGAAGGTGGTGGCCGAAGACGAAGCCACCTTGCGTCGTCGTCGGGCATCCGCTCTCGCTCAACGGCCAGCGGGGCAAAGCCGCTCTCGGGGCTGAGGACGAAGCCGAGGCGCTGACCGGGGCCTTGGCCGGCTGGGCGGATCGGTGGTGTTGTTCGACGAACGCATGACCACCGTGTCGGCCGCGCAAGGATCTGGCCATGGCCGGAAAACGTGGCCAGGCGGCGCGCCAGTCCATTGACAGTGCGGCGGCCACTGTGTTGTTCCAAGCCTGGCTTGATCAGCGATGACCGAACCGCCCGAAATGTCGCAGTCGGCCCGAGATCGTCCGAGCCCGGGGCATCGGGACCTACGCCCTTGGACGACACGGCGGCCAACGGACCAGACCGTCAAGCCCGTCGTAAGGAGCGATCAAGCGCGCCGCCGACGCCGCCGTCGCCTCATCGTTGTTCTGGTCCTCGTCGTCGTCATCGTGATCATCGTGGTGTCCGGTGGTTTGGTACAAAGGGCGAAGTGGCGGGATCCAACCCCCCCGGTGCCCCGGTGCAGATCACGATGACGTCAGGGCAGTCGACCTCGTCGCTCAACAACGCTTTGGCGGCCAAAGGCGTGATCGGCAGTGCGCTGGCGCTGCGGATCTACAACGAGATTCATGGGACGCCATCAGTCGTGCCGGGGCGGTACTTGCTCCATCAGCATCTGTCGTTCGCCGCCCTTCGAGCAGCATTGGCCCCTGGACCCGAATATCTTTCCGCTCATTGTGACTGCCGGGCTTCACCGTGAACGAGGTGGCCAACAGCGTTGGGGATCTGCCCGGATCACAACCGATCGCGCAATCGGGCAACGTTCTTGGCCGTGGCTCTAAAGTGGTGCCGTGCACTCGCCCTTTCAGCCCGCCGGATCGAACAACCTTGAAGGGCTGTTGGGCTCGGGCACCTACCAAGTGCTGCCGGGGGAGAGCGACCAGAATGTTATGACCCAGATGGTCAATCGCTTCACGGCCCAGGCCAGCGCGGCCGGATTTGAACAAAACCACAGCCGCCGCCCTCGGTCTGAGCGAGTACCAGGTCATCACGGCGGCCTCCATTGTACAAAAAGAGGGCTACATCCACGCCAATATGCCCAAGGTGGCACGGGTGATCTATAACCGCCTGGCCAACAACATGCCGCTGCAGATGGATTCGACCATGCTTTACTCCTGGGCCAAGACGGGGGCACGGTGACCTCAGCCGACGTCAAGGATCAACACGCCTTACAACAGCTATTTGCACACGGGGCTTCCGCCCACGCCCATCTGCATTCCATCGCCTACGGCGTTGGCCGCCGCCGTCCATCCGCCGGCGGGTGACTGGCTGTACTTCGTGGTGATTGACAAGGCCGGTACTGAAGCGTTCTCGGCCACCTACGCCGAGCAACAGGCCAATGAGAGCTGGCGCAGTCGAGAGGCGTGGGCTGATGGCTGAACAACTTCATCGCACCGGCCACTGGCCCAGTGCCCGCACCACGGTGGTCGGTGTTATGGGTGACCCCATCGCACACTCGCTCTCGCCCGTCTTATTTAACACGGCCTTTGCTGAGCTAGGCCTTGACTGGGTCGCCCTCGGTTTCCCGGTGCCGGCCGGTTCGGCCGGTCCGGCCTTGGTCGGCATGCGGGCATTGGACATCGCCGGGCTGTCGGTGACGATGCCGCACAAGTCCGACGTCGTGGCCTTGGTAGACGAACTGAGCGATCTGGCCCGACGCCTGGGTGCGGTCAATACCATTGCCAACCGGTCGGGTCACCTGGTTGGTGACAATACCGACGGTGCGGGCTTTCTCGCCTCGCTCGTTCGCTCGGCTGACTTTGACGTGACGGGCAAGCGGTGCCTGGTGCTGGGGGCAGGCGGCGCCGCCCGCGCCGTGGTGGCGGCCTTGGGTGCGGCCCAAGCGGCCGAGATCGTGGTGGTCAATCGAACGGCTGCTCGAGGCCAAGAGGCGGCCCGGCTCGGTGGTGAGGTGGCTCGCGTGGGCGACGTCGACGACGCGGCCCGCATGGACCTCATTGTGAACGCCACACCGCTGGGCATGGATGGCACCAAGACCCAATCGCTCGGGCCGAATGCTGTTGGTCGGTCAGGCCAAGTGGCGGTTGACCTCGTCTATCACCCCATCGAGACGGAGTGGCTACAACAGAGTGTCGCCAACGGGGCCACGGCCATCTCCGGACTCGGCATGCTGGTGCATCAGGCCGCGGCCCAGTTCGCGCTGTGGACCGGCCAGATGGCCCCGACCGAAGCGATGTGGCAGGCCGCTGAAACCGCGCTCGGGACACGCTGATCGGAACCGGGCCACACCCTTTGACCAGGAGTAATAGGGGCACATCTACGGTACCGAGACGTTCTCTCAGACCCCTGGTGCAGAAGATCGCCCTCAGGGCTGGCGTAATCTGTCCCATGGTGCGTGCGCAGTGACGATTTCAATGGCTCCTCGGAGCACGTCCACCCACCGACGCAGCCTCCCCATCGATGCCGTGCTGATTGTCTCCACCGTGCTGGTGGCGGCCATCGGAATCATCATGGTCTTCACCGCCACGCGGGGCACGCTCTTGGCTGATGGCCTCGATCCGCACTACTTCTTGAAACGACAGCTGGTCTTTGTCCTGCTCGGCATCGGGGGCATGGCGGTCATGGGGCTGATCGACTACCGGCGACTGCAGCCCCTCGGCATGATCATCTACGGCTTGAGCGTCGTCTCGTTGTTGGGCGTCTTTGTGGCCGGACACAATGCGCTCGGTTCGCAGCGTTGGTACTCCCTCCCCGGCGGATTGCAGCTCCAACCCTCCGAGTTCGCCGTCCTCGCTCTTATCGCGGCCGTGGCCACCTACTGCTCTCGACGGACCGAAGGACTGACCTGGACGACGTCATCAAGCTGTTAGTGATGGCCGGTATCCCAATCGTGTTGGTCATGGCCCAGCCCGACTTGGGCACGGCCATCATCATGACCATCGTGCTCTTGGTCATGCTGGCCGTCGCTGGGCTGCCCACCCGAATCCTGGTCATCTTGGTGGTCGGTGCCGTGGCCGTGGTGGTGCTGGCCGCCTACACCGGTCTCTTGCACCACTATCAGATCGCACGTTTAACCAGCTTCTTGCATCAAAGCTCGGGCCACCATGGATCAGCCCAACAGCAGGGACAGAACTACAACCTCCAACAGTCAAAGAACGCCATTGGCTCAGGTGGCGTCTACGGCAAGGGCATCGGACACGGGGCCGAGATCAACCTGGGCTACGTGCCCGAAGCCCAAACCGACTTCATCTTTGCCGCCGTTGGTGAGCAGTTGGGCTTCATTGGTGGCACGTTCGTCATCGGACTGCTTGGCGTCGTGGCCTGGCGCATTATTCGTACGGCCGGGCAAGCCCGTGACGTCTACGGACGACTGCTCTGCACTGGGATTTTCACCTTCTTGGCCTTCAGCGTCTTCCAGAATGCGGGCATGACCATGGGCATCATGCCCATTACCGGTATCCCATTGCCCTTCTTGAGTTATGGCGGTACCGCTGTCCTCTGCTTTTTCATGGCGGTCGGGGTCTCGTTGAGCGTCTATGCCCGTCGCTAGTTTCCACATCATGGAGATCTTGGACGTCGCCCTCGATCTACCCGACCAACACCCGGTTGTTACCTTGCAAGAGTCAGAGCCCCCACTTCGGGCCATCAGTTTTCCCATGGGACTGCCCGAAGGCATTGCGTTAGCGCAAGCCATTCGAGGATTGGATTCGCCCCGGCCCATGACCCATGAACTGTTCATCAATGTCTTGAAGGCAACCAACGTGGATGTGGTCGCAGTGCGCTGGTGGGGCGGACGGGCGGCGTCTATTTGGCCGAGTTGGAAGTGATCTCCCAACGGGGCGCTGAAACACTCACCTGTCGACCTTCCGACGGGCTCATCTTGGCCACCCGAATGCCGGTGCAGGCACCGATCTTGGCTGACCTCCGCCTCATGGAGACCGAGGGCGACGTGGCGCCAATCTCCGTCCCATCGCTCTAAAAGAGGTACAGGTCGAAGCTGGATCTCCCCGAGCTGTTGATGGCGGATCGTTCCAAGTGGCGGGTCTGGTTGCGCACACAGCACACCACGTCGTCTGGCGTGTGGCTCGTCCTGGCCAAGAAGGGTGCGACGCATCCCACGACACTCACCTACGAAGAAGCACTCGACGAAGCAATCTGCTTTGGTTGGGTCGATGGACAGCTCGGACGTCGTGACGAAGCAACATACCGACGACGGTTCACACCTCGAAGCGTTCGTAGTCCTTGGTCGAAACGGAACGTCGCCATTGCTGAGAGATTGCGTGCCTCGGGCCGAATGCATCGATCAGGTGAAGAAAGGTGCGGCTGGCCAAAGCCGATGGTCGATGGCAGGCCGCCTACGCCGGACCGGCCGGGGCGGAAGTCCCAGAGGATTTGGCCATGCGCTAAAGCGAATCCCCGGGCTCAGGCCATGTTCCAGGAACTGACCAGTGCGAACCGGTACTCCGTCATTTACCGAATCGAACGTGCGAAGAAGGTCGAGACTCGAAACAAACGCATCGAACAGTTTGTGGCGATGCTGGAGCGAGGCGAGACCATCCACCCGCAGGGAGCGCCAACAACCCCAGTAGTGCAGCTGAGCTGGCTCTTCAGCTTGGCGTGTTCTTCGATGTCACCTGAGCGCATCCTCTAGGCCTTTCGCACCACACGAGCGCTTGGCTGACCTGTATCGTCCAAGGCGTGAATCGCTCTGGTGCGCTCGGTGGAGCTCGTGCCGTGCGCCGGCGCAGAAAGTAGGGACTGGACCATGACGGAGGAAAGCAAGCCGGTCGAAGTGTCACGCAGAATCGAAGCACCGGCGGCTCTCATCTTCAAGATCCTGGCGAATCCGCAACGGCACATGGATTTCGACGGATCCGGCATGCTCCGAGGAGCCGTCCTCGACCGTCCCATCTCCGGCGTGGGTGACACCTTCACCATGAAGATGCATCGGCTCGGAGACGACTACCTCATGATCAACTACGTGGTGGAGTTCGAACCAGATCGGCGCATATTTTGGGAACCGGCTCCCGGAGATCCTTCTCGGGCTGAGGATGATGATCCAGCCAAGGTCGGCATTCCTGCGGGTTACCGCTGGGGCTACATCCTCACTCCGGACGGTGACGACGCCACCGTCGTCACCGAGGTCTTTGACTCCGGCACCGTGAAGGAGGAGTCCGCCTCCTTGTGAGCGATGGCGGGGCGTGGATCAACGGAACAATTCGATCCTCGAGTCCATGACGGCCAGCCTGGAGAGACTCGAGAAGATCAGTACCGAGTAGGACCGCGGTTGCCTGCACCCGGACCCTGATATGCCGAGCACCGCCGTCGAGTTATTGCGAGTGTCGCCGACTCAGCTAATCGGTTGTCCATGTCGGTGATATCGGACACCGTGGTGAATCTCTACTGCGACGAGAAGCAGGACGAACAACCCGAGAACCACTGATCCCGCCACGACGATAAAGCGATCCAGCTTCGCTCGATCGATGTACTTGCAACTGATGTCATAGCCAGCGATCCCAATGAATCCTCCCAAGGTATTGGTGATGACGTCAGTGATGTCCGTCGCACCAATGGCGAAGATGTACTGGATCGTCTCGGCCGCCACACTGACGCCGAGCACAATGAGCAACTTGCTCCAGAACGTCATACCCTTAAAGTTGACGCTCAAGAGCAACCCGAACGGGATGAAGACGAGAACGTTATCGATTGACTCGCCCGAGCTGCCAGAGGCATTCGAGAACGGCACAAAGTTCAAACTTCTCTTGTCATAGTGCAGCACGGAGGAGATATGAATGGAAAACTTGAACAAGATCAGCCAGGCCAGGACGACCAAATACGCGGCAAACAGAACTCTGGCGAGCGATTTCACGCCGGGCCTTTGACCGCCGCCGTCTTCATCGGCAGTTATCATGCCTCATCGTCTTCGCTCTCCGAGGGTTACCGCCTCAGATAACCGGGTTGGTGTCCTGTGAGCTGAAGGGCTCCACCGTCGATGACCGGGAGCTGGGCAAAGAGAAGCTGGCGGGGCCAGCTTCTCTCTCGTCTCCTACTAGGCGCTCATCGGTTCGGGCTCGGTCACGCCGGCGTTTCGAAGCCTTCTGCGCTCTCTCCGCTCGTTCCTCCCCATACTCCTGTGAGCGTTGGGTTGGAAAGTGCGTAGGAGAGGCATTCGGTGGCGACAGGGCACGTGCCGCACAAGAGCATTGCTGACATCGGCACCTCTCCGGCGTTGGGGAAAAAGGAATCGGTTTCAACGTCGCGGCAGGCGGCCTTATCGTGCCATGAAGGTCGGTGAAGGAATGCCGTCAGAGGCTCTCCTGGAGCCATCAATCGTTCAATGAGGGCCAAATCCATGGTTAGACCCGCTCTCGAACGAGAAATTCGGGAGCATTCATTTGAGATGACACGGTCTCAAACGGTGCCAGGTTGCTCAGCCGGTATCGAGGATCGCGAATGGAACGTGGTCCGACTGAAGCGCTTGCTACCCACCACGCCTCAAGTTCCGCCGACCAGAAGGTGTACTCCGAACTCTCCGAATGTCCCATGGCGTCGCTCCTTTCCTGTGTGCCACTGTCACACTTTTTGGGAGCAAAAAGGTTCGCAGTGGGTTGCAGTTCGGTGGATTCGGATCGCGCGGCCTTGCAACGATCTGGGTTGCCGTTCTCGAACATAGGGGGTTGCAACACTTCGACGGACTCAGAAGAGGGCTTCAACAGACCCCTAAATAGTCCGGAATTGCCAAGCAAAGGCAACGACATCGTCAGCGCTGGACTCCGGAGTAGCGGCCTCAGCGCGGCGTCACCACAACGGGAAATGGGGGATCCCCGCTCATCCATGTCGAGGCCTGAGCGGCCGCGAGGCCGAGCTCAGCGAGCGGGTACGAAGGGTTCGTCGCTCGGGGCCAGCATGCCTTCGCGCTGGGCCTTGGCCCCCTCATCCGAGATACGCAGCAAGAGGGCGATGAGTACGTAGTTGGCCAGCAGCGAGGATCCGCCGTAGGCCACAAAGGGCAGGGTGATCCCGGTGAAGGGCAAAAGCCTGATGACTCCCGCCATGATGAAGAAGGCCTGGAAACCAATAATTATGGTGAGACCGGTGGCCATGAGTTTCGAGAAATCGGAACGAGCCGTCTGGGCAATGCGTAGACCAGCGCCGACTAAGAGCAAGAAGGCGAAGACAATGACTGCGGTGCCGAGCAAGCCCATCTCGGTACCGATGGCGGCGAAGATCATGTCACTGGTCAACTCCGGGATCTGGCCTGCGAACGTATCGAGACCGAGACCTGTCCCTGTGATTCCACCCGTTCCCATCCCGTACCACCCGCCAGCCAGCTGGGCCCCACCAGTGGTCGTGGTGTTGTCGCCCCAAGGGTCGAGCCAGATGGTGACGCGCTCATGGATCTGGGGGAAGAGGTGGGCGGCCACGACGGCGCCACCGGCAAAGAGCAACAGACCGAAGATGAGATAGCCAATACGCCCAGTAGAGATCCAGAGCAAGGCAATGAACAGCGTGAAGATCAACATGGCGAAGCCGATGTCGTCCTCCACGCCGATGACCATCATGGACACGGCCCAGGCCAAAACGATCGGAATCAGCGGGCGCGGGTCCATGACCAAGCGGTTGCCCACGCGAGCGGTCGGGATGGAGAGCATCTCTTTTTTCTCGGCAAAGTACGAGGCAAAGAAGATGCAGAGCAGGATTTTCGAGAACTCAATGGGCTGGAACTGCAGACTGCCAAAGTGGACCCAGAGGTGGACGCTGGTGCCGGGCAGGGGACTGAAGAAGAGGGGAGCAACCAACAAAATGCCAGCGGTCAGCAGGAGTAGATAGCGATAGCGGTCGAGGTCCCGAGAGTGGCGCACGACCAACAGGGTCACGATGTAGAGCACCACGCCAATGAAGGCCCAACTGGCCTGGGCGTGGGCTCGAACCGGGTTCCAACGCACGATGATGACGTAGCCAATGCCATTGAGCAGCGTGGCAATCGGGAGCACTACGGCGTTGGCTTCGGGAGCGAGCCAACGATTGGCCAGGTGGGCCACCAGGGCCAGACCGAGAACGACGCCCAAGAAGGGTCCGACGTGAGGCGGAATCTTGGACTTGGCTCCGAGTTCAGCGATGACGTAGAGGGCAACGGTAATGAGGGCACTCAGGATGAGAAGGCCCAGTTCGGTACGACGTTTGGGCTTGGGCCCGCTCGTGAATCGAGGTATGCGACTCGGCCGTGTCATCGTTGTCGCCACTGGGAGGATGGTAGTGGCGCCCACTAAGGTTGGGGTGGAGACCCCTTATGGCCATCGAACCCACCACCATTCGGCCAGCCCGGCTGAGCGACCAGTTCCGGCCCGCCAGGACCACATTGCTGGCTTCGGTCACCAACGATTCACCAACCGGGAGATCTCTCGGCTCGATTTCGGGGCCCGGCTCCTCGATCTGGCCGAAGATACGGGGCAACCCCTCTTGGAGCGGGTCAAGTTTCTGGCCATCTTTTCCGAAATGCTCGACGAGTTCTTTCAGGTCAGGGTGGCGGGGCTGGAAGACCAGGTGGCAGCCGGTGTTCGGACCCGATCGCCCGACGGACTGCGGCCGGGGGAGCAGCTGAAGGTCATTCACGCCCGGGTCCAAGAGCTGGTGGTCCGCCAAGACGCCATTTTCATGGGGAAGATCGTGCCCGGCCATGGCCGAGGCCGGTGTCAGGCTGTCCGACTGGTCTTCTCTCGATGACGACGACCGCAGCTATCTGGTCGAGGTCTTCCATCGTGAGATCTTCCCGGTGCTCACCCCACTGGCCGTTGACCCCGGTCATCCCTTCCCGTACATCTCCAATCTCTCGTTGAACTTGGTGGTGGCCGTTGGGGATCCTGTGACGGGCGAGCAGCGGATCGCTCGAGTCAAAGTGCCACCCGTACTGTCCCGCTTTGTCGTCATGCCCGACGGCGAACGATTTGTCCCCTTGGAGCAGGTCATCGCGGCCCATCTGGACACCCTGTTTCCCGGCATGACCATTGGCGAGCACGAAGCCTTCCGGGTGACCCGCAACGCCGATCTGGCCGTCGAAGAAGACGAAGCCGACGATCTCTTGGTGGCGGTCGAAATGGAGCTGGCTCGCCGCCGCTTCGGTCGGGCCGTGCGCTTGGAGATCTCGGTCAGTGCCACGCCCGAAGTGCGCGAAATGTTGACGGCCGAACTCGAGGTTTCGAAGGACAACGTCTATTCCATTGAGGCCCCCATCGACTTGGGCGGGCTGTGGGCCGTCTATGCCCTTGATCGTCCCGATCTCCATGAAGAGACCTGGACGCCCATGACGCCGCCCTACTTGGCTACGGCTGGCAACGAACCGACTGACTTCTTTGCGGTGCTGCGCACCCGCGACGTGCTGGTGCATCACCCCTACGACTCGTTTGCCACTTCGGTTGAAGCTTTCGTGAGTCAGGCCGCTGACGATCCCGACGTGCTCGGCATCAAACAGACCCTCTATCGAACGTCGGGTGACAGCCCCATCGTGGCCTCGCTGATCCGGGCGTCCGAGAACGGCAAGCAGGTGGCCGCGCTGGTTGAGTTGAAAGCCCGTTTCGACGAACAGGCCAACATCGGTTGGGCCCGTGCGCTTCGAAGAGGCGGGCGTGCACGTGGTCTATGGGCTGGTGGGCTTGAAGACTCACTCGAAAACCTGCCTGGTGTTGCGACGCGAGGAAGACGGGATTCGTCACTACTGCCATGTGGGGACCGGGAACTACAACTCCAAGACGGCCCGCATCTACGAGGACATTGGGCTGCTGACGGCGGCCCGACGACATTGGGGCCGACGTCGGTGATCTTTTCAACTACCTGACCGGCTTTAGTCGCCACGCCGGTTATCGACAGATCCTGGTCTCGCCCGTCACGCTGCGCCCTCGGATCTTGGAGATGATCGAAGAACAGACCACAGCCGGACCCGATGGTCGCATCGTGATGAAGATCAACGGTTTGACTGACCCGGAGATGATCGACGCTCTCTACCGGGCCTCGGGGGCCGGTGTGCCGATCGATCTGGCGGTCCGTGGACTGTGCTGTCTGCGTCCCGGCATCCCCGAGCTCTCCGAAACCATCCGGGTCAGATCCATCGTCGGACAGTTCTTAGAGCACAGCCGCATCTATCAGTTCGGCGGCGGCGACGAACCCGAAGTCGCTGCCCTTGCAGCAGTTCATTGGGTCGGCCGACCTCATGGAGCGCAACCTCGACCGGCGCATCGAGGTGCTGGCGCCCGTTCGCGAGCCCGATCTGCAAGCCCGCCTCATCGAGATTTTGGATCTTGTCTTCGCCGATGACACCAACACGTGGGTCCTCGGAGCCGATCGGCGCTGGCGCCGGGTGGAGAACCGCACCGGCACCGAGTGCTCAGCTCCGACTGCAGGAGCTGGCCGTTGAACGAGCTCGCCGCCGTCGCGACCCCGACGCGCCGTAACCCGCTCGAAATTCGTTCTTAAGCCGGACTGGCCGGGCGCAGTGCGGCCTGACGCGCCTCGCGCCGAAGTCGCATGTCGCGACCCTTCGGACCGAAGCGCAACGACAGGTACGACATGCCGCCCAGGGGGATGGGCAGCCAGAAGTTGACCAATCGCCAACTGAGAACTCCGGCCGTCGCGGCCGCCGTCGGGGTACCGAATCCGGTCAAGATTGTGATGAGGAAGAACTCAACAACGCCGAGGCCACCGGGCGTGATGGGGATGACGGCCAAGATGTTGGCCAAGCCGTAGGCCACCAGGAGGTCGATCGGGAACACATGGGCCCCAAAGGCGAAGAGAAAGACCCAGAGTGAGGCGGCATCAGCCAACCAGTTCACGGCGGCCCACAACAGCGCGTGGTAGAGCAGGCGCCGGTCTTTCAAGAAGAATCTGTACTCGGTCGGCCACCTTTTGTACCAACGACGCCACCGTGTCGGGGTTGACGAAGGGGACGTGGGAGGCCACCCGGGCCAGCCAGTCAGCGGCATGACGTTGGCCCTTGGTGAGCAGGTAGACCGAGGCGCTAAAGGCGGCCAAGAGCAGCACGCCCAAGAGGGCGGCGAAGCCGTAATACGGGTTATAGCCGTTGAGCGGAATCGAGATGACCAGGGCCAACCAGAAGATGACGTTCAAGACCACGGCCGAACCGACGCCCTGGGTCGCCATGCCAAAGGCCGCCGTGCTGCCCGACACCTCTGAGTCCAAGAGTTGTCGGTAACCAACAACCGCCCCTGGGGCGGTGCCACCCGGGCAGGACATGGCTCACGCAAAGGGTCCACATGTTGATGCGGAGCAAGCGGAAGCGGTGTGGGGCCCCAGGCGACAGGACAGTGTGGGTCAGCTCGGCGTAGGCCATCAAGGCCCCGCCTTCCAACACGACACCCAAGATCAGCCAAAAGATGTTGAGTTGGTCGATCCGATTGAAGTCCCGACGAGCCGATGCCAGCTCGGGCAGCAAGATGTAAATGACGACGAAGTAGAGGATCAACAACGTGACGGTGATCTTCACCTCACGCGGCAGGAAACGTTTCCGCCAGGGCTTTTTCTGTGCGTCGACGGTTCAACAGTCTCGACGCTTGACTCTGTGGCCTCGACCGCGGCCACGACGGCTGCTTCAATGTCGTGCATTGGTGGCACCGCCACAGGACTCGACGGCACGTCGTCGCCCGGCGGTGTCGGTTCCACCGATTCGGGCTGAGCCGCCTCCTCCATCTGGGTCATGCTTGCACGTCTTTGACGGTTGGACCTGCAATGCTTGACTCATGCCCGACCCTGATGAGTCCAGCTTGCTCGGGGCCACCATGACGTCCAGACGACTCCAACAAGACGTGGCGTGAGCGGGTGGGCGAGTCGGCCCGCCGGCGGGGGATTCCCCTTGGCACCATCGTGACCACGGTCTTAATCGCCATTGGCGTGATCGATCTCAACATCATGGTGGTGGTGCTGTTCTGGGTGTTGCGGACCATCGTGTTGTACGCCGTCGTGGCCACGTTCATCGCGGTGGTGTTGGCCCCCCCGACGCGGGCCATCAAACGTGCGGTTCCACGTGCCCCATGGCGTGGCTGCCTCCATCGTCTTTTTGCTGGCGGCCCTCGTCTTTATTGGGGTCGTCGTGCTCTTTGCCACGCCGCTCGTCACCAACGCCGGACATTTCCCCAACTCACTCAACAAGCTGATCGACAAGGCCAGGAACGGAAAGGACAGTTCGGTCACCTGGTCTACCGCTTCCACCTGCAGAAGTACTTGACCAATGGGGCGACCAAGCTGACGACCAGCTCAAGAAACTGTTGCAACCGGCCTTGGCTTTCAAAGCCGGGACGGCTGCTTCTCACGCTGACCTCGTTGGTCATCATCGCCATCCTCTCGTTCTTCTCTTTGCTGGAGGCTCCCCGCCTGTGGCCGGGTTCTTGGGCCTGTTCAATCCGATGACGGCCGCTCGTTTGCAGCGGGTCTATAACGAGACCTCTCGTTCAGTCACTGGCTACGTCATCGGCAACGCGCTGACTTCGATCATTGCCGGCGTGATCGTGTTCATCACCTTGACCATCTTGGGCGTGCCGTTTGCCCCGCTCCTCGGCGTGTGGGTGGCCCTAGTTGACCTCTTGCCCCTGGTCGGAGGGCCTCTTAGCCGGAGTGCCGGTAATTATCATCGCCCTCTTCCACTCCGTGCCGGCCTGGCATTGTCATGTTCATCGTCTTCATCGCCTACCAGCAGCTGGAAAACCACGTGCTTAACCCGATCATCATGAGTAGGACGGTGCGGCTGAATCCGCTGTGGGTGCTCCTGGCCGTCCTGATCGGGGCCACGTTGGGGGAGCGCATCGGCTCCGGACTGGGTGCCTTTATCGGTGCTCTTATCGGGATTCCCATAGGGGGTGCCATTCAGGTCGTCGTTCGAGAGCTCCGCCAGGGTCCCGAAATGTCCCTGGCCAGTGCCTCGGCTGACCTCCCAGGCGACAAGGAAGAGCCTGAAACCCTGGGGTGACCGGCGTCGCGTAGAATGTCCTGGTGCGAGTGCTTGTCGTCGTCCCGACGTACAACGAAGCCGAGAACATTTCACAGATTCTCCACCGCATCCGCCAGGCTCTGCCTGAAGCGGGAGTACTCGTGGTGGACGACGGCAGTCCCGATGGGACGGCCGAGATGGTGGAAAAAGAGATCCCCGAGCTTGGTGATCTTTACATCTTGCGTCGACAAGAAAGTCTGGCCTTGGCAGCGCCTATCGAACCGGTTTTCGCTGGGGCATGGAGCACGGCTACGAAGCGTGCGTCGAGATGGACGCCGATTTCTCTCATGATCCGGACGCCCTTCCAGGTCTGGTGGCACCGCTTGAGCAAGGCTATGAACTCTCCATTGGTTCGCGCTACGTCGAGGGCGGCACCATCCCGAACTGGTCGTGGCACCGCCACCTCTTGTCTCGCGGCGGCAACCTCTACGCCTCCACCATGCTTGCGATTGGGCGTGGCTGATTCGACCGCCGGGTTCCGGGCCTACTCCGCCTCGTTGCTTTCAGCGCATCGATCTCGACCATGTGCGGGCCGAGGGCTACGGCTTCCAGATCGAGATGACATATCGCTCCAAGCAGGCTGAGGCGGCCATCACCGAAGTCCCGATCGCTTTCGTCGATCGGGTGGCCGGCGAGTCCAAAATGTCGTCAGCCATAGTGGTCGAGGCCCTCGGCCTGGTGACCTGGTGGGCCATGGGCCGTGTCTGGCGCAAGGTCTTGCGTCGACCGGTGCCGACTGCATTAGTGACGCCTCCGCCGCTGGCGGCCACCACCGGACGACCAGATCCCTGTCCGCCCGAGCGTGGACTAATCGAATGGTGGGCACCGTGTTGGAACGAATCTTGGTGGTCGATGACGAACCGAATATCACCGACCTTTTGACCACAGCGCTGAAATTTGAGGGGTACGCCGTCGAGGTGGCTCACACCGGAAGCGAAGCCTTGGCCATGGCCAAGTCCACAAGACCGGATCTCATCATGCTTGATGTCATGCTGCCCGACTTTGACGGCACTGAGGTCTGCCGCAGACTGCGCATGGGCGGCGACCGCGTGCCGGTGGTTTTCCTGACCGCCCGCGACAGCACTGAAGACAAAGTCAGCGGACTGAGCATCGGTGATGATTACGTCACCAAGCCGTTCAGCCTGGAGGAGTTGGTAGCCCGAGTGCGCGCTGTTCTTCGTCGGACCGCCGATGAGACTGACGGCGACAGAGGCGCAGATCACGTTCGCCGATCTCACCATGGATGTGTCAACCCATGAGGTCTGGCGCCAAGGCAGCTTGATCGAACTCACCGCCACTGAGTTCAACCTTTTGCGCTACCTAATGGAGAACGCCCGGCCGCGTCGTGTCAAAGACTGAGATTCTCGACCACGTCTGGGACTACGGATTCTCCGGTGACCCCAACATCGTCGAGACCTACATCAGCTATATCCGCAAGAAGGTTGACGCCTTTTCGCCCCCGTTGATTCACACCATTCGGCGGGTGGGCTACAGCCTTCGACTTCCCCGCGAGTAGGCCGGTGAGCCTCCGCCGCCGGCTCACGTTGACCATGGCGGTCCTGTTGATCGTGGGCTTGGCGGTGACCGACATCGCCACCTACGCCCTCTTGCGCTCGTTTCTCTACGGGAAACTGGACGATCAGATCGACGCCAGCCAACAGGTTGAGTACGTGCTTCTCACGAACTCACAAACTCACCCGCGGATCCACCCCAACGTGGCCACCCAGTTGGGTCGCCACATCAACCCGAACACCTACGTCATCGTTCTCAGCCACAAGGGCAAAGTTCTCTTCAGTCGTCCGTCGGGCTCAGCCTCTGCGCCAGACCCGGCACCCAAGCTGCCCAGGCAACTGCGAATTGAGTCTGCACCGGGTCGTCACACCTTTGGACGCAAGCACGGCACCTATCAGGTCACCGATCCGCTGACCGTTGTCTCATCCTCCAAGGATCCCCAAGCGCAGTACCTCATCGAAGCGGTGGCCGTGCCGCAAGGCACGCTGATCACGGCAATCTCACTCAACTCCACCAGCACGACCCTGTCGTCGTTGCTGCGCATCGAATTGGGCGCTACTGCCGCCATTGTGGTCGCCCTCTCTGGCATTGCTCTGTGGACCGTACGTCGAGAGCTGCGTCCGCTGGAAAATATGGCCGTCACAGCCGACGCCATTACCTCGGGCGACCTGACCCGCCGCATCGACGACGTGACCAGTGACACCGAGGTCGCTCGTCTCGGTCGGGCTCTCAACCGAATGCTGGCCCAGATCGAGGCGGCCTTCAATGAAAAGTCGGCCAGCGAGGCGCAACTGCGCCAGTTTGTGGCCGATGCCAGCCATGAACTTCGCACACCCGTTGACCTCGATCCGGGGCTACAGCGAACTGCTCGGAAGGGGTGCTTTCACCGACGAACAAAGTCGATTGCGGGCCCTCAGCCGCGTCGAGGAAGAAGCCAAGCGCATGGGTGGTTTGGTCGATGACTTGCTTCTCTTGGCCCGCTTGGATCAGGGCCGACCGCTCTTGGCCCAGACGGTTGATCTGAGGGCCCTGGGCCAACAGGCCGTCGAAGACGCCCAAGCGGTGAGCCCCAGTCGACATATCGAGTTTCTTGGCCCCACGCGAGGTGGTGGTGATTGGCGACGAAGATCGATTGGGTCAAGTGGCTCATAATCTTGTGCGCAATGCCTTGGCGCATACCTCAGGCATCGTGCGAGTTGAAGTGCTCAGGCAGAACACCAAAGCCGTGCTTCGGGTTATCGATGAAGGGCCGGGCATCGCGGCTGGCTGAGCAGGAGCGGGTCTTTGACCGTTTCTACCGTTCCGATCAACAGCGCACCGGCCAAGGCACCGGGTTGGGCCTGGCCATTGTGCGGGCCATCGCTGAGGCGTTGGGCGGATCCGCCACGGTGAGTTCGGTGGCCGGTCAAGGTTCAGTCTTTTCGGTCGAACTTCCCTTGGCCGATGAGAGCGACACCGACCCTCAGCCACAACGGGCAGTACCCCGCGTCGCCACCAGCTAACGGCAAGATCGTCCAGCCCCGATGCCCTACGAGATTCGAATGGGCTCAGCCGCCGACGGTGACCAGCTCCGGACGTATTGAATGGTGCGCCGGTCAGGCTTTTGCCGACGTGGGTTTGGCCGAGGTGGCGGCCGATGAACCCATGAGCCACGAGGAACTGGCCCGGTACGCCGAGGCGTCGCAGAGTTGGGTCGTCACCACCAGTGCCGATGAACCGGTGGGTTACGTGTTGGTCGAGGTGGTCGACGATGCAGCCCATGTGGCCCAATTGAGCGTTCACCCGGACCATCAGGGCCACAGTCTGTCTCGACGACTTCTGACGGCCGTTGACGCCTGGGCGGCCGGGAAAGGACTGCCCCGCATCACGCTCACCACGTTTCGCCATGTGCCATGGAATCGACCGCTCTACGAGCATCTCGGATTTGCCGTGATGGCTGAAGCCGAAATCGGACCGCAGTTGGCTGCGTTGGTGGCCCATGAGGCGACCAGCGGCCTCGATCCGGCCCTTCGAGTGTGTATGGCTCGACCGGTGTTGTCGTCCTTACCGGTTGCAGCAAATAACTGAGCGTCACCGCCTGAGGGGATGGCGCCGTCTGATTCCACCGAGCGCTAGCCGAGCAGTGCACCAGGGGCCACGGCCTCGAGCAACGGAGCCAACTTGATGGAGGTTTCCGCCAGCTCTGCTGCTGGCTCAGATCCAGCGACAATGCCCGCACCGGCGTGGAGGTGGACGGAAAGTCGAGAAGCAGAAACCGTGGCACTCCTGATGCCGATAAACCACTCACCATTACCCTTGGCGTCGACCCAGCCAACAGGACCAGCCCACTGCTTTCGGGGTTCGGGTTCCAACTCGGCAATGGCCGTGAGTGCCTCTGCACGCGGTACGCCTCCAACAGCCGGCGTTGGATGCAGCGCGGCCAACAGTTGAAGGACGGAGGTTGGCGCCCGAAGTCGGGCCGTCATCTCTGTCCCGAGGTGGGCCACCGAACGCAGATGGACCACGGCGGGTTGTTCGGCATAGGTGATGTCATCGCACCACGGGGCGAGGCCACGAGCGATCTCGTCCACGACGTAGCGATGCTCATTGGCGCTCTTGGGTGACGAGGCCAACTCGTCCACGGAGGCGGCATCGTCGATTGGTTGGCCGGTCAAGCCAACCGTCCCAGCCAGCGGATGACAGGTCACCCGATCGCCCGCCACGGCCACTAAAAGCTCAGGGGAGGCTCCAAGAAATCGCCCGTCGGTCACTGGATACGAAAAGGCGGCGCAGAGAGGCTCTTGGTGGTGCAAGCGCCGAACGACGTCGAGGCATGAGAGAGGTTCGCTCAATTCGAGATCCACGCCGCGGGCCAAGACCACTTTGCCGAGATCACTTTGCGCGATTCGTTGGACCGCTAAGACCACGGCTGCTTCATAGATCGAGGGATCAGGTCGAAAGACCGCAGATCGGATCTGCACCGCTGGGCGTTGGCCCACAGTTCGATCGTCCCCGCTCAAAAGGCGATCCAACGCAGTGTGATCGAACGGATCGGCGTCGTCGGCCACGAGCGTGGCCCAGGTCCTCCCACCGGTTTCGCGCACAACGCTCACTCGGGGCACGATCAGGCGTTGGTCTGCGCTGGGAGAGAAGGGCAAGGCACCATGGGCCACCACGCCACTGCCCGGTCGGTCAACCTGATCGTCACAGGGTACGGCGGCCAGCAAGGCGTCGGCCTCAGCCGGGTCAACGGTGAGGGCGGTGCCGAGTCCCACCATGGCTCGGTCCGGCCCCACAAAGACCATCTCATCGTCGCGTCCGAAATCGAAGGGGTCGAAGTTCGTCGTGTCCTGAAGAGGAAAGCAGACAGCTTTCACCGCAGCGTGCCTGCTCTGGTGGCCGTAATGAGTTGACTCAGTCCACCATGGAGAAGGCGATGGCCCACGGTCGAAAAGCCGGCCTGGCGAAACAGCGCACGCAGTTCGTTGGCGGGTGGGAGATAGGCCGTTGATTTGGGCAGGTAGTGATAGGCGTCTTTGTCCGAGAGCAGCCCACCGAGCACGGGCACAGCATGTTCAAACCAGACCTTGTAACCCGCTCGCATGACACCTCGTGGCGGTGCCGCCACCTCGAGCACGGCGATGCGACCCCCGGGGCGCAGTACTCGAGCGGCCTCACCTAATGAACCGGCCAGGTCAGTGAAGTTCCGAAGCGCGTATCCGCACAGCACGCCGTCGAGCGAACCCGAAGCGAGCGGCAGGTGGGCCGCATCGGTTTGGACGAGCGGTCGACCCGTCGTATTGGCGGCCAACATGCCCCAACTGAGATCGGCCCCGATGACGCGGTGACGATGGCGGTTCTCGGCCATGCGACTGAGGTCGCCGGTACCGGTGGCCAGGTCGAGGATGACAGACCCGTCGGGCAGGGCCAACGCCTCAACCGTGGTCTTGCGCCACCCTTGATCAAGCCCAAACGTCATGATCCGATTGACCATGTCGTAGCGGGGCGCGATGGCGTCGAACATCGAGCGCACCTTGGCTGTCTTGGCGGGACCGACCGGCAGCGCGGCCACGACGTCGGCCCCACCGCGTTCGGTCATCGAGTCTTGCTCTAGCGGTAGTAGCGGTAGACCACCTGGGCCACACAGGCTGGCTTGGGGGCGTCGCGTACTTCCATGACGAGATCGAACGTGACCTGGACGCCACCTTCGACGTCATCCACCGAAGCAACGGTGACCCCGAGACGGAGGTCGGAGCCGACCGGGACGGGTGAGGGGAAGCGCACCTTGTTGCAGCCGTAGTTGACGCCGAACTTCATGTTGTCGACGGTGAACACCTTGTTGAGCAGCACGGGGGCAAGCGACAAGGTCAGGTAGCCGTGGGCGATGGCCACGCCGAAGGGGCCGTCCTTGGCCCGCTCGGGGTCGACGTGGATCCACTGGTGGTCATCGGTGGCGTCAGCAAAGAGATTGACGCGCTCTTGGGTGATGGTCTCCCAGGGGCTGTAGCCCAGGTGGGTGCCGACGAGGTCATGAAAGGCGTCGACGCCGTTGACGGTGGTGGTCATGGCCTCAACTTAGTGCGACTGTCCCGGTTGGCCCACCAGGTCACCGAAAGTAGATCTTGATGTACGAGCGGCTCTGATCGTGCAGCAAAAGAGCGACCAATGCGAACGAGAAGACGGCGGAGAAGAGCCAGCCGAAGTTAAAGAACCGAATCAGATAGTCCAGGTGGGAGAGGACATTGAGAATGGAAAAGACCACTGCACCCCAGTAGGCCCACTTCTTCTCTTGGGCCATGAAATAGCCAAAAAGGGCGAGAGGGAGAGCAAAAATGAGAAACGGACTGAAAAACAAGAGGAGCTGGTCAATCACGGCCAAAACGGCGTTCACATAACAAAATAAGGCAGCGGTCTGCAGAGTTTGAGGCTGGCCTCGATCGATCCATTGGCGTGGGCTCACACACTGATTCTGCCAGCCCGCTGGCTACGCTCGGGTTCGTGGAGGAAAAACCGATCGATCATCACCACCGCGATGTCAGAGGCGGTGGGGCCCGCGCCGCCATTTTCGGGGTCAGTGATGGGTTGGTGACCAACATCTCTTTGATTCTCGGCGTGGCTGGTGCGCACCCCGCCGGTGGCTTTGTACGCCTGGCTGGGGTGGCGGGTCTGGTGGCCGGTTCGTTTTCAATGGCAGCCGGGGAGTACATCTCGATGAACGCCCAGCGTGAACTCTTCCAGCGCGAACTCGACGTGGAGCGCCAAGCCCTCAAAGATCATCCGAAAGGTGAAGCCGAAGAACTCCGGGGGATCTATGAGGAGCGAGGCATCGATCCGGCCTTGGCGCAGGATCTGGTCGACGAGGTCATGGGAGATCCTGACCTCGCACTCCAGACCCACGCACTCGAAGAGTTGGGCATCGACCCTGGCGCTCTGGGCCGACCCATTGAAGCAGCCGCATCGTCGTTCCTCGCCTTTGCCCTGGGGGCATTGGTGCCGCTCTTGCCCTGGTTGTTCACAAGCGGAACGACAGCCCTCGTCATCTCCATCGTGCTGTCGGCTCTGGCCGCCCTGGCCGTGGGCTGGACGCTCGGAGTCTTTACCGGTCGATCCCGTTGGAAGTCGGCGTTCCGACAGTTGGCCGTGGCCGCGGTGGCGGCAGGAGTGACTTATACCGTTGGGCGCTTGGTAGGGGTCAGCACATAGGTTCGATCGACGTGAGAGACCTCGAAACCGAGGGCTCGATAGAGGGCGACGGCCGCCGTATTCGAAGCCGTGGTGTAGAGCATGCCCACGGAGAGTTGCTGCTCGAACAGCCAGGTGAGACCGGCCACCGTTAACGCCCGGCCGAGTCCTTGGCCGTGGGCCGAAGGATCGACTGAGATGACGTAGATCTCGCCCATGGGCGGGTCAGACGATCGGTGGACTTTGGTCCAACACGACCCGAGCAGTTGGCCGTTCTCTTCCAAGAGTAGAAAGCCGTCGGGATTAAACCAGGGTTCGCCCTCGCGGCCCCGAAGGGTCTCAATCGTCCAGCCTCCCTGCTCTGGATGATCGGCAAAGGCCCGGTTGTTGACCGTTAACCAGGCCAACTCGTCCTGACCAACAACAAACGGTCGAAGCGTGGCCGCGGGTGGGAACGACGGCTGTTCTTGCAAAGGCAGGGGCACGGTCATCTGCCACAGGTCGCGGTCGGCGACGAACCCGAGTCGGTGGGCCAAGTCGTCATCGTGTGCGGTTGGTGCGCTGACCCAGAAGTGCACGGGTCGAGTGGATGTTTGAAGGGCCAGGTCGACGGCGGCCCGAGCCAGCTCTTGGCGAATCCCATGGTCGTTGCGCCAGTCCGGGTCTACGACAATTTCCAGACCCCACATCGACGGCGAACCGGAGAGTTGTGCGAAGCCCACCACGGTACGGTCGACGACTGCCACCAGACCATCAGTTTCGTGGCCTCGGCCATGATGAAAGTCGTGCAGCTTTTGCTCGCTCAAGGGCGAACGCCTGTCGTGCTCAGAAGCGCGTGCAACAAGCGCTTCGATCTGTACACGCTGGTTTGGATCGCTCGCACGCGTCACCACCAGGGCCACCGGCGTGACCCTACCCGTTAACCTCGGACAGTGGCTCGACCTCGATCCCCCGCGGGCAGAGCTCGCCTGACCCAAACCCGATTAGCCGAGCTCTACCCGGGCTCGGCCGCTGACCTTTGTGCGCTCGACTTCACGACCCCATTTCAACTGTTGGCTGCGACCATTCTCTCGGCCCAGTGCACCGATGCACGTGTGAACATGGTGACCCCGGTGCTGTTTGCCTCATACGGCAACGCCAAAGCGCTGGCCGCCGCCGACCTCGAATCGGTGGAAGAGATCATTCGATCGACCGGCTTCTTTCGAGCCAAGGCCAAAAGCTTGGTGGGCATGGCCACGGCGGTCGAGGAGCGTTTTGGTGGTGTGGTGCCAACCGATCTGGCTGATCTGGTCACGATCCCTGGCGTTGGACGCAAGACAGGGAACGTGTTGCGCAGTGTGGCGTTCGGGCTTCCGGGTCTTCCCGTTGATACCCATGTCGGAAGGCTCAGTCGGCGTCTGCAGCTGACCGATGCACAGGACCCCGTCAAAGTTGAGATGGTGTTGAACGAGATGATCCCAGCGCAGGCTCGTGGCGCCTTCTCCCTCCGGCTCATTCTCCATGGTCGGGCGGTCTGTGTGGCTCGGAGTCCCCGATGTGGTCAGTGTGTGCTGTCTGATTTCTGCCCGTCGGCCGGATTCTCGCCTGGCCCTCGCCTGAAAGGTGCGAGGAAAACGTAATTTCCTAATGAAAACGCCAGAGAAAAAGGCTCAAAAGGGTTAACATGTTCACAGGAACCGGTTCCCGCCACCTGGTTCCAAGGCCAAGCTTCGGGGCCCGCCCCCTGAAGCGGCCGCCCAACGGCGCCCTTTGAGGGCGCCGTTGGCGCGTCCGGGGTAGGAGAAAAGTAAGAATTCCCTGCTGGTAGTACTCACGGTGCTACCATGATTCTGTGGTCACCAAGCGTTCTGTGTCCCTCTCTGATGACGTCGCGATAGCGGTGGAAACTGCGGCGCGAGAAGACGGGGTGTCCTTCAGCGCCTGGTTAACGAGCGCGGCTGAACGCCAACTTAGAGTCCGCCAGGGTTTGCGGGGCGTCACGGCCTGGGAGTCGGAGTCAGGCGCCTTAACGGCCGAAGAGATTGCGGCCGGCGAGGCGCTGTTGGCTCGGTTGCTTTCTGGTGTCTCCGGGGTGGCGTCGAGGGTGCGGCGCCGCTGATGCCGTCACGCCAGGGTCTTGTGTACGGCGTTGGTGCTCTGAAGGCGGCTTCTCGAGGAGAGCGCATGATGTGGGCCCTCCATCGCGCTGCCTTGGCCAACGGCATTGTGCCGGTCGTTCCCGTGAGCGTGATCGCCGAAGGCTTTCGAACCGAGGCGCGAAGCGACCGTTTGGAAGAACTGTTAGCGGGTGCAGAGGTCGAAGTTCTTGAAGAAGAGGGGGCTCGGAGAAACGG
Source organism: uncultured Acidimicrobiaceae bacterium (assembly GCA_963803215.1). Classification (GTDB taxonomy): domain Bacteria; phylum Actinomycetota; class Acidimicrobiia; order Acidimicrobiales; family RAAP-2; genus CAWDLP01. Next base: position 116,494 of record CAWDLP010000005.1, read on the forward strand.
TGAGTTGGCCGCTCGGGCCGATACGCCTGATCTTCTAGCCGTGGTGGTGGCCGAATCAGCTGATCGCAGGAACTGTGCCGTCGTGGCCTCTCGGCAGAATGCTTTGAAAGCGGCGTCCGGGCTGCTCGGTCACGAACTTGTGCTTTACGCCGTCTGATCTCCTGCGCTAACGCCGTCCCCCTCTTGTGAAGCGCTGCAGGCGCCGCAGTGCGCCACCGAGAGATCGCTCCACCGCGAAAAGCTCAAAGGCTGTGTCATCGTCGCCGGTGTCACGAGCGGTCTCGGCCAAGCGAGTGACCCGTTCGGCCAGGTCTTCGAGCGAAGAGGTCAATGAGGAGAGTTCAGCTGATGATGCCATGCCCCGATCTTGGCCGAATTCGAACGTGAACACCGCAGGTAGCATCGTGGCCTCATGCTCTTGACCCGCCTTGACCTTCGCGGGCAGGTTTCTGGGCAGTTCCCGGAACTTCTGCCAAAGCCCAACGACGCTGGCGCTGATGTGCGCGAGGACGTGGCCGAGATCCTGGCTCGAGTCCGACGAGAGGGTGACGACGCCTTGCGTGCCTACACCGAACGTTTCGACGGAGCCGCCATCGATGATCTACGGGTGCCGGCGGCCGAAGTGATGGCAGCACTTGAGCGCATCCCCTCTGATCTCCGTCAAGCCTTGGAGCTGGCCCGAGAGCGCATCTGGGCCTATCACGCCCATGAGGGCACGCCGCCGGGCGACTTGATCTCTGACGGGGTGACGGTCCGCCACTTGGTGCGACCCGTGGCTCGGGCCGGTTGCTATGCCCCAGGCGGGCGAGCCCGATATCCCTCCACGGTGTTGATGTGCGCCATACCGGCCCAGGTGGCCGGTGTGCATGACATCGCACTCTGCGTGCCGCCCGACGCCACGGGCGCTATTGACGATGCCACCTTGGCCGCCGCCGCTATTGCCGGCGTGGACGAGGTTTACCGGGTGGGCGGGGCGCAGGCCATTGCCGCCATGGCCTACGGCACGCCGTCCATCCCGAGGGTCGATGTCATTGTCGGACCGGGAAATCGCTACGTGGCGGAAGCCAAGCGACAGGTGTCGGGTGTCGTCGGCGTGGCCTCGGCCTTTGCCGGTCCTTCTGAGGTTGTGGTGGTGGCCGACGCCACCACGCCTTCCTCGTTGGCCGCCATTGACCTGGTGGTGCAGGCAGAACACGGACCCGACGGTTTGGCCTGGCTCGTCACGTGGTCAGAAGAGAAGGCCGATGACGTCACCGCCCACGTCGAGGCCATGGTCGAGGCCTCGCCCCGACGGGATGATTTGGTGGCCACCCTGACCTCAGGGGGCTACTGCTGTGTGGTGGATAACGCGGAAGCCGCCATGGCTGTGGCCAATGTGGTGGCACCCGAGCACCTTGAGATCATGGTGGACGAGGAGTTGGCCCTTCACCTCTTGGACTCGGTGGAGTCAGCCGGTGCGGTGTTTTTGGGTCCATGGTCGCCCGCCAGCTTGGGGGACTATTTGGCCGGACCGAACCACGTGCTGCCGACCAACCGTACGGCTCGTTTCGCCTCGGCGCTTCGGGCGGACGATTTTCGCCGGCAAATTCACGCCATCATCGCCAATGAGCAGGCCATCACGGCCCTCGGGCCCGCCGTCATGACGTTGGCCCGGGTCGAAGGGCTTGATGCCCACGCCGAATCGATTCGGCTTCGCCTGGTCGGAGACGAGACATGAGCGGCGTCCCCCCAATCCGCCCAGATTTAGCGCTCCTCGAGGGCTACCACTCACCCCAGGTCACCGCCGACGTCCGTCTCAACACCAATGAGTCTCCCTTTCGGCCCCCTGAATCGTGGCGGGAGGAGTTCGAACAGTCCCTCTCCAAAGTGTCCTTCAATCGCTATCCGGACCGCAGTGTCACGGCTCTTCGTGGCACGCTAGCCGAGTTTCACGGGGTCACACCGGCTGAGGTGTTCTGCGCCAACGGTTCGAATGAGGCCCTGCAGTGTCTCGCCATGGCCTTTGGAGGGCCGGGGCGGACAGTGGCGGTGTTTGAACCCACCTACGCCCTGCACAGCCACATCAGCCGTCTCATTGGCACTGAGGTGGCGGTCGGGCCGCGGACCGAGGACTTCGTGATCGATCCGGTTGACGCCGCTCGCTTGATTGAACAGTCGAACCCCGTCATCACGTTTCTTTGCTCACCGAACAACCCAACGGGGCGGTCCGAACCCCCTGAACTCGTGCGCGCCGTTCTGGCCATGGCTCCGGGGTTGGTCGTCGTCGACGAGGCCTACGGCCAGTTCTCGCCGTGGACGGCCCTCGACCTACGAGCAGGTAACCCTGGTTTGGTCGTCGTGCGCACCTTCTCCAAGACCTGGGCCATGGCGGCGGCGCGCCTGGGTTATCTCATCGCCTCGCCCGAGGTGGTCCGGGCCTGCGAAGCGGTTTCCTTGCCCTATCACCTGTCGGCCCAGACCCAGGTCGCCGGTGTGTTGGCCCTCAAGTATCAAGCCGAGATGGACGCCCGCGTAGCCGCTATCTCTGAAGAGCGTGGTCGCGTGGCCGTTGGTCTCGGCGCGCTGCCCGTTGAGTCGTGGCCCTCTGACGCAAACTTTATTCTCTTTCGACCGTTTGGCCGTGGGGCCGATCGAGTGTGGCAGGACCTCTTAGACCGTGGCGTGCTGGTACGGAACTGCTCGTCGTGGGATGGCCTGTCAGGCTGTCTGCGGGTCACCATTGGCACACCGAAAGAGAACGACCGCTTCTTAAGCGCTTTGGAAGGATGTTTGTCGTGAGTGAGACAGGGAGAACAGCGAGCGATGGTCGAAGTACGAAAGAGACCACCGTCGACGTGACCTTGAATGTCGATGGCACCGGCCAGGTCGACGTGGAAACTGGACTGCCGTTCTTCGATCACATGCTCGAGCAGTTGGGGCGCCACGGCAACTTCGATCTGACCGTGAAGGCCAAGGGCGATCTCACCGTGGACACCCACCACACCATTGAAGATGTTGGCATCGTGCTGGGCGGGTGTTTGGCCAGCGCTCTCGGCGACAAGAAGGGCGTCCGCCGCTTTGCCTCGGTGCAGATTCCTTTGGATGAAGCGCTCATCGAGGTCGCTCTCGACCTCTCGGGTCGTCCCTACCTGGCCTACGACGTACCGTTCGCGCCCGACACCCCGGGTCTTGGCATGCCGGCTTTCGATCCCCAGCTAGCCGAGGAGTTCTGGCGGGCCTTTGTCACTTCAGCCGCCATCACCCTGCACGTGACCAAGCGACAGGGCAAGAACACGCACCACATTTTGGAAGCGTCGTTCAAGGGAGTGGCCCGTGCCTTGCGCGACGCCGTACGCATCGAGGGTGGGGGCATACCTTCGACCAAAGGCTCTCTTTGAGCGGGCCGTTCATTGCCGTGCTCGACTACGGCATTGGCAATCTGCGTTCGGCCGAGAAAGCACTGCAGCATGTGGGGGCTGAGGCGCGCTTGGTCTCTGACGTTGACGAGGCGGCAACGGCCGATGGGGTGGTGCTGCCTGGAGTCGGTGCCTTCGGAGCCTGTGTTGACGCGTTGAAAGAAAGCGGCCTCGATCGCGCTGCGCGCCAGGCGGTTGACGCCGGTACGCCGTTTCTTGGGCTCTGTGTCGGCTTCCAACTGATGTACGAAGGGTCGACCGAGAGTCCTGGTGCCCGCGGCCTTGGTTTTTTCCCCGGCGTCATCGATCGCATCCCCGCTGGGGTCAAACACCCCCAGATGCAGTGGAACCAACTCGAGCAGGTCGAGGGACGAGAGAGTCAACTGCTGACGGGATTGGGCCCAGCTCCCTGGGTCTACTTCGTGCACTCGTTTGCTCCGGCCGTTGGTTCCGAAACGGTGGCGGTCTGTGACTACGGCGGGAAGGTGGCGGCTGTGGTCGAGAGCGAGAACGCCTGGGGCACGCAGTTCCACCCCGAGAAGTCGGGTCGCAACGGACTCGGCATCTTGTCCAACTTCTTGGCCGCCTGTTCATGATGGATCTTCTACCGGCCATCGACCTGCGCGGTGGGGGAGCGGTGCGTCTGGTACAAGGTGACTTCGATCGAGAGCAGAGCTACGGCGATCCCCTGCTCCTGGCTCGCCAGTTTGTGAGCGAGGGCGCACGCTGTCTGCACGTGGTTGATCTCGACGCCGCTCGCAGTGGTACGCCGGTCAATCGGGATCTGATCATGACCATGGCCCACGCCGTTGGTGTCCCGGTGCAGACCGGCGGCGGCATCCGAACCGCCCACGATGTCGACGAGCTGTTGGGAGCAGGGCTTGGCCCGCGTCATTCTCGGCACGGCTGCCTTAGAGGACACGGACCTCCTTCGCCGCTGCGCTGCTCGCTGGCCGACCCAGGTCGTGCTGGGCCTCGACTATCGACGGCGTGAGGATGGCACCTTGGAAGCAGCCGTACGGGGGTGGCTTGAGGGTTCGGGACGTTCGGTTGCCGACGTTCTCGCTCAACTCGTTGGCGTCCCACTCGGTGCTGTGGTGGTGACGGCAATTGATCGCGACGGCACATTGGCGGGCCCCGATCTCGAAGGATTAGCTGAGGTCACAAGGTCGACGGCTATCCCGGTCGTGGCCTCGGGTGGGGTGGGCCGGGTTGAAGACCTGGTGGCGCTCAGCCACCTGCCCTTAGAGGGCGTGGTGGTGGGCAAAGCCTTGGTCGATGGACGAATGACCATGAGAGAGGCGCTAGACGCGTGCGCAGCATCCGCGTAATTCCCTGCCTCGACGTGACCGACGGTCGCGTCGTCAAAGGCATCAAATTTGTCGACCTGTTTGACGCCGGGGATCCGGTCGAGTTGGCGGCCCGCTACGACGCTGCAAGGAGCCGACGAGCTGACCTTTCTCGATATCACGGCATCGTCGGATGGACGAGACACCATGGTGTCGGTGGTGGCCCGCACGGCCGAACAGGTCTTTATCCCTTTCACGGTTGGGGGCGGCGTCAGAAGCGCGGAAGACGCCCGTCAGCTGCTTCGAGCCGGGGCCGACAAGGTTGGGGTGAACACGGCCGCGTTGGAGCGGCCCGAACTCATTGCCGAGATCGCTACCGAGTTCGGGGCCCAGTGTGTCGTGGTTGCCATCGATGCCCGGACTCGGGCGGCGGGCGACGGGTGGGAGGTCTTCACGCACGGGGGCAGGCAAGAGACGGGCATCGACGCCGTGGCCTGGGCCGAACGAGCCGCCCTCCTCGGTGCGGGCGAGATACTGCTCACGTCAATGGATCGAGACGGCACCCGAGACGGCTTCGACTTGGGGCTGACCAGAGCGGTGGTTGATGCCGTTGACGTCCCGGTTGTGGCCTCGGGCGGTGTGGGCAACCTCGACCATTTGAGCGAGGGCGCCTTGGTCGGTGGTGCAGACGCCGTGCTGGCCGCTTCTATCTTCCACTTGGGTGAATTCACCATTGCTGAGGCCAAAGCCCACATGGCGAGTCAAGGGGTTGTTGTTCGGCCGGCCTGAGCCATGCGGTACCGTGCCAGGGTGCCCGTGAAGTCGCAGAAGTTGCCCATAACCGTGTTGGCCGACCGTGTCTTAGTGCAGGTGGGCCAGTCAGAAGGTGAGCGTCGATCGCGAGCCGGCATCCTGATTCCCGCCACCGCCCAAGTGTCTCGACGCCTGTCCTGGGCCGAAGCCGTCGCCGTTGGTCCCCACGTGCGGGCCGTCAAGGTTGGTGACAACGTGCTCTTCAATCCCGAAGACCGCTTTGAAGTCGAAGTGCACGGAGACGAGTACGTCATCTTGCGCGAGCCGCGACATTCACGCCGTGGCCTCTGAGTCGTCCGATAACGGGACTGGGCTGTATCTGTGATTCCAGAGGGAGTTCCGCTCACCGTCGATGAGACCTTGCTCGATGAGGTCAACTACGACAAGGACGGCCTGGTGCCGGTCGTGTTGCAAGACGCCGTCGATAACACCGTCTTAACGTTGGCCTATATGAACGCCGAGGCCTTGCGTCGAACGTTGGCCACGGGACGGTCGTGGATGTGGAGTCGCAGCCGCCAAGAGTTCTGGCAAAAGGGCGAGACCTCGGGTGACCGTCAGTATGTGCGCGAGGTGCGAATCGACTGTGACGGGGATGCCCTCGTGGTTTTGGTCGATCAGCACGGCAAAGGTGCCTGTCACACCGGAGAGCGCAGTTGCTTTTATCGGTCCATCGGTCACGGTCCAGGCGTGGCCCGGCCTGAGGAGTGAGCCAACTCGGGCCAAGCCCGGCTGACTTTCTTCACCTGGCCAAATCTCACACCATCGTGCCGGTATGGCGCGAGGTGGTGGCTGACACCTTGACGCCGGTGGCGGCCTTTCTGAGTGTGGTCGGTGAAGATTCGGGCTTTCTGCTCGAATCAGTAGAGGGCGGCGAGCGCTGGGGTCGCTACTCGTTCGTGGGCCGTCGACCACTGGCTACCTTGACGGCTCGAGGTCGCAATGTTGTGGCTAACGGGTCGCTCGGGTTGGGTGAGACGAACGACGGCATCTTGGATGCGTTGCAACACCTCATCGGCACCTACCAGTCACCCGGCTTAGAGGAACTGCCGCCGCTTCACGGGGGAGTGGTGGGTTACCTGGGTTACGACGTGGTGCGCGAGATCGAGGCGTTGCCCGATACGCCCTCCGATGATCTGGGCTTCCCTGATGCCGCCGTCGTGGTCATCGGCCAGTTGGCGGCGTTTGACCATTGGCGTCAACGCATCGTGTTGATCGACAACGTGGTGGTGGAGACCGAGTGGGACGAAGAGGCCACACTGGCTGCCTACGAGGCTGCCGGCCAGCGACTGTCCGAACTGGCGGCCGACTGTTTTCGACCGGTCGCCGGTGGGCCGGTCCCAGCACCGAGCCGTCATCTCGAACCAGCCGAGGCGGTCCGCACCCTCTCGGCTGATTCGTTCTGTCGAGCGGTCGCTGTGGCCAAAGAGTATGTAGAGGCCGGCGACATCTTCCAGGTCGTGCTCTCGCAGCGCTTCGACCTTCAGCTAGAGGCCGACCCCATGGAGGTCTACCGGGCCCTGCGTTTGCTCAACCCGAGTCCGTACCTCTACTTCCTGCGTTTCCCAGAACTGACGGTAGTCGGATCGTCGCCCGAGCCCATGGTGCGACTGCGCGAAGGCGTAGTGACCTCGCGCCCAATTGCCGGATCTCGACCCCGGGGCGAGAACGCCGAACACGACCGCTTGTTGGGGGGCGAGCTAAGCGAAGACCCGAAGGAAGTGGCTGAGCACATCATGCTGGTCGATTTGGCCCGCAATGACGTTGGTCGGGTCGTGCAGTTCGGCACAGAGAGCGTCGAAGAGTTCATGACGGTTGAGCGCTACAGCCACATCATGCATCTGACCTCACAGGTCACAGGGCAGCTGGCCACCGGGAAAGGCCCGATTGATGTGCTGCGAGCCACCTTGCCCGCGGGCACGCTCTCGGGCGCGCCCAAGGTCCGAGCTATGGAAATCATCGATGAGCTGGAACCCACCAAACGCGGTGTCTACGGCGGGGTGGTGGGATATCTCGACTTCTCAGGCAACTTGGACACTGCCATTGCTATTCGCACCATGGTGGTCGCACCCGACGGTCGGGCTTTTGTCCAAGCCGGGGCGGGCATCGTGGCTGACAGCGACCCGGCCACTGAAGACGCTGAATGCGCCCACAAAGCCAAAGCACTGTTGGTGGCGGTCACCGCAGCCCGGCAGATGGCGGCGGCCCGCCGTGGCTAGCTCACGCTCGGCGCTGTCTTCCTACCAACGACCGCGTGACTTCATCTCCCTCACCGGTCCAGACGCCGAGGCCTACCTTCAAGGTCAGTGCAGCCAAGACGTGGTCGCTTTGGGCCTTGGACAGTGTGCCGATGCCCTGCTGCTCGAGCCCAACGGAAAGCTCTCGGCCCTCATCCGGGTCACTCGCACCAATGAGGAGCAGTTCGTCGTTGACGTCGATGGTGGTTTCAGAGAAACCGTGCTGGCGCGGCTCGGGCGTTTCAAACTTCGCACCAAGGTCGAGATTGCGCCGCTCGATTGGCGCTGCCTGGCCCTTCGAGGCACCTCGTTGACCAGCGTGGCCGATGTGAGCGCCCTTGGAGTTGCTGCGACCAACCCCAGCCCAGAGTCTGGACCGCTCTACCTTCCCGTCGATTGGAACGGTTGGAGCGGATATGACCTGGTCGGTGCCGATCCTGTCGTGGCAGAAGACGTGCCGCATATCGATGCGTCGACCTGGGAGATGTGGCGCATCGAATCGGGCCTTCCGGTCATGGGGAGAGAACTCGATGACGCCACTGTGCCGGCCGAGGCTCATCTCTTGGATGGTGCCGTGAGCTTCACCAAAGGCTGTTACACCGGGCAAGAACTGGTCGGTCGACTGGACGCTCGTGGTAACAACGTGCCGCGCCGACTAATGGGGCTGGTGGCCGTAAGCGGCGAGGTCTCAGTGGGCGATGAGCTCGAGCAGGCGGGAGCGAGGTCGTGTGTGACCTCAGCTGACCTATAGCGAGGCGCTCGGAGCATCGATCGGATTGGCCTACGTCCATCGCACAGTCGAGACCGAGAGCACGCTGAAGCTCAGCAGCGGCGCCGAGGTTCTCGTGCGAGAACTTCCACTCATCAACGGTTGAGCGCCGTGGCCTCGGGCCCCAGATCGAGGCCGGCCACGCGTTAGCGAAGCACTTCAACCAGCAGCACCCAGGCATTGATTACGGTCACGGTGAAGGCCAAGACCAGGGCGGCGAGGACCCAATAGAGGCCACCACCCACGCCGGTGGCAAGGCTGATGCCACCAATCAAGAACGCGGCGTCGGAGAGAAAGAGCGTGAGGAATCGTTCAACCCTCCAGGTTTTGGGATCGTCGACCTTTCTATTGTGGAGGGTTATCCAGGCCGCTTGGAACGTGACGACAGCCCCGGTGAGAGCGATCTCCACGCCGAGAGTCGTGTTGCTTTGACCAGGGGCCAGACCAAAACATGACACCACCAACGCGCTGAGCAAGATGCCCAAGGTGCCGCCGGCCCGTCCCGGTAGGTTCGGGAACTTCAAGATCTGCTGCAAGTTGATGGAGATGGCAACGAAGAGCAGACCGGTGAGGGCGGCGGAGGCACCGATGGTCCCGACGAAGAGGTCGTGCCACTGGAAGGGGTGGTAGGCGGACATGGCCACAGTGTTGCAACTATTTGGCTCCTAGAGCGTGGAAACTCCAGCTACCGCCTTGGGTAACCAGACCAAGATCCGGGTGCCGTGATCGCCTACGGCCGGCGACTCCGCCCGCACTCCACCGCCCATGGCCACGGCCAGTTCGGCCACGATGGCCAGACCGAGACCGCTGCCCGAGCGGCGGGAGTCGGCCCGTTCGGCGGTGAAGTGGGGTTCGAAGACCCGAGGCAGGTTGTCGGGGTCGATGCCTTGACCGTCGTCCACTACCCAGAGCAGGACGTGATCTTCGGCTTCTCGGGCGCCAAGGGCGACGCGGCTGCTGGCATAGCGGAAGGCGTTTTCAATCAGGTTGGCCAGGATCTGGGCCACACGATCGGCGTCGGCCGCAATGGCGAAATCGGGCGCTGATGGGTGACCGCTCAAGCGCGAGACCGGCCTGGGCTGCTTGATTGGCGAAGCTAGTCGTGGCCGCGTCCAAGACATGGTCCACCGAGAGGGTCGTGATGGAGAAAGAAAATCGCTGCGCATCGAGGCGAGCGAGGTCTAAGAGGTCACGGACTAAGCGCTCCAGTCGGAGGGATTCAGATCGAATGACATCGACCGCGCCCATGACGTCGTCGGTCGCACCTTCGGCAATCGCTTCGGCGTAGCCGCGAATAGAGGTGAGCGGCGTACGCAGGTCGTGGCTCACCGAGAGCAGGAACTGTCGCTGCTGGAGGCGAGCCCGTTCCAAGCTGTCGGCCATGGTGTCGATCGAGTCGGCCAAGGCCGCGAACTCGGGAAGATCGTCGCGTGACCCGGGCATTCTGGCCTGCAGATCACCGCCGGCGATCCGACCGGTCACGTCGGCCGCCGTCACCAGAGGCCGAGAGAATCGGCTGGCCAGCCAGTAGGCCACGGCCGTGGCCACGGCTAGGGCTGCCAGGCCGACCAAGGCAAAGTAGCCAATGCCAGTGACCGGCGATCGCACGGTCTTGGTGGCAACGAGAACGGCGGTGTCTTCATAGGCCACCGGAGGCTTCACCAGATTCTTGGCTTCAGTACTGAGATCGAGGGGGACCAAGGCGTAGACGAGGTTGTGCGTCCGCCCCGCCACGGCTTTGCCCTCCAAGAGGACTCTGCTTCGCAAATCAACCGATCTGAGCGAATCAGGTAGTGCGCTCGAGAGTTGGCCTTCAGCGTGAGACCAACGACCGAGAGGGACGCATAACCGCCGGTCAGCTGGAATGCACTGAAGTCTTTAAAGTCGGTGGTCTGTTGGCTTGCCGTCGCGGTGCGCAACGAGGAGAGCTGCGAGTAAAGCTGTTGCTCGGCCGTGTTGGTGGCCGCTCGTTGGATGAGCAGCAAACCACCGACACTTGTGACGATGAGTGTGGCCGCCACCAAGAGCAAGATGGCAACGGTCAGACGTCGCCTCATAGCGCCCTTTACCCGAGCCGGTAGCCCATGCCCCACACCGTGGCAAGGGGAAGGGCATCGCCCAGTTTCTTGCGGAGCTGGCGCACGTGGACATCTACTGTGCGCTCATCGCCATACCAACCTTCGCCCCAGACGCCGTCAAGGAGCTGTTGGCGAGAGAGAGCCAGTCCTCGATTGAGGGCCAGATAGGCCAGCAGATCGAACTCACGGGAGGTGAGGTTCACGACGTCGCCGTCTCGTCGAATCTCGCGGCGCCCGTTGTCGATCTCAATCGGCCCCATGACGATGATCTCGGGCACCTTTTCGGTCGAGGCCAGAGCGGTCGCGGTCCGCCGCAAAATGGCGTGGACCCTCGCCGTGAGTTCCCGGGCAGAGAAGGGCTTGGTGACGTAGTCGTCGGCGCCCAGCTCAAGGCCCAAGATCCGATCGAACTCGTCGTCTCGGGCCGTCAGCATCACGATCGGGGTCTCGCTCCCTCGTCGGATGCGGCGACAGACCTCAAAGCCATCGATCTCGCCCGGGAGACCGACGTCGACGATGACGAGGCGAGCCTTCTCTTGCTCAGCCTGGGCCAGGCCCGACTCGCCATCACTGGCCTGCAAGACCCGAAAGCCGTCGCGGCGCAGATAGAGGGCGACGAGATCTGAGATGTGGTTGTCGTCTTCAATGACAACGATTGTGCCGTTCGGACTATCCACCGACGTAGCCTGCCACCTCGAAGAACCATCTTGGCGCAGCCCTGCTCCCGCTACGCTGGGGCGACCATGCGGGCTTACCTCAGCGAGATCGTCGACGCCCATCGGGCTGCATTGGGCGGAGATATCCACGGATTGGCTGATCTCACCGCTGAAGCGATGGCTTCGCCAAAACCACTGGATTTCAGCGGCGCGCTGGTGGCTTCGTCCGGGGTGGCCTTGATCGCCGAAGTGAAGCGCCGGTCGCCCTCGAAAGGTGACCTGGCCCCTGATCTCGACCCGGCCCTGGTAGCTCGGGCCTATCGAGACGGCGGTGCCGCCTGCCTGTCGGTTCTTACCGACGTCGAATTCTTTGGTGGTTCAGTCGAAGATCTACGAGCAGCCAAGGCCGCATCAGGACTGCCGACCTTGCGAAAGGACTTCACGGTCAGCGCGGCCGATGTGGCCGAAGCCAGAATTATGGGCGCAGACGCCGTGCTCCTCATTGTGGCGGCGCTTACGCCCGATGAGCTGGCTGAGTTTGCCGCCTTGGCCGCCACCTTCGATCTGGCCGCGTTGGTCGAGGTGCACGACGAGGGCGAGCTCGAACGAGCGGTCGCCATTGGGTCCAATCTGATTGGTATCAACCAAAGAGACTTGAAGACGTTTGAAGTCGATACGGCGCGAGCGCTTGGCATGGTGCGTGCTCTGCCCAAGGGCGTGATCTCGGTGGCCGAGTCCGGTATTGCCAGTCGCCAGGATGTTGATCGATTGGCCACGGCCGGCTTTGACGCCATCTTGGTGGGGGAGACCTTGGTCACCGCCTCCGATCCGGCTATCGCGGTAAAGGAGTTAGTCGGTTGAGCGACGAACTGTTTGTAAAAATCTGCGGCATCACCTCGGAGGCCGATGCGCTCCTCGCCATTAGCTTTGGCGCCGACGCCGTCGGATTCATTTTCGCCCCGTCGCCGCGACAGGTGTCAGCCCAAGCGGTGGCCGACATCGTCAAACGACTGCCCTTGGATATTCTCACTGTCGGGGTCTTCCGTGATGAGTCGCCCAAACGGGTGGTCGAGATCGCCAACCAGATTGGCCTGGGTGCGGTGCAATTGAGCGGTCACGAGACGGCCGAAGACAGCCAATGGATTCGCCAACGGGTGAACCGGACCATCAAAGCCTTCACCGCCGGAGATCGGACCATTAAGCGCTTTCCAGAGTTCGGCGCTGACTACTTGCTGATCGATGGGGCCAGCCCAGGGTCGGGTGAGGTTTTCGACTGGCGTTTGGCCGAAGGGGTCGATAATCCGAGTCGGATGATCGTGGCCGGTGGTCTTCGTCCCGACAACGTAGGACAGGCCGTGAGCCACCTGCACCCCTTTGGGGTCGATGTGGATAGCGGCGTTGAATCGTCGCCCGGTGTGAAAGACCCGCAGAAACTACGTGACTTTGTCGTGAATGCTCGGGCTGCCCAACCGCCCGCGGGTCCAGAAGAGACCGATGAGGGGCCCTACGACTGGAGAGATCGTTGAGCTTGATGGGCGACCCCGGAGCGGATGGCCGCTTCGGGGAGTACGGGGGACGCTTCGTGCCCGAATCCCTGGTCCCAGCCTGCCAAGAGGTCGAGGTGGCGTTTCGTTCGGCCTGGGACGATCCTGCCTTTCGGAAAGAGCTGGACAGCATTCTGGCCCACTACGGGGGTCGGCCGACGCCGCTCACCGAATGCCGCCGTCTTTCAGATCGGCTGGGCATCCGGCTTCTCTTGAAGCGAGAAGACCTGGCCCACACCGGTTCCCACAAGCTGAATAACGTCATTGGTCAAGCCCTTCTCACCAAGCGGATGGGCAAGCGGCGAATGGTGGCCGAGACTGGAGCCGGACAACACGGCGTGGCCTCGGCCACGGCGGCCGCACTTCTCGGCCTCGAGTGCGTGGTCTACATGGGCGAAGTCGATACGCAGCGCCAGGCCTTGAACGTGTTTCGCATGGAGCTGCTGGGGGCCGAAGTGCGCCCGGTCTACTCCGGGAGTCGGACCCTCAAAGATGCGGTGAACGAGGCCATGCGGGACTGGGTGGCCACGGTGGACCACACCCACTACTGCCTGGGTTCAGTCATGGGTCCTCACCCCTTTCCCTACATGGTCCGCCAATTCCAACGAGTCGTTGGTGACGAGGCCCGAGAGCAGTGTCGCGACCTCAGGGGGGGCGTCGATCCCGACGTTGTGGTGGCCTGTGTGGGCGGAGGATCGAATGCGGCCGGGACCTTTGCCGGATTTGTGGACACCGACGCTCGGTTGATTGGCGTCGAAGCCGCCGGTGGAGCCGCCATCGCCAGCGGGATTCCTGGGGTCCTGCACGGCATGCGCTCTGAACTACTCCAAGACGAAGCGGGACAGATTTTGGAAGCCCACTCCATCTCTGCTGGCCTCGACTATCCGGGCATCGGTCCCGAACACGCGCATCTGGCCGCCATTGGTCGGGCTGAGTACTACCGGGCCAACGACGACGAGGTGCTCGGAGCCTTTCAGCTCTTGAGCCAGTTGGAGGGCATCATCCCCGCGTTGGAGTCGGCCCACGCCTTGGCGTGGGTCATTCGCGAGGCGGGATCTGAGCGACTGCCCTCGGGTTCAACCGTGATGGTCACCCAGTCTGGTCGCGGCGACAAAGACGTGGCGCAAGTACGCGATCTTCTGAAGGGCGAACGTGCCTGAGGTGACCGCAGTCGAAGCAGCCCTCAGAGCCAAAAGAGACGCCGGTCATAAACTGCTGGTGCCCTATCTGATGGGCGGCATGACCGATGATTGGATCCATGTGCTCCAAGCGGTGGTGGCGGCCGGCGCCGACGCCGTAGAAGTCGGGATTCCCTTTTCTGACCCCATGATGGACGGCCCAGTGATCCAACAGGCCGACATTGCCTCATTAGCGCGCCATACCGTGCCCCAACAGGTGCTCGATGACGTCGCAGCGGCCAAGGTGGAAGTGCCCATCGTGGTCATGACGTACTACAACATCGTGTTTCGAGCCGGGCACAAGCGCATGGCTGAATCCATGGCCAGCGCCGGGGTGGGGGGCGCACTCATTCCCGACCTGCCCTTAGAAGAGATGGACCCGTGGGCCGAAGCGGCCACAACCGCGGGCGTAGAGACTGTGTTGATGGTGGCACCGTCGACGCCCCACGATCGGGTCAGTGCGATCTGTGCCCGAGCGCAGGGTTTCGTCTACGCCGTGGCTCGAATGGGTGTGACGGGAGAGCGCGACGAACTGGGTAGTTCTGCTCGATCAGTGGTCGAAGGCGTGCGAGGCGCCTGCGATACCCCGGTCCTGGTCGGTATCGGCGTGACCACGCCCGACCAGGCCGCCCGCGTCTGTGAAGTGGCCGATGGCGCGATCGTGGGCTCAGCGTTGGTTCGCCGCCTTCTCGAAGGGGAAGGACCAGAAGGTGCGGCCAACTTCATCGGAGAGATGCGTGCAGCGATTGACGCCGGTTGAAGGACCTCGTCAGGTGGGCGGCAGGATGACCAGACAGCCATTGTGTCCGCCAAATCCGAATGAGTTGGATAGGACTGGACCTGGCTCCCAGGCTCTTGCCTCACCAACCACAATGTCGAGGTCGATCTCAGGGTCGCGTTCTTCGTAGCCAGCCGTCGGTGGGATCAAGGCTCGATCAATGGTGAGCGTGGCCGCCACTGCTTCAATGGCACCGGCTGCGGCCAAGCCATGGCCCGTCACACCTTTGGTAGAGGTCACGATCGGCCCAGGTTGGCCAAAAACCTTGTTGATGGCACGGGACTCGGCCAAGTCGTTGAGAGGAGTCGAGGTGCCGTGGGCGTTGATGTGACGAACGTCAGCGGCCTCAATGCCCGCATCGATGAGGGCAAGTTCCATGCACGAGACTGCCCCGGCTCCGTCCGGTGACGGGGCAGTGATGTGGTGAGCGTCTGCCGTGCTGGCCGCTCCAGCTAACTCGCCGTAGATGTGTGCACCACGAGCCACGGCACGATCCCACTCTTCTAAGACCAACGCGCCGGCTCCTTCGGTCATGACGAAGCCGTCACGTCGAAGGTCAAACGGACGTGAGTGACCCGAGGTTGAAAGTGCGGTCATGTTGGTGAAGGCGGCAATGGCGACAGGGTTCATCCCAGCCTCGGCCCCGCCGCTCATCACCACGTCGCAACGGCCCATGGCAATGAGCCGTGCCGCGGCACCGATGCAGTGCGTACCGGCGGCGCAAGCCGTGACGATGGTCTCTGACGGACCGTGCCACCCTGTGTGCATGGAAATACTGGCTGCTCCCGCATTGGCCATCATCATGGGGACAAGGCGCGGCGAGACACGCCGTGCACCCTTCTCGTTAAAGAGGCTGATTTGATCCGCCAGCGTGTCCAACCCGCCGACTCCGGTGGCAAAGACGACGCCAGAACGATCAGGGTCTGCTCCGAGATCGCCCGCATCGTGCAAGGCCATGTCGGCCGCAGCCAGGCTGAACTGGGTGAAGCGATCGGCCTGTCGAACCTCTTTTGGTCCGAACCAGGGGCTCGGGTCAAAGTCGGGAACCGCACCACCGGTCACGGACGGATGAATCAGACCGTCCCAGAGGCTCTCGATACCCGTGCCACAACAGGTGACAGCGCCAAGTCCTGTGATGGCGACACGCCGCCCTCGGATGCCGGGGCCAAGCAGCATTAGAACTTGGTGGAGATCAGGTCGAAGGCCTGCCCGATCGTCTCTATGTTCTCGAGTTCAGTCTCTTCCACCGTGATGTCAAAGGCCTCTTCGAGGGCCATGACCAGTTCGACCAAGTCGAGACTGTCGGCATCGAGGTCCTCAGCAAAACGAGCTTCCTTGGTGATCTTTTCGGCGGGGACCTGAAGCACCTCTACGGCGCATTCGCGGAACTTCTCGAACGCTGCGTCGCTGTCCACTGGTTTTGCTCCTTGTCGTTGGTTGTTGTTGCAAGCTGTCGAACTATTCGTCACTACCACGCTATTTGTCACTACCAAGTTAGGCGAGGCTCAGTGACCCATACCCAATCCACCGTCTATGGCCAGCACGGTACCGGTGATATAGGCCGCATCATCCGAGGCCAAAAAGCCCACCGCTCCCGCCACCTCTTGGCTGGTGGCGGCTCGTCCCAAGGGCACCAAGGCCGTCATCTGATCGATTCGTTCTTGTCCGAGAGCGGCCGTCATATCTGTCTCCACCACGCCCGGAGCCACTACGTTGACCGTGATGGATCGACTGGCCACCTCACGAGCCAGGGCGCGAGCCATTCCCACCAGTCCAGCTTTGGAGGCGGCGTAGTTGGCCTGACCGGCAAGCCCGACGAAGGCGCCAACAGAGGAGAGGAAGACGATCCGGCCCCGATGCAAGCGGAGCATCTTGGCAATGGCGCGCTTTGTCACCCTGAAGGTCCCCGAGAGGTTGGTGTCGATGACGTCGGCCCACGCTTCTTCACTCATGCGAAGCACCAGACCGTCTCGGGTGATGCCGGCGTTGGCGACCAACACCTCAACGGGACCAAACCTCTCCTCAATGGCGCGAAAGGCGGCCTCGACCTGCTCTGGGCACAGTGACGTCGCAGGAGACCGGAAAGCACGTTTCGGGGTTGGTCACCGTTGGGGCTACGTCACCGCGATACGTGAAAGCGACGTTGTCCCCGTTATTGAGAAACCAGGTCACGCAGGCTGCCCCGATGCCGCGGCTTCCACCCGTGACCAGGACAACCCTGGCTTCGCCGCTCACCACGGAGTGCCAGCGACGCGGAGCCATACCAAGGGCTGACCCTCTTGGACGCGCTCGCCGGCCGTGGCTAACCACCGCACCACGTCGCCTTCAAATGGGGTCCGAGCGTCCGTCAGTCCGACCCGGCCTATGAGGTCACCGACACCGACTGAGGCGCCGCCGTTGCCACCGTCACCTGAAGTGCCGGGCAACAGACCCGTACCCGGGGCGGCCAACGACTCTTCCGGGTTGAAGATTCCCCCACAGGGGCTGACGACAACGCGCTCTGACATGTACAGGTGCTCGCCCTGTTGGGTTTGCAACTCACTTGCGCTGGGATCGGGTTGCGCGATGGCATCCATGAGGGCATTGAGATCGTCGGGCTTGGAGACCGAGAGCGAAGTGATTTCAGGCAGTGCTCGACGGGCTAAACCACTCAGCACTCCGCCCGGTCCAAGCTCGACCAGCGTGGAGGCGCCCAGCTTGGACAGGGCGTAGAGGGTGTGGCGCCAACGTACGGGACTGCAGAGTTGGGCCGAGAGCAAGCCGGGCCAATCAGCCGGGTCGTCGTGCACGCGAGCGTCAACGTTGGCCACTACCCGCACCTCGGGGGCCAAGAACGTGGCCGCATCGAGCGCTTTGCGGAGGTCGTCGCGTGCAGCACTCATCAAGGGGGTGTGAAAGGCACCCGAAACCGCTATTGGCACGACCTTTCGAGCTCCGAGTTCTTTGGCCAGGGCCGAGGCCACGGCTACGCCTTCAGCCGTTCCGGCGATCACGACTTGACCCGACGCGTTGTAGTTGGCCACCCACACGTCACTTTCGGCTCGTTGGCACGCCACTTCAGCGTCGTCGTCAGTAATGCCGAGCAGTGCGGCCATGGTGCCCGGTGCATCTTCACCAGCTCGTGCCATAGCTTCACCCCGAGCCATAACCAGACGAACGCCATCTTCGAAGGAGACGGCGCCACTGGCGACGAGGGCGGTGTACTCGCCCAGACTGTGGCCGGCGCACGCCGCGGGAGCGAGGCCGAGTCGCTCAACTGCATCGAGCACAACCAGGCTTTGCACGAAGGTGCGAGAGCTGCGCATTGGCCGTCCGCGTGAGCTCTTCAATGGGTGCATCCATCAGCAGCGTCGAAAGGTCGCGACCGGCCGATCTCAGACGCTTCTTCGACCACTTCCCAAGAAGGGTGGTCCACCCAGGCTTGGCCCATTCCGGAGCGCTGTGACCCTTGCCCGGGGAACGTGAAGACCAACACCTGTGATCGCACTCCATTTGGCTCGTGCTACGCCGAGCGGCTCTCGACGACGGTCCCAGTTTGGCACGCCTGACGCTCGAGCGGCGCATGGTGGCACGACGACGAGCATCTGGTCGTACTCAGTGGTACTACCAGAGAGGCCCAAATGCCAAGAAAGCCCTGAAAAACCGTGGAAGCGACGAACTCTCGGACGGCCCGAGCGGTACGACCACTGGCCTACCCACGGCTAATATTGCAGCCCGTGCTCGTTGCCGCTGGCCAATCTGGACCGATTTGGACAAGGGGCACAACCGAGCCCTGGTCGGTCGAGGCCGTCGAACGGGTTTCGAGGCCTCGGGGCCCAGCTGCTGGTGCTTCCTGAGGCCACGATGTGCTCGTTTGGCAGGAAGCCACTGATCTGGTGCCCTTGGCCGAACCCCTCGATGGGCCGTTTGTCACAGAACTCTGCGATGTGGCCCAACGGTTCGACCTCCATGTGGTCGCCGGCATGTTTGAGTCGGGTGCAAGGCGGGCCATGTCTTCAACACCCTGGTTGGCGTCGGCCCCGACGGACTCGTCGGCAGCTACCGCAAGACTCCATCTGTACGACGCACTGGGCTGGCGTGAGTCCGACCGCACCGAACGAGGGTGATCCCGCAGACGACAGCCGGTATCTGCTCTTCCGATCGGTGACTCACGGTCGGGGTCATGAACTGTTACGACCTGCGGTTCCCGGAGATGGCACGGGTCCTGATCGATCGTGGAGCAAACGTCTTGGCCGTGGCGGCCCATTTTGTGAGGGGGCCCGGAAAGGCCGTGACCTGGGCCACGCTTCTGGCGGCCCGGGCCATCGAGAACACGGCCTACGTGGTGGCCTCCGGGCAGCCCGGGCCCGAGTGCCACCGGTCACTCCATGGTGCTCTCACCGCTCGGATCGATCATTGACTCGGTCGGAGAGAATGATGTCGACGTGCAAGCAGTGGGCGAAGTGGACGCCAAAGAGGTCGCCCGAGTGCGCACAACCATTCCGGTACTTGAACAGCGGCGCTTCGGCGTGGTCCCACTTCCGTGACGGGTGGCATTCACCCCAACCAAGGTGTCACTTCGGGTGACATTCCACACCCACTGCGGTCCCACGGCAGATTGGGGGCGTTACGGTCCTGCCCATGGATAGACATCGGATCGTACGCTCACTAGCTTTCGTGCTCGGTGCTGCGTCCATCGTTGGCGTTATGGGAGTTCCAACGGTGGGGGCAATATCGCCGATGGGTCCGACTTCGTCTGTTTCTCAGCCAGATGCAGCAGGAACGGTATGGATATGTCGTCCCGGCATGAGCGAGAACCCCTGTACCGCCAATATGAGTACGACGGTCGTTACTGCCAATGGAAATCGATCTGTCGTGGCCAGCAATGTTGCTAGGGCTAACAAGACATACAACTGTTTCTACCTTTATCCAACGGCCAGCATCGAGCCCTCAACAAACTCCGATCTGACCGTGCAGCCAGTGGAGCAATCAATCGTTCACGATCAAGCGGCTCGCTTCTCCAGCGTATGCAATGTGTACGCGCCGATGTACCGCCAGATAACCGTGAATGGGCTAAGCAAGGCCAACACGACTGACCCCGGGGCCTACCAAGTTGCTTACGCCAGCGTGCTGGCCGACTGGAACAACTTCATCAAGAACTACGACAAGGGACGACCGATCATCGTCATCGGTCACTCTCAGGGGTCGGTCATGCTCATCAAACTTCTGCAAGCCAACGTTGATCCCAACCCCAAGCTCCGAAAGCTCTTGGTGGCGGCGATCATTGCCGGAGGGAACGTGACGGTGCCCACCGGAAAGACCGTTGGAGCGACCTTTAAGCACCTGCCCCTCTGTACATCGACGAAAAAGAGCGGCTGCGTGATCGCCTACTCATCATTCCCATCTGAGCCGCCAGCCAATGCCAACTTCGGCCGACCCGGGCAAGGCATCAGCCTCAATACGGGCCAGTCAGCCACGAGCGGCGTCCAGGTGGCGTGTGTCAATCCTGCGGCCATCGGAGGGGGCACGGGCAACCTCCAGACCTATTGGCCCATACCGGCACCGCTACCGATCCCGTCGATGTCTCCACCAGCTCCTGCTGTTTCGACGCCGTGGGTCGCTTACCCAAAGCAGTACACAGGCACCTGTATGAGCGAAGGTGGGGCAAGTTGGCTTCAGATAACTCCCGTGGCTGCGGCAACCGACACGCGTCCCTTCGTCAACGAGATCGCCGGGCCGACGTGGGGCTATCACTTCCAGGACATCAATCTGGTGCTCGGGAATCTGGTCAATGACGTGCAGAAGGCGGAGATCGCATACAAGTAGACCGGACTCTGGTTTTGAACGGCGGAACTCATGGTGGTCCGGCCGATGCAATCGGTAAGCGTCTGCGACCAGTTTGTAGCGTTTGGGAACAGCCGCCCGCACGCTGATAGCAGTGGGTCCCTACCGCTTGTAGTACCCGCCGCTGCAGTGAAACCCACCGTTGGTGGGCGACGGGGGGATTCGAGTGAACGCGCCGTGCTCGATTCTGGTCATGATCCAACATTTTGCTGGCACGCCGGCCGCCGGTGAGACCGGAGCGGTCAGGCCGCCCGCTGTGAAGTTTTTGATCTTCTTGATCTGGGCTTCGACCGCAGCGGGCGATGGATGAGCGCCGGCCGCCTTCAAGGCTTGGACGTAGAGCGCGGCAGACTCCCAGCCGGAGAGAGTGAAGGCATCGGGTGACCATCCGGGGTGGACGATATTGACCCACTTCAGGAACTGGCCGACAGCGGGCACAGTGCTCTTGTCACCGCCCTGGTAGAGGGCAACCGACTGGTAGTTGTAGATGCCGTCAGCCACCGCACTACCGCCCGCAGCTTGAGCGAAGCCATCGCTATAGATAAGTCCGGACGATTCGATGACGGTGGGATCAAATCGTTGTTGGTGCATCTGTTGCACGACCTTCTCGGCGAAGGGCGCAGTTATCGCGGACAGATCGACAAACTGCACCCCGGCTGCGCGCATGCGAAGTATCTGCTGAGAAAAGTCACTTTGAAAGGGGCTGAACTCGCCGCTGTAGACGATGTCGTACCCTTCGTGTTTCATCGCTGCTTCCAGGCCACCGAGCTGATACGTAGCGGCAGCCTCGTCGACCGCCAAGATACCTACGTGCTTGATAGCGGTTGGGTAGTGCTGCTTGAACCAGAGCAGCGGGCCCAGCTGCCAGCCACCAATGGCTACGGCCACGCTATAGGTGTTGGGCAGTTTCGAGGTGAACGACGAGAGCGAGACCGAGACGTTGGCCACATTGGGATGCTGTTGAAGAACGGTGCCACCCGAGGCGTCGGCCAATGAAAACGACCCGACGAACGCGTCAACGTTCGGCTCAAGACTTTCGATCTCAGCTCGATTGTTCGTGCCGTTGAAGGCATCGTCTCGATTATCGAGTCGGATCATGCGGCCGTTGACGCCGCCCGCCGCGTTCACCGACGACAGATAGGCGTCCGTACCAATCTGGGCTCCTTCGAAAAGACCGGGCACAATGCCACCGACGGTCGAGACGTTGCCAACGGTGACGCACTGAGGTGCGACCGCAGCCGTGCAGGTCACATTGGTCGCCAGCGTGGCGGTTTGACCGGTTGCCGCGTTGGCCAGCGATTGGGCCACGGGTGCAATGGCGGCCGTTGTCGCGAGCGCACAGGTGCAAAAGAGAACGGCTCCGTTGCGAATACTCCACATTGATCGACGACGCTTGTTGGATGTCGTGCTCACATTGTGCTCCGAACGTGTTGGCGAGTTTGCGGTCAATCGAGGATGAGCGCCACATTCGTTTCCCTTTGGGGGAAGTCACGATGCCTTCGAAAGCTCGGGCACTCTCATCGGGACCACGGTCATCGTAGGTGGGTCACGTCTGCTGCGCCTTGACCGGAGGGGCCAAGGACGAATAACCCCTCCTCCCATGGCAATCTCCATCACTTCGGCCAGGGTTCGAGTTATTGCGGTCGGCGTATTGCCATGTTCATCGACGAGTCGCCTATGGAGATAGTGGGCTTACCGCCGCGAGAGATAGTCCTCGATCCGACAAAGGATTACCGGCGGATTCCGTGAAGAATCCAGGTCTACGATGTCGTGAGGCGCCGGTCTTTTCGATGTCTTGAGCATGATCGGGCTTTGCGGTTGGCATATCGTGCCGGAGCTGGGGCGAAAGATCGCCGTAGATCGCTGCCTGAAAGAGAGGGTGGGCGTATTCGATGGGGGTGCCGACGTCACCGGGCGTCCACTTAACGAGTCCCGTGGCCAACAATGCTTCGAGAGCCGCCGCTGGCTGTTCGATACTGCCGCAAGTGTTCTGCAAGGTTCCTGCAAGTTGCCTGGGATTTACTTGAGCGAGGAGGTGGTGGGCCGGTAATTCGAGAGGTCGACGGGACGGGACAAAAAGGTGGGCTGGAAGGAGGTGGCGAGCAACGCATGAGGCGCGAGTCGTGGTCAGAGCAAGTTTTTGGGACTGGGATCGAACGGTCATTGGGACGATCGGGGCGGCAGGAAAGGGTTGCATGCCCGAGAGGCATCGACGAAGGGATCAGAGGGCGGAACGGCGAATAGCGGCGCACGTCCGGTGGTAGCGATCGGGCCGCTTCGCGCGGGCCGGTATCGCCACCGTGCTGTGCCTGGGCACCGTTGCCTTCACGATCGGAATTGTCACGACGCCGGCCAGCGCCCAGGCCACCTGGAACAGCGTCGGCAGCCCCAACGCCGCGGGCTCGGCCAGTAGCGGTCTGGTGGGGGTGACGTGCATCACCGAGAATGACTGCTGGGCCGTGGGTTATTCCACCGCGAGCGGCGGGGGGACGACGTCGCTGGCCGAGTGGTGGAACGGGAAGAGCTGGTCAGTAGTCACGACACCGAACCCCGGCACGGCGGAGAACCGACTGGAAAACATCTCGTGCGTAGACTCCGTCGACTGCTGGGCGGTCGGTTGGCAGTCGGCCACGTAGGGACAGTCCAAGGCCACGGTGCTGGTTGAGCAGTACGACGGCGAAGTGTGGAGGGTTGATCAGGTGCCCACGATGAGCGGCACCGCATCAACATCGTTGGCCGCCGTCTCGTGCTGGAACGACAATGGCTGCGAAGCCGTGGGCCAGAGCGTGAGCTCTACGGGTACTCCGGCCAATACCAACACCTTGGTTGAACGGTGGAACGGCAGCATATGGACGATAACGACCGGGATGCCGAGTCCGACCTCGGGGGAGGTGCTTGGCTCGAGAGCTTGCACCGACGCAGCTGACCGGGGTGACCTGTATCGAAGCGTCGTTCTGTCTGGCCGTCGGCACGTAGAGAGCTATGGCGGGGGCACGTTCACGGGCGAAGCCTTGACGCTCGAGTACGACGGATCGTGGAGCGAGCTGTCGACGGCCCAACCTTCGGGCGTGGAGTACGCCCAACTTGGAGCTGTGACCTGTGGTGGGGATTCGGAGTCGAACTGTTGGGCGGTTGGGTATAGGGGAACTGAGATCGGTGGCAACCCGTCTGATGTGCAAATGAGCCCTCTGGTCATGACCTTTGACAGCGAGGAGTGGACGATTGGCACGACGCAGTCGCCAAACGGCGCGGGGAGCGCCCTGCTCACCGGTGTCGACTGCTCAAGTGGTCAGCACTGCTTTGCCTCTGGGTACTGGGGTACCGCCACTGCCGGGACAAATAGTCAGACGCTGATGGAAGAGTGGGACGGGAGCGGAATTGGAACCGACTGGGAGCAGGATGCGACGAGCGATCCGAACAGCGGCAGTAACACGCTGAGCGGAGTGAGTTGTGGCGACGACACACCGACCTGTCTGAGCGTTGGGGTGCGGTCGACCGGCACAACGCTCGCCAGCGCCGACCACGCTCAGCGAGGGGGTGAACGAAGGGGGCGGCCCGACCGAGACCCCGATCTTCACCGAGTCCTTTACCCACTCGACCGCTCCTGATGTGGCGTTACCGGCTGCACCCGATGAGACGCCGACGGTCAACTCCGCCTGCTTGACAGCCGGGACATCGACGGCGGCCACCCCGGTCCCGGGCTGTGGCCTCTCACCGCCCGACGTCGACGGGCAGGGCACGTTGCAGCTCACACCGGACGCCGTCGGCACCGAGGGCGGCGCCTTCTACGACGCCTCCTTCCCGACGTCGGACGGACTCGACATCGGGTTCAACGCCTACCAGTACGGCGACGGCGGCGGTGACGGACTCTCCTTCGACCTGGCTGCGGTGAACCCGGCCGATCCGGTGGCACCAGCCGACCTCGGAGCTCCCGGCGGTGGGCTCGGGTACGCGCCTTCCCAACCGTCGCTCAATGGACTGAACGACGGCTATCTCGGGGTCGGGTTCGACCTGTTCGGCAACTACTCCAGCGCAAACGGCGATGGCACCGGGTGCACTGACATCGCCGGGATCACAAGCAACCGGGGCTATGACACGGTGACGGTGCGTGGGCCGGGGAACGCCACCACCGGCTACTCCGCGCTGACCACCACCGGGCTTTCGGGCGCCACGCTCGAAGGGTCTACCCGCGCCGACTCGCAGGTGCCGGTCGAAGTGGCCCTCAACCCGAGCTCGACCACGACGACAACCAGCACCGGTCTGGTGGTGCCCGGGGGCGACTACGTCGTGGCCTTCACCGCCATCGGGGGCACCCAACAGACGCTGGAGGGGAGCCTGCCCTCGACCTTGAACGGCGAGATTCCCTCGGGCCTGTATCCCTCAAGTTGGATCAACCCGACCACTGGCGTCCCCTACCAGCTGGACATCGGCTGGGCCGGGTCGACGGGCGGAGTGAAGGACGCCCACGAGATCGACGCCAACACGGTGGCGTCAACACTGGGAGCGCCGCCCGCCTACTCGATCACGGACACCGACAGCGATTCGGGCACCCTCACGCTCGGCACCGCGGCCTCCTGGACGCTGCCCCCGCGCTGGCTGGCGCCACCGACACCACTACGGCGACGGTCACTGACACTTTCCCCGTCGGCATCACGCCAACCGGGGCATCCGGCTCCGGGTGGGCCTGTGTGCCCAATCCGTCCAACACCCAGCAGATTGTCTGTACCTCGACGGCGCCCTCGCTCGGCCCGGGGTCGCTCGGCGCCATCACGGTGAACGGGCAAGTGGCAGCGAATGCCTCGACCGTGACCGGCGCGTTGGCTAGCCGCGGTCATCTCGTCGAAGAGCGGCGTCCCGGCCACCGCGACCGATGTCGCCACGGGCGTCGCTCCTGCGCTGCAACCCTCCACCACGGTGGTGACCGCCACGGCCAACCCGGTCGCTCCCGCGACATCGGTCACCTTCAGCGCCACGGTCAGTCCGACCAACAGTGGGGGAGCGACCCCGACCGGATCAGTCGTCTTCACGATCGGTTCGAACCCACCCACCTCTTCGATCGCGCTCAATGGCGCCGGGGTGGCCCAGTACGTGACCTCCTTCAGCCCCCGAGCGCCGGTCGTCGTGCAGGCCGCATACAGCGGGGACACCACCTACTCGGGTTCGCAGGGCCAGTTGACCGAGACCGTCTCTTCGGTCGGACCCAATGTGGCGGTCACCATGAAGCACAGCGATCCCTTTACCGCCGGGGGCGACCGGCAGTTACACGGTGTCCGCCACCAATAACGGCAACGCAGCGGCCTCGCCGGGCTCACTCACCGTTTCCCTCCCTCCGGGCATCTCCTATCAGCACGCCACCGGGCCCTGGGCCTGCGTGCCGGCGGCAGAGACCGCCCAGGGCCAGTTGGTCACCTGTACGTCAACGGCATCGCCCTTCACCCTTTCGGTGAATGGATCGGTCGCGCTCGACCTAGGCGTTGCCGTCTCGGGCATCAGTCCCGGCGGCACCGCTTCGGCCACGCTGCCCGATCCCGGAGATACTGCACCCAGCGGACAACACGGCGACCGATCCCACCACGGTCACGCTGCCTGGTGGCGTCGGCGGTCTCTCCGTGAGCGTCCAGGGACCGGCCACCATCGTGGCCGGCGGCAAGGCACAGTTCGCGCGTCAACGTCGCCAACAGCAGCGACAGCGCGGCCTCGGGCCCGGTCGTGGCCGACATCCTCATCCCGGACGGAAGCCCGGCCGACGCCACCCTCAGTGCCCAAGAGTCGGGGTCGGGGTGGACCTTCAACTCCTATGCGGTAAGCGGCACCATCATCGTGGTCTGTACGCAGTCGACCTCCGCCGGCATTGCGGCCAATGCCAGCTTGAGCCCCATCACCCTCACCCTGCGCCCCGGCTACCGCGCTTGGGAACAAGGACATCCTCAGCTACGACGTGCGCAACAGCCAGGGCACGACGGCCGCCCTGCTCCCGAAGCACACCGTGACCGTGGTCAGTCCGGCGCGGGCGGTCCTCTCGGCCACGCTGGCCGGCCCGGCCACCTTGACGGCCGCCAACCAGGCCTACACGCTGCAAATTGCCAACTCCGGCACCGAGAGCCTGGACAGCGGGTTGACCGCCGATCTGTCCATTCCGGCCAATGTGACGGTCACCAATTCGGCGTCGGCCGGCTGGCTGTGCCAGCTGAGCGCGTCCGACGATCTCTGCACGCTGAGCCAGACCGTGGGTCCGCGCGCCCAAGCACCACCGCTCACTCTTGACCTCGGAGGGGTGGCCACAGCCAATGGCACCCAGGCCTCGCTTACCGACACGCTCATGGGCACCGATGACGTGGGGCCGGTTTCGGGATCGACCGCCACCGTGGTCTCTTTGCCCAAAGAGGGTGAACCCATTCTGTCGTTGGCCAGCACGCAGACCTCCATCTCGCCCACCACGCCATCGTTCACCCTGGCTGTGACCAACTCTGGGGACACGGCGACCGGACTGACCAGTCAGACCGTCACGGAGGACCTGCCCTCGGGTGTCACGGTCTCGGGCGCCGGGACGGGTTGGACGTGCGGACAGAGCCTGTCAACCTTGAGCTGTGTCAGCCGCGCCCACCATCCTTTCGGCCGGTCAGACCTCCACCCCCATCACGGTGAACGTCACCTCGGGATCGGGCTTCGTCGGCGGGGCCTCCATCCCCACCTCCGGCTTCGCGTCAACGGTTGATACTTCCGGAGAGACGATCCTGAGCTCCAACACGCTCGAGCACCTTGGCCACCTCGTTCTTCACGCAACCGAAGATCTCGACCAGCGTGTCGCTCGGTACCGGTTCGCTGGAGGCGGGCGCCAGCGAGAGCGGCTCGGTGACCATTGCCAACGCAGGCACCGGAGGGACATCGGGCGCCACCGTTTTTGGGGTACTGCTGCCCCCCGGTTCCACCGCCACTGTGCCAGCCGTGCCCAGCTCGTTGGATATCGAGGCCAAACCCGGAGGGACCTACACGCAGGACGGCGCCGCCCTCTATAACCCGGCCGACGGCAACTCGGCCGGCCAGTGCCAGGCCGTGGTCGCCCCCGCCGCCGTGGTCTGTGTGGTGAACGCCCTCCCGGCCGGTACGACGGCCGACGACGACTTCACCTACGCCCTCCCGCCCAGCGCTGGGGGCACCCAGTTGTTCACCTCAGGCGTGCTCTCCGTACCCCAAGGCGGGGACGCCACGATGTTGGATGACGCCGCCGCGCTGGTTGCCAGCAACGGGTATTCGATCCTCGGCGATCCCCAGACGGTGCAGGCCCAGCTGGCCGGCATCGGTCCCAATGCGGGCGCAGCGCAGCGGCTGTTGGCGACGAGTGACGGCCCCAACGGCAGCCAGGTCCCGCCGCACGTCACCCTCGATGCCTCAGGCACGACCGGAAGCGGCTCGCAGCTGAGCTACGCCTGGAACCAGGAGTCGGGGCCGGCCGTGACCTGGGATCCGGCCACGGCCGGAACGGTTCCCGGGCCTCAGTACCAAGGGCTACCGACGTTCCCGGCCGCTACGTCCTGGCCCAATGGACAGAGCGGTCCCCAGGACTACGGCGAGAAGGTGGGGTTCACGGCCCCGGCGGCTGGCGTCATCACCTCACCCACTGTGCTCCAGTTCGAGCTGACGGTGACCGACGGCTCGGTGGTCAAGACGGCCCAGACCACGGTGACCCTCAACCCGGTGGCACCGCCGCCCCCTGATCCACCCCCACTCTGTGTCTCAAACTTCACCAAGAACTCGGGATGCCTGACGTCGGCGAGTCCGACACCGACCGCGGGCGACCGGATGCACATCTCGACGACCACGCCCTACCAAGAAGACACGGGCCGGCAATCCCATTACCTACACGTACTCGGTGATCCAGCCCGCCGAACAGGTGGTCAGCTTTTCCAAGGCTTTCTTGTACGGCGACAACTTCACCTGGCCGCCGGCGTCTCCCAGATGGTCTTGGGCGAGGCGGCGACCAACGGACAGGACAATGCCCAGGGGGTAAAAGAGGTCGTGAACGAATCGACCACGGTGGGGCCTGACCCGCCGTCGGCCAGGGTCATCGGTCACCACGCCGCCCCCGGCCGCACCGGGATCGACCGTCACCTTGACCGCGCTGGCCGCGCTGTCGAACGGGACGACCGGTACCTTCACCTACACCTGGTCGCAGCTGAGCGGCCCCACGGTCACAAGCACCCCTTCGGGCGGCGGACGGTGAGCTTCACAGCACCGCCGACCGTGATCGGGCAGTCCACTGACCTTCGCCGTGACCGCCCACAACGGTCGGGGACCCAGGCCCCAACGGCGTCGACGACGGTCACCGTCCCCCTCGGCCACGACACAGCGCCCACGGTGAGCATCGCTCACGCCGCCGCCCTGAGCGTTCGCGCGCCCGCAACCTGCCGCTTCACTGCGTCAGGGAGCGGCGACGGGACCCTCACGTACACGTGGGCGGTGGTGAGCGGGGGTGGATCGGTCGCACCGGCGTCGGGGGCGTCCACCACCTACACCCCCGGGCCCGCCGGTGTGGCGGTGGTCCGGGTCAAGGTCACCGATCCATCGGGAGCATCGTCCTACTGCGACCGCCAATGTTGCCGTGGGTCCGACCGCGGCCACCCAGACGGTAGTCGTTGAACGTAACCGGCAGTTCGGCTTGCGCCGCCGGTGGGGTGTTGGCCAGCATCTACAGCGCCGTGGGTGGGTCCGTGCCCAAGAACGCATCGATCAAGATCGGGAAAGTCTGACGATGAAGTGGGCCAACTCAGCGGGGCCACGGGGGCGCTGGACCGAGCGCCTGGCTGTCTTTTACGAACGTCGGTGGCACGCTCGGTCCGCTCACCATCTCGGGGGTCAGCGGCAACGGGACCTCGAGTGCGCATCACCGTCACGTCGGGGTCACTGGCCTTCCCACCCATCGTGGAAGATGGTCACGGTCACGGTGCCGACGACGTTGCCGATCACAGTTGATTTGGTGGCCGAGACGGTGACCGGGGCTTTCACCTTTTCCGGTGTGCCCTTCCTGCCGGCGGCCGGCGCCAGTGGGGTGACGACCACGGTCATGCTTGGGGGCAGCGTCGGTTACGGTCTCAACGAACACCTTCACGCTGCTGGGCGGGACGGCCCAGCTCTCGGCCTCGGTGCCGACCGACGGGTCAGAGCTTCTCGATCAATGCGACGGTGAGCAACGCCAAGCTCTTCCCGAACGGCCAGGGTGCATTGTCCTCCAGACGAACGGACTTGACGGTCGAGTGCCGGCGGTGCTGTTGACCGGGTTCGGTCACGCTCCAGATGGTGGCGGCTCAGATTGTGCCGCGATGTGGACCTGACTGGAGGAACGTTGACGTGGATCCGAGTGGGCTCGGTTTGCGGCCAACGGCAACATCGAGTTGACCTCGA
Organism: uncultured Acidimicrobiaceae bacterium; assembly: GCA_963803215.1. Lineage (GTDB taxonomy): Bacteria > Actinomycetota > Acidimicrobiia > Acidimicrobiales > RAAP-2 > CAWDLP01. The sequence continues at coordinate 146,450 of CAWDLP010000005.1, forward strand.
AAGCGAGCACGTGGGTCGGGGTTAGTGTGTCGGGTGTATTCACCGACACTAGTGACTGGTTGTTCAACGTGTCAAGGTGACCGGTTCAGCGAGTTCACCGGGATTCCTTCGGGGGTGTCATTTGTCAGTTCGTCGGCCTTGAGCGGCAGCGTGGCTGATTAGGGTGGCACGATGACGTTGACGTGAAGCTGGACTGGGTGGGGCGCAGAGCTGGAAGATCGGGTCGGTGGCGACCGTGGGTGGACTCACGGCGGAACTCTCAGATGGCCCGATCCCGACCGGGTGTCTCCATCTATCGGGGCGCACGTTGGGATCAACCTGGCCGGTTCGGCCACCTTGACGTTGCCATCGGCCACCAGCGTGGCCACCGTTGAGCATGATGTCTGTGCATCGACCCGGCGACCGGGAACTTTGCTTGGGCGCTCAACGGCCAATCTTGGTTACTACGAGCCTATCTGGGGGTCAACCTGGCCCTCGACAGCGCCTCGGTGACGTTGGACAGCACGGGTGGCGATATCACCGGCTCCTTGGCCGGGACGCTCGACGTGTTTGGTGTCGGGCGTCGCGAGGACTGTTGGCCATCCTGCCGGCCAGTGACACGGCCGACGGCACGAGCGATGGCCTCCTGGCCGTGGCCACGGTCGATCCGTCAAAAGTCGGGCTGCCGCTGCCCGAGCGCCAGCGTTCTGTACGCCTCCGAAGACATCAGCAACCTGGCCCTGGTGCCGGGTCTGGCCACCCAGATCGGCCTGACGCCCTCCGAACTGGCCGACATCACGGCCGATGAAGGCTTCACCGCGCTGACCGACCGGACTCTCGAGCAGCTTGGCCTCATTCTTGGACGGAACGCTTGGCGGGCCAGCCCAAGCCGGCCGTTGGCTACGCCGCCGCCGTCATCGTCACCGTCAACCTTTCGGCCTCGGTGCCGACGATTATGCGGAACCTTGAGCTTCGGCACGGGTGGCATCTCGTTGTTCAACACCTGTAAGGGTCAGCCGCGCTTCGTGTGTGGGTGAGTCACTTGCCCTCAACAGCATCAACTTGGAGGTCTCGCTCGATGGCACCTTTGGCCTCGGGGCCAGCGCCACGCTGGGTCATCCCGCAGCCGGCCACGACGCCGGCAGTGCAAGAGGAGATTCCCTTGACGGCCGAGATCTCCATCGACTTGACCATTCCCGACGGCGCCGGCGATCAATGCCGCTCTTTAGATGACGGGGCCGATGGTCAACGCCTTCGGTATCAGTGGGCTGCACCTTGGGTGACGTGGCTATCCAAGGTGGCATCGTCTTCAACCCGCCGCCGGCCCCGCCCACGCCGAGCATCGGATTTGCCGCCACCATCACGTCCCTGCCGGCTTCGTGGGCCAAGGCCATTGGGTACACCGACGACGGCGAGCCCTTGACCTTCGCCCTCAACATCTCCGAGTCGAGCCCGGTCTTCGCCCTGCAGCTCGGTATCCCCCATCGCAGCCCGGTCTTGGAGTTCGGGTCGGCCCTCCAGGTGGACGATGCCAGCCTCATTCGGCTCCGCTGGGCGGAACGGTCGGGCCCTAGACCTACGCGCCCGGTGTGAGCATGCAGTTCGACGGGAAGTTCATCTCCGTCCCGGTCTCGGTACAAGCGGCCGTTAACCTGACGGCCGCTTCGGTCACGGCGGCCATCTCGGTGGGCACCGTCGCCATTGGTCCACTGACCTTTTCCAACACCATGTTCAATTTGGCCGCCAGTCCGACGTCGTTCGACCTGAAATTCACCGGCGGCGTGTCGTTCGGTCTCGGTGGACCGACCCTGAACGGCACCGCCGACATCGGCGGCCAGCCTGACCAGCGCCGCCCTGTCTCGTCCGTTTCGGCCAGTACGTCCAGTCTCACACTCGACAACCAACTGGCCTTGCAGCAGTTCACCATCGGGGCCCAGGGCTCCTTCGGCGGGGCAGCCTGTGGGTCGGGTGGCTCCACCACCTCGATCACGACCATGCCCTCGCTCCAGCTCGAAGCGTCAGGCAACGCCACCGTGCTCGGTACTCCTGTGACCTTTGCCGGATCGGTCAGTCTGGGTGCGGCCGGGGTCAGCGGGGCCAGTCTGGCCGCCGGCACCGGACCACTCACCTTCGGGGCCGTGGCCGGCGTGGGTGGGGTGACGCTGGGCGGACCGGGTTGTAGCGCAGCCCAACAGGTGGCGGGGTTGTCCTGGCCGACGTCAGGTCCCTGTCTCGAGTTTCGGGTTCGGCAGCGGCCAACAACCCGGTGTCCGACTGGCCGGGACCGTCTCGACCGAAGGTGCTCACCGTTGGCTTCAACGGTGCAGTCAACAGCTACGAAGTCACCGGGACCGGTTCGGTCACCTTGGGCTCGACCGCGGTGGCGGTGTGGGGCTCGTCTTCTATGGCACGGACAGTGCGCTGAGCGCGGCTGGCGCCACCACCGCCAACGACCTGGGTGTCCAGGTTCCGGCCCAACAAGGCGACTTCAACTTCATGGCCGAGGCATCGAGCTCCTCGCCCAACCCGGCCCAGTACTCCATTCCCATCGCCGGCTTTTCGATCAATGCCAGCCTTGACTTCGGTCGAGTGTTGGACGACTCGGGTGGTGTGGCCTACTTCGCCAACGCATCGGGTGCGGTGTCAGGGCTCGGGACCACGGTGAGCGTGGCGGGATCGTTCAGTGCGCCGGGGGCTCGCTCGACTGGTCCTTGACCACGACGGCCAGCCAGGATCTGAACCTCGACGGCTACAACTTGACCGGTACGGCCACCTTCACTCCTAACGGGGCTTCGCTCGGTGGGTCGTTGGCGCTCGGCCCGGTGGGCGGGGTGTCGCTGACCGGTTCGGCCTCGTTCGGGAGCGGGCCGCTCACCTTCACCGTGGACGGCAACGTTTCGATCACCATCTTGGGCGTCTCCATCGGTGGGTACGCCACCATCTCCACAGTTGGTGGCCTGTCCGCCACCATCTCTGCCAACGGGAACCTGAGCAACGTCATCTCGTTCAATTCCACCGCAAGTCTCGATACCTCGGGCGGTATCTGCCTCGGTGGTTCGGCCACGGTGCCGGCTGCGCTGAGTAACTTCGGCGGCTCGGGCTCGGTCACTTCTGTAGCATCTGGTCCGAAGGCCGGGGTCACGGTCGACTTCACGGCCTTCGGCACGACGCTCGACGCCAGCATCACGTCCGCCAGCGGGTGGTCGGTGTCAACCAGCAGTCGCCGGACAGCACGATCGATCCGGTCAATGTGTCGGGCTGCATCTTCAGTGCATGCGCCTCACTGCATTTCAATGGGCCTGGACGCTCACCGTCGGGGACCAAACCGGCATCTCGTTCGCCGTGAGCGGATCGGGCAACGCCTCGATTCTGGGCATAGAACGTCGCCTCCATCTGCCATTTCGGGCTCGGCCTCGGGCTCGCCGCCTCGAGCGGCGGTGAGGGAACGTCTGTGCGAGCGCATCGGCCGGCATCACCGTCGGGGCCTGTTACTCCACCAGCAACGGCGTGACCATGATCCAACCATCGTGGCTATGAGGAGCGCAATGTTGAAGGTCCGCGAGCGATTCCAGAATTTGGCGGGACCGTCCCACCCGGCGATTCGGGTTCGGCATGGTCGGGCTTAGCCTGCTGGCCGTGGTGGCGATTGCCCTTTTGGCCGGCACCGGCGCCATGCCCACGGTGCTCCACAACATTGGCTTGACCGGGGGCGGGTCACCGCCGACCAACGACGCCTTCGCCTCGGCCGACGCCCTGGCCGGCGCCGACAACTTCAGTGGCACCACGGACTCGGCCACGACCGAGACGGAGAACCCCGACGTCTCGGTCGGAGATCAGACGGTGTGGTACTCGTGGACCCCACCAGCTTCGGGCATGACCTACGTCGTCCCCAACAGTGCCGCGCCCGTGCCGGCGGTGCGGGTCTACACGGGGAGCACGGTGGACGTGTCTGACCCGAGTCGATGTGGGCCAGGGGGGAGGACCGGACCAAGTCGGCCGCCGCCATTCCGGCCGTGGCGAACACGACCTACGACATCCAAGTTGACGCGGCGTCCGGCTCAAGTGGCGTCTTCCAGTTCAGCCTCATTCAACCCAACCCCGGGACCCCGGCCAACGACAACTTCGCCAACGCCACCACTCTGAACGAGGCCATCAACGACGCCATTGTGGGCACGGGATCGAATCCGGTGGCCACCGGGACCACCGATGGGGCGACAGCCGAGTCGGGAGAACCGGCGAACCCGGTCAATTCCCGTCTGGTACGCATGGTCGGCCCCGGGCGGCCAATCGGCCGGGGCCGACGTGACCTTGTCGGTGGCGGCCACCACACCGGGTGACAACGTGCACCTCGCCGTCTACGGCGGCGCCTCGGTGGGTGCCCTGACCCAGGTCGCCCCCGGCGTGGGCAGTGGCCCGACCGACTCGGTGACGTTCGCTCCGGTGGGAGGGACGACCTACGCCATCCAAGTGGATGGGGATGAGACGTACTTCACGTTGTCGGCCAGCCCGAACAACGTGGTCGGTCCCGACACCACGGCGCCGACTGTGTCGTGCGGTTCGGCCCCCAGCACGTGGTCCAATCAGAACGTCACCGTTGCCTGCACGGCGAGCGACAGCGGGAGTGGGTTGGCTAATGCAGCCGACGCCAGTTTCACGCTCACGACGACGGTGCCGGCTGACACGACCACGTCCGAGGCCGAGACCGGAACGCATACCGTCTGTGACAAGGCTGGTAACTGCGCGGCGGCGGGTCCGATAACCGGGATCAAGATCGACGAGCAGCCACCGACGGTGCAGTTGTGCGCCGACGCCGGGTGACTGGCAGGCCAATAACGTCACGGTGGACTGTACGGCGAGCGACGAGGCCAACGGCAGCGGGCTGGCTGATGGGGCTGGACATCGCATTCCCCTCACGACGTCGGTGCCGGCCGGGACGAGTACCACGGTGGCTAGCTTCTCCAGCCACGGGGCGATCTGTGATGAGGCCGGCAACTGCACCGCGGTGCCGGCCCCGGCCCCGGCCGAGGTGGATCTCTTGGCGCCGAGGGTCTCGTGTGGTTCGGTCCCGAGCGGTTGGCAACAGATCGAGGTCACGGTGTTGTGTACGGCCAGCGATAGCGGCAGCGGGCTGGCTGATGGGGCCGAAGGTTCGCTTCGTTGAGCACGAGCGTAGGTGACGCCAACGAGCAGTCGGCGGCCATGATGGACTCGAAGCAGGTCTGTGACCTGGCTGGTAACTGCACCACGGCGGGTCCGCTGGGGCCGGTGGAGGTGGATCGACAGGACCCGGTGGTGCACTGCGCGGTGCCGAACGGTTGGTTGAAAGGTGCTAGTACCACGATCTCTTGTACGGCTTCGGACGCGGGCTCCGGTCTGGCTGTGGCCAGTGATGCCAACTTCACGTTGTCGGCGACCATCTCGCCTGGCACGGAGGGTCAAGCCACCACCACCAGCCTCAAGGTCTGCGACGGGGCTGGTAACTGCCTCACCGAAGGTCCCTTGACCGGTATACAACTTGATGACGCGCCGCCGGTGATCACGTGCCAGCCCACCCCCACGGCCTGGCAGCTGGGATCGGCCTCGGTGGGCTGCGTGGCGGTCGACCACGGGTCCGGGTTGAGCCCGGCGGATCAGAGTTTCACGTTGACGACGACGGTGCCGGCCGGTACGGAGTCGAACGCGGTCACCATGCCGTCGAAGACGGTGTGTGACGGTGTCGGGAACTGCGCCACCACGCCAACGCTGGCGCCGGCGAAGATCGACGACCAGACGCCGACGGTGACCTGCGCGCTCCCGCCGGCTGGTGTGCATTACGCCGAGGTGACAGTTTCGTGCAACGCCACCGATGAAGAAGGGAGCGGTCTGGGTGACCCAGCCCAAGCCAGCTTCACGCTGACCACCGTGGTGGGGGCGGGCAACGCTGATGGCACGGCGTCGACCAACAGTCAGCAGGTCTGTGACGAGGCCGGCAACTGCATAGAGGCCGGACCGGTCGGTCCGATCGATATTGACCGAACGACATCCGCCGGGTTGGCGCCCGACCTCACGGTCCCTTCGGTGATCGACGTGCTGGCCGGGGAGCCGGCATCGAGCTTCGCCGCCGGTGCCTCGGGGGGTGGGGCGTTACCGGTTCCGTTCACTGTGCCGCAGGGAACTTCTGACGCCGATCTGGGTGTGGTTACGTCGTGTCTGCCGAGGCCGAAGAACGACTTTCCGGTCGGCCTGTCGACCGTGGTGTGCTCGGCTGAGGACGACGCCGATCGGGTGACGACGAAAACCTTCTTGGTCCGTGTCACCGCGGCCGCACAGCTGGCCCCGAGCGGCCCGGCCTCGATTGGCGGGGCGTGGACAGCCATTGGTTCGGGTTTTGCGCCGGGCTAGTGGGTCACCGTCGAGTTGGACGGCTCGATCTTGGACACGACGGCTGGCGAGCGCCTCGGGGACAGTGTCGGACCCGGTGACCATCCCAGCGGCGACCACCATTGGTTCGCATGTGCTGGTTCTGCGGGGCCAGAACGCGCTGGGCGATCCGGAACTGGTGGTGGCGCCGTTGACGACCAGGACGGCGTCCATGAGCACATCATCGCCGTCGACCACTACGACGACGACCACCGCGGGCTCGTCGCCACCGACCGGGTCACGGGGGGCCGGGGGCGGGTATCGGCTGGTGGCCTCCGACGGCGGTCTCTTCTCGTTCGGTGGGGCCCAGTACTTCGGCTCCATGGGCGGTCAGCCGCTCAACTCGCCCATTGTTGGGATGACGGCCACCCCGGGCGGCGGGGGGTATTGGCTGGTGGCCTCCGACGGCGGCATCTTCGCCTTTGGCAAGGCGGCCTTCCTGGGTTCGATGGGTGGGTCAACCGCTCAATTCTCCCATCGTCGGTATGGCGGCCACGCCAGACGGCGGGTGGCTACTGGTTGGTGGCCTCCGACGGCGGCATCTTCGCCTTCGGTGACGCTACCGTACTACGGCTCGATGGGCGGTCGGCATCTCAACGCACCCATCGTCGCCATGGCCGCACCGGCTGACGGCGGCGGCTACTGGTTGGCGGCGGCCGACGGCGGCGTCTTCGCCTTCGGCGACGCCCAGTTCCACGGTTCGGCCGGCGGCCGAGTCGATTTAACGCCCCCGTGGTCGCCATGGGGGCCACGGCCGATGCTGCCGGTTACTGGTTGGTGGCCGCCGACGGTGGTGTGTTCGCCTTCGGTGACACGCCGTACCACGGCTCAGCCGCCGCCACCCACGTGAAACGCGCACATCGTGTCCATGGCGCCCACGCCCGATGACGGTGGCTACTGGCTGGCAGCGGCCGACGGCGGTGATCTTCGCCTTCGGCGACGCGCCCGACAACGGTTCGATGGGGGGCCAGACGCTCAACCGACCGATCGTCGGGGTCACGGCCACCCATGAGTTCTCGGGGTTTCTTCGCCACGGCCACGTGGTGGCGCTCGACCACGCGAGACCACGGGGGCGCAGGGGGTCACCCGGCGTCGACCAGCGTAGCCACGACGCGCCCGGCGAAAGGCCGCGAGCGACTGACCCAACCACGAGCGAGCGAGCGGTCGAGTAGCATCTGCGATCACGGGCCAGAGCGGAACCGGCCGCGCAGCGGGCCAGTGAACGGAACCGAGATCTTCGGTGGGGGAGCGCCACCCAAACGCGATGGACCCCAGCCGCAACCCGGTGTACCACCTGCCGAAGGGCGAGACGCGTGGCCACTCTGGCTGGGGCCGCCGCGCGGCCTCGCGGCCTGGGTCTGGGCCGCCGGGGCCTTCTTCGTCCTGGCACTGCTTGCGGCGGGTTTTGTTGTGGTCACGAAGCGACGCCGATCACCAGTACCGTCGATCGACGTCGATGGGGACTAGCCGACGGTTCAGGTGACGAGACCCATGCTCCTGACGCCCAGCGTCTGTGCAATGGAATCAACCGAGCGACTGCCGGCCACGGTCTGTCACGATGATCGAAATCGGGAGCACTGTGCGAAGTGATGTTGAAGTTGCACAGAAACACAAACTGGCGAAGAAGTAGCGCGTCTGGCTGATCGGCATACTCGCCGTTCTCGATAGTTCGGCGTTGCATCTTCGCGATCACATCAGCTTTATTCACCGCTTGTGACCGACTTGTGGCTCTCTGGCAAGATTTCGGTCCGCGCCGTACATAGCTTGAACTGGAAAAACAGCGTGCCCGGAGCGGGACTCGAACCCGCACGCCCTTTCGAGCAAAGGCGTTTGAGGCCTCCGCGTCTACCGATTCCGCCATCCGGGCAGAGCTAGCAAGCTTAATCCACCGAACCGCCAGGCGAGATCCCTGACCTTCAGAATCGGAATGATTTTCGAGGGCCTAACGTGAGTTCAGTGCCGCAGCTAACTGGCTTGGAGTGGGTGCAGGTGTCGATTCCCTTTCGACGAGCCATTGGCACAGCTGTCGGTCCCCACACCGAGCGCTCACTGCTGTTTCTGCACATCGAAACGGACGACTCTGAGGGCTGGGGGGAGTGTGGCGCACTAGCCGATGGGACCTCGGTTGATCCGAGCGTGCGTGATGTGACCGATGCCGTGATCGCCATGGGCCTCACCACAATGAGCCGGGCTGCGGCGGCGCGAAACGGCGAACTCATGGAAGCAATGGGCGTGGCTCGCCTCTTCTCGACAAATGCCATCGGACGATTCTTGGCGTCGGGGTTTGAGATGGCCGTTCTTGACGCTGAGCTGAGAGCGGCAGGGCAATCCTTTGCTTCCTCACTGGGCATGGAGGGTAAGGCGCAACCAATCGGTGCGGCTGTTGGCATTCCAGCTTCTCGAGACCCGAGTGAACTGGTCGACGAGGTCGACGCCTTGATCAATCAGGGTGTACAGCGCGTTCGTCTCAAAATATCTCCAGATTGGGACGTCGTTCCGTTAGAGGCCCTGCGCCGGGTCTATCCGGACCTGATGTTGGCCGCGGACGCCAATGGCACCTTCACATTGGACGATGATCTCGATCGACTTGATCCGTTTAGTTTGGCCTACCTGGAACAGCCCTTGTCCCCCCATGATTTAGCGGCTCATTTCGAGTTGACCCAACGGATCACAACGCCGGTCTGCCTCGATGAAGCTCTCTCCAGTCCACGGCGCGTCACCGATGCCATTCGCTACAAGGCATGTGACGTGGCCTGTCTCAAACCAGCCCGTCTCGGGGGCGTGTGGGCTACCAGGAAGGCGCTTTCGGACTGCGAGGAAGCGGGTATCCCGGCTTTTGTGGGCGGATTCTTTGAAACGGGCCTTGGGCGATCAGCCAACCTGGCTCTCGGCGGTCTCCCCGGGTTCTCGCTCCCAGGTGATCTGGTGGCGCCTGATTCCTACTTAGTGACAGACCCGTTTGGCTACCCGGTTCCGACAGATGGGGAGGTCACGGCGCCGCAAACTCCTGGTATCGCCCCTCTGGTCGATCGAAACCAGCTGGAGGAGTGGATCGTGGCCCGAGACCACGTGTCGTATCCGGGCTGAGCAAGGCAGCGTAGAATCTGCGGTCCATGCAAAAGATCCTTCTCGAGCGCCGCATACGTGACGTGCACTCACGGCTGGTGCGCGCTCGAGAGGAACTTGCCGTGCTCGACGAGCAGCTGGCCCAGGTGAACGAAGAAGCCGAAGACGCTCGCCTTCGATCGCTCGTTTCGGAGACGCCTCTGGCCACTCATGAATACGGCCAAGTACGCCGCCACGCCGATGCCATGATTCGAGCAAGAGAAGCCATGGCGGCATCTGTCACCGATCTGGAGAATCGCCAAGACGAGCTGTTGGAGAAGGTGGAGACGCCATGATGGCTCGTGTCGTCATTGCCGAAGACGAAGCCATCATCCGACTCGATCTGAAAGAGATCCTCGTCTCCGCCGGCTACGACGTGGTGGGCGAGACCGGGCGAGGTGACGAGGCCGTTGCTCTGGTCGATGAACATCTGCCCGACCTGGCGATATTGGACATCAAGATGCCAGGTATGGATGGCGTCCGTGTGGCTCGAGAGATCACGCAAAAGCACAAAGTTGCGGTGCTTATCCTCACAGCGTTTAGCCAGCGCGATCTGATCGAAGATGCTCGCGACGCGGGCGTCTCGGCCTATCTGGTCAAACCGTTCCGTCGTACTGAGTTATTGCCCGCCATTGAAGAAGTCTTGGCCAAATGTCGCCAGGAGTGGGCCATCGAAGAAGAGTCGCCAGAGGCTGCCGCCGATGACAAGATCGAAACTCGACGAGTGGTCGACCAAGCCAAAGGCATCCTGATGGATCGCAACAACATGGCGGAGGCCGACGCTTTTTCCTTCATTCAACGCACGGCCATGGGGACACGCACTCGCATGCGAGTAGTAGCGCAACAGGTGGTGGACGGAACGCTCGCCCCGTGAGCGAAGATCAGGGCTCTCTCTTCCTCCTGGATGGGATGTCCCTGGCCTTTCGTGGCTATTTTGCCCTCGCTCAGGCCGGACTTTCCACCAAAGAAGGCATCGCCACCAGCGCTCTGCATGGTTTTGTCTCGATGCTGCACAACATCATCCGAGATCATGAGCCATCGGCTCTCGCCGTCGCCTTCGACCTACCCGGAGGAACGTTTCGCGACGACATTATTGACGACTACAAGGCCGGTCGGCCCGAAACGCCCGACGATCTGCTTCCTCAGTTCGACATGATTCGCCAAGTCGTGCGGGCCTTGGCCATTCCCCTCATTGAAGTTGCTGGTTTTGAGGCTGACGACGTGTTGGCCACGTTGGCCACCGAGGCTCGCGACCGGAAGTGCGAAGTGGTGGTGGTGACGGGTGACCGGGACATCTTCCAGTTGGTCGAAGACCCCTACGTCCGCGTCCTCTACAACCGGCGAGGTGTCAGCGACTACTCGCTCTACGACGAAGCCGGCATCGTAGAACGCACCGGTGTCACCCCTTCGCTCTACCCGTTGTTGGCCGCGCTGCGCGGCGATCCGTCAGACAATCTTCCTGGCGTGCCTGGGGTGGGGGAGAAGACTGCGGCGAAACTCCTCAACAACTACGGCGATCTTGATGGTATCTACAGCCATTTGGAAGAGCTGACACCAAAGCTCCGACAGAACTTGGCTGAAAACGAGGACGTGGCGCGTTCGAACGCCGAAGTAATCCCGCTCATTCGTGAAGTGCCACTCGATGTCGGGGTGGACGATCTTACGCTGGGCGGCTGGGATCGGGCCGAGGCCGAGGCGGTGTTCGCCACCTACGAACTGAAGACGCACTGGCGCCGTTTTTCCGATCTGCTCGACGAAGGGCGCCTTGGTGCCCCGGCCGGTGGAACAACAAAGAAGACGCCGGCCAAGAAGCCGGCAAAGAAATCCCCGGCGGCCGAAGACGCTGCCCCCACGGCAACGCCGGAGGTGGCAGTGGTCGTGGCCACGGCACCACACGCCCATCTCATCGTCGAAGAAGTTGCCATCGCGCTTCAGTCGCCGACGACGCCATCGGCTGCCGTGAAAGCGCTGCGAATCGCTGGACACGGCGCAACTGTCGGTTGTGGGCCGGTGGGTCGGAGAACCCGGTCGGACACCGTTGGCTTCCGTTGTCTTGGTGGATAGCCGTGCCAACGGCGTCGGTATCGGTGCGGAGTTATTGGTGGATGCCACGGTGGCTGAGACCCTCAACGCCAAGATGGCCGGACCGATCGTCGGACACCACATCAAAGAACTCATGCGGTCGCTCTTACCCCTTGGTATCGACGGCACGGGCCTGGTCATGGACACGGCCGTAGCGGCCTATCTGTTGGACCCATCGACCGGTGACTACGGCCTGGCCGCCCTCACCGGTTCGGAGGCGGCATCACCGACTCCCTCCGGTCAGCTGGCCTTGGATACGCCACCGGCCGACGTCCTCGACGTGGCGGCCGCGGCGGAAGCAGCCCTGGCCGCCCAGCTGGTCGCACCCTTTCGAGCGCAACTTGAAGCAGAAGGCATGCTTCAGCTTCACGACACGGTCGAGTGTCCGCTGATCCGAGTCTTGGCACGTATGGAAGTGACGGGCGTTGCGGTCGATGCGGTTGAACTGCGGCGGATCACCGACGAACTGATAGCCGATACGCAACGACTCGAAGCAGCGTTGTGGGAGTTGGCCGGCCACGAATTCAATGTGAACTCGACCAAGCAGTTGCGCACGGTGCTCTACGACGAACTTGGGCTGACGCCGGGGCGCAAGACCAAAACTGGATTTTCAACGGACGCCGCCACCTTGGAGAGTTTGCGAGACGTCCATCCCATCGTAGAGACCCTTCTCACCTATCGCGAGCTTGAAAAGCTGCGCTCGACCTACGGTGAAAGTCTGTTGGCCGAGGTAGCCCAAGACGGTCGTATTCACGCCTCATTCCGTCAGACCGTGGCCCGCACCGGTCGCCTGTCATCGGACCGACCGAATCTGCACAACATCCCGGTCCGCACCGAGGCCGGCAAACGGTTCCGACGGGCCTTTGTGCCTCGAGCGGGTTGTCGGTTCTTGGTGGCTGACTACAACCAGATCGAGTTGCGGGTTATCGCCCATCTCTCCGGTGATCCGGGTCTGCTCGAGGCCTTTCGATCGGGTACCGACATTCACCAAGCCGTGGCGGCCGGGGTCTACGGCGTGCCGTTGGATGAGGTCACCCACACCCAACGCGAGAGGGCCAAGATGGTCTCCTACGGCCTGGCCTATGGCATGGAGGCCTACGGCCTATCCCGGCGTCTTTCTATCGGGGTGGACGAGGCGAACGAGATCATGACCCGCTACTTCGGGGCGTTTCCTGAAGTCCGCGACTACATGGACCAAACCGTGGCCGAAGCTCGTCGAGTGGGTTACACGAGAACCGCCCTCGGGCGGGTGCGGCCGCTGCCCGAGCTCAGCGACTCCAACTTCCGGGTCCGTCAGGCGGCCGAGCGCCAAGCCATGAACGCCGGTATCCAGGGTCTTGGCCGCCGACCTGTTCAAAGTGGCGTTAATTCGCCTTGACCAGGCCTTGGAGAAGCGAGGGACTCGAGAGTCGCCTGGTTCTGCAGGTCCACGACGAGGTCATCGTCGAGGCCACCAAAGCCGAAGAGGAAGAAGTGAAGCAATTGACCGAGGACGCCATGAGTGGCGCCGTCGACCTCTCGGTGCCACTCGAGGTCTCCATTGCATGGGGTACCAGCTGGGCGGAAGCCAAAGAATCCAGCTGATATCCTGTTCTGTCTGGTTAGCGCTGGCAGCCAGACTTCCTTATTGACTCTCAGATCCCGGCGCGATCACCCCTGTCCGAAAGCGAGCAGTTCCCTAATGTCACGACCAGCGATCCACCCTTCTTTCCCCCGAACCCATGGGGACCTTCGATCCCGAAGGCAACTACATCCCACGCCAGGTGGTCTTCGACGACCTTGACGGCGTTGAGCTCGAGCAGGTCATGGGCGACACCATCATCGAGTTCGATGATGGTGACATCATTGAAGGAACGGTCGTCAAGATCGACCGGGACGAGGTCCTCCTCGACATTGGCTTTAAGTCCGAGGGGGTCATCCCGGCCCGAGAGCTCTCCATTCGCAACGACGTCCACCCCGAAGAGATTGTGTCGTTGGGTGACCATGTTGAAGCCCTCGTTCTCCAGAAAGAGGACAAGGAAGGTCGACTGGTTCTTTCCAAGAAGCGGGCTCAGTACGAGCGAGCTTGGTCCACCATCGAAAAGCTGAAAGACGCCGAAGAGATGGTGAAGGGCCCGGTCATCGAAGTGGTCAAGGGTGGCCTCATCGTTGACATTGGTCTCCGTGGTTTCTTGCCGGCCTCACTGGTCGAACTGCGCCGTGTGCGGGAACTGCAGCCCTACGTTGGGCGCGTCATCGAAGCCAAGATCATCGAACTCGACCGCAACCGCAACAACGTTGTGCTGTCCCGTCGAGCGTGGCTTGAAGAGGCACAAAAAGAGCAGCGGGGCGACTTCTTGGCCAATCTCAAGCCGGGCGAACGCCGCAGCGGTGTGGTCTCTTCCGTCGTCAACTTTGGTGCCTTCGTGGACCTGGGCGGCATGGACGGACTGGTCCACGTCTCAGAGCTCAGCTGGAAGCACGTTGACCACCCCTCATCGGTAGTCGCCGTCGGTGACGAGATCCAAGTTGAGGTTCTCGACGTTGACCTCGACAAAGAACGCATCTCGTTGTCGCTCAAGGCCACACAAACCGACCCTTGGCAGGAGTTCGCTGACAGCCACGAAGTGGGTCAGCTCGTCTACGGACGTATCACCAAGCTCGTGCCGTTCGGCGCCTTTGTCCAGGTCGGCGACGGCATCGAAGGTCTCGTCCACATCTCAGAGATGGCAGCGCACCACGTCGACCTGCCCGAGCAGGTCGTCAATCCCGGTGAAGAGCTCTGGGTCAAGATCATCGACATCGACCTGCAGCGTCGACGCATCAGTCTCTCGATCAAGCAGGCGGCCGAAGGTGGCGAGGTCTCAGAGGAGTACCGCGAGGCCTTTGGTGAGCACGCCTATGACGATGAAGGCAACTACATCGGCAACTTCGACTACACCGAAGGTGAGTTCACGCCCGAGACTGAAGCACAGGCGGCATGGGCCGACTTTGCCGCTGAGCTCCCTGGAGCACAGAGCGCTGAAGCGGCGACAGCGACCGAGACGGAAGCGTCGACCGAGACCGCGGAAGCCCCAGTGCCTGAAGCGGCCGATGTCGCACCTGTCGCCGAAGCACCTGCTGACGTTGCGGCCGAATCAGAGGCATCAGCGGAGGCGGCCACCGAGCCCGAAGCGGCTTCCTAAGGCAGTCGAGGTCGGTCGCCTTGGCGACTGAGCCATCGACCACGTTGCGGTGAGAAACCCGTCATTGTTCGCCATCAACTTTGACTGGGGTTTGTCGGGCCTGGCCGCAGTCGATCCACATGTTGATGTCGTTATCGTGGTTGATGTCTTGCGATTCACGACGACCGTCGACGTTGGTGTCGCTCGAGGGGCCGTCATTATTCCGGCGCCATTCCAAGGCGACCAAGCCGCCCAACTGGCTCTGAACCATGGGGCCGAAGTGGCCGGCGTTGGCCGAGCCACATCGCTCTCGCTCTCGCCCGTCTCCATGGATGCGGTGGAGGCCGGAGACCGCTTGGTTCTCCCTTCGCCCAACGGCGCCACGGTCGCACTGGCCGCCAGTGTTCTGGCCGCCAGTGTTCTGGGCGCCACGGTTCTAGCGGGCAGTCTCCGCAATGCGTCGGCTGTGGCCAAGCGGGCCCGGAGCCTCGGAGCCTCGATAAGCGTGATTGCCGCAGGGGAACGGTGGCCCGATGGGTCGCTTCGACCGTGTCTGGAGGACATGCTGGGGGCAGGAGCAGTGCTCAGTGAGCTCGATCCGGCTCACCTCTCGCCCGACGCCAGGATGGCCGTGGCGGCCTACCAAGCCAGCGACATCGTTGATGATGTGACGCGCTGCCCGTCGGGGGTGGAACTCATCGAAAAGGGGTACGGCCGTGATGTGGTGATGGCCACGGCGCTGAACGCCAGTCACACCGTTCCCACCTTGGACCGTGATGGGTGTTTTCGCGACGAAGGCTCTTCGGCCGTGCCGATGCAGTAACGCGGCGACGGGGACGAGTTGTTTAGGCGGAGCCCGATGGAGCGGGGCTCGGAGCGATTGAGACGGGCTGGGGCGCAACGGGGCCAACCAGTGGAAAGTGGCAGGCCACCGTGTGTCCTGGGGCAATCTCGCGCAGTTCGGGAACCTCGTTGGCGCAACGGTCTTCTGCTCGCGGACATCGAGTGCGAAAGCGACATCCTGAGGGCGGGTGAATCGGGCTCGGCGGTTCACCGCTGAGTGGGACGGCGTCGCGTTGGGCGTCGGGATCGGGCTCGACGGCCGAACTGAGGAGTGCCGCGGTGTAGTGATGTGCGGGTGCTTCATAGAGCGCGTCCGAAGGGGCGATCTCGCAGAGACGACCGAGATACATCACCGCCACCCGATCGCTGATGTTCTTCACCACGGCTAAGTCGTGGGCGATGAACAGCATGGTGAGGTGGTACTCCGCTTTGAGATCCTCCAAAAGGTTCAAAATCTGAGCTTGGACTGAGACGTCGAGGGCGGAGACGACCTCATCGCAGACGAGCATCTTGGGTTTGAGCACCAACGAGCGCGCGATGGAGATGCGCTGACACTGTCCGCCTGAAAACTGTCGGGGAAAGCGGTCGCCCGCAATGTCAGGATCAAGTCCGACCAGATCGAGCATGGCCCGCACCGTTTCAGTTCGTTCGGCTGTGGTGCCCCGCTTCCAGATATCGAGCGGCTCAGCCACGATGTCCTTTACTTTGCGACGAGGATTGAGTGAGGACACTGGGTCCTGGAAGATCATCTGGATACCGGTACGAACTTTGCGAAGTTCGGCCCGAGGCAGCGTGCCGAGGTCGGTGCCGTCGAAGACGATGCGCCCAGAGGTGGGCTGTTCGACCTGCACAATGGCGCGCCCTGTCGTCGACTTTCCACAGCCTGATTCGCCCACCAAGCCCAGGGTTTCGCCCTCGTAGATGGTGAGGGAAACGCCCGCCACGGCCTGGACCTTCTGACTGCCTCGCACGAACTCCACGTGGAGGTCGTCGACTTCCAACATCGGGACGTTGTCGGTCATGACTGACCACCCAAGGGGAACCAACAGGCGTAAGAGTGCCCCGGCTCTTTTGCCGCCACGAGCGGGGGTCGTTCGTTGCGGCACTTGTCTTGCACATAGGGACAACGAGGCGAGAAGGGGCAGCCCTCGGGCGGATTGATCAGGTCGGGGGGACGACCGTCGATAGCGTCCAGGCGAGTGTGGCTCGGATTGGTGATCCGAGGGGTCGAACGCAACAGCGCTTCGGTGTAAGGCATGGCCATCGAGGTGAAGAGCGTCCGCGTGGGTGCTTTCTCCACGACGTGACCGGCATACATGACGATGATCTCATCGGTTCGCGTGGCGACCACGCCCAGGTCATGCGTGACGAGCACCATTGACATACGTCGCTCTTTTTGCAGCGAGTCCAAGAGGTCGAGAATCTGGGCCTGAACCGTGACATCAAGTCCTGTAGTGGGCTCATCGGCCATAACTAGGCGAGGGGAGCAGGCCAGTGCAATGGCGATCATGATGCGCTGACGCATACCGCCCGACAGTTGCGACGGGTAGGCCGAGTACCGCTCTTCGGGCGAAGGAATGCCCACCTGGCTTAAGAGCGAGATGGTGGTGGCCTTGGCCTCTTTGTTGTCCATGTCGAGATGAATTTTGAGGGGTTCGCTGATCTGTCGACCAATGCGCAATACGGGATTGAGCGACGTCATCGGATCTTGAAAGATCATCGACATGCGCGCTCCCCACAGACTGCGCAACTTCTTGGGCGAGGCGTTGAGGATTTCAGTGCCCTCGAACTTGACGGAGCCCGAGAGCTCCACCCCGGTCGTTGGCAACAGTCCGAGCACGGACCGCGAAAGCACGGTCTTGCCTGAACCCGACTCGCCGACGATGCCCAGTGTCTGGCCCTGTTCCAACCTGAAGGACACGTCGGCCACGGCCTGCAACCGGCCCCGGGGGGTTTCGAAGCTGGTGTTCAGATTCTCAACGACCAGCGTTGGGGTTTCGTTGTCTGCCGGAGGAAAGTGATCAGCTCGGCTCACAGTTTTCCATCCGTCACGTCGAGGTGTTGGCGCAGCTTGTCACCGATGTAGTTGAGGGCAAAGAGCAGGGAAAAGACCGCTATCGCAGGAAAGATCACCAGCCACGGATTGGTCTGCCCCTTGACGCCCTGTAACAAACCTGAACCCTCGTAGAGCATGTTGCCCCAGCTGGGTGTGGGGGGCTGGACCGAGAGGCCCAAGAAGGCCAAGGTGCCTTCGAGCACGATGATTGAGGCCACCGCAACCAGGGCGAACGAGATCACCGTTGGCATAATGTTGGGCAAGATCTCTTTGGTCAAGATGCGCCAATCGCTCGCACCGAGGGCTTTGGCCGCCATCACAAAGTCACGGGTCGCGTAGGAGAGGGTGGAAGCTCTGATTACCCGAAAGATCAGCGGTGCGCTGGCCACGCCAATGACGATGGTGATCTTCCACACTTCGTGACCCCAGAACGTGATGATGGCAATGACCGCCACGATGGCGGGAAAGGCCAACAGGACGTAGGAGATGGTGTTGAGTGAGGTATCAACTCGGCCACGGCGGTAGGCCGAGTACATGGCCGGAACGCCACCAAGCACGAAGCCGATGATCGTGCCACCGACGCCCACAATGAGCGACACCCGAGCGCCGTAGATCAAGCGACTGAGGATGTCGCGGTTCAGATCGTCTGTACCGAGGAGATGAGCCCACCCTGGACCGGCATTCTGGGGCAGGTTGTAGTTCTGGTACGTGGGGTTGGGCAGAGGTAACAGTGCGGCAAAGATGGCAAAGAGGATGATCAGGACAACCCAACCCACTGATAGCCAAAAGAAAATTCCGAGATTTCCATCGTTGCCACCGGGCGGAGTCATTTCGGCCGTCATGGCCCCGGCCGTGTCGCCGAACGCAGAAACGGCCAAGGAGGCTCCACCGAATCCCGGTGCGGCGTCTCCTCGCCCGGTGGTGGCGCGGTCGTCGTCAGTCACGGGCGATCCTCGGGTCGATCACGGAGAACAAGAAGTCGACAAAGAAGTTCAGAATGACAATCGCTACGGCGACAAAGAGGACAATGCCTTGGACCACGGTGTAGTCAGTCTGGTTGATGCTGACCACGAGTTGGTAACCGAGTCCTGGTAGCTGCAGGGCGGCTTCAACCACGAAGGTACCGGCAATGAGGGCGGCGATATTGACGCCAGCTGAAGCCAGAAGGGAGACCGACGATGGTCGGAAGGCATGGCGCCACATGATGCGGCGGTCAGAGAGACCTTTTGATCGCGCCATGGTGATGAAGTCTTCTTGCAAGGTGGCAATGAGGTCGTTTCGAAGCAGTCGGAAGTAGACCACGATCGAGCCCAGCGCCAACACGATGGACGGTAGAAGCATGGCGTGCAGATTGGTGAGAAAGCCCTCGGACAGTGAGACATAGGAGCCCGGGCCCGGGAAAATATGCCAGTGCACAGCAAATATCAGAATCATCACGGGGGTGAGCACGAACGGGGGGAGGGCCAGCATGCCAAACGTGGTGCCACTGGAGACCTGATCGAAGAGGTGATTCGGTCGGCGTGAGGCCACCATGGCCATGGGGATGGCAACAGCAAAGGCCATGATCTGAGAGATGACGATCAGTTCTACGTCGATCGGGAACGAGGCTGCGATGATCTCCCAGGTGGACTGATGCGTGGTAAACGACGTGCCGAGATTGCCTTGGAAGACGTGGCCAATCCAGATCAGGTACTGCTGGTACAGAGGTTTGTCCAACCCGAGTTGGTGGTTGAGGATGGCTTGATTCTGCGGGGTGTCGTTCGGTCCAAGAATGGCCGTGGCCGGGTTGCCGGGGAGGAGATGGACGAGAAAAAACGCGAAGAGTGAGACGAAGAAGACGATGAGGAGCAACAAGAACAGCCGCTTCGTCAGATACTTCGCCACGCCGCTCCCTCCCCTTGCTCGCCCAACTTGTCGGGTGATCCTAGGCATGTTGAGGGCCACTCGTCAGGCAGTGGACCCTCTGCCACGACCCCTACTTCGAGTTGCCGTACCATTCGGCGGATGGACGCCCCTGCCGTCGACGAGCTGACCAACGCGCCCGATCTCGAACAAGGAGTGGATGGAACGGCCGTAGCGGTCCCCACCGTGGAGGCCATTGGCTCAGAGAGCTCAGCGCCCTCGCTGCATCTCGAAGGAGCGTGGCGAATCGCCGCGGCCTGCGGCCTCGTGGCGGCCGTAGTCGCTGGGCTGGTCTTGCGATTTTGGACCCGCTCGCCGCTGTGGCTTGACGAAGCACTCACCGTCGACATCGCCAAGCTGCCGCTGCATAAAATTCCTGCGGCCCTCAAACGCGACGGTGCGCCACCTCTGTACTACGTGCTCTTGCACTTTTGGATGAAGATCTTCGGATCTTCTGACTTCGCGGTTCGGTCCCTCTCGGGTGTCTTAGGCGTGGCCACCCTCCCCGTGGCCTGGGTAGCGGGGCGACGTTTTGGCGGCCGCACGGTGGCCTGGTTTGTCCTGGTTGTGTTGGCCACCGCACCCTTCGCGGTCTACTACGCCACCGAAGCTCGCATGTATGCGCTCGTCATGTTCTTGACGGCATGTGGTTTCGTGGCCGTGGATCGGGCCTTGGAAAAGCCCCGCGTCGGCAACCTCGTGGCGGTGGCGGCGGTGGCCGGAGCGCTGCTCTACTCCCAATACTGGTCGCTCTATCTACTTGGCGCCCTGGCGCTCTGGTTGTTATGGATGTCCATCGGGGGTGCTCGATCGAACCGAAGCAATGCTCGGTTCACCCTTGGTGCGTTGGCCGTTGGCTGTCTGACCTTTCTCCCGTGGGTTCCAACCTTCCTCTTCCAGTCCCACCACACCGGTACGCCGTGGGCCAAGCCGGCGAACTTCACCGCCGTCATCAACGCGGTGACGGGCTACACCGACAATCAGGCGCGCACCACCGCGGGTGGGATCTGACCAAGGTCGACTGCTGGCCATCTGCTACTTCGTCCTAGCCGGACTCGCTCTCTTTGGGTTGGCCCGAGATCGTTGGCATATTGACATCGATCTTCGTACTCGGCGCCCGGCCCGGGGGCTGTCGTTTGTCGTGGCGGTGACGCTGTTTGCAGCCGTGGCCGGTGGCATTTTGACCGGCAGCGCGTTCTCAACTCGTTACGCCGCCGTTGTCTTTATTCCGCTTCTGCTCTTGGTGTCCTATGGCGCCTTGACGCTGGCTGACGCCAAAGTGCGTACGGCCATCTTGGTCGTAGCCGCCGTCGCTGGCCTGATTGGTTCGGCTGAGAACATCAGTACGTCACGGACCCAAGCGGCCCAAGTGGCCGACGTCATCAATACGCAAGCTAAGCCAGGCGACATCGTGGCCTTTTGCCCCGACCAACTGGGACCGGCCGTCTACCGAGAGGTCGATCAACCGGCGCAGTACAAGATGGTCACCTTCCCGAGGAGAACAGGCCCTCAGTTCATTAACTGGGTTGACTACGGCAAGGCCGTACATGCGGCGAATCCCGAGGCCTTCGTCCAGAGTCTGGTAGCCCAAGCCGGGAGCACGCATCGGATCTGGCTGACCTGGATGCCTGGCTACCAGAGCTTTGGTACAAAGTGCGAGCAGATTGCAACCGCGTTGTTGCAGACCCCCGGTTACGGCGGTCATAACTGGGTGACGAGTCATCCGGCCAAAAACTACGAGCCCATGAACCTGACTGAGTTTGCCCCGACGAGCGGGTGACGACGTCCCGATGAGCGACGTGGCGTCGCCGATGACGAGCGCTCCTGCACCAAGTCGCGGCGAACAACGTTCCTTTTCATCGCTGGTCACTCGGGGTTGGCGCAGCGTCGTGTCGGTCCTGGCGCAGTGGCTGGTCGCTCGCGCCATTGTGCTCGGTGCCTTGGCCTTGGCCCACCTGGTCGTTTCACGAGCCCACATCACGAACGCTGGCGTGGTCTATCGGGTCCACACCGGCCTGCTTGGATGGGATGCCGGGTTCTACGAGACCATCGCCCGGGTGGGGTATGGGCCCCACTTTCACCAGACCGTTCGGTTTTTCCCCTTGGTGCCCTTGGCCACCAGGACGCTGGCCTACCTGCCGGGTGTGGGCGATGGTGTGGCCCTGCTCGTTGTGGCCAATGCCTGCTCACTCGTGGCCACCGCATTACTGGCCGTCTTGGCTCGACGCGAGACTGGCGACCAAGCATTGGCTCGCCGCGCCGTGTGGCTCATTTGCTTGGCCCCGCCCGCCTTCGTCTTTGTCATGGGCTACGCCGAGTCCACCCTTTTACTCTTAAGTGTGGCGTGCTTCTTGGCCATCCGACCGCGTCTCGGCCACAATCCCCGATGGTGCTGGGCTGCCGTCTTCGGATTGGGGGCCGCCCTCACTCGGCCGCTCGGCGTGTTGTTATTCATCCCGATCGCCATTGAAGGAGTGCGGTGGTGGCGGGCCAGTCAACCGACGCAGCGTCTCGCCCTCGTGGTGGCTGCCCTGGCCCCTCTCGCTGGTGTGGTCATCTTTTTGGCCTGGGCTCGAGCGGCGACCGGTGATTTTCTGTTACCACTCCGGGTCCAAAGTGAAGCCGGACATCACGGTGGGTTGAGCGATCCGATCTCCACCTTGGCCCACGACGCCCGAGGTGTGTTGCACCATCACTTTGGAACGGCGCTTCATGTGCCCTGGGTCGTCTTGGTGCTCGCCCTTTTGGTGGTGTGTTGGCGCTGCTGGCCCGCTTCGTACGCCGGGTTCGCTACGGCGGTAGTGGTGGTAGCCATCTCGGGGACCAATCTGGACTCCTTTGAGCGTTACGCCCTCTCGGCCTTCCCGCTGGCCCTGGTTGGCGCCACGTTGACCCGGTCGGGGAGGGTAGAGCGCTGCGTCCTGACTCTGGCCGCTGCGGGCTTGGCGGGTTACGCCTTATTGGCCTTTTTGAACATCTCGGTGCCCTGAGGACCGGTCCGCAATACCTCACAGGGTCCGATTCAGCCACTATCCTCTGGCGGGCACGGGTCGGAACGGGCGTGGGGAGCGAGGCCGGCTCGGTGGTGCAGCACCGTTGTGCCCAAGCAGGCCAAAGTCCGAGTGATCGGGCGCGTGGCGTCAATAGGGACACGGTCCCAGAAGGGTAGAGATGGCCAACGAAGACACGGGAACCGCAGCTGTTCCCGATGAAGCACCCATCGTGGTCATTGGCGGAGGCCCAGCCGGACTGACGGCGGCCTACGAGCTCACCAAAGCTGGACGCCACCCCATCGTGGCCGAAGCCGATGACACCGTGGGTGGCATCAGTCGAACGGTGGAACGTGACGGCTGGCGCTTTGACATTGGTGGCCACCGTTTCTTTACCAAGGTGCCCGAGGTCGAACACCTCTGGCACGAGATCCTGCCTGACGAGGACTTCCTTCTTCGGCCCCGGATGAGCCGGATCTTCTACAACGGCAAGTACTACGACTATCCCCTGAAGGCCATGAATGCCTTGAAGAACTTGGGGTTGATCGAAGCCATCCTCTGCGGCTTCTCCTACGTCTGGGCTCGGATTCGGCCGCCTAAAGATCAGAACAACTATGAGGGCTGGTTAGTGGCGCGTTTCGGATGGCGCCTCTACCGTATTTTTTTCAAGACCTACACCGAGAAGGTGTGGGGTGTGCCGGTCAGCGACATGCCGGCGGACTGGGCCGCCCAGCGCATTAAGAACCTAAATCTCGGTAAAGCCGTCATCAACGCCCTGATGCCCAAGCGGAACCAAACCGACATCACCTCACTCATTGAAGAGTTTCAGTATCCGAAATTCGGTCCCGGCATGATGTGGGAAGCGTGTCGAGACAAGGTCGTGGCCGGCGGTGGCACGGTTGCAATGAAAACCAGGGTCACGGCCATCCACATCGAAGACGGCCAAGCGACGGGCGTCACCTTGATGCATGAGGGTACGGCCACCCTGCAAGCCGCCAGCCATGTCATTTCAACCATGCCGATGAACGAGTTGGTTCGGGCTCTCGATCCGCCACCGCCTGACGAAGTGCTGCGAGCTGGCAATGATCTGCACTATCGCGACTTTCTCACCGTCGCCCTCGTCGTGCCCGAAGCTCGTGGCTTTCCCGATAACTGGATCTACATCCACGCCACTGATGTGAAGGTCGGGCGTATTCAAAACTTCGGTTCCTGGTCGCCCTACATGGTGAAAGACGGTCGCACCTGTCTCGGTCTTGAGTATTTCGTCTTTGAGGGCGATGAGCTATGGAAGAGCACAGACGAAGAACTGGTGGCGTTGGCCACCCGTGAGCTGGCCCACCTTGGCTTGGTTAACGAGAGTGACGTCGAAACTGGTTACGTCGTGCGGGTGCCGAAGGCCTATCCGTACTACGACTTTGAATACAAGGACAACGTGGAAGTCATCTGTAAGTACTTGGACGCCTCTGCTCCCAATATCCATCCGGTTGGTCGCAACGGTATGCACAAGTACAACAATCAAGACCACTCGATGTTTACGGCCATGCTGACGGTCGAGAACATTCTGGGCGCCCATCACGACATCTGGGCCGTCAACGTCGAAGAGGAGTATCACGAAGCTGGCTCGGCCACCGGCTCGAACCCGTCGTCTTCGGGTGGCACGGGCCGAGACGCGCCGATTTTGCCTCGCCGCACTCCACCGAGCTAGTGGCCGAAAGTCTTCGGGTGGACGATGACCCGTCCCCCGAGACCGAGGTCAGCTCCTTCGCCGCACGACACCATCGCGGCCTACAAGCCTTAGCTGCTGGTGCGGCCTATCTCTTGGTTGGGGTCGTGCTGTGGTGGCATGTCTGGTCCACCCACCCGACGGTCAATACAACGTGCGGCTGTGGAGACCCCGCACTTTTTCTTTGGTTCTTGCAGTGGCCCGCTCACGCCATAGCAACGGGCCAGAATCCGTTCTACTCAACGGCTCTCTTCCATCCCCACGGCATCAATCTGCTCTCCAACACCAGTGTGCTGGCCATTGGTATCCCGTTAGCCCCCGTGACCTGGATCTTTGGTCCGGTGGCCACATTGAACGTGGCCTCGACCCTCGTCCCGGCCCTCTCGGCACTGGCCGCTTACTGGGCTTTGCGACGGTTTGTGCCGTGGGGCCCAGCCGCTTTCGTTGGAGGGCTGCTCTACGGCTTCTCGCCGTTTGTGCTCTCCAACCTCCAGTTTGCACATCTGATGGCGGTGGCCCTGCCGGTGCTGCCCCTGATCCTGGTCTGTCTCGACGAGATCCTTGTGCGCCAACGATTCCACCCCATTGTGGGCGGTGTCGCCTTGGCCCTCTTGGCCACCGTGCAGTTTTTCTTGAGCACGGAGATTCTGGTGCTGACGGTCATCATGTCGGTTGTCGGCACTGGGCTGGTCCTCATCTACGGGCTCGGCTGGGCCCGGGCCGAGCTGCGCCAGCGACTGGGGCGGGCCTGCGTTGGTCTGGTCACGGGCGGCGTGGTGGGCGTGGCCCTCTTGGCCTACCCGACCTGGTTTGCCCTGGCTGGTCCGGCGCATATCTCCGGTCGCATCTGGGACAATATCGACAAGCTTGGGGGATTTGAGCCGCAGAGTTTCGTAAGCACCCAGATGGGACGAGAGCCACCGCTCTTTCAGATCCTTGGGGGTTACGGCGGGTCGCCCCTGCCATCGTCGGCCTATCTCGGATGGGGTTTGCTGGCCGTCATCGTGGTCGGGGCCGTGATCTGGCACCGTGACAAGCGCATCTGGTTTTTCGGCTCCATGGCCGTGACCAGCGGTGCCCTCTCGCTGCTACAGCGCAAAGGAAGTTGGGTGCCGTGGCAGCTCTTCAGCAAACTGCCCGTCTTGGACGACATCGTGCAACAGCGTTTCGTGGCCGTGACCTATCTGATGGTGGCGGGTCTGTTGGCCGTGATCTTGCAACGCACCCGTGCCCTCGCACTGCCCGATCGATGGTCGCGACGCGCCTTTGGCGCTCACTGGTCGCCTCGGGGGCGACGTCTCGTGCCGATTGCGGCCACCGTTGGCCTCACGGCCATCGCACTGCTTCCTATTGCTCTCGCCTTTGCTCCCGTTCTGCCCTACGTGACCCGACCAGTCAATCTGCCCGAGTGGTACGCCGAGGTGGCACCCCATCTGCCACCCCAACAGGTCCTCTTGGCCTATCCCGCTCCGTTTTCAGGCATTCAGTCGTCGATGGCCTGGCAGGCCGTCAACACCATGCACTACGACCAGGCCGGAGGGGGCGGGCCGCAAGGCGTCCCCAAACGAGCTGGGGCCGAGGAACCGGGGTATCAGGTCCTGGCCGCCTTGGGCTTTGGCTTGGTGCTTCCCCCCCCAGCCTCGGCCCGGAATGTCACGGCCGTGCGAGCAGCCTTGGCCGGGTGGAAGGTCACCATGGTGGTGATTGCCAACCAACCTGGACTGGCGGCAACCCAACGCGGTCGTGATCCGGTCTACGCCGCCGCCTTCATGACGGCCGCCATTGGGCGACCTCCCACCTACTCTCACGGCGCCTGGGTCTGGCGTCACGTTGATGTGCCGACCCCGGCCCTCGTGGTGGCACCAGGAGCCGTCTTCGTGTGCGGCCAAGCTGGTGATCGACACGCTGCTGTCGCCATGAGCGCCCCCACCTGTGTGGCCAACCACGCCCGTTCTCACGCCGAGGCCACACCGACCGCGGCTCCTCAAACCAAGGTGGCGGCGTGAACGTGGGCCGACCGGTCACCATCGTGGCGGCTGTTGTCGTCGTAGTCGTGGCCGGTCTTGGACTTGGTTGGGGGGCGCACGACGGTGTCTCAAGCGCCACGCGACTTTCGAGCCATCAGGCTGTAGTGAACGCGTCGCTCGACGACGACTACTACGCCTGTCTCACCGCACAGGCTCGAAGTCTCATCGGCCGGGGCGAGACGGTGGCAGTCAACGAGGCCAACCTGCAGAGTTGGGTCATCATCACCAAAGTGTTGGGCGCATGGGCTGTGTTGGACAACCGAGCGGTTGCCCCTCCAACTGTGCCCACCGTTTCGGTCATCACTCGACCCGGACCGGGTTCGTGTCTGGGCAGCGTGGTCACAACCTCGGTCGTGACCCACGGGGGTCACGTCACGGTACGACGAGGTACCGGCGCGGCGCTCTTGGGTCACCAGGTCCCGCCGGCTCCGAACCTGTGAGCACGGCGTGGTTGGCCACCGAAGCCCTCGTTGTGTTGGGACTCGGTGGCGCCTTGCCGGCCGTTGCCTTGGCGGGTCCACGACTCGTCACGGTGGCGATGGCACCTTTGGCCGGCGCCGTCGTGGCCGCGGCGGCGGCCATGGCATGCATCGCCATTGGGGGCACCATGTTGAGCTGGTTCGTGGTGCTGGTCGTGCTCACGGCCGCAAGTTCTGTGGCCTGGTACTGGCGGCGTCGAAGGGCGCGCACCTTTGGAGACACGCCGAAGAAGGCACCAATGGCTGACCGGGTTGCGGTGGGTCTTGGTCTTGTGACCGTGGTCGGAACGTCGGCGTGGTCGCTGGGTGCGCTCCGTTCGCCCACGGTGGGATTCGATACTCGGGCTATCTGGTTCCTCCATGCCAGGTGGTACAACGAGGGACACGCTGGCGCCTTGGCGGCACTACGGAACCCGGTCCTCGTCATCTCCCACGCCCCCTATCCACCGCTGCTCAGCGCTGCCGTTGCCCTGTCGTGGCGAATTACGGGCAGCAGCAGTGATCGCCTGGGTGTCGTGGTGGTGGCGCTTTTGAACACCTGCGTGGTAATCGTGGCCGCTTGGGCTCTGATCGAAGCAACTCGAGGAGGGTTGGTTCGATTCGGCCCGGCCGGTACTTCGAGGTCACTGCTCTTGGCCTTGATCGGACCGATCATCGCCGGCGGAGCCGTGCTTTGTGCCTTCGGCGTCATGGGTCCGTACGCCACCAACGGGTACGCCGATCCGCTGTGGGCCATGGCAGCCGTTGGGGCCACGGCCTACGGTCTCATCTTGCCCAGCACGCGGCGCAACCTGGGCGTAGCCCTGATCTTGATCGCCGTGGCTGGTCTGACCAAGACCGAAGGCACGTATGTGGCCATGGCCCTGGTCGTGTTGGTCACGGTCCGCCTGAGCGTCACCATCTGGCGACGAGCGCCCGAGGCTCGGGTTTCGATCCTGGTACGACCGATTGTCGTCGGACTCATTGCGTTGGTCGGTCTTGGTCTGTGGCCCGTTCTGACCAAGACGCTGCACATGAGTAAAAACGCCAATACATCGGGGGCACGAATCGGGAGCTATCTCTTTCGAGCCCACCACACTGTGTCGTCGATGGCGCCCTATCTCCATGTGGTGCTTTGGACCGTACCGGTAGCCGTCGTGGGCAGTCTTTTTCTCAGTCCGGTGCGTCGTCGCATGGCACTCGGGCACGATCTGTGGGCGTGGCTGGCCTTTGCGGTCGGCACGGCTCTGCTCTTTGGCGCCTATGTCACCGGGCCCGGCGACGTAACACTCTGGCTCCTCACCTCGGTGGATAGAACGACTATCTATCCTGCTCTGGCCGCCTGGTGGATCCTCTCGTTCTGGTTATTGGTAGGAGCGGGAGCCTTGGTGGGCGGGGCCGAACCGCGGGCATCCGGCATGTACGGCGGGCGGCCTCATTGCCGGTGAATCTCTGAGTCCAACCGATGGCCAGGAGTCGGCATTGCACGAGGGTGACCAGGCCCAAGACCAACGCATTGAGGCCCATCATGGCCAGTAAGACCAGCCTGCTTCTATGGCGTAGGACCGTGGCCCGCCTCGTCGTTGCGGTCGTCGCCATCTCGGCCATCACGTTGCTCGGTCCAGCAAGTTCGAGTGGTGCGGCGTCGCATCGTCGCGCACCGGTCCGGTTTCTCCTGCTTGGTGACTCAGTTGCCCTGACACTCGGTCAAGGTCTCTCGGTCGATGCCGTGCCACGCCATGGGGTCGAGGTGGAGGACCAAGCCGTCATTGGTTGCGATCTCGATCCGACGCTCTCCATCATCACCTCGGGGGCGGTTGGTCCCGCCACCCCAGGCTGTCCGCACTGGCGCACGCTGTGGCCCACGCTGCTCCAGAGATTTCGCCCACAAGTGGTTGGCCTTGAACTCGGGCGTTGGGAGGTGTCCGACCACGACTACGAGGGCCAGTGGGTCCATGTGGGCGAGAAGATCTGGGACGACCACCTGGTCGCAGAGCTCAATCAGGCGGTGCGCATCCTGTCCAGCCAAGGAGCCAAAGTCGTCCTCTTCACCATGCCGTATGTGGACCCTGCTGGCCTGGCGCCCAACGGGCAGCCGTTTTCCGAGAACACGCCCGGGCGCGCCGACGCCTACAACCGGCTGGTCCGCCAGGTGGCTGACCAGAATCGCCACGATGTCACCCTGGTGGATCTCAACCGCATGCTCTCACCAGCGGGGCACTACACCGCCACGGTGAAGGGAGTCACGGTGCGCTGGAGCGATGGGATCCACATTTCGGTGGCTGGGGGCGAGATGGTCCAGCCTGCCGTTCTTTCGGTGGTGAGCCGATTGGGGCGAAGTGTTCATCTCCCGGCCGCCTCGGCCTGACTACGCTCTCGGCCGTGCCTGAGTCGGAGGATCTCGACCCCTCGCCCGACGGCGCTCCCGGGTTGGTCGGGGCCGGCGAAGCGGCTGAAGCCGCCTTTGAGGGCGTTCCTGCTGCTATCTCCTTGGCCCCTTCGACCGTCATGCCCTCGCTCGGTGGCGAGTTGCTCATTCCAACCGGTGACGATCACGGCGATGTCGGCACGGGATCGGTACGGGCCGGCATCATGCAGGCTGGCCCCCTGGCCTTGGCCGGTGTGGTGGCCAACGGGGCCAACGTCATTGTCACCGTCATCCTGGCTCGCCTGCTCACCACAGAGGGCTACGGCTCGCTCAATCAGCTCATTGGACTCTTCCTGGTCGTCTCGATGCCCGGTTCGGCTGTGGTGGTGGCCGTCGTGCGACGAGTGACCAGTTGGGATGGCACCGGGTCGGCCCACCTGGTGCGCCGGTGGGCGGAGCGCCTGCATCGACAAGGCACCACCGCTGTCGTCATTTTTGCCCTAGCCGTCTTGGCCGGTCGGAACTGGGTGGCCCACACCTTGGGCCAGCACGACGGGACGGGGGCCGCGGCCATCCTCATTGCGGGCGCGGTATGGATCTTGCTCTCCTTGGACCGAGGGCTCATCCAGGCTCACCGGAGCTATCGGGTCCTGGCCGTCAACCTGTTGGTCGAGGGCGGGATGCGCACCGTTGCCCTGCTAACCCTGGTGGGCCTGGGCTTCGGCGCGGCCGGTGCCGCCGTGGGCATCTTGATCACAGAAGTGGTGACAGCCATTCACGCTCGCGTCATGGGTGATCGCATCTGGGCCGCCGAGTCGGTCAAAGAGGAGGAGGCCGGCACCCGACAGCCCGAGATCCACCCCGGCGCGTCGCATCAGTCGGGCCTGCGCCGTTGGTTAGCCAGTTGGGAGGCGGCCTACCGGCGTGACCCGGCCCTGGCCGGACCGCTCGAGGAGCGTCGCTTGATCTTCACCGACCTGATCACGGCCCTCATCGCGCTGGCCATGGTGGCCCTTCTGCAAAACGTCGACGTCATCGTCCTCGGTCGAGAGAATTCGAGTCAGAGCGGTTCGTATGCCGCCGTCTCGGTCAGTTCGAAGGCCCTCGTCTTCGGTGCGGTCGTCCTCGGGTACTACCTCCTACCCGAAGCGGCCATTCGATGGCGCCAGGGGAGCCATGCCCTGCGCCAGTTGGCCGTGGTGCTGTTGCTCTTGGCCATTCCGGCCGTCTTTCTCTTGGCGGTGGCCTTCGTGGCCCCAGACGTCCTGCTCTCGGTCGTCTTTTCCCACCGTTATCTCGGGGCCGAAGACGCTTTTGGATATCTGGTCTTGGCCATGACCTGCCTCAGCATCACCGTGGTCCTCACCATGTACCTCTTGGCGGTCGGTCGACGTTGGATTGCCCCACTGCTGGTGGTGGGTGCTGTGGCTCTGACCTTGGCCGTCACGGCGGCCCACGGAGCGCCCGTGGCCACGGCCCGAAACGACCTGGTGGTCCAGGCCATCTTGGTCGTTATCACCACGATTGGGTTTATCTGGATCCATCATCGCCGTTTACGCCACCGATAACGTGAGCCTCTCGCCGCAGGTACGCTGCGAGCAGCACATGGTGGATGGGCTGGGGGAAGTTCTAGGAGATGGCCAGGGTGGAGAGACAGACGGACGGTGGCACCCCACGACGGGGCCCGGTCGCCTTCGGTTCTGAAGCGCCAGTTCTGTCGAACGCGCTTGACCCAGAGATCGACCGAGCGCCCTCCGAGGTTCTGGCCAAAATCGCCCAGGATGCGGGGCTGCGTCGGATTCATTTCGTGGCCTGGCGTGACCTGGACGACCCCGAAGCCGGGGGCTCAGAACTGCACGCGCACCGCATCGCAGCCCGCTGGGCCGAGGCCGGGCTCGACGTCACCTTCCGCACCTCGGCCGTGCCCAACGCACCACGCATCGTGTGGCGCGACGGCTATCAGGTCGAGCGACGTTCGGGCCGCTATGCCGTGTTCGCTCACACAGCACTTCGGGGTCTGCGCTCGGGTTACCAAGCGGGCGATGCCCTGGTTGAGATCTGGAACGGCATGCCGTTTCTCTCCCCGATATGGTTCCGCGGTCCGCGCATTGTGTTTCTCCACCATGTGCACGCCGAGATGTGGCGCATGGTGTTGCCGACCGGTCTGGCCAAAGCGGGCGAACTGTTTGAACGTCGGGTGGCACCCCCGCTCTATCAAGGCAGTCGCATCGTCACGCTCTCGGCTTCTTCCAAAGAGGAGATTGTGGAGCAGCTGCATCTCCCGGTCGATCACGTGACGGTCGCACCTCCGGGGGTCGAAACTGGGTTCTCGCCGGGGGGGCAGCGATCGGCTGATCCACTGGTGGTGGCCGTAGGGCGTCTGGTGCCGGTGAAGCGCTTTCCACTCTTGTTTCGGGCTCTGGCCGAGACCAAAAAGCGAACGCCCGCGCTTCGTGCCGTCATCATCGGCGAGGGTTACGACCGAGAGATGCTCGAGGCCCTCCGAGCCGAGATGGGACTCGAAGACTGGGTCGAGCTGCCCGGTCGGGTCGACGACGAGGAACTGCTCGACTGGTACCGCCGAGCTTGGCTGGTGGCCTCGGCCTCGTTGCGCGAGGGCTGGGGCATGACGCTGACCGAGGCGGCCGCTTGTGCCACTCCGTCGGTGGCGACCGATATTGCCGGACATCGTGACGCCGTAGTGCACGGCGTCTCGGGGTTGCTGACCACTGGTCGCAACGAAGCGGACGAGGCCCACGCCTTGGCCGAAGCCATGACCGAGGTGTTGGGCGACAACGATCTGCGGGCCCGGTTGGGACGAGGGGCGGCCGAGCGAGCCCGTTGGTTCAACTGGGACACCACCGCTCGCAGTGCGCTCGAAGCCTTGGCGGCCCAAGCCACCTTCACTCGTTAGGACGCGGCTCGCCACAGGCTGACCGGTGGCCTACCTACGACGTGGGGATGGGTGAAGACACCTGGTCGGGGTCGTCTACTTCAACAAGAGGTGGCTCTTCTACGCCGTCGGACTCTTCACGGTCGGACACTTCAGGCGGAGTCGGACGAGGGATCGTTCGAGGCCGAGGTTTCGGTCTCGGCCTTTCTCATTGTTGGATCAGTCGATGCTGGGTCCGAGTCGAGGTCGTTCGTGGCCTCGCCCTCGGTGGGCGATGGCAGAAGCGGGTCGTGTGGCTCGCTTGGGCGAGGTGGTCGTCCATGGGCCAGACGACGACACGATTCCACCACGGCGTCGGCGGCCAGAAGGACCACTGCCATCCAGACCAGCACACCGGCACTTTCAAAGTTTCCGGGCCAGTCGGAGCTTTCTGGGTAGTGATGGAGGGCCTGGCCGTGCACGACGACACACGGCGGCCACGATCAGGAGTCCGAGGGCTGCTACGACGAGGACGAGACGAGCCACGGGCACGATGAGGGCGGCGGCCACACCAACGGCCACGGCCACACCGACCAGCGGGGCCGAGACGGCGCCGGCCACCAGACCCGTGATGACAGCGATAATGGCGACGGCCCACCACGGGGGCCGGTGGCCCGATTGACCGAGAGGCCAACGCCACCACGGGCACGGCGTCAAGGGCTAGGTCGGCATCTGTTCGCGGCCCTTGGTTGGAGCGGCTGGTCGCGGCATGGCGAGCCCGCTTTCTGACGCCGAGCCCGACGACGAGAGAGCCAGCGCTCCACCGGGAGATAGCCCAAGACGAGACAGGCCACGAGGCCCAGCCCTGAAATGACGAGGGCGACCCAAACCTTTTGCTGGGGCGTCCACACCATCGTGACGGTGAAGCTGGTGCCGAGCGCTCGGAGTGTGCTGGCGCTCACGGGCCAGCCGTTGGCAAAGCCGTCGACCAACTCAGACGATCCGAGATTGACCGAGTGGCGGCCATGGCCCGAGGTCTTGGGGACGGCAGTCACTTTCCAGCCCGCGTTCTGGCTCTGGCCGAGCACCAGTTCGAAGGGGGCTGTGGCCCCCGTGACGGTCCCGGTGAGCGAGACCGGACCCTGCTTGGTCACGTCGACCGATGGTGCAGGACCAGGTTGCGTGGCGGCCACCTGCCCGTTGGCGGCCGGTGGGGGAGCAGCTCCGCCCCCGGGGGCGGAGTCGAAGACCAACTGGTTGAGGTTCCACCCGGTGCAGTCAGCCGGCACCGTGATGCAGGCCGTATTGTGGCCGAGGGCGGTTTCCACCACATGGGAGCCGGCACTAAGGGTGATGCCGTTGGCGTCGGGACCACAGCCCCGGACCTGAAGTTGACCGTTATTACGGGCCGACGCCGTTGAGCCGGTGATCTCCACTGAGACCGGGTTGCCATCGATGGTGAGCAGGTTGTTCTGGCAGACCGCGGGAACCGTTGGTCGGATCGCTCGGTATGACCAGGTTTGGAATGCCCACCTCCGCAATGCCTAAGGGCAGCGCTTGTGGGAAGGGCGAGTAGTAGCTGCTGGCCGCCTCGTAGCGGATGCCGGTGAAGGTGACGCGGATCTGACTGCCGCTGATCGGGGCGAAGGCCAAGGGAACCGTTGTCAGTGCCCCAGCCACCGTGCTGTCGGCAATCGGCGGCAAGGTGACCTGCCGCGAGGACACGACCTTTTGGCCCTGCATCGAACTCACGGTGAGCGAGGTGGGGACCGAATGGCGTCCGTCGGCGATGACTTGAAGATTGAGCGAAGAGAAGGTAATCGGCTTGGGCATGTCGTACTCCAGCCAGGAGTTCTTCTGCGCTTTGGCCCCGAGGCCGGGCTGCCAGGCCGTCTTGGGATTGCCGTCGAGTGCGGCCGCGGCGCTCGAGTTGAGGGAACCGATGAGCCGACCAGAGGAGTAGGCCACGATGCCGGTGTGGTCCGACCCCGGACGCCCGAGCAAGCGATCGATCTCG
The DNA here is from genome assembly GCA_963803215.1 of uncultured Acidimicrobiaceae bacterium. Classification (GTDB taxonomy): domain Bacteria; phylum Actinomycetota; class Acidimicrobiia; order Acidimicrobiales; family RAAP-2; genus CAWDLP01. The sequence goes on from CAWDLP010000005.1 coordinate 180,414, forward strand.
ATCGTCGGGAATGAGGGTGGAGACGCTGGCCAGGCCCGACAGGGTGAAGGTGCGTGTGGTGGGAAGGGTGAACTGTCGGTTGATGGTGGTCTCGGCGTCAGAGCGAGGCGGGTAGGGCGAGGTGCGGTCGCGGGTCATGACCAAGGTGAGCCGGTTGGCGGCCGACGCTGCACCAGCCGCTTTGGTGAGGTCGGTCGGCATGGCCAGCACCTCCGTCACGTGCTGGCCCGGCACCGTGACCTCGGCAAAGCCCACGGCGGCAGCTTGGGCCGGCGACGCTTGGTCGTTGCTGGTCTGGTCAATGGTGATGCGGACGGTGTGAAAGGTCGTGGTCGGGAAGGTCACGACCTGTCCGGCGGCCGCTCGAGAGCTCGGTCCCAAGTCAATGGTGGCGGCATGGCCTCCGTCGAAGGTCAGGGTGACTTTGGTGATCCAGCGAGATCGGTTGCCCGACTGGGGTTGGACCAACGTCATCTGATTGGTGGTGACGGCATTGGTGAAGTGGGCTTGCCACCACTGACCACCGGGATTGGGAATGAAGGTGCCGGTTTCCCAGGCCGTGTCGAGATTGCCGTCGATGGCGGCGTAGGGGCGTTGTTCGGGTGTGAACGAGACCGTGTTGCCGTAGCTCGAAGCCGTGACGTTGACGGCACCGACGTCGTAGGCCGTGGTGTGGGCATCAATACCGGCCTTCGGGAACAGGTCGACCGGACTGTCGCTCGGGTCGGTCTTTTCGGGGTGCTCGTTGGGTTGTTCGGTGTACCCCGCGTTGGCCGTGAGCGTGTCCCAACGAAAGGCCTGTTTGCGATTGGTATCAGTCACGACCAGGGCCGCCCCCTTGGCCATCAGTTTCTTCACTCGGGCCGGTTGTGTCGCCACCGTGCCGGCGTAGTAGATGGCACTGTCGGTGTTCAACAGACCCGCTCCCGCCATGTCTTCGAGCCCAGTGGCGTCAGCCGACGCAATGATCGCACCGGTATTCGATTCGCCTCGGGTGATGGGGCGGGGCTTGTTGACGGTGTAGGTGACGATGGGCGCAGGCACGGCTGGATTGGCCACTGCGCCTAAGTCCTGCTCGTCCAAGGTCGAGATGGTCGAGATGTTCGGGACGGGTGTGCCGAACGATGTGGGGTCGACAGTCCTTGTGGTGTCGTGGCTAACTGCAGCGCCAGCATCTCAGGCTGAGGGATGCCGTAATGCTCGTAGCGTTGGTCGTACTCGACCATGACATCGCCCGCACTGATCGAGTCGGGCCATGGGGGCCAGCGCGTTCCAGTTCTCGGTGTTCTCTTGGATTGGGCCGTCTAAGGCGTAGAGGGTGTCGGCCGTAGAGAACGACCCCATGATCTGTTGCTCTCTGGTGACAAAGGGACGGGTCAAATACGCGGGCTGCGGCGTGTCGACGGTGTTCCCCCAGCGATAGGAGGCGAAGTCGTTGCCCGGGATGGCGAGGACCCGAGTGCCCGGATGGGTGGCGTTCAGATGGTTAATGGCGGCCATCTGATAGGCCGGCAACGTGGCCGGCTGGGAGAAGTTGTTGGCAATGAAGTCGCCGTTGAATATGGCGGGATTGTTGGCAATACCAAGCCGAGAACGAGAAGACCAACAACGCCCCCGACGATGTGAAGGCGACGCCAAAGGGCCGTGACGCCTGCGCCCAACAGCATGGCCAGGCCCGAGGACAACCAGCGGGGTGGCCCGGTCGGTCGAGCGCAACGCCAGGCCAGCCGTGGTCTCGGTCATGAACGCTTTCAGCAGGCCGCCAAACGGCGTCGGGTGTGCATAGGGATGGGCGCCCACCGACAGGATGAGACCGACCAGGACGAGCACGATGAAGTAGGAGCGGTGGCGCCAGCGCGTGAAGGCGGCGGCCAGAAAGGCCAAGGCTGGGACGGCGAAGGAGGCGCCGATGAGCCAGAGCCACTGGGTGAAGATGACCGCAGAGTTGGTCCAAGGGCCGAGCGTGTCGCCACCGTAGAAGTACCAGTACCCGAGCCCTCTGATGACCTCTGAGGCGTTGCCGGTCAGCGACGTGGAAGGGACCGTCTCGGTGTACCGCAGCACGTCGACCCCGTAGCCGGCTTCGATGCCGAGGGCGACGATCCACCACAGGCTGACGATGGCACTGAGTACGCCGATTTTGAGGGCGGCCCGCAGCGCTTCGCGCCAGGTGGCCTCGTGTTCAACGCCCACGGCGTAGAGCATCCACAGCACGGGGGCCACGCCGACATAGATGATGGAGCTGGCGTTAATGCCGCTGACCAGGGCCACGACCAAGGCAAAGAGGGCGGGGTAGCGCCAGCCCCCTTTGCGCAGAGCCTGGGCCGCAAAGGCCACCATCCAAGGCAGGCCACTCCAACACAGCAAGATGACCGAGATTCGTCCGGCGTACTGCAAGAAGTACGGCGACAGCATGAAGGCCACGGCCGCCACGATGCGCCCAGGGCCTCGGACGTTGAGCGTCTTGCACAGATAGAGGACACCGGCTCCGGCGGCAAAAAGGATCGACCCGATCCACAGCCGCTGCGCCACCCAGACCGGGAGGCCGAGGGCGTGGGTGGCCACGAAGAACGGCCCCATGGGAAGCAGGTAGCCGATGTACTCATGGGTCACTGTCCCGAGCGCCACCGTCGGGTTCCACATGTAAGCCACTTGGCTCAAGAACCGACTGGGATCTAAGTAGAGATAGGTCTTGGTGTCGGGGGTGGCCACGCCCGGCTTCACCAACAAGAACGGCACATAGGCCAAGAGGGCGCAGAAGAGGTAGCTGGCTCCTGAAGAGAGCGACTTGACGACATCGAGCCCCCCATGCGAGGAAGCAACCGACTCGGTGCGCGGCAAGGGGCTGGCCGAAACGTCGGCTGGTGCGGTGATGGCGGTCATCGGGAGAAGAAATGGTCGACCGGTAGTGTAAGAGGCCCGGTCGGGCCTCGGGTGGCAGAGGCCGAGCAACACCAGATGAGCGGAGGCGTGTGACCAGTACAGAAAAGGCCAAACTGACGGGCGAGCGCCCTCAGCAGGGGGTGACGCCCGATTCGCTCCTGGCGCTTCATGCCGCGGGCTACCAGGCCGTCATCGATCGACTGGGCCCGGGCCGACTCTTGGACGTGGGTTGCGGACAGGGTTTCGAGTCGGTGGGTCTGATTGGTCAGGATCGACGGGTCATCGGGGTCGACTACAGCGCTGAGGCCACCGACACCGCCTTGGCCCGCTTCGGGTCAGAGGGCCTCGGCGTGGCGCAGATGAACGCCCTGCAACTGGGATTTGGCCGATGGGTCGTTCGATGCCGTGTGCAGTTCACACCTGATCGAGCATTTCACCGAGCCAGCAGGCCACGTGGCCGAGATCGCCCGTGTCCTCTCTGACGATGGGGCGGCTTACTTCCTCACTCCCAATGCGCCGGCCGACTTCGAGAATCCCTTTCACGTACACCTCTTCGGCCGCCAGGAACTCGGAGAACTGTTGTCGACCTACTTCGAGGACGTCTGGCTCGGTGGCATGGACCCGGTTGATCACGTCAAGGCAGATTTCGCCGCCCGGAGAGTGAAGGCCAACAAGGTGCTCGCCTTGGATGTGTTCGATCTTCGTCACCGCATCCCGCGTCAGTGGTACGTGACGGCCTATACCCGGATCCTCCCTGTGGCCTACAAGGTCATCGCCCGCGGGGACTCTGGGGGGAGTACCGGCATCACCCAGGACGACTGGTTCGTGACCGAGGAGTTAGACGACACCACCATGGTGCTCTTTGCCGTGGCCCGCCGGCCCAGAAAGACGGACTAGACGTGTTGGCCGTGGGGCTGACCGGTGGCATCGGCTCGGGCAAGTCGGCCGTGGCCGACCTCTTGGTCGAGCGGGGCGCGGTGCTGATCGACGCCGACCAGGTGGCTCGAGACGTGGTGCTTCCCGGTGGGCCGGCCTATCAACCGCTCATCGATCGCTTTGGTCCAGAGATTTTGGACAAGGAAGGACGTATCGACCGTCCGGCTCTGGCCGCCGTGGCCTTTGCCGACGAGCAGTCGTTGGCCGATCTCAATGCCATCACCCACCCGGCCATCGGGATCGAGATGATTGAACGTCGCAACGCCTACACCGAGCAACCCGGCGTCGTGGTGTTGGCCATTCCACTGCTCAAAAACATCCATCGAGAGGCCGTCACGTTGCACCGGGTCGTGGTCGTCGACACCCCGACCGAGGTGGCCCTTGACCGGCTGCTCTCACAACGCCAGATGGATCGCACCGATGCCGAAGCCCGCATCAAGGCTCAGATCAGCCGGGAAGAGCGCAAAGAGGGCGCGGACTACGTGCTCGACAACTCGGGCGACCGCCAGGCCTTGGAACGTGAAGTGGCGAAACTCTGGGCTTGGATAGAAGACCAACGGGTCGACTGAACCACCCGGCCGGTACGATCGGGCCATGCCCGAGTTCGAGGTCGTCTCTCCGTTTCGCCCAGCCGGTGATCAGCCGGCAGCGATTCAGAAGTTGGGCGAGGGGGTTGCTCGAGGTGATCGGTTCCAGACCCTGCAAGGCATTACGGGCAGTGGCAAAACGGCCACCATTGCCTGGGCCATTGAGGCGGCCCAACGGCCCACCCTCATTATCGAGCCCAACAAATCCCTCGCCGCACAGCTGTCATCGGAGCTTCGGGACTTTTTTCCGAAGAACCGGGTGGAGTTTTTCGTTTCGTACTACGACTACTACCAGCCCAGGCGTACCTCCCGACCAGTGACACCTACATAGAAAAGGACTCGTCCATCAACGACGAGATCGATCGTCTGCGGCACGCCACCACCTCGTCGCTGCTCATGCGACGTGATGTCATTGTGGTGGCTTCGGTCTCGTGCATCTATGGCTTGGGCTCCCCCGAGGAGTACCGCAGTCGGATCCTTGGCCTCACGGTCGGGGAGGAGATCGACCAACGCGACGTGCTGCGTCGCTTGGTGGATCTTCAGTACGCCCGCAACGAGGTCAACTTGGTCCGAGGCACCTTTCGAGCACGGGGCGACACCGTTGAGATTCACCCGGCCTACGACGAAACCGCCCTGCGGGTGGAGTTCTTTGGCGACACGGTGGAGCGCATCGTGCCCTTCGACGTGCTCACGGGTGAGATGGGTGCGGAAATGGAAGACGTGGTGGTCTTTGCCGCCACCCACTATGTGGCCGGCGACGAGACCATCCAACGAGCCGTGGGGTCGATCGAAGTCGAACTGAGAGAACAGCTGCAATACTTTGAGAAGAACGGCAAGCTGCTCGAGGCCCAAACGCTTTTGCGCTCCAGTAGTTGCCTTCGTCTTCAAAGCATTGCAGCTGCTCGCTCAGCTCGACTTCGATCGAACCCACGGCCCGTTGGATGGTCTCGTAGCCGGCCACATAGTGGGTGGCGGCGAAGACGACCACGTCTTCCATTTCCTCCATCTCACCCGTGAGCACGTCGAAGGGCACGATGCGCTCCACCGTGTCGCCGAAGAACTCCACCCGCAGGGCGGTTTCGTCGTAGGCCGGGTGAATCTCGACGGTGTCGCCCCGTGCTCGAAAGGTGCCTCGGACCAAGTTGACCTCGTTGCGGGCGTACTGAATCCACCAAGCGACGCAGCACGTCGCGTTGGTCAATCTCCTCCCCGACCGTGAGGCCAAGGATCCGACTGCGGTACTCCTCGGGGGAGCCCAAGCCATAGATGCACGAGACCGAAGCCACCACAATGACATCACGTCGCATGAGCAGCGACGAGGTGGTGGCGTGCCGCAGACGATCGATCTCGTCGTTGATGGACGAGTCCTTTTGATGTAGGTGTCACTGGTCGGGAGGTACGCCTCGGGCTGGTAGTAGTCGTAGTACGAAACGAAAAACTCCACGCGGTTCTTCGGAAAAAAGTCCCGAAGCTCGGATGACAGCTGTGCGGCTAGGGATTTGTTGGGCTCGATAATGAGGGTGGGCCGCTGGGCCGCCTCAATAGCCCAGGCAATGGTGGCCGTTTTGCCACTGCCCGTAATGCCTTGCAGGGTCTGGAACCGATCGCCTCGAGCAACCCCTTCGCCCAACTTCTGAATCGCTGCCGGCTGATCACCGGCTGGGCGAAACGGAGAGACGACTTCGAACTCGGGCATGGCCCGATCGTACCGGCCGGGTGTTTCAGTCGACCCGTTGGTCTTCTATCCAGGCCCAGAGTTTCGCCACTTCACGTTCCAAGGCCTGGCGGTCGCCCGAGTTGTCGAGCACGTAGTCCGCGCCCTCTTTGCGCTCTTCCCGGCTGATCTGAGCCTTGATGCGGGCTTCGGCGTCGGTGCGATCCATCTGGCGTTGTGAGAGCAGTCGGTCGAGGGCCACCTCAGTCGGGGTGTCGACGACCACGACCCGGTGCAACGTGACGGCCTCTCGATGGATGTTTTTGAGCAGTGGAATGGCCAACACCACGACCCCGGGTTGCTCGGTGTAGGCGTTGCGACGTTCAATCATCTCGATGCCGATGGCCGGGTGGGTGATGGCATTGAGATCGGCCAACGACTGCTCGTCGGCAAAGGCCACGGCAGCGAGGGCCGGACGGTCGATACGTCCGTCCTTGTCCAAAATCTCTGGACCAAAGCGATCGATGAGCGGTTGATAGGCCGGCCCACCGGGAAGCACCACGTCACGAGCCACCTGGTCGGCGTCGATCAGCACCGCGCCCCGCTCGACTAAGAGGTCGGCCACGGCCGACTTGCCCGAGCCGATGCCACCGGTCAGCCCCACGGCCAACACGTCTAGTTCGTCTTTCTGGGCCGGCGAGCCACAGCAAAGAGCACCATGGTGGTGTCGTCTAACTCCTCGGTCACGAACCAGTCGTCCTGGGTGATGCCGGTACTCCCCCCAGAGTCCCCGCGGGCGATGACCTTGTAGGCCACAGGGAGGATCCGGGTATAGGCCGTCACGTACCATTGACGTGGGATGCGGTGACGAAGATCGAACACATCCAAGGCGAGCACCTTGTTGGCCTTCACTCTCCGGGCGGCGAAATCTGCCTTGACGTGATCAACCGGGTCCATGCCACCGAGCCAGACGTCCTCGAAGTAGGTCGACAACAGTTCTCCGAGTTCCTGGCGGCCGAAGAGGTGCACGTGAAAGGGATTCTCGAAGTCGGAGGGCGCATTGGGAGTGAGGAAGTAAGCCGCCCCATCGTCAGAGAGGACACGGGCGATCTCGGCCACGTGGCCTGCTGGCTCGATGAAATGCTCGATGAGGTGTGAACTGCACACGGCATCGAACGACCCATCGGCAAATCCCAGCTGCAGGGCGTTCATCTGCGCCACGCCGAGGCCCTCTGACCCGAAGCGGGCCAAGGCAGTGTCGGTGGCCTCAGCGCTGTAGTCGACCCCGATGACCCGTCGATCCTGACCAATCAGACCAACCGACTCAAAACCCTGTCCGCAACCCACGTCCAAGAGTCGGCCCGGGCCCAGTCGATCGATCACGGCCTGGTAGCCCGCGGCATGAAGCGCCAGGAGCGAATCGGGCGTCACCCCCTGCTGTGGGCGCTCGCCGGTCAGTTTGGCCTTTTCTGTACTGGTCACACGCCTCCGCTCATCTGGTGTTGCTCGGCCTCTGCCACCCGAGGCCCGACCGGGCCTCTTACACTACCGGTCGACGATTTCTTCTCCCGATGACCGCCATCACCGCACCAGCCGACGTTTCGGCCAGCCCCTTGCCGCGCACCGAGTCGGTTGCTTCCTCGCATGGGGGGCTCGATGTCGTCAGGTCGCTCTCTTCAGGAGCCAGCTACCTCTTCTGCGCCCTCTTGGCCTATCTGCCGTTCTTGTTGGTGAAGCCGGGCGTGGCCACCCCCGACACCAAGACCTATCTCTACTTAGATCCCAGTCGGTTCTTGAGCCAAGTGGCCTACATGTGGAACCGACGGTGGCGCTCGGGACAGTGACCCATGAGTACATCGGCTACCTGCTTCCCATGGGGCCGTTCTTCGTGGCCACCCACGCCCTCGGCCTCCCGGTCTGGGTGGCGCAGCGCCTGTGGATCGGGTCGATCCTTTTTGCCGCCGGAGCCGGTGTCCTCTA
>CAWDLP010000006.1:0-36652 GCA_963803215.1 uncultured Acidimicrobiaceae bacterium
CACGCCTGACACACCGCGAGCGGGCGGAGTATCTCCGGGCGCTCGGAGCGGGTCTGGCCCAGCGAGCTGAAGACCTCGGACAGATCTGGCCGCGCGAGTCCGGAGTGCTGCAACGGATTGCCTTTGCCGTTGGTACGGGAGCTGCTGGCACCTTTGACTACTACGCCGGTCTGGCCGATACCTTTGAGTGGGAGCAGGTCGCGCAGCCGAGCTCGCCTGGTTTTGGACTCTTGGTTCGAGAGCCCGTTGGCGTTGTTGGCGCCATCATCCCGTGGAACGCGCGCCACTCGGACTGATCAGTTACAAGATCGCTCCCGCCTTGCTCGCAGGATGCACCGTGATTCTCAAATCATCGCCTGAAGCTCCCGGCGAGGGTTACTTGGTGGCCGAAGTGGCTGAAGAGATCGGCTTGCCCGCCGGCGTGTTGAACGTTGTCACCGCTGACCGGCAAGTTTCTGAGCTTTTGGTGCGCGATCCTCGTGTCGACAAAATCACCTTCACCGGTTCAACCGCAGCCGGTCGTCGGATCGCTTCAATCTGCGGAGAGCGGATCGCCCGATGCACGCTTGAACTCGGAGGCAAGTCGGCGGCTGTTGTTCTGGACGACATCGATCTTGGCATGACGGCCAAGAAGCTGGCCCAGGCCGAGTGCATGATGACGGGTCAGGTCTGCTCGTCGCTCACCCGTGTCGTGGTGTCTCAGGATCGGCACGATGAGCTGGTTGAGGCCTTGGTTGACGCGTTTTCCGAGGTCAAGGTTGGAAGTCCATTCGATTCGGACTCACAGATGGGGCCCTTGGCGGTCAGTCGCCAACGTGACCGGGTTCTCGGTTATATCGACAAAGGGCTGGCAGAGGGCGCGACGCTGGCCACGGGTGGTGGTCGACCCAAGCACTTGGAGAGAGGCTGGTTCGTAGAGCCCACGGTCTTTAGCAACGTCGAAAACTCTTCTTCCATCGCCCAAGAAGAGATCTTCGGACCAGTGTTGAGCGTGATTCCTGCCAAAAACGAGCAGGATGCCGTCGCCATTGCTAATGACACCATCTACGGCCTGAATGCGTCGGTGTTTACTAACGACGTAGATCGGGCGCGTCAGGTCGCGGGCCAGCTGAGGTCGGGGACAGTCGGGCACAACTCATTTCGTACCGATTTCTCGATTGCCTTCGGAGGTTTCAAGCAGTCGGGAATCGGTCGCGAAGGAGGCACCGAAGGACTGCTGCCGTTCCTTGAGACGAAGACAGTAATTCTCGAGCAACCGCCCTCGGCCTACAGCTCTGACTGAGTTCTCTTTCGCTCGGCTCCGTCCCGCTCTTTCGAGACGTACGCGCACCTCGTCTAATGGAGGTTCGGAAATACCTCGTTCTCAAAGAGCCGCAAGCTATTCCAGGCGAGATCGATGGGCATGCCTCCGCAAAGAGGATGGAGCATGAAGAACCCGGGGGCGAGGGTGAACTCGGCCAGGAATTCAGCGGGACTCAACACCCGGTACGAGCCGGTCTCTCGGAGCTCGTCGGTATCTGCGACGGATTTGTAGGGATTTGTGAGCCCGTCTTGGGCCTGCCACGTTCCGTAAGCGTTCATCTCATGGAGGAAATAGGGAGCCATGCGATCCCATCCCTCTTCGGGGTTCTCGGCCAACGCCACCACCGTGGTCGGTCCGATCGGACATGGCCCGGGGTCGGGCCGCTCAAGTTTCAGAACCTCATCGCGGTAGGCGTCCCAAACTTCTGAGTTTGTCGGCACAAATGAGTCGGCAATCCGCGCTGCCCTTCGGGCCGCGGCGTCGCTACTTCCACCGAGCGATATGGAGGGTCCCCCGTCTCGAAATGGACGGGGGGTGAGGTGCACCATTCGACCTCGATACTCGAACGGATCGCCCTTAAACGCGTTCTTTAGCGTGAGCACCATCTCAGTCACGAGACGAGGTCTCTCTTTCATTGGAACGTCGAACATCTCGAACTCTTCGTGCACATAGCCCCCGCCAACGATGAGATCGACTCTTCCTCGACTCAAGATGTCGAGAACAATGAGATCCTCAGCCAGTCGGAGCGGATCATTAAACGGAGCGATAAGTGCTGCGATCATGAAGTGGATCGTGGATGTCCGAGCCGCCATGGCCGCCAGCATGGGGATCGGGCTGGGAAGGTAGCCGTCGGGTGAACCATGGTGTTCTGACACCACGACGGTTGCGAGCTCATGGCGGTCAGCCCATTGAGCCATGTCCAATGCGGCTTCATAGCGGTCAGCCATCGTCGTACCGGCGAACTCGGGGTTGCGTAGGTCAAAGCGGAGCCCAAAGGGCATCATGACAGCACCCTCATTGGTCGAAGCATCGCGTCAAGACGATGGCAGCCACGCGACCGTCAAGGCCTTCGTCGGCAACCTCGACGTGGCCGACTTGCGATATGACTCGTGCTGTGGCGACGGCCGGTCCAACTCGGACAGCTCGAAGGAACTGGATGCTCATGGACGAGAGGGATGTCCCGGGCAGGAGTGAGAGCACAGCCTCTTCGGCCGCCAGGGCGATCAATCCGCCATTCAGCGTCTGGGCGGCATTTCTGCCATCCTCCATGATGGGAAGCGTCGCCGTGCCACGGTGCCGAAGCTGGCAGCCAGCACGCTCTGCAAACGGCACGCGCAAGACCTGGGTCGGCGGACCCGCCTCGAAACTAAGGACCGAAGGCATCTCGAGGGTGACGTCAGGAGCGGCCATAAAGGAGCCCGAACACACGGCAAACACCAGGCCGTCATCGTCACTGAACTCGACGGCAGCGAAGACGACGGAACGCCCTGCCTTCGTTACCTTCCCACGCCCGGTGATCTGACCTGAACCCGGCGGAGGAGCGGTGAGCTGCACATCTAACTGCAAGGTGACCGGCACGCGGGGCGAAATAACTGAGACGGCCATGAGTCCGCAGAGCTGGTCCGCCCATGCGGCCAAGATGGAAGCGCGCAGGTGTGACGTACCAGGGAGGCACATCAGGTCCGATATTGACGCAGTTCCGTCGAGTCCAGAGGCCACGCGCCGAACTGCCAGCCCAAGCTCGGCGATGATGTGCGGCCTTTCGACCGCCTGTATTTCACTCATCGTGTGATTATGGCCTTCAACGCTGCAAGAGGTTGGCTAAGCGGCCACTGGCAGCTTCATAAGACTTGCCAAGTTGCCGCCCATGACCAGCGCAATGTCTTCTTTCGACAAGCCCTCGAGCTCGTCGACGTACGACAAGGGATCGGACATGCCTTCAGCGTGAGGGAAGTCTGACCCGAAGACGATGCGATCAATCCCCATGAGCTCGATCGAGACCCCGGGGATTCTCCTCGTGGAACGGATGGATCCACACGTTGCGCTTCAAGACCATGAGCGGGTCCTCGGCGTAGAGGCTCGGGTCTTTGGCATAGGAGGAACCGAGCGCATCGACCAGTGGGCGGACCCAGGCCGATCCGTTCTCTACGGGAAGAATCCGAAGAGTCGGGAACCTGCTCAAGAGGCCGTGTCCTATTAACGAGGCCACGGCATCAAAGATGCCTCGACCTTGCGTGTGCATGATGTCCATAAAGGCATTGGGTCCAGCGAAAGGGAGATGTTCGCCCTCTGGCTGGCCCTCCCAGAGGTTGTAATACCGGGTCATACCGTCGTCGGATGCGTGCATGCCAACGGTGATATCGAGTTCGGTCACCCGTTGCCAAAATGGGTCAAACTCAGGCAAAGCAAACGATCGGGGGCCCTCGAAACCAGGCACCGGCGCGGGCCGAATCAAAATGATCTTTGCGCCACGCTCCGCGACCCATTCGAGTTCCTTGATTGCTTCATCCACAATCGGCAGCGTGATCACCGGAGCAGCGAAGATTCGACCTTCGTAGTTGAACGACCACTGCTCATGCATCCATTGATTCAATGCGTGGACGACGACATGAGTGGCTCGTGGGTCCGTACGCAGACGATCCTCCAGCAGACTGGCGAGGGTCGGCCACATGAGGGCGCGGTCGAGGCCCAGCTCGTCCATGAGTTCGAGGCGGGGGGCGGGGGCAAAAAACGCTTCAGGCGATCGAATGGGCTCGCCCATCAGTTCCCGACGGGTTTTACCTTCGGGATTGCCATGCTTGAAGAAGTCCTCCCACGCCCCGGGTCGAGCCACCACGCTGAAGGTGGGATTGGGGATGAACTCCGAAATGACGTTCCGAACCGCGATCTTGTCGCGACCATTGACCTGTACGTATTTGATGAGCCCGGAATACTCCTTCGGAAGGAACTTCGTAAATGCGTCCGGCGTCTCGTACATGTGATTATCGGCATCGAACACCGGGAAATCGATCGCGGTCTTGGGCATGGCCCACCTCCGTCTCTCAGGCAATCGCTCCAGCTCTAGAGCGTGAAGGCACTCATAAATCGCGTGAACGTCTGATGCCCTGCTTCAGTCCAGGGTAGCCATAAATCGACATCGACGTCAATATTATGAAATGCGGTGAAGCCCTGCGCATGAGGGCCATGGCGCCTACGTCGATAGTTGGCGTTTCCCTTCCAGGCGGACCAGGAACTCTTCGACAAAGGTCACGGTCTCTTCGTGGCCGGCTTCCATCCCGAGCGACTCGGCCTCCAGCACTAAAAACCTCGAAATGCTCGAGAGCAAGACGGCAAAGACGATCGGGGAAAACGGCTGGACCGCGTCACCGTAGCGTTCGAACACGGCATTGAGCCCGACCAGTTGCTCGGCCCGTAGTCGTTCGGCGGTTGCTGCGATCTCGGCCCGAATGACCTTGCGATGGTTAGCCAACGCCATGAGCTCCATCGTGATCGAAGTGCCCCTGGGATCGCGACTCATATCCCACAGTGCCCACAGCGGTTGGGCCGAAGACAGGGCTTCAGCTTGGCGTTGCGAACCTTGCTCGGCCCGGCGTCGGAGGAGGGCCAAGAAGAGATCGTCCATGGTTCTGAAGTAGTAGTGGACGAGCTGTGGCTTCAAAGAAGCGGTTGCAGCCACATGACGAGATGTCACGGCGGCGTAGCCCTCTTCGAGCATCACCTTCTCGGCCGCGTCCAAAAGCATGGCGCGGGTCTGCGAGGACTCGGCGCCAATACGTCGAGGGCTGCTGGTGTTGATCGACACGATCAGATGTACATCCCTCCATTGACACCAAGCACTTGACCGGTGATGTAGCCAGCACTCTCCGAGCACAAGAATGAACACGCCGCCGCAATATCTTCGGCTGTACCAGCTCGACCGAGCGGCACCATGCCTCCAATGAGATCGACGCCAGGAAAGTCCCCCGCCGCTTCGGCTTTGCGAGCCATTGGGGTGTCGACCAACGTCGGTGGAATGCTGTTGACGGTTATTCGATGTCGAGCCAACTCGTGGGCGAAGGCTTTCGTGAGACCAATGACTCCGCCCTTCGATGCTACGTAGTGCGCCATATTGGGCGCCCCCGACTGGGCACTGGACGATGAGATCGTCACGATGCGGCCCCACTCGGCCGCCATCATGTCGGGAACAGCCAACTGCATGGGAATGAAGGTACCGGTCAGATTGACGGCCAAAATCCGATCCCATAGCTCCGGTGTGATTTCGAGCACCGGATCAAACGATTCAATGCCCGCGCTGGTTACGAGGATCGTTATTGGTCCGAGTTCCTCTCGAATGCCCGAGAACGCGGCCTCCATGGCGCCGCGATCGGCCACATCGACTTCGTAGCCCACCGCTTGGTGTCCCTGGGCCACGAGTTCGGCCGTGGCCTGGCGCACTCCGTCGCCGTCAAAGTCCAACAACGCCACGGCGTGTCCATCTGCGGCTAACTGGCGGGCGATGCCCAGACCAATGCCAGATGCAGCACCCGTCACTACGGCATTGCGGCCGCTCACTTTTGGGCCTCAACGGGCGTGAATTCAATGTGAAGGTTGTTGAGGCCGCGAAGAATCCAGGTCGGGGCATATTCGAAATGGTGATGCCCGGGCGGACCGTGATGCTCCTCGGAGAGTCGAATGTCACGCATGCGGTCGAGAATCCGTTCAATGCTGACACGGCCTTCGACGCGAGCCAATGGACCGCCGGGGCAAGAATGAACGCCACGTCCGAAGGCGAGGTGGGCTTTGGCGTTAGGACGGTCGATGCGAAATTCGGCCGGACACTCAAAGAGTCGTGGATCGCGGTTGGCCGCTCCGTTCAACATCATCACCGGCGTACCGGCTGAAATTTCAACGCCCGCGACCTCAGTTGTTCGCCGAGCTAGGCGGAAGTCTGCCTTGACTGGACTTTCGATCCGCAAGCACTCCTCAATGAAGTTGGGAATCCGGTCGCGGTGGGCTCGAAGCTCATCTTGCAGTTCTGGATACTCACACAGGTACTTGAGGCCAACGGCAAGGAGACGAGCTGTTGTCTCCTGTCCGGCCGCAAAAAGGAAAGTCGCGGTACGTACCACTGCGACGACCTCGGGCGTTGACCCATCCGGGTAGGTGCCAAGAGCCAACTGGGTCAGCACATCTTCTCGAGGTTCGCGCCGGCGATCCTCGATGTAGGCGGAGAACCACTCGTCGAGTCCACCAAGGGCGTTCAGTCCGATATCAGCGTCACCGCCAATTTCTCCCGGCGCGCTGCTCAAGCCGAAGAACTCGCGAAGTTTCTGGTGATCGGGTTCAGGTACGCCCAAAACGTCGGCCACGGCCAACATGGCGAAAGGCTGGGTGTAGGCCGAGATGAACTCACAGTGACCGGTGTCAATGAACTCATCGAGTTGTTGATCAGCGAGTCGCCACATGAACGCTTCGTTCTCTTTTAACCGCTTCGGTGTCAGCAGACGCATAATCAATGCCCGCTCTTGGGTGTGCATGGGCGGGTCCATGGTCACCATGTGCTCGTTCATCGGCAACGTGTCCCGATTCTCATCGATGATGTCGCTGACGTCGTCCCCTTCGAGGGGCACTGGAAATGTTGCGAACGGCCCGATAACCGAGTTACACGAGGAGAACACATCGTTGTCCATATAGATCTTCATCAGCTCGTCATAGCCAGACACCGCCATCACACCGTGATGGGCCAATGGCACAACTGGGCACTTTGACCTGAGGTGATCGAAGTACGGGTACGGATCTTCCACGAGTGACTCGTCGGTGAAGAAGTCGATCGAATCGTATGACGTCATGGCAGCTCCTGTCGGGGGCGGTAGATGCTGAGCGAATGCTTAGCATCCAGTCGCAGGCCAGGTCAACGGCACTCTAAGGGGGGCGAACCTTGAAAACTGCGGGCGCTATGACGCTCCGTGCCGGGGTGAAAGCGGTGATCCAGGCCTGGGTCGGTTCTTCGGTTTCCAACCGTTACTCCGCGCTACGAGCTTGCCGTCGTGGTCCCTGGAAGATCTGATCCGCAGAAAGGCTTGGTCGAGGTTGAGACAAATCCGGACTTCTCAGCCTTCAGGATCCATAAGCATTGTTGCGCCGGGTCATGCCCGAAGTTCGTCGAGTAGTTAAAGGGATTCGGGAGAAGCCCGTTGGCCGAATACGACTTCAGCCCTCGGAGGCTCTTGATGACGGCGGCTCGGGTTGGATTCCCGCCAGCCAGTTGAATCCCCTTGATCATAAGATCGGCCCCGGCCCACGCCTCGTACTGCCCGAAGCTTGGAAAATCGGATTTTGAGAAGTGGGCGTACTTCTCCATGGCAGCCTGCATCTGTTCAGTCCCCGCATTGGGCAACGTCCAGGGGCGGAACAGGGAGATGAAGTAGTCGCCTTGCAGCGTGGGCCAAGCTGCTGACTTAATGACGTCAGGCTGGTAACCCGTCGCGAACAGTGCCGCTTTGATTTTGACGCCAGCCTGCTTGAGCGCAGTGGCCAGCGCGAAGTTTGAGTTGGAGTCCAACGAGGGAATTAACGCGTTGACGCCTTTTTGTTTCGCTATCAGCGCCGCGCTCGTGAAGCTCACAGAACCGAATGGAAGTGAGGTATCAAGCACGCCGACTTTGAGGCCCGAATGTTTGGCCGAGAGTGCAGCCCCGAGGGCGGCCCGACTCGACGAAGGTGAAATGGAGTAGCCATAGGCGCCGAGCACCGTGCCCCCGTGCTCCTTCAGAAACTTGCCATAGAGGGAGGTGACGGGGTACTTCGGATCCACACTCCCTTGGTCGGAGGCAAACATGTTGGTATAGGGCTGAGTCCCCCACTCAGGCCCATCGGTGTATGCGCCGGTCACCGGTTCCCCGGCTTGCTGAGGATATTTGGCGGCCAGAAACATCAAGGGGCTGTTCGAAACAATGCCGAGCGCTTTTGAGTCCGCATCCTGCACCGCGGTGGCTATCTCAGATGGATTGGTCTGATCGTCAATGACAAGCGGAACGAGCTTGTGTCCATTCACGCCGCCTTGTGCGTTCTGTAAGGCGATTCGAGCCTCAAACGCTGCAGGAGAGGAGGCGTTTTCGGCCGCACCTTGCCCCGTCACGTCAGTGATGTAGGCGATGGTGATTGGCGCTGGAGATGCCGAAGCAGTGGATGCTCCAACGACGACCGCCGGCAGCATCGCGGTGGATGCCAACAAGACCATTGCGGCCTTCTTGTGAAACCTCATTCGTTCCCCCCCCTACTCATGAAACTGCTCTCAAACTAAAGCGTCAGCGGATATGCGTCAGAGCGGCTCTGTTTGTCTCGGCTTGTCTCGGCTTATGCGTTGGACCGCCTGTCTCAAATGCCGAATACATGAAACAGCGAGCCCACACCTACTAGCACCGCGTTCGGATTTATAACGACATCACCGGGTCAGTAAGGGCGGTTCGGACGACTATAGGTGCTTACCTGATATTGACGTCGCTGTCAAAAATCGCTAGCTTGAAAAGTATGACGAACATGTCCGACTTTCGAATTTTTGATGCCGACAACCACCTGTACGAGACCAAGGATGCGTTCACTCGCCACCTACCTGCTCGGTACAAAGGCGCCATCGACTACGTCGAACTCCACGGTCGCACAAAAATCATGATCCGCGGCCTCGTCAGCGAGTACATCCCAAACCCCACCTTCGATGTGGTGGCTCGACCTGGTGCACAAGAGGAGTATTTCCGCAACGGCAACCCCGAGGGCAAGTCGTACCGCGAGCTCATTGGCGAACCGATGCGTTGCATCCCCGCCTTCAGGGAACCCGGTCCTCGTGTCGAGTTAATGGATGAACTCGGCGTTGACCAGTCTCTGATGTTCCCGACCCTTGCCAGTCTGCTCGAAGAGCGGATGAGGGACGATCCGGAGTTGACTCATGCCGCTATTCACTCGCTGAACGAATGGCTCTACGAGGAGTGGGGCTTCAACCACGAGAACCGCATCTTCACCACTCCAGTCATTACTCTTCCCATCGTCGAAAAGGCGATCGAAGAACTCGAATGGGTCGTCGAACGTGGTGCCAAGACAGTTCTCATTCGACCCGCACCAGTACCCGGCTATCGAGGCTCGCGGTCATTCGGGTTTCCAGAGTTCGACCCCTTCTGGCAGGCCGTGGTTGATGCCGACATCCTCGTCTCGATGCATGCGTCCGACAGCGGTTACACGCGGTACTCATCGGACTGGACGGGGCCCCACGAGATGTTGCCCTTCCGCTTGGACTCGTTCCGAGCCATGACGACGTCGAAGCGTGCCATGGAAGACACGATGGCGGCGATGGTTTGCCATGGTGTCCTGGCCCGCTTTCCTGATCTGCGAGTGGCCTCGATTGAAAGTGGTGGTGATTGGGTCGCCCCGTTTGTTGAGCACCTGAAGGACGTCTACAAGAAGATGCCTCACGCTTTCGACGGCAATCCCATCGAGCAGTTCAAGCACAACATCTACATCAGCCCCTTCCACGAGGACAACCTCGAAAAGCTCATTGCAACCATCGGTGCTGATCACGTGCTGTTTGGATCGGACTTTCCTCACCCTGAGGGTCTGGCCCAGCCCCGAAGCTATGTTGACCACCTTCCGGCCGACCTGGCTGAAGAGGATCTTCGAAAGATCATGGGCGAAAACCTGGCCCGAATCATGAAGGTAGAGGCACCCGCCAGCGTGGTCTCGTAGCAACCCCATCTAGGGAACTCCGCCTTTTGAAGCATCACGCCAGAAAGGTGATGTTGCCGTGCAAGGTCCAGCGATTCATCGAGGTCGCGAGAGGGCGCCACAGTCGTGCCCGTAATCGGCGCCACCGATAGTGTCGCATCCAATAGCCAAGATTTGATCGTCTCAAAGGAGTAACTGGTGTCGGACTACAAGTTCGTGACGTACGAGAAGTTGGATGAGGGACGAATAGCCCGCATCATGCTCAACCGCCCGGAGGCTCGAAACGCCCAGAATCGGGGAATGCTGGTGGACCTGCACGATGCCTTCTTAGAGGCAGAAGCCGATGACGACGTTCGAGTTGTCATCCTTGGCGGCGTGGGACCAATGTTTTCGGCCGGACACGACATGGGTTCAAAGGTCTCGATAGAAGAGATGACCCCCGGACCGGGACAACATCCCACCCGCTCTATTAACGGTGGCACCCGCGAGGGAGCCGAGAGACTGATGCTGCAGGAATGGCACTACTACTTCGAGAACACTCGACGGTGGCGCAATCTACGAAAGATCACCATCGGGCAGGCGCACGGCGATGTCTATGCCGCCGGTCTCATGCTGCTCTGGGCCTGCGACCTTATTGTCTGCACCGAGGACACCCGCTTTGCCGATGTCGTCGGAACCCGGCTAGGTATGTGCGGCGTTGAGTACTTCGCTCATCCGTGGGAGTTCGGCCCCCGCAAAGCCAAGGAGCTGCTCTTGACCGGCGATGCCATTGATGCCGATGAGGCCCACCGACTCGGCATGATCAGCAAGGTCTTCCCCGCAGATCAACTCGCCGACAAAACTGTGGAATTCGCTCAGCGGATCGCCCAAGTACCAACCATGTCGTCGTTGCTCATCAAAGAGGCCGTCAATCAAACCCAGGACAACATGGGTTTCTACAACTCCCTAAACGCTTGCTTCACTCTGCACGAACTGAACCACTCGCATTGGGCTCAGGTCAACGAGGACAAATACCCGATCGCCAAAGAGGACGCGGGCGTGCCGAATTGGAAGACTGCCCCTCCGATTGTGACGGCCGTGAAGAACAAAGTTCGCGCCGACGATTAACTGTCGGCCCCGATGGCACGCTCACGGTGAGCCGGCCTTCGAGAAGCGATTCGATCGACGTCCCGTTTGCCCTAGCGCAGCCGCCACTGCGGCCGCGTGGCCTGGAACGTCGTCTGCCCTTCGGCGATGTTCTCGAACACTGTTCCTAACGTGACCAGGCTCGACATCTGGGCCAGAGCTTCTCGACGAGCGAGATCATGGGCCATCCATACCGCTCGCAACGTGCCCTGAATGGCCAGTACGGGTGCCGAGGCGATTGCGTTGGCAACCCAAAGCGCTCGTTCCATGAGCTCAGCGGGCGGAGTCACTTCCGAGACAAGTCCGAGCTGATGGGCTCTTTCCGCCGACATGCGCTCGTACGCTCCCATGAGCGCGACTCTGAGAACCTCTCCCATTGGGAGCTTCTGCAACAGGTGCATTGACTCGAAGCCGGCCACCATGCCGTAGGTGACATGCGGGTCGAAGAAGGTTGCGTTTTCAGCCGCAATGATGATGTCGGACTCTCCAAGCAGGTACAACGCTCCCCCACACGCCATTCCGTTTACCGCCGCAATTACAGGCTTCCAGAGGTCGTTGGCTTTCGGGTTGATGTTGACGCCAGGATCGTTGTACATAAACGGAGTCGTCTGCTGTCCGGTCGCTCCGGTGTTTTTTCCTAGGCTCACGAGATAGCCGTCTTCAATCGACTCGGCTCTATCGATCCCGGTGCAAAACGCTTTTTCGCCTGCTCCTGTGAGAATTATGACCCGAACGTCTTCGTTATTGCGAAGTGAGATCCAGAGCGCACGTAGTTCGCGCTGCATCTGCTGGTTGAACGCGTTGTGCACGTCAGGACGATTGAGCGTCACTGTGGCTACGCCTTCACTCTCCTCGTAGAGAAGCGTCTCATAAGATTCCACTTGCTACCCCCTTGGTTGCCCACGAACGCACCGGTTCACGAGGCACATTAGTCCGCCGCGCCCTGCTAACTAGCGGGGGCATCAACCAGCCGAGGGCACATTGTGTACGACGGAGACCCGGCTCTCGTCAAAGCTCAAGAGGTGGCGCAACGCCATGGCTTCGGGCAGAGGGTCCTCGTAGCTCCAGGCCACGTCTTCAAGTTCAATGTTGCCAATATGGGCATGCCAATAGCTCGCCGTCCCTTTGTAGGGGCAGTAGGTCCGGGTAGCACTGCGCTTGAGTACATCCATGCGAACAACTGCCGGATCGACATAGAGCCGCGGGTCGAGGGCCGTCTCGTAGACGACGATCGTGTCCCCAGTATCGACCAATGTGACGCCCGCTGCCCTGACGTGAAGTCGGCGACTTGACCGCAGACTGTCAACTCGGTGATAAGGGTTTCGAGGATGACCGAACACCTCCTCGTCCTCTTCAAACCACGAGTCAACCGCATCCCACGGCACCAGCACGTGATCAGGCGTGTCGGTGTCAGGCTCAAAAAGAACGCCCGCCGTGACATCTGCGGAAGGAAAGCAGTAAGCCGGCGGCTGGCCCGGTCGATGGACAAGCAGGACCCGGTCGCTGTCGATCACGGTCAATCCATCGACGGTGGCCCGAACGCGACGTCGATGGGGCTCGATGTAGACGATGTTCTCAGGCATGTCGACTGTGAACCGACCGGCCGGCTGCTGGCTGAATGGCCCTTTACCAGTGGTCAGACTCATAACGCGCTGCGATCGTCGACGGCAATACTCGATCTCTTCGGGAAAGGCCGCACCATGGCTTCCACAGTGAAGGATGCAACAAGTTCTCCATCCTCGTCGTGCACCCGGCACTCTGAGTGCGTCATTCCGTTGCCGGCAAACGTTGACAGGTGGTGGTACAGCATCCACCTGTCGGCTCTTACTTCACGATGTAGTGACAAGGTGATGGCATTAATCGCCATCGAGAGAGTCCGGTGAGCTTCTCGTTGACCGATGCCCTCATGTGGCCGAAGAGCGGCAGCTATCGACATGTGACCCGTGAATTGAGCCATGAGTGCGGCATGAAGGAAACGGTCGTCGGGGACCTTTCGATATCGGACCCAGGCATCGACTACCGGAGGTCCAACCGGTGCGTCCGGATCGTTGGTGTACGCCCCATCGACGACTCGGAGGTCACGACCGGTCACACCCATATCGAAGGGACTGCTCTCATAGGGGCCGGCTACGATGGGAGCCGGCACAGCATGCGAAATGATCTCCGCTGCTGGCGCGCTTAGCAACATGACCCCCGTGGCGCACAGTCGACCATCTTGGAGAACTCGCACGGTGAGCGTAGACAGGTTCCTCCCGCTGCTCGCCTCGTCAAGTTCAAATCGAAGCGGATGAGCAGGGTCGGCCGGCCGCATGAAGATCATGCTGGCGGAAACGACCGAACGATCCGGCGCGTGCCGTCCGGCCGCGACAATGCCCTGGGCCAGCATCTGGCTTCCTTCAACAACCGACCGGCGCAGATCGTTGCGAGCCACGCTGACATAGGCCAATTCATCACTGTCTCGGCGGACATCCAAGAGATCTATGAGGTCGCTGGCATCGCCCCACGTAGGAAATCGTTTGTAGGTGACGTCGCGTTCTTCATCGTGGCTGCTTCCGTCCATCACCTCAACTCGTACACGGTCCTGATCAAAGGTTCCGCATTGGGCCAGCTCGGAGAAGCGATCGTCAGGTTCGGTCAGTACTGACAAGACATCGCTACCGTCGAGGCGCGACGGTTCGGTCGGACTCCACGACGCTTTGTCGGCACTTCGAACAAGCACGTCGTGCTGCTTCACCATGTTGAAGAGCTGGAAGCTCCCCGCCAGCGAACGAGACCGGCGATCTCCCCCGCTCTCAAAATGCTGCATCTCAATGTCGGACACAGGAAAGTAAAGCGTCATCGTCTCGTCGACGCCTTCAAGGCACAGACAGGAATCAGACTGCGCCACCAACGTGTCTCCCCACCATGCTCGGGCGCTATGCGGATAGGGAGAGATGACACTCACGCCGAGATTACTTCCTCCCATCATGGCGGCGACGACGCCGCCATCAACCAAGAGATCGATACCCGTGACGAAGCTGGCCTCGTCAGAGAGGAGAAACGCCACTGCGGCGGCAACCTCTCTCGGCTGGCCTTCACGGCTGAGTGGAGTGTTCTCGACGAACATGTCATTGATTGGTCGATCGGCTGACTCCTGACGACCCATAGGAGTATCAATAACACCCGGCGAGACCGAAGTAATTTCGGGCACCCACCTGGCCGAAGCGGACCGCCTCGCGCTTGACGAGCCGGTGCACTCCCTTTTTGGCCCAGACGTATGCCATCCCGGGGTCGACGACCTCGTCGCCGACTGCGGTATGCAATCGGTCGAGAAACATCGGGTTGAGCGGATCATCAAGCACTGCCGCCGTCGCCGCGGCGAGATCGCCTGGAACGAACATCGGCGCCATGGAGGCGAAACACACCACGGAAGTCCCAGCCGACGCCAGGGGCCGACAGGCCTCGATCAGTCGTGCCGTACCGACGAGGTCGACGGACAAGATGTCGCGCCAATCGGCCATCGACGGAGATACCCCAGCCGCATGCGCCACCGCTCGGAGAGGGCCGATCTCCTCCACCCGGGCCGACAACCGACCGATACCATCGACGTCGGTTATGTCCAGCAGAAAGGGCTCTAACGCGGCTTTTGGGTCACTCTGGCCCAGGCTTGTGACGGCCTCGCTCAGGAGCTCCTGGTCACGATCGACCAAAAGCAACACATCAACGAGGTCGGCCACTCGTGTCGCGCAGGCAAATCCCATTCCACGAGCCGCGCCGGTCACAATTCCGACCGTCACGTAGTCATCCATCCCACGAACTGCACGTCCTTCCAAATCTCGTCGGGCCTCGACCTGGCTTCCCTCAAGTCGACTCGACTGATTGCGTCGGATGTCCGGGCATCGGTGCACCGCATAATCGGCGCTACTTAGTCACCGACGGCGACGTTGGTTGGGTCAGGTTGCGTCTCCCCCAGATAACGGCTGATCACTTCCTCCGCCGCGTCGGTAGCCG
This sequence comes from uncultured Acidimicrobiaceae bacterium, assembly GCA_963803215.1. Lineage (GTDB taxonomy): Bacteria > Actinomycetota > Acidimicrobiia > Acidimicrobiales > RAAP-2 > CAWDLP01. Next base: position 15,110 of record CAWDLP010000006.1, read on the forward strand.
GTCCAGACCAACTGACACGACCATTGCCCAATACGATGCATTCATCAGCCATCGAAAGTGCTCGATGGACGAACTGTTCGATCAACACGATAGTGATCCCGGAGCGACGAGCGTCTTCCAATCCTTCAAACACGGACTCGACCATCAGTGGTGCGAGGCCGAGCGACATTTCGTCCGCGATGACCAGCTTGGGTGAGACGGCGAGGGCGCGGGCCAAGGCCAGCATCTGTTGTTCCCCGCCCGAGAGACTGCCGGCCCGTTGTCCCGAACGCTTTCCGAGTATGGGAAACCGTTCGACGGCCCGATCGATGGCGGCAGCCCGGTCGCGCCGTGGCTCTTGGGCCACGGCCATTCGAAGGTTCTCAACCACAGAGAGGCCAGGAAAGATTCCTCTCCCTTCGGGAATGTAGGTGAGGCCAAGCCGACGAACTCGATATGCGCCCCACCCGGTGATGTCTTTTCCGTCGAACGTGACGCGACCCGCCGTTGGTGGAACCAGACCTGACACGGCCCGGGCCAGCGTGCTTTTGCCGGCGCCATTCACTCCAAGCACGGCGAGAACAGCGCCGGGCGCGACATCGACTGAAACGCCGAACAGTGCTTGCGATGCTCCGTAGCGCACATCGAGGTCCTCCACCTTGAGCAAGGGTTGCATCGTTGCGTCAGCGCACATCGGTCCCGGCCCCTGTGGTCGACGAGCTCGCAGTACGACCCGTCCGTTTGGGCGCTTCGCCGTCGCCGAGATAGGCCGCACGAACCGCTGGATCGTTTCGAATCTCGTTTGGAGTTCCTGACGCAATGAGTTCTCCAAAGTCGAGAACAAAGACAACGTCAGAGAGGGCCAGCACGGCGGCGACGTCGTGCTCGACCAAGATGAGCGAAAGGGAATGATCGCTTTGTGCCACGATCCTTCGGAAGACCGAGATCAAGTTCTCACAGGCCTTCACATCGAGTCCCGAAAGAGGTTCATCAAGAAGCAGCACATGTGGGTCGGCCGCCAACGCTCGCCCAACCTCAACCAGGCGAAGCACGCCAAGCGGCAGGGTGGCCACCGGAGACTGCGCCACCCTGGTGAGCCGCAACTCTTCGAGCAGTCCGTCGACCCGGTCGTTCTCCTCTGGCGCTGGGGCTCGGAGGCAGCGGGGATCGAACATGTCCCTCCACAGACGATGGCGCGAGACGCTGGCCCGATAGGCCAGCACCAGGTGCTCGCGCACCGTAAGTCCCATAAACAACTCGGGCTGTTGAAAGGTTCGAGCCAGACCACGGCTGGCCCGCGATCGTGCTGACACGCCCGTGACCTCCTCACCACGAATCCGGACTTCTCCGGCGTTCGGTCGAAGGAGTCCCGACAGCACCCCAAGAAACGTCGACTTGCCAGCTCCGTTGGGTCCAACCAGTCCAGCAATCGTTCCGGGTGCAACCTCGAGCGAGACCTCAGAGAGTGCGGCCAATCCACCGAACTGAACCGACACCCCGTTGGCCAACAACGCCGCCGACGGGACGTCTTGGGCACCCACAAGATCGGACGGGGTCGACGTCATGAGACCTGCTCTGGGGTCTTGGCCGCAACCCCGGCGGCGTCGTCCTTAGGTATCGAGAGTTCGACGTCACCGCCCATGAGGAGCTGATCGCCGGAACGAGGCCTCAGACGTACAACCAACCCTCGCAGTCGCCGACCCTGTTCGGCCAAGATGCCGTCTGGGTATTTTGCGGCCGAGATCGCACCCAGCCCGAACAGAATCGGCAAGACGTTGGCCGTCCACGAGGGCAGATAGGCCTGGGTGAGGGCCGGTGCCATGACAAATACCAGCCCGGCCACAAGAGCGGCGGCAATCGAGCGGACCCCGATCGTCACGACAACGGCCAACCACACAATGCCGGCAAAGGTGGCGAACTCGCTCGGCTCGAAGGTGGTCTGAGCCAAGACAAGCAAACCACCACCAAGACCAGCGATGAAGGCGGCCAAGGCACCAGCAATCACTTTCATCTGCACCACGCTGATGCCCGAGGTCTTCGCACCGGCCTCGCTCCAGCGCGCCGCATTGAGTGCGAGTCCAGTTGTCGAACGTCGAAAATTCAACACGAAGAGCGCGACGATGAGAAACGCGGCGAGGACGACGTAACAAAAGGCGAGGTCGGTGGTGGCAAAGCTGGGGCGATTGACCGTAAGGCCGATCCCTTGGTTCACGAAGGACGGCAAGGTGAAGACCAAGTTCTCCATCAAGAGCCCGAACGTGAGGGTGACCAGCGCCACGTAGAGGTCACCCAGCCGTATGCTCAAAAAGCCCACCACGACACCCAAAATGAGGGCGACGACACCTCCCATGACAAGGGCCCCCAGCACTGGCCACCCGTGATTGTTGGCCAACTCTGCCGTCGTAAGAGCACCAACGCCCGCAAAGGTGATCTGGCACAGCCACAACATGCCTCCTTCACCGGTGACGATGGTCCACGACAAGAAGATGAGCCCGTACGCGAAGACCTCAGCCATAAGGCCGACCCAATAGCCCGCCAAGATGAGAGGGAGGGCCCCAATCACCGCAATGAGGATGAGAGGGCCGGCATACTTTCCGAGAAATCCGAGGGAAGCGGATTCAACCGCCTGGTCGGTCGATCCCCCAAGGCGACTTTCTCCTTGAGGGGTGATGGCCCGATCCAAGGCCCCACCCCACCCCACGACATCACCAACGCGTCCTCGGAGCACCAAGTTGTAGATGAGCACGAGGGCGATCACGATAAAGGGCACGGCGTCGATGATCTCGCCCGTCCAGGCACTGGCCGGTGGGAGATAGCGCTGGATGAGAGAGGTGGCCACACCCATGAGAAGGCCGACCCCTACTGCGATGGGCAAGCTCTTCAGGCGAGCCGCAATCACGGCGGCGAACGAGGCTGCGATGAGAAGGGTGAAGTTGTCGGGATCAAGTCCAATGATGGGAGCGGCCAGTACTCCACAGAGGCCGGCGAAGAAGGTACTCACGGCCCAGACCCCGACCGAAATGGTCGTCGGGTTGGTACCCGATAGATCGGTCATCGCTGGGGAGTCGACCATGGCTCGCACCTTCAGGCCGACGTCAGTAAAGCGCAGCACCAAGGCCCCAATGAGCACCGTCAGAATCACGCATATATAGACGATGACCTGGTCCAACGTCACCGGAACGCCCAAGAAATGATAGACGTGGACGGGTTCAGGCGCGAGCCCAGGAGCCTGTTGGATGGCCACGTTTCCGAAGATCAACGTGGCCAGAGACGGCAAAGCCACCAAAAGGCCGATGGTCGCCACCACCTTGATGAGTGGCGATGACAGGCGGAGATATCGAAAGAGGACGGCGTAGAGAACTACGCCGAGAACAGGGGCCGCCACACCAACGGCGAGCACGGCAGACGGCGCTATGCCCCAGCCCTTTTGCGTGTTGAGGTAGTAGTAAAAGCGGGCAATGAAATAGGCCATGGCGCCGAAGGCAAAGTTCAAGATGCCCGACGAGGTGTAGGTGATAACGAGGCCGGCCGAGGCAATCGCGTAGATCCCCCCCAGCACCAGCCCGGCAATCACGAATTGCAGCACCTGCAGCCCCACCCTTCTTGTCCAACGGCCCCTGGACAATTTCTGACGTCGACGTCGATACTGACACTAATCAAGGAGACGCCCACTTGCATTGTCTGAGGCCAGGGCCATGGACCGACGTAGCACAGCCGTAAGCCCCAGCCATCGGCCGTCACCACGGCCAAGCCGGCCAAGGCGGCTTCTTTTAGCTCCGTTTCAAGAGTCGGGCCAGGTTGGCCTGAAACACTGGCTCATCAAAGGACTCGGTCTCTGCTTTGAGGGCACCGGGCAGTATCGAAGCCACGGCGGCTCGCAAACCTTGATTGAGCAGCGCTTTCGTTTCTTGGACCGACTGTGGCGGAAGCTCGGCCAAGCGTTGCGCCAATTCAATGGCCGCGGTGCGAGAGTCGCCAGAGGGCACCACTCGGTTCGCTAAGCCAAGAGCAACAGCGTCAGCTGCTTTGATGCGATCGCCGAGCAAGAGGAACTCTTTAGCTCGAAGGAGACTGGTGAGCAGGGGCCAGGTCAGTGCACCTCCGTCCGCAGCTACCAGGCCAAGCGAGACATGCGGGTCAGAAAAGTACGCCTGCTCTTCAATAAGCACGATGTCACTCATGGACGCCAGGCTGCAGCCGAGCCCAACGGCGGGACCGTTGACCGCGGCCACGATTGGCACTCGCACTGAGGTCATGGCCGTCACAATCTCAGCCGCCTCGGCGATGACGGCATCGCGCAAGGTCCGATCACTCGCCATGCGATCAAGGAACCCCAAATCGCCTCCTGCCGAAAAAGCGTTGCCTGCACCAGTCAGGACAATGGCTCGAACTTCCTCGTCAAGTGCGAGTTCCCGCCAGACCAGTGCCAGTTCACGGTGGAGACCCTCATTCGAGGCGTTGAATGCACTCGGGCGGTTCATCACGATGACGCGAACGGCACCGTGGATCTCAATCAGGAGCTCGGCTTCCTCGCCCCGTTGTCGTACGTCACTGGCCGAAGCATCGTCTGACATTGCGCTCAGGCTCCCATAATTCTAAAGTCGACGTCAATGTCAGACTCACCCGGGGCTCCGCCACGTGACCTGGTGCTCGACATGGTTGCGTATGCGGCCGAGCTAGAGGCGTGGCTCCAGTCGGAGCCTGCGGCACTGCGTGGCGCGGCCCGTCCGATTCGCTCCTATGACAAGCGCGTCGAAGCGATGTGCACCCTCTTGGATTCGCTCTACAACGAAGGCTGGTCGCGCTACGGATGGCCCGAAGAGGCTGGTGGAATTGGTGGCACGATTCTGCATCGTGGCGCCATGTGGGAAGCGCTGACCCGACATGGTGTTCCGGGAATGGCCCTTTTTGAGCACCTTGAGATCTTGGCTCCCACCCTCGTCGCCCTGGGACCTCCCAAGTTTGTGGCCGAGGTTCTGCCGGAGTTTCTCTCGGGTCGCCAACTGTGGGCCCAAGGCTTCTCGGAACCCGACGCTGGTTCAGATCTGGCCAACCTCACCACGAAGGCGGCAGCCGTCGACGGGGGCTACCTAATCAGCGGTCGAAAGATTTGGACGAGTTGGGCCAAATACGCCACCTGGTGCCTTGTGCTGGCACGAACTGGCTCCACGGAGTCACGTCATCGAGGGCTGACGGCATTCGCAGTGGATCTTCGCGATCCCGCCGTGGAGGTTCGCCCGATCACCCAGGCTAACGGCACCGATGAACTGGCCGAAGTCTCCTTCGATGATGTCTTTGTCGACGACGATCGAGTTGTCGGTGAGGTGGACGGAGGCTGGAAAGTCGCCATGCATATTCTCAGTCACGAGCGTGGGACGTTTGCTTGGTTCCGACACTGTTCGCTCCATCAGCACCTGCGAGACGCCTTGGCTTTGGGACAGCCCGCATTCGACAGCATGCTTGGAGATGTCGTCCTCGACCTCGCTGCGGTGACCTCGACTGGCCGGTCTGCCCTGCATCTTCATGGAGAAGGCGCCCCGCTCGGCCCGATGGCTGCATTCACGAAATTGTTGCTCTGTGCCGCGGAACAGTCGACCAATGATTGGATCCTCACCGCCGAGCCCGACCTCGCTATCGATGATGCGCTCGAGGAGGTGGCGCAACGACGCCAGGAGTATCTGTTCTCCCGGATCGTGACCGTTTACGGCGGGTCGCAACAGATGCAACTGGAAACGCTGGCCAAACAGGTTCTCCGACTCCCATGATGTCGTTCACTGATCACGATGAGGATTTCATCGCAGTGTCCCGCCAAGCCCTCAGCACGGGCGATCCGGCGTCGGCGCTTCAGTCCCTCGACTGGTGGGATCTTCTCGCTCAACTCGACGATCCTCTGTTGCGACCCGCCATCTTCGCCGTCTTCCGAGCGCAGGGGCGTGAGCTAGCCGGGTCGAACGCGCTCTGTGGCCTGCTGGCGCAGCCCTACCTTGCGCTGACTACGTGCCTTCCCGGAGAGCTCTTGGCCGCCTCACCGCACCTCTCCACGCGCCACGGCATCGTGCCGATCGTTGTCGGCGAGGTTGCCGGGCAACAGATTGTTGTCGACCGGCCCGGTCTCGGGGCAGCAATCTTCACAGCCGAAGGCGTGTCACTTCGCCGAGTACAACTCCCCGGACGGCTCCCGATCAGCGTGGTGGATGTAGAGACGAAACATTGGAAGCCCACCATCAGTGAGCCCGAGGCGATGGGGCTCAGAGCTGAGAGTTACCGCTTGGGCCGGGTGGCCAGCGCCATCGAGATACTGGGAGCGGCTGAGGCCGCAGTAGAGCTGGCGGTTGACTATGCCCGCCTACGCGAGCAGTTCGGGAAACCGATCGGGACCTTTCAAGCCGTACGCCACCTGTTGGCCTGGGCCCGCACCGACTGCATCGCCATCGAAAGTCTGGCCGCCGACGCCGTGCGCCTCGGCAGAGCCGCACCTTCTGATCTCGATCGCATCGTCAAAGCGTTGGCCGGGCGCAATGGACGTCGAGCTTGCGAGCGGGCGCTCCAGGTCTTTGGCGGCATCGGCTTCACGGCTGAACATGAACATCACCAATTTCACAGCCGAGTGCTCGCCCTCAACTCGTTGCTCGGCACCTCAGCGGAACTGACCCACGATCTCGGCACCGAGATCAGATCAGCCGGGGGTTCAAACCTTCCTGCGTCAATGTTGCTTCACCAGCGATAAGCCAAGCGAGACGGGGTCCTCATCTGCTTTTCATTTGATCTCGATGCGGGTTCAGGATCCCGAGCGACCAAGAAGCGGTCTCCTACGATGGGCGCCGATCACGAAAGAGACGACGAAGGGAGCGATGACGTGCCACAGCCCAAGAACGACAAACCCGCTCCGGCCACGCCACGATCTCTGAAGGGAGCAGCCACTCGGGCCCGGCTGCTCGAGGCCGCACGGGTGGTGTTCGAAGAGTCAGGCTTTTTGGAGGCCAGGATCTCGGACATCGCGGCGCGCGCTGGTCTCTCGCAAGGCTCCTTCTACCACTACTTCGATTCGAAGGAACAGATTTTTCGCGAGGTGGCAGAGACTCAGGAGTCGATGCTGACCGAACATCGCGCGGCCGATCCCGACGATAGGGATCTCTCACCTCTTGAACGCATCTACCGGGCCAACCGCCGCTATCTCCAGCACTACCAAGAGAACCGGCAGATCATGCGCGTGATCGAAGAGGTCTCCCGTTACGACCAGCCGGTGAAGACGGCCCGGATGGCCCGCCAAAAGCACTTCGCTGACCGGGCCGAGCGCGCCATACGCCAACTGCAAGACGACGGGGTGGCCGACGGAGAAATTGACGCCGAACTTGCCGCGCTCGCTCTCGGATCGATGGTGGCCCGATTCGCCGAGGTCTGGCTCATTGACGGGTGGGGCGACTATGACCTCGACTATGCCGCCACACAGGTCACCAAACTTTGGGTCAATGCGATCGGTCTCCGCTCACCCAACCCTGCCGATGTGTCCATCGTCTCGACCTGATCCAGGGTCGAACTGTGGCTGCCACCGATTGGATATTGCGAGATATTGCTGAGGACGATCGCCGACGCTACCTAAGCGAAGGCTGGTGGACGAAGGAGTCGTTGGGCGATCGTCTCACCACCCGTTTGGCTCAGCATGGCGACCAGGCCTTCGTCATACACTCCGCCATCAGACCGTGGCGGGGAACCTTTGGTGAGGTTCTCGACTACTCGGCCCGGGTAGCGACCGGACTTGCTTCCCTCGGGGTGCGTTCGGGCGATGTGGTGTCATTTCAGACCCCCAACTGGTTAGAGGGGGTCGCGACGTTCTATGGCGCGGCGATGCTGGGCGCCGTCGTGGCCCCCGTTGTGCACATCTACGGTGTTCGCGAGCTCTCGTACATTCTCCAAGCCTGTCAACCTCGCGTGCACGTGACCGCGTCCACGTTCGGACACCAGAACTACCTAGCCAATCTGGCCGATGTCCCTAAAATCGAGGGCCTCCAGATCGTCGTTGTCGATGGCGATGTCCCGCCAGGAATGACTGCGTTCGCGAGTTTCGAGGCTGAATCGCCCCTGAACGCGGTGGCCGCGGTTGACCCGGCCACGCCCGCTCTTGTGGGCTGGACGTCGGGGACGACAGCCCATCCCAAAGGCGTCATTCATTCGCACGAAACGGTCCTTTCGGAGGTTCGCCAGCTCGGTGCTACCTCTCCGATCACCGATCGCCCAATCGTGATCGCCAATCCAATCAGCCACGCCATTGGCATGTTGGGATCACTTCTCATCCCAGTGGACAAGGGGACAGCGGTACATCTCTTAGACGTTTGGGATCCGACCGTCGTTTTAGAGATCATGTTGGCGGAGGAGTTGAGCACTGGTGGGGGTGCGCCCTATTTTCTGACAAGCCTCCTCGATCATCCAAACTTCTCAGAGAGGCACCTTGCGCTGATGCCCTTCCAAGGAATGGGCGGTGCTCCGGTGCCTCGCGTCGTCACCGATCGGGCGACGGCGTTGGGCATCCATGTCTATCGGATGTACGGATCGACCGAACACCCATCGATCACAGGGTGCACCCGCCACGATCCCCTTGAGAAGAGGCTGGGAACCGATGGTCCACCGCTTGCCGGCAACGAAGTGCGCTTGGTTGATGCTGATCAGCGCGACGTAGGCTGTGGAGAACCCGGAGAAATACTGTCGCGTGGGCCTGAACTGTTCCTCGGCTACACCGACCCACAACTCACGGCCAAAGCTTTCGATGCGGACGGTTGGTACCACACGGGCGACATCGGGGTCTTTGACGAAGATGGGTATCTCACCATCACTGATCGAGTGTCCGATGTGATCATCCGAGGTGGAGAGAACATCAGCGCAGCCGAAATTGAAGAGGTCCTTCTCGGGCTGGTGGGAGTGGCCGAAGTGGCAGTGGTGGCTGCGCCGGATGAGCGGCTCGGTGAACATGCGGTCGCAGTGATACGGATGCTTCCAGATCACGCCATGCCGAGTCTGGCCGACGTCCGAACCCATCTGGAGCACGCTGGCCTAGCCCGCCAGAAATGGCCGGAGGAGCTCTTACAGGTCGAGGACTTTCCGAGGACTACTTCTGGCAAGGTCCAGAAATTTGTGCTCCGCCAGCAGTTCCAACAGCGCTGACCGGCTCGAGCGCAAACAAACAACTTCTTCTCTCGCGTTCGACACCACCAATCCCCGCAAAGGACCGAACCCATGCAGATCGGCACCACTCGTGAGCTGGCCGAATGAATCAATCGATTGCCGGAGAGATCGCGCCGTTCTCTTCTCCGTCATCTGTCTTCACTCGAGACGGCAATCACGTCGTGCCCACCGATGCCAGCGCGTGGACCGTGGAACCCTGACGTGATGCACGGTGCCGCCGTCGCCGCACTTTTAGCTGGTGTATTCGAAGCTGAAGATGAGGTCGTCGTCCGTGTGCTGGTTGAACTTATGCGTCCAGTCCCCCACCAAGCCTTGAGACTCGATGTGGCAGACAGTGAGGGGGGGCGCCGAGTGAAGCGACAAACTGCCATCCTGTTCGCGAACGATCGACCCGTAGCTAAAGCCTCGGCCACCCGGATTCGCCGTACCGATCTTGTTCTTCCGACTGAAGCAACGGCGCATCCGATCGTGTTTGATCCAGCCCAACGGCCAGATCTTGGCCAACCAAACCGCCACGCCGCCAACGTCATTGGCTGGCCAAGCTTCGACAGCTTGGCCATGGCCACTGCCGTAGAACCTCCCGCCACGACCAATCTTGTGAAGCTGTGGCTTCGTCTGCTCATCCCAGTGATTGAAGGTGAGATCACTACCGGCACTCAGAGGGCCGTCGCCGCGGCTGATTTCGGATCGGGTGGCACGTCAGCTCGACTGCCGTTTGAGGCATGGTCATTTATGAACGCGGATCTCTCGGTCAGTCTGTCCCGACCTCCCGAAGGTGATTGGATTGGACTGTGTTGTGAAGGCGTTCTCCAGCCGAGCGGCACAGGGCTGTCGGTAGCGTCGATCCACGATGCCCACGGACGGTTGGGCCAGTCCGCTCAGTCCTTACTCCTCGAGTCACGGAGCTAGAACCGTCGTCTGACCTCAGAGGTCAATTCTTCAGGTCGTCGTCGAGTTCGATCTCAAAGGTACGGAGCGCCATGGCCAGGAGGTCGTAGGTACCAACGGTAAACACGACGTCCATTATCTGTTGGGTATCGAGGTCGGCCGCCAGAGTTTTCCAGGTTGCGTCCGAAATGGTTGCAGTCGCCACCAGCTCATCGGCCGCCCGAAGCAGTGCAGCTTCAAGCGGTGACCAACCTTCTGCTTTGGGCCCCGACTTGATCATTTCGACCTCATCGGCCGTGATGCCGTCATCGTTGGCCGATTCGGCATGCTGGGCCCACTCGTAGGTGGAGTCACGATGGAAAGCAACTCTCAGGACAAGCAGCTCTCGGTATCGGGGCGAGATGGTCGAGGTGTACAGCAAATGGCTCACCAGATGGTTGTAGCCCGTTGCCAGCGTCGGGTGGTGGGCGAAGAGTCCAAGCAGGTTCAGACCCTTCGGCCGTTCTCGATCTCGGGGCGTAGGCGGCTGCAGCGGGGCGAGCGCCTGGCGCATCTGGGATGGCCACTGCTTCGGCGGGATTGGACTGACGCGACTCACGTCACACCTGTCCTCGTCGGATTGCGATCACTCGCCCGCCTCTACGAACTCGGCCGTGCGACGGTGGAACCGCCACACCCCATGCCCCTGGTGCAAGACATCGTGATAGCGCCCGACGAGCTGGACAGACCATCCGGCCTTACCCATCAACAAGAAGATCACGTCGCTGGTGGCTCGAACCTCTTCATCACTCCACGAGGTAACAAGAGTGTTGAGGACGAGATGGCGCTGAGGCCGTCGTGGTTCCCACTTTGTGTAGGCCTGCCGGAGGGCTTCGGTGCCCTCGTGCCTGCCCATGCCCGGAATCTCACAGGCGCCATCAGGGCAGAAGGTGGCGACGACGTCCTCGGTCCGACCGTCGTCTAGGGCTTGCGTGTAGCGAGCCAACGTGGCCCGCACCCCTTCAACAATCTCCGCGTAGCTCGCAGGCCCACTCATCATGGTCATTGACGCTCCTCAAAAGCCCAGATCAGCGACCGGCTGCTCCAGTGGATTGACGTTGATGGCGTGTAGCGCAGCAAGAAGTTTTTCGTTCGATACGCCCCCGAGGAAACCGTCGACCGTACGTTCGAAATTCGCCACGCCACCCTCGATGCCTTCGGAGAGCCGCATGTATTCAAAGCTCCGACTGTGAAGGCCACGTTGCTGACGGGGAAGATTTGAAAAATCTTGCGTCGGAATAGGTGGCACTCGAGGATCGTCGTAGCTCCACACTTCGGGCGCCGTGGGCACGCCGGGTTCGCGCCCTGGCGGATATCGAGTCAACGACCAGATATCCATGAGCGTTTCTTCGGGGCCGAGCGGACGGAATCGATAGGCCGAAGCACTGCTGTACATCGGAAGTATGAAGTAATGCGGGAAGCAGAACCCCATGGGTTGGTTCTGACCTTTGGATTCGAGTTCATTGATGTCCGGGATGTCTGCACCCTGATCTCGGTGCCAGCGGACGACGGCATCGTTCATGGTTCGATGCCAGGTCGGAAGGGCAACCGACGGATCAGCTGGTAGCTCCACATCACGAATCGATTCGGCGATAGCTACGTCTTTGGCGTGGACCATTCCCGCCATGCCGTCGCTCATGACGTGGAGGTAGTGGATTTCAGCGTCGATGAACTTCTTCGGGTTAAAGGTCGTCGGGTCACGGGGCGGAAATCTCCCCGGGATGGCCAGCTCGGGGTGCGTTTCTAGGACGTGGTACTGCTCTAAGAAGGCTTCTTCGGCAAGCTTCCAGTTCACGGGAAGCCGGAATGAATGCCACCATTCGGTGCGCATCGATTCCACCTTCCAAGCGTCGAAGGTGGTGGCAAACGGCTCTATGTATTGACGAAGCGGCGGTGCCTCATCGTCAAGATTGATCCAGGCGCACCCTCCCCAGACCTCACAGCGAACTGGAACCAGATTCAGCTCCTCTGGTACCGAGTTGTGCGCAGAGAAGGATTTCGCCTTCGAGACAAAAGTGTTCCGGCCGTCAGTTCCGTAGCACCAGCCGTGGAAGGGGCACGTGAACCCGCTCTCACACCGACCTTTGCCTTCGATCAGGCGGACGCCTCGGTGTCGACAAGCATTCTGAAACGCACGAATCTGACCATCTTCGGTCCGTAACACGATGATCGATTGGTCAAGGATCTCGTACTCCACGAAGTCGTTCGCCGTCGGGATTTCTTCAAGTCGACATGCCATCTGCCACACCCGCGGCCAGAGGAGTTCAGTCTCCAACTGGTAGAAGTCGGGATCGAAATAGCGCTCTTTTGGGACCCGGTCAGGAATCTCCATGGCAAAGGGCACCGAGAGGGCCGTCCACTTGTGATCCAGCATCGCCATGCGGCCAACTCCTCCTTCCGGGCCCGAAGTATACTTACCGTTCGGTACAACAAATCTATGGCTCATCGGAAAAATAAGGCTTTAGAGCACTGCGCCCCCACACTATTCGTGGCCCAATGACGACACCTCCCCAACCTGCTCTCGACATGGCGCCATCCGAACATCCACCCGAAACCGACGTGTTGATCGTTGGCGCGGGAGTGACGGGCATCTACCAGCTCTATCTCGCGCTCGAAGCTGGCTTCTCCGCCACCCTGGTCGAGGCCGGGAGCGGCGTCGGCGGAACGTGGTTCTGGAACCGCTACCCGGGCGCACGGTTCGATTCGGAGAGCTACACCTACGCCTACCTCTTCTCGAAAGAGCTTTTCGACGAATGGGTCTGGGAAGAACGGTTCGCTCCACAACCCGAAACCGAGCGCTATCTCAACCATGTCGTTGACCGATTCGATCTGCGACGACATATTTGCTTCGAAACCAAGATCACCTCGGCAACCTTTGATGAGCCTTCCGGGAGATGGAATGTCGAGACCCAGGATGGCGCTGCGTTCCGGTCGCAGTTTCTCGTGGCCGCCACCGGGGTTCTGTCGGTGCCCTTTTTCCCCGACGTTCCTGGCCGCGCTGAATTTGCCGGCGAGTCGTACCACACCGGACTCTGGCCAGCCTCACCAGTTGAATTCTCCAACAAGCGCGTCGCTGTCATCGGTACTGGATCGAGCGGGGTGCAGATTATCCCTGCCATCGCGGGCGAAGTGGCCTCTCTGACTGTGTTCCAGCGCAGCGCCAACTGGTGCACGCCACTGAACAACGCACCGATCACCGATGAGGAGCAGGCCGAGCTCAGGGCCGAATTTGAGTCGATGCGTGCCATTCTCAACACTTCGGTGGCCGGATTCCTCCACCCGGCGCATGATCGTGCGACATACGACGACACTGATGACGAACGCCAAGCCTTCTACGAGTCGATGTGGGCCAGTCCCGGCTTCTCCAAACTCTCCAGCAACTACACCGATCTCCTTTTCGACAAGGCCGCCAACGCCGCATGGTGCGACTTCGTCGAACGGAAGGTCCGCGGCATTGTGCTTGACGCCGAGACGGCGGACAAGCTCATTCCGAAAGATCATCGCTTCGGCGAAAAGCGACCTCCGTTCGTCACCAACTACTACGAAGTCTTCAATCAACCCAATGTCTCCATCGTCGATCTCAAGGAAACGCCGATTCTGCGCATGACCACAACCGGGATCGAAACGGCCGAAGGCGAACAGCCCTTTGACATTGTGGTGTGGGCCACTGGATTCGACTTCGGTACTGGGGCCCTCCTTCGCATGGGGATCCGCGGTCGCAATGGCCTCGAGCTGAACGAGTACTGGGCTGATGGACCGAAGACGTTTCTCGGCGTACAGACCCACGGATTCCCGAATCTGTTCTTTCCCGGTGGTCCCCATGCCGCCGCAGGCAATAACCCGCGTTACAACGGAGACCAAGTGGAGTTCATCACCGACGCCATGGTGTTTGTGCGAGATCACGGCTTCGCAACCATCGAAGTACACGCGGCCGCCGAGGAACGGTGGACGGCCATGATCGACCGGGGTGCGACGAACTCCCCCTTCGGGGAAAGCAGCTACTTCTTTGGCACCAACATTCCTGGCAAACCCCGTAAGTACCTGCTCAATTTCAGGTGGCCGACCAAAGCTCTTTAAAGAGATGGCCGAAGTCCACCGCAACGAGTACCAGGCCTTCAGACTCTCGCCGTCAGACGGTGGCGACCGGGGTTAAGGGCGAGCCCACTATGCCGGGAAGCCGGAGCGGTGGTGCCGTGAGGAGAAACCGGCTCCGATCGTGTTCACGGAGCCAGGCCGCCAGCTCGTGGAGATACCACATCTCGCCCAGTGGGACTCCGAGCTTAAAGAGACAAAGGTTATGGATGGGGAGAAATGAATGCCGGCTTTCGTCGCGGTCGCGTCCTAACAGCCCCTCGACGGCATAGTTATCAGCCACCAGTGCGGAGATCTGTGAGTCGGTGATCCACTCCAGCAACGACTCGTCGCGTGCATCGAGGTAGGTGCACATGGTGTGGATTTTGACCGGATCGGGTTCGCGATTCCATTCGAGAACCTTCGTGGCAAATCCGGTGTGGAACAACAGCATGTCTCCCGGCTCGACCACAATGTTGTCCGCCGCCATGATCTCGAAGAGGGTGTCACGGTTCACCGCTCGCCACTCATGTCCGAGGTGGTGCACAAGGTCGATTAACACGCCCCGGCCTTGCACGCCGGTGGCGGCCATGTGCTCCAGGCCAAGGTGATGAGCGAAACAACGGTGATTGCTGCCGTCCCCCCGGGCGTCAGTTTTCGGACCCACCAAATCGACCCCAGCGCGGTACCCGTTGTAGTAGACCGCTTCTTCCACCCCGTCGCCGTCAGCGTCGAACTCCGCGCCGACGTGGGCCAGTGAGTCCCACTGGGTCGAATACTGCAACGACAGTGTGACCACGTCATCGGCCCACACGTCGACATAACGAGGATCGCCCTCATCCATGTCTTTCATGGCCACGTTGTAGAAGGTGGCCTGATTGCCCTTCATGTCCTCGGTTGGCGCCAGTGTCGGCGGGTAACGACGCTGGTTCAACGCCGTGCCTCCGGGGAAGTCCAGCGGAAGACTCAAGCAGAAGCTGATGCCGGCTTCAACCTCGCGAATTCCTTCGAGGACCTTCTCGGGCGTCAGGAGATTGATCCGCCCCAGCTCGTCGTCGTCACCCCAGTCCCCCCAGGTAGAACCGGGTGGGCGCTGGGTCCATCGCTTCGTCATCGTTGGTGGTCCTTCCAAGAAAATGATGCAAACCCAGTCACGGGACTGCGTTGAATTGTACTGACCGGTTGGTCTATCCTGCGAACGTACTTCGCGCCATCCGTGAAGGTAGTTTCCGGCTCGATATGGGGTGTCGAGTCCAACCCAGGGAGGTCGATTCGGTGCCACAAAAAGAACTGATTGTCTCCGCCGATGGCCACCTTCTCGAACCGACAGACCTGTTCCTTACTCGTCTCCCAAAGCACTTGCGCGAACGAGCAGTGTGGGAAGAAGACTTCGAGATCGAGCCTCTGGTCGAAGACGGTGCTCGGATCTTTCGACGCCTGCACTCGCCGGGCTTCGAGGGCTGGACCATCTCGCGCTATCGCCAAACGGGTGGGCGAATGCCAGAAGGTGACCCCGATCACATCCTCGAAGACATGGACTTCGACGGCGTTGACGTCCAGGTCATGCATCCCAATCTCTCGCTCTTTGGTCTCTACTCTGACGACCACGAACTCTCGATGGCGCACGCTCGGGTCTACAACGACTACGTCGTTGAGCGCTTCAGTCCGTACTTCTCGCGGATGGCTCCAACCGCACCTATTCCCTTGACCGATATTGACGAAGCCGTGGTGGAAATCGAACGCGTCGCCGCTTCTGGTTTCCGGGCCATTCTCCTTCCATCTATTCCACCCAAGCCGTACTACTCGCGCGACTTCGACCCAATTTGGGCGGCGGCCCAGGCCAACGGTGTCCACGTGTTTATTCACACCCAGACCGGTGGCGTCAAGGTGAACGATCCGGCGTCAACGACTCTCAAGGTCGTGATGGAGTCGGCCGCTCAAGTGAATCAGCCCATGACGGAGAAGTCGGCCGCCAAACGAATGATCACTCAGTGCGTCTACGCCCCGATGAACCCTGAGCAGGTCATCTGTGAGCTCATTGGCGGCGGCGTACCGGAGCGCTATCCCAATCTGCATTTCGCCCTGATCGAGTTCAATGCGCACTGGCTGGCCTCGTTGGTGGGTTCCATGGACAAGTGTTGGGTCACCGGTATCGGCCAGGACGCCGACTGGTGGCTGGGCTACTGGGATGACACTCGTCCGTCGGATCAGCAGCCGAGTATGGCGCAGCTCTTTCGCCTCAACGAGAAGTGGCCCTACCCACTTATGCCCAGTGAGTACGTTCGGCGCCAGTTCCACATCTCCTTCCAAGACGACCCCGTCGCCGTCGCTTGTCGTCACATCACAGGAGTGTCGACCATCGTGTGGGGCAACGACTACCCCCACGCCGAAGGAACATTTCGTGGCAGTCGCGAACTCATTGAGAAGCAGTTCAGCGACGTACCTGATGACGAACGCGACGCCATGATCGGTGGCACGTTGGCCGAACTCTTGGGCTTCAAGGCCGCGGTGACCCTCTGAGCCAGCTCAGCTTCAAAGGGCGGGTGGCGGTTATCACCGGAGCCGGACGTGGCCTGGGCCGGGCCTATGCGCTCCTCCTGGCCCAGCGAGGGGCCCAGGTGGTCGTCAATGACTTGGGCGCAAAGATGAGCGGGGTTGGTTCCGACGAGGGACCAGCCACATCGGTTGCCTCTGAAATAGTGACAGCGGGCGGGAACGCCCTTGCCGACAGCAGCGACGTGTCGACCACGGATGGAGCGCAATCCCTCATCGATGCGGCGATCGCAAGGTTCGGGCGACTCGATGTCCTCATCAACAACGCTGGCATCATTCGATGGAAGCCGTTTCCCGAAGCTGACGCCGACAATCTGGCGAGCCATTTAGCCGTTCATGTCGGCGGTTCATTCAATACATCCCGAGCGGCTTGGCCACAGATGGTGGAACAGCACTACGGGCGGATCGTGATGACGACGTCGACGGGTATGTTCGGACTGGCGGCCAACACGTCGTATGCCACGGCCAAGGCCGCTGTGATTGGGTTAACAAACAGTTTGACGATCTCAGGTCACGACCACGACATCAAGATCAACCTCATTGCACCGGCGGCCGCCACGCGAATGGCCGGAACGGGATCTGGCGATCCTCAGATGGCGCCAGAACTCGTCGCCCCCATGGCCGCTTTCTTGGCTCACGAATCATGTCCCGTCTCGGGCGAGATCTTTGCCGCAGGAGCGGGTCGCTTCGCCCGCATGTTCATCGCATCAACGCCGGGCTATACCCAACAGGGCTCAACCCCGACGATGGAAGACATTGCCGAGCACTGGGCCACGATCAATGACGAGACCGGCTACTTCATTCCGACTGATCTCATGGATTGGTCCAACACCTTCATGGCGCACCTCGGTTCAGAGGACGCAGCCACCGATCACTAGGCGAGATTCAGGGCTACTCGTCGAGGAGGTCGGGTTGCGCCGCCACAATCCAGTCGTAAAGGGGCTGGAACTGGCGCCAGCCGCTCGAGTGGCTCCCGGTTTGGCCTGCGGTCAACTCGGCCACATCGTGGCCGATCAAAATGGGAGTCCCGGCCGCTTCAGCGAGAAGCTGGGTCTGGCACGAACGCTCCATGGTGATGAACCACCAGGCCGCTTCATCGACCGAACGCCCGACGGTGAGGAGCCCGTGATTGGCCAAGATGGCGGCTTTGTTGTCGCCCAGCGCGTGAGCAATACGCTTACCCTCTTCTGGGTCAACCACGGCCCCGGTGTAGTCGTCGAACAAGACGTGGTCGCCGTAGAAGGCACAGGCATCCTGGGTGAGCGGATCAAGCGGACGACGCAAGGTTGACCACGCTTTGCCGTGGACTGAATGCGAATGAGCGGCCGAGATCACATCGGGACGAGCGGCATGAATCTGTGAGTGGATGACAAAGGCCGCCGTATTGACGGGCCAGTTTCCATCGACCACATCACCGTGATCGTTCACGAGCAGGAGATCCTTCACTCGGATCTGCTTAAAGTTCATGCCGAGGGGGTTGACCCAGAAGTGATCAAGCAATTCAGGGTCGCGAGCAGTGATGTGGCCGGCAGACACCCTCATCGAATCCAAACTGCCCGAAGAGTCGAAATGCGCCAGCGAGGCGCTGCTTGCGGTGTCGGCGCTCCTCCTCAACACTCGAGAACTTCGGAAACGAATGAGGAGTGCGATCAGACGCCACGCCAGCAGTTTAATTCTTTTGTACCGCTCAGTCCAATATGATCCAGATGTGGACTTCTCCTTCAGCGAATCCGAACGCGATCTCGTCGGCCTCTCTCGAGACTTCGCCCAAGCAGAGATTGCGGCGCGGCACCTTTGGCCTGGGATGAGGCGAGATGTCCGACCGACCTCCTACGCGAAATGGGAGCGCTCGGTCTGCTTGGCGTACTCATTCCCGAGGAGTGGGGTGGCATTGGCATGTCAACGGTTGGCTTCGTCGCCGCCATGGAGCAGATAGGACTGGCTGATCAGTCAGTCGCTGCGGCGTGGCAAGCCCATGTCACCATCGGATCGTTGCCCCTGTACCTCTTCGGCACCGACTCACAACGTGAGCGATGGCTGCGACCTCTGGCCGAAGGGCGTGTGCTCGGCGCCTTCGGACTGACCGAGCCCGACGCTGGTTCGGACGCTCGCGGCATCCGCACCCGAGCAGTGCGCCAAGACGGCGGTTGGCTCATCAACGGTCGCAAGGCCTTCATCTCCAACGCCGGTACCGACATGTCATTCGGTGTGACCTTGCTCGCTCGCACCGAATCAGCCGATGAGGATCGACCTCAATTCGCCACCTTCGTGGTTGAAAAGGACACACCCGGGTTCACCATGGGACCCAAGATGCGCGGCATTGGGTGGCGGGGTCTCGACACCAGGGAGCTCTACTTCGACGACGTCTGGGTACCCGACGAGCACCTGATTGGCGATCCAAACCTCGGACTCAGTCAGTTCCTCCGTACCCTTGAAGTCGGGCGTATCTCCATTGCCGCTCTGTCTCTTAGCCTGACCCAGGCCGTCCTCAACCTGGCCCTCGACTACGCCCACCAGCGCGTCCAGTTCGGGCAACCAATCGGCAAATTCCAAGCCGTCCAGTTCAAGCTGGCGGACATTGCAACCGAGCTTGAAGCAGCACGCTGGCTTACCTACCGTGCGGCCTACCTACGCGACAGCGGTCAGCCCTTCTTGAAGGAAGCGGCCATGGCCAAGCTCAAGGCCAGTCGCACGGCCACTTGGGCCGCGTCTGAAGCCGTGCAGATTCACGGGGGCATTGGCTACATGTTGGAGACGCCAGTGGCTCGCTTCTACTGCGACTCAAAGGTGCTGGAAATTGGCGAAGGCACAAATGAGATCCAACACCTCGTCATCGCCCGAGCACTGGGCTGTTGAGTTAGACGCGCGCACAAATGGCGAAGGGCGTCGGCGATGTTCTGGCGATCAGGGAGCCACGCCCGCTCCAACTCGGGGGCGTAGGGCGGTGGGGTGGCTGCAGCCCCGATGCGCTCAATCGGTGCATCGAGATCCCAGAACGCCTCACGGGCCACGGCTGCGGCTATTTCGGCCCCAATACCGAAGCTGACAACCGCCTCATGCGCGATGAGTAGTCGACTGGTTTTGTGCACTGAATCGAAAATCGGCGCCATATCGAGCGGGGCCACGGTTCGCAGATCGATCACCTCCACCGACACGCCCTCTGCTGCCATCACCTCTGCCGCAGCCAACGCTTCGTGCACCATCCGTGACACTGACACGACCGTGATATCGGTCCCGGCGCGCACGACGGCTGACGTTCCGATTGGCAGGATGTAGTCCGTCGGAGGTTTCGGACCCTTCATGCCATAGAGCAGCCGGTTTTCAATGAAAATCACCGGATTGGGATCTTGAATGGCCGCTCGTAACAGACCATAGGTGTCGGCCGGTGTCGAAGGCATGATCACCGTCAGGCCAGGGATGTGCGCCAGCAAGCTCTCAAGACTCTGGGAGTGCTGGCTTCCCGACGAACGTCCGGCACCAAATTGAGTGCGCACGGTAAGCGCCATCTGCGCCGCCCCGCCCGTCATGAAGGGCAGTTTGGCGGCCTGGTTCAAGAGCTGATCAAAACACACGCCGAGAAAGTCGAGGTACATCATCTCGACCACGGGCCGCATCCCGGCCATGGCGGCGCCCACACCGAGCCCGACGATGGCGGTCTCTGAAATCGGGGTGTCGCGGACGCGATCGCCAAACTCCTCGCGTAGACCTCGCGTGAGTCCGAAGACGTTGCCACCTTCACCAATGTCAATGCCGGCCAGAAAGACCCCTTCATCGCCAGCCAGTTCAATCTGCAACGCGTCATGAACGGCATCCATGGTTCGAAAGATCGGGGCATCATCAGCCAGCGTCGGCGGCTCGAGCACTCTTGGCCTGGCCTTGACCACGAACTGGGCCAACCGGGCCACGTCGGGACTCGGTAGTAATCGAGCCGCTGCGACAGCAGCATCCAGCTCGTCCGCCACCGACGATGCCATGGTCTTCAAGGTTTCGTCAGTGACGCCAGCCTGGCGAAGTCGTTCCTCGTGGGCCAGGAGCGGATCGCGACCCGCCCACTCTTGGCGTTCCTCAGCTGATCGATAGCGTTCGGGGTCGCCTTCGTAGTGTCCGTGCCAGCGATAGGTGGCAGCTTCCACGACGGTGGGGCCCCCGCCGCTTCGCGCCGTTTGCAGCACCTTTTCCATGACCGCCGCCGTGGCCACCACATCGTTGCCATCCACAGCCACGTAGCCAACGCCGTACCCCCTAGCCCGCTGCTCTAGTGACGCCGCATGTTGTGTCGACACGTGAGAGAACTCGGCGTAGCCGTTGTTCTCACAGAAAAAGATGGCCGGGAGGTGCCATACCGCCGCCTGTGCTCAACACCTGCTGACCGCCAGACATGACTTGCGTTCCTTGTGCCGAACCACCTGAGGACACATCCTCGACGCCGCCACTTACGATAGTGCCGCTCGTCACGCCTCCTGCGCCGACGCTCGCCGTACCGCCCGCGCTCACCGTTGTGCCCGACGCGGTGCCGAGCACCGTCTGGGACCCGTGATTCATGACGGTCGTACCGGTCGTGGTGCCACCTGACGAGACGATCTCGGATCCGCCGGAGCTGACGAGCGTGCCGCTCGCGCTACCGCCGGATGACACCACCTGGGAGCCACCGTCGCTGACGGTGGTGCCGCGCGCGGAGCCACCCGCCGAGATGATCGCGCTGCCCCCCACGACATCGCTGTCCGTCGCGGTGCCGCCCGACGACACCGTTTCGACGCCGCCGCTGCCGACCGTCGTGACATTGGCGGTGTCGCCAGCGAATACGGTCAACTGGCCGCCGTTTTCGACCAGCACGTT
>CAWDLP010000007.1:0-15763 GCA_963803215.1 uncultured Acidimicrobiaceae bacterium
CACTGACCCGGCCTGGCGCACCCGACTCGTCCACAACCGTGGCGCACAACCATGACCCCCATGGCTGATCTCAATCCGCCGCTCAGCGCGGTCACCGACGCCGTGGCCCGCGCCCTGGCTGAGGATGTCTTGCCCCTCGGTGATCTCACCGCGGCCCTGGTGCCGGCAACTGCTACCGGTCGCCTGGTGGTGGCGGCTCGAACCGACGGCATCATCGCTGGCCAACGTTGCGCCGAAGCGGCCTTCGCCCTGGTGGGCGATGGCCTCTCGGTGGTGTGGCACCGGCCCGACGGCTCCTCGGTCGCACCTGGCGATGTGGTGGCTGAAGTCTCAGGCCCGCTTCGTCTGATTCTCACGGGCGAGCGCACCGCTCTTAACTTCTTGGGTCATCTCTCGGGCGTGGCCTCTCTCACAGCCCAGTTCGTGGCGGCCGCCCACGCCGTCAACGAGGACGTACGCATCTTGGACACCAGAAAGACCACGCCAGGGCTTCGAGCCCTAGAGAAGGCGGCCGTGCGCGCCGGCGGTGGCCACAACCATCGGGCCAGCCTTTCGGACGCTGTCTTGGTGAAGGACAACCACCTCGGCGCCATGTCCATCACTGAAGCGGTGCAACGAGCCCGGGACATGTGGCCCGGTCGCTTGGTCGAAATCGAGTGCGATCGCGCCGACCAGGTGGAAGAAGCGGCCCGAGCCGGTGCTGGTGCGGTGCTCCTCGACAACATGAGCACCGGACGAAGCGAGTTGCTGTGCCACCTTGGCTCGTGCGGCGTCCCCTGGTCCGATCTTGGTCGAGGTATCGGGCAACATCAGCCTCGACACCGTGGCGGCCTACGCTGCCTCCGGCGTCGATCTGATCTCAGTGGGCGCCCTTACTCACTCTGTCCCGGTCTTGGACCTGGGCCTCGATCTTGTTGACTACCCGCGCCAGCGGGGGAGGCTGAACGTGCTGCTCGCCATCGATGTTGGTAACACCGAGACCGTCATCGGTCTCTATGCGCTTCCGGGTGACGATCAGACCACGCAGGCCACCGAAGACGGCATCGGCTTCGGCATCGGGTTGGAAGAGGATCCCGCCGCGCCCCGAGGCCTCACGCATCATTGGCGGCTTTCGACCGTGCCCGACCGCACGCCCGACGAGCATGCTGTGCTCTTCACACAACTTCTCGACTTGGAGGGGCTCGACATCGGGGCCACCGTGACCGGTATCGCCATCAGCTCGTCAGTGCCCCGGGTCACCGGTGAGCTGCGACAGATGGCCAACCGTTGGTTTAGCGCCGTGTCCTGTGTGGTGCTCGGTCCGGGCGTAAAGAGCGGCATGCCGATTCTCTACGACAACCCCAAGGAGGTGGGTGCGGACCGAGTCGCCAACGGTGTTGGAGCGTATGACCTCTACGGCGGACCATGTGTCGTGGTGGACATGGGCACGGCCACAACCTTCGACGCCATCTCGGCTTCGGGCGAGTACTTGGGCGGCGCCATCACTCCGGGTGTCGCTATCAGCTTGGAAGCGCTGTTCTCGAATGCGGCCGCCCTCAGACGGGTGGAAATGGTCGAACCGAGAAGTGTGATCGGGCGCTCCACGGTCGAGTCGATTGAGTCCGGCACCTTGTATGGCTTTGCGGCCCAGGTGGATGGTCTTTGCCGACGGTTTATGGACGAACTCGGACCGTCGACGGTGGTGGCGACGGGCGGACTGTCCGAACTGATTGCCCCCCACGCCGAGACGGTCGAGCATGTCGAGCCCTGGCTCACGCTTCATGGCCTGCGCATCGTCTATGAGCGCAATGTGCGGGGGACATCATGAGCAACGACGCCATTCCCTATCGCTTTGACCGCACGGCTGAGACGGCCGATGTGGTGGAGCGCTTCGGCTCCCTCGAGCCTGGTGAGGAGTCGGGGCAGACGGTCTCGGTGGCCGGGCGCATCATGCTCTCGCGACCACAGGGAAAACTCGCCTTCGCCGAACTGCGCGACGCCTCGGGCTCGATTCAGCTTTTTGCCTTAGAGAAGCTCACCGCTGACTTTGAGGGTTTGGCCAAGCGCAATCTGGGTGACTGGGTTGGCGCCACCGGTGAGGTCGTGCGTACCAAGCGGGGTGAGTTGTCGGTCAAAGTGACGGCGTGGGTCTTGTTGGCTGAGGCTCGTCGCAACTTCGGTGACAAGTGGCGTGGTGTCTCTGATGTCGAGACCCGCTATCGCCAACGCGAGGTGGATCTGTGGGCCAACGAGCGCAGTCGCCAGATCCTGATGCTGCGCTCCAAGTTGGTGCAGCGCATGCGCGAGCGTCTGTGGGCCGAGGGTTTTGTCGAAGTCGAGACACCGATACTTCATCCCATTGCGGGCGGAGCGGCGGCTCGTCCCTTTGTCACGCATCACAATGCCTTAGACGCCGAGTTCTATCTGCGCATCGCACCAGAGCTGTATCTTGAAGCGACTGGTGGTGGGCGGGTTCGACAAGGTCTTTGAGATCGGTCGCCTGTTTCGCAACGAAGGACTCTCGCCGCGCCACAACCCCGAGTTCACCACCATCGAGCTCTACTGGGCCTACGCCGACTACCACGACCTCATGGTGCTGATTGAAGAGTTGGTGGCCGGGCTGGCCCGTGACCTGGTCGGCACCGACGTGCTCGAGTATCAGGGTCGTACCCTCGATCTCTCGCCGCCTTGGCGCCGCGCCACGCTGTCAGAGCTGATCGCCGAGCAGATCGGGGTCACACTCGATATCCATAGCGACCCCGCTCTCTTGGCCCAAGTGGCCCGTGACCACGGTGTCGAGCCGGGACCAGAGTGGGGACCGGGCAAGACCTTGCTCGAGATCTACGAGAAAACCACCGAAGGTGAGCTCTGGGGACCGGTCTTTGTGACCGACTACCCGGCCGAGGTCTCCCCGTTGGCCCGCCGCCATCGCGACGATCCTGATCTGGTTGAGCGCTTTGAGCCCGTGGTGGCCGGTCGTGAACTGGGCAATGCCTTCACCGAATTGATTGACCCCGACGACCAGCGGGCCCGCTTCGAAGAGCAGGCGGCGGCGCACGCCGCCGGCGACGAAGAGGCGAACGAGGTGGACGAGGACTATCTGCGGGCTCTCGAATACGGGCTACCCCCGACCGCAGGGCTCGGTCTTGGTATCGATCGGTTGGCCATGTTGCTGGCCGACGTGGCCAACATCCGAGAGGTCATCGCCTTTCCCACGCTCCGCCCCGAGCGCTAACTCCCAGCTCAAGGGGTGGTCCCGAGCCGGCGACCGAATTCCCGGCCGGCGGGCATCGTAGGCCCATGACTGCCGGGCGACCAGCCTGTGTTGGCAGAGTCCAAGATCCAACGACAATTCACTGATCTCCTCACAACTTCCTTATGGCTCCATCAAACCCGGGTCGTAGAACTTCAGATGAGGCCGGGGATCCGGTCAAACCTCACTGATGAAGGAGTGCATATGTTCCGCAAAATCATCGCCGTCACGGCCATGACTCGGTGTGTTGGCTTTGGGTGGTGCTGGCGTGGCCTCGGCCGCCACGCAGCACTCCGTCCAGCCCAACGCCCGCAACCAACCACTGCAGTAAGGCACCCAAGGTGCTGGCCCGTATCGCCAAGTTCGAGACCAAGGCCGACACCTTCGTGACCAACGCCGACGACTCGCCTGGCCACGGCCAAGTCGAACAACAACATCAAGGCTGACAAACCGGATTCAGAATCACATCAATCGGGTAGAGAAGTGGGAGGCCAAGGGCACCGCCCTCCAGCAGAAGATCACCGCCAATGCCCAGGGGCCACGGCGACCTCCTGATCTGGGCCTGACTCGCCGCTCACAGCGCAAAGATCGCCGGTTTACCGGCAGACACCGACCTGGATCCACTGACCAGGTCGGTGTCGCGTCCAGGGCCTTGTGGGGCCGTTAGACCGGCAGGCCGTCCAAGAGGTCATGGGCCAGGCGAACGAGCCCGGCCCGCAGCTCCGGCGTCCCGATGCCCTCGGTGGCTTCTACGGCTTGGTCGACGTAGTCATGGCCGACCGCCGACCGTGGCGGCCACCCCGGTCGAGTCGGCCACGATGGCTCGGGCTTTTTCTCGCTCAGGCGCGCCAAGTGGGAGTCCGAGCAAGGAGGCCAGTTCGCTGTCGGGACCGGCTTCGTCCAGTGCGACCAGGACGGGCAAGGTGTAGATCCCCTCGGCCAGGTCCTGGCCCGCTGGCTTGCCCAACTCACCTTCGGTTGCGATGACGTCTAAGACGTCGTCGCGGAGCTGGAAGACCATGCCGAAACAGCGTCCGAAGTCAGTGAAGGCGTCGATTTCGTCGCGGTCGAGGCCACCGGTGAGGGCGCCGATCCGACACGAGGTGGCCATGAGTGCGGCGGTTTTGCCGGCAATGGCGGTGAAGTACTCGTCTTTGGTCCGGCTCATTTGGAAGGCGGAGCGGACCTCGGCCACTTGGCCTTGGCAGAGTTGGCCCAAGGTGTTGGCCAGAAGCTCGGCGATCTCGGTGCCGAGTCCGGCCGCGATGGCGGCCGATCGGGCCAAGAGGTAGTCCCCAGCCACGATGGCGACCAGATTGCCGAATCGGCTGTTGACGCTTTCCACGTTGCGCCGAACCGTCGCTTCATCAATGACGTCGTCGTGGTAGAGCGAGGCCAGGTGGACCAGTTCGACCGAGACTCCGCCCAAAAGGTCGGCTTCGGTCGCTGGTCGAGCGCCGCCGGTGGCCGCAGCCAGGGCCAACATGGGACGCAGGCGCTTGCCGCCAGCGGCGATGAGATGGGTCGTGACCTCGTCCAAGAAGCCGTCACCCGTGACCACAGAGGTCGTGAGCAAGGGCTCGAGGTGGATGAGATCCTCGTCCAGATTGGGAAGACCGAGGGCCTTCAGGGCGTTCACCCTGTCGAACGATAGGCGACCGGTGGTCAATGCGGTAGCCGAGAAATGGGGGGTGGCAAGCCACGGACCTGGGCTACGGGAGGTGCGAACGCCCGGTGGGGGTGACCCCTATACACTGCAACATAAGTATTGAAGCGAAAGAGAGGCGGTCCAGATGTTTGAACGCTTCACTGACCGAGCCCGCAGGGTCCTGGTCCTGGCGCAAGAAGAAGCGCGCCTTTTGAATCACAGTTTCATCGGGACCGAGCACATCCTGCTCGGCCTGATCCACGAGGGCGAAGGCGTGGCCGCCAAGGCGCTTGAGTCCCTCGGCATCTCGCTCGAAGCGGTGCGGGAAAAAGTCGAAGAGACCATCGGCATGGCCGGCAGTGCGCCCAGTGGCTCACCGCCTTTCACGCCGAGAGCCAAAAAGGTGCTCGAGCTCTCACTGCGCGAAGCGCTGCAGCTTGGCCACAGCTACATCGGTACCGAGCACATGCTGCTCGGTCTGGTGCGCGAGGGCGAAGGCGTGGCGGCACAGGTGCTCGTGAGTCTGGGGGCCGACCTCGGTCGGGTTCGCCAGCAGGTCATCCAACTCATGTCGGGCTACCAAGGCAAGGACCCAGTCGGCGCGGCCCAAGGAGCTTCTGCGGGCGAAGGCGCCACGGGTGGATCACCGGTACTCGACCAGTTCGGTCGCAACCTGACCCAGTTGGCCCGTGACGGGAAGCTCGATCCCGTGATTGGTCGCGAGAAAGAGATCGAGCGGGTGATGCAGGTTCTGTCGCGCCGCACGAAGAACAACCCAGTGCTCATTGGCGAACCCGGTGTGGGTAAGACCGCCATTGTTGAAGGCTTGGCTCAGCGCATTGTCTCGAACGAAGTGCCTGAGACCCTGACCGGCAAGCAGCTCTACACCCTGGACTTGGGTGCGTTGGTGGCTGGCTCTCGTTACCGCGGTGACTTTGAAGAGCGCTTGAAGAAGGTGCTGAAAGAGATCCGCACCCGCGGCGACATCATCTTGTTCATCGACGAGTTGCACACTCTGGTCGGTGCCGGTGCGGCTGAAGGCGCCATCGACGCCGCGTCGATCTTGAAGCCGATGTTGGCTCGAGGCGAGTTGCAGACCGTGGGCGCCACCACGCTCGACGAGTACCGCAAGCACTTAGAGAAGGACGCGGCCTTGGAGCGCCGCTTCCAGCCCGTCAAGGTTGAGCAGCCGACCGTTGCTCTCACCATCGACATCTTGAAGGGGTTGCGCGAGCGCTACGAGACGCACCACGCCGTCACCATTACCGACCAGGCCTTGGTGGCCGCGGCGAACTTGGCTGACCGCTACCTGGCCGACCGGTTCTTGCCGGATAAGGCCATCGACCTCATCGACGAGGCAGGAAGCCGCCTGCGCATCCGACGCATGACCACTCCGCCCAGCTACAAAAAGCTGGACGAAGACATCACGCGCCTTCGGGCCGACAAAGAAGCGGCGATCGAAAAGGGTGCCTTCGAGCAAGCCAAGCGATTGGCCGAGCAAGAGAAGGAGCACTTGGACGTCAAAGAGGCGCAAGAGGCCGAGTGGCGCTCAGAGGGCGTCGACCTGTTCGACGTGGTGGACGAAGAGGTCATCGCTGAGGTGCTGGCCAACTGGACTGGCATCCCGGTCTACCGCCTCACCGAGGAAGAGACCGCCAAGCTGCTTCGTATGGAAGACGAGCTGCACAAGCGGATCATCGGACAAGAAGAAGCGCTGAAGGCGCTCAGCCGTGCCATCCGTCGGACCCGTGCTGGTCTGAAGGACCCGAAGCGACCGAGCGGTTCGTTCATCTTCTTGGGCCCGACCGGTGTTGGGAAGACCGAGTTGGCCAAGACCTTGGCCGAGTTCCTCTTCGACGACGAAGACGCTCTCATTCAGCTCGACATGAGTGAGTACATGGAAAAGCACACGGTGAGTCGCTTGGTCGGTTCGCCTCCTGGGTACGTTGGCTACGAAGAAGGTGGTCAGCTGACCGAGGCCGTGCGGAGGAAGCCCTTCTCTGTCGTCTTGTTCGACGAGGTGGAAAAGGCGCACCCCGATGTGTTCAACGCTCTCTTGCAGATCCTGGAAGACGGTCGCCTGACCGACGCCCAGGGCCGCTCGGTCGACTTCAAGAACACTGTGCTGATCATGACCTCCAACTTGGGAACGGCCGACCTGCGCAAGTCGTCGCTCGGTTTTGCCAAGACGTCCGAGGCCGTGACCTACGAGCGCATGAAGTCCAAGGTGCACGAGGCGCTGAAGGCTCACTTCCGCCCCGAGTTCTTGAACCGCATCGACGAGGTCATCGTCTTCCACGAGTTGACACGTCAAGAGGTCATCGAAATCGTTGACTTCATGATCGCCCGGACGTCGGAGCAGATGGCCGGTCAAGGCCTCGGTTTGGAACTCACGCCGGCGGCCAAGGCGCTGCTGGCTGACCGCGGCTACGACCCGCAGTTGGGGGCCCGTCCGCTTGCGACGAGCTATTCAGCAGATGGTCGAAGACCCGTTGTCGGAGCGGATTCTCTGGAAAGAGTTCCGAGTGGGCGAGACCATCGTGGTCGACGTCGACGATGCCCCGCTCGAAGGTGACGAGCTGCCGAAGCTCAGCTTCCGAGCCATCGAGGGTTTTGAGCCCCCGCCCTTAGAGCTGGCGGGTGCCGGATCCGACACCGAGTAAGCACTGCACCAACCAAGGTGCGGCATCTGTCGCACCGCAGCGAACGAACTGCCAAACGAGGCCGGACCGACACAACGTTGGTCCGGCCTCTTGGCATCTGCGGTGTTTCATCAACGAGCCGCTTACGAGGTGCGTGCGAGTTGGCCGAGCCGTCGTAGCGATACACCCCATCTCTAAGGTGCGGCGCCATGGCCAAGACGGTGACCGCCCAACGTTGTGTGGCCTGTGGCGCCACCAGTCAGCAGTGGGTCGGGCGATGCCCGGCCTGTAATGAGTGGAACACCATGGAGTCGGTCACCGTGGTCGGGCGCGGTGGCCGATCTCGCCGCGAGACACGAACGACCAGTCACGCCGTCTCACTCGGCTTCGGTGGACCCGCAAGGCTGTGTGCCGGAGCCGACGGGGATCGCCGAAGTGGACCGGGTGCTGGGCGGTGGCCTCTTGGCCGGATCGGTCACCTTGGTCTTTGGCGAACCGGGCGTAGGGAAATCGACCCTCTTGCTCCAGGTGCTGGCCCAGGCGGCGACAACGGGGCGCCGCGTCTTGCTGGTCTCGGCCGAAGAGTCGGCCGTTCAGGTGCGGTCGCGAGCCATTCGCCTGGGCCCTCTGCCCGACACCCTCATGATCTCGGCCGGGTCCGACCTGTCCCAGGCCGAGGCCGAGATCGCCGCCCTGGCGCCGGAGCTGGTGGTGGTGGATTCGATCCAGACCGTGTTTGACCCAGACGTCTCGGGCGCTCCCGGTTCCCTGACCCAGATCCGGGCGTGCACTGATCGACTCACGACCTTGGCCAAGGCCCACGGCATCACCATGGTGGTGGTTGGTCATGTGACCAAAGACGGTGATCTGGCTGGGCCTCGAGCCTTGGAGCACGTGGTGGACACCGTGCTCTCCTTCGAAGGGGACCGACATCACGCCCTGCGGCTGCTTGCGAGCCATCAAGCATCGCTTCGGTCCGACCGGCGAGGTCGGCGTCTTTGAGATGGGAGAAGACGGGACTGCGCAGCGTGAGCGACCCCGGCCCCCTTCTCTTGGGCGACCGTCTGGCCGAGATGCCGGGCAGTGCGGTGACCCCGCTCTTGCAAGGTCGTCGGCCCTTGTTGGTCGAGATCCAAGCCCTGGTCTGTCGCACCACCGGGGTCGGACCACGTCGGAGTGCACAGGGCGTTGATCCGCGAAGGCTGGCCTTCTTGTTAGCCGTGCTGGCTTGTCGGTGCGAGACCGATCTTGGGGCCAACGAAGTCTTCGTCTCGGCCGCTGGCGGCATCAGCACCACTGAACCGGCCAGTGATCTTCCGCTCTGCCTCGCCGTGGCCTCGGCCGCCACTGACCGCGCTCTGCAGAGCACCATGGTGGCCTTTGGAGAAGTTGGCTTGGCCGGTGAGATCCGACAGGTTCCAGGCCATGGTCCACGTCTGGCCGAGGCGGCTCGACTGGGCTTTGCCCGAGCCATCGTGCCCTGGTCAACGCCCGAAGGTTCTGACGGCATCCAACTGGTCCGGGTCCGCACGGTGGCCGATGCCTTGGTGGCCGCCTTTCCGGCCGACGACAGTTGGCACGCACCAAATCCAGCCTCAGACGTTGCTCGTTCGGTGGGGCCCCCGCAGATGGGCCCCGAGTTGGCCTCGGCGGGTACGATTCGAGGGTGGTCGAGCCCGGCAGCCAGCCCCTGAACGAGGCGCTGGCTCTGGTCGCACCGGGTACCCCACTGCGCGAGGGCCTCGACCGCATCCTTCAGGCCAAGCACGGTGCCCTCGTCATCATCGGCGACGATCCCGAGGTGCTCTCCATCTGCACCGGGGGTTTTCTGCTCGACGCCGAGTTCAGCCCGCAGCGACTCTCTGAGTTGGCCAAGATGGACGGGGCCATCATCTTGGCCGCCGACGCGTCGCGCATCGCTCGGGCCAACGTCCACCTCATGCCCAAGTCCTCGATTCCAACGACCGAGACGGGTACCCGCCATCGCACCGCGGAGCGAGTCGCTCGCTCGCTCGATGTGCCTGTCATCACGGTCTCTGAGGCCATGGCCACCATCGCGGTCTATCGAAAGGAAAAGAAGCACACAACGCAGACCTCAAGCTGGCTGATCGATCGAGCCAGCCAAGCGCTCTCCACCTTGCAGCGGTTCAAGTCACGGTTCGACGATGCGGTGGCCTCGTTATCTCGACTCGAGATGGAAGACACGGTTTCGGGCCGTGATGTCTTGGACGTATTGCAGCCCGGCGAGATGGTCTGTCGGATCGCCGATGAGATCCGCGACTACTTGGTGGAGCTGGGTGATGACGGCCGCATGATCGAGCTGCAGATGGACGAACTCGTGGCCCAAAGTGTTGAGACCCTTCGTCTCATTGTTCGCGACTATCTGGCCCTCCACCCATCGAGCCGGGCCACACGATCAGCCAAGGCGACCGAGAGCGAACTGGGGGTGGCCAACGGCATGCGGGCCCTGCGGGCGCTCAGCACAACTGAACTCTTAGACGACAGCGCACTCGCTGCCATCGTGGGCTTCGCCGGCGATCTGGATGCGGGACGCGAGCCTCGGGGCTACCGACTTTTGCATCGCTTGCCCCGGGTCTCTGACGCCATCATCGACCGCATTGTTGAACGGTTCGGCACCCTGCCTGCGATCATGGCCGCATCCCTGGTCGAGTTAGAGCAGGTGGAAGGCGTTGGTACGGCCAAGGCTCGAGCCGTCCGTGACGGCTTGGCCCGTATGGTCGAGATCAGCATCTTGGAGCGTTACGAGTAACGGCGGTTGCCCGGTTGGGCTGACGTTGCTGGCTGAGCCGAACGAATCAATAACCTCAGGACCGCCAGTGGTCACGCGTACATTCGAAAGGACGTCGGGTAAAGTCGTTCGTCACACTGCGAAGAGCCGTGTGAGAAGGGCGGGGTCACCGACGCATCGCTCGATGTGATCGCCTGAAAAAGAGGATTCATACCGTGAGGCCATCGGATCGTTTGTAGACGCAGTGGGTTCTCGGCACGTTGCACTACGGGGGATGTCATGACGAGGAAGTGGAAGATTCTCTGGGGGATATTGGCCGCTGGTGTCGTGGCGGCCATCGTCATCCCGTTCGCCGTATCTCCGTCTCAAAAGATCGTCTACGTAAAGGTGGCCGTGACCACGACCACCAGCGAAGGACAGAAGGCTCAGGCAAGATTGCCAAGGCCAAGGCTGTGGCAACAAGAACCACGACCGGACCAACCACGACAACGACTGCCCGCAGGGGCTACGACTTGCCTCCAGCCACGACTCCCCGGAGCGACGCACAACGACTGCCACCACCCTCATCCCGGCCACCACGGTGCCCGACCGCTCCACCGGTCGTGGCGACAACGACACCCAGCTCGGCTAACTCCGACTACCCGACCTGCAATGTCACATGGGTGCAAAACAACCCCACCACGGTGACGGTGAACGTGAGCGCCAATGGACCGCTCCGGTGAGGGTCGTGGTGAACACAAGACGACGGGGCCGATACCGATGCCACGGGAAGCATCGCGGCGGGCCAAACGGGGACAAGCATCCCCGTACCAAATCTGGAGCAGCTGCCGATAGCGCTCGTTGCCGACGGATTGTCGGCCCGGCCGGACCACAAGGTTGGGGTGTGTAAAGCCCCCATCTAGGCGGTGTGCAACCGGCCAAATGGAGGCCGAGGAGGGTCCAGAAATTGATTGACAGTGTTGCGTAGCGCACCACCGGAACAAGCGGTGGGCCGACGGCTCACCGGCCGGCTTTGCTCTGCGACGAAAAGGGGCTGATATCTGCTCGAGTTTGGCCTGCGGACGGGCATGGCCTCAGATTTGGTAAAATGGTTCGCCGCCGTTCGTCCAGCCTGCGCTGCCGACGATGGTGGGTGAGGCCCCAACGATTCGGCCGAACGGCGAGTCATATCCGGGGCGTTCACCCCGGGCCAGGCAAAAAAGAGGAGATCGGTGTTCAAGGTCGGCGACAAAGTTGTATATCCCCACCACGGTGCTGCTGTGGTGGAGAAGCGAGAGACCAAGGTGGCTTTCGGTCAGAAGCGGGAGTACCTGGTACTCCGCTTGGCCTATGGCGATCTCACGTTGATGGTGCCGGCTGACAACACCGAAGGTGTTGGCCTGCGTGAAGTGATCAACGACGAAGAGGTCGAGGAGGTCTTTGCTGTCCTTCGCAAGAAGGAAGCTCGGATGCCGACCAACTGGTCCAGGCGATACAAGAACCACTCCGAGAAGCTCCGCTCCGGCGACATCTACCAGGTGGCCGAAGTTGTCCGGAACCTCTCAATCCGTGACAAGGACAAAGGCCTGTCCGCTGGAGAGAAGCGCATGCTCAGCCGAGCCCGCCAGATCCTGGTCTCTGAGCTCACCTTTGCCCTCGGCGTCGATGAGGAGACCGCCGAGGAGCGCCTCAACGACGCTCTGCCGTAAAGGGCGAGGACGCCATGGCTCCGGTCTGGGCAGTGGTGGTGGCCGGAGGATCGGGTGCACGCTTCGGCACACACAAGCAGTTCGCTCAGCTGGGTGACCGTACCGTGGTCGAATGGTCCGTGCAGGCGGCACGGAGCCGGTGCGGCGGTGTAGTAGTCGTCGTCCCACCGGGACATGAGGGCTCTGACTTCGGCGCTGATGTCGTGGTCGCTGGTGGCACGACGCGATCAGCGTCGGTGCGCAACGGACTCGGCGCGGTGCCTTTGGAGGCTGAGATCGTGGTCATCCATGACGCGGCGCGACCCATGGCTGACGTCGTGCTCTTTGATGCCGTGGTGGCCGCACTCTCAGACCCGCTCATCGCGGGCGCCGTCTGCGGCGTGCCGGTGTCCGACACCATCAAGAGGGTGGCACCAAGACACAGCGGCACCGATGTTCGATCCATCGTGGTGGAAACGGTGGCTCGAGGTGACCTCATTGCGGTTCAGACCCCGCAGGCCTTTCGGGCCGACGTCCTTCGTCGAGCCCATGCCGACGGTGCGATCGCCACCGACGATGCTGCCCTGGTGGAAGCTTTGGGCGAGATCGTGCGCGTGGTGCCGGGGGACGTGCGTAACGTGAAGCTCACCACTCAGAGTGACCTCTCCTACGCCGAGCATCTGATGAACCAATGACGATCCGCATTGGTCAGGGCTTCGACGTCCACGCCTTTTCGGGTGACCCCGGGCGCCCCTTGGTGTTGGGTGGTGTCGCCATCGAGGGTGGCCGCGGTCTGGTCGGTCACAGCGACGCTGACGCCGTCGCCCACGCTCTCTGCGACGCTGTGCTTGGGGCCTGCGGCCTGGGTGATTTGGGCACGCACTTTCCCGACACAGATGCGGCGTGGATTGGGGCCGACAGCATGGATCTGTTGAGCCGCGTGGTGGGCATGGCACAAGCTGCCGGGCTCAATCCGGTGAACGCCGACTGCACCGTGGTGGCCGAAACGCCACGGTTGGCCCCGCACACCGCTGCCATGGTGGAGCGACTCACCGAGGTGCTCGGCGCCCCCGTCTCGGTCAAAGCCACCCGAGCCGAAGGCTTGGGTGCGATCGGGCGGGCCGAAGGCATCGCATGCCTGGCCATTGTGCTGTTGGAATCGGGCTCCTCGAACGATGAGAAAATGACGCCATGACTCCTCCCGGTGGCGGTAAGCGCAAACCCCCGTCAAGCGGCAGACATGTGTCCGCTCGCCACACCCAACCTCGCGGCGCTGGCGGTCGAGGTGCGGCGGCCAGTACGGGCGCATCGAGAGGATCAGGACGGGCTGCGCCAGCGCGCCGCGCCAGCGCTCGGGCCGGCTCGGATAGCCGACACGGTGCGGTGAGAGGAGCGCGAGGAAACCCAGACGGCCCCGACAAGCAGTGGCGCAAGACCTCGGTCGGTGAGCTGGGTGGGGACCAAGTTGAAGGCCGACGAGCGGTCCTAGAGTTGTTGGCCGCGGGGCGCAGACAGGTGCACGACATCTGGATCTCGGATGGTCTCGATCCCTCGCACCAACTCGACGAGATCGAAGACACGGCCCAACGTATGCGGGTCCCGGTCGAGACGGTGCCACGCCCGCGCCTGGAAGCTGAAGCTCGCACCGACGCTCCCCAGGGTGTGTTGGCGCACGCTCGTGCCGTCGAGGCCGTAGCCCTCGACGACCTGTGTCAGAAGGGTCGAGACGGCTCACACCCGTTTTTACTGGTGGCCGCCGGCGTGACCGACCCGCACAATTTGGGGGCCCTGCTGCGCAGCGCCGAGTGTGCCGGTGTCACTGGTGTGGTGCTGCCCCGGCACCGGGCCGCTCACCTCTCGCCCACCGTCACCAAAGTAGCGGCCGGGGCCATTGAGCATCTCGACTTTGCCGTGGTCGGCGGCATACCAGCCGCCTTGGAGCAGCTGACCAAACTCGACGTATGGTCAATCGGCCTGGCTGGCGAGACCGACCGCTCGCTCTACGAACTTCCCTTGGGCGACGGTCCCGTGGCCTTGGTGGTTGGGGCCGAAGGAAAAGGACTGGCGCCGCTCGTGCGCAAGCGCTGCGATGCGTTGGTCGCCATCCCGCAACATGGGTCGTTGTCTTCGCTCAATGTGAGCGTGGCCGGTGCCGTGGCGTTTTTTGAAGTGGCGCGCCAGCGCTCCCTGCGCTCGACCTAAGCAGAACCTTTCGGCCCGGGTCGATCGATCAGGCCATCGAAGGGTCGTCAATCGCGTCACCCGACGCGCTGTTGGTGACCAAGATCGACGTGCACAAGGGACAACGACGGGCCATTTCAGGGATCTCGGAGGTGCACTCCGGACATTCTTTTGTTGGCGGTACCGGCTTTTCGTCGGGCAACGCATTGAGCTTGCGCAAGACATGCGTCAGCGGTTTCACCACGAAGAAGAACATCACGGTGCAGATGACCAGAAACGAGATGAGTGCGTTCAAGAAGGCGCCGTAGTTGAACTGCGAGCCGTTGATCGTGAAGGTGAGGGCCGAGAAGTCCGCTTTGCCGAAGAGGGCAGCGTTCGCCGGCGACCTCACGATCGCCGAGGGCACGACCCTCGCCTGCGACGCGCTGTCCGCTCAGGCCGTGAACATTTCCGGAACACTCGAAGGCAACGTCCTGGCCACGGGCCCGGTGCGCTTCTCGGCGAGCGCACGCGTCCGCGGCGACGTCCAGGGGCCCTCGGTCGTCATCGACGACGGGGCACGCTTCACGGGCCGGCTCGATTGCGAATTCGACTTGCCGCCGGAACTCGGCGGCTCCTCGAGCGAAGCGCGCGCCCGCGCGTCGGCTCGACGCTGAAAACGGAGAGATTTCATGGCGAGCACGGTCATCGGCGCAGGCATCACGATCGAGGGCGAGATCACGACCGACGAAGACGTCGTCGTGCGGGCACCGTCCGCGGCAAGCTACGGCGAAAGAGGCGGTCACGATCGAGCAGGGCGCGACCGTCGAGGCCGACGTCGTCGGCGGACCGCTCGCGTCGCGGGCGCCGTCACGGGCAACATCACGTCGAGCGACCGGGTCGACTTCCAGGCCGGCGCGCAGGTCGTCGGCAACGTGAAGGCCGCGCGCATCACCATCGCCGACGGCGCCCAGTTCAAGGGCAACGTCGACATGGACGTGTGAGCCATGGCCGACGAACGACGGTCATCGGGCAAGCGACGCGCGTCCGCGGCGGCTGACGGGCGCGGCGACCTCGACATCCTAGGGGGCGTCGAAGGGGAGGTCAGCGTCGGCGGCGACGTCACCGTCGACACCCAGGGGCTTCGCGAGTGTCGGGGGCGGCAACGGTTTCCGAGGTCGTGATCTGATCCACGGCCTGACCACGTGGCCGGATGGGCCTTGGGCTCCACCCGGTAGCGGTCGGCCTCATCTCCATGGGGATCTTCCTCGGGAAGGTCGTCACCCTCCTCTTCGTCTTCATGTGGGTGCGCTGGACCGTGCCGCGCTTCCGCTACGACCAGGTGATGAAGATCGGCTGGCAGAAGCTGCTTCCCCTCTCCATCGCCAACCTTCTCGCCTACACCGTGGCGATCGGGCTGATGCAGCGCTAACCAGCCGAACCCATGGCCATCGTCACCGTCCAACGAAAGCCCCTCTCCCTGCTTGAGCGGACCTACCTGCCCCAGGTCCTGGGCGGCATGATGTTCACGCTCAAGAACCTGATGGGCCCATCGGAGACGCTCTCGTACCCCGAGGAGCGGCCGGCAATTTCACCCAACTACCGGGGGGCGCCGACGCTCGTCAAGGATCCCCACGGCCGCGAGAAATGCGTCTCCTGCCAGCT
>CAWDLP010000008.1:0-39919 GCA_963803215.1 uncultured Acidimicrobiaceae bacterium
AAAATCAACCTACGTGCGTTCCAAACACAACGACTCTTAGCTTTTGCTTCCATGGGATGCGATACGTTGGCGTACTTTCGCGAAAGTACCTTCGTGGAGATTTCGATCAGAACGCTGAGGCGCTCCACCAACTCTCAGTCTGTCGTCCGCCATCATTTCTTCACACTCAGCTTCGACTGCTGCAGCGAGCTTCTCGTTTACTTCCAGTTGCGCTATCGAGTGCGAGGTTCCGTGTAATTCCAATCTCTGGTTGAAGAAGTGAGTCGGCAAAGGATTTCATAACTGTCGCAACGACAGGCTCTCTCCACGGACCGAAGGTCGCTTTGAAAGACCGACCCAACATTCTGAGGACCTGTGACAATCTCGTAGGCAGGAAAATATGAAACATCCGTTTGGTTACAAGCAGTTATGTCGGCCGCCACTCGGAGAGCTGATTTGCTGTAGGTCGTAGCAGTGAGTACGTGCCGCCCCGAAGCTGTGGCCACTAGCGGCACCGGTGAAACGGTGAGGACGACATGAATCGTTGGGTTGATTGTTCGCAAGGTGCGGACCATCCGCTCGAGGTCATCCACCACCTCGTCCACGGAGAAATTCAAGAAACAATGACGTTGAGGATCGAACTCACCTGCAACCGTTCCTGGACACGCGGGGTAGACCGTGCCGTCATCGGCACAGGCCCAAGCTTCGGTAAGTCCTAGCGTGAAAACCAAAACGGTCGACTCTTCCACCGCCTTTCGAACTGCTCGAAGATGCTGCTGCGTCAGGGCCCGAAATTCGAGAGGGAACGTGCCCGATGCGTAAGACCGGGGCGGTATGGATCTATGAGCTCCCCATCTGGTGATTCCCAGTACTCGTCAGCCGGTTTCCAATCTCCGGTAGCCCGTTCAAGCAGTTGCCACATTTGACGAGCCGTGTAGATGTTGCCGTAGCGAGCGGAGAAGGCCTCGTAGTACATGGACTCTTTGGACTCAGGCCATTGCGGATGCGCTGATTCGGTCACGGTGTAGGTGTAGCCCCATGCTTCGAGGTATCGGCGAACGTTGGACGCAAAGCACGATCCAGCGGACATGAACCTGTCTTGTCGGTTCAGTGTGATCGATCCTTGATCGACCGTCGTGGCTGGGTCAAAGCCACTGGCCACTGACCTTGACCAGAATGCTCGATTCTCGGCGGACTTATACGGGTCTAGCGTCACTTGAGCGAGCCGTTAGCCCAATGAATGATGGTGTCGAGGGCGGCGGCCCCATACTTCTCGTTCGCATGCGTCGCTTGCTCGCCCCAGTAGTCCGATTCGAGCATCCCTTGACTGTCGACCATGGAGTCTGGCAACTCTAGAAATTGGTATGCCCGCTCGGCGGCGAAGTCCTTGTAGGTCGATATCAAAATCTTCCACAGCGTCGCTCGTACTCGGTCCGGGACAATGACCGCATCTGAAGCGCCCATTCCTGCCTCGCTCATGACGCCGACCATGTGTGGTTCATTCATCAATCGTTCGCGGACTGCGGATTCGGGCAACGGTGGGGGCGTCCCGAGCAACGACACAGGCAACTTCATTACTGTCGCCGCCTCATGTAACTCATCGAGAGTCGAGTGGTTAACCAAACTGTTCCGGACGTAAGACTCAACGACCGAACACGGAATGAGCTCGACCGCCGGGTCGATGGAATAGGCGGCATCCGTCGTCGGCAACAGAACGTCGAACGGCTGACCGGTGGAAATCAGCGCACGAAGATTCATTTGGTTGCCGTTCCACACCAAAGCCAAGTGGGTCGGGCATGCACGCTCAATCAGCTTGGCCAGAGATTGCTTCTTGCGCTGCCGAACGAATTTCGTCGCCCCCCCATTCGATAAGCGTTTGATCCGCTTTTCGGTTTCTTATGAAGGAGATACCGGTTTCATCGAACTGAGAGGAGTTGGCGCTGATCTGCTGCCCGTATGCGGCTATGAGCGCCATCATATTGGACTGTCCAACGATCAGGATTTTCACGCTCGGAATCACTGCCCCCGATATTGAAATGTTGTGGAACTGCACCCCTCGCCTTGGATCGCTCATCGAAGCAGCAGCAAGCAGTTATTGCCTTTATGTTCAAACAGTGAGCACCATATTCATATCATTGAGTTTCACGGTGATTCCATGCAACTCGGCCAGCCTGCGTCAAGGTGGCTCTCAGGACCGAGCAAGGGTCAGGACTGGACGCTCACTGCCGCAATTTGGTCGTCGAGCCAATCAGCAGCCGTGCGAGCTCGGACGGCTGCTTCAAGAGCGATCTGGCGTTCGTTTCTCTCTTGCGGTTCCATGAGAAGTGCCTGGTGCAAGACGTCGGCCGTCTCGGTGACGTCGAAACGGGTTGACGCCGAGGGCTGCATCGGAGAGTTCGTCCCAGGCCCCGGCTTCGCGCGACAGCACCACAACGCCGTCTTCGGTGGTTGACCAACGGTCCTTCTTTGGCCACCAAGTTGAGGCCGTCTCGCACGGGGTTGACCAACAAGACGTCATAGACGGTGAGCGCAGCTACCGAGCGACTTCGGTTGTCGGCCACGTCTAAGACGATGGGTTGCCAGCTCTCTGTGCCAAGGGACTGATTGATGCGCTCGGCGGTGTGCTCGATCTCTGAGCGGTAGGAGAGGTAGTCGGCCAGTCCCTCTCGCGAGGCGTAGGCCAAGGTCAAAAGAACAACCTGTTCTCGCCATTGCGGATAGCGAACAAGTAGCTCCTCGTAAGCCACCAAGCCGCGCAAGATGTTTTTTGAAAGCTCGATGCGGTCGACCCGGACGATCAGTTTTCGCCCCGCCGCCACATCAGTCACGGCGTCAACCGCTTGCATCGATTCCTCGCTTGATGCTTCGCTCACGATGGCATTGACGTCGGGCCCGAGTGGCGCCACGAATGTCTCGGGTGGGGCACCAACTCCCGCGGCTTGCGCCAGATCGACGTCATCGAAACAGTTCCGAAAGGCCTTCTCCCATCGGGCGGCGTGAAAGCCACAAGCACCGAATCCAGCCATGCCGGCCAAGAGTTCACCGGCCGCCGTTGTCGGTAGGACCCGCAAAGCACTCGGGTCGCCAAAGGGCGTGTGGCTGAAGTGCACGGTGCGCAGATCGGGTCGGGCTTCGGCCAACATCGCTCCGCAAAGGGCCAAGTGATAGTCCTGCACCAAGACCACGGCGTCGTTGGGCGCGCCAGGCAATCACGGCGTTGGCAAAGAGTTGATTGAAGGTTCGGTAGGCCTTCCAGGCCTCTTGCCAGTGCTGGTCGAATCGAGGGCGGCGGGGAAGGTCAAAGAGATGGTGGTGGCAGAACCACAACGTAGCGTTCGCAATGACGTCGTAGGCCATGCGGTAGGTGTCAGGGTCGGGAGCTACGGTCACGATGTGCATGCCGTCTTCGTGCATCAGTCCCATATCGACCGCCAAGCGATCGGCCTCGTTCATGGCGGCCGAGACCCAGGTCGCGCCCGAGCCCTGGAGCAGCGGGTGGAGTGCACTGGCCAGCCCGCCACCCGATCCAGCCGCTCGTGGTTGGCCATCAGGTCCCAGGCGAAACGACAGCGGTCCCCGGTTGGAGACAACAACCAGATCACTCATCGAACCCGCCTCACCGCGGCGCATACGGATCAGCCCGGTCAAGGGCGGCCCGTAAGACATCGCTGGCCTGAGGTCGCAGTTCACTTAGTGGTCGGTTTCGATGGATCCTCGTACCCAGGTCGACCTGAGCGATGGATGTGATGCCGAAACGACGGGCGATGTCGATGAGAAGGCCAAGCTCGACCCCGTAGTTGTCGGCCAGACCAACTTTCTCCAAGGCCCACCGATGGGCCGCCGTTTCACCAGCCAAGGGCTGGCGAATTGGGGAGAGCTGAGGAAACAGTGCGTCGATCAGGGGCCGGGCCATAAGTTCGGTGACCCGGCCACCCTGACCAAGCTCTCCATCCAAGGGGCGCTCATAGAAACCCTTGACCAACGTGATGTCGGGTTCAGTGAGGAGTGGGCCAAGGAGACTGGTGACAAACGATCCAGTGGTGTTGGTCACGTCAGCGTCGAGGTAGACGACGACATCGCCCATCGTGGCCTCCAACCCCGCCGCCATGGCCTGGCCTTTGCCGCCAGCTCCCGAGAGCGACAGCACTGTGGCGCCGGCGGAGGCAGCCCGAGCCGCCGTGTCGTCGACCGAGCCGTCGTCGACGACCAAGATTTCGTCGACCAGGCCGTCGCCACCCCGTGAAGCGAGATGAGGTAGGGCCACCGCCGTGATGACCTCGGCCACGGTTGGCCCTTCATCTCGAGCCGGAATGCAGACCGATATGGTCAGCCCATCTTTGGCCCCGAGCAGGTCAACGGCGTCAAACGCCCCCCGTTTGTACGTCCGAGGAGTGTCGTCCAGCCCAGAGCTCGGTTCGGGGGCGACGTGCATGTACAGATCATCCCCCATCTCGGCTCTATCAACGCCACGAAAGGGCGGAAAAGTCCCCGCCATTGACGAGACCCACTCTGATCGACCAACATGGAGGACATCATCCAGAGCGACTGAGGGACGGGCCCGCTGACGTCGCGGCAACCAGTGCCCCGGATTGACCTGCAAACGGGCAGGTCGACCAAGGGAACAACACCAGGTGCCAACGCCCGACCGATGAGGAGAACCCATGGTGGATCATGTCACTGGGCTGCGCTGTCGAGAGTGCGGCCGTCAATTCCCAGCAGAAGCGCTTCATGTGTGCGACTACTGCTTTGGCCCTCTCGAGGTGGCCTACGACTACGAGCGCATTGCTTCGGTCGTCACACGAGCGCGCATCGAAGCGGGACCGAGGTCGATCTGGCGTTATCACGACCTCCTGCCGGTAGAGGACGAGAATCCGGTCTCTTTGGGGGCTGGCTTCACCCCTCTGGTGCGAGCCGACCGCTTGGCGGCCGAACTTGGTTTGGGTGAGCTGTGGATCAAAGACGACACGGCCAATCCGACCGGATCGTTCAAAGACCGCGTGGTCTCAGTGGCACTGACCAAAGCCCGCCAACTTGGCTTCAAGGTGGCAGCCTGCGCCTCGACCGGCAACCTGGCCAACTCGGTGGCGGCCCACGCCGCCCGGGCTGGCATGGCCTCGGTGGTGCTGATCCCCCATGATTTAGAAGAGGCCAAAGTCACCATGACCGCGGTCTACGGCGGCACCGTGGTGTCGGTCGAAGGCACCTATGACGACGTCAATCGCCTCTGTGCCGAACTGACCAGCGAGCACCCGAGCTGGGCCTTCGTCAACGTCAACGTGAGGACCTACTACGCCGAGGGCTCCAAGACCTTGGCCTTTGAAGTGGCAGAACAGCTCGGGTGGGAAGCACCCGATCACGTCATCGTGCCCATTGCGTCAGGGAGCCAACTCACCAAGGTGGCCAAGGGCTTTACTGAACTTGGCACGGTCGGCCTTTTGGACGAGGTGCCCTCGGTGCGAATCTCGGGGGCCCAGGCCGCCGGATGTTCGCCCGTGGCCACCGCCTTCGCCGACAACAGCGATGCCATCCGACCGGTCAAACCTCACACCATTGCCAAGTCATTGGCCATTGGGAACCCTGCCGACGGTTGGTATGCGCTCGAGGCCATCAGAAAGTCGGGCGGCGGCTGTGCTGCGGTCACCGACGATGAGGTCATCGAGGGCATCCGGCTTCTGGCGTGCACGGAGGGGATCTTCGCCGAGACGGCCGGCGGCGTGACTATCGCTACTCTGGCCAAGTTGGCCGCATCCGGAGTGGTCCGAAAAGACGAACGAGTGGTGGCCCTGGTCACCGGCCACGGATTAAAGACAGTGGAAGCGCTCTCGGGCGTGGTCAAGCCCACTGTCACCATCGCCCCCACCCTCGACGCCTTTGACGCCGCCATCGATAGCCAAGCCCACGACCAGCCCATGTTGCGCAAGGAGCACTCCGTATGACCGTGATTATCCGTATCCCCACCCAACTTCGGAATCTGACGGGGGGAGAAGGACAGGTCTCGGTCGAGGGAGCGACGGTGGGAGATGCCTTAAAGACCCTTGATGCCGATCATCCTGGTTTCGGCGAGCGACTTTTTGATGACGCCGGCGAGCTCCGCCGGTTCGTCAACGTCT
This sequence comes from uncultured Acidimicrobiaceae bacterium, assembly GCA_963803215.1. Classification (GTDB taxonomy): domain Bacteria; phylum Actinomycetota; class Acidimicrobiia; order Acidimicrobiales; family RAAP-2; genus CAWDLP01. Next base: position 6,090 of record CAWDLP010000008.1, read on the forward strand.
TTTTGGCCGACGAAGACGTCAGATTCCTCCAGGGCCTGGCCACCGTAGTGACGGAGGGTCAGACCATCTCGATCGTCCCGGCGGTGGCGGGGGGCTGAGCCATCGCTTCGGCGATTTCTCGAGAATTGGCGATTTCTCGAAAATTGGAGCCATTTTCGGGGAAATTTGGGCGTCAGGGTTGCGAAGTTGGGCCAGAGGTGGTTTGCTATTAGCACTCGACCAATGAGAGTGCTAATGACCCGGCCAGGTTCGGTATCAACCAGAAACCTAGGCCGAGGTAGCGAACCGATGGAGGGAATTCACCACATGCCCAAGCTGATCGCCTTCCAAGAAGAAGCCCGGCGAGGCCTCGAGACCGGCATGAACAAGCTGGCCGACGCCGTACGAGTCACCCTTGGCCCAAAAGGCCGCAACGTTGTGTTGGACAAGAAGTGGGGCGCTCCCACCATCACCAATGACGGTGTGTCCATTGCCAAGGACATCGAGCTCGAAGACCCCTACGAGCGTATCGGCGCCGAGCTGGTCAAAGAGGTTGCCAAGAAGACCGATGACGTCGCTGGTGACGGCACCACCACCGCCACCGTGCTGGCCTGGGCCATGGTCCGCGAAGGCCTGCGCAACGTGGCGGCCGGCGCCAACCCGATGGGCCTGAAGAAGGGCATCGAGGCCGCGGTTGAGACCGCTGTGACCGCCATCCACGCCATCTCGAAGGAGACGGAGTCAAAGGGTCAGATCGCCCAGGTCGCTTCGATCTCTGCGGCTGACACCGAGATCGGCGACATGATCTCTGAGGCCATCGACAAGGTAGGCAAAGACGGCGTGATCACGGTCGAAGAGTCACAGACCTTCGGCATGGAGATGGACTTGGTCGAAGGAATGCGCTTCGACAAGGGCTACATCTCCCCCTACTTCGTCACTGACCCTGAGCGCATGGAAGCCGTCCTCGAAGACGCCCAAGTGCTCTTGGTTGGATCGAAGATCACGGCTGTTCGTGACCTGCTCCCGATTCTGGAAAAGGTCATGCAGGGTGGAAAGCCCCTGTTCATCGTGGCCGAGGACATTGAAGGCGAAGCGCTTGCCACCCTGGTCGTCAACAAGATCCGTGGCACCTTCCGTAGTGCCGCCGTCAAGGCTCCTGGATTCGGCGAGCGCCGCAAGGCCATGCTGCAGGACATTGCGATCCTGACCGGTGGCCAGGTCATCACTGAAGAGGTCGGACTGAAGCTCGACAGCGTGGGCCTCGACATGCTGGGCTCGGCCCGCAAGGTTGTCATCACCAAGGACGAGACGACTTTGGTCGAAGGCGCCGGTTCCGAGGCCGACATCAAGGGCCGCATCAACCAGATCAAGGCTGAGATCGAGAACACCGACTCGGACTACGACCGCGAGAAGCTGCAAGAGCGTCTGGCCAAGCTGTCCGGCGGCGTGGCCGTCATCAAGGTCGGCGCAGCCACCGAAGTGGAGCTCAAAGAGAAGAAGCACCGCATCGAAGACGCCGTGTCCACCACCAAGGCCGCCATCGAAGAGGGCGTTGTCCCCGGCGGCGGCGTTGCCCTCCTGCGGGCTCAGAGCGCCATCTTGGACACGGCCGACAAGCTGGAAGGTGACGAGGCCACTGGTGCTCGCATCGTGGCCCGGGCCGTCGAAGAGCCGCTGAAGCAGATTGCCATCAACGCTGGCCTCGAAGGCGGGGTCATCGTGGAGAAGGTGCGCAACCTGAAGAACCCGCAAGACGGCCTGAACGCCGCCACGGGCGAGTACGGCGACCTCTTCAAGGCCGGTGTCATTGACGCCGCCAAGGTCACCCGCTCGGCCCTTCAGAATGCAGCCTCCATTGCGGCTCTGTTCTTGACCACCGAGGCCGTCATCGTGGACAAGCCCGAAGAGAGCGCACCGGCCATGCCCGGCGGAATGGACGACTACTAGACCGATCGGTCGAAGTACGAGCAGTCGCCGAGGGGCGCCCACCGGGCGCCCCTCGGTCGTTCTCTGAATGTTGTCGTCGTCCTCGGTCCGTAGACTGACCCTCGTGACGTCTGACCACAGTGATGCACCTGAGCCGCTCCTGCCGGCGCAGGGTTGGAATGTGCTGCATCTGTTCTGTCATGCCGACGGTGACGTTGACGCCACCGCGGTGGAGAAAGCAGCGACCTATGCCGTCGAGCATGACTGCCAGGTCGTCGCGGCCTCGATGTTGGGTCACAAAGCCGATGTGGGGCTGATGGTGCTCGGCCCCGATCTCTGGCAGCTCCGCCACTTCCAGACGGCAGTCCAAGCGGCCGGGTTGAAGCCTGCGGCCTCCTACGTGTCGATGACAGAGATCTCTGAGTACGCCGCCGGCGTGCCCGAGGAGATGAAGCAAGCTCGACTGTTCCCGAAGCTCCCGCCGGAGGGAAAGCGGGCCTTCTGCTTCTATCCCATGTCGAAGCGTCGAGGCGAAGCGCACAACTGGTACTCCTTAGCCTTCGACGAGCGTAAAGACATGATGATGGGGCACGGCAAGGTCGGTCGCACCTTTGCTGGCCGAGTGCTTCAAGTCATTACTGGCTCAGCCGGGTTAGACGACTGGGAGTGGGGCGTGACGCTGTTTGGGGTACATCCCGACGATCTGAAGGAGTGCGTCTATGAGATGCGCTTCGATGAGGCTTCCGCTCTCTACGCCGAATTCGGTCCGTTCTATACCGGCATGGTGGCTGAACTTTCTGAGGTCCTGGCCTCGGTCGTCGGCAACTAAATGCCGGCCTCGCTTGCCGAACTCGAGGTCGAGCTGCGTCAGCTCGGTCGCGTGGTTGTGGCCTTTAGCGGTGGGGCCGACTCCGCCTTCTTGGCCCGTGTGGCCCACGACACCTTGGGCCGAGATCGCGTGCTGTGTGCCACTGCCATCTCAGCGTCGCTGGCCCCCGACGAAGAAGCTGACTGTCGAGCGCTGGCCCACGAATGGGGACTGCGCTGGGTTGGCGTTCCGACCAATGAACTAGAGGACCCCCAGTACGTGGCCAATGGCCCCGATCGGTGTGCCCGCTGCAAGACAGCCCTGATGGACGTACTTGGCCCCTTGGCGGTCCTTGAGTCAGCCACCGTTGTTCTCGGCGTCAACTGCGACGACCTCGGTGACCACCGGCCCGGTCAAGAGGCCGCTCAATTAGCTGGCGCCAAGTTTCCACTGGTCGAGTCCGGCTTCAACAAGGCGGACGTGCGCCAACACTCGAAGGATCTGGGCTTGCGGACCTGGGACAAACCAGCAGCAGCCTGCCTGGCCTCACGGGTCCCCTACGGCACGGCCGTCACGCTGGGCACCCTGCGCTCGGTGGCAGACGCCGAAGCGGGGCTGCATCGACTCGGTTTTACCCAGCTCCGCGTCCGTCATCACGGTGATCTGGCCCGCATTGAGGTAGAGCCCGACGAGTTGGCCGACGTGATAACCCGACGCCAAGAAGTGGTCGAGACCGTGCGTCGTGCGGGCTATGCCTTTGTCTCGCTCGATCTCGAAGGGTTTCGCTCGGGCAGCCTTAACCGGGTGCTGGAGCCTGCATTTCCGGTCACGACGGCCGCCAGAACGACGAACGCCGTAGGAGGCGCACAGTGATTCAAGTCAGAGTAAAACTGACCTTCCCCGAGTCGTTGGTCCGAAAGCCGGTCCTGGCCAATTTGGTACGCGATTTCGATATCGAACCGAACATCAGGCGGGCCGACGTCGAAGAACACCGGGGTTGGATCCTTTGTGAACTCGATGGGCAGGCGGCCCAGATCGAGGCGGCCTTGGCCTGGCTGCGCCAAGAGGGCATTGAAGTGGACCTCCTCGGAGACGTGCTCGAGAGCTAAGCCTCGCGGTGCATCAGGACCGAGAGGTCGGATCCTCGTCACGAGGGACCTGCCATCCGGCTGACGAGACCCGGCGGGGCTCGTAGAAAAGGCAGCCGTCTGGACAGCCGAAGGGCAGGGGATCGTTGGCGTCCATCTTGCAGCGCTCCAACTTGTCGCCCCTTTTGGTGCTCTGCATGATGTAGTGGCGGCAGTCTTCGTTTACGGGCACGTCCCATTCTGGTCCAAGTCCCACGGCGCGGTAGCGTCAGGCCCGTGGACCCTTCCGTGCCCACCCGTACCCTCCTGCGCTGGAGCGAGAGCCTGGCCGCTATTGCGCGCACTGGTTTGGGCTTTACCGAGAGCCTGTATGAGCAGGAACGCTTCGAAGAGATTCTGAAAGTCGCGGCCGACATCCGAGTGGCGGCCGATGAGTCCGAAGATGAGCTGGAAGATGGCTCAGGTTTGGTCGAAGAGTGGCTCAGCGCCGTAGGCAAAGGGGTGCCTGGTTATGTCACACCCAAAGTGGCGGTCGGGGCTGCGGTCGGCAACGACAAAGGCGAGTTGCTTTTGATTCAGCGCTCCGACTCGGGCATCTGGCTCTATCCGACTGGGTGGTGCGATGTTGGGTACTCAGCCGCTGAAGTGGTGGTCAAAGAGGTTGAGGAAGAAACGGGCATTGAGGTCGAGCCGGTTCGGCTCATTGCCGTCTTGGACGGGTTGCGCTTGGGCTTCACCCGGGTGCCGCTCTACTCACTGCTCTTCTACTGTCGCGCCGTCGGTGGAGAGCTGAAACCCCATCCGCTCGAGTGTCGCGACGTGGGCTGGTTCTCTCCCGAGAATCTTCCTTCGCCCATTGTTGGGGCCGAACGGTGGGGTGAGCACGTCTTTGCCGCCATCAGGGGCGAACATCGAGATGTTCTCTACGACCGGGTCCGTCAGCCCATGTGGCGAGGTAAGCCCGAGGGCGAAGACAGTTGAGCCAAGACAGGCGAGGTCTTTGTCGAAGAAGTCGTAGTAGCGGACCCTGAGCTGGTGTCGGCTTTGCGAGACCTCATACCGCAACTGTCGAGCTCGGCCACCCCGCTCACGGCGTACGAACTCGAGGACATCGTCGATTCGAGATCCACTGTGCTTTTCGTGGCTCGGATAGCCGGGCGGATCGTTGGTTCTCTCACCCTCGCTCTCTTTCGGATTCCGACGGGCATGCGTGCGTGGATCGAAGATGTGGTGGTCGACGGAGAGATTAGGGGCCAGGGAGTCGGCGCAGCCCTGGTGAACGAGGCGTTAGAGCGAGCCGCCGAGTCCGGCGCCCGCACGGTCGATCTCACGTCTCGGGCGTCTCGGGAAGAAGCGAACCGGCTCTATGTGCGCTTGGGCTTCTCGCAACGTGAGACCAATGTCTACCGTTGGACGGCGACCACGCAGGGTCCGAACTAACGACCGAACTGGCTGTCGGGCTGGGCCAGTCGATCGAGAGAACCAACGGTTGGTACGGCGATCCAGCCTTCACGACGTGCGGCTTCTCGAAACTGGGGAGGAATGGGGTCAACCAACCCAACGGCGGCGGCTCGAGCGATCAACGCCGCGATAACGGCATCAAAGGCATCGTCGCTCTCCTGGCACAGTGCAACGTTCTCCTGGGAAATCTCGAGCCACGATTTCGTCCGATCAACGAATCGGGCCATGAGCACCGCTCGCTCTGCTCGATATTTGTTGCCTTTGTACTTCCGAGAGGGCAGATGCCAACGAAGGAGCGCCGCGGCGGGATAGGCCTCGACCGCAACCCCTGAGCCATCGCGAGCAACCGGTTCAGACACGTTGGCTAGGAGCGCGGCGATTCGCATCGCCGGGTAGGCAATGCGGTCGGTCGAGACCGAGAGCGGCGTGGACGCTGCGTGTTCTCTCACCCAGAGATCAGTGTGCCGAAAACGGTAGGCCTCGTTCCCGTTGTTTTTGTGCGTATACGTCTTGGGCCACGCACCTGAGGTTGAGTGTTCGAATACAGCTTCGGCAAAGGCGATGGGCCAACCGAGAGGCGCATCGATGCCCACTTTGGCCGATTGAGCAATCAGAGCGCGAATCTGGTCATCGCTGACCAGCCGGTTGATGGCTTTGACCGTGGCGACACCGCCGTCCCAATGAATGAGACATGACGCCGTGTTGGTGTCCTGCGAGGCGAGATCAACGCCGGCGGTGATCATGGGGCCATCTTGGTTGTCGCGCTGGACCACTTTTTGGCCCAGGCGTCGAGTGGCGACAGTGCCGCGCTCAGCGAGCGGCCGACGGCGGTGAGCTCGTACTGGTCACCCCCGGTCTTTTGGACTAGATCGGCCGCAGTCAGTTCCCGCAGCCGGTCGTAGAGGACACTCGATGAAAGGCCCGGGCACCGAACTAAGAGCGCTCGAGCGCCGACGGGCCCATCTCTCAGCTCCCAGAGAATGCGCAGCGCCCACCGGCGACCCAAGAGGTCCAGAGCGGCCATCAGAGGTCGTCCGGTCGTCGAGCCCCGTACGGGGTGACCGGGGCTTGGAGGGTGGGGCTTACTCACGGGGGCGTACTCCGTTGTCTTTTCCGAAACGCTCGGTGTAGTGTTTCGAAAACCAGAACAGGAGGATATCGTGCCCAGAATCCAGCCGTTGGAACCGCCCTTTGATCAAGAGGTAGCGGACCAGCTGGCCGCCATGATGCCGGCCGGCGTGCCACCAATCGTGCTTTTCCGAACGCTCGTGAAAAATCTCCCGATGGCCCAGGCCATGTCGATCTGGGGTAGCTACGAGTTGGGCCGCTCGCTCTCTCTCACGAGACGTGATCGCGAGATCCTGATCGATCGGACCTGCGCGCGCTGCGGCTGCGAATACGAATGGGGCGTGCACGTCGCTTTTTTCGCCGAACGCGTGGGGCTCACCCCCGCACAGGTGACGTCGCTCACGCATGGAATGCCAACCGATGCCTGTTGGGACGAGGAGCGAGACCAGATGCTCATCGATGTAGCCGACCAACTCCACGACGCATCTCGCATTAACGACGTTCTGTGGCAGTCGATGTCGAACCACCTGAGCGAACAACAGCAACTCGACGCGTTGCTTCTCTGCGGTTGGTATCACGCCATCGCCTTCGTGGCCAACGGGGCCGAGATCGAGTTGGAGAATGGTGCTCCTCGATTTGCTGACATGACAATGTAAGGATTGGGTAAATGAGGGCGCGGGACGGGCTGGGAGCAACGCCGCTCGAATTGGTAATGTCCACTGCCAATGACCGTTCAGGCCACCGGAGAAACCCCATCGTGACGATTCCCGACAACGGTGTGATTCAACTGGGCGGCCTGGCCCTTCCTCCCGGACGACAGCGACGAGCCGTCTCGCCTTTCGGTGATGACGGTCAAGAGACGAACGGTCCGGCCTACTGGGTGACTGACGACCTGGTCTCTGAGTCCGGCTTGACCTGGTTCGAACTAGGTAAGAGGTCAGCGTCGACCGGCCTCGTTCCGGTCCTGCTTGAAAGCGATAGGCGAAATGCCGCACGACCGTGGGAGAGCGGCGAACTTCGTCCGGTCGATCTGAGCGGGGTCACCGCCTTGGATGCAGCCACCGTGCTCCGTCGGCGTTGGTCGTTGTCGGTGCCGTCAAATATGGAGATCATCGAGTTCTCCGAGATGTTCTCGCCCTACTCCGCCATGTTCCCGGGCCTTGGATTGGCCGAACAGATCGCGGTCAGTGCAGCCGAGCTGCGTGAGGTTCTGGCCACGCAACCGCCAGCCCGTCTGGCCCTCTTTCCCCTCGACCGATCAGCTGACATCGTGGCCTACGTTGGTTGGCCGGGGGCGGGCGCGCTCTACGACTCCGCGGCCCCGGTATCGGCCGTGTTGCGATCATGGGAAGAGCGTTATGGCGCCCGGGTCTTTCGGGTCGGTCCTGACACCATCGATCTCATCGTGCAGCGCCCGCCGCGTCATCCAGCCGATGCGTTGGCCGTAGCGGCCGAGCAGTTCGCCCTATGTCCGGACATCGTTGTCCAAGCCGAGGGTTCGATCCAAGCGTTGGCCGATCAGATCGTGGGCGAGCCGCTCTGGTCATTGTGGTGGGACGACGTCGGTACCGCGTTTTTGTAAAGCCGGCCCTGGTTGCTTTACTCCATGGAAGCCACGATTTGAGCGATCATCGTTGTGGTCGTGTCAGGGTGAAGAAGCGCCAATCGTGCCACTGACTCGCCTTCCCAGGTTGTCGGAGTGACAAAGCCGGTCTGTTCTCGCAGGAGGCGGGCCGACCACTCCTCGTAGTCGGCCCTGGTCCATCCCTTGCGACGGAACAGCACGACGGAGAGTTCAGGTCGGCGAATGAGTTCGAGGTGATCTGCCGCGTCGATGAGATCGGCACTGGCCTGGGTGACAGCGAGCACCGTCTCGATAGCCTGGCTGTAGGCCTCGGTACCGTGCACGGCCAGGGAGAACCAAAGCGGCAGACCACGGGCCCGCCGCGTGAGGTGGAAGGCGTAGTCACTGGGATTCCATTCGCCCGGGACATCGGTATGCAGGACATCCAAGTAGGAGGCATCTTGGGAATGGATGGCCTTGGCCAGATGCGGTTCTCGATAGAGAAGTGCGGCGCAGTCGAAAGGGGCAAAAAGCCACTTGTGGGGATCGACCACAAAGGAGTCAACCATTTCAATGCCGTTGAACCTCGGACGAGCCGATGGAGCGAAAAGGGCGGCAGCCCCGTAGGCACCGTCAACGTGGAACCACCAGTTTCGTTCTCGCGCCAATGTTCCTACACCGGCCAAGTCGTCGATGATGCCGGCGTTGGTCGTTCCTGATGTGGCCACAACGCCAATGACATCGTGACCCCTTGGGTGTTGGTCGACCGCCGCTCGTAAGGATTCGCCGGTCAATCGGTGGTCGTTCACGGGCACGAGAAGCGAGCCCACGCCGATGACGCGCAGCGCCTTGCCGACAGAAGAGTGCGCTTCTTCACTGATGGCGATGAGTGGTTGGAGGGGAGCGGTTCCCCCTCGTCGGTGCGCTGCGGTGTCTCGGGCTACGACGAGAGCCGACAGGTTGCCGGCCGATCCACCGGCTACAAAGCAACCACCCGCGCCATCGGGAAGCCCGGCCAAGGACGACAGGACCGAGAGAGCCTGATTCTCGGCTGCGACCACGCCTGCTGCTTCCAACCAGGAGGTGCCGTGGAGCGATGAACACGAAACGATCATGTCGAACAGCAAGGCGGCTTTGGTCGGTGCAGCCGGTATGAAAGACAGGAAGCGAGGGCTATCGCAGGACACCACATTGGTGGCCAACGTGTTGGCGAACACGCCAAGATGTGGTGGGGATCGGTGCCGTCAGCGTTGATCAGCCCGTCCAGCGCAGCATCGAGGGCTTCGGCCGGACCGCCGCCGAAGTCGAGCGGCACGGGATCTGAGGCCAGACGCTCCCGGCAGTAGTCAAAGATGAGATTGGTGAGCTGCTCGTCGTAGACGAACATGGGGTTGCGCATCGTGTTTCCCTTCGGAGGTGTGACTGGCCCTACCCACGAGGGAATCTACGACACGTTGTTCGTGTCAATCGGTCCCAGTGGTCTCTCAGGCCTCGAGACCTCAACCGCCTTGGCCCATGGACGTCGGCACCAAGAAGTCGGGAGGCTCCCAGGCCTCCAAGTCAGCCAGGAGTCCGGTCGGCGAGGGGTTGGCCAGAATAAGGGCGCGATAGCGGGGTCGGAAAAACTCTTCAGCGACAGCGTGGTCGAAATAGGCGAGGAGGGCGTCGTAGTAACCAGCCGTGTTGAGCAGTCCGGTTGGTTTGGCATGGAGGGCGAGCTGTGACCACGTCACGACTTCGGCAAACTCCTCCAATGTGCCGAGGCCGCCGGGCAGGGCGATGAAGCCGTCGGAGAGCTCAGCCATGAGGGCCTTGCGTTCGTGCATCGAACCAACGACGTGCAGTTGCGTCAGCCCAGTGTGCGACACCTCGTGTTTATCGAGGTGGTGCGGGATGACGCCAACGACCTCACCACCCTCGGCCAAGGCGGTATCGGCCACGACACCCATAAGTCCCACCTGGGCGCCGCCGTAGACAATCCTGGTACCTCGGCGGGCCAACGTCCGAGCCAATGCCTCGGCTTGTTGGGCATAGTCCGGTCGGTTACCAATTGATGACCCAGAGAAGATGCAGATTGCGTTCAGCTGCACACAGACCCGTTCGCCGGCGGTGTGACCGAATCAAGGTAGGTAACGACCTTCTCTGTCATGCAGGTGTCCGAGGTCCCGTTTAAGAGCCAGGTGTGGCCATAGCCATCCCAGGTGAGGAGCGATGCACTATGACCGAGCGCTTTGGTCAGCTGTATGGCGGCCCGATGGGGCGTGTTGGGATCACCGACATTGCCTATGACCAGTAGCGGCGAGGTATGACTGGCCTCAATCGACGCCACCGGCATGACAGCCTTGGGCCAGTCGACGCAACCACCCAGAAGGTAGCTGGGTGCCACCGCGCCGACGCCTGCGCCCAGGTGGGCCAGGGTGCGGGCCTGGTTCCCGGCGGCAACCGCTCCGGGATGGTTGGCGGCGTCTTCACAGGTCAGCGTCCACATCGAAGCGTCCAAGGCCGTGCCATCGATGTCTTGTTGAAAGGTGAGCGACAATCCCCGCAGCGGCGCGCCGTTGCCTTGAGAGGCCGCCACCAGTGCTTGCTGAAAGCTGCCGGCGAACACCGGGACACTGAGGTAGTACAGCGTGGCGGTGTCGAGGTCACCGACCGTCACGGGCAGGTTGTCGCCGTTGCCGGGAGCTGGAAGTGGTGTGCGTTCGATCGAGGCCTGGAGTTTCTCGTAGAAGGCTTTCGGATCTGATCCGAGCAGACAGGTCGAACTGTTCGCACAGGTGACGAAGAAGTGCTGCAGGGCCAACTCGATGCCCGGCGCCTCTTCGGTGGCCTGTTGCGTCAGAGGCAAGAGCGGATCGACCGCACCATCTAAGACCATGGCCCGCACGTGCGAGGGGAATTGATGGGCGTAGGACGCTCCGAGCACCGTGCCGTACGAGGTGCCGTAGTAGCTGATGGTTGACTCGCCCAATGCTTGGCGAAGGCGATCCATGTCTCGAGCCGCGTTGGTCGTATTTATCTGGCCCAACAGTGCGCCGTACTTCTTGACGCACTCAGTCGCTAACTGGTGGTAAACCGATGCGCCCGGAATGGGTTGGTCTTTGGCCGCTGGTACGGCATCAACACTGGCAAAGCTCTCGGGCGAGGGGCCACATTGAATCTTGTCTGATGCGCCGGTTCCTCGTTCGTCGAAGCTGACGAGGTCGAAGCGTTGGCTGATGGCGGCCGGAAAGAGTGCGGCCAAGACCGGGAGGATCTGGATCCCGCTTTGGCCCGGACCACCAGGATTGATGAACAACGATCCAATGCGCTGCGTCGGATCGCTGGCCGGTTTCTCCATGACGGCCATGGCAATCGTGGGCCCGTCGGGATGGGCGTAGTTGACCGGGACCTGGACGGTGCCGCACTGATAGCCCTCGACCTTGGGGCAGGCCGACCAGTGAATGGGTGGCACCGAGCTCGTTGTGGTCGCCGCCTCCGCCAAAGGCGGCGCAAACAGCGCCGCGGCGACGAGCCCGCTCAACAAGATGGTTATGCGTGTTGTGGCTGTTCGTCCCCTGTGCACACGTGCACAGTAGGACGTCGTACCCAACGAAGCGTGCGCACCCTGGAATTTGACAGGTTAGCGAGGAGTTTCCCCTGGAGGCCGTCTGCTCTCGCCACGCCTGCTCGGCCAGAGAAGCCACCTCGCGTGTGGTGAGACCAGTGCGCTCCGCCACCGCCTTCACATCGTCGAACTCTGGTTTGGCCCTTGTCGCACTGACCTTCATATGCACCGGGTGGCCAGCCACAGTGACAGTGGCCAGAGTGCGCGCCGCCGGCCAACGTTCCAACGTGGTGGCTCGGACGCCGAAAGTGCCGGTTGAGATGCTGAGGGTATGTCGAATGGCATCGACTAAGACGGGATCGGCCAGCGCATGAATCACGTGGCCTGGTCGTCCCTTCTTCATCGTGACGGGACTGATCCAGGCGTCGTGGGCGCCGACTTCCAGCAACAACGCCACGGCATGACCTAACTGTTCACCCGTCACGTCGTCGACGTTGGCTTCGATGAGCATGACCGGCTGACCGGGAGCATCAGTCGCTGCACCTGGCCCGGCCGACGTGCTGTGACCGATCACCACCTGGGTGCAGTTGGGTACATCGACCAGCTCGTTACTGCCAGCTCCAAAGCCGCTGGTGGCGATCGTCATGGCTGGCATCGGGCCGAATCCCTTCGACAGTGCGGCCAAAATGGCGGCACCGGTGGGCGTGGTGAGTTCAACGGTGGTGGGGCGCCCGTAGGTGGGGATCCCCTCGAGTAGCCGGACCACCGCGGGCGAAGGGTTGGGCAAAAGGCCATGGGCGGCCCGCACCATGCCCGTGCCGGTCGCCACGGTGGAAGCGAAGACCTGATCGACTCCGAGCAACTCCAGCGCAATGGCGGTACCAACGACATCGATCACGGCGTCGTGACCACCGACCTCGTGAAAGTGCACGTCCCGAGGTGCCACGCCGTGCAGCCGCCCTTCGGTCTCAGCCAGCAGATCGAAAACACTGAGTGCTCGTGCCGTCACACGAGCGGGCAGGTCGGCTCGCTGCACCAGGTCGGCGATGTCTGCATGGGTTCGGCTCGGGCCGTGGTCGCTGACCCCGACCAGGGCTCGGCTGCACGACAGCCCACCTCGCAAGACGGGCTCAACCGTGAGCTCCCAGCCCTCAATATCGAGCAGAGAGAGAAGCTTCACGATGCCGTCAAGATCGGCACCGGCGTCGATCAGGCTGCCCAGCGCCATGTCGCCGGCGATGCCGGCGAAGCAGTGGAACCAAGCGACCGTGGGTTGACCGTGGTCCATCGTCACGGCAAAAGCCGCGCCACGGCACAGGCGGCACCAAAACCATTGTCGATGCCCACCACGGTCACGCCCGAGGCGCACGAGGCCAACATGGCGAGCAGGGCCGTGACGCCTTCGAACGCGGCGCCGTAGCCCGCGCTGGTGGGGACGGCCACGACGGGCGCGGCCGTGATGCCCCCCACGACACTGGCCAATGCTCCTTCCATGCCAGCGACAACGACGACGGCGTCGGCCGAGGCCAGTTGGTCGGCCGAGGCCAGCAGGCGGTGTACGCCGGCCACGCCACAGTCAGCCAGCAATTGAGGCGAGAAGCCGAGAGCGGTGAGCACGGCGTGACATTCGTCGGCCACGGGTAGGTCGGCCGTCCCGGCCGTCACAATAAGGACTGAGCCGTCTCGCGACTCATTGTGGCGCCAGGCCACGGTGGCGTGTCTTCCCGACCGTGAGATCACGGCATCGTCGAAGCCGCCCGCCGTGGCGGCGGCCGTGCTGGCCTTGGTCTGGGCTTCGTCAGCACGCGTGAGGAGCACGGTGCCGCCGGGTTCGCCCAAGAGTTCGAGCACGATGGCAGCGCACTGCTCCGGCGTCTTGCCTGGCCCGTAGACGGCCTCCGCCATGCCTTGGCGGAGGTTGCGGTGGTGATCAACGCGGGCAAAGCCCAGATCGGCGAAGGGCAGACGACGGAGTTGGTGGACGGCCTCGTCAGGCGTACACGTCCCCTCGGCCACTTGCGTCAGTAGTTGTTGTAGTGCGGCTTCGTCCATTTCAGTCACTATCCTGCCTGGGCGTGAACCCTTCTGCGACTTCAGTGGCCTACTTCGGCCCGGCCGCCACCTTCACCCACGAAGCACTCTCAACCCAAACTGATCTGGCTGCTCTTGAGCACCAGCCCCTTGGCGCCATCACCGAGGTTCTTGAGGCCGTTGCTTCTGGCACCGCTGACCTGGGCTTCGTGCCGATTGAGAACGCAATTGAGGGCACAGTCAGTGCCACAATCGACGGGCTGATCTTTGACTACGACCTCCTTATCGAGCGGGAGGTGGTCATGGACATCCACCTGCATTTGATGGCAGGTCCTGGCACCTCACTCAACCAAGTCAAAACTGTGGCCTCGTATCCACACGCCTTGGCCCAGTGCCAGAAGTATCTGGCCGCACACGTACCTGGCGTGGAACAGCGTGCGGCCAACTCGACGGCTGACGCCGCTCGCCAACTGGGCCAACAACCTGACCCAAGCGGTGCGGCCATTGCACCCCGACTGGCCGCCGAGCTCTACGGCTTGGAGATCCTGGCTGAGGACGTAGAAGACCATCCTGGCAACCAGACTCGATTCGTAGCCCTGAGCCGCGATGCTGTGCCGTCAGGCACCGGCCACGACCGCACCAGCATTGTGTGTTTTCAACGCGACGATCACCCGGGCAGCTTGCACGGGATCTTGGGTCAGTTCACCGCCCGCAACATAAATCTGACCAAGCTTGAGTCACGACCGACCAAGCAAGGACTCGGTGATTACTGCTTTGTCATTGACTTAGAAGGGCACATCGCCGACGAAGTGGTGGCGGACTGCCTTCGAGACCTCCATGCCAGCCAGGCCGGTGTGAAGTTCTTGGGTTCGTATCCAGCCGCCGGTGACCATGCCCACGACCGTCGCCGTGAGGCCGACGATGCCTGGCGCGCCGCCGATCAGTGGTTGACCGAGATCAGGTCTCACATCATCTGAGTGCGCGTATGCGGTTCAGCTATCTCTGCGGAGCACTTGCAGGAGCTCTTCGTAGGGACCGAGCAAGAATGCTTCGTCACCCGATTCGAAGATGGTGCCACGGCGCGGCGGGTGTTCCAAGGCCCCGCCGGCACTGGCCCGCTGTAGGGCAATGACGCGGGTTTGTGCTCCGAGGTCCTGCATGGCCAATCCCTGAAGGCCTCCGCCGGCGGTGATGGAAAGGCGGCCAACCAAGAAAGGCTGTTGATCGACGAAGAAGGTTTCGATGACGTCGAGACCGAGGGCAGCTCCAACGAACCACGGAGCGGCGAGCGCGGAGGTGGAACGGACGTGTTGGAAGCCAAAGTTGTGTTCCATCATCCGGGCCAGATCACGGTCAAAGACACGTAGGACGACGGGGACCAGGTCCCAGCGTTCGCCCAGCGATTCGCGAACCGCCAAACCTGTTTCAATATTGGTGAGATCGGCGCTGGTGAGAATGGCGACGGCGGCGGCATCGTCCAGATTGACGGCGGCGTGCGTTTGACGCTGGGTCGAGTCGGCAATCACCACGGGCACGCCCAAGGCCCGAGCCCTATCGAGATAGCGGTTGTTGTCGTCGCGTTCGACCACCACGACCTGGCGACCCGCCTCCAGCAGCCCTTCGACCACTCGGATACCGACCGAACCGAGACCAATGACCACGACATGACCAGCCATGCCGGGCAGCTGGCCTCGTCCAAGTGACTGTTCAATGCGGCGACTGACCAAGATATTCGTGAACAAGAGCGAAAATGATCGACACCACAGTCACGCCCAAAATGATGAGGACAATGGCAAAGATGTGGAGCCAGGCGCTCTGGTTGGCGAAGGAGTAGTCGCCATAACCAACCGTTGCCACCGTTTCGACCGTGAAGTAGATCGAGCCCAAGACGTTCAGATGCTGATGAGTGTCGGGGTCCACATAGGCCAAGTGAATGACCAAGGTGGCCGCAACGAGCAGCACGAGAAAGCCGACAAGTGAGTAGACGAGTCCTCTTGAGTTGGTCTGCATCATGGCGTGGAATCGTCGACGCAGATTTCGATACATCGACACTTTGGGGATCGCTGCTCAGCGTTGCTTTCAATACGTCAATGCCTGAGTCATCGATCTCAGCTTTTGTGCCGAGCACGGCCACACGGTCTCCGGCTTGCACCGGGTGGTCCCGACCCGGACAACATGCCATCTCGCCGCCATCGCCGGGAATGACCGCCACCGGAGCGAGCTGACCGAAGTGGCTCCGAAACGTCCGATGAAATCCTTCGTCCTGATCCACCGTGGTCTGAATGACGGCGAACTGCTCGCCTTCTAGCTCGATGTCGTGCGACGGGTTGCCCAGGCACGCTTCGACAAACGACGGCGCGGCCAGGGTGGCGACGTCGAGCACGCTGCCTTCGCCCGTAAAGCGCTCGAGTGCTTTACCGACCGAAGGGTTGGCTAGTTGAATAACGAGCCGAACGTCGGGTCGGGCCTCACGCACCCGCATCGCCGTTTCCACCGTGGCTAACTCGCTGGAGCGGGCACAGATGACAGCAAGAGCAGTCTCGAGACCGGCCTCAGTGAGTCCTCCGCCAAAGTGAGCGCTGCGTTGAATGTGCCGCACGCCCCAGCCCTCGACAATCCGAGCCAATCGCATGTCGGGCTCGTCGTCCAGCACCACGACGTTCACGCCGCTCAAGTGGAGCTGTTCAACCGCCCTCAGCCCCACGCCTTGCAGGCCACACACGATGACGTGACCATCGGTCTTCCACGAACCCGCTTCGGTCATCGTGAGTCTCTTCGAGAAAAGGCCCTCGGGCATGAGCGGAGGCGCGCCGCGGGGCCGCCTGGCTCAATCCGCAACAAGTTGTTTCTCTGCGCCTGCCTCACACCACTCTCGATCACATCGACGCCAACGCCTGCCCGTGGCCGTCTCAGGCACTGTGGTCCAGCGCCTCCTGCGCCGCTCTACGGCCACCCGGACACTTCTTCTCCTGGTCAGAGACCATAAGGAGCCTTCGTTTCCGCCAGATTGCGGCGGTGAATGCATCGTGTGAACGCCGAATCGAGCCTGTGATCCACGCTGAGATCGCGCTATCCACCGACTGCAAACGAAGAGTTAGTGGTCTCGGGCGAAGGGCGCCGTGACGAAATCGCCGCCAAGGACTTCGTCACGAGCCCGGTGCATCCGGAGCATCGGTCGAAATTCGCCGTCAGGATTGAGAAGCCAGTTGCTCTCGCACAGACCTCGAGCCTGTCGGGTTCTTTCGATCGTTGGCTGTTGGGCGGGCGACACCCGACGTGGCGGCCTGGCCCGCCCAACTGCCAACGTATTCGAAGAAAAGAGAACTAACCCGCTTCGGGGAGTACCAGGTCAGCGAGGTCGGCGCCTTCATTGTCAAGATCCACCACTTCGGCGGCAGGGCGAGCCGGGCGGACACCCAGGGCGATCATGACCAAGGCGGACAGACTGAAGATGGCCCCGAGCCCGAAGACGAGGTCGATGCCGTGGACGAGCGTGCTCGTGGCATGAGCGGCCGACGCCGCGCTGACGCCGTGTTGAATCCCGAGCTGCACGTGGTGGGTGACTGCGTCAAAGGCAGTGACAAGAACCGCCAGACCTAACGCTCCACCGAGTTGCTGGGAAACGTTGACGAGTCCCGATGCCGCACCGGCATCCTCTGGGGCCACGTCAGCCAAGGAAGCCGACGTCAAGCTCACGAATGAGATTCCCATGCCGGATCCGACAAGCACCATCGTGACGACGATCTGACCGTACGAGGTGGCGTGATGAATCTGGGTGGCCAACAAAAGCCCAGCGGTGACGATGGTGGCGCCTATCAACATGACTGTCTTGGGGGTGTAGCGACGAACTAGAACACGCCCCGTCAGCTGAGAGGAAAGGAACACCGACGCTGGCATGGGTAAGAAAGCCACGCCGGCAACCAGAGGCGAGAAGCCCTGTACGTCCTGGAAGAACTGAGAGAGGAAGAAAAACAGTCCGTACATCCCGGCATACAGCAATCCTCGGGCCAGGTTGGCTGAACTTCGGGTCCCGTGGCGAACAAGTCGCAAAGGGAGGATTGGCTCTTCCACCCGACTTTCGTTGTGCACGAAAGCACCTAGGAGGGCCACACCCACGACCATCGACACGAGGGCACGAGGACTACCCCAGCCGCTGGTGCCCGCTTCAACCAATCCGAAAACTATTCCGGCCATGCCGAGTGTCGACGAGATGGCACCGAACAGATCGAACTTTCCTTTGTAGGTCTCTGTCTCATTGATGACGAGCCGACCGAGAGCGAAGACGACGATCCCGATCGGAACATTGACGAACATCACCCAACGCCAGGACACGAGGTCGGTGAGAAGGCCCCCGGCCACGAGCCCAATGGCCCCACCTGCCGCCGACACCGTGGTGTAGAGGCCAATGGCTTTTACCCGGGCCGGCCCTTCGGCGAAGGTCGTTGTCAGGAGTGACAGTGCAGTCGGTGCTGCCAACGCCGCGCCGATGCCTTGCAGGGCTCGTGAGGCCAACAGCATCCAACCTGCCGTGGCGAACCCTCCGACCAAGGAACTGATCGTAAAGAGCGCAATACCAGTCAGGAATACCCGGCGGCGTCCGAGAAGGTCACCGGCTCGAGCACCGAGCAGCAGCAAGCCTCCGAAGGTGAGGATGTAGATGTTGAGGACCCATGAAAGGCCACTGGCCGAAAAGCCAAGGCTCTCTTGGATGTGAGGCAGGGCGACGTTCACAATGGTGGTGTCGAGCACCACCATGAGTTGGGCCGCCAAGATCACGAAGAGCAAGAGGGAGGGGTTCTTCAAGTGGTGAGTGAGTTTGCCCGGCGGACCAGCTGGACCGGTAGTGGAGGACTGCGCTTGGGCTGCGGTGGGGAGGTTGGAGGGCATTGACATGGGCCTTTCGACTGGTATTCTAGGAACCGGAAGCTTCCTCCGGTTAGTATACGGAGGGTGCCTCCGTTTATCAAGTCATATTTGAGAAAGGCGAAATTCCGTGTCCAGACAGCAAGTTGAGGTGGAAGCACCGGAGACAGCTGGGCCGGAATTGCGGCGGGTCGTCCCATGCGAGCTGACGCCCGTCGCAACTACGAACGCTTAGTCGTGGCGGCCCGTGAAGTGTTTGCCCAAGAGGGTGGCGGCGCATCCATGGAAGCCATCGCCCGTCAGGCTGGCGTTGGGGTGGGCACGCTCTATCGCCACTTCCCCAATCGAATCGACATCGTTGAAGCCGTC
Source organism: uncultured Acidimicrobiaceae bacterium (assembly GCA_963803215.1). GTDB lineage: Bacteria > Actinomycetota > Acidimicrobiia > Acidimicrobiales > RAAP-2 > CAWDLP01. The sequence goes on from CAWDLP010000008.1 coordinate 24,794, forward strand.
TATCGGGGCGACGTTGACAGGCTGGTGCAGACCTCAGAACAGGTGTCGCTCGATCTTGAGCCCTGGGAGGCCCTGGTGGCGTTCTTAGAGGCGTTTGTTCAGTACGCCCAAGGCAAGCGAACCTTTCTCAACGAACTTCGCGAGGCTTACGACAAGCGGCCGGACTTGAAGCTCGACATGATGGACCGAGTGCACCGCGCCATGGACCTTGTCGTCGGCAACGCCCAACAGGCCGGCGTCATCCGAACAGATGTCGATGGGTCCGACCTTATGCAGCTGATTAGTCCGATGTGCACCAACGCCACCTTGACCGAGGACCAGAGCATGCGGCTGCTCGGCATGATCTTGGATGGACTCCACAAGGATTCATAGATCCCGCTCTCGGGTCATTACCAAGATGCACCGATGATGAAATCGGCAGCAGGTCGTCCGAGCCACTGGACGATCCGCATAGCCAGGTCCATGCCGGTGGCGAATTTCGCGGTGCGCAAACCCGTCAGCTGATTGGCGGTGCATCCAAGGAACGAGGCAAGAGCTGGCCATGTCAGGCTGGCCTCCTTTCGGTGCTCGTCCATGGCGGAGTAGAGCAGGTTGAGCGACCAACGCGGCCGACGGTCGGGACCGACTTCTGGGAGATCGAAGCGGCGATCGGCGCCCGTTGCTCCCTCGAGGAAGCTCTCGGGATTCCGCCCCAGCCACCGCAGCATGAACAGAGCGTGCTGGCAGCTCGTCCTTGGCTTCTTGGCCAATCCGGTCAGTGTGGATGCGCTGATCGGATGGTCTTGGCGACGCTCGTTGAGGTCGGATGAGAGATCCCATATCTGGTCGGCCACGGCCTTCCAACTCAACCCGAGCTCGGTTCGTCGTCCATCGAGGGCCCGGTAGAGGGCGCCAGCGTCAAAGGCTCGGATGGAGGAATCTTTCACCCTCAAAGCATGCCTCTGGAGCTGGCGACTCCGATTGAGCAAGGACATCGCCAGGGTCTCTACGCTCAGTGGTGCACACGACAAGGAGGCTCACAGTGGATGAACTTGGTGCATCGGGGCTCCGTTTCGAGCGAGACGGAGTGGTCGGGTGGTGCATCATCGATCGGCCTGAGGCGAGGAACGCGTTCACTCCAGCGATGTACTTCGGCATAAAACGAGCCGTGCATCTTGTGAACAACGCCCCCGACCTCGAAGCCTTGGTGATTACCGGAACCGGCGACGTCTTCTCCCCAGGTGGGGATCTCGGTGGACGGTCGGATCCGGGTGATTGGCCGGTCCCTGACATCGGGCACGAGATCCTGCCGTTCGTCACCATTCGCGACAGCCGGGCTCCCGTCGTGGCCGCCATCAATGGCATCTGTCAAGCCGGTGGCCTCTTGGTCGCCATGATGGCCGACATTGCCGTGGCAAGCGATCAAGCCACCTTCCGGGCCCCCGAACTCCTGCGCGGCATCGTGGACGCCACGTATGCCGCGGTGTTGCCCGCCCACGTCGGTATCGCCGTCGCCCGGGACCTGCTGCTTTCGGCCCGCCGGTTCGACGCGGAGGAGGCGGTTCGCCTCGGGGTGATCACCAGGATCGTTCGCCACGATCAGCTTCGCTCGGCCGCCACTCAGGCCGTTGGCGAGATCCTGCAAACGGGTCCGTTAGCCCGCATGCATGTCAAGCGGATGCTCAACGATCGTTATGGGCTTATCGACTACCAGACAATGTTCGCGTCATTGCAGGAATCCCCTGAGCCCCGCGAAGGAATGCTGGCCTTCATGGAGAAGCGCCCGCCTCACTGGATTCCGCAGGACTGGCCTAGTTGATCGACCGAGCATCAGTGCCTTGGACAGGACTGGTGAGGACGGGCCAGCGATGAGGGCTTTCTGCTCGAAAACTCAATATGGTGTTCTTTTCGCCTCTCATGTCAGAGTTGTGCCATGACATCTGCGCCCACGCTGGCGAACATCCATTCGAGTGCGATGCCAGCTGTACCGTTCAATCGCCAACAGATCTAATCGTCTCACTACTGGCTTCGACCAGAGTCGGAGTCCGGAGGAACTATGGAACGCGAAACCATTCTGTTCGATGTCATCGACAACGTCGCCACGATCACGCTAAATCGTCCAGAAAGCATGAACTCGTTCAACAACGCCATGGCATCAGATATGCAATGGGCCTGGGAGACCGTTCGAGACACTGATGACATTTACGCCGTGGTACTTCAGGCCAATGGAGAGCGCGCTTTTTGTACGGGTGTTGACATTAAAAACGAGAACCCTTGGTTCATGAAAGACAACACCTGGAATAGTTACGATCCCGGGGTAAGCCTCGGTCCCAAACTGCACCACAAGGTATGGAAACCCGTGGTGACCGCTGTGCATGGACTCTGTGCCGGCGGAGCCCAGTATTTTTTGAATGAGTCCGACATCATCATCTGCTCCGACGACGCGGTGTTCTTCGACCCACATGCCAACGTCGGGATTGTCAGCTCATTAGAGCCGATGGGCATGCTCCATCGCGGCGTACCGCTCGGTGATGTCCTGCGTTGGGCTCTTATGGGAAACGAGGAGCGAATCACTGCCGCCACTGCTCTTCGGTTGGGATTGGTCACCGAAGTGGTCGCGCCTGACGATCTTCGGGATCGGGCCCGCCAGATCGCCGTATCGATCGCGAGACGGAATCCCAAAGCGATACAGGGAACGGTCCGAGCTATTTGGGAGTCTTTGGACATGACGCGAACGGCCGCTATCCAAAACGGCGTGTCCTACACGCTCATTGGCAACTACCCGCCCAACCCTCCGGCCCCACGGGACAAGTCCGAAACGCAGTATCGCTAAGACGAGAGCTGGCGTTCGTAGCGGTTCATGGCTCCGACGCTCAACGGAGTGGCACGGGGCTGACACGGCCGGTACCTGTGATCGAGGGTGGTTGCTCCGAGTGGCAGAGCGTACGGTCCAGGGCCGACTCGGTACTCCAGACGACATAGCGCAAGCGATCTTGACCATCCACGAAACGAGTTCGGTCACGGGTCAGATACTCACCTGCGATGTCGGACTATCCCTACATAGCCCGATCGATCCGCCAGGACGGCCCGCTCATGAGCTGCCACGAATTTGAAATCGTGCTCTTTTCTACGGTCATCGTTGAGGCGGCCCGATTAGTAAAGCATGGTTGCCCGCTGGGACGCCGAGCGATCACCGGCGCCGTCGGTCGATCTCTTGCGGGCATGGTTGCTTTTTGTCCGAAACGACGGGCAGCGTATCGACGCTCTCGCCTGGTCCGGGAACGGGGATTGCAGATAGCATGACAGGCGCAGCAATCCGGTACTAGCAGTCGTCTACTTCGGGGAGGCGGTTACATGCGAGACGGACTGGCAACGGACGGGTGGTTCAAGCGCGGCTGCATGCGTCTCGCCGAGTTCGCCGATCACCGTTACGGCTGGGATCGTCTCCCCAAGCCGATCGCAATGCTGACGCTGTTGGGCCTGCGAATGGTCTTGCGTCGCGAAAATCTGTTTGATCCGTTCGGCCAGAAGGTTAGCTGGGGCCCTGAGTTCCCCCCGGTTGGCCCCCGCTCTCTCGTGCGCAGCGCCGACGGCTCGGGCACCGACCCTTGTCATCCCGAAATGGGGATGGCGGGCATGCCGTTCGGTCGAAACGTGCCGCCGTCAGAGTTCGTGGCCAAGGATGTGCTTGAACCGAACCCCCGGACGGTTAGTACCGAACTCCTGGCTCGGGACACGTTCAAGCCCGCCACCACACTCAACCTGTTAGCCGCGGCCTGGATTCAGTTCGAGGTCCACGACTGGATGAGCCACGGCACCAACGAGCCCATGGCTGACAACCCTTGGGAGATACCCCTCGAAGCTGATGACCCGTGGCCAGAGCGGCCGATGAAGATGCGCCGGACCCGCGGGAAGCGGCTCGACGCCATCGGTGCACCGGTGTTCGACAACACGGAAACCCACTGGTGGGACGCTTCACAGGTCTACGGCAGTAGCCAAGCGCTTCAAGACCTCATTCGGGTCAAAGAGGGCGGGTTGGTCAAGGTCAACGCCAAGGGGATGATCCCATTCGACCCGCCAACAATCACCAGGGTGGGGAACGAAGACGTCGGCGGGATCACGGGCAACTGGTGGCTCGGACTTGCCATGATGCACAGCCTCTTCATGTGTGAGCACAACGCCATCTGTCATCATCTGGCCGCGTGTTACCGAAACTGGAACGACCAAGAGATTTTCGACCACGCCCGCCTCGTCAATGCCGCACTGATAGCCAAGATCCATACCACGGAGTGGACGCCGGCGCTTCTTAACGACTCGGTGATGCGCACTGGCATGCGCGTCAATTGGTGGGGATTTCAGGGCGAGTCGCTTTCGAATCGTCTGGGTCGACTCACCAAGAGCGAAGAGATCAGCGGCATCCCTGGCTCGAACCTCTACCACCACGGTGCGCCGTATGCCATGACCGAGGAGTTCGTCGCCGTCTACCGCATGCACCCCCTGATCCCAGACACCTACAGCCTTCGGACACCGATTAATAACCAGCTGATCGAGGAGCTCACCTTCGAAGAGGTGGCCGGGCTTCAGACCCACGGGGTTCTCGAGGACGAGCGGATTACCTTGGACAACCTCTTCTACTCATTTGGCACGAGCAATCCCGGCGCTATCGCGCTGCACAACTTCCCCCAAGGCTTGCGACGCTTCAAAGAACCGGACGGGACGCTGTTGGACCTGGCGGCGGCGGACATCTTGCGGGACCGGGAACGAGGCGTGCCCCGCTACAACGAGTTCCGGCGCCGGTTCCACATGAAGCCGGCTGAACGGTTTGAGGACTTCAGTGATGACCCTGCCATCGTGGAGCAGATCAGACGCATTTACGCCGATCCCGAGGACGTCGACCTCATGATTGGCCTCTACGCCGAGAAACTCCCCGAGGGTTTTGCCTTCAGCGACACCGCGTTCCGGGTGTTCGTTCTCATGGCTTCGAGGCGATTGAAGAGCGACCGGTTCTTCACCTACGACTACCGACCTGAGGTGTACACCAAAGAGGGCATGCGCTGGGTCGAGAACAACACCATGACGTCGGTCCTCCTGCGCCACTTCCCCAGCCTTGAGCCGGCGTTGCACGGCCTCGACAACGCGTTCAAGCCCTGGCGGGCGGCTGGGGCGGTCTAAGGATCCCTATGTGGCGCATTCGGAGTTCTTTCTGGAATGCACTGCTCACGCTGAAGTTTCGGCGGGCCAAGCCTCTGGTGATCCCAGTTCCGGTCCCCGACAACAGACCGATCGTTGCCGTGCCCTTCGCCTCGGCCTTTCCCCGCATTCCCATCCGCGGGCTGATCACGGCCGACCACGTTCCGAGGGACGAGCGCCAGACCGTGGCCCTGATGTTCTGTAAGTTCCAGGCCTGGCTCGTCCGGGTCTTTTCTCCGATGCAGAGTGGGCTCCCCGCCGTCGTCGCAGATCCGGAAGTCGCGCTCGACCAGGCCTACCGTCCCGCCATGCGTCGTTGCTTCCCGACCCCGTTGCGTGCTCCCGGTTTAGACGGCGGCATCGATCTCGGCACGATGGCGGTGGCCAGTCCGTATTCCTGTTACCTCCAGCAGGACGACGACGGAAGGTTTCACTGGGACCTTTCTCTCCTCGACAGCTTTGAGTGTCATGCCGGGCTTCGGTCACCAGCGGCCCAAGTGGAGTTCGAGCTCGACCCGACCAGCGGGACACTTCGGGCCGTCAGGATTGACTCGGACCTCGGTGTCTCGGTTCCGACCGACAGCGACTGGGAAGTGGCGACACAACTGGCCATGTGCGCGGTGACCACCCACCTCTCCTTGGTCCGGCACTTCAACTGGATCCACCTCGTGGCCGGACAGCCACTGGCCATCGCCACCCGGAATCGGCTCTCGGCCTCTCACCCACTCAGGCGCCTGCTGCAGCCACACACTCACTCGACGCAGGCCAGCAATCAGATGGTCACGATCGTCCAGATGGAGCCAGGCGGCGACTTCGAGAATATGTTCAGTTTCACCCATTCCGGAATGTGCGAGCTGATGGAGGCCACCGTCTCCGAGTATGACCTCCGGACCTCTCATCCCGCCCTCGACACTCGAATGAGAGGTGTCGCAGGGTCTTCCGTGCGCTCTCCGGCGCTGCGTAACCGGGAGTCCTTGGCCGATGTCATCGAAGCGCACGTTCGGCGTTATCTGAGCATCTACTACCCCTCCGACGGGGCGGTCAGCGGCGACTCGAGTCTGGGGGCTTGGACGGAAGATCTCGCTGAGAGCATCCCGAACGGGGTCAGAGAGCTCGTTGGATCGCAACCCACCTTCGAGGGCATGGTGGCCTTGGTGTCCACGTGTATCTACCTCACGACCGTCGAGCACGAGATCGTTGGGTCAGGCGTCTGGGACTATCAGCTTTGGAGCGACGCGCAGCCGACCCGCGTGCACCGCAATGGGCAGCGACCACCGCTCGACGTCTATTCGCGTGTCGTCAAGGCCAACTTCAATTTGAATGTGCATCGCACACCATTGATGAGTGACTTCTCGCCTCTTGCCCTCGATGCCAAAGGTGCCGCTGCCTTCCGACAGTTCCACCAAGACCTCGCCTCGCTGCAGTCTGAGATGGACCAGGAACCTTCGAGCAGCTGGCGGATTGAACCCCGCAGGCTGAAAGCCAACATCAACGCGTAGATGGCTCCCATGCAGATCGCAAACGTCACGCTGCTTTTCACCGATCTCGTCGACTCGACCACACTGTCGCAGAGCGTCTCGGTCGGGGAGGCCGACGCCTTGCGCCGGCAGCACTTCTCGATCCTGCGCCAAGCGATTGCCCAACACGAGGGCAGCGAGGTGAAGAACCTCGGTGACGGCCTCATGGTGGTTTTCGACTCGGCCTCGGCCGCTATCGCCTGTGCTGTCGGTATGCAGCAGAGGGTGGAACGAGACAACCGGAGTCAAGGTCGCACCATTTCAATCCGGATCGGCATCAGCGCCGGGGAGACCTCTCGAGAAGAGGGTGACTACTTTGGCGACCCGGTGGTTGAGGCGGCCCGCCTGTGCAACACCGCTCGATCCGGCCAAATTCTGTGCTCAGAAGTGGCCCGAGCTGTCGCGGGGCGACGGAATCTTCATTCCTGGAACGCCCTCGGCCCAATGGCCCTCAAGGGATTGGTCGATCCTGTCGACGTCGTAGAGATCCTGTGGGAACCTCTGGCTCCCGAGTCGGGGTCGAGCATGCAGCTCCCAGGCCGACTTGCCAGGGCTCCGCAGGTTGGCGTTGTCGGACGCACCGACGAGCTGGCTGAGATCGCCCTCGCCCGCAAGCGCGTCGACAGTGCCTGCCAACGCGAGATCCTCGTCGTGGCTGGGGAGGCTGGACTCGGCAAGACCACTCTGGTGGCCGAAGCGGCCCGGGCGGCTTTCGACGAGGGGGCGATCGTGCTTTTCGGACACTGCGAAGAGGATTTGGCTCTTCCCTACCAACTCTTCGCCGAGGCCCTCACTCACTACGTCGTGTACGCGCCAGAAGACCAGCTTCGACAGGCCATCGAAGGTCACGGTTCCGAACTTGCACGCCTCGTGCCGGTCCTGGCCGACCGGTTTCCCGAGTTGCCGCCGTCGCGGGCAACTGACGCCGAAAGCGAGCGGTATCTACTGTTCGCCGCGGTCGTGGCGCTGCTGGCCGCCGTCTCAAAGCATCAACCGGTGGTTATCGCATTCGATGACCTGCAGTGGGCCGACGCCGGCAGTCTTTCGTTGTTACGCCACTTGGCCGTGGTCGAGCACCCAATGCGGGTTCTCATTCTCGGCAGCTACCGCGACACGGAGCTCGCAATCGCACAAGGCCTCCGCGACACGCTCGGCGTGCTGCGCCGTTATACCGGGGTAAGCAGGATTGAACTTGCAGGACTCGACAGTGCTGGAGTGACGTCCTTCGTGGCGGCGGCCGCCGGGCATGAACTCGATAGTGATGGCGTCGCGCTGGCCCTTGCCTTATATCGAGAGACCGACGGGAATCCATTTTTTGTCGAGGAGGTCCTGCGACACCTCTCCGAGACTGGCGCTATCCGCCAGGAGGTGGATGGGCGCTGGGTGACCACGGCCAGCTTTGACCCTCAAGATTTGCCCGAAAGTGTCCGAGAGGTGATCGGCGGGCGTGTGGCGCGCCTCGGGCGGGAGGCCGAGCGAGTCTTGCAACTGGCTGCGGTCATCGGGCGGGATTTCGACCTCGAGTTGCTCGCTCGGGCGAGCGAGCAGAACGAAAACGACGTCCTCGACATTCTTGACGCCGCGAAAGCAGCGGCCCTGGTTCGGGAACTGCAAGGGGGGACCGGCCGCTACAACTTCGCCCACGCGCTGATCCAGCACACCTTGTACAGGGACCTTGGCCCCACCCGCAGGTCCCGGGCCCACCGCCAGGTCGGCCTGGCGCTGGAAGAACTGTGCGGCGATACGCCGGGGGCCAGGATCGGCGAGCTCGCCCGACATTGGGTCAACACGGTCCAAGCCGTCGATCTCAACAAGGCCATCAGCTACTTACGACAGGCGGGTGATGCGGCCCTCGGTTCGTTGGCACCAGCGGATGCTCTGCACTACTACGCCCAAGCCATCGAGCTGTGTGGCGACGCCGGGGTGGACGAAACCGGACTGCGCATCGACCTTGCCATTGGACTCGGCATGGCCCAGCGCCAGACCGGTGACGCCAGCTACCGAGACACGCTGCTCGATGCGGGCCACCGGGCGCTCGCCGCCGGTGACAACGATCGGCTGGCCGATGCCGCTCTGGCCAGCAACCGCGGCTTCTTCAGCCAGATCGGGACGATCGACGCGGGCAAGGTCGAGATCCTGGAGCAGGCGTTGCAACGGGTGCCGGGATCGAGCCCCAAGCGAGCGCTCCTCTTGGCGACGCTGTGCTCAGAGCTAGCAGTAGGCAGCCCGCTGGCGCACCGCCAAGCGTTGGCCGAGGAGGCGCTCGCCATCGCCCACGTCAATGGGGAAGAGTCGGTGACGCTCAGCGTGCTCAACCATGTCGCTTTCCCGATGATGGTGCCGTCGCTGGTCGGGGTTCTCATGGAACGGACGGCTGAGGCTGTGGAACAGGCCGAACGCCTCGGTGACCCGATGCACCGCTACTTTGCCGCCAAGTGGCGCAGCCAGGTGGCAGCCAGGGCTTCGGACTTCAAGGCCGCGGACCAAGCCCTGGCCAGAGAGTTGGAGTTGGCGGCGGAGCTCGACCAGCCCCTGCTGAACTGGTCGTCTGGTTTTGCCGCAAGTTGGCGGGCTCTGGTTGCGGGCGACACGGACCGGGCTGACCAGCTCGCTCAAAAGGCATTGCAAGTCGGCACCGACGGCGGTCAAGTTGATGCAGCACTCATCTTCGGGGGTCAGTTGATCGACCTGAACCGGCAGCGCGGCACCCTCGGGAGCCTCCTCCCTTTGATCGAGGACCTCGTGGCGAATGCCCCCGAGGTGTCGGACGCCCTTCTCGGAGCCCAAACCCTCGGTTACTGCGAAGCGGGCGACTGGAAGCAGGCGCGGGCATTGCTCGAGCGCCTGGCCGCCGCCGGGTTCACCCTCGCCATGGACCCAGTCTGGGGCTTGGCGATTTGCTACTACTCGTCGGCCGTGATCGAACTCGGTGATCCGGAGTTTGCGGGCGCACTGTATGACGCCATCCTCCCCTGGGTCGACCAGTGGGCGGCGACCGGAGCCTCGGACGCGGGCCCTCTTAGTGTCTGCGCCGCGGGCCTGGCCTCGGTACTCGGTCGGCGCCAAGAGGCCGAAGAGCTCTTCCGGCGCACCGCGGCGCACACCGAACAGGTCGGTGCAAACTTTGACCGGGTGCGAAACAACCTGTACTGGGGGCGAATGCTGGCCGGTGGGGACAGCGCAAGCGACAAAGAGCGGGCCGCGACGCTCCTGGAGAAGGCAAGGGACGAAGCGGTCACGAAGGGTTACGGCGGCATCGAACGGAATGCCATCGCCGCGCTGAGCGCCCTGCGCTGAGTGGGGTTGACGGTCTTTTTTTGTCGCTCCTCATGTTGCTCGGGCGACTGTGGTGCAGTCGTTTCGTGCGTCAACTTTGGGTCAACGTGAGCCCTCGTTTTATGATCTGGGGGAGAAGTCGATGTCGAAGCGTCACCTCGTCCGCCACGGTCGCCGAGAACTCGGTCCATGGATCAGCGTCGAAGCGAAGCTCGTGGGCTAATCGAGCATGCAATTGATTTTCAGGTGCGGAGTGTTGCGTCGAAAGGTAAACGCGATAGTCGCCCTGAGACTCTGCTTGGTTGTACATGCGGAGCGAGGTCACATTGCATTCCTCGTCAATGAGGAGGATGGCAGCGCCCTGCGTTGTCTTTGGCACCTCAGTGTCTACGACCCAACCACCGCTGTTGTACACGGAGAGGCTCCCCGCAAATTCTGGAATCGACAGTGACTCTTCAAAGGGCTTATGAGTGTGGCCGAAGATAAACGACACATGCTTCCCCGAAAGTGGGGGCTTCACGGCGGAATACTGACTGGCCAGCGGTCCGTTCAAGAATGTTGTGAGTCCTTCTCGGCCCGCTGGGCTCAAAATAGATTGTGGCTTGCCTCGCTCACGACTATTGGCGAGTCGAACCATCTCTCGAGCGGCCCCTTTGCCGAGAGGCCTGGTGACTATGCGCGCTAGTTTTGGTCCTCGATTACCCAGAAACTCTCCGAGTTCTCCCGCCAGCGCGCGCTCGGCCTCTTCGTCTTGGAGCATGTCGTAGATCAGGCCAACGTCTTGGCCGGCACTTCCTGACCGCCCAAGCGTGGACCAAAAGAAATCAATCCAGGCGAAGTTGTCAGCCTCCCAGTCCCAGATCTCGTTGCCCCGCTCCTGCTTGGGAAAGAGTTGACGTTTTGCTTCAGACATCAACCGATACAACGGCTCGGTGAAATGGCCGTGGTGAAACAGAACTTCTCGGCCTGGCGTCTGGCTCCGCACCCCAAAGCTCGGGTACACAACTTTGACGCTGAGGTGGTGGCCGCCCCGACGCCGCACGAGGGCCGTGAGTAACTCGGCCTCGAGTGAGTGCGATGCCAGATCCGTAAACAGCTGAGTGGCGTGATAAGGCGCCTCGAGGTCTTGGTCGTGCGGAGTCGCCGAGACATAGTCGGCGTACATTCGCTCGCGCGCCGTTTCCCACAGATGATGATCGTGGTTCCCGGGTAAAAAGATGATCTCAGAGTCGAAAAGCGGTCTGTCCGATCTGAAGGCCAGATCAATGAACCGGTCGAACACCATGGCCGCGACGTTGTCCTCGGAGAGCGCCAAATCGAGAATGTCTCCATTGAGTATGAGCGTTGGTAACGACGCGGCCCCATCCAAGGCAATAACCGATTCCAGACAATTGACAAGCAACGAAAGAACTGGACTCGGATTGGCTGGATCAACCGTCGCGTCCTCGCTGCTCACCTTGGTCAACAAGCTGTTCTCCGCACCAAAATGCATGTCTGAAAGGCATACCCAACGTAACGTCATGGTTTTAGATCGCTGGGTGTCCCGTCGATCATGAATCCAGCTTTCTTCGCCCAATGCCCAAGCACAATCGATCCCCTAAGCCTTGCGGTCGGTCTCTTCTCAAGGACCACAAGGCCCTCCTGTGAGAGGAGTGGCCGAACGCTCCCAAAAGATCCGCCGAGTGTCAACCGGTGATTCTGCAGGGTTCTCCTTTGTGCCGGACAGCGATACTTCTGGGGAGGACGAAGGATTTGTCCTCAGTCTTATCTACGGCACTGAGCAGTGTCCAAGAAAGTCTGACGCAAGACAGAGCGACTACATCTACGGCAACCTCCTCTTTGGGGGACTGCTCCAACTGAGTAGATCAATCCGACGACAAACAAGGCCAACTTTCTGCTGAGCGTCCCGCAGGGCGTGCAGACGGTCTTCGGAAGTTCAGGCGCCATCGCTCAGCAGACCAACTACTCGTTTACGGTGCCCCTCAGTACCTGGCAGGTTCTGCAGCGACCCAGCCCTTTGGCTTCCAAGGCAGCTACGTAGACAACACGAGATTGATCTATCTCATCAATCGCTACTACGACCCTGCAACGGCTCAGTTCATTAGTGTGGATCCGGAGTTGAATAAGACGGACGAACCGTGCATACGAGAATGGTGATCCGTTGAATAGCTCGGATCCGCTTGGATTGTTTCGAGGGGGTACGCAAGGGCAGCTGTGCTCGGGAACTCAATCAATACCACGTGGCTGCAGATCCGGCCGGTTACAGCGGTACGGTTGGCGGCCCCCCTCCACCTCAGCCGATCTATTACGCTTCTACGAAGGGGCCAGGGATATATCCGCTGCCCGTTACCAATCCGGTTCCGCCCGTGAACCCAACGAAAGCGTTGACTCCTGCTCCATGCTACCTAACGGCGTCATGTACACAGACCTTCGTGTTGAAGCCGAGTTTTGCCCAATGACAACAGGAGCAGTGGGCACAGCAACACGCCGAAGAAGAAGTAGCTGGTACGTATCCAGACTCACCCAAAGTCAGTGAGGGCGGGGGTGGTGAAAATTGGGGTGAGTTCTTCAATGACGTGGTGGACCAGCTCCTGTTTACAACTGGGTGTGCCACCGTCGGACTTGCAGCGACCGACGTCGCTGGCCCTGTGGTAGGCGTTATTGGGTGCGGTATAGGAGGGTTGGCTGCAGTTCAACCTTGGAGTCCTCCCCCGGACCGAAACCCACTCGAGCCATAGCCTAGAAAGCGGATCATAATGTCCATTTTGACGAGAAGCTTCGAGTGGTGTGAGTCGAGCTACGTAAGGGTTCAGAGAAGAAATGCGTTCAGCGCGCGATCCCAAAAGTTCTTTCGAGACATTTCATTTCGGCATTGGATCATCGGTTCACTGTTCCAAGGTGTGACGTTGTTTGTGGTCTTCTTTGTATTTTCCTACATCTATTCTCGCGGTCATTTTGACTTACTTCTCAAGATAGTTCTAGCCGTAGGAATCGTCCTCAGTACGAGCTTTTCGCTTGCTTACAACCGTTGGCGTGTTCTGAATGACAAGCAATAAATGGACAAGATTCTTGATCTGGCCAGCGACGCCAGTGGGCTGCATCCGAAATCTCTGTCCGCTGCTGGTAGTGACTCCAACAGTACGAAATCGTTGGTTGCGGCGGCCTGTGCTGCAGCTGCAGCTGCGTACGCCGCTCCCGCTGCATCAACTGCGGCGACCCAGGCATTCCAAGCATTGACCTGACTGGCACTCGAGGAACCAGTGGGAGGGGCGCTGTTGACGGGTGCGGCGTAAGGTCCGGAAGGTCCGCAGTTCTCGCTACATGCGGCCTGGCCTGCGGAAGTCTCTACACCGCCTGAATCTGGGCCACCACATTCAGCGTAGTGTCACGCAGTACGTTGACCCAAACGGCAACGTCTCAAACTCGATGTACAACGACACTGGGCCTAACGATCTACCCGAACTCTGTTGGTCCGCCGTCCCCGTCCCCGTCGCCCTCGCACTCAGCAACCGCCCACGCAAGACGCTCGACTGGAAGACCCCGGCCGAAGTCTTCAACGAACGCCTCCGCTTCCTCCCACAGCCCGGTGTTGCATCGACCGGTTGAGCTCGCCCAATACACATCGTGGTCGTTCACCGCCAACCTCAAGCACCATCAGCTCTTGGGATCAATGGGAACGGTTGGTGACTGCTTCGATAATGCTCCAATGGAGTCCTTCTGGGGTTCGATGCAGATCGAACTGCTCACTCGGAAGAAATGGATGACCTACGTCGAGCTCGCCACCGCCATGGCCGACTACATCGTCAACTTCTACAATTCGAACCGACGGCACAGCTCCCTCGAGTACCTGACACCCGACGAGTTCGAAGCGTTAACATCAACTGAAACCCAGGCCACAACTCTCATAACCGTGTGACCTGGTCCCTGAAAACTGATCCACCTCTGTGACAGTCTGGCCGTGATCCGCCGGAGGTGGACATGGCATTCACGTATTCGACGCCATTTCGGGAGGCCGCGTGTCGGCGATTGCTCGATGGAGAGCGTCCTGAAGATCTGGCCGAAGAGCTGAAGATCTCGGCTGCCACCCTGTATCGCTGGAAGCGCCAGGCCCTCATTGACGTCGGTCGCAGATCGGGTGTGAAGAGCTTTGAACCTGACGAGCTGAAGCGGGCGCGGCGGCAGATCAAAGAACTGGAGACGGAACTCGAACTCGTGAGGGCGGCGAGTGCCCTTTTCAATGGTGAAGAGGTGGTGCGCCCAAAAGGCTCGGCCGGGTCGCCAAAGGATTGACCGACCTGGGCTATTCAGAGCGAACGGCGTGTCGAGTCGTTGGAATGAATCGATCTACGTTGCGCCTGCAGCAGACGCGGCATCCCTCCAACAGAGACATCCGTCGACTGCTCTTGACCGATACCATCACCGAACTTCACGTGGCCTCGAGGGGCACCTATGGGATGCGACGCATTCGTGCTGCTCTGTCCATCGAGCGCGGGCTGATCGTGAACCCCAAACTGATCCGTCGGATCATGCGGGAACAAGGATTGACCGGTCTGCCCACGAGAAAGAAGGGCAAGCGCAACCTGGTGAACGTGGCTACCCATGAGGATCTCGTGAACCGGAACTTCACCGTTCCGGCCGTGAACTCACTTTGGCTGACTGACATCACGGAGCATAAAACGAGAGAGGGGACACTCTATTGCTGTGTCGTCCTCGATCTGTGCTCGCGACGTGTCGTGGGCTGGGCCATTGATCGGCGCAACGAAGCAACGCTCGTGAACGACGCACTCACCATGGCGGCCCGCTCCAGGACCACCAACCCTCAAACCATTCTGCACAGCGACCACGGTTCGCAATTCACATCGTGGTCGTTCACCGCCAACCTGAAGCATCATCAGCTCTTGGGTTCGATGGGCACGGTCGGTGACTGTTTTGATAACGCCCCAATGGAGTCCTTCTGGGGCTCCATGCAGATCGAACTGCTCAATCGGAAGAAGTGGTTGACCTACGTCGAACTCGCCACCGCCATGGCCGACTACATCGTCAACTTCTACAATCCGAATCGGCGACACAGTTCCCTCGAGTACCTGACACCCGACGAGTTCGAAGCGTTAACATCAACAGAAACCCAGGCCAGAACTCTCATCACCGTGGGCCAGTAATTGGG
>CAWDLP010000009.1:0-95254 GCA_963803215.1 uncultured Acidimicrobiaceae bacterium
AATGTATTGCTAATGCCAGGAATAGGCGCCGGGCGGCGGCGGCGGCCGGGGCTCGTAGCGCGGCGGCGGCATCGGCGGCCGGTGCGGCGGGGGCGGCGGCGGGCGGTAGCCGGGGGGCGGCGGCGGTGATAGCCGGGCGGCGGCGGCTGCTGCGCCATCGCGCCAGCCAGCGGAGCGGCCAGCAGGGCCGCGCCGATCACCGTCGCGAGCAGGGTGTGTGTTCGGATACGCATGAGGCTGTCCTTCGGTTTGGTCGTCCTCAGCCGGCGGGCTGGCGCGCCGCCGGCTTCGCCGCCTGCGCGTCGCGCCGCAGCCGGTGCTCGCCGAGCAGCAGCAGGATCGGCGCCGCGATGAAGATGGAGGACGAGGTGCCCACCACGATGCCGAACAGCATCACCCACGCGAACCCCGAAATCGATCGCAATGGTCTCCCATTCGAACTCACTGGGAAGACGATCGCCGGTCCAATGAGCGTAGGCGTCAGCCTCGTAGTAACTCACATGGCACACGGGCTCGGCCGGATCGACCGGACGATTGCCGCCCAAGGTGAAGACCTGCCACGTCTCCTCTGCACTGTCACCGTTGGGCCGAGACCAGTACCAGGGTGCGTGACGATGTTCCGCTTGGACGACAGCCCAACCGTCCGAAAGCCAGAGTTCGGGTCGTGCGTAGCCGCCGTCTTCCATGAAGGCGAGCCACTCGCCACAGGTCACGGTGCGGTCGGCCAGAGAGAACGGTCCGAGAAGGGCCGTATGTCGGGGTCCCTCATTGTCAAAGCTGAAGTCCGGGCCATCGTGACCGATCTCGACTTCGCCGCCTTGGTGTTCGATCCAGCCCATCTTGGCCACTTCGTTCCCGTACGCAGGCGCACCGAGTTGGGCGTAGGGCGGATGGAGCGGATTGCGCGACAGGGCGTGCTTGATATCCATGAGGAGCAACTCTTGGTGTTGTTGCTCGTGATGGAGGCCGAGCGCTACCAGTGACGCAATCTCGGGGGCGAGGGCAGTTTCGAAGAGTCGCGCCATGGCGTCATCGACGTGGCGACGGTAGTCGCCAATTTCGGCGGCACCTGGCCGAGAGATCAAGCCGCGCTCTGCTCGTGGGTGTCGGGCCCCGACGGTCTCGTAGTACGAGTTGAAGACGTAGCCATAGTCAGGGTGAAACACGCGGTAACCCGCCAACTCTGGTTGGAGCAAAAACGTTTCGAAGAACCACGAGGTGTGAGCTCGATGCCACTTTGTCGGCGAAGCGTCAGGCATTGACTGCACCGTTTGGTCCTCGGGAGAGAGACGACTGGCCAGTTCCTCAGTCAGCGCACGCACCGCGCTGAAAGCGCTGGTCGACGGCACCGCCTCCCTCGTTGTCCGCCATCACTGGTGCCCCCTTCGGTGGTGCCGTGGCAGAACCGTGCCCCGCTCGTGGGCGACTGGAATGAAAAATCAAGCACCAACCTAGTCAGGGGGTGCTTCATTCAATGTCGCAAAAGACGGGAAAAGGTCCTGGCCTGCACCGTTACTTCGTTGCCCCGGCGGATTTGGATGAAGACGACGTCGAATGTTCTTGCCGGCTGCTCGCCATCGGCTAGGCCTTCGCCCTTCTCGTGCAACATTTTCGCGGCACAACCGATGTGGTTCTCGAGGTGCAAGGTGAGCGCCAAGCTGGAATGATCCTGGCGTGTCCGTAGAGCGGTTGATCGTCGTTGGTGGCGGTGTCCTAGGCACGATGCACGCCCTCTTGGCCCTCGATCGTGGTTGGGAGGTCCTCCACATCGAACGAGAGGCAGCTCCGAGGGGCGCCTCCGTTCGAAACTTCGGTTTGGTCTGGGTGAGCGGTCGTGCCCCAGGCGCCGAGCTGGCGTTGGCCTTGCGAGCCCGCGAACTCTGGGAGGCCATTAGCCGTTCGTGTCCTGCCACCGGATTTCGGGCCAATGGCTCGTTAACCGTTGCTCGATCGGATGCTGAACTCAAAGTAATTGAAGACGTGGTGCATCGTCCCGACGCCACCCAGCGACAGTTCACCATCCTCGGACCTGAGGAGGTGAGACGGAAGAATCCCGCTGTCGCCGGAGAAATACAAGGCGCCTTACACTGCGCCGCCGATGCGACCGTCGAGCCCAGGCTGGTCCCTGGAGCGCTCCGGATTCATTGTCAAAAGTCAGCGGGTTACTCGTGGCTGGCCAATCGAGAAGTGGTGGGATTGACCGCTTCGGGAGTGCTCGATGAGCGTGGCGTTCGCCACCAGGGTGATCGAGTCATTCTGTGTTGCGGTGCGGCTCACCGAGGCCTATTGGGAGAGATCCTTTCTGATGCT
Source organism: uncultured Acidimicrobiaceae bacterium (assembly GCA_963803215.1). Lineage (GTDB taxonomy): Bacteria > Actinomycetota > Acidimicrobiia > Acidimicrobiales > RAAP-2 > CAWDLP01. The sequence continues at coordinate 2,311 of CAWDLP010000009.1, forward strand.
CCACTTCGACGGGTGCGCCTCCAGATGCTTGAGACCAAACCATTCGGTGCAGCCCTCACCACGTCGATCGCCGATGGTGATTCACTTCGTTACTACCCAGCCTTTGCTGGTACAGCCTTGGACGCGCTTGCACTCCAACAGGGCACCGCCGCCCAGTGGGCTGCCCAACTCCTCATGGTGCAGCGCCTCCACGGAGGGCTGACCATTGGCGACACGCATCGCAGCGACGAACCCTTCGATGTCGATTTGGATGAAGATCCCTCAACGCATCTCTTGGACCAAGCCGAGGCGATCATCGGTCAGCCTCTGCCGGCCGTGGCCCGACGATGGGCTGGCATCTATAGCCAAGTCGTCCCGAGCCCAAGCGCCCCCATCTACTGGCGCCAAGAGATCACGCCTGGTGTTGAGGTGGTGACTGGCCCAGGCGGTCGTGGCATGACGCTCTCGCCCGCCATTGCCGAGGAGAGTTTCAAGTGACTCACGCCTTGCTCGATGAGGCTGCCCGGCCGAGTACCGCCGCTTTGGTCTGCTTCGATATGGCGGGCACCACGGTGGCCGATGATGGGGTGGTGGCACGCGCCTTTGCTGGCGCACTCGACCAACTCGGTGTTGGAGAGAGTGACCCACGTCGCCCGCGGATGGTCGACTACGTACGAGCCACCATGGGAATGTCCAAGATCGAGGTCTTTCGAGAACTCTTCTCCAGCGAGGATCAGGCCCAAGTAGCCAACAGCGCATTCGAAGAAGCATTTGGCAACCTGGTTCGTCAAGGCGCCGTCGTGGCTTTGCCTGGTGCAGAAAAAACACTGGCTCGTGTGCGCCAGAGCGGGGCGAAAGTGGCGCTGACCACAGGGTTTTCCTCCGCGACCCGAGAGTTAATCATCGACACGCTGGATTGGCACGGGATGATCGACCTCGCTCTCAGCCCGAGTGATGCGGGAAGAGGTCGACCATTTCCCGACATGAATGTCATGGCCGCTTTGCAACTTGGAGTAGCCGACCTGCGCGCCATGGCCGTGGCTGGCGACACCAGATCAGACATGATCGCCGCGACGCGTGCAGGCGCCACCTGGCGCATCGGCGTGCGAAGTGGTGCCGACGACACATCTGCTCTTCTGTCGGCCGGGGCGACGCACGTCGTGGACTCAGTCGTGACGCTGCCCGAACTAGTAGGCCTTGGATGACACACGGTGGCGGGGGAAAACCCAGGGCTGTCGCCGTCGCCGCGCTTGGTTGCCTCTCCCTCCTTGTCTCGTTGCTTTCGTGCAGTGCCGCGGCAGCCCAGAGCACGACCACATCGACCAGTCCGCAACTGTCGCCGATGAGTGGCTCGTATGTCTTTTCCGTGGTGTTCGATGGGCAGACCCGGAGTTACCGACTCCATGTGCCGCCCCCGCGGCCTCCAACGGTGTCGCCCTGCCGTTGATCTTGAATCTCCATGGGGCGACTCAGAACGGCCTGTTGCAAGAGGGTTACTCGGACATGGATGCCAGTTCGGATAGGAGCGGCTACTTGGTGGCTTACCCCGATGGCACCGACGACGTCGCCAACAGTCCCGCACCGGATCATCCCTGGGATGCCTCCTACAGCTGGGACGCAGGGCGAGTGCTGTGGCGCGCCGTCGACGTCGCACACCAACGATGTTGGATTCTTGTTACGCGTTATCAGTGATGTCGCCAGTCGCACCCCCGTCAATCTTCGACGGGTCTATGTCACCGGTATGTCGGCCGGCGGCATGATGGCGTACGCCATGGCCAACCAGGCCTCCACCCATATCGCCGCCATCGCATCGGTCGAAGGGCAGGTGGAGACGCCGTCTATCCATCCAGCCCGAGCCGTGCCCACTCTCGAGTTTCATAGCGTGAACGATCCGATTGCGAAATGGGATGCCAAGGGCTCGCTCTCGGTCATGCATGGCGTCAAGGCATGGGTGAAAGCCGATGGGTGTGCCACCACGCCTCACGATGGGACCCCAATCGTTGGAGCCAAGGGGACGAAAGCAGCCGGACTGAGTGCCACGTTCGTCAAATACACCGGATGCAAGTCCGGCGCCGTCGTGGCCCTGTGGCGGTTCACCGGTTCGGGCCACGTGTGGCCGGGGAGTGCTCTGAACACGGGACCTCGATCAACCTGGGTGTTAGACGGGGTCGGGCGTGGGACACAGTTGGTGAACGCTGACCAAGCCATGTGGCAGTTCTTCCAACACTTTGAGCTTCCGGCTCATTCGTAGTTGCCCGGCCAACGTCGACCTAGTTCGTGGTGGTCGTCTTGGCTGTTGGGATGGCCGTGATATTGATGCCAGTCTCGCCGGGCTTCAAGGCTTGACCGATACCTGATGACGTTTTGCCCGTAATGACGTTGATGGTCCAGGTCGGATTGGTGGCCGTAAACGTTCCCGCCGTCCCGGTAATCGTGGTCGACGTTGCACCCGACCCAGCGCTCGTCGTCAGGGAGCCGGTTGAGCCTGTCTTGGGTGCTTGCACGTTTGAAATGGTGTAGCCCCCGGCCTTCAGTTGGTTGAGATAGTTGGTCTGAGCCGCGGCGACGCCAGTGCTCACTGCGAAGGCGGCATCCCAGGCCTGGGTGTTGTTACCGGACCCCCCTCCGCCTCCCAACACTCGGGCGCCTATCGGGGTCGGGATATCGCTCGGAAAGCCGGCCGGGAGTTGACCTTCGGCGCCCGAGATCTTGTGACCGAGGATGTCGCCGCTGAAGCCCTTCTTGCTGATGTGAAGGCTGCAGGCACTCAGGCCCAGAGTGCAGGCCACCACAGCCACCAACGCGACGGTCTTGCCCATACGGGCGGGTCTGTTTCTCCCGCCTCGGCCGGTGGCGTCAGTAACTTCAGGTTTGGTCATCAAGGCGTCCTCCATGGCGTGGTTGAAGATGTGGTCGTTGGATCGAGCCTTGGCGTCACGGTAATCGCTGGGCTCAGAGAAATTCTGGGTTGTGTTTTCTGGCGCAACGACGATCAGCTCGGAACGTCTCAGCCACTCAACCGGCCGGGGCGTTGCCGATAACCAGATCAGCGCGAGGTGCCATGGGTGGCGGTGACCAGACCGAGACCAAAATGACCCCAAGGGCCATGATGGCCAAAGCCGCAACGGATCCAAAAATGGCGACTGGCGTGTGGTTCAAGTGCTCGCCAAATAGAGCGAGCCCGAGGAAAATGCCAGCCAGCGGTTCGACCACGAGCATGGCGGGCTGTGAGGCCGACAATGGACCGACGTGAAGGGCGGATTGGACCAAAAACTCGCCGAGGAGACCAGTGAGGACCAAGGCGTAGACCGACCAGTGCTCAAACACACCGGACCAGCCGTTTTGGGCCAAGTTGTCGGTTGTGGTCTTGACGAAGCCGGCGTCGATAGACCAAACGATGCCAGCGGCGCAGCCCAATACAGTGGCGCGCCACACCTCGGAGCCCCGTCGAGAGAGAAGGGCGAGGACGCCGGTGAGGGCTCCGGCCACAACGAGAACGACGATCCAGGCGAGAGCGGTGACCTGTCGCGATCCGGGCGACGGATCAGCAATGATCAGGAATCCGCCCAATCCCATGCACAACAAAAGAGCGGCGACCCAGCTCTTGGCGTTGATGGTGTCTCGGAGCAGAAAGCGGCGCAGAGCCAAGGTGAAGATGAGCTCGGTCACCACGATGGGTTGCACGACGGCCAACTGACCGAAGTTGAGCGCCAATGCGCCGAACACGAATGTGAGTAGTAAGAAGCCCGAGCCGGTGAGCCAGATCGGTTGGCGTACGAGATAGAGGGCCTGGCGAACCCAACCTTTTGTCTCCGGCGGGGAGGAGACGTTGGCCAAACGTTGTGACACCGCCGCGATGGCATTGGACAGGGCCGAGGCGAGGGCGAAGAGGACGCTCATGAAGTGATGGGAAGAATCGGATCAGTGACAGTCGGCACAGTGGCCGAGCACGGCCACATGCTCGGGATCGATGGCGAAGCCAAAGTCCGATGCGGCCGCTCGTCGTAGCTCGTCAAAGAGGTCGACCGGTACTTCGATCATGGCGCCGCACTGCTGGCAGACGAAGTGGCCATGGGTGACCGACGAGAGGTGATATGTGGCCGGTCCGTGGCCGGTGTGGGTGTGTACCACGATGCCCAAACGTTCGAGCTCTTCTAGGTTGCGATAGATGGTCGACCGGTGAAGTTCCGGTGCTTGGCGTTGCACTCGTTCCGTCAGATCTTCGGCCGAGACGTGTCCAGCCGCGTCAAAGAGGGCGGTCAGCAAGATTCGCCGAGCGGTAGTGACGCGTCCTCCGTTGCGGCGCACCAGGTCGAGTGCATCATCGACCGATGTGTGGGGATCAGCGGGCGTCGAGCGTGGGCTCACTGGGTCAGGTTAGACCCGACCCTTTGATCCGAGTCGGACCAAGCCAACAGCACGAATGCTGGTCAAGGCTGTCCGTCAGCGAGCGTCAGAGGCCGCGGAAGATCTCCGAGGACATCGGAACACCAAGGGGTGTCTCAGGAAGTCGGCGCCGACGTGCTACACCGTCGGGCGTGACGTCGGGTCTGGCCAGGCACCTATGAACAAGCTGAGTGCTTGGTGTCCAGTGCTGTCACGTCACGAAAGTCAGCCTCATGGCACTACCTCTCACGTCCATGGGAGTCAGAGTGACCACTGAGACGCCGGCCAGTAGTCGGACCGGTCATTCTGACCCAGCCGTCGCCCGCCGACGCCACGGTGCCCATGCACGCGATTCGGCGCCATGGTGGCGCCATCGGTTTGCGCCCATGGTGTGCTTGATGGTGGTGGCTGTCGGGTTTTTGATCGCAGGCACGGTAGAGGCTTGGCGCGACTCTCCTACCTACGACGAGCCCGTGTCCGTCACGGCTGGCGTGTTAGCGCTCACCCATCACGATCTCGCTTACAGCGCGGAGCATCCGCCGTTGGACAAGGCCATCGCCGCCATTCCAGTGCTCTTTGTTCACCCTGTGATTCCGAAAAACCCCAGCTGGACAACGAACGATGAGTCGAAGTACATCCCCAAATTTATCGACGCCAATATTGGCAAAGGGCTGCTCCACCGGCTGACGTTCGCCTCCCGCATCGTTCCCCTTCTTGAAGTGACAGCCGTGGGCTTTGTGCTCTTCCTGCTCGGTCGACGACTCTTTGGGCCTTGGGCTGGCTTTTTGGCCGGCGCGCTGTGGTTCGTGAGCCCGCTTGTCATTGGCCTTGGTCATCTCGATGGCGTGGATATGCCCTTCGCTTTGGCCACCGTGCTTTACTCACTTTCACTTCTCACTTGGATACGGCGTCGCGATCAAGGATCGACCGTCTGGCTAGGTCTCGGATGCGTCGCCGTAGCCTCAACCCAAGCCACCGGATTCCTCTTGGTGGGTTTCGCAGGCCTCGTGGTTCTGGTGGCCAGCTGGCCCGAGAGGCGTTGGCGAGCGACGATTCCCGCCCTTCAAATTGGGCTCATCACATGGGTCGGCGTTTGGGCCAGTTACTTAGTACTCGATCCTTCGCAGTTGCTCCATCCGGGCATTTTGCCTTTGCCATATTTCCAGGGTCTCCACGGGCTGGCTTCTCACGACACCGTAGCCTCGCGAAGTTTCTTGCTCGGGAGAAGTTGGGAAGGAGCAAACTGGTGGTACTGGCCCGGCAGCGTGCTTATCAAGGTGACGACACCGGTCTTAGTGGCGCTCCTTGTCGGCCCATGGTTCTGGCGCGGCCACAGCCGCGACACTAAACGACAGGCGTTTTTGGTGTTGGTGTGTCCGGCCGCCATTCTGTTCGCCTTTATCGTGTTCACCCCGCGCGATATTGGGGTGCGTTACCTCCTGCCTGAGATCGCACTCTGGATGGTGGCGGCCTCGCCTTTGGTGCGAATCGCGCACTCTGTCCCTGGTCGGATTGTGTTGGTCGCCGGTGCCGTCGTCGCGCTTTTCATGGCGGGAACTTCCATCCCGAACTCCTTGGCCTACACCTCGCCGCCGTTCCAACCGGGATACCGAGTGGCCACCAACTCAAACCTTGACTGGGGCCAAGGGTTCAACCTGCTCAGCCAATGGGCTCCGGGCCATCATCCATATGTCGAGTACTTCGGACCGAGGGGATTCGGCGTGTCGCAACTGCCGGTTGGATCTTCACGCGCCATAGGCGGAGTTGACCCCACGAAAATCCGAGGTTGGGTTGCCGTATCGGCCACCAGCCTGATTGACACGCAAATTGACCACCTGGGCTGGTTGCGGGCCTACTGCCCGGTCGGTGAACTCGGCGGCTCAATCTTGTTGTACCACTTCGCCACGCCACCGACGGGGGCACGTGGACCCACCACCCCTGCCGCACTCTGTCCGGGCCGAAACAGTCACCGTGTCACGTCGTAGCCAGGAGATCCGCCTGCCCTCGTGACGGGTGCACGGTCCGAGAATGTGGGTCGATGGTTGCGCGCCGCAAAGACCTGCCTGATCATCTCGCAAGAGTTCGTCCTGACGCGTTACCACGAGGACTGAACGCGCGAGATTGCGCGGACGAGCAGCCAACAGAGTTCGATTGGATTTCCAGACGGCCAAGGCAGTTTCTGAGTCGGCGTCGTCGTGCCGGGCGCCATTGGCGTAGGTGGTGGATGAGTCTGGTTGCTCAATCGCATTGCGCTCGACCGCCTGACATCCTTTGGTTTAAAAACCCTGCTGGTCGAACGAATCAGTCTCCACATGTGTCTAGTCGGCGACCCATCGAGGCATGCCATGTGCCCACATCGCTTTCCTCATCGGCCGTCGAGGCGTCCCACCCGACCTGGTTCGAGACCGCTTTGTGACCTGGCCAGGCCAATGCTGCTCCTACCCTTGCCGCTACACTGAGCGCGAAAAGAGGGGGACGAGATGGCGCGGCGTCGAAGGGGAGTGTTGCGACACATCGTGCTCGTGGGCGCTCTGGTCTTTGGTGGGGCGCTGGCCCTGGTGAGTGGCACGACGGCGCAGCCAACTCGGGCCGAGGCGGCCCAGGCCCCGGTGTACTACTTAGCGTTGGGCGATTCGCTCGCTTACGGCATCGGTGCCACCACGCCCGCCAGTGGGTATGTCAACGACATCTACCTACACGAGGCCCAACGAATTGAGGGGCTCCAGCTGGTCAATCTGGGCTGCCCCGGTGCCACCACCACCTCAATGCTCGACGGTCCGGGTTGCAGCAGCGGCACGCAGCTCGCCGCCGCTCAAGCCTTCTTGGAGGCCCACCCCGGCCAGGTGGCCTTCGCCACCATCGACATCGGCGCCAACGACATCGAAGGCTGCCAGAGCGGCACCACGATCGACTTGACCTGTGCCGACGACGCGTTCAGCACCATCGCCACCAACCTGCCCGAGATCCTGTCCGGACTCACGCAGATGTACCCGGGACTGCCAATCTTCGGCATGAACTACTACGACCCCTTCTTGGCTGTTTGGCTCACCGGATCAGCCGGGCCCAGCGCGGCCGAAGAGAGCGAGACGCTGCTCGGACAGTTGAACAACACCCTGTCCCAGGCCTACGGCGTGGACGGGTTACCGACCGCTGACGTCGCCACTGCATTTGCCAGCACCGACTTCAATCTCACTGGGACCTACGACGGGCTGAGCCTCCCCCAGAACGTGGCGAACATCTGCAACTGGACGCTCATGTGCACCGAGGAGAACATCCATGCCAACGACACGGGTCACGCGCTCATCGCATCGGCCTTCGAACCGCTCATCGACGCGGCCATAGCCGCCACAGTGTGCGATCCTGCGACCGTCACCAGCGCTTCGACCGCGACGGCGACCGCCGGCAGTACCTTCGCCTTCACTGTCTCAACGTGTACCTCGGCCGTGCCTCAGATCAAGGCCTCCTCGTTGCCGCCCGGACTGCGCGCCACGAACAACGAGGATGGCACGGCGACGATTGCCGGGACCCCAGGCCCTCACGACAGTGGACCGTATAACGCCACGGTCACGGTGAGCGTGAAGGGACAGCCTGCCGTCACGCAGCCGCTGGTGCTGACCGTCGACAACGCCCCGGTCTTTCGTGGCAAGGCGACGGCGACGCTGAAGACCGGCATCGCGTTTTCCTTTCCCATCACTACCGTCTATGGGTATCCGTCACCGCGGATCACGACCAGCTCCATGCTGCCTGAAGGGGTGTCTCTGACCGACAACGACAACGGGACGGCGTCGTTCTCCGGTACCCCAGGACCAGCTGCCGGTGGCATGTACCCGTTCACTGTGAGCGCAACCAACGACGTGGGTGCTCCGGTGTCCAAGAGTGGTTTCTTCACCGTCGACCAGGCGCCGCAGATTACAAGCAGCTCGACAGATTCGATCGCCGCCGCCACGGCGATGGCGCCGTTCACGGTGACCGCCACCGGGTACCCGATTCCAGGACTACGGGCGACGGGTCTGCCGAGCGGCCTGCACTTCACCAACAATCACAACCTGACGGCCTCGATCTCGGGCACCACTCACGTCGCCCCCGGGAGCTATCCGGTGACGATTACGGCATCGGGGAAAGCCGGGGTCAGCGCTCAGGCGTTTACCCTGACCGTCAATCCTTAAGTTCTAAAGGACCCATGCCCCTCTCACGATGCCAGCAGGCTGGCGGGGGGTGCATCGTTGCATCCGGATCGGGTAATTCGAGGTCGTAGTACCGCCGACAGTCGTCTCAACCTGGCTCCTCGGGTTTGATCTTCTACAAGCTGTAGTAGTACCTTGCTGGGCGTGCTCGACAAGAATTCGCAACGACACTTTTCTCTACCTGTTGACGGATGGGCGTTGCGTCAACGGAATCTGATACGCCGCCTGCCCAGACGAGCTGGCGCTCTCCTGGGATTTGTCGTTCTGATCCCCTTGATGGCCGCCTGCGGGAGCGCCACCGCCGCACCACCAAAGCCTTCGCCTAGCCAAGGCGTCGTTGAGAATCGCCCGATACCCTCAATCCCGCTCATTGCGTCTGATGGAGAACCGACGTCCTTGGCCGCTTATCGGGGGAAGTACATCGTCATGGCTGACTTCTTGACTCTGTGCCAGGACGAGTGCCCCTTGGTCACCGGTGCGTTCATCGCACTCAAGCGGGACGTTGAAGCTGCTGGACTGGGTAAGCAAGTGGTGTTCATGGAGATCACCGTGGATCCAGAAAGAGACACACCTGCTCGCTTGACGGCGTATTCGAAAGAGTTCGGTGCCGACTGGCCCTTACTAACCGGAACCCCATCAAACCTTCATGCCCTGTGGAAATTCTTCGGCGTCACTGTGCAGAAGGTTCCCGAGGCACCTCCCGCCAAGATCGATTGGTACACCGGCACGCCCCTCACCTACGACGTCAATCACACCGACGGCTACATCCTGATCGACAAGTCAGGCCACGAGCGCTTCAGCGATGCCAATCCTCCCGACCTTCACGGCCATCTGAGCAAATCGCTGACCGGTTTGCTCAATGCAGGCGGGATGCAGAACCTCGATGCCCAAACCCATCCGAACTGGTCGCTCTCTCAAGCTCTGGCCTCGGTCAGCTGGCTGGTCGGACGGAACATTCCATCTGTGGCAACCACATAAATCGCTAGGTAGGCCACGGGTTTGCGACCCGGAGCATGAGTTGGCGTTCACCGTCTCTTGACCCCTAGGACAGGTGGAGACAGTCACCTACACTTGTGCAGGGAGATGACCGATGAGTGAACCAACCACTTGTAGCAATCCGATGTGTACTTGCAGTCCGTGCTCATGCGAACACTGCAGGTGCGGTGTGGCTCGACTTGGCGACCTAGAACGCCGGGTAATGGATATTTTGTGGGCGGAAGACGGAGTGGAACTGAGCGGCCGGAATGTCGCCGACCTTCTTCCCGAGCACGCCTACACCACCGTCGCCACCGTTCTCGACCGACTCGTGCTCAAAGGGCTGGTTCGTCGAAGGATGGTTGGTCGTTCCATTCGCTTCCACGCGATCGGGACGCAGGGTGCACACACCGCCATGCTTATGCATGAAGCAATGGCTGAGGGTCGCGACCCAAGGGCCGCACTGCTTCATTTCGCCGGGACGCTCTCATCTGAAGAGGCCGAAGTGCTCCGACGTTCGCTCGGCGAGATCACGTAATCGACTGTGGACGGCGTGTCCTCCTGGCGTCGCACGTGGCGAACAGAGGAGCGCTTGTGGTGTCTACTGAAGCCAGTTCAGGTCATTAACAACAGCATGAAGGCCATGCCAATGCTCATGACGGCGTGGCTGACGTCGACCAGCCACGGTCTCGCTAAGGCGTGCTCAACCTGTAGGGCCGAAGGTCGCTGAGCCGCTTCCAACTCTGCCTCGGTCTCAGTACCTGCGATGGCCCAAGGCGGCGCATGACTTCCGAAATATGATGCACCTTTATTGGGCGAGGCCAGAGTAAACACTGCGGAAGCCAGCAAGATGATCGACACAGCGAAGGCCACACCGGAGTCGAGTTTCGGTCCACCGTGTGACATAGACATCGACATTGCCCCCGAAGTAGACGACGACCCCATCGGGAACCAGTACATGAGCAACATGGCAAAGTTCATGAGTGCGTGAATCATTGCGTGCGGGAGGTGAAAGCCGTAACGCTCGACCGATTGGATGGACTGCACCAAGAACCAGATCATGAGGACGCCGAAGATGATCTGCCACAGAGCGCTCGGCCCGAAGGCCCACTGGCCTACGAACATGCCAGCCATGGCCACTCCCATGAAGAGATGGGCCACTTCGACATCTCGACCAGCCGGACGGTGCGTCACCAGCGAGAGCACAAAGAGGCAGAGGCAGTAGGCGGCAACCGCCAGCATCATCACGCCAAAGAGGTAATACAGCCACGGGGGGATTGACATAGCCATTGTGCGTTAGGCCACCTTTGTTCGCGTCGACGTGTCGATCGGGTCGGCGGCGCTCTGCCTGCGGCGGTCGGTCAAGGGCCAGTAGGTCAGCGCTAGCAATATGACCAGAGGTGCTGCGTTGGGGTCCGTAGCCCCGCCAGCCAGGATCCCCCCGAAGTTCTGGACGGCGATCCAGATCAGCGCGAAGACAACGATGGCCACAGCGACGGTAAACCTTGCGGCGGAAGTGGGGAGATACACACCGATGGCCACGACCACGCAGACCAGGGCAAGCAGAATGGCCATTGTCGTCCCGTGCTGGAGAAAGAGTGTTTCAGTCGACCGATCGATGTGGGCCAACCAGCCGGGCTCACCGTTGTTCAGATCAGCCACGAGATCGTGTAGCGCTTGGGGCGATCGGCCGGCTCCCACCACACACAGCAGGCCCATCAAACCCCACACCACGACCCAGATGATCTTCGCCGCCCGCTCACCGACCGCTCTGGCCGCCACGAATGGTCCGTCAGAACCTTCACGAGGCCACAGCAGGACAGCAAGAAGCGCGTAGAAGAGAACGCCCCCGGGACCTCCGGCGAAGGTGGTGGCACCGCCGGAGATGACAGCCCCTAATCCCTCTCCAAACCACCAGACTCCGATCGACCACACAATGGAAAGAGCGAGGGCTGGTTTGAGCGTCCGCTTGTAGATGAGCCCGAAGGCAATGAGAAACTGGATGCCAGCGAAGATCGTATTGGTGAGGATCGGTTGATCGTTGACGATCGAGGCGTTCCAAGTGATGGTGTGAGCGATCCAGCTTGGATTCCCCGCGGCCGTTCCGCTCAGCATGCCGCTGAAGCCGTCCGCGCCCTTTGTGAACATGAACGGTTGGATCTGCAGTACGGCATCGAGCAACCACACCGTGGCCAAAACCAGTTGGAAGGTGCGTTGGAGGTCACGCGGCGGACGAGACACACGCGGCGATTCTCCGGTCGATGCCGTGGCCAACTGCGTCTGCGCGTGGACCTCTGTGATCGCCGCCACCCTCACCTCGCTCTCGGGTCGTATTACTACCATCCGTAGTAGCGAGGCACAATCTGGCATCAAGTGCTGGACCAACTCTCCGTTTCCATCAGCGGTCCTGCAGAGGAAGGGTGCGATCGGGGGCATTCCACGATGTCCGGGAGGTGGGGCTAGGTGAGTTGGAGACGAAGGTCGTAGCCGGCTATCACGACCTTCACCATCCGCCCAAATCCGGCGGTATGCGGCACCCAGAAAATACCCCGATTGGCTGGATCAGAGCGAGCCATCGAGGGCCAGAGGAAGCCAAGGTACGGCGGCTCTTGCGGCGGAGATCGCGTCTGCCTCAGTCGCGTATTCCCTCACGGAGTAGTAAGCGACGGGGGTCCAACTGCCCATATCTTCCGGATCTCGGCGGAACTCCTCGAACCCAAACGTGCCGTCAGGCCGCACGAATATGTCAACGCATCTATCTACAGCGGCAGTCGAAGGGCTGGACAACACCGACCAACTCGGGTCCAGTCGCTTGGACATGAAATGAGGTTATGACAGATCTCGGGGATGCCGCCTTCCCGGCGTTAGGTGGCAGGTGGACTCGCACTGGGCCGCTCGGCCCGACAGCTCAGGGAACGACCGCTATGGCTTCGACCGAGAGGAGTAGCCCACGGGGGAGCACGACCACGGGCGAGGACCGGGCCGGAGGGTTCGTCGGGAAGTACTCAGCGTAGAGGCGGTTCGCTGCCTCGCCATTGCTCAGATCAGTCAGGAATGTGGTGGTCTTGACGACGTACTGAAATCCGCTGCCCGCATCATCCAAGATGGCTCCGAGGTTCCGAAACGCCTGTCGCCACTCCGCCTCAAACCCACCGGGCACTGCGCGGGCTGTGTCCGGGTCGGCTGAGCCACTGAGATCAATGCCCGGTTGCCCCGCGATGAACAGCAGGTTCCCGACCTGGACTGCCTGCGAATAGTGCCCCATCGGTGGGGGCATCGACGGTCCGTGGATTACCTTAAGGTGCAAAGGCTCAGTCATCTCAGCAGGATGCCCCAATCCCTCACCCGGTGTCCATGCCCGCTTCGTGAGGTCTGTGCCTTTTCCGGTCAGGGCACTCGGCCATTGGGGAGACCCGCACCGCCGGTTAGCCTTTCCTGCAATGGGTGAGGAGTGGCGACTGGTCGACGAGGGCTGGGGACGCGCTGGCGGTGGATTTTGCAGCCCTAAGCGAACCGGGAAACTGTCGTGAATACGTTGCGCTCCATCAGGAGTTAGGAATCCGACAAGGTGAGAGCGTCTTGGACCTGGCGTGCGGGTCGGGATTGGCCATCGAGTTGGTGCGTGCTCGCGGAGCCATTGGTACGGGAATCGACGCCTCCTCGAGATTGATCGTTATTGCTCAAGACCGCAATCCCGACTCGGACATCCGGGTAGGGGACATGAACGAGCTTCCTTGGGCAAACGACAGCTTCGATGTCGTAACAAGTTTCCGGGGTATCTGGGGGACAACGCCTTCGGCCGTCGCTGAAGGGGCGCGCGTGTTACGTCCAGGTGGGCGCATCGGGATCACCGTCTGGGGGCACATCAAAGCATCACCTGGTGCCTGGGCCCTATCCCCATTCCGACTTGCTGCCCAGACGAAAGTCGAGAACCAAGCGGCCATGGTGTCGCTGGGACGACCCGGCGTTGGCGAAGCGCTCCTGACAGAGCATGGATTTGTCGACGTTCGTAGGATCAAGATCCCCTTCGCCTGGGAGTTCAGTGATCCTCAGATGTATGCCCGAGTTATCGCTTCGACTGGTCCAGCATACGAGGCCATTCAGAATGTGGGACAGGCAGAGTTCATTCGCGCCGCAGTCGACCTTGCTGAGCAGTACTGTCGGACCGGACTCCCGATTCGCGCCGAAATTGATGTCGTCGGGTATGTCGCCCATAAACCCCAGGATGGGAGTCGCAAGTGACGGAGCACTGCTTTCTACCTGAGCCCCGACCCACGAGCGAAGCGGCTCAGGCCATGTTCGACGAGGACGTCGAGGACTTCGGCTTCGTGATGAACGTGTCCAGACTTTGGGCCTATCAGCCCGAAACGGCAAACCATCTCTTCGAAGTGATGTCCGAAGCATTCAGGGCCAGCGGATTGGACTTCCGGCACAGAGGACTTCTGGTCCTCGCGACGGCCTCGAGCCTGGGTGACTCCTACTGCTCCTTGGCCTGGGGTTACAAACTGGCAAATGTTGATGCCGGGGAATCGGCAGCAGCGGTGCTTCGAGGGAACGATGCAGACCTGGCTCCTGCTGAGGAGGCCATGGTGACCTGGGCCCGCAAGGTGGTGCAAGATCCGAACTCCACCAGCTCTCAAGATGTGCAACGCTTGCGGGACGCCGGTTTCACCGACAGTCAGATATTCGCCATCACTACCTTCGTAGCGCTGCGGATGGCCTTCTCGACGGTCAACGACTCGCTGGGTGCGCGTCCCGATACTGGTCTGGTCTCTCTTACACCGGCTGCCATCTCGGGCTCCGTAACATATGGTCGGAAGCCGGGCTGACACCCTGAGCACTTCGGCCGGGAGTGGCTGATGCCGGTTGAACCGATGGCTCACAGCTCAACCTTGACGCAGTAATCTGGCCCACCGGGACTGCCCAGAGTTTGGTTGTCAAACTTGTTCGGGCACCAGTTATCGCTGACCTTTCGACCGACTCGAGCGGGAGCGCCAAGCAGTCGTCTGTGAATCTCTTCCGACTCGATGGGGTGAAGGGCGTCGCAATCGTTCTCTCAGCCACGGGAACTCCTAACCCGGTCTTGGGCCGCCTAGGTCCCTGTTGACGAAATCCATATCAGCCGCTTATTAAGGAGATTTATGAACCCGAGACGCAGCCGCCGCCCGTAAGACCCCGGGCTCAGGGTCTCAGACACTTGGTATAATCTTGGAACACCAAGTATGAAGGGAGACCGCTGATGACGACAGCGCCAACAGAATTTCTGGTCTCGACGAGCGGACAAATGTCGGTTCCAGCTGCGGTGCGCCATCGATGGGGCCTCGACCATGGAGGTCGCGTTTCGGTGGTTGATCTTGGCGAAGCGGTGGTTATCCTCCCCCCCGGCGCTCACCAGAAGCTCTTGACAGAGGCTCTCAGCGCCGAGGATCACCTGAGGTTTGTGAAGGGCCTTTCCGACCCCGATCTCGCCACAACCTGAGTGACCTCATTCGTCGTCGACGATCACGTCCTTCGAGACATCCTGACGGCGAAGCGCTCGACAGACCTTGGGGGCCTCGCACCCGACGGCATTGCAACGACGGGACTGTGGCTTTTCAGGCTGTGCTCCTCGTTCGCCGATCCCATCGTTGCAGGAAAGCTTTCGGCTCCGGTCGCGCAACTCCCTCACGAGCTGCAGCAGCGTTTCCTAGCTCAGCTGGTCGCACTCCCTGAGGAGATTGAAGTGCTTCCCATGAGAGAACTCTCCTGGCTGATGGCAGAGCTTCAGCAGCGGCACCGAGCGAAGGGCCGGGCAATGTCGGCTGCGATGGTGGAAGCTCTTGCCGCCGCTCACGTGCTTGGTGCGGGCATAGCTGTGTCGAAGTATGACGTGGGGCCTGTTCTTCGGAATGCGGCGAGAGCTGACGGCCTTGTGTTTCGCGCCCTGTGATCGCCACCAAGGAGGGTCATGGGCTGCGCGATTCCGCCAAGATCGGCTGTGGGTCGTTGCGAAATTGGAGGTCGTGGTAGCCGCCAGTTCAGTATCGCGATTGATCCACCGCCGATTATCGGACGCCATGAGCCGCCGAGCATTAGCTCGTGTAGTCGACCGGACCGACCCCTTCGATTCCGACGGCGAACGCCAGACCACGAATTCCCGTGTGGTTCGTGAGCGGCCAAATGCTGTGAACGATGTTTGGAGGGATTCTGATCAAATCTCCTTGTGCGACCTCTTGTTCCTCGTCGCCAATCTTCATGATGCCGCGACCGGAGATTATGTAATAGAACTCGTGGGTCGGATGTGAGTGCGGATCGACGAGACCTCCGCCAGCAACTTCCCATTCACTAACTAGCTCGAGGAAGCCGCCACGCGTTGCTTCCTTCAGTTCGCCCGGCTTGATGAGCCACCAGACCGGCACTGTCCCCGCGTGTTCGATGACGGGTGCAACATCCCTCGCAGAGCGAACGTCCATTTCATAGCCTCCCCAGTCGCCGTGGAGAAATACTACGGTCGTCGATCACTAGGGTGCGGCACAACGCCATAAGGGGATCGTCCCGTTCGAGTGCCATCGAGGTCGTAGACATCCCACCAGCCGTCTTGGCTTCCGAACCAAACCAAACGGGGCACGATCTAAGAAGATGAACTCGGAGCCCCGTAGCTGCGAGTGGCTGAATCACAGGCTCCTTTGGGGTCGCTACACCGAAGTGACCCGGCAGATCGAGAGACGAGATGCGAGTCCACCAAGCGTCGAGGTCGTCCACGAGCAGCTGCATCATGAAGTTCTCCCCATACTGCTTTGGTAGAACCGAGCGAGGATTATCTCGCTCTCACCGGTGGTGAAGATGGCGATGTCGGGGAGACTCAAACGTCTTGAACAGGTTGACGGATGGGAACGATCTTGGACATCTTTGCGGTCAGGGGGCTGCTCCGTAGAAAGGGGCTTCTCCATACGAAAAGATGCCACCATCAGCTGCGACCAACCAGTAACTTCCCGCACCTACGGGAGCCATGCCCACGATCGGCTCATTAAGTGGGGTCCCTCCAGCTGAGCCAGCAAAGGGGAGATTGAAACAGAAGACGCCGCCATCAGAAGCAACAAAGCGATATCCGGAGCCACTGGGAGACGCCTCCATGCCGACGATGGGCTCATTCAGTCGAATCGATCCCGTCGATCCGTAGAAGGGGGCATGGAAAGAGAAGACACCGCCATCAGCCGCCACCAACCAATAGCCGCCGGTCGCCTGATCGGTTGCCATGCCTACGATCGGCTGATTGAGCGGCGTTCCACCCATCGAGCCTTGGAAGGTCGCATCCCCGAAAGAAAAGACCCCTCCGTCTGCAGCAACGAGCCAATAGCCCCCACCACTCGGAGTCGAGGCCATGCCAACAATCGGACTATTTAGGTGAAGGGCGCCTGTAGACCCATAAAAGTTCGCATCTCCTGATGCAAAAATGCCGCCGTCGCTGGAGACCAGCCATGCTCCTTTGCCGTCAGGGGTTGACGCCATGGCGACAACCGGTCGATTGATGACGGTTCCAAGAAGTCCTGCGCCTGTCGCAGCATCACCCTTCGCGTAGACATTCCCATCTGCCCCAAGAATCGAATAGCCACCGCCGTCGGGAGTAGCCGCCACCCCGACTACGGCCGCTGAAATGGGAGCCTCGGATCCATCGGCCAAGCAGTCGGGCACCTGGACTGGTTGCTGATACACCCCTTCGGTGGCGGCCCCGGTCGAGTCGGTCCAGCGGTAGGTCAGCGTGTACGAGCCGGGAGTGAGACCACCAATTTTTACGTAGGGAGGCGTGGACTCGCCGTCTGGGGCAACGACATATTGCTCAGCAACCGTTCTGTCGTCGACCCCAGCAACGGTGTCGGCAACCGAATAGGTGCCCTGCGGAAAGACGTCGTACGTGATGTACATGTCGCCAAGCCCAGGCTCACCGGGAGTGCAGCCACCCAATGGTGAAATCGTTTCCATGATTGTTGATGATTGACGAGGTGGGACTGTCGCGAATGCGGAGCCCATCGGGAGAGAGGCCATTGCTGCGAGCGAGACGGCAATCGAAAAAATGGTCCAGTGGAGGGAAACTCGCATCATGACTCCAACTATTGCAGGAATGGAAACAGACGGCGCCAAGAGGCCGCTAACTTCTGCTGCATCCTGGAGGCTGGACTTTGTGAAATATGGATTGAGGCTCGCCCGCTCAGGCCACCGACGAACACCCGAAGTTCTCTGCGGGAGGGTCTAGATGAGTCGATTTGCCGAGCACACGAAACTCACTGCCACTAGGGGGATGCCCATCTTCTGGCCATAAAGCTTCTTGAATCAGTGGAGATCTCGCGGAGGAACCCGGCGTGAGAGCTGATGATTGTGAGTAAATCGCCAGAAGACGAAGACGTGGTATTTGTTACCGAAGTGTGGTTGAGCAAATCCCATTGGGACGAAGCTCGGAACAGTTTCGCAATTGCCGCCTGGGCCAAAGATATGGCGTCATTGCTAGCGAACCCCCCTCAGAGTGTCCGGCTCGATCCTCTCGGCGGGAGGGGTCTTTCGTAGAACTCGGTATCGGTCCTGCTCGGCGCGTACGGCTGTCTCTGAGCCGTCACCGGTGTCGATGTGGTCCGATCAGTTGTCAACGAGCCGGGGCGGAAAGCCACCTTTGCTAATTGGACCCCAGCCATCGAGTTCGACTCGGATCAATACCTTTCCCTGGTCGACCATGGCTTGACGGTATTCGTCCCAATCAGAATGTTCACCGCTGATGGAGCGAAAGTAGGTCACAAGACCCTCAATTGCTTCCCGGGAGATCAACCACCGTGGCTGTCCCTGCAACCTGGACCCACTCGCTCCCAAAGTCATCCGAGAGAACGCACAGCGCCGCCTGAGGGCGCAGTCGTAGATTGCGAACCTTGGCCCGGTCTGGATAGCTGGCAACCAGAACCGCCCCGTCTGGACTAAGACCCATGGTGACCGGAGACATCTGGGGCGTTCCGTCGCCTCTCTGCGTGCTGAGGATGGCGCGGTGCCGAGATTGCATGAACTGAATCAAGCCGGCACGGTCGACTGGCGTGTCCGAGGCAATGGGGCGAGCCATCTGGCGACCGTACCATCGAGCACAAATTGATTTGGCAGCGTGGGCCGGGTGCCTCTGATCGCCGGGCTTCGGCGCTGAGCGAGTGTCTTGGTCGCTGCCCAATGGGTTCGACCGCGCCCACAGCGGGCGGTAGGGGTCACCGGGCCTCTCCGTAGTCGGCTGGACCTTGGGTCAGATCCCGGCGTTGCCCCACCCACCCATACAGTCGTCGCCGAGCCCTGGTCCCGTCGCTGGGGAACAGGGGGAACTCAGTTCTGAATTTTCAGAACCCCGCGTAGCAATAGCGAACGTCGAGCGGGCCTTGGTCCAGGACCTTGTGAGCCACATCGGAGTCGCCGACGGCGACATAACTTGTGTCGGGAGGGTCTATGGCTGGCGACAGCCCGTCTCACCCTTTCAGGCCTTATCCAAAGCAAGTACCAAACAGGTCAAAACGATGGCAGATCGAACCGTTTCTTATGCTTTTCCGGCGCCGTAGCCGCCATTGGGCTAAAAATGCTATTCCTGCGGCATCCATAGTGCGAGTCGAGAGTTGGAGGACCTGAAGATGAGCGGTGAGTCGAACAGCGGAGTCCCCACAAAAATTGTGGTCGGAACGGATGGCTCGGACACAGCCAAGCACGCCGTTCACAAAGCTACGGCGCTGGCCAAGGCTCTCGGAGCAGAGTTGATCATCGTTTCCGCATTCAATAATCGCGGCCCCAAAGGTGTTGCGAGCGCCGGGGTCTCCATGGACGCCGGATGGTCCGCCGCCGCCCATAGCGTTGCCGAATCAACCGCAAAGGAAGCAGCAGAGATGGCCAGCGCGCAGGGCGTAACAGTGGTTTCTCATCATGCCGTGGCCGGAGAGCCCTCCGAGGCGCTTATACGCGTTACAGAAGAGAATCAGGCTGACTTGCTCGTTGTCGGATCAAAAGGCATGCAGTCGACAGCCCGCTTCCTGTTGGGGCCGATTGCCAACAAGGTCTCGCGCAAAGTCGACTGCGATCTTCTCATCGTCGAAACAAGCGAATAAACCCACCACGCCACGGGTTTGGTCGATCTCGGCCGAATCGAACGAGCCGATCTGGATTTCGATCCTGATCAAGCTTCAAGCTGGCTGAACTCCATGTCGGGTCGCAATCTTCAAGGGCCTTGGGTAGCCAATATCGATGGCGTCTTGGGGGTCAATGCCTCGGGTCGTTGGCGTTTCGTGTGATCTGTCGAGGTGATCTATGGGCTGTACGCGTCAGACACCCGAACCACGCGCACCGATGAGAGGCTGCTCTCGCTGAGCAAGTAGCAAGTGATTAGCTCGAAACCTGCA
This sequence comes from uncultured Acidimicrobiaceae bacterium, assembly GCA_963803215.1. Lineage (GTDB taxonomy): Bacteria > Actinomycetota > Acidimicrobiia > Acidimicrobiales > RAAP-2 > CAWDLP01. Next base: position 22,217 of record CAWDLP010000009.1, read on the forward strand.
GAGGACTCCACTCAACGCCCATATCCGGTGGTAGGGACCACCCACTTCACGTGCTGCTGATGAGTGTTTGGGGACTCGGTGAGGCCAGAAGGTGGTCGCGACGGAATCAGCTCGGGCCGGGTAAGGGCGTGCCGCCGTCGGTTCCAATATGCGCACTAGCTCGGCCCTTTTTGCGAGCAAAGGAGCCTCGTCATGGCCGTTGACGTCCGCCGCCAGTTCGCCGAGGTCAGCGATACTTTCAACACGCTGTGAGAGTGAGTTGGTCAGAACTCTAGGAACGTCTTGCTGGCGTTGGAACAGTCGTCATATCCGCCGCAGGACGAGTGCTGTTCAAGGCGATCCGTCAGCGTGCGTGGTGGACGATGGAGAGACGCCAAGGCCCACCGCATCGGATGTCACCCCAGTGGTGACGGATTCGCGTTCATCATGTATGTCGTCGTTCTCCTGGATGGCAGCCTGGCTCAGTCCTTGACGTCGGGCTCTACGGGCGGCAATGCGATCAAGCACGTTCGAGCCCACGAAGTAAACGAGGATGGCGTAGATGACACCCAGAAGCTCGTCGGTGAAGAAATGCTCGCCCGTGTACATGAGCGTGAACGCCATGAGTAGGGGATAGGCCACCAAGATGATGCGCAGCCGAGTTCGTGCGCTCTTCCAGAAGAACAACAGAATTAACATGGGGTAAGCGCAGTGCAGCGAGGGCATGGCTGCAATGTTGTTATCGAATCTGTTGCCACCGGCAAAGAGGGCAGCCGCGCTATGTACGCCGACGTGGTTGAAGACGGCGGGAATTATTCTGGCCACCGGTTGAATGACTGGATGGGCCAGGTAGATCTGGGCATTGCCCTTCACCTTGGCCAAACCGGCCAACCACGGCGGAAGGGCAGGGTAAAAGACGTACGTGACGTAGCCCATGGCGGTCAGGGTGACGAACAACGGTACGAATCGTTTGAACTTCGGATAGTTCGTTCGCCACAGATACGCCGCAATGATGAACGACGTGAAGAAGTGACTCAGGTAACAAAGCCAGACCACGTAGTCGTAGAAATGAAGGTCGTTGGGGTGCCACAGCCAATGTTGTAGCCGGACAGTCGGTACGGTCCCACCGCCGACCAGCTTGTCCAACCAGACCTGGGGGCGGTAAAAGGGACCCCAAAACACGTGGCTGGCGTAGCCTCGCAACAGGGCGTACAGAGCCAAGGCGAAGTAGAGCGGCAACCAGTCTCTAATGAGTTTTTTCCACTTCATGTCGCCGCCGAGCGATGACACGATGATGCCAACGGTGATCCAGATCAAGATCACGTCTGTGGAGTAAGGGATTCCCTCGGTGGCCAGGTAGGCCAAGGAGAGGGCGATATAGACAGCCCAACCAATAATGAGGCGTCGTCCGTACTTGGTACCCCATGCCGTGACGAATCGAGTCCAGCGTCCAGGCTGCGGTTCGTTGGTCTCGACTTGGCTCAGGTGCCCAGTGTCTGTTTCTGGACCGTCTGTCTCGGTGGTCTCAGGGAGTTGCGTCACAGGCCGATCGCCGGGGGTGTCTCGGTTACGAGGCGCTGACGTGCTACACCCTCGGGCGTGACATCGGGACGGGCCAAGCGCGTATGAACAAGCTCAGTGCTCGCCGCCCGCTGCTTCCGAGTCGTGAATTTCAACAACATGACATGGCCTCTCAAGTAGGAGTTGGCCGGACACCCACCACGGCCGCTTCGTTGCGTGATTGTAACAATTCTACTCGCACTCCAAGAGTCAACTGGGGAGGGCTTGGCTGGTCTGGCTTAGTCCGGGGACGGAATCATGGCCGCTGAGATGACGGTCAGCGAACCCGTTGGTGGGGTCGCAGACCCTTCCACCAGATCGGTCGGGGTAAATAATCCCTGGTGGCGACGGCGCGGACTACCACTGTTCTGTTTGATCCTGGTCGCCATTGGGTTCTTGACCACCGGATGGGTCGAGGCCTGGCGCGACTCACCGACCTACGACGAGCCCGTCTACGTCTCAGCCGGGGTGCTCGCCCTTACCCACCACGATCTCACGTACAACGAAGAACATCCGCCGTTAGGCAAGGTCATCTCAGCCATTCCTGTGCTCTTCACGCACCCGGTCATTCCCAAAGACGGTGCTTGGAATACCAACAACGAACGCCTCTATAGCGCACGATTTTTGAGAGCTCAGATACGGGCTGGCACCTTGCACCGCGTCACTGTGGCCTCACGTTCGGTCCCGTTGCTGGAAGTCGTAGCCGTAGGTTTTGTCCTCTTTGCTTTGGCCCGAAGGCTGTTTGGACCCTGGGCCGGTTTCTTGGCCGGTGCCCTTTGGTTACTCAGCCCCCTCGTCCTCGGTCTTGGACATCTAAACGGCGTCGATGTGCCCTTTGCGCTCGCCACCTCGCTGTTCTCACTGGCTCTTTTGAACTGGCTGCGTCGTCGTGATCGGCGATCAACCATCTGGTTAGGGCTTGCCTGTTTGCTGGTGGCATCGGCCGAGATCACCGGCCTTCTCTTGGTCGGGTTCGCAGGCGTCGTAGTCGTCGGCGTCCGTTGGCGTGCACTCCGCTGGCGCTCGTTCATTCCGGCCTTGCAGATCGGCCTCATCACCTTGATTGGGCTGTGGGTTATCTATCTGGCCCTCGAACCATCTCTTTTGGCTCACCCCGGCGTCATCTTGCCAATGCCGTATGTCGAAGGGATTCGGTATCTCTTTGACAACGACACGCAGACCGCACCCGGATTCTTGCTCGGTGTGAGTTGGACCGGAGGGAAGTGGTGGTACTGGCCCGGCAGCGTGTTGGTCAAAGTCACCACACCAACTTTGGTGGCCCTTATTGTTGGGCCCTTCTTCTGGCGGGGCCACAGCCGCACCACAAAGCGACAAGCCTTCGTTGTCTTGGTCGTACCTGCCCTGATTCTCTTCGCCGTCACCGTGACATCGCCCCGTGACGAGGGCATCCGCTACCTCATGCCCGAGATTGCTCTTTGGATGGTGGCAGCATCGCCGTTGGTGCGCATCGCGCACCACGTGGTTGGGAGGGTTGTGTTGGTGGGTGGGGCGGCCTTAGCTGTCTTTATGATGGCCCTCTCGATTCCGAACTCCTTGGCCTACACCTCGCCGCCGTTTCAACCGGGCTACCAAGTAGCGACGAATTCATCGGTGGACTGGGGCCAAGATTTCCATCTTCTAACCACCTGGAGTCCGGGTCATCACCCGTACGTGGCCTACTTCGGACCGAGGGGCTTGATCGGTGCCGTCGATGTACCAGAAGGTCGGCCTTTGCTCGGTGTGAAGCCGACGTCAATCCGAGGTTGGGTGGCCGCATCGGCCACCAATCTGACCAGCGCCCGGCGGAATCGGCTCGATTGGTTGCGGGCTTACTGCCCGGTGGGCGAACTAGGCGGCACAATCTTGCTCTATCACTTCGCCACGCCACCGACGGCGGCGCCGGGAACGGCCACGCCGGCGGCGCTGTGTCCCGGAACAGACAGTCACCGCGTGACGTCTCTCGAAAAGTGAATCCGTCGTTAAGGCGTCAATCAATAGTTGCAGGTACTACTCGCAGCACATGCCGTCAAAGTGAGGAGAACGTGAATGGGGAAGATCGTCTTGGTGCACGGAGCATTCCACGGATCATGGTGTTGGGATGGGGTAGTGACCGAACTGCGCAGGAGAGGCATTGACGTCGTCGCGGTCGAACTGCCCTTCACCGGTTTTGCCGACGACGTGGAGACAGCACGGTCGGCCATCAAGGCGGCTGGTCCAGACGCCGTGGTGTGCTGCCACTCCTACGGCGGGGTGGTCACCGATCACGCCGTCATCGGTCTGTCCAATGTGGCGAGCGTGGTCTACCTCGCTGCTCTTATCAATAACGGGACCGATCTGTTTTCGGCCGATCCGCCCGCCATCGTGAGTGCCATCGTGGCCGATGGGGACAGGTTCGGTTTCGATCCCAGTCGAGCGCACGAGATCTTCTACGCCGATAGCGATGCATCAACGGTTGCTGCAATTATCCCGCAGCTTCGTTCCATGGTCTTTGACATCGGTTCATTTTTGGGCGATCCACCGCCTCGGCCGCAGGCCCAGACCACCTATCTCGTGTGCGCCAACGACGGTGCGGTGCCGGTGTCAGCACAGCGCCAAATGGCCACCGTGTGCGACACACTGGTCGAGTGGCCCACCGACCATTCGCCCTTTCTTACCCGGCCAGATGCGCTGGCCGACCTCTTGCTTGAGGTTTCGGCACGAGAGCCCGTGTAAGCCGTCTCCCTCGTCACGCCGCACGCAATCAGCCCGTTGGTCAGGACAGGAAAGAACGTTTCAGGAAAGGACCTTGCGGCTGAAGTTGCGCAGACCAATAAATAAGAACAACGCAATGAAGCCACAGAGCACGGGATAGATGACGAAGAGGGGCATATGCCCAGCATTGGTAAAGGCCGCTCTCATCCCCTCATTGACATAGATCAGAGGATTGATCAGCACCAGTATCTGTAACCAGTGCACCGCGCCCAGAGTGACCGGTGCGAGACGAGTCCACTGGTAGTACGTGCCGCCCAAGAACGTGATGGGAAGAACCACGAATCCGAACATGAGTCCGATATTGCGGGGTTCAAAGCTGGTGCCGAGCACAAGCCCGAGAGAGGTCATGGCGATACACGCCAGCGGAACCATGGTGACGATAATCCACCAGTGGAAGTTGAGGTGAGGGGTGACACCCGGAGCGTGAATCACTGAGGCGATTGGCAACACGATGATGGCCGAGATGATGCCTTGGGCCCCACCGGAGAGAACTTTCGACATGGCGACTAACCAGATCGGGCACGGCGCTTGGACTCTGTCCTCGATCTCGCGGGTGAAACCAAACTCTTGGGACAGCTGCATCGCGACGGCTTGCACGCCTTGGAACATGATGGAAATCCCGACCACGCCCGGCACCAGCACCGTAGCGAAAGCCGATGCCGCAGCGGGGTTACTCCCGCCCCCGATACCTTGACCGATCTTCGGGAAGATGTAGAGGAAGACAAAGCAAAGCAAGAACGGTTGCACCAAGGTGCGCACGGCGAACTCGACAAAGTTCTTCTTGAGGACGACAAGGTCGCGAAGTATCAGTGCTCTCAGAGCGATCCAACTGGCGGCCGTGGCCGAACGGGTTGGCACGCGAACAACGTGATGATCGCCGCCCGGTAAGGCGGCAATCTCAGGGGTGGTAGTTGCGGTCATCCGTCGCGCAAGTCCTTTCCGGTCAGGGAGATGAAGACGGTTTCGAGACTGGGCTCTGCCACCGAAAGATCGGCCACGGTAAATCCCGCCTCTTCGGTGGCAGCAACAACCCGCGGTACGAGTCGTTCGCCCACTTCGACGTGGAGTTCAACGCCGCCGTCAATGGTGCGACTGTTGGTGACGCCGGCCACATGCTTCGTCAGTGCAGCCGCCAACGCATCGGCATCGCCCGGCGACTTTATGGTCACGATGGTGTCGGCACCGACTCCTTGTTTCAGTTTGCCCGGCGTGTCGAGAGCGAGAATCTTGCCGTGGTCCATAATGGCGACCCGATTGCAGAGTTGATCGGCCTCTTCCATGTAATGCGTGGTGAGACAGATGGTTTGGCCGTCGTCGTTGAGCTCCCGCAAAATGTCCCACAGTGCCAACCGGCTCTGTGGGTCAAGACCAGCCGTGGGCTCGTCCAAAAAGAGCACAGCCGGCCGGTGAAAGATCGAACGGGCCACCATGAGCCGTTGGGCCATGCCACCCGAGAGGGCATAGACGGATGCCTTGGCCCACTTCGACAGCTGGAACTTCTCAAGAAGCTCGGTAGCGGTCTGTCGGGACTCTTTGGCTCCAATGCCGAAGAGTCGGCCGTGAAAGTAGAGGTTCTCCCACACGTTCAGCTGACGATCGAGCGTGTTCTGTTGGGAAACTACACCCAAAAGCTGTTTGGCCAGGGCGGGTTGGGCCACCACGTCGATGCCACCCACGGCGGCGTACCCCGACGTCGGAATAACCCGCGTCGTGAGTACGCCCACTGTGGTGGTCTTGCCCGCACCGTTGGGGCCGAGCAAACCAAAGATCTCCCCGGCATGCACGGTGAGGCTCAACTCGTCCACGGCACGAAAGTCAGTACCCGGATAGACCTTGGTCAGGTCGACCGTGCGGATGATGCCTTCGTCGGCGTCAGGTGGAGCGACGCCGTTCGCTGTGGTGGTTGTCGTCATGGTTCTCAACTCCGATGGTAGTTCGCTCTACTGGCCCAGCTGATAGGAGGCTGAGAGTTCAGTCCTCGGCCAGGATTTGGTAGAGCTCCTTGCGAGCCCGCTGAACGACCTCGGTGGCCCGATCAATCTGGTCAGCCAGCCCAGCTGAGGCCACCTGCTTTCCGGCCAGTGCGACCTGGCCGACGGCCGAACGGAGGTTGCGGACGCGATCGGCGTTTTCATCCCCGTGATCCCAGGGCGCGCCTTCGCCGACGTTGACACTCTGCGTTGCTTCGGTCCGACCAGCCTCGGTCAGCTCAAAGGTACGCGTGCCTTCACTAGCGACTGCTTGAATGAGCCCTTCGTCCTCCAGCATCTGCAGGGTCGGGTAGACCGAACCGGGGCTCGGGCGCCAGAGCCCGCCGCTGCTTACCTCGAGTCGACGCATGACCTCGTAGCCATGAGCCGGTCCCTCAATGAGCGAGCCAAGTATGGCCCGACGGATGTCGCCGCGACGCATGCGTCGACGTGGTCCGCCCCAGCCGCCTCCGCCTTCACCGCCGCGCATAGAGCGCATCATGTCGTCTCGGCGACCGCGTCCGCGGCCAGGACGACCGTGCCCGAAGGGGTGGTCATGATCGTGATGTGTGTGTTCGTGTGACATTTTTCTCCTAATTGGGTTTTTCAGCGATCAGTAATGATCGGTAACGCTAAGTACCGATATATCGTAACATGTCGTAATGAAGTGTCAAGCGGTTGGGGAAAATTCGTATCTGACAAGGAAATTCAGGAGCTTTGAGTGCCCACTTGCGACCAAGCGATAGAGCTCAGGAAGCTCCAGACCTGGCTCGATGAACGGGGGGCGTGCCCTTCACGGCGGCCATGAACCGCGGTGGCGTCCGCTCAGCGAGAGACGGGCAAGCCGTCGAGTACGGCTTGCGCTTCGGTGACGATCTGTCGCACCAGATCGCCGGCTGGGACGATGTCCGCGATGCCGCCGACTCCTTGGCCGGCCGGGTAGCACTCGCGATCGACGTCGACACCGTCGGCATCGGCGTCGTGCCCAAGGTGGATCGAACCATTTTGGTACGCAATGGTGAGCTGTTCGGGGAATCGTTTGAGTTCTTCGGGGTGGGCGTCGTAGTAGTCGGTGTTGGCGTTGCGGATGACTCGCATGGTCTTGCCCGAGTAGGCCCGGCTAATAGTGGTGCTGTCCTCTTTGCTGGCCACCAGCGCTTCTTTGTAGCCCTTCACGCCGCGGGCCTCGGGCGTGGCGATGAAGCGGGTACCGACCCAGACGCCATCGGCCCCGAGTGCCAAGGCGGCGGCCAAACCCCGGCCGTCGAAGATGCCTCCGGCAGCGACCACCGGGACCTGGTCGCCCACCGCGTCCACGATCTGGGGGATGAGGGGGAGTCCGGCAATCTGGCCGGTGTGGCCACCGGCTTCGGTGCCTTGGGCCACCACGAGATCACACCCAGCATCCACGGCGCGTCGGGCGTGATCGACCTTGCCGCACATCGAGACCACCACGAGGTTGTTGGCGTGGCAGAGCTCCACCACCTCGGAAGGCACGCCGAGGCCTGCCACGAAGGCGGTGGCGCCGCCGGCGATGATGAGTTCAACCTGCTCAGTCATGCCGCCGGGCATGGCCGTGAGGAGGTCGACGCCGTAGGGCTTGTCCGTCGCTTGGCGCACGGCGCGCATCTCTTCGACCATTGTTTCGTTCCCCATGGTGGAGGCACCCATGCAGCCAAAGCCGCCTGCTTGAGAGACCGCACTCACCAACGGTGCATACGACACCCCACCCATGCCAGCCAACATCACCGGGTGTTCGATGCCGAGCAACTCGGTCAGGCGGGTACGCATGGGTGTCTCCTCATTGGTGGATCTGGTGCCAGAAGAAGAGGGCATACCGCGAGCACGGTCACGCCTCTAGGACCCTCAGATATCGGTGTGGACCGTAGCGCGCCGATCTCGAGCCGCGACAGTGAGGATCACGGCCCCGACCAAGAAAGCGAGAAGAGTACCGGCCAAAAGTGCCAGTTGGGCTGGGGCCACCAGTTCGGTGTGTTGCGCGAAGACCACGGTGGCAAAGAGCAATGGAACCGTGATCCCCATGCCGCAGAGTGCGGCCACGCCAGCCAGTTGGACCCAACGGGTGCCCTCTGGGAGCCCGAATCCGCTCATGCGCGTAATCAAGAGTGTGGCGAGAACGATGCCCGCCATTTTGCCGACGATGCGGGCCACCAAGACGGCCGAAAATACGGTGACTGCATCACGGTTGTGCCAGAGGGCTTCGCCGAACACGACACCGGTATTGGCCAGTACGAAGAGCGGCAGGACGATGTAGGCCGACAATGGATGCACGATGTTTTCGATCTTCTCGCTCAGCGACGGTGCGGGATTCGCCGGCACACAACAACCGATAAATGCACCGGCCAAAGGCGGCTCAATCCCGGCGTGGGCCAGCGCGAACCACTGCACGATGACGGCCACAACATACGGCAGCCAGTGCTGATTCGGTCGACGGCGCACAATGAGCACGGCCAGCTGCACCGCGATCGCCACCAGGAGCCAAAGGGGGTGGAGGCGCACTCGCCCAACCACGGCCAGCACGATGACCGAGGCCACATCGTCGGCCACGGCCAAGGTCAACACGAAGACCCGAAGGGCGCGAGGCACCCGAGTGCCGAGCAGTGCGATGGCCCCCAAGGTGAAGGCCACGTCGGTGGCCATGGGCACGCCCCAGCCCTTCAAGACATCAGCGCCGCCATGACGAGGTAGCGCCACGGCCAAATAGACCAGGGCGGCGCCCGCCATACCGCCCAGCGCCGCTACCACTGGGACGAGGGCTGTCTTTGTCTCTCTCAGGTCGCCCTGTGCTCGTTCTCGACCAATTTCCAAGCCAACGGCAAAGAAGAACACCGTCATAAGTCCGTTGTTGACCCAGGTCGCGGGCGTTGAGAAGAGCGAAGCGGGGAGCCATCGAACGGTGGCGGTGTGACCCCACCAGGCTTGGTAGGAGCCGCCAGCCCGATTGGCCCAGATGAGCGCCACCACCACGGTGAGCGCGAGGACCAGTCCACCCAGGGTTTCGGTTGAGATGAACCGACCCACAGCTTCGGACCACTTCGACCCCGGTTCGGCTCGATCGTCAGACTCGGTGGGTGCGGGGTCGTGGGCCATGGCGGGTAACTGCACTGCAGTCTTCCTGGCTAACAACTCGAGGACAAGATCAGGGTCGACCTGGTCACTGGGGTGACGCATCTCAGTATTGCTTTTAACTCAACACTATTCTAATATGCGGGGTATATGGCAGCTCGATCTACCCTCACCGCCACGGCGCCAGTGGGCCAGGGAGCCAACGCTGACGATCGAGCCTCCGAACTTCTCTTGGCCTTTGTGCGCCTGGCCCGCTCCAACAAACAAAGTGAGATGCCCGAACCACTGCGCCAGATGTTGGTCGACGGGGGTCTGGCCCCCCGACATCTGGCCGCCTTTACTGTGATTGCGTTAGAAGGAGAGTTGACCGTCTCTGAGTTGGCTCGCCGGGAGGGTTATGCCCTTTCCACCACGAGTCTCTTGGTCAGCCAACTGGCCGAAGCTGGCCTGGTCGTGCGTCGAGAGGACACACTCGACCGTCGGCGCACCGTGGTGTCAGTGGCCCCGCAGTACCGCGAGCAAAGCGCGTCACTCTTGAAGGCCCGATTGGCGCCGCTCCATCGGGCCCTTGATCGCTTGGGTCCCAATCGCTCCCGCGCCCTTATGGAGGGTTTGAGCGTGTTGGCCGAAGAGATCGCCCTTGATCAACATGGAGCGAAAGGGGCACGGGTGACCAAGGCCCGTACTGAGAAGTCAGCACGCAGAGCCAGTGGTCCGGATCAGTCGGGCCCCAATGCTCTCGCGCCCACACCCGAACAGAAGGAGTACTGACATGACCGATGTCACTGCGCCCGCGCCAAATCTCGAGCTGCCGAGGCGTCGAGTACTGATCATCATCAGCGCTCTCTTGCTGGGCATGTTTCTGGCTGCGCTGGACCAGACAGTGGTGTCGACCGCGCTGCCCACCATCGTGGGCGATCTCCACGGAGGGTCGCACCTGACCTGGGTGGTGACGGCCTACCTCTTGGCCTCGACCGTGTCCACACCCTTGTGGGGGAAGTTGGGCGACCTCTACGGTCGCAAGATTTTCTTCCAGGCCGCCATCGTGATCTTCCTTATCGGCTCGGCCTTGTCCGGACTCAGCCACACCATGTTGCAGCTGATCATCTTCCGCTCTATCCAAGGACTCGGTGGTGGGGGACTCATGGTCGGGGCGCAGACCATCGTGGGCGACGTTGTCTCACCGCGTGAGCGGGGTCGCTACATGGGTCTGTTCATGGCCATGTTCGGCATCACCACCATCATCGGCCCACTCATCGGCGGTCTCTTTGTCACGTACGCCTCCTGGCGGTGGATCTTCTATATCAACATCCCGATCGGGGCCGTCGCTCTCGTCGTCACCGCCGTCGCTCTGCCCGGTCACCTGACCCGGGTGCACCGCGTCATCGACTATCTGGGCACCGCACTGTTGGCCTTGTCCGCCTCAGCTCTGGTCATCTTTACCAGTCTGGGCGGGACGTCATACGCCTGGGGTTCGCCCTTGATGTTGGGACTGGTTGCCTTCGGCGTACTCTGCGCCGTCTTGTTCATCATGGTGGAGCGACGGGCGGTTGAGCCGGTCATCCCGATGCACCTGTTCGCCAACAAGGTCTTCACATCGGCCAGCGCCATTGGATTTGTGGTCGGGTTTTGCATGTTCGGTGCCCTCACCTTCATGCCGTTGTACTTCCAGATCGTGAAAGGCATCAGCCCGACGCGCTCGGGGCTCCAGTTGTTCCCCATGATGGGCGGACTGTTGGTGGCCTCAATCGGCTCAGGGCAGATTGTCAGTCGCACTGGTCGCTACAAGGTCTTCCCGGTCGTTGGCACGGCCTGTATGACGATCGGGTTGTGGCTGATGTCCCACATTGGCGTCACCACGGACTCGTGGGCCACCGCGTTCTACATGGTCGTCTTCGGCCTCGGACTGGGCATGGTGATGCAGGTCCTCATCGTGGCAACCCAGAACGCAGTCGAGTATGAAGAGTTAGGTACCGCCACCTCGGGGGTCACGTTCTTTCGGATGATTGGTGGATCGTTTGGCACCGCCGTTTTTGGCGCGGTGTTCGCCAACCTCTTGGTCGGCAACCTCACCACGCAGCTGCGTTCCCACGCCAATGTGGTCATCCCACCTAACCTGGCCAATGAGATCGACAATCCGAAGCTGACGGCGCATCTCCCTCCCGAAGCACACCTGGCTATCTCCCAAGCCATCGCCCACACCATCGACACCGTCTTTCTCATTGGTGTGCCAATCGCCTTCGTGGCCTTCTGCCTTAGCTGGATGTTGCCCGAGAAAAAGCTTCGGGAATCGGTTCGAACGGTTGAAGCGGGCGACGGATTTACCACGTCGTCGAGCCGCACCTCGTTGGAAGAGATCCAGCTCAATCTGGAACGAGTGGCCAGTCGCGAAAATCGGGCGGTTCTCTATCGCACCTTGGCCGAGCGAGCTGGCGTCGATCTGCCGCCAGGTTCGGTATGGCTGCTCTATCGCTTGAGCGACCATCCCGACTGCACGGTCGAGTCGGTGGCCAAGATGATGAAGGTGGACCCGGCCATCATCAATCCAGGCGTGGAGGGTTTGGTGGCGGCCCATCTCGTGTCACGTGAGGGCACGACGGACAACGTGCATCATCACGACCTCCGCATCACGCCCGAGGGTGAGATCGCCATGGAGAAGTTGACCGAGGCCCGACGAGCCGGATTGACCGAGATCTTGGCCGGGTGGGATCCTGAGTCTCATCCCGAAGTGGTCGAAATGGTGAAGCATCTGGCCGATTCGCTTTTGGCTGATGACAAAAAGATGCTGGCTGACGTCCACCCTGTGGCGACCGCTTCGTAGGGCGTCACGTCGGCCCGGTCGTCAGCCCCCGAGCTCTGCGGCGTCGGCCCGAAGCCGAGCAAAGGAGGCCGGTGAGGCCGACACGATGTCGAGTCCCATGAGGGCGGCGCCGAGCACGGGCGGCCCTTCGGGTCGTCGGCATACCACACCGCGGTGCCATGCGGCGCAGTCCATCTTCCACCCGAGCCGTGAAGGCCTGATCACCGCTGGCAAAGATCCCGCCGCCCAAGGACGACTTCGACCGCTTCTTCGGCGACATCGAGACGAATGATGGCGGCTCGGGCCATGGCCACCACTTCGTCGGCCAGAAAGGCCACCGCATCTTGGGCCGGGCCGTCGCCGTCACGAGCGGCTTCGAGCGCGATCCGGGCCAACTCGAAGAGGCGGCCGTAGTTGAGTGCGCCGCTGTAGACGGCGGCCAACACCTCTTCGGGGTCGCGCATGGCGAAGTGTTGCGGCACCAGGGTCGTCGAGGGTGGTGGGCTCGACCTCGTCCATCCCGGGCTCGAAGAGCCAGCCCAAGGGCCCGGATCCCGAGCCAAGCCCACCGGGGGCGAAGTCGCCGGAGAGTTCGGCCAGAGACGGGAAGCGAACGGTGCGACCGTCGGGCCCAACCCCGGCGCAGTTGAGTCCCGATCCGCAGACCACTGCCAATACCCCCGAGTTCTTCGATGGAGCCGGCCCGAGAGACGGCAAAGGTGTCGTTGCGCATAACGTCTCGCGTGGTCCAGCCCCCCTGGGCCATGATGGCTGGGCCCAGCCGGTCTGTTCATCAATGGGCAGATCGATGCCGGCCAGGCAGTAGAGGCCAAGTGGCGCCACTGGGCGCTGGACCGTGACCAAGGCCACTCTTTTCGAGCGGCGTGGTCGATGGCTGGCACCCAGGGACGCCATGGCGGCGTCAATCCCACCAGTTGGTGGTTGCAGCCCTTCACCGCGCCAGCTTCCAAGCACGGATCCGGATCGGCTCCGACGATCCACACGTCGGTCTTGGATGCTCCGCCATCGACGGCCACCAAGAGCGGATCAGGTGGAATTTCTGTCCTCGGTGTCCGCCGTCGATGCCAGCCCCGCCTCCGGTCATGGTCCGATGTTACGTTCGCTGCATGGGGACCAAGGTTGCCGTCATTGGCGGGGGCAGTACGTACACGCCGGAGCTGGTCGACAATCTCTGTGATCACGAAGATCGGATCGTGGTCGACGAGTTGGTCTTGCTCGATCCTGACCCCGAGCGACTCCGAATGGTGGGAGGATTGGCCGAGCGCATCCTGCCGCACCGGGGCTGGGCCGGACGTTGGTGACCACCGACGATCGGGCCCGGGCCATCGACGGGGCCGACTTCGTGGTGGTCCAGCTGCGGGTCGGTGGTCAGGCGGCACGCCACTCTGATGAGACGCTGCCGGGCGGCTACGGCTGCCTGGGCCAAGAGACAACCGGCCCCGGCGGGTTGGCCAAGGCGTTGCGCACCGTGCCGTTGGTCTTGGAGATCGCCGAGGAGACGGCCGAGCGAGGGGCCAAGGGGGCCTGGTTGGTCGACTTCACCAACCCGGTGGGCATCGTGACCCAGGCACTGGCTGATCAGGGCCATCGAGCCGTCGGTCTGTGCAACGTGGCCATCCACGTGCAACGGCGCATCGCCCACTATCTCGGCTCTCGATCCCGACACCATCGATCTCGAGCACGTCGGGCTCAATCACCTGACCTGGGTTCGATCGGCCACCGTCGATGGCGTAGACCGCCTGCCCGAGCTGCTCGAGCGTTTCGCCCCCGAGCTTGTACTTGAGAGCGGCGTGCCGTCGGGTCTGTTCCATCTCTTCGGCGCATTGCCCTCCTACTACCTCCACTACTACTACTGCCTCAACGAAGACCTGGCCCAACAGGCCGCCCCGGGTTGGCGTCGCGGGCCGAGGTGGTGGCCGAACTCGAACTCGAACTGCTGGCCGAGTACCGGGACCCCAACCTCGTGACCAAACCGGAGAAACTGTCGTATCGGGGCGGGGCCTTTTACTCCGAGGCGGCCGTGCGCCTCATCGCCTCCCTGCACGACGACACCGGCGACATCCAAGTCGTCGACGTCCGCAACGACGGCGCCATCCCGGGCTTGGCTGAAGACGCCGTGGTGGAGGTGGGCTGCACCGTCGATGCCAACGGTGCGCACCCGCTCCCACAGCGCCCGCTGCCTCCCGACATGGCCGGGTTGGTGGCCCACGTGAAGGCCTACGAGCAGCTGGCCGTGACAGCGGCCATCACTGGAAGTCGAGAGACCATGATTCGAGCCCTGGTGGCCAACCCCTTGGTGGGTCAGTATCCGCTGGCCGAACAGCTGGCCGACGCTCTCCTGGCGGCCAACCGTCACTTCCTGCCCCGATTTTTCCGACACTGAGGACAAGCCAGGATCGCGGCCGATGGTTGCCATGGACTAGTTGGCGTTATCGTTGGTGCGCAGAAGTCGTCGTGGTGGGGGACGTCGACGTCGGTGCGGCGACGTCGATGTGGTGGTCGTGGTCGTCGAACCGTTGGCCGACGAAGAAGCGCCGGGCGTGGTCGTGGTCGTTCGTGGTGGGGGTAATGACCGGGACCACGGTCTGACTCTTGTACGTGGAAATGGAGGGGTCGGCTGCGGCCGACAGATCGGTGCAGCTGCGTAGGCCCTCCCAGCGCTGGGTGGCCGCCGTGGCCGCGGCGCCGGTCAAGGGCTGCGGTACGCCGTTGACCAGAATGGCCGGGCGCCAACTGGCACTCTTAATGTGGCGACCAGTGGCTGAGATGAGGAGTGATCCGCAGTAGGTCTCCGGGTGCGGAGCTGTCGTAGAAGGCCAGGTTGCCTAAGCCGTAGTCGACGTAGGCCGCACCGAAGTAGCCCGCACCTTGTTGCACATGGGTGCCCGAGCCCGATGACGATGTCAGCGCCGGCATGGACCAATTGTTGGGCCAGCGGCGTCTGCTGTGGGTTCGGGCAGGTCTGCGTCTCGGTGCCCCAGTTCAAGATACACGATCAAGGTGTCGGTGGTTTTCCGGGCCGTCTGGATGGCCGCGATGAGCTCGGTCGGATCGACGGCCGAAGCCAGGCCTGGTTGAGCGGCTGTGGCCGTCCACGAACCGTGGCCAAGGTGGTGGGATCGAAGACCTGCGTGGCGGCAAAGACGGCGATGCGTTGTCCGTTGATCGTGGTTCGGTACGGCGTAAAGGCCACCGTCTGCGTTCTGTCCCAGACCGACCAGGGGGAAGTGGGCCTGGCTGGGCCAAGCTGAGTGACTGGGTGAGCCCGGCGGCCCCACAGTCGTAGCCATGAGTGTTGGCCATCGACATCAGGTTGAGACCGCCACCGTTAAAGGCGGTGAAAGCGGTGGCGGGGGAGAAGAACACGAACGGTTTCTGTTGCGGATCAGGACACGTCCCGGGGTACGAGCCGTTGACGATGGCCGAGGCGAAGTTGGCCATCGACAGACTGGAACCAGCGAAGAGCGAGGACACCGTGGGTCCGAGCGCCGTGGTGGGATCGTTGTCGAGGCGAGTGCCCAGCACTCCTTGGAAGTGAACATCACCGCCGAAGGCCAGCGTCACTGCTTTACCGCTGCCCTTCCAGGTCGGGTTGAGCGGTGAATGGCGGGCGCTTTTCTCGGCCTGAGCCAAGGCCTGGGCCTTGGTTCGTTTGCGTTGGCGGCGTCTTTTTTCCCGAGCCCGAGACCAAGACCACAATCAGAATGATGACCACGAGTCAAGACGGCGAGAACCGTGACTTGGCGCCGTCGCTGGCGCACCCTCCTTGAGACCACGACCGGCACTATGGCACAAAGGACACGGCGCCCACCCAGTCGGGTGTGACGCTTGGCCGCTACTGACCTGAGGCACCCCAACCTGGTTGATCGTCACTGCCCTCTGCGTCTTCGGCCGGGAGGCCGTAACTGATGGTGTTCTCGGGGGGCCGTGTTGCAGGCGGTGGAACCGGCGGCGCCCACCCAGTCCCGAGTGGGGGAGCGCCCAGGGGAGGCACCTCTGAAGGTACCGAGTGCCCTGGATTCGGTGCATCCGAAAAGCCGGCCGTCGGCGGAG
Source organism: uncultured Acidimicrobiaceae bacterium (assembly GCA_963803215.1). GTDB lineage: Bacteria > Actinomycetota > Acidimicrobiia > Acidimicrobiales > RAAP-2 > CAWDLP01. The sequence goes on from CAWDLP010000009.1 coordinate 38,438, forward strand.
TTGACGGGTCGGGGGCCTTCGGATCTGACCATAAATTCTGCTGAGCGTTCGCGCGAGCTGTTGCCACGACGACGCCGATTGGAACGAAGTCCAACGCGAGCGATAGTGGCCACAATGAGGACGATGAAGACGAGAGCAGTCGTGACACTGCTCTGATGACCGCCATTGTTATTGCCGAAATAGACCGCAACTATGTGCTGACGAAACGTCATGCCGCTCACCTCGAGGTCAACCCTACTGAGCCGAAGTCACTTTGAGTCGGCACCGGAGGCACTCTCGGAACATCACCACCGACGCTGGCGGGCCAGGTCAATGGCCTGGTCGGCGTAGGACGACACCAAAGAGCACGGCGTGGACCAAAAGGGGATGAAGTTGGTGCAGCCCAACGCGCTCTTGCCAACCTTCGGCCAACGCTGTCTGTTCGCAGTAGCTGGCCAATAGGCGAGCGAAGGTGTGGCGCCCCGAATAGAGCCAACATGGCCAGGTCGGTCTCTCGATGCCCGCCGTGGGCGGCGGGGTCGATGACCCAGACGTTGTCCTCGGTGTCCCAGACCAGATTGCCTGACCACAGGTCACCGTGAATGCGGCGCGCCGTTTCTGTTGCGCCCGGTAACCGATCAATGTCAGTAAGGGCGGCTTCGATGACGTCGGTCCCCACCCCGTCGATGGCGCCAGCGTCTCGAGCTTGGCGGAGGAAGGGGAGGCACGCGCTGATTGACGTAGAACGTGGCCCAACTCGACGACGGCTCGTTCTCTAGGGGGAGGGGGCCGATGAAACCGGGCCACGCTGCACCGAAGTTGCCTGCTTCACAGAGGTGCAGTTGCGCTAACTGACGACCGAATCTTTCTGCGCCCAACTTCGAGGGTGTTCCCGGCTCGATGGCGGCCACGGCAATCGACGTCCTGCTCACGGCCAAGACCTTTGCCACCAACACGGTGTGAGTCTCGGCCAGCCACCGCAGCCCGTTGGCCTCGGCCGCGAAGAATTCGGCCGGCGCTCGGTCGTCCTCTTTCACGAAGGCCCACTGCTCTTCACCAACCAAGCGGCGGCGGGCCGTGGGCATTATTCGACCGAAGGGTTGAGCAGGTCAGCCAGGGCGGTGGCGAGACCCCGACAGGCCGCGGCAATCATGGCCAGACAGGAGGCGAACTCTTCTCGTCCTCCGTAGTACGGGTCTGGGACATCGACCGCCCCGCCGGACTGTCGGTCAAAAGAACGAAGCATCACGATCCGATCGTCGCGCTGGCGACGGGCCAGACTGCGCAACGTCTCGGCGTGTCGGCGATCGAGCGCAACCACGAGGTCAAGCTCTCCGAACCAACGCTGTTGGAACTGATGGGCCACATGGCCATGATCGTGAAAGCCCTCGTCTTCGAGGGCTCGATGGGTCCTTGGGTCCATGGGCTCACCCTCGTGCCAGGGACCAGTCCCTGCACTCGAGACCTCGATGTGCGCCGCCAACGTGGAGCCATCCTCCATGGTGATGGCGTGGGCCAGCTGGCGCAGGACGACGTCGGCCATTGGTGATCGGCAGATGTTGCCGGTGCAGACGAAACAGAGGCGATAGGGCGTGGTGGCGCCGTCGACCGCTTGGGACGGCGGCAGCACCGTTCCGGCCGGACTCACGGCAGTGGCTTTGCTTCGTACTCATCTCGAAGGGCCTTCTTCACAATCTTGCCGGTGCCAGCTCGAGGCCAATCGCTTCGAAGCTCGAGCTGCTCAGGGATCTTTTGCGTCATGAGCCCGGCCTCGCGACAGAACGCCACCATCTCTTCGAACGTCAGGTCGTCGGATCCGTCGCTCACTTGGACCACGGCGCACACCCGCTCACCCCGCTCGGGATCGGGCAGTCCAATGACGGCGACCTCAGTCACCTTTGGATGCTTGTAGAGAAGGTCTTCGATCTCGCGGGCACTGATGTTCTCGCCCTTGCGGACAATGACATCTTTGAGTCGCCCGGTAATGATGAGGTGGCCATCGGCGCGGAGCTGGCCCAAGTCGCCGGTGCGAAAGTAGCCGTCCTCGTCGAACGCTTCGGCCGTCGAGCGCGGCATCGGTATAACCGTGAAAGACCATTGGTCCTTTGACGCGGATCTCTCCCTCTTCGCCGGCCTTGGCCACGGGCCCGTCCAGTCGAACAATGCGAACGTCGGCCCCTTCGACTGGCTTGCCATCGGTGTTCGCCAACTGCTCGTCGGTGTCGTGGGGAGAGCCATTGGCGATCATGGGGACCTCGGTCATGCCGTAGCCGTGGACGACGCCTCGCCCGCCAATCTCGTCGCGGACCTCAAAGTGCGACTCGGGTGGCTTGGGTGCCCCACCGCCCGACATGAGCCGAATGGTGGGGAGAATGGGTTCTCCGGGCTGCTTGCGTTGCTCGCCGAGATAGGCCACGTAGAACGCTGTGCTGCCACCGACCATGGTGGCGCCGTGGCGTCGGAAAATCGGCAAGACGTCGGGTGCCGAGAAAGCCTCGACCAAGATGGCCGGAAACCCCATGGAGAGCATGGTGACGAGGTAGTCGGGTCCGGCAATGTGGGCAAAGGGAAAGGCGATGGAGCCCACGTCGTCGGGCGACATGTCGAGGGCGCGAGCCAAACCCCAGCCACCGGCAATCAGCGTTTGGTCGGTGTGACGCACTCCTTTGGGCTCAGCCGTCGAACCCGAGGTGTAGTAAATCCAACGAATTGGGGCGTCGGCGGCGTTGGTCGAGGCCGGGGGAGCAGGCAACGTGGAAGGGTCGCCTTCGGGTAAGCCGTCGTCGATGATCAAGATGTCGGGACGGGTGGTTGCACCCTCTAGGGCTCGTTCGGCCAAAGCGGCGTAGTCCGTACCTCGCCACTCGCTCGGGATGACAAAGAGTTGCGCGCCGGTCTGGCGCAGTGCGAAACCAACTTCGCGCTCTCGATAGAGGTGAATGATCGGGTTTTGAATGGCACCAAGACGGCTCAGAGCAATGGAGAGGACGACGGTCTCGATGCGTGTGGGCAGCTGCCACGAGACGACCGAACCTTCTTTGATGCCCCGCTCGGCCAGCCCAGCGGCGACTCTCAGCACTCGGTCTCGGAACGAGCCGAAGGTCAAGATGCGGTCGTCGGCGTCAATGAGCATGGGGTGATCTGGGGAGGCTTCGGCCCGTCGTTCGACCAACTCCCAGATGGTGGCAGCCCCGGTGATGGCAGTGCCCTCAGTCATGCCGTTCTTCTCCTCGTGCGATGTGCGCCTCTTCTATGCCAGGTTGGCGGCTCGGACACCCTACGACGTCTGGCCCGCGCTAGTGATTGGCGGATCCACCACCCGGGTAGACCGTTCGCGAGAGAGTGGATTGGGTCAGAACTGTTCCGGGCATCGGGCGGTTTGAACACCGAGGAGGAACTGTGGCAAACGATGGAACATCAACCAAGCCGCAACGGGACAGGTCTCGTGACGCCCGCATGGTTGGCATCGGCGTGGTGGCAGTCCTCTTGGTTTGGTTCGCCCTGACCAACTTGCACCAGACCAAAGTTCAGTTTTGGCTCTTCACCGGCCATGTCTCAGTGATCGTGGTCATCATCATCTCTGGTGTCTTGGGCTTTGTGGCCGGGATGCTGGTGCGACGACATCGCAGTTCGTAGCCGCATCGCAGTAGCCCGTTGGCCCACTGGCTGAGCTACTGCGAGCTGGCTTCGCTCTCTGTGGCCCCGCCACTGATGGCTGAAGTCCCCGTGGTGGCCAGAGCGGCATCCGTCTCAAGCCCGTCGGCCCCACTGGCCCGTCGAGCCGCCACGACCAGGACCTGAAGGACGCCCAGATAGATGGCCAGCACGATGATGATGGCCAATATGCCGGCCCCGGTGAGGTTGCCGCCGAGCAAGATAATGAGCGCCGCAATGGCGATGCCGACAATCCGCAGACCGTTGACGTGTTGGACGACCCAGCGTGAAAAGGGGCCCGAACTGCCCGCGCCCGCTTCGTCGTTGCGACGGAACTGGGCCGCCAACCAGCGGTAGCCCGAGGCGATCTCATGCTTGACCCACAGGGCCGAACGAGAGCGTCCCACCACCCAGAGGAGCACGGAAAGTAGGACCAAGATCAAGAGCAGCCAGCGCAGCCCCTCTTTCAAGAAGCGCAGCACGGTGTCATAGAGGATGGCTGAGACCTGTCCGTTGACGTCGTGCACAGTGCCACCGTGGATGAAGACCGATCGGCCCGCCGCCAGTCCGGCCAGGATGACGATGGTCATAATGCTGGCCCCGATGGTGATGCGGAGCATCGTTTTTCTTCGCTCTACCGCGATTAGGATGGCCAGTCCGGCCAGCACTAGGGCTATGGCCGGGACGGCCCATTTGAGTTGAACCAAAATGTGAAAGCCGGTTTGTGCACGGGCCAGTTGCTTGCCGGTGACCAGGGTGACTGACAGTGAGTTCAGTTTGTCTACCTGGGGAAGAATCGAGTTAAAGATAGTGAAGTTGCGCGCGTCGAGTTTGGCGATGGCCTGCTTCAGGACCGGGGTGACGTCGACCACGATCTGATTGGCGCGTTTGACACCCTTGGGCGTGTGGCCGGTCAACACCGCCACCGCCGTGCCATGCGATCGGCGGTTGGCGCGGTCCCAGAGTTTCACGAACTGCTCGGAACGCAAGATCTTTTGCAGTTGAATTTCGACGAAGCCCTCGGCCTGTGTCGTGAGCGGCGCCGCAATAAATGCAGCCTTGGGTGGCAGGGCCTGCGTCAGCTTTTGCTGCACGTTTACTTGTTCGAAGAGTTCTTTGGTGGCCCTGGTGGCCAGGTGATCGGTGATGACGTGGTTGCGTCCAAGCGGCGCCAACGTCTCGACGTAGTGATTCGTGTTGGTGACGGTGTTCACGGCCCAGTAGGTGACTATTGACAGCGGGATCATCAGGGCGGCGAGGACGACCAGGACCCAGGCAATAATGCGGCGGGGCTTGTGCTTCTTCCGTGGCTTCTTCGCCTTGGCGTTGGTCTCGGCTACTGCGACCGAGGCGGTTGTGGCCACGTCTGTCGACGAGTCCTTGGAGGCGCTCTTTCAGCGCGTCGGCCGAGTCCTCAACGCCGCCGTTTTCATCGGTCATGTCTCACCCATTTCAGTTGTTGTCTGGTCTTTTTCTGGCTCATTGGCGGCGTCGCCCTCTTTGCTCATGCCGAACCGCACGAGCCGGGAAAAACCGATTGTCGGAAAGATCACCACCGACAGCATGGCCGCTGCGACCAGGGCCGCGGCGTTTTCCCGCTTCATCTCGTGAGAGCGAACGCCGAGAGTCGTAATGGCTACGACCAACGGAAGGGCGGTGGCCGAGAACCAGACCATCGCTGTCCGCTCTGCCGCGATGAGGTCCTTACGGTACAAGACCAGCACTGGAATGCCGCGGACGATGAAGAACAGGGCCATGAAAAGTGGGATGTGAAGCAGGTAAAGGGGTCGGTGGACCAGGGCCCCGAGGTCGAAGGCGATGCCGCTCACGACAAAGAAGATCGGAATCAGGAATCCGAATCCAATGGCCTCGAGTTTCGAGCGCAGCGTCTCTTCGTCCGTGCCTTGGGCTCCCAATCGGACGATGATGCCGGCGGAGAATGCGCCGAGCAGGACATCGAGCCCCAGGCTTGTGGCCACCCACAAGAGCAGCACCACGATGAGAACGGCGACTCGAACCGGAAGTTGACTGCTCGTATTCAAATGCTTGCTCATGAGCAACAGCGTGCGTGGAGCTCTCGGTCGCATGGCCAAGACGGTGGCGACTACGGCTAACGCGATGAAGGCGATGAGCAACAGCACGGACTCGTAGCGGTGCGCCATCGCCCAAGAGCAGAGCAATGGCCACGATCGGTCCGAACTCCCCGGCGGTGCCAATCGAGAGGGCATGGGTGCCAAAGGGAGTCTCTAAGAGGCCGGCGTCACGCCACATTGGCAACATGGTGCCGAGCGCCGTCGTCGTGAGATGCGAGGTCCGGTCACAAGACCGCTCAGCACCTGTCCTTGGCTCTGAAGCAGATAACCGGCCCCAAGTCCAAGGGCGAGCGATATGCCCCAACCAAGTGGCTGACAGTTTGAGTGGTCGACCCTTGATGCGATCAAAGTCGATCTCATAGCCGGCCGAGAACATCAAGAAGGCGAGCCCCATAGGCGGAGAAGGACAACACGATGGGCGTGAGGTGGGCGATATGCATGATCGGTCCGAGCAAGATTCCGGCCAAAAGTTCGAGCACGACCACGTTGAGCCGGATTCCGGGGAATCGATCAACCATGATGACGGTGAGGACGGCCGCCATCGAAATCAGGCCGAGAGTTTGGAGGGTGGCCTCGTCCATACCCTCACATTGTGGCGCTCAGCTCACCTCTTTCGATGGATCGCGGCTCGCCCGGAGAGCGGCAATCTGTCGTACGTTGGCGCTTTGCGCTCAGGCCCCTGGCGCAGGGGGATGTTTCTCGTGCCACGGGCGTGCCGCTTCCAGCTGAGAAGCCACGGCCAGCAACCGGTCTTCTTGCCATGGTCCGGCTACCACTTGGACACCTATGGGTAGACCGTCATCGCTCCAATGCAACGGCAAGCTGATGGCCGGTTGGCCGCTCACGCTGAACGGTCCACAGAGAACGGCCATGGCCAGTACGTCAGCTGACATCTCTGTCGGGTGGGCCATGGCTTCTTCCAACACCGCACCGGCCTTTGGAGGCTCAATGAGCATGGTTGGCGTGACGAGAAGATCGAACTCGGAACCCCAACGCGCCACGAAGCGACGAGAGAAACGCTGGAGCTTGCCCAAGGCATCGACGAGCTCAAGGCTGTTCACGGCGCGTGCCGCCTCGAACTCGGCTCGGATGTGAGGTTCGGTGCGGGCTTCATCGAGGTGGACATAGTCACCCATTCCGGCATGAAGCATCGGGAGCAGCGTCATCAGCATCTCGGCAGGGAAAAGATCGTCGTCAAGGTCAAAGACCTCGTGGCCAATCTCGGCCAAGGCGGCTCCCGCTTCCATCAGAGCGTCGCGGCAACTGGGCGCAATGGGCAGTCCCAACGGCGCTCGAGTCAACAGCCCAATACGCAGTTGACCCGGGTCGGTCCCAACGGCGGCGGCAAAGGGTCGAGTGGGGATCGGGGCGTTCCACCAGCTAAGAGGGTCAGGTCCGCTGATCTGGTCAAGGACAGCGGCAGTGTCCGCCACGTTGCGAGTCAGTACGCCTTCAACGGCACAGCCCAGCCACCCCGGCACGATGGCTGGGACTCGACCCCGACTGGGTATGAGGCCGACTAGCCCCGAACATGAGGCTGGGATTCGGATCGACCCGCCGCCGTCGTTGGCATGGGCCACGGCGAACATGCCAGAGGCCACGGCTGCGGCGGCGCCACCGCTCGAGCCCCCCGGCGTGCGCGAGAGGTCCCAGGGATTCCTCGTAATGCCGTAGCGGAGGTTCTCGGTGACGGGAAGCGAACCAACCTCGGGCGCATTGGTCCGTCCGCACAGTATGAATCCGGCCTTTCGGAAGGCGGCCACCACCAGCTCGTCCTCATCGGCCGCATCCTCAGATCCGGCCTTTGATCCGTAGGTGATGGGCTGGCCCTTGACTGGAGTGAGGTCTTTGATGGGGAGGGGGACACCAGCGAAGGGCGGGAGCGGAACGTCGCCGTTGACCAAGGTCTCACCGAGCTTCTTGGCCTCTGACCGGGCTTCGTCGTCGTTGCGCCAGACAATGGCATTGAGCGACGGGTTGAGGCGATCCACTTCGGCCAGGCAGGCGTCCAGGAGTTCGAGTGGACTGATTTCACGGCGAGAAACTGCCCCAGCGAGCTCAGTGGCTGAGCTGAATGTGTCCATAGCTCACGTTAAGCGGGCGGAGGAGCCCGAAGGACCCGATGGCTGAAATTCCAGTCACGTGCCCTCGCCACCAGTGGCGGACGCCCATCTCCGCTCGCTCTGTTACAACTCTATGACCGCGACACAGAGCCGGTTTGGGCGTCGTAAGCTCTGCAACTGTGCGAGGAAATGAGACAATTGCGGACGGCGGTGCCCGAGCGGGCGTTGTTTCGGTCGCCACCGTGCGCGAAAATGACCTGGTGGGTAGTGGGTTGAGGAGATCCTTCGTCGCCATCGCGGCTAGGGAAGAGGGGGAGTTCAGTGCCGCTCTCTGAGCACGAACAGAAGATCCTGGCCGAGCTCGAAGAGTCGCTCGTCCGCCAAGACCCCGATTTCGCCGAGCGCGTTCGTTCCGAAACCGTCTATCGCCACGCTGGCCGCTACTGCAAGTGGTCCGCCTTCACCTTCTTGGTCGGCACCGCCATCCTGATCGGCTTCTACTCCATGTCGGTCATTTTGGGCTTTTTGGGCGTCGCCATTATGTTCGCTTCCTTGGTGGTGTTCGAGCGCAACATGCGCCGCATGGGTAAGGCCGGTTGGCACGACCTCACTCATCACAACCACGAGGAGCAGGTTGGAGCCAAGACTCCAGCCGGCGGCGTTGAAAATGCCATGAACGACGCCCGCGAGTGGTTTCGTTCTCGCTTTCGCCGCGAGAGCTGACACTGTCAACTGAAGCCGTCGACCAGACCACACTGGTCGAACCGACTCCGAAATCATGAGCCTGTCGCCGTCGCTCTGCCTGTCGATCGATATTGGCGGCACCAAGATGGCTGCAGGCCTGGTCGATCATCGCGGCGTACTGAGCGAACGGCGTCAGGTGGCGACGCCCACGGGCCAGGCCGAAGATCTGTGGCGCGCGCCTTGCTGGCGTCGTGACCGAGGTTTTAGACGCTGGTGGCGCGAATCCTGAAGCGCCAATAGAGGTTTGTGGTGTTGGTTGTGGTGGACCAATGAGTCCGGGCGGTGAAGAGGTGTCGCCACTCAACATTCCGGGCTGGCGCGACTTTCCGCTTCGAGCCCGTGTGGCCTCGCTCACTGGACTGATGACCTTTGTCGACAACGACGCCAAGGCCCTGGCCATGGCCGAGGGCTGGGTTGGTGCCGCGGCGGGCTACCTCGACTACATGGCTTTGGTGGTCTCAACCGGCGTCGGCGGCGGCATCGTGCTCGACGGTCGGATGCTTTCTGGGCGAGAGGGCAATGCTGGCCATATCGGTCACGTGATCGTCGATCCCGATGGTCGACCGTGTGCCTGTGGATCCCACGGCTGTCTTGAGGCTGAAGCGTCCGGCACAGCCATCGCAGCCATGACCGGTCGTCCGCCAGCTGAAGCTTCAACCGAGGTGAAAGAGAGGACCGGAACGATGGTGGGTCGGGCCGTCGCTTCGGTGGCCAATCTGCTCGATCTCAATCTGGCGGTGGTGGCGGGGTCGGTCGCCCTCGGTTTTGGCGACCCCTTCTTTGCCGCAGCGCAACAAGAGGTCGACCTGCGATGCCAACTCTCATTTACGGCCGGTACCAGGATCGTTCGCGCTGGATTGGGTGACGAGGGTCCATTGGTGGGGGCGGCCACGTTGGGCTGGAAGAGCCTGGCTGAGCTGAAGAAGCAGTGAGTTCGACCGCATCCAGCTCATCACTTGGGCCGAAGGCCATGGCCCACGTCGCGTGCATCGTGTTGGTTCGACCACTCCTTTGGCCAGTAGCGGTCGCCACCATGTTCCGGCTGGCTCGGCGAGGGTGGTGGCGACATGCCCCGTTTCTCCCACTGCCCGACGATGCGTACTGGCGCTTTCGATTAGAGACGGCCTACGGAGCAGAGGCCACCGAAGCTGTGCCCAGCACCCCTGATGTTCTGGCCTATCTCCGATGGTGCAAGAGGATGAGGGTACGACGGGGGTAGCCTCTCGGCATGGGGCGGGCCCTCCTGCTCAATGCGACCTATGAGCCGCTTGCATTGGTCTCGGATCGTCGTGCCGTCGTACTCGTTCTCGCCGGCCGAGCCGAGGCCATCGCTTTTCGTCCCGATGGACCTGTTTTCCACTCCGCTCGCTTGGACATTGAAGTCCCCGCCATCGTTCGGCTTTCGCACATGGTGCGAATCCCGCGATGGGCCAGAACGCCACCCCTGACGCGGCGGGCCGTGCTTCGGCGCGACGGCGGGCGTTGCGTCTACTGCTCGGAAGCGGCTGACACGGTGGATCATGTGGTCCCAAAAAGCCGCGGCGGCTCGCACGATTGGTCGAACGTCGTGGCAGCCTGCAAGCGAGACAATCTGGCCAAAGCCGATCGGCTTTTGTCCGAGTTGGGATGGTCCCTATCGTTCACCCCCGCCCCTCCTGACGGGTACCTGTGGCGCATTCGCCAGTTGGCGGTCGACATGGATCCGTTGTGGGAGCCCTACTTGGCTGCAGCCTCTTGATCGTTTGAGCGATCGCAGCACCACGGCATCGGGGGCGCGTCCAGTCGACCAACCATCTCCAAATGTGAACCGCTTGGACGTGGAGTGGTTCCGCTCACGCCGAGAGCGAACCCTCGTCGTGCACCACTTGGCCGAGCCGTCGCTCATCTTGGGTAGCACGCAACCCACCGACACCCTGCGCTGGGACGAGGTGGCTCGGTCTGGGGTTGTCGTCGTTCGTCGACGCGCCGGCGGCGGGGCCGTGTGGTGTGACACGGTCAACTCGATATGGGTTGACGCGTGGATTCCGTCGAGCGATCTCCTTTGGCAGCGCGATGTCGAACGAGCAACAGACTGGGTCGGGCTGTGGTGGATGGACGCGCTGGGTCGTGTGGGCATCGACGGCCTCGAAGCCCAGAAGCACTGTGCCTCCACCACGTCGTTCTCCCGCCTGGTCTGTTTCGCCGGCGTTGGACCCGGCGAGTTGGTGGATGGAGACCGCAAAGTCACCGGGTTGGCGCAGTGGCGCGGGCGAGAGGGTGCCCTGATGCACTGTCTGGCCTATCTGGCTTGGGATCCCACGCCCCTGGCTCGACTTCTCGTCACCCCCGAGCCTCACCAAGAGAACTTGGAAACGGCGCTGGCCGGCTGTGCCACGGGGCTTCGTGACCTGACCGACCGTCCCCTCAACTCGAAAGCCGTGATCACAGCTCTCGTAGACGCCTTGCCCGAACCGGCATCTTGGAGCATTCACCACCGGTAGAGGCAGTGTGAAGCCCACAACGGGCTTCGAGAGAGCAGCCAGCGCCGGTACGCACGAGCGCCTGCGGTTGATCAATTCCCTGGCGCTGAAGCGCGGCCGGGTCAGGCGCGTCGTCGACCGACATGCCGCCGATCTGGCTTCTTGGACGAAATCTCTGCTGGTGAACGCGGTCACTCCACTTCGAAGGCAAGCAATGTGACGGCTTCTCCAGAAAAGGGGTGAAAAGGGGGATGGAGTTGTTGACCAGTGGGGGATTGGGGCGTAAAGTGGCGCGAAGTGGTTTGAAGGGGCGGATAAGGGCGCGTTCCAAGGAGCGCAATGGGAGAGCAAGCCGGTGGCCGGATTCGTAGGCAGGTACGAGCATGCGCTCGACACCAAGGGCAGGGTGATTCTGCCTGCCAAATTCCGCACCTCCTTCGAGCGCGGCGGCTATCTGACACAAAACAGCGAGGGCTGCCTCGCTCTGTGGACGCCAGGTGAGTTCGACCGTCAGATGTCAGGCATGCAGGCCAAAGCGTCGTCGGGTCAGTCCAATCGAAACCGTGCTCGCCTGTGGGCCGCCAACTCACACGAGGTGGAGATCGATCGGCAGGGTCGCATGCCGATTCCAGCCCATCTTCGAGAGTTCGCTCAGCTCAGCAGCGACGTCTTGGTCCACGGTGCCATCGACCGCGTCGAGCTTTGGGATCCCCAGGTCTGGGCCGATCGAGTGCGTCCAGAGGAGCGTTGGTTTCTTGAAGACGAGGAAGGCGACGAGTGAGCAAGGAGGCCCCAACCCCAACCCCAACCCCAACCCAAAGAGTGAGGTCGAACCATGGTGACCGGTTCGATGCTCGAGTACAGAAGCGTTGCGTTCACCACAACTGGAGCATGTGCAGCCCTCCGATTAGCACGGTGGAAGATTTCTCCTCCGCCCTCTTCCACGCTGGTCACGCGGGAGTTTCTCCCCGTCTCACCTCGCTGGTCGGGGGGCTGCAAATGAGCCAGGACTTCACACACAACCCGGTGCTCCGAGACGAGATCGTGGAGATTTTCTCCACCGTTCCGTCCGGAACCATCGTTGACGCCACGTTGGGCGGGGCCGGTCATGCCCGAGCCCTTTTGGAATCTCGTCCGGATCTGGCCGTCATCGGGCTCGACCGCGATCCCATGGCCCTCGAAGTGGCCTCGGAGCGCTTGGCCTCGTTTGGTCCACGCGCCATCGTCCGGCACAGTCGATTTGCTGAGATGGCCGACGTGGTGGCCGATGTCGTGGCCAATCAGTCACCTCCTCCGTCCATCGTTGGCGTGCTGTTCGACCTAGGCGTGAGCTCACCGCAGCTTGATCAACCCGAGCGCGGCTTCTCCTACCGATTCGACGGTCCACTCGATATGCGGATGGATCCGACGGTTGGTACCGATGCCATGAGCTTGGTCAACGATGCGACCCAAGGGGAGTTGGCCGCACTGTTTGCAGCCAACGGCGAAGGCCGCTTGGCCGGGCGGATCGCCCGAGCTGTCGTGGCCGCCCGACCCATCACCTCAACCCAGCAGTTGGCCGATGTCGTGGCTGCTGCCGTGCCGGCTGCGGTGCGCCGCCGCGGCCATCCGGCCAAGCGCGTCTTCCAGGCCATTCGCATCGCCGTCAACGACGAACTGGGTCAGCTGGAAGCAGCCCTGCCTGTCGCCCTCGAACTGTTGGCCCCGGGCGGACGGTGTGCCGTCATCAGCTACCACTCCGGGGAAGACCGAATGGTCAAGTACGCCTTCAACGAAGCCGTCACCGGTGGGTGTGTCTGCCCACCCGGGCTTCCGTGTGTCTGCGGCGCAGACCCGGTACATCGGTTGGTTTTCCGCGGTTCTCATGGCGCCTCGGCGGCTGAGATGGCGCGCAATCGTCGAGCCGAGAGTGCTCGTCTTCGCGTGATCGAGCGCATGGCCGACTCGGGATCGGCGCCGTCGTGACGCCGGCCGCAACAGCTCGTCAAACAACGACAGCACCGCGTCGAGCACCGGCTCCTCGTCGCGCCCCCCTTGCGGTCGTCTCGCCTCGGGCGGTCCGTCGCCGTCCCCGGCTCGCCCCGTTCCTTTCGGTTGCCCTCCTGCTCGGTGCGTTGCTGATTGTGGTGGGCGGTCACGCCATGTTGGCGGAAGGTCAAGTGCGCCTTTCCACCGTCCAGCAAGACCTGACCCAGAGTCAAGCCACGTACCGAAAGAACGAGATTGCCACGGCGCAGAAAGAGACACCGGCGCGCATCGTGTCAGAGGCCGAGAGCCGCGGCATGATCCACCCCACTGTTGTCAATCAACTTCCCTACGTACCGCTCAACGTCCCACTGGCGACGCCCAAAGTCACGCCTGCACCAGTTGCGCCACCGACGACCTCTGCCTCACCGACCGCCACATCGGGTGGGACGTCGACCTCGACCACGGTGCCTGCCACCAGCGCTACGACGTCAAGTGAGACCGGAACAGGTACGAGCGGAAGCACTGGTCAATGAGTCCGACGGCAACGCGAAGTTCTGCAACTCGGACCCAACGGGCAACACCGGGCCGTCCGCTTGGGTCCGACCTATCGACCTACCGCGAAGTCGGCCCCGCATCGCGATCGCCCGGTACGGCGCACTGCGACCGTCCGACAGAAAACCACGGCCGATGGATCAACCGTCATTCTGGGGCGACGAGTCCGGCTCTTTCGACTCATCTTGATCCTGGTGCTACTGGCGTTGGTTCTTCGCTTGATCGATGTCCAGGTCTTTCGCTCGGCCCAATATCAGGCGGCTGGTAACTCCGAGCTCACGACCGTGGTCAATGTGCCGGCCCTGCGGGCCAGCCTTTACGCCGCCGACGGTGAGCCGCTCGCTATGTCGGTACCGACCGAAGACGTCTACGCCGATGACTTCCAGATCCACCACCCCCTACAAGAAGCGACCGCCATGGCGCCCTTGTTGCACCTGGCTCCTGCCACCTTGGCGGCCGAAATGCAACGACGATCGGGTTTCGTGGCACTGGCCAAACAGGTCTCGTTGGCCAATGAAAAGAAGATCGCGGCCGACGCCTTCCCCGGCATCACTTTCGTGCCGGACGCCACCCGTACCGTGCCCAACGGTTCATTGGCCTCACCGCTCCTCGGCTTTACCAACGCGGCCGGCGAAGGCGCGGCCGGCCTCGAGAATCAGTTCAACTCACTTCTGGCCGGTACGGTCGAGCAGCTACAAGCTGCTCGAGTCGCCAACCGGCGTTGCCATTCCCCAGACCGCCACCAAGACCCGTTCGGACACGACGGCTGGCACCGGGGTCGAACTCACCATCGACGAGTCGATGCAGTACGAAACCGAACAGGCCCTGGCCAAAGAGATTGTGGCCAGTAATGCCGTGAGCGGCGAAGCGGTGGTCGAAGACGTCCACACCGGGCAGATTCTCTCCATGGCCAACTTGGTCGGCCAACCACCCCGAATGCTGCGTCCACCGCTTCTTCGACGTCGAGTGCGACGACCCAGGCCATCGGGGCCAGTGACGCCGTGAACGAAGCGCCGAGCAACCTCGCGTTGACCCAACTCTACGAACCCGGTTCGGTCTTCAAACTCGTGACGTTCTCGGCCGCACTTCAAGACGGCTTGATCAATCCCAATACGTCGTTCACGGTGCCTTACTCCTTTGAGCTTGACGGATCGACGTTCCACGACGCCGATCCACACCCGACAGAGCGCTTGACGGCCACGCAGATTCTGGCCCAGTCGTCCAACATCGGTACCTCAGAGATCGCTCAGGGTCTGGGGGAGACCAGACTGTTGGCCCAAGTGAAAAACCTCGGGTTCGGTCAGTACACCGGTCTTGACTTTCCGGGCGAATCCCCAGGCCTCTTGGCCACCGCGGCGCAGTGGGAACCGACTGACATGGTGTCGCTTCCCATTGGCCAGGTGGACGCAGTCAACGCAGTCCAAGTGCTCGACGCCTATAACGCGGTGGCCAACGGCGGTACGTATGTGGCGCCGAAACTCGTGAAGGGAACCGTCAGCCCGTCAGGCCAGGTGAAAGCGTCCAAGCCTTCGGCTACCCACGAAGCCTTCTCGCCTTCGGTCGACGCTGAACTCACCGGCATGCTGGAGCAAGTGGTGGCCCAAGGAACGGGTTCGTCGGCCGTTGTCCCCGGGTACACGGTGGCCGGCAAAACAGGTACGGCCAACATCCCAACGGCCGGCAAGGACTCGTACACCAACGCCTACATGGCTTCGTTCGTTGGCTTCGCTCCGGCCAACCACCCCACCTTCTCGGTCATTGTGGTGCTCAATCGCCCCACCCCGATCTTCGGTGGCACGGTGGCGGCCCCCGTCTTCTCTCAGATCATGAGCTACGCCCTCCATCGCTATAACATCCCGACGTCACCAGGAGCGGCGGCCCAGGCGGCACAGCAGAGTTCGTCGTCAGCCTCCCAGACCCAAGACATCACCTGATGCGAGGTCTGGGCGGGTACCATCGGCGAGTCGCCGGTGCACGGAGCGGAACGCCCGCCCCCCGTTGTACGCGGCTCACCTGTTGGCACCCGTGCAGATGAACCTGTTGTTCGACGAGATCGAGGTACTCGAATCGGCAGGGGACCCTCCGCCGTCGAGGTCTGGGTGTCGAACACGACAGTCGACGCGTCGTTCCCGGTGATCTGTTCTGTTGCCTACCCGGTGCGATGACCGACGGTCACGACTTTGCGACCGAGGCAGTGTCTCGGGGCGCCGTCGGCTTGATCTGCGAGCACCTGATCCCCGAACTGAACGGATCCGGCGTGGTGCAGACCAGAGTGCGTGAAGGCTCAGGTCGTCCGGCCATGGCCCGGGCCGCCGCCGCCTTTTATGGCCACCCGGCTCGCGATCTTTTGATGGCCGGTGTCACCGGGCACCAACGGCAAGACGACCGTGACCCAGATGCTGGGCGACATCTTGGATCACGTTGGTCGTCCAACCAATGTGGTGGGCACACTGTCTGGGGCGCGTACGACGCCTGAGGCCACCGAGTTGCAGCGCCTCTTGGCCAAGGTGCGAGACCGGCAGCGTTCCGACGGTCTGCCTCATGCCGTGGCAATGGAGGTGTCGAGTCATGCCTTGGTGCAGTCGAGAGTGGAGGGCATTCACTTTGACGTGGCGGCCTTCACCAATCTGAGTCACGACCATCTCGACTTTCACGGCGACATGGAAACGTACTTCGCCGCCAAAAAGCGGCTATTCACGGCCGACCATGCCCTACAAGCCGTCATCAACACCGACGATCCTTGGGGCCAACGACTTGGCGGCCGAGACCCGGATACCGACGGTTGTCGTGGGTCGGAGACTGGCCACAGAGATCAAGTTGTGGCCCGGTCGCACCTCGTTTCTTTGGCGCACCCATGCCGTCACGACACCGCTCACGGGTGCCATCAACGTGGACAACACGCTGTTGGCGGCCGAGTCCGCCGTGGCGTTGGGGGTGGATCCCGCCGATGTGGCCGAGGCCCTGGCCCATGTGACGTTGATCCCAGGGCGGCTCCAAGTCATTGCCGCCCCGCTGCCGGCGAGCGATGGCGTGGTCGATGGTCGATCGACCGACACACCGCCCTTCTCCGTCCTCATCGACTACGCCCACACTCCGGCTGGGCTGGAAGTCATCCTACGTGAAGCGCGAGGATTGACTCGGCCATCGGGTCGGGTCATTGTGGTGTTCGGCTGTGGTGGCAATCGTGATCGAGCCAAGAGGCCCCTCATGGGTGCCGCGGCCAGTGCGGCGGCCGAGACGGTGTTTGTGACCTCGGACAATCCGCGCCGAGAAGACCCGGAGCTGATCATTGAGCAAGTGGTCGACGGTATCGCCAGCGTTGATCGTGGCCCCGGTCATCTCGTGATCGAAGCCGACCGACGTCGCGCCATCGCCCAAGCCCTCGAGGCCGCAGCTCCCGGCGACGTCGTTGTCATCGCCGGCAAAGGACACGAGAACTACCAAGAGATCGACGGGAAGCAGTACCCGTTCGATGACCGTATCGTCGCCACCGAGCTGCTGTCCCAGCGCTTTTCCAGTAGTCCCGCCAGCTGGGTGCCTCGCCGAGAGTCCGTGAGGGCGCTGAATCGTGCTGTCGCTCATGGAGTCGGGAGGCGTGGCCTTCATCATCTGCATCCTGGCCACACCCATGCTCATTCGGTGGCTGACCGACTCCAGAATTGGTCAGCACATCCGCGAAGACGGCCCAGCCAGCCACGCCGCCAAAGCGGGCACACCGACGATGGGCGGAATTGCCATGGTGGCTGCGGTTGTTGCGGGCTACCTCATGGGACATGTGGGCAAGGAGGTGCGGTTCTCTCGAGCCGGCTACCTCGTCATTCTGGCTGTCGTTGCTTTCGGCCTCATTGGGTTTCTCGATGACTGGATCAAGGTGCGCCACAAGCGCAGTCTGGGTCTCAACAAGCGAGCAAAATCAGCCGCGCAGCTCGGTGTCGCCATCTTGTTTGCCGAACTCTCGGTGCACTGGGTCCACACCTCGACCACGCTTTCGTTCACTCGTTCGGTCACTCCCGGTATTCAGCTGGGCTCGGTGGGTTGGGTGGTCTTCGCCGTCGTGGTCATGGTGGGGACATCCAACGCGGTCAATCTCACCGACGGTCTCGATGGTCTGGCCGCCGGTTCGTCGACCTTCTGCTTCGCCGTACTCGGCATCATGGGCTACTGGATCTTCCGCCATTTTGCGATCTACGGCGTCCTGCCGGCCTCGGCCATTGATCTCGCTCTGTGTGCCGTGGCGCTGGCGGGGGCTTGTCTCGGTTTTCTTTGGTGGAACGCCGCGCCCGCCAAGATCTTTATGGGCGACACCGGTTCGCTTTCGATCGGCGCTGGTCTGGCCGCCATCTGCCTGCTCCTCAACTTGGACCTGCTGCTGCTCATTCTTGGTGGCCTCTTTGTTCTCGAAACGCTGTCGGTCATCATCCAGGTCATCAGCTTTCGGCTCTTTCATCGTCGGGTCTTCCGCATGGCCCCGATTCACCACCACTTCGAACTGCTGGGTTGGCCCGAGACGACGGTCATCGTGCGGTTTTGGATAATGGGTGGACTCTTTGCCGCCCTGGCCCTCGGGATCTTCTACGGACTCTTTCTCACCGTGGCCAAACTCACATGAACACGACGCCGAGGCTCCACCACTCCGGGGTCGTTGTGGGGAAAGCTGTCTCCATGTGTCGGAGGCAGAGGTTTCACGCGTGGGGCGCGCGCGCCTTGGGCGCGGTGGCGCCGTGACGCCGAGTGGCGTGGAGGCCCCACCATCTCGGCGTTCCACCAAACAAGGCGAACATCGGTCGAATCGAAGCGTGGCCAGTTGGGTCGTCACGCTTCGCAACGTACCGACGGCCACCATCTTGCTCGGCCTCGTGGTCGTTCTTTGCTTGATCGGCCTTGTCATGGTCGGCTCAGCCTCATCAGTGATCTCGATCTCGCTCTACGGCACCCCGTGGGCCATCTTCATTCGAGAGATCATGTGGATGGTTATTGGTGTGGTCGCATTGGGCTTCGCCATGCGCTTTGACTACCGAGGCTGGCGCCGCTTGTCGCCCCTGATTCTCATTGTGACGTTCGCCATGTTGGTGGTGGTGCTCGTTCCAGGCCTGGGCGTCCACGCCGAAGGATCAAGCCGTTGGATTGGTTTTGGTCAGTTCCGTATTCAGCCTTCGGAACTGATGAAGTTGGCCCTCGTCCTCTTCGGCGCCGACCTGATTACTCGCCGCCTCGACGAAGGTTCGGACGAACGGCGCTTGATCGGGCCGCTGCTTATCGTGGCCGCATGCGCCGGACTGTTGATCTTGGCCCAGCCCGACATGGGCACGGCCATGGTGCTGGCGTGCATCACGATGGCCTTATTGTTCTGTTCGGGCGTTCGCCTTCGTCCCGTCATGAAGATTGTGGCGTTGCTCATCGGGCTCGCCCTTGTGGTCGGTCTTTTTTCGCCCTATCGGCGAGCCCGCCTGCTCTCCTTCATTGATCCGTCGGCTCACGGATCGACCTCGGGCTACCAGGTCTCGCAGTCCCTCATTGGTCTCGGCTCGGGGCACCTCTTCGGCTTGGGCCTGGGTTCGGGTCATCAGAAGTGGGGGAGTCTGCCCAACGCGCACACCGACTTCATCTTCTCGGTCATTGGGGAAGAGCTCGGACTCGTTGGTGCCTTGGCCGTGCTGGCGCTGCTCGGTGCCTTCGCTTGGTTTGGACTGCGCGCCGTCTCTCGGGCCCCCGATCGTTTTGGCGCGCTCGTCTCGCTCGGTTTGGTGGCGTGGATCACGGCCGAGACCATCATCAATATCGGGGCGGTCATCGGCGTCCTTCCGGTCACTGGTATCCCGCTGCCCTTTATCTCGTTCGGTGGATCGTCCCTCGTCATCACGATGTTGGCGGCGGGGATCCTTATCAACATTGCGCGCCACGAGAACACTCCTCGTCTCACGGCCGTGAGCAGTACGCGTCGTCGGACTTCCACACATCGAACGAAGTCATCTGGTTCGAGTCGCCCGAGTAGCACGGGGCGGTGACAAAGCGCTTCGCCGTGATAGCCGGAGGAGGAACGGGAGGTCACGTGCTTCCGGCCTTGGAGATCGCTGAAGCACTGGCCGCGCTGGGTCATGACCGCGCTTCGATCACCTTCATTGGTTCGCGTCGCGGCCAAGAGGCCACGATGTTGGCCGGTCGAGGGTTCCCCATGACGCTCTTGCCCGGTCGCGGCATTCAACGCAGCTTTTCGCCTCGCGCTGTCCTCGAAAACGTGGGCGCCGTCGCGGGCCTGACCGCGGCCGCCGTCATGGCTCTCGTTTCCATTGTTCGCCATCGACCCAAGATCGTGGTGGCCGTGGGGGGGTACGCCAGCTTTGCCGCCGGCTTGGCGGCCATTGTGACCAGGGTGCCACTGGTACTGGTCAACACCGACGCCGTCCCGGGGGCAGTGAACGCACTGTTCGGCCGTTACGCCACGGCCAGCGCGGTGGGGTTTCCGGGCTCGACGCTGCCTCGCGCTGAGGTCACTGGCACGCCGGTGCGACCAGAGTTTGCCGCCGTCGACCGAACTACCGCTGGGCGCCGCATGGCGCGCCAGGCCCTCGATCTACCGCCTGACCGCACCACGGTGGCGGTGTTCGGCGGCTCCCTTGGTTCACGGCGCATCAACGACGCCGTGGTCGGCTTGGCGGAGCGCTGGGCCACCAGAGCCGACCTCACGCTTTATCACGTGACCGGTTCACGAGACTTTGACGAACTGGTGGCGAAAGCGTCCAAAGAGGCCAGCCAAACCGAAGACGGGGGGCTGGTTCGGCGCATGGTGCGCTACGAGGATCAGATGCCCACACTGGTGGCGGCGGCCGATGTGATGGTGTGTCGGGCCGGGGCCATGACAGTGGCTGAGCTGGCCGTGGCGGGTGTGCCTGCCGTCTTGGTACCGCTGCCTGGTGCGCCACGCGACCACCAGACTGAAAACGCTCGGGCCTTGGTGGCAGTGGGCGGTGCTGTGCTGGTGCCTGATGAACGCTGTACGCCAGAACGCTTAGAAGACGTGCTGGATGGAATTCTGAGCGATCCAACGACACGCGAAACCATGGGTCACGCCGCCTCGACGCTCGGCCACCCTGATGCAGCATCCGAGGTGGCCCAACTGGTGGAGCGCCATGCCAGCTGACGACGTGCTCGACCTCAGCCAGCCCCAACGGGTCCACATCGTCGGCATCGGCGGTGCGGGCATGAGCGCGATCGCAACGGTGTTGGCCGCCATGGGCCATACCGTCACGGGCTCGGACCTGAAGGGCTCGTTGGTGACCGAGCGCCTGAAAGCAGAAGGCATTGCCGTGGTGCTCGGTCATCGGGCCGAGAACGTCGGTGTGGTCGACGTCGTGACCTCTTCGCCCGCCGTGGCGCCTCGTAACCCAGAGCTCGTCGAAGCAGCACGGCTGGGTGCTCGCGTAGCGCGTCGGGCCGAGGTCTTGGCGGCAATTGCGGCCACCAAATCGTGCATTGCCGTGGCCGGTACTCATGGCAAGACCACCACGTCATCGATGCTCTCGCTCGTGTTGGTACAGGCCGGACTTCGTCCGTCGTTCCTGATCGGCGCCGACGTGAACGAGATTGGCACGAACGCGGTCTGGGACGTTGGTGACTGGGTCGTGGTCGAAGCCGATGAGAGCTACGGGACCTTTCAGGCTTTGCGGCCCGAAATCGCCGTGCTCACCAACGTCGAGGCCGACCATCTCGACCATTACGGCACCTTCGACGTGCTGCGAGAGGCCTTTGCGGCCTATCTGGCCGGGGCAGCCCGAGCTGCATTTGTGAGCGCGGATGACCCGCATGCGGCCGCTCTCGGTCGAGCCAGCGGGGCACAAAGTGTGGGTACTGCGTCGAACAGTGACTATGTGATGAGCGGGGTGGATCTCACCCGTAGTGCGGTGGCCTTTGATCTGTCGGGCCCCGACGGCGCCCTCGGGCGGATTTCGGTGCCAACGCCCGGCCTCCACAACGCTCGCAACGCTGCCATGGCCGCTGTGGCCGCCATGGCAGCTGGGGCCAGCTTCCAAGATGTGACGCTGGCCCTGGCCCGCTTTGCCGGGGTGCCTCGCCGTTTTGAGTTTCGGGGCGAGCGTCGAGGTGTCACCTTCGTGGACGACTACGCCCACCTGCCCACCGAGGTAAAAGCCACCTTGAGTGCGGCCCGGGCCGGGGGTTGGGCACGCATTATTGCGGTTTTCCAGCCCCACCGTTACACCCGCACCCAGGCCCTGGCCGACGCCTTTGGCCAGGCCTTCGTCGACGCTGACGCCGTGGTGGTGACCGATGTCTACAGCGCCGGGGAGCCGCCCATCCCCGGTGTTTCGGGGCGACTGGTGGCGGACGCGATTGCCCGAGACGATCCGCAACGCATCGTCATCTACGCCCCGGGTCGTGAAGCCCTCCGTCAGATCGTGGCCGACTTGCTGCAGCCCGGAGACCTTTGCTGCACCTTGGGGGCAGGTGACCTGACCTCGTTGGCCGATCAGTTGCAAGCCGACGAGGGCTGATGAGTACCACGCTGGCGGCTGACCTATCCGCGGTGGCCCGTGATCTTGGGTCGTTGGCCGACCCCGACCATCCGCTCGGGCCTCACACCACCTATCGCGTCGGTGGACCGGCCTCACTGTTTGTCGAAGCCCACTCGATGACCGAGATTGAGGCCGTGCGCCGAGCCTTGAGGGGACGCTCGGTGCCGCTGCTCGTCATTGGGCGCGGTTCGAACCTGCTGGTGGCCGACCGGGGGTTCGTGGGCTTGGCTCTCCGCCTGGGCCAGAGCTTTACTGCCATCGAGATCCCGGCTCCGCAAGAAACGGCTGCCTACCATGACACCGCCGACCTGCCGGCCGACAACGTCATGGTGCGAGCGGGCGCGGCCGTGGCGTTGCCTGTCCTGGCTCGTCGGACGGTGGAGGCCAATTTGGCTGGCTTGGGCTGGGCCGTTGGTGTTCCGGGGTCGGTGGGCGGCGCGGTGCGGATGAACGCCGGTGGCCACGGCTCCGACACGGCCTCGCGTCTCGTTCGTTACGCCTGGGTCGACCTGGCCCGCGAGGAGGGTGGCGTGGACGGGAAAGAGCGCCTCGAGTTTTCGTACCGCCACTCCAGTGTGCAGGCCAGCCACGTGGTGCTCTGGGCCGAGTTTGCGTTGCAACCTGGCGATGCCGCCACCGGCGCAGCCGGGCGGGCCGAGTTGGCCGAGATCGTGCGCTGGCGCCGTGAACACCAGCCGGGCGGGGCCAACGCCGGCTCCGTGTTTACGAATCCACCCGGTGACTCGGCCGGGCGGTTGGTCGAAGAAGCGGGCTTGAAGGGTCACCGGCTCGGTACGGCCCACGTCTCAGAGAAGCACGCCAACTTCATTCAGGCCGACGAGGGGGGCTCCGCCAACGACGTCATGGCCTTGATTGCACTGGTGCGCCAGACCGTGGCCGAACGATCGGGTGTGACCCTTCGGACCGAGGTCCGCCTCATTGGCTTCGAAGCGGAGGAGACTGGGGCCGTGACGACGCCGACCCCGGGTGCTTCATGAGCCCGACCGATACCGCCACACGGCCGCGCCCCCCCAAAAGCACCGAGACTCGGCCCCGCATTGATCCACGGATCACCAAGCGGCGCCAGGCCGTCACCCGGGGCCGAGGCCGCCGCCGACTCCGCATTCTGGTGGCTGTCCTTGCGCTCTGCGCCGTCGGCGTCCTGGCCTGGTTCGTGCTGCATTCGAGCTTTTTTTCGGCCAAGGTCGTGACCGTAAGCGGATCGAGCCATACGACGCCCGCCGCCGTGATCGCCGCGGCCGGGTTGGCCGACCGGCCTCCGCTGCTGGACGTCAACACCGCGGCCGCAGCCACCGGTATCGCCCGTCTGCCCTGGGTCAAAAGCGCGGTGGTGACGCGCCACTGGCCTGACGGGGTTTCGATCGCGGTGGTCGAGCGAGTGCCGGCGCTCACCATGAAGACGACCACCGGGGACTGGGCCGCTCTCGATGCCACCGGACGTGTCCTGGCCACGGCCACGGCGCCGTTTCCCGGTTTACGCCAGATCTCTGGACCGAAACTGGCGGGCCCGGTGGGCTCTGACCTCGCTCCCATTGACGCCGCCGGCCTGGCCGTTGCGGCCTCGCTGCCGCAATCGTTCGCCGCTCAAGTCACGACGGTGACGGTCGAGCCCGGTGGATGGGTGCAGCTGGCCATGACCACACCGATCACGGTCGACATTGGCTCCACCACCCAACTCACAACGAAATATGAGGACGTCACCGCCTTGCTGTCGGGTGCCACCTTGCATAACGGCGATGTCATCGACGTCAGCGTTCCTGACGCCCCCACGGTGTCGGGCCCGTGACAGTTTTCTACCCCGCTCGGTCGGTTGTGTGGCCAACCGGGCAAATGCTTGACCAGGAAGTACACCCCTCGTATCGTGTGAGCACGTTGGCGTCGCGTACACTTCGACCTCCTCAACAGGTTGAGAGATGCGTGGGCACCCCGGAGCTCATCCATTCGCCGGCATGTGGGGGACGAATCACTAACGCGATCGGTCGGCGATCGCCCCGGAAACGAGGACGTTCATGACCATTCCGTCACAGAGCAACTACCTCGCCGTCATCAAGGTGGTCGGCGTTGGCGGGGGCGGCGTAAACGCCGTGAATCGGATGATCGATTCAGGGCTTCGCAACGTAGAGTTCATTGCCGCGAACACCGATGCCCAGGCGCTGTTGATGAGCGACGCTGACCTCAAGCTCGATATCGGTCGTCAGCTGACCCGGGGACTCGGAGCGGGCAGCGATCCCGAAGTGGGACGCCAAGCTGCTGAAGAGCACCGGGGCGAGATTGAAGAGGCGCTGGCCGGAGCCGACATGGTCTTTATCACCGCCGGTAAAGGTGGCGGCACCGGCACCGGGGCCGCCCCGGTTGTGGCCGAAGTGGCCAAGTCGGTCGGCGCCCTGACCATTGGTGTGGTGACCCGTCCCTTCACCTTTGAGGGCCGACGTCGAGCCATGCAGGCCGAAAAAGGCATCCAGGTCTTAAAGGAAAAAGTCGACACCCTGATCGTCATTCCAAACGACCGGCTGTTGACTGTCTCAAACGACAAAACCTCGATGATGAACGCCTTCAAGATGGCAGACGAGGTCCTGATGCAAGGGGTGCGAGGCATTACCGACCTCATTACGGTCCCCGGCCTGATTAACACCGACTTTGCCGACGTGAAGATGGTGATGACCAACGCCGGCACCGCCATCATGGGTATTGGTGCCTCGAGTGGCGAAGGTCGCTCGGTCAACGCCGCTCGCGCCGCCATTACAAGTCCGCTCCTCGAAGCCTCCATCGAAGGGGCACGGGGCATCTTGCTCAACATCGCCGGTGGTTCAGACCTCGGACTGTTTGAGGTCAACGAGGCGGCCGAGATCATTCACTCGGTTGCTCACCCTGACGCCAACATCATCTTTGGTGCCGTCATCGACGACAACATGGGCGACGAAGTACGCGTGACGGTTATCGCCGCTGGATTCGAACGCTGGGAAGAAGGCGCGGGCACCCCCCCAACGGCGACGACGACCGGTGGAGGTTCAGGTCCGAGCGACGAGCGCAGTCAGGTCTTAGGCCTCGACCCAGTGGAAGAGGTCGACATCTTTGCCGACACCGGTGACGACGACCTCGACTTGGGCGACGACGAGTTCGACGTCCCCTCCTTTTTGCGCTGAGCATCACCACGCCCGACGCCTTTGCCGATCTATCTCCGCGCTTGGCTGCGGTTCGTCAACGCATAGAAAAGGCGGGCGGCGACCCCGAGGCCATCACGGTGTTAGCCGTGACCAAAGGATTCGGGGCCGACGCTGTGCACGCCGCGGTGGCAGCTGGCCTGGTCCAAGTGGGGGAGAACTACGCCCAAGAGCTCGTGGCGAAGGCGGCCGACCCGCGCAGTCACCACGCCCAGTTTCACTTTCTTGGCACCATCCAGCGCAACAAAGTGGGCCTACTGGCCCCGGTCGTCAGCTGTTGGCAGTCCGTGACCCGCGCCGTTGAGGGCGCGGCCATTGCCAAGGCCCAACCCGGGGCCACGGTGTTGGTGCAGATCGACACCGGGAGCGCACCGGGGCGTAACGGCTGTGCCCCGGCCGAGGCACGGGCCCTGGTCCGTTCGCTGGGCGCCGAGGGCCTCCACGTGGCGGGCCTCATGACGGTGGCTCCGCTCGACGGTGGAGCGCAGGTGGCTCGGGCCTCGTTCGCCTTGGTGCGCCAGATGGCTGACGAGCTCGGTCTCAGCGTCCGTTCCATGGGCATGAGCGATGACTTAGAACAGGCCGTGGCCGAGGGCACCACCATGGTTCGCATCGGTCGCGGCCTCTTTGGCCCGCGCCCAGCAAGCGCTGCGTCGTTGTAGTCAGGAGTAGGTGAGCAGGTCGTTTGCTACGGTTCGCCCCGCAGCGGCCGCGTTGGCGGGCTTTGTGGCAATGAACCAACTGGGGTGGACCATCCGCCTACTGTGTGGATCAGGCACTACGCTGGGCGGCAACAGGAGAAGCGATGGCCACCTCGTTCATGAAGAAAACGATGGTCTATCTCGGACTGCTCGATGACGAGTACGACGAGTACGACGATTACGAAGACCGAGCCCCGCGTGGGTTCACGGGCATGTCGCGGGTGGAGCCACGCTCGCCAGACGATGATCTGGTCGAAGACCGCCAGCCCGCCAGCCCGGTGAGCCCAGTTGGACGAATCCGCACCATGCCGCGCGACAACGCTGGCCCGGCGGCCACGCAGGTGCGTGAACCCTCCTCCGTTACGCCCCGTCCGGCCACCATTCGACCGATGTCGGTCGATCGCCGCGGCCAAAGTGCAAGTCGTAGCACCGTCTCGGTTTGGTGACGCCAAAGAGATCGCGGACTGCTTGAAGTCCAACCGTCCGGTCATCGTCAACCTGCAGGTGGCCGACCGCGACCTGCAACGTCGCATGATCGACTTCTGCAGTGGCGTGACCTACGCCTTGAGCGGTGAGATGGAAAAGGTAGCGGACCAAGTGTTCTTGTTGGCCCCGACCAACGTGAAGGTCTCAGAAGAGGAGCGTCAGCGTCTGCAGGAACGCGGTTTCGGTCGTTCCTGACCGTCCGCTGCTCTGACCGCCTCCGTTCTCTGTCGTGCTCGTCGCCGCGCTCTTCACCCTCAGTCCCACTCACCTCCTCGTCTTGCTCCTCGAGGCCTACCTCTACTTGGTCATGCTGCCGGTGGCGCTTCTCAGCTGGTTTCCCATCCGACCGGGCACCTTCTGGTTTGGCCTCCAGAACGCCCTGCGTCGATTGGTGGAACCAGTGCTCCGTCCGGTGCGGCGCTACGTCAAGCCCGTGGGAGGTTTGGACCTCTCCTTCATGGTCGTCTTCTTGGGCATCCAGTTCATTCTGATTCCGATTCTGCGTGCGACTCTGAGTTGATTCGAGACCAGCCCTAAGGGGGCGGGTACACTCGTCGACCATGGACAGCCCTCAATCGACCACGTCGACTCTTGACACTCTTCGAACCGTCGAGTTCCGCCTCGGCCTAAAGGGCTACAACGTCGATGAGGTCGACGAGTACCTGGAGAAGGCTGCCCTCGAGGCCGAAGCTCTCCAAGAGCAGGTGCGCCAACTCAACGAGCGGTTGCGCCAGGCTTCTGATCGCATCGTCCAACTAGAAACCGAGCGTCGTGAAGCCCCGGCCGAGGTCGCCGCCCCCGTGGCTGCGGTGGAGGCGGCTGAGCCCATGGTGGCCGACGAGACGCTCCAGCGCACGCTTCCTCTTGGCCCAGAAGTTCGTCGATCAGACCAAGCGTGAAAGCGAGGCCGAGGCCGAAGCAGTGGTGGCACGGGCCGAAGAGCAGGCTCGTGGCACGGTCGAGCGGGCCGAAGAGCAGGCCCGCAAGCTCAGCACCGAGGCCGAGCAGCGCCTGCGCGACGAGGTCTCTCGCCTGGAGTCGGCTCGAGGTCAGCTGGCCACCGACGTGGAGAACATGGCTCGACACTTAGAGTCAGAGCGCAACCGCTTGCGCGCAGGCCCTCTCGGACGTCTTGAAGTGGGTGGACGAGAACGTGCAACCCGCCAACTCGCTGATGGCCCTTCGTCCGAAGAGTGCCAACCGATCCCGCCCCACGTCCTTCGCCCCGCCCGGCCGAGCCCACGGGCGCCCCGGCCGCCGGCGGCGACAACACCCAGGTCCTCGACCTGCGCGGTGCACCCGGAGGCCCCGGTGCTCCCGGTGGTGGCACCGCCTCAACCCGGCCCTAGGCATCGGGCCGTCTCGCCCGCTTGGCCCAGGTGCACGGGGTGAGATTGCTATCGCTGGTGTCCTTCCGGTAGGGTCCCCCGTTCCCATGGGGCGGTACATCCCGCCCTCGGGCCAACGATCGGATATCCGGTCGAGGAGAGGACTACATGACCCCAGCCAGTAAGGCTCCGGTGGCCAAGAGCACGAAGAAGGCCACAAAGACGTCAGCCAAGGCACCGGCCAAGAAGGTGCCGGCCAAGAAGGCTCCGGCCAAGGCGGCCACAGTGAGAGCAAGGCTCCGGCCAAGAAGGCCCCGACCGCCGAAGAAGACGCCAGCCAAGGCTCGGCCAAAGCACCAGCTAAAAAGGCCCCGGCTCCGGCCAAGAAAGCAGCCGTTGCGGCCAAGAAGGCGACTGCGACAGCGAAAAAGGCCCCGCCGCCCGCAGCCAAGGCCGTGGCCCCGGAGAAGGTGGTGGCGCCCGGCCCCGCGTGAAAGCAGCCGTTGCGGCCAAGAAGGTCCCGGTCAAGCCAAAGATCGGTCCCTACGCCAAGGACACCAAGTTCTTGGATGAGCAGCGAGAGCTGCTCTTGATGATCGAGCGCGAGATCTACTCGGGCCAGGCCACCGACCTGAAGGCCGAAGCCGACTCGCTGGCCCAAGAACGTGAGCCCGGCGACGTGCAGTTCGACGAAGAGTCGGGCGAGGGTGGCACGGTCACGGTCGACCGGGAGCGTGACCTGGCCATGGCGGCGCAAGCATTGATCGCCGTGGAAGAGATCGACGACGCCTTGGAGCGGTCAAGACCAAGATGTACGGCTACTGCGAGCGCTGCTTCCAGCCCATCCCCAAACCTCGACTGCGTGCTCTTCCCTACGCCCGGCTTTGCGTGGCGTGTAAGAGCGGGGGCCTGTCGCGCCGCTGAGCGGAGCTCCGGGGTCGCCTGACCCGACACCCCCTCGAACCGATGGCCGGTCGGAGGAGCACGATGACGGGCCGGATGCCACGAGCGAGCTCGGTGTGGTGGCCAGCCAGCGATCGGCCCGCCCCGAGCGTGATCGGATCCGACGAGTCCTCGCCGCCCTGGTTGTGGCGGCCGTGGTCGTGGTGGTCGACCAGATCACGAAATCAGCCGCCGTGCGTGACCTTCACGGGCCGCGCCACGTGCTTGGACCCTTCGGTCTCGAGCTGGACTACAACTCGGGCTCTGCCTTCAGCTTGTTCACCGGACGATCGGTCGTCGCTCACCGTGGTCGTGGCCCTCTTGACCCTGGCCGTGCTCTGGGCCATCTGGCGGGGCCGATCGATGGGGGTGTGTCTCTGCCTCGGTCTGGTGCTGGGCGGGGCCCTGGGCAACCTCTGCGGACCGTCTGGTCCGTCGCCATGGCGGGCAGGTGGTTGACTTCATCACCTTGAGCCACTGGCCCACCTTCAACGTGGCTGACGCCTGCATCACGGTCGGCGTCATCGGCTTCGCCGCCTTGCTCGCTGCGTCCGACCAGTGCATGAGGACGGCCATGGCAGACGAGGCGAGTACCCGGTGTCGAGCGACGAGGCCGAGACCGGGCTCACCGTGCGAGTGCCCGCCCTGTTGGACGGGGTGCGGGTGGATCGAGCCATCGCCATGGTGGCTCGACCTCTCCGCGGTGCGGTGGCCCAGTTGGTGACCGACGGGCGGGTGGTGGTCAATGGCGTGGTGATTACAACCCGGAGCACGCCGCTGGCCGAAGGTGCGCTCTCGGAGGTCGATCTGCCTGAGATCGGGAGACGGCGCCTCGGCCCGAACCCGACGTCGTCTTTGGTGTCCCCTTCACCGACGATGAGCGTGATCGTGGTCGACAAACCGGCCGGACTGGTGGTGCATCCGGGTGCAGGCCACCGCGGGGCACCATGGCGGCTGGCCTGCTCGCTCGTTTCCCTGACGTGGCGTCACTGGTGGCGGCCGGACTGTGCGCCCCCGAGCGCCCTGGCATCGTGCACCGACTTGATCGAGGCACGTCGGGTCTGCTGGCCGTGGCTCGCACGCCCGGAGGCCTATGAGTCGCTGGTGGCCCAACTGGCAGCGCGCTCCGTCACACGGCGCTACGTGGGCCTGGTTGAAGGCACGGTGGCTGACGACCGGGGTGTGGTGGAAGCGCCCATTGGACGATCGGCTCGCACCCCGACCCGGATGGCGGTCTCAGCGCAGGGACGAGAGGCCATGACGGGCTACACCGTGCTGCGTCGTTACGACGAACCTCGTCCGCTCACCTTGGTCGAACTGGCGTTGAAGACGGGCCGCACGCACCAGATCAGGGTGCACATGGCCGCCATTGGGCATTCTGTGGTGGGCGACGATCGCTACAGCGGACCGGGCGTCGTCATCTCTCGAACTGACCCGGGCGTCGACGGCGCCACGTTGGAGCCGGGCCGTCTCTTTTTGCACGCCTTCCGACTCGGCTTCGATCATCCCGGCCACAGGCGAGCGCATGACCTTTACCGCACCTGTGCCCGACGACCTCGACCGCTACGTGGGCGGCATCACCATCCCGGTCGACTGAGATCGCAGCCGGCCGGGATGGACCGGTGTGGTTCGGCCTGACTTAGGCCGCCAGGTAGACCCCGTTCAAGTCGGCGTCGTTCGAGAGCGTGGCCAACCCTTCCTCTTCGGCTCGGCGCACCCGCCGTACGCCGACGCCCAGCTTCTCGGCCGTCGACTGCAGCGAAGCCGGAGAGTCACCGTCGAAACCAAACCGCAGTCGCAACACATCGCGCTGCAACCCGGGCAAGCGATCGATGGCCGAGCGAATGCGCTCTCGCATCAGTTCGTCTTCGACCCCACCGACCCAGTCTTCGTCGTCTGGGGCCACGAGGTCACCGAGCGAGGTGGCTGAGTCGGCCGCCGCTGGTTGATCCAAGCTGGCGGCCACCCGGGCCAAGCCTTCTAGGTTCCGACGTTCGGCCGCCGTCATACCGGTGGCCTCGTCCAGTTCCGCTTCCGTCGGATTACGACCGAGCTGTCCAGCCAGTTCGGCCACCGTGGCGTCAAGGCGTTGGAGGTGCTCGCCCACTTCGAGGGGGATGCGGATGGTGCGACCGTGCTGCTGCACGGCGCGCTGGAGCGCTTGGCGAATCCACCAGGTGGCGTAGGTCGAGAACCGAAAGCCGCGCTCCCAGTCGAACTTGTCGACGGCTCGCATGAGACCGAAGGTGCCTTCTTGCACCAGGTCGGCCATGTCGACGCCTCGATCTTGGTAGCGGCGGGCCCAGTGCACGACCAACCGAAGGTTGGCCGCCACCATCTCGGCTCGGGCCTCAGCGTCGCCTTTGGCGACTCGCTTGGCCAACTCCACCTGCTGCTCGTGGTCCGGCATGGGGTGCCGATCCAGGTCCCTCAGCATCAGCCCCAGGCTGTCCGAAGTGTTCACTGCTGCTCGCTGTGTCGTGCTGCCTTTGTTCACCGCCCGCTCCTTTGTACCCGTGTCGTCGTCGCTCGTATCTCTGTTGGGCTGTTGTGTCTTGGGGTCCATACCCCGTACAGCGCTTTCAACGCAGCGGAGTGGAAAAACATTCCTTCTCATCAATTTCTGTTGCTCTTGGATCTCGTCCCAGCCCAGGTGTACCAACTCGGTACTTCACTCGGCAGAGACAGAGGCCCACCGGTACTACGGCGCCGACCGCCCATTCGGATGGCACCGCGGTCCAAACCCACCGCCACCAGGGACGATGGCGCGGGGCCCAAGTTGCGTCAGATCGGCTCAAGTGATGTTCTTTCCCGGTGCCAAACCCGCCCGACGTTCGAATGTTCCTGGTCAGGCATGGTGCCACCGAGTGGTCGGTCTCAGGCCAGCACACGGGTCGGACCGATCTGCCCCTTTTGGAGCTGGGCCGACACGAGGCCGAAGGGGTGTGCGAGGTCCTCGACCGGCGACCTTTTTCGCTGGTGTTGACCAGCCCGTTGGTGCGCGCCTTTGAAACGTGTGCCCTGGCTGGTTACGGCGAGGTGGCTGAGACGATGTGATGACCTCATGGAGTGGGACTACGGCGCCTACGAGGGTCTGACCACGCCCGAGATTCGAGAACGTCACCCCGGATGGAGTCTGTGGAACGACGGCGTGCCCGAGGGGGAACGGGCGGCCCAGGTGGGCGAGAGGGTCGATCGGGTCATCGCCCGGGCCAAAGCGGTCGGCGGCGACACCTTGTGTGTGGCGCACGGCCACGTGCTGCGGGTGTTGGCGGCCCGCTGGCTTGGTCTGCCCCCGATTGGTGGGCGACTGCTTTGCGCTCGAATCAGGCTCGGTCAGTGTGCTCGACTGGGACCGCGAAGACCCTGTGCTCAGCCGCTGGAACCTGGGACACCCACTGCCCCATTGAGCAGCGGTGGACCGGCTGCTCCGCCCTGGGCCCGGATGGCCATGTCGGCCAAGGTGAAGGACTGGAGATGGCCGCGGATGGTCTCTCCCACCTCGGCCCAGACGGCGAGAAGGACGCATTGGCCTTCGTGATCACAGGCACCACCGGTGTGGGGTTCCCCGAAGTCGCCGGCCACGATGGGGCCGTCGACGGCCGAGACGATCTGGGCCAGCGTGATCTCTTCGGGGCTGCGAGCCAAGACGTAGCCGCCGCCTACCCCACGCTTGGAGCGAACGATGCCCGCCCCTTTTAAGGCCAAAAGGATCTGCTCCAAATAGGGCTGGGGCAGCCCAGTGCGTTCTGCGATGTCGCGCACCGAAGTCGGCACCGTCTCGGCCCCGTGGAGGGCCAGAGACAGAAGTGCTCGGCTGGCGTAGTCGCCTCGGGTGGACACCTTCACGAAATTGGATGCTACAGGGAGGACATCCACCTGCCGAAGACACCTGGGTGCCGGACCGAGGCTCTAACCTCTGCCAGTGGTCACCAACGTCGAGCCCATGGTCCCTGACTTTGGCGGCGCCTGCTTGACCAATCTCATGCCGGCGCTGCTGGGCCATATCGGCCCAGGCCGAGAGAAGCCCACCCTGCCCTCGTGGATGCCCGCCCCGGTCGCAGCCGCCACCCAGGTCGTGCTGCTGGTCATCGACGGCTTGGGTCGAGAACAGTTGGACGAGCGCCGGGCCATCGCCCCCACGTTGGCCGCCGGGGGAGCAGCCACCATGACGTCCGTGGCCCCGAGCACGACGGCCGCGGCGTTGACCTCGCTCGTCACTGGTACAGCCCCGGCCCATCACGGGGTGGTGGGGTATCGCGTCGCTTTGGACGGCCAGATTATGAATATCTTGAAGTGGAAGCTAGGCCAGGACGACGCCCGCCAGAAGGTGCCGGCCACCACCTTCCAACGGGCCCAAACGTTTCCAGGTGCGCCCCATCGGGTGCCGGTCGTCTCCCGTCACGACTACGGCGTGACCGGATTCACGGCGGCGCACTTGGGCCAAGCCAGGCTCGAGCCTTGGTATACGCCGGCCGGTATCCCGGTCTCGATCAAGCAGCTCCTCGACCAAGGCGAGCCCTTCGTCTACGCCTACTACGACGGCATCGACAAGGTGTCACACGCCACCGGGCTCGGGGCCCACTACGACGCCGAGTTGGCCTACGTCGACCGTCTGGTCGGAGACGTCTTGGCCGTTCTCCCGCCCGGTGCGGTACTCGTGGTCACGGCCGACCACGGGCAGGTGGAAGTTGGCACCACGGTTGAGGTTCTCGGGCCCGACGTCATGGATGGTGTCACCCTGCTCAGCGGAGAGGGTCGATTCCGCTGGCTGCACACGAGGGCCGGGGCCGCCGACGACGTGGCCGCCGCAGCTCATGGCGCCTTCGGTGATGTGGCCTGGATCCGTACCCGGGACCAGATCGTGGCCGAGGGCTGGCTGGGTGGTGAACCCATCCCTCAAGTGATGGATCGGCTGGGTGACGTCGTCTTGGCCCCGTTTGCTCCGACAGCCTTTTTGGATCCGGCCGACACCGGCGAACAAGGCCTGGTGACGCGCCACGGATCGCTGACGGCGGCTGAGATGCGGGTGCCGCTCCTCAGTTGGACCGCTTCGTGAGCGGCGCCACGGCACGAGCCGAACGGCACCAGGATGCTGATTGGAGTGGCATCATCAGGGCATGACCGGCCCCGAAGAGATCGATGTTGAGAGTGCAGCTGTCACCCCTGACGAGGTGTTGGGCGCCCACGAGAACACCGCAAGCGCCCCAGCAAATGCGCCAGAGGACGAAGGGACGGCCGAGGTGGTACCGACCGAGTCGGTCCAACAGCCGGCCAAGGTCCTGCGCATCGGGGCCATGGTGAAAAGCCTGCTCGAAGAGGTCCGCCAAGCGCCGCTGGACGAGGCCGGACGGACTCGGCTCCTTGAGATCTACCAACAGTCCATACGTGAGCTCTCCGAAGGTCTGTCCCCTGACTTGGTGGCCGAGCTCGAACGGTTGGCCCTGCCCTTTGACGAGGCGGCGCCAAGTGAAGCGGAACTGCGCATTGCCCAAGCCCAGTTGGTCGGCTGGCTGGAGGGTCTGTTCCATGGCATCCAGGCCACCTTGGTGGCCCAACAGATGGCGGCTCGGGCTCAGTTGGACGAGATGCGCCAGCGCGGACTGCCCTCGGGTGACGACGTCTCGGTCGCTCGACCCGGTACCTACCTCTGAGAGGTCGGGGCTTGGCTGAGGGCCGATGCGGTCGTTGAGCTGCACCGATTAATAACTCTGGAGACCGTTCCCCGCGCGAGGTATGTTCAGGAGTCAGAACTACATCGCTGTGGTTTCTCCCCAGGATGTGGACAATAACCTGTGGACGAAGAGTAGGAAGGTCGAAAAGCGTTGCCAGCACAGTCGTTCACGCACCTTCATACCCATACAGAGTTCTCGATGCTGGACGGGGCGGCGCGGATCGGGGACCTGGTCAAAGCGGCCGTAGAAGATGGCCAACCGGCCCTCGGCATCACCGATCACGGCAACATGTACGGGGTCCTCGACTTCTACAAGGCCTGTAAGGACCAGGGCATCAATCCCATCATCGGCACCGAGGCCTACATGGCGGGGGAGTCTCGCTACGAGCGGCCGGTGCGTCGAGGCAAAGTCGACGACACCGGCGGGGACGTGGACGGTGGACAGAAGCTCTACTACCACCTCACCTTGTTGTCCGAGACCACCGTTGGTTACCGCAATCTTTTGAAGCTCTCGTCGGCCGCCTACTTGGAGGGGTACTACTACAAGCCTCGTCTCGACTGGGAACTGTTGGAGCAGTATCACGAAGGGTTGATTGCGACCACGGGCTGCTTGGGTGGGGTCGTCTTGCAGGCGCTTCTGGCCGACAACGTGCCCGAAGCCGAAAAGCGGGCCGCTCGACTGCAGGATATCTTCGGCAAAGAGTCACTCTTTGTCGAGCTCCAAGACCAGGGTCTGGCCGAACAAAAACGCACCAATCCACAGCTGATCGAGATTGCGAAGCGCATCGGGGCTCCGCTGCTCGCCACCAACGACAGCCACTACACCCACCGCGAAGACGCCGTGGCCCACGACGCGCTGCTGTGCGTACAAACCGGTGCGCTGCTGAGTGACACCAACCGCTTCAAGTTCGAAGGCACCGAGCACTACTTAAAGAGTGCCGCGAGAGATGCGCTCGCTCTTTGCTGAGCTGCCTGAGGCCTGTGACAACACCTTGCTCATCGCCCAACGGGCCAATGTGGAGTTGGAGTTGGCAAGCCGAGTTTGCCGGAGTTTCCGGTTCCCGACGAGTTCACTGGTGCCACCTACGAGGACCGTGCCCTCGACTACTTGCGCAGCTTGACCTACGCGGGGGCCAAAGAACGCTACGGCGCCATGCTGCCCGACGAGGTGGTCGAACGACATCGACTACGAGCTTGGCGTCATTGGCTCGATGGGCTTCGCCGCCTACTTCTTGGTGGTGTGGGACCTCATCCGTCACGCCCGTGACAACAACATCCGCGTCGGTCCGGGACGAGGTTCGGCCGCCGGGATGTTGCGTGGCCTACTGCTTGCGCATCGTTGATCTCGACCCGATCCGTTACGACCTGCTCTTTGAGCGCTTCTTGAATCCAGGCCGTAAGCAGATGCCCGACATCGACATGGACTTCGACGAGCGTTATCGGGCCGACATGATCCGCTACGCCACCGAGCGCTACGGCAGCGACCGGGTGGCCCAGATCGTGACCTTCTCCACCATCAAAGCGCGGGCTGCCGTGCGCGACGCGGCGCGCGTGTTGGGCAAGCCGTACATGGTGGGGGACAAGATCGCCAAAGCCATGCCGCCCCTCGTCATGGGACGCGACACGCCGCTGCACGCCTGCTTGGAAAAGAAGGAAGGGTTCGAAGACGGCTACAACGCCGCCACCGAGCTGCGCCAGATGTACGCCGAAGATCCCGACGTGAAAGAGGTGGTCGACGTGGCCACGGGGCTTGAGGGTCTACGGCGCCAAGACGGCATCCACGCCGCCGCCGTCGTCATTACCCGGGATCCGCTGACCGAGTATCTGCCCATTCAGCGCAAGCCTGATGCCGGGGGCAAGCCCGGAGGACGCGCCCATCGTCACGCAGTATGAGATGCACGGCGTGGAGGAGATGGGCCTCCTCAAGATGGACTTCCTGGGCTTGCGCAACCTCTCGG
This sequence comes from uncultured Acidimicrobiaceae bacterium, assembly GCA_963803215.1. GTDB lineage: Bacteria > Actinomycetota > Acidimicrobiia > Acidimicrobiales > RAAP-2 > CAWDLP01. The sequence goes on from CAWDLP010000009.1 coordinate 74,749, forward strand.
TCATCGAGCGTGCCTTGGATCTGATCGAGCGCTCGACCGGGCAGCGTCCCGACATCGACGATGTGGCCTTGGACGATGAAGCCACCTTGGCCATGCTGCGCCGGGGGGACTCGGTTGGTGTCTTCCAACTCGAGGGCGTGCCCATGCGAGCCCTCATGCGTTCGCTCGCCCCGACCAGTTTCGACGACGTGGCGGCCTTGGTGGCGCTGTATCGACCGGGTCCCATGGCGGCCAACATGCACAACGACTACGCCGACCGGAAGAACGGGCGCAAAGCCATCACCTACGAGCACCCTGATCTAGAACCCATCCTGCAGATACCCAGGGCCTCATGATCTACCAGGAGTCGGTCATGCGAGTGGCGCAGAAGTTCGCGGGCTACTCCTTAGAAGAGGCCGACAACCTGCGCAAGGCCTGCGGCAAAAAGATCCGGGCCCTGTTGGCGGCCGAACGCGAGAAGTTCGTGGCCGGTTGTGTGCAAAGAGGGCTACGGCGAAGAGATCGGCACCATCTTGTTCGACATCATCGAACCGTTCGCCGACTACGCCTTCAACAAATCGCACTCCTACGGCTACGGCTTGGTGGCCTACCAGACGGCTTGGCTGAAGGCGCACTACCCGGTTGAGTACATGGCGGCCCTTCTCACCTCGGTCAAGGACAACAAGGACAAGACGGCCATCTATCTGGCCGAGTGCCGAACGCTCGGGTATCGAGGTGGTGGTGCCCGACATCAACTCTCGGTCGGCGAGTTCGCCCCCCGTATCGATCCGCCCGTCGCTCATCGGCACGGTCGTGGTCGACGACACATCGCCCAACAACAGTGCCGCCACCGACAGCGACACCGCCACCACGGCCGAATCGGCACCGGTCGATGCCCAACCGTCCTGGCATCGCCTTCGGTCTGGCCGCCGTGCGCAACGTGGGCGAGAGCCTGGTCGATCGCATCGTGGCCGAGCGAGAGGCCAACGGGCCGTTCGCCGACTTCTACGACTTCTGCCGTCGGGTCGACCCCATGGTGCTCAACAAGCGCACCATGGACTCGTTGGCCAAGGCCGGTGCTTTCGACTCGCTCGGCGTGGCCGCGCCAGGGCTTGTGTTTGGTCTTAGAAGAGATCGTGGACCGCACCATGGAGCGCCGGCGCGAGCACGACGTGGGCATCGCCACCCTTTTCTCCGTCGAGGTCGATCCCGACCGGGGGGCGACGGTGACGCCGGCAAGTGGGAGGGCACCCGCCTGCCCATTCCCGAGACCGAGTTCGACAAGTCGCAACGGCTGGCCTTCGAAAAAGAGATGCTGGGCCTCTACGTCAGTGACCACCCCCTCATGGGGCTGGAGCCGGCCCTAAAGCGCCACACCGACTGCTCGTTGGCCGAGATGCGCGACGCGGCGGGCAGCGACGGACCCGTGCCCGGGTTACGGCTTACGGGCTCGGAGGGTTCGATCCGCTCCGTCGGTGGCGTGGTGACTGACCTCAAACGCTCGTACACCAAGCGTGGCGACCTGATGGCCCGTTTCGTCTTGGAGGATCTCCAGGCCTCGATGGAGGTCTTTGTCTTCCCAAAGACCATGGCTGAGTACGGGGCCCTGTTGGAGAACGATGCCGTGGTGGTGCTGCAAAGGTCGCATCGACCTGCGCGACGACCAGCCCAAGATCGTGTGCATGGAGATCAAACGACCGTTGCTCGAGTCAGGTTCAGCCCAGGATCTTCGGATCTCGCTGGCCCTCGAAGCGTTGACCGATCGCACGCTGGATGAGCTCAAAGAGATCCTGACTGAACACCCGGGACCGTCGTCGGTCCTGCTCCATGTTGGGACCAAGGTGGTCAAGCTGCCCCCGAATTTAATGTGGATAGCAGAAATGGCCTGGTCGGAGAGCTAAAACATGCTCCTTGGGCGCCACCGCTATCGTGGCCTGAGACCGACCACGGATGGGCCTCTAGCGAGGAAGTGCCGTTCGTCAAGAGGTGCTCGTGGCGGGAGCGGCCTGGGGTGCCAGTAGAATTACCTCATGCCAATGGTCGTGACCACAAAGGATTGCACTGCGTTAAGCGACGCGGAGCTGGCGGAGATGGCGGATCTGTGCGCTGAGCGCCCACCCGGATTCGATATCGGGTTCCTCTCCAAGGAGCGAGAAGAGTGGGTGCTGGTCACCCATGCTCGTGAGGGCAACAAGCTTCGGGGCTACTCGTTCTGCACCCTGGAGCGGATCGGTGGCACCCCCTCGCTGCTGGTTGGCCTGGCGTCGGTCGACCGCACCACCAAGGCCGAGCAAGCCTTAAAGGCCATTCTTTCGGACCAGTACCGCCGGGCGCTGCTGGCCTTTCCCGACGAGGACGTCCTGTTGGGCACCCGCCTTCTTACGGCTGACGGTTTCCGCGCCTTCTCCGGCCTCCAAGATGTCGTGCCTCAACCCGGTCACAAGCCCTCAGGTGAAGAGCGGGCGTGGGCTCGTCGCCTGGCCAAGCGTTTCGGGGCCGAGAGCCGTCTTGACGACCGAGCGTTTGTGGTCAAGGGCGACGGATCGATTGCTGGTGGACTCGACTTCAGGCGGCCAAGCTGAAGTTGCCTGAGGGCGTTGGCGTGCACTTCGAGGGCATGGATGCTGACCGAGGCGACCGCCTGGTCGCCTTCGGGTGGGCCATGGCCGAAGACCTGGCTGGCAACAAGCTCGGTCGCTGATCAAACTCGGTCGCGTCCTCGGTCGCTGGCCACGAGGGCCACGGGCCCTGGTCGCTCCAGACCGAGATTCAGCCCCGAGGCAAGAGGGCTGAGCAGACCTTGTAGCAGTGGCCGTCACGCGGCTGGCTGACCGTCGCCAAGAGGTACTGCGGGCGAAAGCCAAGCGCTGTGGCCAGATCTTTCCCGCTGAGGCGATCGCGTCGGGCCGCGTCAAGTGATCGGGCTGCATGGCGATCTTCGACCGGTAGCCACACGTCGTCGCGTTCCCACCCGAACCGGCTCCACGTCGATCCATCTTCTTTGCGGCGAATCAGCTGGGGTCCGCGGCTGGGTTCAATGAGGGCAACCGAAGGACGGAACCCTCTGAACTCCCAGTAGGGGGCGGACGGTCCGGGAAAGCCCAGGAGCGGGCCGTCGGGCGGCGCACAGAGGGCTTCTAAGAGGTGGCGGACTTTCCGACCACGCAAGGTGCCGACATGACGGGGGAGACCAACACCGGTGGTGGCCTCGGGTTGGGCCAAGTCGTCTCGCTCGGGGTCGTCCGCCAAGGTGGCCTCAACCACGTCAAAGGCGGCCAAATCGGGCTCATGCCCCTCGGGCCACGGCACGCGCAGACGCAACACCGCGCCCGAAGCCAAGTCCACGCCAATGGTGTCTTCGGCCGTCGAGGCCAACACCAGCAGGTGGAGCGTGGCCCCGCCCGTGACGAGGACACGCTCTCGCCGCGGCATCTCTTTCATGAGCTTCCGAGCCGTGCCGCCCCGAGGTTGGCCGGCCGGCCGTCGGTCTCTTCGCTCTCGGCGACTGGTGCGAGACGAGCCCTTCGAGCCACTGAGCCCGTCGTCGCTCAATCGGGTCGATCGCTCGCTCGTAGGCGGTTGTGTATCGTCCGCACTCGGTACTTGGCCCACTTCTTCGTCGTTCGAGTTCTGGTCGCTGCCGTCGGCCTGATCCCACGCCGTAGCGGGGTTGTGCTCTTGGCGGGTTGTGCCGTCGTAGTCGTCGGGTCCAAACGGGTCCACGTCTCTCATTCTCCCCGATCGGCGCCGTACGTTTGGTCGGGCCGACGGACACCAGGAAGTTGGCTCAGCTGCTGGCGCAGCGTGTCCGGTCTGATCGGTTGGAGCTTGGCAGGTGAAGTGATGGCAGACGTAGGCCAGGTCGGGGGCACGGTCCCGCCAGAGGTCGGTATCTTCGGCCTGACCGAACGCCACCACGGCGGCCGGTAGCCAGTGCCGGCGCACTTCATCAACCAGATCAGGACGATCACCGGTGACCACCATTTCGGCGCCTGCTTCTGCGAGTTGGATCGAACTCACCAGATCGGCCAGGGCCGAAGCATGGCGGGCCAGCAGCGGTTGTCCGAGGCCAACAATGGCTCGAGCGGCATCGGCGAAGCGCTCATCGGCGCGCAGGGCGCCGACTCGAAACAGTGCGTCGGCACCGATGGAGTTGGTCGACGGCACGGCGCCGTCCACAAACTCCTTCGGGCGGACGATCAACGCTTCGGCGTCGTTTCCCGTGGTGAAAAGACCACCGGCCTCGTTGTCCCAGAAGAGTTCGAGCATCTGGTCGGCCACCTCGCCGGCTCGAGTGGACCAGATGGCCTTCCCGCTCCAGGCCGCCACCGCGATGCAGGCTTGCACGACCCAGGCGTAGTCAGCGGCCAAGGCCAAGTGGCGAGCCCGCCCACCCTGCCAACTCCGAAGCCATCGACCGTTGGGCTGGCGCAGCTGGGCAAACAAAAACTCCGCAATCTCTTCGGCCCCCTGGCCCCAACGTGCATTGCCAGTGGCACAGGCCGCTTCGGCCAAGGCCGTGATGGCCATGGCGTTCCACTCGGTCAGTACCTTGTCATCGAGCGCAGGCTGCGGACGACTGCGGCGATGTTCCAAGAGCAAGAGGCGTGCCGCCTCAATGTCGTCGCTGCGAGCGAGAGGGGCACCGACGGGCCGGTGCAGCACGTTGGTGCCTTCCCAGTTGCCCGCCTCGGTGATGCCGTACCAGGCACAGGTGACGTCGATGAGGTCTGACCGTCCGGCCGCGCCAAGGATCTCTTGGATGTGCGCCTTGGTAAAGGTGGCGTGACCACCCTCGACGCCGGCGGCGTCGGCGTCTTCGGAAGAAAAGAGCGCACCGTCAGGCGTACGCAACGCATCCAGCACGTAGTCGAGCGTCTCGGTCAGAACTTGCTGGTAACGATCGTCCCCGGTGACCTGCCAGGCGTGCAGGTAGGTCCGGGCCAAGAGGGCCTGGTCGGTCAACATCTTTTCGAAGTGGGGGACGAGCCAGCGACCATCGGTGGAGTAGCGACAGAAGCCTCCAACGAGGTGGTCATAGATGCCGCCGGCGGCCATGGCGTCCAACGTGACCAACGCCATACGGGCGGAATCGACAGCACCAGTGGCCAGGTGATGACGGAGGGCCAGATCGGTCAGGCTCGGTCGAGGGAACTTTGGCGCGGGGCCGAAGCCGCCCCAGGTGGCATCGAAACCTTTGGTGAGTTGCGCCACCACGGCTTCGAGCAGTTGGTCGTAAGAGACGTCACCGTCTCGTCGTCGTCCCCCGCGGCCACGGTCAGTTCATCGGCCAAGCGGACCTCTTTGGCCACGGCGTCGACCAAGGCGTCAGCCTGCTCGTCGACTTGGGCTCTGTGCTCGGTCCACGCTTCACTCAGAGCTTCCAACACGCGTCGAAACGACGGCATGCCGTGGCGCTCCGTTGGCGGGAAGTAGGTGCCGGCGAAGAACGGTCGGCCGTCGGGGGTGCAGAAGACAGACATGGGCCAGCCGCCCGAACCGGTTAAGGCTTGCGTGGCTGCCATGTAGACGGTGTCGATGTCGGGGCGCTCTTCGCGGTCGACTTTGACGGCGACAAACGACTGGGCCAAGGCCGCTGCTATCTCTTCATCTTCGAAACTTTCGTGCGCCATGACATGACACCAGTGACACGAGGCGTAGCCAATGGAGATGAACAGTGGCTTGTCCTCGGCTCGCGCCTTCTCGAAGGCTTCATCACCCCAGGGGTACCAGTCGACCGGGTTGTTGGCGTGTTGTCGCAGATAAGGAGAGGTCTCGTCACGCAGGCGGTTGGTCGGCGACACGAGGCCAGAGTAGTGGGAGGGGTGAGCGGGCGATCTTCGCAAAATCGTCACCACCGGCGGTCCGACGGTTCAGCTCCGGTGCACCGTGGCGCTGTCGATCCATTAAGACCCGAGGGCCTGACGGCCTAGGGTCACGGCTATGGAAATTCGATTGGACGCAAAGACGGCGGTCGTGACGGGTGGGAGCAGAGGAATCGGGCTCGCCATTGCGCGTAGCTTTGCCGAATCAGGGGCCAATGTCATGATCACGGCTCGTAAAGAGCCAGACCTGGTGGCGGCGGCCGAATCGTTGCAGGGGCTCGACGGGTCGGTGGCCTTTATGGCCGCTCACGCGGGTGACCCAGAACAGGCCGATGCCTGCATCTCGGCCACCATCGAACGTTTTGGTGGACTCGACATACTGGTCAACAACGCGGCGTCCAATCCCTACTTCGGGCCCTTGGTCGACCTCGATGCGGCCCGGGCGCAAAAGACCGTCGAGGTCAATCAGATTGGGATCTTGACCTGGAGCCAACTGGCCTACAAAAAAGCCATGGCAGAACACGGCGGCAACATCATCAACGTGGCCTCCATCGGTGGACTGGGCGTTGAGCCGGGCATTGGTTGGTACAACGTGACCAAAGCCGCCGTCATCCACATCACCCGACAGCTCTCGTACGAACTGGCGCCGAACGTACGCGTCAATGCCCTCGCGCCCGGACTCGTCAAGACCTACTTCGCCCGAGCGTTGTGGGAAGACAGAGAAGAGGAGGTGGCGAGCCATATTCCTCTGCGCCGATTGGGTGAACCTGAAGACATCGCCAACGCCGCCGTCTTCTTGGCCTCTGAGGCCGCCTCTTGGATCACGGGGCAGACTTTGGTTATCGACGGGGGTACCATCAACCAACCAACCGGCGGTGTGAGCTGAGCCCAAGTCGCGGGCCGATGGCCGTCGGCTTATTGGGCTGATTCGTGCAGGCTTTCCGCGATGTTTTTGATGGCGGTGAGTCGACTCTCCCACTGCGTCGCCAAACGTTCCATCCACTGCGCCGTCTCGTGGAGACTCTGTGTTCGTAGCTCGAATCGCCGCTCACGACCCAAGCGGTGGCCCCTCACAAGGCCAGCCTGATCGAGCACGGCGAGGTGTTGGACCACGGCTTGTCTCGTAATAGGAAGTCCGTGGGCCAGCGTGGTGGCAGTGGCGTCGCCCAGGCCAGCAAGTCGTTCGAGTAACTCACGGCGTCTCGGATCGGCCAGCGCGGCCAGCGCTCGCGGCTGGCGAGAAACGGCAACCTGAACGACCGTCAGTAGGCGAGCGTGGGCGGTGACCTGGTTCCGTACAGAATCCAAGTATGTTGTCACCAACTGGTGACATCACCTGGTGACGTACTTAGAATGGTCGAATACCCATGGCGCTCAAGCTGACTTCAGCTGCTACCACAGGCGAGGAAACCGGTCGGCGACGCGCCATCCTGCCCGTTCTCATTGGTGTGGCAGCGCTGGTAGCGGTCGTCAGCAGTCTCGGCGCACCGCTCATCCCATCGATCGCAGAGTCTGACCACGTCTCGCTGAGCGCAGCGGAATGGGTGCTCACCGCGGCGTTGATGATGGGGGCACTCGTCACCCCCGCGATGGGGCGCTTGGCGGACGGACCGCGGAAGCGGGTTGTGATTGAAGTTGCTCTCGCCTCGGTCTTGGTGGGATGCGTCCTGTCTGCGGTGTCGACGACGTTCCTCGTGTTGGTGATTGGCCGGGGGTTCCAAGGGATTGGCCTCGGGCTTCTGCCGGTGACGATGGCAATTGCTCGGGCTGAGTTCCCCCCTGACAAGGCGGGCCGTGCCATAGCCAACCTCTCGGTGAGTGCGGCAGTTGGGGCCGGACTGGGTTACCCGATCACCTCGACGATCGCTCAGTTCTTCGACTTCCGCGTCGGCCTTTTGGTTTGGTGCCATCACCGTCGGGATCGCGCTCATCGCCGTCATCGTTGTCATCCCTCCAGTTTCTGCGGGTCGCACTCGATCGTTCGACTATGTGGGCATGACCGCGCTCGGCCTGGCGGTGATCGGGGTGTCGGTGGTGCTGAGCGAGGGGGGTGATTGGGGTTGGTCGTCGCCTCGTTCACTCGGTTTGTGCGCCTTCTGCCTCGTGATGGTGGGGTTGTGGATCCCCCATGAGCTGCGAACCGCCGACCCGCTCATTGACGTGCGCCAGGTGCGGAACCGATCGGTGCTCACCGCCGACATCTCGGCCTTTCTCATCGCCATCGCCATGTACATCTTCTTGCCCATCATCGTGGAATTCGTCCAGATTCCGGTATCGATTGGCTACGGCTTTGGGACGTCGATTCTCGTCTCTGGGCTGGTCTTTGTCCCACTGTCGATCGGGTCGTTCCTAGCCAGTCGCTGCATCACGGCCTACATGCACCGATTTGGCGTGCGGACCATGATTCCCTTTGGCGCCCTGGTCTTCGCCATGTCCAGCCTGTTCTTCGCCCTAGAGCATCGATCGCTCTGGGAGGCGTTTGTGGCCGCAGGCATCGCCGGAATCGGCATCGGCTTTACCTTCGCCGTGTTGCCCGGGTTCATCGTGCGTGCCGTGGCGGTCTCAGAGACAGGGAGCGCCATGGGCTTCTATCAGGTGATCCGCAGCATTGGTCTTGCCGTGGGGAGTGCGTTGGCGGCCGCCGTTCTCACCCACTTCACCTCGCACGGCCAGACCTATCCGAGTTACCAAGGGTTTCGGGTGACCTTGATCGTGGCCACCTCGATGCTGGTGTTCACTGCCATCATCAGCTACTGGTTGCCGGGTAAATCGGTGAATGCGCAGCTGATGCCGGTCGGCGACGTGGAAAAGACGTTAGAGCGTGAAGCCGAAATTCAGAGTGCGGGCCTCATGCTGTCCGGCGAGGCCCTGGGAGCCGGGCGCGAGGAGGCCGGCCAGTGAGCGGTGCTCGCCCAGATGTCCGGCCGCGGGACAAGTCCGAGCAGCCACGGCCTCGAGACGCAGGCGCGTCCAAGGCGGCTCTGTTGACTGCAGCTCAAGAACTGTTTGGCCAACGTGGTTTCGAGGGTACGACGATTCGCGACATCGGGATCCGGGCCGGAGTGGATCATGCGCTCATCGCGGCTGACTACGGCAGCAAAGCCGACCTCTACATTGCGGCCTTGGTGGCCGAGACCCAAGGTGACCAGTCGAGCTCTCGCTACGAAGGGTTGGGCGACATGGCCCAGGGGATGTTGTCGCGCATGGACGAACATGGGCTGGGACCGGTCACTCAGGCCCTTATCCGCTCTGACACCTCCGACGAAATCCGCGACGTGGCGCGGGCGCATTTGGTGCGCCGCATGGTGGAACCAATGGTTGAGAACCTCACCCGCCAAGGTGTGGCGGACGCGAGGCTCCAGTCCGAGGTTTGCGGCAGGTTGTACGCCAGCGAAGCTCCGGGCACCACCGAATAAAACATTCCGTAGCCCGCGCGTATGCTGCTTTGCCAGGGCCGCCCAGAAGTTTTCCAAGAACCCCATCGGATTTATTCGGCGACCAGGCGATGCCGATGCGCGGCGCGAACTTGTACTTGCTGGGCGCGATGGTATTCAAAACGTTATTGTCGGTGGGATAGACGACACCGAGCGGCGCCTGGGGGAATACCTGCGATTGCTGGCCCAGAACGAAGGTCGGGAACTGGTTGTATTTTTCATACCAGTATTCCATCCGGTCCATGCGTAGGGCTGCGTTCAACGAAAGGTTGGGACGAAGCTTCCAGCTATCCTGTGCGAACAGCGACCAATATTTGTGGCGCTCATAAAACGCTCCGGATTGCGCCTGATTATCGGCCGGTCACCGACTTGCGATATCGTGTTGCGCGTGAAAGGCGTTTTGCCGGTTCACTTCATCGTTGAATGGGTTGGCGCGGGCGCATTCGGCGAAAGCGATGACGACGGCGTTTGGACGGTGTTCGATATTTCAAAGAGCTTGCAGATACGCGAGAAAGACGGCGGCAAGGCCGGAGCGGGCGAAGGCCTAATCATCGGCGATAAGCCGGTCAAGATCGGCGAGTTCGAGTTCTCATTCCGCACGGACCGTTTGCATCACACGACGCTCAAGGGCGGCACGCTGACTGACAGTTTTCAGGAAAAGAAATTAATTAAGTCGGCCTCGAGCGGCACCTATCAGCTCGAGGTCGTGAGTATTCGCGAAGATTCGGGTTCCGTCACACACGTGCGCCACATGGATCCAATCAAAAGCGGCGCACGTAAAGTCATGATCCCGCACGTTCCCTTGATTTCCGTCGAATGGTCGGCGGAAGCATCTGGCGTTCCCGTTCAGATCGACACGAGCCGACTGGTCGACGCCCGCGTCTACCAAGGCGTATCCGCGCTGCTCGCGGGCAAGCACGAGGAAGTCAAGGCGGCTCGGTTGGTGCCGGGCGAACTCGTTCAGATCAATTGGCAAAAGTCCGATCATTATTTCCGCTTGGTTCCGAAGATCGAAGTTCCGCCCGCGCCGTTATCTCTATTCAAAGATCCGTTCTATCGTTGGGCGGCGCTGACGATCGTGATCATGGGATCGGTTTTCTACGCGCTCAGAAACGGCGATTTTGTTCCGCCGGAGCCGATCAAGGAACCGCCGCGCGTTGCGAAGATTGAAATCGTCAATTTGAAAGAGATGCCGCCGGCGCCCGTCGAGCCGCCGCCGGAGCCGGTCGTCAAGAAAGAGGAACCACCGAAGGAAGAGCCGCCGCCGAAAGTGAAGCCTCCGCAAGAGAAACCGAAAAAAGCGGAAAACGACGAAAAGCCGGGACCAAAGAACGACGAGAAAGCGGCGCCGAAGGCGAAGCTCTTGGATAAATCGAAGGACAAGAAAACGGGCGGCATCGCGAACTCGCCCGCACCGAAAGCGAACGTCAACACGATGGGTCTCCTCGGTGCATTGAAAACGTCGAAGCCGAACGTTGTTGAAGCGAACAAAGTGATCAACGACGGCATCGTGAGCAACACCGCGAGCGGCAGTGAGGGCAAATTCGTCGTGCAACAGCCCCCGTCCGGGGTTGTCGGCAAGAAAGCAAAAGACAATGGCGGCGGCCTAACCGCGGCATTCTCCAAGCCCACCGCGGGTGACTCGCAATCCGGAAGCTCGGTTGCTGCGATGGCTGGTGCGGGCGGTTCCGGAACGAGTTACAAAGCGTTCGGCGGCGGTGGCGGAGGGGGCGATCCCTACGGAGTCGGAGACGACTTCTCGGCCGAGGGCGGTCTCGACAAAGACGCGGTCAGAAAAGCGTTGATGGCTTATCGACGTGACATTCGCACTTGCTACGATCGTGCGCTGATGCTCAAGCCGAAGATCGGCGGACGCATCACATACAAGTGGCGCATCCATCCCGACGGCCACGTCGAATGGATCAACACGACGACGAATTCCACGGAATCGCCGCACCTCGAAGCGTGCGTGCAGACCGTGATCCACGGAATTAAATTCCCGAAAGCAGGCAACGGCAAGCCGACGATCGTTATTTATCCATTTCAATTCCAGCGGAAATCTTAGAGAGAGGAAAGGTACCGGGTACCTTTAGCCGGCTTTGGAGCTCTTGGACTTCGCGTGCTTCTCCAACCAATCACCGAGCTTCTTCATGAAGCGTTCGTCCAAATTGGCGAACGAGAAGAACCGGAGATCGTTGCGCGACGTCGCGCCGAGATCGAAGCGCAAGTTTTCATGGCCGTCCGGGCCGGCGATGAAGATGTGGCAGCCGGCATCGAAAAGATGCTCGGGTACCGCGTTCTCCAATGCAATCCCGCCGAGCGAGATGTCTTTTGAAAAGGTACGGAACGTCATTTGGGCGTTGCGAATGATCACACGTAAACGAATTTCAATCCGCTCGTGTTTCCGTTTGCCGTCGTTCGGTTTGCCGACCATGACCGGAAGTTGCGGGCCGGTTTTCGGAGCGGCTACGGCTGCCGGTGCCGGCGCGGCCATTTTCGGAATTGGCGGAATTTTCGGAATCGGCGGCGGAACTGCGGCCGAGGGCTTCGGTGGTGGTGCGATGACCTTTTTCTTCAGGAGTGCTTTCAGTTCGGGAACGTCAGCGATCGGTTTCCAACCTTCCCAAGTCTCCTGCCACGCGTTCCAAAGAGCGGCGTCTTCCTCAAGAATGTCCATGCATTGCTTGCGGACTTCGTCCCATGTCAAAGAGTTCGACTGATATTGTGTTTTCGAATTGCAGAGATACCAGGAAGTCCCATTATCAGACATGTCTCCCCCACGCTAACCTATCGGACGCTTGACGCGAAAGATGAACTGGACGTTTGTGTCGACTGTCTTTACGTCGAGGTTGTGTAGACAAATCTTTATTGAATTCCGCAAATACCTGGCCCAATAGCCGGCCCCGATCTTGCTCTATGTAACAGTAGGGGGGTACTCACGAAGGGTACAAGTGTCTATGACGAAACGCATAACCATGATGGTTGCATGCTGCGGGCTATTTGCCGCTTGCTCAGCCAATAACTATAAGATCACGACATCACCAGTTCCGAATAATTCGACCAATTCAATCACGCCGAATCCGTCTGGATCGCCGAATCCGGTACAAACGCCGGGCTGCACTCTGACCAACGTTACGATTCCTGTGAAGATCATGTTTGTGGTCGATACTTCGGGCTCGAATAACAGCTGGACACAAAACAGCGGCACGAACGGCTGCACGGCTCCTAACAACGTGGGCTGCGCGCCGCCGACCGATCCGAATAAGACATTCCGCGGCGGTTCGATTTCCGACTTCTACACAAAGTATAAAGCCAAAACGAATTTCTCGTGGGGCTTCGAGACGTTCTCCAATGTCTCGGCGACCGCGTACATCGGCACGAACGCGGATCCGACGTTCTCGGATTCCACCGCGATGGGCGCTGCTTTGAATTACTTTGAGACTCAAGAAGTCGATAACGATGCGACTCCTTATCTCGCCGCGATCGAAGAAGTGAAAACGGCGATCGCCAACGATCCCGGCGTTTCGATGTCCGGTAAATCCGCGCCTCTCTATTATGTGATCTTCATGTCTGACGGTTATCCGACCGACGCATTGAATGGAGACGGCAGTGTCGATACCGCCAGCTTGAACGCCGCCATTCAAAGCGTCGAGGCGCTCGCGCCTGGCCGAGTCGCCTTCAGCACGGTTTACTACGGCACGATCAACGATCCCGTCGCTTCCGGCGTGCTCAAAGGCATGGCGAGCGGTGGTGGCGTATTCGTGAACGTCGACACGGCGTCGACGTCGACAATCAATATCCAAGACTTGATTCAGGTTCCGACCGGTAACTGCAACTAACGTTCAGTGAACCGACGCGACCTTTTCTGATTTACCTTCCTGCTCCGGAGAGTCGGTGGCCCGAGAGGCCTCCGGCCCTTCGCGATGTTCGGCCATGAAGATCCGACCCAAAATGCCTGAAGACCAAACGCGGAAGCGATCGACATACGAGAACGCCGCCGGCACCACGAACAGGGTGAGAACCGTCGAGCTGATCAAGCCGCCGATGATCGCGAACCCCATCGAGGTTCGCTGCTTCGAGGCTTCGTTGAGGCCCATCGCGATCGGCAGCGAGCCCGCGATCAGCGCCATCGTCGTCATCAGAGATCGGACGAAGCCGCGTTTTTCCGGATTTGATAATCGCGACGTTCGCGGTCCATTCCGTCGCGAGATGAGCTGTCCGGCATAGTCGACAAGCAAAATCGAGTTTTTCACCGCCACACCCAGAAGCATGACCATCCCGATCATCGAAAAGATGTCGAGCGTCTTATGTCCGATGAAGCAGCATGACGAAACATCCGCAAATCGCCAGCGGCATGGCGAGCATGATCGTGAACGGCGTCACGAACGATTCGTAGAGGCTCGCCAGCACCAAGAAGATGAAGAGCACGCCGGCGCCCATCGCGAAGACCATGTTCTGGCCGAGTTCTTGGAAGTTTTCGGCTTGCCCGATGAATTTGTGACTCATGCCGGGCGGAAGCTTGCATCTCGCCGTCCGCGAGAATCGCATCGATGTCCTCCATGGCGTCGCCCATTCCCATGCCGGGGCGAATATCGGCGGCGATTTGAACATAGCGGCTGCGATCTTGGCGGGTGATCTTGCGACGGACCTTCCGCGTCGATCGGAGTCGCGACCTTCGCGAGCGGCACGAGCGAGCCGTTGAGATTCGGAACGTAGGTCTCCTTGAAGCCGCCCTTGCAGATCGCGCTGGTCTTTCTTGCAGGCGAACCCGAACGTCATATTCAAGTCCGTTCTCGCGGAACTTCGCCGGCGTCACGCCTTCGACCTGAGCGCGCAGTTCTTGACCGATGCTCACCGTCGACATTCCGAGCTGCTGCGCCGGATTCTTATCCGGCTGCACTTGAAATTCCGGTTTTCCCGGGCGGAAGTTGACGTCGACGTCGAGCAGGGCCGGATGATCTTTCAGTCTTGCTTTCAGCTTGTTGCCGAATTCCTCGAGCTGTTTTTGATCGTCGCCGAGAATGTTGAGAGTGAACGGACGTTGCCCGCCGCCGACGGCGTCGTAGTCTTTGACCACCGGATTGGCGAACGCGAGATCCTTCAATTGTTCGCGCAGACGATCCTTGACCTGCGAAGTATTGACAGGGCGCTGATGGGAGTCCACGAGGTGAACGTAGAAATCGGCTTTGTTCGGATCGCCGTCGCGTGGAGCCGACCGTCAGAGCGGAGACGATTGAACTTCGGGATTCTTACGTGATGAGCGTCGTTCGCTTTGAGCGCGACCTCCGCCATCGCATCGAGATTCGTGCCCGGCGGCATATCGAGGCTGACGGCAAATTCGCCGGCATCTTGCGCCGGCAAGAAAGTTTTCGGAACATAGGCCGCGAGACCGATGACTGCCGACGAAAATCAGCAGCTGCGAAAACGAGATGATGAACGGGATGGCGAACGGTGAAGTGGAGCGATCGCTCATAAGCATTTTCCAGCCAGTCTTGAAAGCGGTTGAACGCGCGCAAGACCGCTGCCGATGGTGTAATAGTAGATGCCCTTTTTTGCGAACTTGCGTCGCGCCGGCGAAGTAGGCCGACAGCATCGGCGCGATCGTGAGGGCGTCGAACAAACTGATCGCCATCGCGAAGCACGACTGTGAGATCCGAATTGTTTGAAGAACTGACCGACCACGCCTTTGAGAAATCCCAGAGGACCGAAAACCGCAATGACGGTCAGCGTCGTCGCGATGACGGCGAGGCGGACCTCGTCCGTTCCTTCCAGCGCGGCTTGAATCGGGCTCTTTCCCATTTCAATATGACGGAAAATATTTTCCCGCACGACGATGGCGTCGTCGACGAGAAGACCGACGGCAAGACTGAGCGCGAGAAGGGTCATGATGTTGATCGTGAAGCCGGCGATCGCCATCAGGAGAAACGCGCCGATGAGCGAGTTCGGAAGCGCCAAGCCGGTGATAATCGTCGAGCGGCCGTTCGCCAAGAAGAAGAACACGACGAACACCGCGAGGAGGATCCCGATGGAGATGGTTTCCTTCACGTCATCCACGTTGATGCTGAATCCAAACCGATCCGTCGCGAATGATGGTCAACTTCGGATTGCCCGGCTTGACCGGCGTATTCCTTGTTGATCTTCGTCGACGCGCTTTTTGAGATCGTCGACGACGCGAATGGTGTTGGCGCCGGATTGTTTGTAGGCATTGATGAACAGGGCTTTCTTGCCGTTGAGATAGGCGCGGTCGGTTTCGTCTTCGAGCGAATCCTCGACGGTTCCGACGTCGCCGATACGGACGGGCACGTCGTTGCCGAAGAAATTCACGACCATGCGAGCGAATATCGTCGATGCTCTTGAATTGGCCGATGGTGCGGAAAATCGTTTCTTTGTCGCCTTCGCTCTTTTTGCCGCTGGGAATGTCTTCGCCGGCGCCCGCCAATTTGCTGACGCAACGCCTGTGACGGAGAGTTCATAGGTTTTGAGTTTCTTGCGGTCGAGGACGACGTGGATTTCGCGCTTGCGGCCGCCGTTGATATCGACCAGCCCGACTTGGTTGACTTGCTCCAAGACGCGGCCGAATCTTGTCGTCGGCGAGGTCAAAGAGTTTGGCTGGCGGCAGATCGGCGTCAGAGCGCACGGTCAGGATGGGTTGATCGGACGGATCGATGCGGCGAATGGTCGGCTCTTTGATGTCCGTCGGAAGTTTGTAACGGACGGAGCCGACGCGGTCGCGCACTTGCTGTTCGGCGTATTTGACGTCGGTTTCCATCGTGAACTCGACGATCACGACGCTCGAGCCTTCGCGATTTTCCGACGTGAGGCGTTTCACTCCCGAGATCGTGCTGAGTTCGTCTTCGATCGGTTTCGAGACCAGAGTTTCGACTTCCGTCGGTCCCGCGCCCGGATAAGGCGTCGTGACGACGACGACCGGGAACGTGACGTCGGGAAAGAGATCGATCCCGAGTCGACTCATCGAAATCAAGCCGGCGGCGAAACTCAAGATGACGACGCAGGTGATGAAGATGGGCCGTTTGATGGATAGATCGGCGAGATTCATGGGGCTACTCCCGTAGGTTTTCATCTGCGCCAGCAGCTGCAGAATATCCGACATCGTTTTGATGCGCCCGAGTTGGGCTTGCTCATAGTCCTGTTCGAACAGCAAAACTTGTTGCGTGGTCGTGCGGCCGCGTTGCCGGCGGACGCGTTCGTATTCGAGTTTGGTCTTTTGAGTCTTTTCGAGTTGGTCGTAAATCGTCAGACGGTCTTTCGCTTGCTGGAATTTGTCTTTGAGACCCGTTCCATTGTTGTTCTTGTTCGAAGAGTCGGCGCTGATACCGAAGTTTCGCGAGCTTTGCAATTTCGCCGCCCAGCCTTGCTGCGACGTCGTTGATGAAACCCAAATCGAGTGGCGCGGAAAAACGAACTCCAATCGTGTCGGTCGGCCGGCTGGTGTCCAAGCGAGTTGTTAAGCGCATTGCCGGTATTGGTGGGAGTTGCGATTGTTGAGCGCGGCGGTTCCGAAGATCTCAAGCGTCGGTTTATATTTCTCGAGAGACGCCTGCGGCCCTGCGACATTCGCGCGTCTTTGCTCGAGGGCGGCGCGCGTGTCGTCGCGAAGTTCGGCACGCGGGCCGGAATGGCGAGTCTCCGAGAGGCGATCGGTCGACAACGGCGCCGAGTTTTTCGTCCACCGCTGAAGAATCGCGCCCCGCAGCGAATTGAAAGCGCGCGCCGCGGATTTGTTCATCGTCTTGCGCGGATTTCAAATCGAGTTGGCGCGCCTCGACCGCTGCTTGGGTTTGCAAGAACGTCGGCGCGATCGGCGAGGCCGGAATCCGCTTTGTAGACGTTCAATTTGTTCAGCTGAACGGCCCGGTCAAGAGCGTCTTTTTGAACTTTAACTGTTTCTCGCGCAAGCGCCAGAGCCCAATAGGCGGATTCGGCCTTGCAAGAGATCGTTTTCATTTGAAGCTGTCGCCAAATTTCCTGGCCGCCGTGCCGGCGTCATTCTGTTCGATCTGACCTTAGTTTCGTGACCGAACAGTTTCGCCAGATCGGAATCGTCAGTTCGAGCGTGGGACTGCCTTGAATGCCGGTGATCGTCTAGGGCGGCGTTCCGCCGAACGCGAGTCCCTGATATTGTTGGTATCGGAGAGTTATAATAGAGCTTTCCGGATAACACCGATAGAGGTCTGTTGGTTAAACCCAATTGATACAATCGGTCGATCAATTTTTGCATAGTCGAAAAGCAAATTCGGTTTGGCGTCGCTCGTGTGACTGGCGTTTGCGAATAAGTTCGTGGACAAGGCCATTCGCCTTCGCGGCCGGTCAGTTCTTCGGCCTCCATCGACTTTTGGGACGCGACGTAGTCGTCATCCTTTTCGCGAATTTGCTTGGTCGACATAACGCGTGAGCGAGATGTCTTCGGCGAACGCCGTCAGCGGTTGCGCAATGAGGAAGACCAATCAGCATTTCATATTCCCTCCTCCGAACAGTCCAAAAGTGGCGTGCTCGACGAACTGTCGAATGGTGTTTTCGAACCGGCGTGGCTCGAGGAGCGAATGACGTCCCATTTCTTGTCTGGTTTTGTCCATTTGACCAAGTGGACGAGACTGCCGAAGATCAACCAGTGCTGACTCGGTATCGACGGTCTTTCGGAATCAGACCGGCTTTTTTCGCTGCCGAGAACGAACGCTTCGAGTTTCTCGTACATCGGAAGAAAGCTCTTTTGGAAAACTTCAATCGCGATCGGATTGGTTTTTCGAAATCGCGATGCATGAATCGACAAACGTCGGGCTCCGACTGATTAACGCGATAAATTCCTCAAAAAACATTTGGAGACGAGCTTGAATTCCTCGCGGTTGGCCGGCGACTTCAAGGCTCGCTCAGCCGCGGCGATATGATTGTTGGCGAACGTCTCGAGGCAAATGCGGTAGAGGTTCTCTTTGCCGTCAAAATGGTAGCTGACCAGACTGATATTCACACCGGCAGCGTCCGCGATGTCTTTGACGGTCGAGCCCTCATACCCCTTATCCGCAAACACACTCTTCGCGGCGTCGATCAACAATTGGCGAGTCGTGTCCGGCTCGTTCCCTTCAGATTTCTTCTTGGTCGGTTTTGGTGCCATCCGAACATAATAAAACGTCTATTCAGATATTTCAAATGATTATTTGAAATATTAAAATGTCAATTTAATACATTTTGAATTGATTGCGCCACTTTAGTCCGGCGAACTCCTATTCATTTTAGAAGGTTCGACTGGGCTCAAGTGTCCGCCGGTCGGTTAAATCATCACGAGGTGGTGGGAGCCTTGCAGTTCTCTATATAGTGGGCTGGGCAAGACGTCTCATAATTGGAATATTTCCGTTAGTAACTGGAACTGCATGTAGCGGGGTATACAAGTCCGCCCATTTTGCATCTTCATCTTCGAGCGAATCCGCCAGCAGCACTTCGCATAATGTGATGGACTACGGTGCGGTCGGCGACGGCATTGCAAATGATACCGCGGCATTTCAGGCCGGGCTCGACGCCATCAAGGCGGCGGGTGGAGGGACGTTAATCATACCGGCTGGATCTTGGCGGCTTGGCGCCGCCAGTGGAAATATCAATCCGCACTTGCAGGTCTACGACAACACGACCGTGCAAGCTGACCCAAAGGCAAATATCACTGGCGGCATCGTGGCGAATCAGCTGGGTGATGGTATTCATCTGGTGAATTCGAACGGCGGATCAATCTCGCAAATTCAAGTGTCCGCCAATCAAGGAATCGGCATTGCTTTAGATAATGCGACCAATTTTCAAGTGAATGGAACCAACGAGTCCGGCAACTACTACGCAGCCGTCGAGGAGTTCCTAAACTCGAATTACAATACGATTTCGGGCAACACTGTCGATGGAAACAATCTCAAGTCGAATGGCCCAGCCATCATTCTACTCGGACCGAATTCCGTATCCACGAATAATAAGTAACAGATTCGTGGCGACTTCGCTACTCGGTCGGCGAGGATATGTTTCTAAAAAACTCCACTGTCCGTGCGCGAAGATCTTCGGCGATCGGTTGAATCTCATTGTCGAGTTCGTGGAGCGAGCCTTTTTCATAAGGAACAATTTTGAAATGCGGAGCCCTTTTGACGAGTATCGATTCGGATTTCCGGTTGTCGACGTAGGTATCGTCTTCGCCCGAGAGAAAAACGATGCCGCTCACGTGAGGATTGATCTGCCAGCGTCGGGATTGCAAAGAGGTCACTGTGAGGTTGGCCGCGAAAAACAAAACTTTGCTTGGTGAATCCGGTTTAATGGGATCGACATGCGGATCGGGTTCGCGGTTGAACGGATTGCGGGTGAGAGTTCGCGTGGTGATGACTTGACCGTTCCAAAGTTTTTGCACGCAATTGAAAACGCTGCCGGCGGCCTCGCCGATACACTTGTTGGTCACGATGCCGGGCGCGATCAAAGCGACGGCGTCGGCCCATTCTTCATGCGCGAGTTTGTACGCGGCGAGTCCACCGGTCGACCAACCGAGGATCATGCGGCGGCTCTTGGCACAATCGCGGTGAAAAACGGGATCCTTGAAATCCGTGTATTTTTCCCAAACGCGCTTGGCCTGTCCGCCGATTTCATATCGGTCGTCGGGCATAGCGACGAACGTGGGATCGACATGAACGACGAGTTGCGAATCGAGCCGAGTGGCGTCCATATCGCCGTCGGATCCGCCCTGGCCGAGGTAGTCGAACGCGAGCACGCGGAAGCCGGAGTTCGTCAGCGCGCTAAACGTCGGTTGGTGATTGAGCATCGAATCGCCGAGGCCTTCGAGATATAAAACGCAGCCAAGAAACGGAACATCGGGATTCTCGAGTTGATAGCCAACCCTTTGTTCAACCGGCAGATTGTTGAGCTTCACGCGCTCCAAGGTGAACCGGCCGGCGCTCGAAGAATCGGACGCGAGTCCGCGGACGTTCTTCTGCCCGCTCGTGCACGCGCACAACGCGAACATCAGAGGAATTAGCCAGCGTTTCATTGTGCTTGCCTGACAATTTCCATGGCGGCATTCCCGCCGCCCATGTTGAGGACTTCGCAGCGACGGTCGAACTGGATGTAGAACGCGCGATCTTGGCCCGTGCTCTCGAGATCGCGTTGCCAACCGAAAGTGAAGAACGCGATGGTCGTCGGGCGCGCATCGAAGAAAATTAACCGCACGTTATCGGGTTTCAGGCGCGAGGCGATCGTGTCGTTGAAAATTTTTGAAGCGGGCGCGCGGCAGCGTTCGGC
>CAWDLP010000010.1:0-136136 GCA_963803215.1 uncultured Acidimicrobiaceae bacterium
ACGCGATGTTTTTCGTCCGTCAGGACCGCAATGAGATTCTCGTGGCCCCGGGCGAACACGTCGGCCGCCTGACCAGCCTGTCTGGGACGTCAATGGCATATTTCCTGGCCGCCCTTCGCCGCGTTGTGGTCGCTCTTCAAGACGAAATTGGTGATGGGCCATTGGACACCGAAGTGCTCCCCGGGGCAACTGGACATTTGGTGGTCCGCTTTGCGCGGACCAGGGAGAATGGACCGGAACTCTTCGAGTCCGATCCTCGATTGACCACGTTGCTGCACGAGATCTCGTGATGGGAATCTGACCCAAAAGGAAGCGAAAGCGCAACGTCTGGTGACGGTGAATCTGGTGTGCTGAGAGGGCTGAAATATCCTCTATTCCATGACCACTCAGACGATGGTCCTCGTGGTACCTTGCTCGGGAACCACCTAGGAAAATGGAGCATTTCGGGGGTTGGCGAGTCCAACAAGGGCGGGTCCGAGGTTTGAGATAACTCCATAGGGGAATTGATAACCCAAGGGTTGGCATGACCAGTCCCGCAACCCTTCCCCCGTTCCCCATCGCAAGGATCGCTGATACTGAATGACATATGAGCCCGAAAGTGGCAAGCATCTTCTTGGTAGAGCCGAAGGTTCTGACGACTCCCGAGCTGATGTGGCCAAGCCTCAACCACGGTTCTCCGGGGCTAGGCGTCGAGCTCTGCTCGTGGGCTGTGTTGTTCTCGCCGCAGTAATTGGTCTGGTCACCTACGCAACGTCGCAAGGGCACTCGTCGGACGCCATCGGGGCTGACGTCGTGGTGCCTCAGAGCATCGGGACCGCCACCACGTTTGCGTCAGGTTCTTCAAGCACGCCCTCGACCCTTCTTCCGGTAGGCACCGTGGCGGGCGATGTTGTCGTCAGCATCGTGGAGACCTATCCCTTCGCCACCATTGGTTGTCCTACAGGATCGACGATGGGCTTCGACAAGGTCACGGCGTCGACCAACGTGGCTGGCTGTGTTTCGGTGGTCAGTGGCGCTCAATCGACGACTTCTGCCACCGTCACCCCGGCAACACAAACCTCAATGGCGACCATGGCCTTCAGCGGGGTGAACGCCACGGGCACGATTCAGTTCGCAAAGGGCCAGGCTGGCGCATCGGCTCCTGCTGTCACGACAAAGGTCGCGGACGAAATGATTGTGGGCGGTGAAGGATCCTCAGGATGGCAGACCGTGGCTGGGGCACCATCGGGCATGCAAAAGGGTGCGACCGTCAATGATGGGGGTAATTCGCAAGCCGCCATTGCCAGCCTGCTGGTTGCGACTCCGGCCCGCTTCCAAAAGCCCTGGTTGTCAGTTCCTGTGCCCAACACGGTCAGTGGAGTTGTGGCCTTGGTACCCGCTGGTTCGACCAGTTCGGGTTCGTCGGGTGGGTCGAGTTCAGCGCCACCCACTGGGGTCACCACGCCGCCGACCGGTGTGGCGCCTTCGACCCCGCCGGCCCAGGTCTGTGGGAATACCTCCTATCTGAACGGGCCGGCCACCGCACCGGCCGGGTGCAGTGACGCTGAAGCCGGCCCAGAACCCGAGCACGGTGGTGTCGGCTGATGCCGCCGGCACCACGTTCTGGTTCTCACCGGGGACCTACACCTTGGGCACCGGGGCAGTACGGTCAGATCATCCCGAAGACGGGCGACACCTTTATCGGGGCGCCCGGGGCCATCCTCAACGGTCAGAACGACAACGACTACGCCTTTACCCAGACCGCCACTGGGGTCACGGTCGAGTACCTGACCATTGAGAACTTCGGCCAGACCGGGGGCAACAACAACGAGGGCGTGGTCAACCATGACTCGGGTTCCAACTGGACCATTGCCCACAACACCATTGAGTACAACGCCGGGGCTGGGGTCATGCTCGGCAACAACGATGTGCTCTCGGACAACTGCCTGACCGAGAACGGTCAGTACGGCTTCAGCGCCTACCTCCCGAACGGTGTGAGCAATATCACCATCACCGGGAACGAGATCTCCAACAACGACACCTACAACTGGGAAGTCGTCGACCCCGGATGTGGCTGTGCCGGTGGTGGCAAGTTCTGGGAGGTTGACGGGGCCACGGTCACGGGCAACTACGTCCACGGCAACCAAGACGTTGGGCTCTGGGCCGACACCAACAACACTGGGTTCAACATCTCGGAGAACTACATCTCCAACAACTACTCAGTGGGTATCCAGTATGAGATCAGCTACAACGCGCTGATCTCGGACAACACCCTGATCGGCAACGCTCTGGGTGCGGGTCCGGCCAACCCGGGCTTCCCCGAAGGTGCGATCTACATCTCTGAATCCGGCGGCGACAGCCGAGTGGCCGGGGCCTACAGCGGTTCGCTCACCATCAGCGGCAACGTTCTCACCAATAACTGGTCCGGCGTGGTTCTCTGGGAGGACGCCAACCGGTTCTGTGGCTCACCAGCCAACACCTCAACGGGCACCTGCACCCTGGTCGACCCCTCTCAGGTCAACTCGACCACCTGCACCCAGGCCAATCTGCAGGGCAGCACACCGGGCCAGACCCCAATCGACTACTACGACAACTGCCGTTGGAAGACCCAAAACGTCTCGGTCACCGGCAACACTTTCAACTTCGCCCCGGCCTCCATCAGCACCAAGTGCACCGCCGCCACCAGCTGTGGCCTCCAAGGCGACTTCTCAGAGTACGGCACTGACCCCACGTGGTCTCCTTACCTGAAAACGGTGGTTGAGACGGCAATTTCAATCACCCAGCACAACACCTTCACCCACAACACCTACAACGGTCCCTGGGAGTTCATGGTCCATGACCAATCCCAGGTGGACAGCTTCGCCACCTGGCAATCCACCTGGGGCCAAGACTCGTCCAGCACCGATAACCCCTAGGGAGCGAATCTCACCCGAACCCTGGTGGAGGGATGTATCAAAGGCTCCCCAGATCGCTCCTTCATGAGGGTGAATTCCATCCAGTTCCTAAAGAGGAGAAGGCTCGCAATTGTCCGAACAGGCGTTTGATGTTCGGGGACCGTTAGGTCAACTACGCCAGCACTGCTGGACCATTGCGGGTATTGCGCTCATTGGCGCACTCGTTGGCCTTGGCGTGGTGCTCTGGCTGCCCACGACCTACAGCGCCACCGCCCTTGTCCTCGTGCCGACCAATACCAGCGCGGCGAACGGGACGGACTCAAGCGGAACGCCTGCAGCAAATACCAATGTGACCGACAGCGAGATTGCCAATAGCTCGGCAGTTCTCGGCGCGGCAGCGGCAAAGGTGACTCCCCCACTCTCATTTGCGCAAGCGAAGCAAGCGGTCACGGTGGAACCGGTTGCTTCCAATATCGTGCAAATCACGGCCACAGGCAGTTCAAGCCGCCGGACCCAGCTCTTGGCTAATTCGGTCGCAACTGGGCTTGTTGCCTTCGTCACTTCGAACAGCAACTCTGCGGGGAACAGCGCTATGTCGGGGCTGGAAGCGCAGGCGGCGCAACTCACCAAGCAAGTCAATACGGTGGATCAAGAAATTCAATCCGTACAAGCATCCATCGCCGCCGGTGGTCAGTCGTCTGCGGCCACCCAGCAAGAGACGGCTCTTCTGGGCACCCTCACGACGGCCCAGTCCGCCGCCGCCCTTCGTCTTCAAAACGTCAACAGCGAAATCGCTTCGGCCAAACTGAATACGGCGTCGGCGAACGGAGGGACTGCGGTTATTCAAACGGCCACGATCAATCCGACGTCAACGCTGAGCCGAATTCTCCCGGTGCTACTCGGCGCTCTTCTTGGCTTCATTGTCGGATGCATCTTCGTCACCACTCGTCGCCAGCGTCGCCGCCTTACGACGCGCGAAGACATCGCCAACGCCGTGGGAGTTCCGGTCATCCTCTCCCCTCGCGTTCGGCCTGGAAAGAACGCGGCAGCCTGGCTAAGTCTCCTGTGCGATTACACGCCGGAGGCCACGGAGCTTTGGAACGTGAACAGGGCATTGAGTCAGTTGGACCTACCAGCCGATGGCCAACCCGTCATCACAGTTGTCACCCTGAGCAACGACAAGCCAGCCATCGCTGGAATGGTTCACTTCGCGGTGTCGTCAGCAGTCTTGGGGTTGCCCACGTCGTTGATACTCACCTCGGATGACGCCGCCTCAATGGGCATCAGCGGGGCATGCGACATCCTCTCAGCGCGCAACGAGGTACCGAGGCCAAACCTGAGAACGCTGAAGGGTTCGCCCACACTCGACGAATCCGACTCCGAACTGACGGTTATATCCGTGGTGCTCGACGCCGACCACCCCAAGCTCCCGGCCTTCGTGGCCAGGGGAACAGTCGTGCTCGCCATTTCGGCCGCCGAATTCCGACAAGAGCAACTCACGAGGGTGCTCCTCGCACTCGGGCACGAAGGGCTGGCGGTAAAGGGATTGATCGTTACGAATCCGGTGAACAGCGACCGTACGTCTGGAACACAGCCAGTCTCGAATATTCAAGTGGATCGATTCCTCCGTCAGCGCGCACTGGGCCCCGTGACCGAGCAATGGGTTGGGCCGGGCGAACTCAGATGACATCGCTTAGCGACCAGCCGGATCTCACACAAGACGACCAAGACACCGCTCGCAGTGCACTAGGCGGCTCGGACCTGAGGGTCGATCCACAGCCCCAGCCACCCGTGATTCTCGTTGGTCGTCTGGTAAGTCTGCGCTACCTGTACGCGGTGTTGAAACGACGGCGCAAAATCTGGATCACGCTGGCGGCCCTTGGACTATTGGCTGGTTTGGCTTTCCACGTTGCCGTGCCGCGGAGCTATTCAGCCACCACCACGCTCTACCTGGCGCACCCGCCCAACACGGACAACGACGTGGATATGGCCAACGATGTGGCCCTGGTGCAAACGTCAGCTGTGGCACAACGTGCCATCAAGGCCCTCGGTGAACCGTCGCTGACGTCGCAAGAACTGCTTGGCAAGGATCCGGCCACGCCCCAGAGTGACAACGTGCTCACTTTGCAAGTCTCTGGAAAGTCAAGGAGCGAGGCGACGAATCGAGCGAACGCGTTGGCGACAGCGTTTCTCAGTTTCCGAGCCGACAGAGCCCAACAGCAGAATCAGGCGGCCAACAAGGCTCTGAACAATCAGATCAACGCGTTACAACAACAGATTCATGAGATCACGTCCAAGATCAATTCACTTGGGACATCGGCCCCTGGAGATCAGGTCACCACTCTTGTGGGCGAACAGTCGTCAGACACGAACCAAGTGGCAGCTCTGGAGCAGACCATTCAGCAAAACCAAGTTGCTGACATCACGGTTGCCAGCGGGAGTCGAGTTCTGACACCGGGCACGCTCCTGCCGGCGTCATCAACCAAGTTGTACGGAGAAGGGGCCCTCTCTGGTCTTATCTTCGGACTGTTGGTCGGAGTGGGCTACATCGTTGTCATGGCCGTGCTCTCCGATCGAGTGCGTCGGCGGGACGAGGTCGCCTCCCTTCTTGGAGCTCCCGTGGAACTCAGTCTTGGGCGCTTTCGTCACCCGAGAAAGATTGAGCCGAAATTCGTTGGGCGCATGGCCAACAAACCAAACCAACAGGTTGGCGTGTTGGCCGATTACATTCGACGATGCGGAATCCCCAACGGGGACAAAACGACCTTGTTGGTGGTTGCAGCCGACGATGTTGCACTCCCTGCCGCCGCCGTGGCCGTTCTGGCCCGCAGGCTCAAGAGTGAAGGAATCTCTGTACTGGCAGCCGATCTCACCGGTACTGGGGAGCTGGCCCAGGCCTTCGACGAGCTGGGGATTGATACGTCGACTCGTTACGAGGCCAGGGCAAGAGAAAGCGCAGCGAAGGTATCCAGTATTGACCGGACCACTGATATTCCGGAACCGATCTGGCTCTCTGGTGGAAACGGGGTCAAAGCGGTGATCGCACTGGCCGTGATCGATCCTGGCATGGGTGCATGGCACCTTGAGTGGGCCCGAGAATCGATTGTCACCGTGACCGCCGGTCGTTCGAGCGCGCAACACGTCAATGCCACCGCCGCCCTTCTTCGAGTGGCGGGAGTTCCTATCCGCTCGGCCATACTGCTCGATGCTGATCCGGACGATGAATCCGTTGGACTGTTGCACGCCGGTGCGCCGCTTGTTGGGCTGCCCCTTGGCGTGACCACCACGTCGACACCATTGCCGTGATGAACCTGTCGGAAGGCGCGCAACTCGAGACGTTGCCTCCGGCGCTGGCCCGAGATTGGGGAATCCTCGCTGGTGCGAACGAACAGTCCGTTCGGCGCCGAGTGGGCTGGGTCTGGGGTCTGTTATTCCTTGACGTTCTCACGTACTCAAAATCACCGACAAACATCCTTCCGATTCCCTCTTCGGTGGGCAAGATCATTACCGAAGGGGCTTTGGCGGTAGCGCTCGTCCTCATCATCTCAATCAACCGAAAACTCCTCATTCGCCCAAACGTCCTGCTCATTCTCTTTACCGTCTTGTGCGTGACGTCGGCTGCGATGAGCTTTCGCGGCTACTTCGGTCTCGGTTCAATGATTCGATGCGCGCGCTTTATTGCCTTTGTTGGAGCGCTTTGGATCACCACCCCTTGGTGGGGTCGCAAGGATTTCATGATCCTGCAGTTTCAACGCCGCGCCATCACAATTGTGCTGGCCGTGGTCGTGGCTGGGATCGCCATCTCTCCGAGCCGGGCCTTTGCGCAAGCGGGAGGTGGTCGCCTCGGGGGTGACCTTTGGCCGATCCCCCCCACCCAGGTCGCTCATTACGCCGCCGTGCTCGTCGGACTCACCGTGGTCATGTGGTTTGCTGGAATCTTCCACTCTCGATGGACCGTATTCGTCATCATCGGCGGCATTGGCGTCTTGCTCTTGACGCACACCCGCACGGCACTTTTAGCCTCGCTGGCGGGGATCCTTGTTGCCGGTTTGAGTCTGTTCCTCTCTCGCAAGCGCGTTCGGACGACGTTCGCCATTGTGCTCATTGTCGGAATCGTGGGCGCAGTCAGCTTCGCACCAGCGCTGAATGGATGGTTCAACCGGGGTGAGAACGCACAAGAGGTGAGCAATCTGAGCGGCCGCACAACGGTCTGGACTCCGCTGTTGGCCTCTCCACGAACCGAAGTCAACACATGGTTCGGCTACGGACTGTCGAACGACTCCTTCAACGGCCTCTCCATCGACTCAAGCTGGCTCTCGACCTACCAAGACCAAGGTTTAGTGGGCGACCTGATTGATGGCCTGGTGCTGCTCGCCTTGTTGATTGTGGCGCTGACGCGACCTCGAGGACCCGGAAAAGCGATCGCTCTCTTCCTGATTGTCTACTGCGCCATTGCCTCGTACACCGAGACGGGTCTGGGTCAGCCCAGTACCTATCTGCTTGATCTCGCCGTGGCCATGTCGGTATTGATGCCACCACTCGTGGCCGAGCTCTGATCGAGACTAGGGAAATCGAAGTACGGTCCGGAAAGCTGCCGTGCTGGACTGTCCCCGCGCCGATCAGGGTTGTCGCTGGCACTTTGTGGCCGAACGAAGCGGAGTACCACCCAAGGATCGGCTCCATACTGCCGGTACTGGTTGACCAGGCCAGTGCAGGGGGCAGCTCCATCGTCGCTTCGTGATCGTGTCCGTCGAGGCCGCTCCAGCTGAAGAGCGGCCTCTGATCCCGTCAAAACGCAACGTATGGATGGCCCGAGATGGAAGCTCATGGCGATCGAATGCGTACCAACGGCGTTCAACTCGTCAAGGATCTCGAGACGGTTGGTGCTGGGGTCCAAGGTGACGCTGCGCTGATGACCGAGCGGGTCCGAGAGCCGGCGATAGCCGTCGTGACGGGCCTTCCAAGACTGGGGACCGGGTTGACCGTCGACAGGAACCTCAAGGACTTCGGTGACGGCTTTGCGGGACCATAGGAATGGGCCCTTCGAAACGGATTGGTCCAGGCCATCGATCTGTACGGTGTTGTGAGCAAGGGTTGATCGAAAGTACTCCCGCCATGCCGGATCCCCCTGGTAGCAGTAGGTACCAGGATCGGCCAGCACATCCACTCCCCCATGGCGTACCTCAACCGACAGCGCATCGGCATGACCGTGAGCGGCGATACTCAAGAATCCGTGGGGACCTCCATCGCAGCGACACCACACCTCATCGGAACCGCTGGTCCGAAGAATGGTCAGTCCGGCGTCACCAAATGAAGAAGGTCGCTGCGAACTGCGCCTTTGTCCACCAGTTTGCCATCGGCCATGGCCCCGAGCAGGAGAGCGGCGGCGTCGGGTGTTGCTTGGGGCCACCAGTCCTCCCCGCCAAAGACGGCCTCTCCGACTGCTAAAAGCGACGTCCAGCGGTCCGCCGCCGGGGCGGTGAGCAGTAGGGCCCGTCCATCGTCACCATCGCCGTAGCGCGGCGGACGATTCTGGACGTCGACGGTAGCGGCCAGCGCGTCCAGCATGCGGCTGAGGAGGTCGATGGTTTTGGGCGACAGGTTGTGACCGGTGGCCACGGCTTCCACCGCCGCGATGAGGCCAAGTTCGGCCACGAGTCCGTGATATTCGAACGCTTGCTCGCGATTCAATCCACTCGGAAAGGTGTTCAGCTGGAGTTCTGATTCCAAGAGATGGATGGCGTCATCGCGCCACTTCGCTGATTCGGCAAACCAAGGAAACGCACATCCAGCCACCACCTGTCCCGCCGCCTCTGCGATCACGTGGTTATTGGCCGACGATCCTCGGCTGGGAAACGTTGCGAGGTATTTCTGATGCCAAAAGATCTGCTTGAGGGCGTCCGCATTCTCCTCAAACAGGGACGGAGGCGCCAGGCCAATCATCGAGCAGACGCCTCACCCAGACCCAGGAGATCAGTCGAATGCCAAGTTCAATGCCCACTCGTCCAGTTGATGCCGGTGACTGGTGGATTCTCATTCCACCAAGAGCGCAGACTCCGATCGACTGCTTTCGAATATTTCTCGTCTTTTGTCACCTGCCAGGCCGCGGCCAAGACGGTCAGCTGGTGATGACGAGAGAGCTCCCAGACCTGCTTCACCCGCCGATCGTCGGTGGGATCTCTAAAGTCAACGGAGAAGGCGCATTGATCCTTGGCATAGGAGCGACCACTCACTGGGTCGAGGAACCAGTCCGGAGCGTTGAGATCGTCCCTGACAATCGCCTAGGATTTCCCACTTTCCATCCAGAATGTGATCGGCCGTGGCCAGAAGGTCACTGCGAATATCCTGGGCCAGCGCATCCAAGATCCCTTGTACCGAGGGCCCGGCCAAGGGCGGCTGATTCGCCGTCCTGGCCACTTCGGCTTGGTAGTGACCCTTGGCGTGCCGGGATGTCCAAACGCTTTGATGCCACCGATCTTCAAGCCGTCCTCCCACTTCGCTGGGAGTCATGCGACTCAAACGTTGGACATACCAGGATAACGATGGACTCACAGGGAAACGGGTCGTCCTAACGTCACACTTTGATCCACAGCCAATGTTGCGGCGGTCGTCGTTATCAACGACGAAAGTGGGATCGGCATGGGGCCGCCAGTTCGTACGGCGTCAATGAAGCTGGCCAACTGTGCGGCCTGCCCCTTGTCAAGCTTGCCGCGAGATCGCAGCTGCGACTTCTTTCGACCCGTCCACATTGAAGCACGCTGGAAGTTTTCAAAACGAGCTGTTCGGCCGGCCGATGAGATCTCAATGATCTCCTTCGGAACACGTGGGTTGCCGTTCGTGACGTAATCGATGCTGGCAATTGAGCCATCGTCATATTCAACGGTGATATGGAGATCATTGGGGTTTCGAGCGTTGATGGCAAAAACACGCTGTGGCGATGCTTCTAACCACCAACCGATGGTGTCGATAAAGTGCCCGCCTTCACCAGTAAACCGAGTTCCCTCGAGCGTCTGCATTTAAGTACCAACTGTCAGCATCTAATGAGCCGGCGTTGACGGTGTAGCGAATAACGGATCCTGGTGCACTGCCCCCGAACCGACTACGTAGTTGGCCGAGAAGCGGCGAGAAGCGGCGATTGAATCCAACCATGAGTCGGTTGTTACCCGACGTCTTAATGGCATCGGCGATCTGAAAGAGCTGCTCTTCGTCTAGGGCTAAGGGCTTTTCGACGAACGTGGCTTTTCCCGCTTCAAGGGATTGGCAGACCAGACGAGCATGTGAATGGTGTCGCGTCACTACAAATACGGCGTCAATGTCAGGGTCGCCCAAGATCGCATCAACATCGGTAGATGCCTGTTCAAAATCGAAACGTCGCTGGGCATTGGCAGCGGAAAGCGACGTGGTGGTCACCACGTGAGCAAGATCGACGTTTGTTGCGCTCTTCAAATGCGGGAGGATGGCCGAAGTGGCGTAGTTGCCCGCACCGATAAATCCGACCCGGACAGCACCCGGCGTTCGAGCACGCTCGACTCGAGGCACCTCGGGTGCAACATTGCGCCAGGACACGGCCGTGGCGGTCAGATCGGCGTCTGGATACCCAAAGAGAAAACCAACGCCTTGGAGTTCATTGTCACGAAGTTTGTTGTAGATGTCCGGCGCCGTGTCGAGCGGATAGACACCAGTGACCAGGGAATCAATGGAGAGTTTGCCGGTGGCCAGCATGTCCACAAAGCATTGGAGATTTCGGCGTTCGGTCCATCTCACGTAGCCAGCGGGGTAATCGATTCCCTCCAACTCGTAAGAATCATCGTAACGACCTGGGCCGTAGGAACGGGAGAATTTAACGTCGAGTTCCTTGTCATAGAACGCATTCCACGGCAGATCGAGTCGAAGCTTTCCAATATCGATCACGGTGGCGCGGTCGCGGGCCAGGCGAGCTGCCACTTCGACCGGTCCATTGGAACTGCCGCCCGCAGTCAAAAAGATGTGGTCGGCCCCGAGGCCTCTGCTCACTTCGTTGATTTTCGTTTCGATTCGGCCGATCCCCTGGGGCTGCGGAACGTCACAGGCCAGAGCCCCGCACGCCTCGGCGAGTCGACACCGCTCTTCCATCACGTCCAACCCCACCACATTCACCCCCGATGCGACCAGGAGTTGGACCACGAGCTGACCAACAAGTCCTAAACCGACGACGCAGGCGGTGTCGCCCAGTTGAGGTTCCGCCCGCCGGACGCCGTGCATGGCGACTGCACCCACGGTGGCGAATGCGGCGAACCGTGGCTCCACTCCCGAGGGGACTGGCACACAGAGATTCGTTGGCACCCAATTGACTTCGGCATGAAGTGCGTATTCATTTCCGGCGCACGCCACCATCTGGCCCAGGGTGAATTCCTCCGCACCTTTGCCGACCTCGACCACGACTCCGGCCAGCGAATAGCCCAGCGGCGTATACGAGTCCAAGCGGGTCATGGCCTTGGTATAGGTCGTCGCCAGGCCGTTCTGAGAGACGCCATCAAGCACCTTGCGGAGCTGATCGGGACGAGAACGGGCCATCCCAACCAGGGACATCTTGGCCTCGTTGACCTTCATGAGCTCGGTTCCGGTTGAGATCAACGAGAAGAGGGAGCGAACGAGTACGCCTCCCGGCTTGCAAGCCGGGCTTGGTACATCGAGCACCGAGAGTTCACCGGATCGGTAGTTTTGAGCAACTTGTTTCATATGAGATCTCCAGATCCGAAATATGCAGACATTGCGATGACCAACTGCGTCATACCGTCACGCCCATTTCCTGAGCGTGGCGACACCAAGTTTCGAGGGTAAGAAGTTGCCAGATCTGCTTTGCGTTGTCTTCTGAGCCGGCGCGATCGGCAGCAACCAGGCGCTCGACCGCTGCTCGCTGAAGAAATCCACTCTGGACCAAGGTTCCCGAAATGAGCTCGTCGTCCACCATCTGACGTAAGTCGTGAGAGACCCAGGCCCGAATGGGTGCTCCGAACGAAGCTTTGGGGCGGTCGATAATCTCTGAAGGCAGCCAGTCACGAGCGGCATCCTTCAGAACTGCTTTCGATGTCCGCCCCTTAATTTTACTGGCGCCGCCATAGGAGAATGCGGCAGCAACAACCTCGGGATCGACAAACGGAACCCGTACTTCAACTGAGGCGGCCATGGAGGCACGATCTGTGTAGGCCAGGTTTAGTCCGGGCAAGAACATCCGAGCATCGGTGAGGCACATCCGATTGACTGGGTCAGACATGGTGCCATCGGCATAGATCTCGTCGTGTTCGGTGAGCAGTTCTTGGACATGTGGGGCCAAATCAGGACCGACCAGATCAGTCAGTTCGCCGGAATCGTAAAGGGTGTAGCTCCGCCGGAAGCCCTCTGCTTCAGAAAGCTCGGCGAAACTGAGGAATCGCTTGGCCCACCGCACGTGGCGCAAACCGCGACCGGCAAACACAACAGGAAGTTTGTGAACGACAGATCCAGTTGCCCTGCGAGGCAACTCTGGCACTTGGCGATATCGGGCAGCCAACATACAAGCGAGATGTTTTCTGTATCCTCCGAATAGCTCGTCTGCTCCCATGCCGGACAGTACGACCTTCACTCCGGCATCTCGAGCTGCTTCACACATGAGAAGGGTATTGATGGCGGCGGGGTCACCTATTGGCTCGTCAAGAATGTCCACCATGCGCGGAAGCAGTTGAGCAATATCGGGAGAGGCTTCAATCTCGTGCAGCCGTATGCCGAACTGTTTTGCTACCTTGCGCGCGTACACGGCGTCGTCGGGCATGGCTTCGAGGCGGTGGTCTTCTGGCCGAAAAGCGATGGTGTAGGCATCGATATCAGGATTCGTCCTTTTGGCCAATACGGTGATGATGCTCGAATCGAGCCCACCACTCAGAAAGCTCGACACTGGTACGTCGGCGACCAGGTGTGCCGCGACCGAGTCCTCCAGAACCTGGCCCAGAGGCACCTGCGGTCCGGCTTGCGCGGTTGCGGCAATTTCTTCGATTTTCCAGTACCTGTGGACCGAACTTGAACCGTCAGCATTGAATTCGGCCCAGGAGCCCGGCGGCAGTTTCTCAACGTCGCTGATGGCGCAACGCTCCGGAGGGATCCAGTAATAAAGGATCGACGCCACCAACGTGGCTGGGTCTGCCTTCAGCGACGATCCAAGGGCGCTGACAATCGCTTTCAACTCTGAAGAGAAAACGACGCCTCCGCCACGACGGAGGTAGTGCAGCGGCTTGATACCGAGGGGGTCTCGAGCCAGCACCAGCCGGCCAGATTGTCTCGTCGAAAATGGCGAATGCGAACATGCCTCGGAACTTGTTCAGAGATTTCTCGCCCCAGGCTCTCCAGGCCTCGAGGACAACTTCTGTGTCCGAATTCGTAGAGAACTGAACGCCACGGGCTGAAAGCTCAGCACGAATGTCTCGGTAATTGTAAAGCTCACCGTTATAGACCAAGGTCATTCCGCCGCGGCTGAGAGGCTGATGTCCTTGGGCGCTTAGGTCAATGATGGACAGGCGGCGGTGAGCGAGCTGGACCGCCACTCGCTCAGACTTCGACACAAAGAGTCCGGCGTCATCTGGTCCTCTGTGAGCCATTCGGCCGCTCATAATCCTGGTGATTTCGTCGCCATCGCCTTGTTGGAAGCATCCGGCTATTCCGCACACGGTCAGCGACCGTTCGAGGTTGCGGGCGAAATTGGCGCAGACCCAAGTTGAGCAACGGTATTGAAAACGTCGATATAGCTGTTGCGCTGGTGCGTCCAAGCCAGTGTTTCTTCGACTCGTCGACGCCCTGCGGTCGCCAACTCGTCTCGCAGCGGCTTGTCGTCGATAAGGGTCACAATTTTCTGGGCGAAATCCTCGACGACGTTGGGTCGAGCGTAAAGAGCCGCATCAGCGGCTGATACCCGTGTCTCTCGAAGATCAAAGGCCACGACGGGAACAGAAAATGCCATGTACTCCATGGTTTTGTTCATGGTCGAAAGGTCATTGAGCGGATTCTTTGGATCAGGACAGAGGGCCACGTCAGACGTTGACAAAACGGCGGCGACATAATCATCCGGTACGCGTCCTGGGAGTTCAACGAACTCCTCCAACTTCAGCTCCTCGCGAAGCTGAAGAAGATCGGGCATGCTGTCGCCAGAACCCATGAGGGTAAAACTGATGTCGTGGCGTCCAAGTTCGTACACGATGTGATGGGCGGCCTGTAAGGCGAGATCGACTCCGTCCTGTGGGCCCATCACGCCAAGGTACGAAACGAGGTGCGAGCGTCCTCGGCGCAGCTCTGGGGATGGCTCTTGTGCCTTTAGTTGCGTGGGGTCAGGTCCAGTTCGCACGATGGTGACCTGGTCTTCGCGTTTGTTGCTGCGCCGGAGAGCGATCTCTCGGTATGAGCCGTTGGTAGAAACAACATGGTCAGCGGTTCGAAATGTGCACCACTCGAAGGCTCGAAGAGCCCAGTAGATAATGCGGGGACCATCAGTGAAGCGTGATTCGTACAGTTCTGGGCAAAGGTCATGGTGATCGAATATGAAGCGCACTCCCCTGGTTCGGTAGAGCAGCGCCAACGGCCAAAAGATGTCGGGCGGATTGCAAGCCTGGATTATTTGAAACCGCTCTCTGCGCCAGGCCTTTGCGACCAACCAGGCGGTCATCACAAATGAGTAGACATACTCGCTGACAAATGCAGCAAATCCCGTGCCGTCAGCGTGGGGCTTGTACTTGTAGACGGTTATGCCATCGATGACTTGTTCCTTCGGGTCATCGGGACCCATAGGACAGACGACAGAAACCGAATAGCCGCTGTCTCGAAGTGCTTGGCATTCCAGCCACACCCTTCGGTCAAACGGAACATGAAGGTTCTGAATAATGATCAAAACACCGGTTTGGTGCGACGGGACAGCGTTGGACGGTTCTTCGTCGAGCAAATCCGATGTCGCCGGGGCCGGATGCGGTTCGGTTAACAAGGAACGGCCGCCACCCGGCTCATGGGAAGCTCCCAGGCCACGCCCTCGTAACCCGAGATCATCTCTACGCCTTCGCCAAGTTTTCCACTGAGATCAATCACCGTCTCGGGCGGATTCGCACACAGCGCCTCAACCACGGCAGGATCTGAACTCGAGACAAGTGCCAGGTCAGCTCCGTCGAGTGCAACGTTCGGGTCCCCGCTCATCAGGCGACGAAGATGCGGCAACTTTGAGTCGACGTACTGCCGGTTGGCCCCTATCAGTCGTGAAGGTTCGACAATGGGGTCATAGATGCGAACGTCGAAACCCTTGCCGATGAGTGCTTCGGCCAAAACGACGTAAGGGCTCTCCCGCAAGTCGTCACTGAGCATTTTGAAACTCAAGCCCAACAGAGCGACCGTGTGCGCTCCACTTTGCACGACTCGATCGATCACCGTGCTTACCGCTAGTGAATTGGTCGAGAGCACGCCCGACAGCATTGGGAGGTCGAGGGAGTTCATTCGAGCGAGGTACAGCAAAGAGCGGAGGTCTTTCGGGAGGCACGACCCCCCAAAGGCAAAACCGGGAGCGAGATACTGCTCGGAGATATTGAGCTTGGTGTCTTCGCAAAAGACATCCATGACCTCTCGGGCATCCACTCCAAGCTCTCGGAGCAGTCGGCCCATTTCATTGGCAAATGAGATTTTTGTGGCATGGAAGGCATTGCAGGCGTACTTCAGAGCCTCAGCAACCCGGGGCTGCACCACGCGAACGGGCTCGCTCAAGAAGTCCAAGAGCTCCCGAACAGCGTCAGAAACCTCGTCATCATGCGTACCAAGCACGGTAAGAGGCGATGAATAGAAGTCGGCCAGAGCGGTACCTTCTCGCAGGAACTCTGGGCACATTCCCACGCCAATTCGAGCATCGCTTTCGCCCACAATGCTGGCCACCGTAGGTCCGACCATCTCGTCGATGGTTCCCGGTGGAATCGTGCTGCGGATGATGATGGCGTGATGACCGGTGGTGGCAACGCTTTTGACTCGAGCAATCTCTTCAACAGCTCGACGCACGTATTCCAGGTTGGTGCTGCCGGTACTCGAAGACGGCGTCCCCACGCAGATCAGCGATAGTTCGGCGCCCTCAAGAGCTTCGGCGGCGTTCTCGGTGGCCCACAACGACCCATTGCTCCTGGCCGCGGCCACGATCTCGTTGATTCCGGGCTCGACGACTGGGCTGGATCCCTCATTGATCGTGGTTACTTTGGTGGCATCGACATCGACTGCTCGAACCTGGTGACCGTTGTCGGCCAATACCGCTGCAGTGACAGTTCCGACGTAGCCCAAGCCGAATACGGCAACTTTCACAGTTTCTCCTCCATGCGATGTACCGAGCGAACCGCTATTTAGAGCGTGGAAGTCGACGGAAAATACGTGGATCTGCTCTCTGGCTGGGTTAGAAGCCGTTTGGCGTTCGTTCGGTAGACCTTCTCTAAGAGATCGTCCGAAAGATCAAGACCTGAAATGCTCCAACGGCCATTGAGTGGGACGTCATCGGTGGAATATGGAAAATATTCGTCATCTGATTCCAAAAGCCGAAAATACAGCTGAAGATCGCTTTTCTTGAGGGGAAAGGCGTCGGTCCCAAAAAGGACTCGGTCGGGATGCTCGGAGACCAACCGGTGCGCCGCCCTGGGCTGGCGGCCTAGTTCTGGGGCCCGACCCGCGATATCGACATAAAAATTGGGAAATTGGCTCATCATGGTGGATACCCAGCCGAGATTTTCCGGGTAACAACCGACGTGAGCCCCAATAAACGTGGTTGCGCGATGGCGAGCGACGAGCGTTTCTAGCGCGCCAATCAGCCGATTGAACTGGGGCCGGCCTTGTGCAGCCAGCGATGCTCCTGGGTATCTGGTCAATTCTTCAAAACGTTCGTTGGTGTGATCGACCGGATCGAAATAGGCCAGCGGATCGCCCACATGAATCAGCACGGGAAGTCCGAGCGCACCAGCGGCGGTCCAAACCGGCTCGAGACGACGATCATCGGGAAGCAGGAGTTGGCCATCGATCCGAATCCTCAATCCAAGGTCTTTCCAAACCTTTAGGCCTCGGGCCCCCGCCCGGGCCGAGCGCTCCAAACTCTTCACAAGGTTGTCGACGCGTCCATCACTGGCGAATTGGTCCCAGTCCACGTGACAGAACGTGGCAAATCGTTCTGGGTGAAGGCGGTCGTAACGTTCAAGGTTTCGTTCGAGCTCGCCTCCCCACCGGCCATCGAGGTTGACCAGTGTTTCGACGTTGCAGGTATTCATCAGAGTGATCAACGCCCCGACGTCGGGTGCCATCCAGCTGCCATCGGGTGTCAGCCACCGTCCGAGATGGGTGTGAAAGTCGATGGCTGGGAAACGGGCTGCTGTGACCTCGGTGGTGTCGACCACAAGATTCGATACGGGCCTGTAGCGCTGAAGACGTGGCGACGGTCGCCGAAGCGCCCTGAGCCGGTGTACCGCCCAAACGGCACTTCGAGGGTACGAGCGTGACCGGTACGGCCCGCCCTGAGCCCGATCCTCGCTCGCGGTCATGGCAGGTCCCCACCGTTTCCCCAGCTGAGGGCGTTGTCGGTCCATGCTCCGCCCCCCGATCTGGGCCAGTCTCTCCAGGATTCACCTGATATGGAGTGCTCTGACCTCCCGTGAGATACCTGGGATGTATCAGGGCCTTTCGGTTCGCCCTCATCATGTGTGTCTTCCCAGCTAGGGAGTCCCATTGGAGAGGCCGGATATAGCGAAATGACGATGACCCCCATCTGGTTCGGTGCCGAGGAGCGACCGCTCTTCGGCTGGTTCCATGGGCCAACAGATGGCCAGGCGCGATCAGGCGTTGTCATCTGTCCTCCATTCGCCCGTGAATACATCTCGGCCCATTACGCACTCAGGCTGCTGGCGGAACGTCTCTGCGATGCAGGGGCCTGTGTGGTGCGCTTTGACTACGACGGGATGGGGGACTCGGCGGGTTCATCGAACGATCCGGGGCGCGTGAAGGCATGGCTCGGGAGCATTACTGAGGCCGTGTCCCTCCTTCGGCGATCTGGAGTAACCAAGATCTCCCTGGTCGGCATGCGAATCGGGGCGACGTTGGCGGCGGAGGCCGCAACCCGGATTGGTGATGTCGAGCAAATTGTCTTGTGGGACCCCTGCGTGTCTGGAAAGTCATTTGTAAAAGAGGGCCAAGCCCTCTCCGCCATTAGCTTCGGGGCTTCCGTGCAAACCAACCAGGGCTTTATCGAGACCCCGGGGCTCCGTTTAGAGGACGAAACCGTCGAGCAACTCAGGTCCCTTGGGTTGGCAACGCTCAATCGGCCGCCGGCGCGACGAGCGCTGGTATTGATTCGACCCGATCGAGACATTCGTCCCGACGTGCTCCTTAGTCTCGGGGAGGAGTCGGTGGAGTGCATCGAAGCCACGGGTCAATCCGACCTCATGGACAAGGGGTCCCCAGATCAGATCCTGCCAATGGAGGCCATTCGCGCTGTCGCTCGATGGCTCTCCGTCGGGACGTCAGGTGAACTTGCACCCTTCACGCGGCCGGAGCCCGCGGGAGAAAGGGTCGTTGGTAAGGATCAATTCGATCGTGACATCGTAGAACGCCCAGTCTTTGTCCCCCCACTCGGCCTTTTCGGCGTCCTGTGTCAGGCCTCCTCAGCACAGCAGGGGCCTCCAGCGCTTTTCTTGAGTGTGTCCAACGAACACCACATCGGCCCAGCTCGACTCTGGGTGGATCTCGCCCGCGACTGGGCTGGACAGGGCATCCCTTCATTGAGGTTGGACCTGAGTGGCTTGGGCGACAGTCCCGTGCGTGACGCCAACCAAGCTCAGTACATCGCCTTAGCTCCCGAAGCATTTATCGATGTGGTTGACGCGGCACGCTTCCTCTCGCCTGATGACCCGTCGAACGTAGTTCTCGTCGGACTCTGTGGATCGGCCTACCAAGCCATCGACAGCGCTCTGGACCTCCACCCCAAGGGCGTGATCGCCATCAATCCCGTACTTTCTTTTGTGCCGCCAGAGGTGGAACAGGGCCAGCCGCTTGATCAGAGACGACAAGTCGCGTTACCAAAGAACACCCTGGTCACGGCCTTCCATAACGAGGGGCCACTCTCTCCTCTTCGGCGCCGGTTCCCCGATCTCGGATGGTGGATGAGGTTGAGCGTGGCTGGACCACGCCGCCCGGGTTCTTGGATTAATCGACTCGGACGCCTGGGGGTTCCCACATTGGTTGTCGCCGGTGACCGTGAGTGGCGACC
This sequence comes from uncultured Acidimicrobiaceae bacterium, assembly GCA_963803215.1. Classification (GTDB taxonomy): domain Bacteria; phylum Actinomycetota; class Acidimicrobiia; order Acidimicrobiales; family RAAP-2; genus CAWDLP01. The sequence goes on from CAWDLP010000010.1 coordinate 19,132, forward strand.
AATTCGATTGGGATCCACTCGATTCACCCGCGAGAAATGGCAAAGGGTCGGCATGTTCACGCCTCGATTCATCCCGGAGCTTGAACATGGCCTTCTCATCGATCACCAGCGTCAGCAGGTGAAGAACTTGGTCACCGAGTTTGCCGTCAGAAAGTTCTCACCTCAAGACGTCACGGATCCTGAGGTCAAAATTGCGGTGAAATCGCCATGAAGAACGTTGCCTTGGGCCAAGAGCAAAGTCCCTTGGAGGACCGCTCAGACGAACCGCAAGCTGTGACGTCTTCGATTCGGGTTGGTGTTGACGCCATAGCCGTGCGTGAAGTCGAAGCATCCGTTCTGCGTTTCGGCGACCGCTACCTTCAACGGATATTCACTGATCATGAGATCGAATGCTGCGGACCGCCTGGCCGACTGTTCTTTGAACGCCTGGCCGCTCGCTGGACCGCAAAAGAGGCAGCGATCAAGGTTCTCAGAGTCGACGGCGCGCAACCACCTTGGAGAGACTTTGAGGTCCGCAAACATGCGGCGGGTTGGTGCGAGATGGTCGTTACCGGGGATGCAAGACGATCAGCCGTTGAGCAGGGCCTACTCGAACCCATGAGTCTGAGCATGACGCATGACGCCGGACTGGCAATGGCTGTGGTCATCACCTGCGCCTCAGGTGACAGTCTCTCGAATGAGGTATGCAATCATCACGGAAGCTCACTCAATCGACGGAACCCAGTCATGAAACTGTCTGTTGAGGTGATAGGGCCTGCGTTCACAATGGTCGAAGGTGACTGATCCGGCGATGGTGAACACCTTTGCAAACCTTCTACCGACCAGACCAAATGCGAAACGGCCTCTGATGGCCGTCGGTTATGGGCCGCGGTGCGTCCCGGTCATGCAACTCGTTGAGGCTGCTGCAGGTATCTGCGATCTGCTTTGGCTGGTCGACGGGTCTCTGCCAGAGATGGAAGAGATGAAGGCTCTGCTTGGCCGTTTTGGCGCCGTGGTGGATCGTTCCGGACTGTCCGAAGCCGAATTCGCTGATCTGGTGAGGGCGCACGAGCCCACTGGGATGGTCACGTACCTCGACGCTGGCATGGTTGAACTTGCACTCTTGGCTGAGGCGATTGGTTTGGAGTTCTACTCCCCCATCACCGCCAAATGCCTGGTCGACAAAGCGGAACAGCGCCATCGTTTGGCACTCGCAGGCTTGAAAATGCCGAGATGTCGAGTTCTGGCGCCCGGCCTCAGCGATGAGACACGGGCCCAGTTGGCGGACCAAGTCTGGCCGGCCATCATCAAACCACGCTCGGCCCAGGGCAGCCGCTTCACATTCCAGGTCAGCAGTTTCAGCTGAGGCCGAGGACGTGCTGGTCAACCTCGGTCCGGACCGCCTTGAAATGGTCATTGAGGATTTCTTGACCGATGATTTGAAGCATCAAAGTAGCCCGTACGCCAATTATGTTTCGGTAGAGACGATTGTGTCAGCCGGTCAGATCAGCCACTTGGCCCTGACGGGACGATTCCCCTTGGCTGAGAACTTCCGGGAGACGGGATTCTTCATTCCGGCGGATTTGAACGAATCGGAAACCAGTGCAGCACTGCAACTAGCAACCGCTGCGATAGAGGCGCTCGGGGTAACGACGGGATGTCTCCACACCGAGATCAAATTTACTTCGGAAGGTCCACGAGTTATCGAAGTGAACGGGCGAGTGGGCGGAGGCGTGCCCGAAATGATCGACCGAGCGAACGGCGTGCATCTCCTTGAGCTCACGCTTCGTGTGGGACTGGGCGAGAAAGTTTTCATCAACGGACCAATCTCGACCGATCGAATCGGCTTCAGGTTCTTTCTGCAGCCGCCGGCAGTGAAGGCCACAGTCGGATCCATCGAAGGTCTGGACATCTTCACCGATCGACCCGGTGTCGATGCGGTCAGCATCCATCAGGGTCCGGGAGCGGACTTGGATTGGCGGGCTGGTACCCGCAACTACATAGTTGCCGTGCTCGGTTCAGCCGCAAGCTACGCGGAGCTTCAATATCTCGAGCGCCTCATGAACAGTGACATCACCGTCACCTACGCAGATGTGAGGCGCTGATGTCAGTCACAGTTGGACAGCCACCAATGCGTGGGTCGAGCCGCCGCGAGGCGGAACCAGTGCGTGTTGCTTTCGTCAACAACATGCCCGACGGGGCCTTTGACGCAACGGAACGACAGTTTCTTAGGGCTTCTCGAGGTAGCAGCCGAGGGGCACGATGTGGAGGTTGGTCGATACACGATTTCGGGAATCGCGCGAAGCGATCACATCAAGAACCGCATTGAGATGGACTATCTTCCGTTGGGGAGTCTTTTGGAGGCCACTCCCGACGCCGTGATTGTGACGGGATCGGAACCGACCAAAGCTCATCTGAAAGAAGAGCTCTACTGGGATGACCTGGTAAGTATTCTCCACCATTTCATCGGTTCGACAACATCTGTATTGCTCTCTTGCCTTGCCGCGCACGTATCCCTCGAGTTGTTCGACGGTCTACACCGCGTGCGACTGCCGAGTAAGTGTTCTGGGGTCTTTCCGCAAGAGATCATGAACTCTTCTTGGTTCGGTGAGGGGATGAGCGATCTTGACCTCGTGCTCCCCCACTCGAGGCTCAACGACATGCCAGAAGATTCGTTGCAACGCGCTGGTTACGAAGTGCTGCTGCGGTCGGACGCCTCCAACTGGAGCGTGGCGTCGAAGCAGACTGGCGATACTCTTCTGGTTCTTGTGCAGGGCCATCCCGAGTATTTTCCATCCACCCTGTTGCGTGAGTACCGGCGCGACATCAGTGGATTCGTTGCTGGAAAGAGCTCGGTGTCACCATATTTGCCGTTGAACTGTGTTGCTCCGAGCGACCAGCGACTTTTAGAGGCCTTTCATGAGAACGTCCTCAACGGGGACATGGACTCGGCGCTTGTGCCAGTCGTTTCCATTTGACGAAATAGCAAAACGCTCCCCATGGAGCTGGCGACCACTGGCAGAAGCGATCTACACGAATTGGTTCGCCCAGGTCCTTGAGCGGAGAGTATGAGGGGTATGCACGACGAGACGATTGCGATCCATGGCGGTTACGAGGCTGATTCGACTCGGGCAGTGGCTGTCCCGATCTATCAAACGGTGGCCCACGAGTTTATTGATGCCGAACATGCTGGAGCAGTATTCGACCTCGAAATTCCAGGCTTTCACTACAACCGAATCAATAACCCCACCAATGACGTGTTAGAGCGCCGCATTGCGGCCCTTGAGGGCGGCGCTGCAGCCCTGACCTTGTCATCGGGCATGGCGGCGGTGAACTGCGCCGTTCTTACCGTAGCGACGTCTGGTTCGAACCTGGTTGTCGCACCACAACTTTACGGTGCCACATTTACCTACTTCGCCCATGTGCTTCCTACCCTTGGCATCGAAGTCAGATTTGCCGCCGATGACAAAGCGGGGTCAATTCGTGAGCTCATCGACGATCGGACGTGCGCCGTCTACTGCGAAAGCGTTGGAAATCCGGCTGGCAACATCGTGGACCTTGAGGCTGTGGCTGCCGTAGCCCATGAGTTCGGCGTCCCGTTTATGGTGGACAATACGATTCCAACGCCACTGCTCTTGAAGCCGATTGCCCATGGTGCCGATGTGGTCATTCATTCGCTGACAAAATTCATCGGTGGACACGGAACCACTTTGGGCGGTGCAATTGTCGACGCCGGGCGATTTCCATGGGGCGACAATCCGGATCGATTCCCAATGTTCAACCAACCAGAGGCCTCGTTTCACGATGTTGTGTTCGCCCGAGACTTCCCAGATCGGCCATTTGCCGTGCGGGCACGAACTGTCCAGCTCCGCAACACCGGGTCAACGCTGGCGCCGTTCAACGCCTTCATGCTTTTGCAAGGGCTTGAGACCCTTGCTGTCCGTCTCGACCGACACGAAGCAAACGCTCGCGCTGTGGCCGCCTACCTAGCCCAGGATCCGCGTGTCGATTGGGTCGGATTTGCCGGGTTTCCAGATCACCCCGACCATGAACTGGTGGATCGCTACCTGCACGGCAGAGTGCCTTCGATCATGACCTTCGGGACTGTGGGTGGCTATGACGCCAGCATCGCATTCTTTGATTCGGTCAAACTCTTTAAGCGACTGGTCAATCTGGGTGACGCCAAGTCCTTGGTTAGTCATCCCGCCTCAACGACTCATCGCCAGCTCTCGCCATCAGAACTTGTTGCTGCAGGCATCCGACCCGAAGCCATTCGACTCTCAGTGGGGATTGAACACATCGACGATCTCATCGACGATATCGATCAGGCTCTCAGCGCCGCCACTTCGTAATCCGCCAAGTGCGTGTCGCGGGGAACTACCCGAGCACGTCCTCCACACAGGCTTGCGCGTCCAAGACTGCTCGCATTCGGCTCCGTGGCGACGGAAGGTAGTGCGTGAAGTATCGAACACCTTCTGTAAGAACGCCCAAAAGAGAGATGTTCTCTTGCACCCGACCTTCAGTGTCGAAGGGGTGGAACTGCTCGCTTATGGCGACGCTCCCTACCGGTGTGTCGCCATAGGTCAGCTGCGTCAGTCGACCCTTTACATGCATACGCATAAGGAGGGGTGAGGCAGAACGAGCCAGCGACGGAAGATCCAAGTGAGCCCGGATGACCCCGCTGACTGAAGCAGCAGAGAGGCGATCTAGCTGCGTTGAACGCAGGCCCACGCGCCCATCTGGCATCGCGGTGACTTCCGGTGATGGACCGAGCGGAAGCCGAACGACGCCGGCATCGATCAGCGCCAGCAACTGTTGTGAGCGAAACGGCGGAGGCCCCGCTTCGATCCGATTAATCCGACCGCGGACGTTTGACTGAAAGTCGATGTACGACTCCAGCGAGAGTCCCCCGAACTCAATGACTGACCGGAGTTGATCTCGCAAGATTCGCAGCACTTCGTGTGCTGCTTTCACGGGACTCCCGCCTTCGGTCAGGGCCTCATTAAGATCGCTCTCCACCATGTCGTAGACGTAGGATTCGTAGTCAGGGCTTGATCCAAAGGTACGACCAGAACCGGCAAAAATCTCATTTGCAGGATTCAGCTCTCCGTAGTCGGTTTCCATCTTCTCGACCGTCTCTTGGTAGTGGCCGTCCAGCCAGCCATCTCTCAGCCGTTCCCTCACCAACGCCGATTCTGCCGGGCCGCTCTTCAGTAAGGCGGAGTGAGTGAGAAACCGAGCCTGCATCTCGGCGTAGAGCAGAGGGAGTAATTGGCGTCGGAAGTCGATCGGCCGGCGCGTCCGTCCGGATTCGGATCCCATAAGAAAGGCGAACGCACTTTTTGTACAGACGACCGGTTCATATTCCCCGTAGGGGTCTATGCCGTGCGACGACTTGGCGCAGTAAGGGACACCCGAGCGGGAGTAGAGATAGATAGACGGCTCTTGGCCGCTTCGGATGTACTGCTTTCTGGCGCCGTTGTCGGTATAGCGACCGCCTCTCCCAACGGTGAGAGCAGTCATCAGGTCGTACCCAACCAGTCCCATCCCGGCGACAGCTATCGGCGCTCCGGCCGGAAGAGAGGTGTCAAAATGCGCCACTGGATATGGACGTTGGTAGTGCACGGTTCCGGGCGATCGTGGTGCCTCTTCGTTCCAGGTGTGGCCAGAAGTGACAATGACAGAGGCAACCCCTAGGACTGACCCGTCGTCGAGATACACACGCTCTCCACCGGCGACGTCTGCCACTATGTCGATTGCGGCGGCATCGTGACGAACGATCGTCATGTTCTGCGGTGCGTCTGCCACCAGTGTGTTGTAGAACCAGACCAGGTACTCACCCATCAGTCGTCTTGGGAGGTAGTCCGTAGGACGGAGTGGCTCACCTCGGCTGTCTACTGAGCAGTTATGCCCAACCCACCGGTAGCCGCGCTCGACCGCCCATTCATAGAGACCGAGCGAGTAGGGACGATCGCCGTCATCGCGTGACGGGTAAAGAGAGATCTGGCTGCAGGCGTTGTTCATTACGAGATAGTCCGGTTGAAATTGGCTGTACACACCACCGCCCATGGACCCCGGTTGGACCACGTGCACGGTGATGGAGCTGGTCATTCTGCGCGCTCGGCTCACGGCCCGTTCCAGAACCGATATTCCCCACGAACCCAATCCGATAATCGCGATCTCGGTCACTTCTACCCCTGTCCTGGTCTGCGAGAAGCGCCAAAACCACCACGATCAAAATTCGACTCGAATGACAACACGAGCGTGGCCTCGCACGGTTTAACTTGGTACGTCATGGAACTGCTGCCTGCGGGCTGGGAACAAGATGCCAACCGGGTCGAAGGGCCATCCAAGTGACCATAAGAAGTGCCGCAGACTCTGATGGTGCCAGCGCTGCATCCGTCTTTGACCGAATATTCGCTCATGCTCAACTGAAACCCGATTGGCCGGCCGTGAAGGACCTGTCGGTTGCGCTCACCTACGGCGAGCTCGTTGCGACTGCTGGCAAGGTGGCGTCCGCTCTGTCCGAGCGAGGTGTCGGTCAGGGTGACCGAGTGGCGCTTTTGATCCCGAACTCCGTCGACTTCGTGATCTCGGCCCTGGCGTGCCTGTGGGTTGAGGCCATCTTCGTTCCGCTGGCTGTGACCGATCCAACCAGGCGACTGGAGGTCATTCTCGAAGACTGCTTGCCCGCTTTGGTCATCGAGGGTGATTTGCAAGGCCAGGCTGATCTCCCGGTCGACGTGCTGAACACATTCCCTTCGGTCACGATGTCCTCGCTGGTCGAGTCGTCGACCGAGTTGGATGCCCCTCCCCTGCCGCGCCTCGACGACCCTGGGGTGTACGCGATCTATACGTCGGGTACCACCGGAACCCCAAAGGGAGTTCTGATCGGCCGCGAGGCATTCTCTTGGGCCGTGGCCGCAGCCGCCTTGGCGGTTGGAGCCAACGCCACGACCCGAACCCTGTGCGTCTCGCCCTTCCATTTCGACGGCTCGTTCGCCACCTTGTTCCCAACGCTGTACTCGGGCGGATCGGTGATCCTTCGGCCGCGCGATGCGCTGCTTTTCCCCCGTACATTTTTTAACGCCGTGGCCTCTGAAACCATCACGTACACCGGCTTCTCTCCGAGCTATCTCCGACTGCTCATCGGCTCGGGCCAACTTTCGAAACTGCAGGACACGAAGTTGGAGGTATTGGCGCTCGGCGGAGAGGCCTCGTTGATTTCGGATGTCCAGACCCTCTGGAACGAAGTACCTGGCCTGCGTGTGTTCAACAGGTACGGTCCGACAGAAACGACGATTGCGGTCACAAACGTTGAGCTGACTCCCTCGATGCTCGAGAACGGGTACGTGCCCATCGGCGCACCACACCCGGGAGTGTCCTTCTACATTCTGGGCGAAGATGGCGACATCATCGAGGAAAAGGGCGCTGTCGGCGAGCTGTACATCGGCGGAAAACAGCTGATGAAAGGCTACTGGCGAGCTCCAGAGCTCACTGCTCAAGTGATGCGAGACGATGTCGTTGCTGGGGAAACTGTCTATCGCACGGGTGACCTCGCCTTTCAAGCCGGTGACGGAAACTATGCCTACTGCGGCCGCATCGATGGGGTCATTAAGCGAAGTGGGGTACGAGTGTCCCTGATCGAGATGACGCAAGTGATGCAGCAGCTCACCAATGTCACGGCGGCCGTCTGTGCGCCTTTCGACAATGAGGGCCAGCCTTGGCATCGTCGCTTTTGTCGTGACGAACGGGTCGAACACTGTCCATGGGCTTCAGCTCGAGGCCCGTGAGCACCTCCCACCGAGCATGATTCCCGATCGCTACGAGTTCGTGGACAGCTTCCCACTCGCCCCATCCAGCAAAATCGACGAGCGTCGACTGCTGTCCGAGGCCGGTCTTCGGCCGCCCTCGACCAGCGAAAGCCGGTCGGAATACGAAGCAACCACCTAGTCCGAGTGGAGCGCCAGACGACCAACCTGGGATTTCGCGATCCATGAACGTCCGAGATCTCTCAACCATCGAGGACAGCCAAGGAGGCAGGTCGAAGCAGGCATAGCTCTGGACCCCAATGAGCGCCATGCCGATATTCCGTCATCTCCTATAGCGAGGCGCCGGTGCCGATGAGCGACGCCAGGGCATCACGGATTGCGGCGATCGAAGCAAATGTCGAGGCCCGAAGCATTTCAGTTGGGAACTCGACTTCGAATTTCTCCTCCAAGGCCAAGAGGACATTGACGGTGGCGTGAGAGGTGAGTCCGGCCTGAACCAGGTCGTCTTCCACCGAAAGCTTGGAGACATCGACGGTGAGCCGTCCGTTGTCCTGCAGAATCTGCCGGATGTCATTTTCAGCGTTTTCCACTTCAGGGAATCTCCTTCTGCCGAATTCGACAGTTCAGCGTGCGTCAGTGTCGGCCTTTAGTCGGGGCTCGACCGCATAGAAAGAGGCGGTGAACTGGCCGTTTGATACAAGAAAATGCCGATCTGCCTCAAATTCGTCTGGCACGAGGTTGACGGGTTTCTGCAGGATCGATACCATCAGCGGCTCGGGAACTCGGCGGTAACCGACAAGCACAGTGGCGGACTGTGCGAGGAGAAAATGGCTCCGATATCTGTAAATTCTGAACAGCCACTGATGGTTTTAGTGGTTTCGCAGGCGCGGCTTTTGGCTGAATCGCTGTCCGCGGCCTTGCGAGATCGCGGTTTTATGGCGCAGTATGAGATCCCCGCGACCGGCACACGTTCGAAAACCTTGGGCTCCTGGCACCCAGACTTGGTACTGCTGGAAGTCAATTTCATCGAAGATCAACGGCATCGGCCCCTCCTCGAGCAACTTTGGATCGCCCCAGTGGTGTTGGCAATGTTGGGCACGAAGATGGATGCGCACACCTTTGATGCCTGTCTCGATGCCGGCGCCTCGATTGTGCTCGACATGGAATCACCGCTCGACCTGGTCGTTGAGTCTATTCAAGATGTCTTGAGCGACCGCAGTTCGGCGGAGCGCCGAACATGGTCACAACTGTCGTCGCTTCGACAGAAAGAAGAGCAGTCACAGCTCAATCGGAGCACACCGTTCGACTACCTGACGCCACGAGAACGCCAAGTGTTGGGCGAGATTATTAAGGGTCATTCGGCGGAGAGCATTGCCAACGACTCCTGGGTGGCAGTCTCAACCGTTCGATCTCAGATCAAATCCATTCTCCAGAAACTGGGAGTTAACTCCCAGGTTGCTGCCGTAGCCCTCGCCCGTAAAGCTGCTTGGACGCCTGATGAAGCTCCGAAGTCTCTTCGGCCTCCCGAAGGTGTCAGTCGAAGAAGCGGTGCCGAACTCCTCAATCGACTAGATGCCGAGCGATTTGCGCGAAAGCTTGCGTAAGTTCCCAACTCATCGAGATGGGGGCGAGAAGACTGTGGAGTTCTTAGCAGGCCGAGTTCACCCGTCTGCACTCTTCGGCAGTGCTCCGCAGTCCATTCCTTTGAACTCCCAGTACTTCTTGGGCGCTCTCTTGGTATTCCTCCAACCCTAAATCGGGTCTGATGTGAAAGTTCTCATCGCACACAACCGATATCGGAGCCTGGAACCAAGCGGGGAAGATCGCGTGGTTGACCAAGAGTCTGCCGCCCTCGAAGAGGCCGGCTTTGAGGTCTATCGGCACGAAACACGCAGTGACGACATCTCGGATTTCTCAACCCTTAAGAGAGCTGCGGTGCCCGCCTCGGTTGTGTGGAACCCCGCGGCGGCACGCGTCTTCGGCCGTGTCCTCGAAGACGTCCGTCCCGATGTCGTCCACGTGCACAACCTTTTTCCGCTCCTCAGTCCCTCCATCCTCGTGGCCAGCCAAAAAAAACGCGTTCCGGTGGTAGCCACGTTTCATAACTTTCGACAGATCTGTGCCAGTGGAACATTCTTTCGTTCCGGTTCGACCTGTTACGACTGTGCTGGGAACCTCGGACTGCCCGCCATCCGCCACGGCTGCTATCGAGGATCGGCCTTGACGACCACACCGATGGTTCTTGCCAACATTGCGCAAAGGCGATGCTGGAAGACGGTGCCGTCGGCCTACATCTTCATCTCCGAATCCGAGCGAAAGAATTTCTCAAGTATGGAGTTTCCCGAGTCTCGGAGCTTTGTCAAATGGAACTTCGTCACCATCGGGCCACCGCGGACAACGCCTCAAGATCTTGTGGTCTTCACTGGACGACTGAGTGAAGCAAAGGGCGTCCGCCTTTTAATGCGGGCCTGGGACCTGTTTGAAAAAACGGAACACCCGCCACTTCGACTTGCCATTGCGGGAGCCGGCGACCTTGAGACTGACGTCCAAGCCTGGGCTGCCACTAGATCTTCCGTCGACTTTCTCGGGTTGTTGAGTCGGGAGCGTTGTGGCCAACTCCTCGCCGGTGCCAGGGCCGCCGTTGTCCCTTCGCTCTGGCCCGAAACCTTCGGGCTTGTGATCGCCGAGGCGAAGGCGGCTGGCGTCGCTCCCATTGCCCCCGCACAGGGATCGTTTCCAGAGTTGATCGAAGATGGAGTTGACGGTTTGCTCTATGAGCCCAACGATCCAGTGGCGCTCGCCCACAATCTCGGCCGGGTGGCTTCCGATCCGCACTTCTTCGACCGTATGGGAGCGAAGGCCCGCTCGGCTGCTCAACAGCAGTTCACTGCGACTCAGACCACATCGCAACTCGAAGCGATCTACCAATTCGCCATCGACAACCCAACGGGCGGAGATTCGATCGGCTCGAAGTCTCGATCCCCAAAACGTGACGGTTGAAACGTTAGAAAACCATGCCCGAATCGGGGATCAATTTCGCAGCATTATCACGGGAAGCTTCCGGCTCATGATCAGGTGGAAAATCGGCGCCAAGTTCACCTAACTCGAAGGCTAATCCCGCTGGCTCTTCAAGAGCGGGCTCTGCCACCGGCGGTTCCATTGAGTCCTCCGCGGCCTTCCGGGAATGACGATGATGAGCGATGAGCTGTGCCGCGGTGGCCACGGAATACGTCACCACCGTGGCGAATGCTGCGCCGTTCAATCCGAACAACGGCACCAATATCACGGTGGCAATAATTGAGGCCACGAGTGAGATGAGCGTGACTCGGAACAACATGTGGGTTCGCCTCGTGGCCTTGAGATTCAGTATCGATCCAAGGCCAAGGCTTGCCGCGCACCAGCCGATTGCGATGATGAGCGCAGCGGGCGCGAAATTGGCCGGATTCGATGACCGTAGAGCAGGTCGAGGATCTTTTTTCCGAAGATGGCGACGACGACCACCATGGTGCCCACGGTAAGAAATCCGGCCAGGGTGATACTGCGTTCAACCTTGCGCAACCCGTGCCAGCCATTGCTCTTCAGGGCGCGAGAGGCCTCGGGAAGACCAATGCTTCCACCGGCCTGGATCAGCACGAGCGCTGGGCCACTCACCAAACTCATGGCAGCCTTCAAGCCCCCCAGCGCGGCCGGTCCAAGAAATACGCCGGCCAGCACGATGTAGGACTGCGACACTCCCCACCCGGCTGCGTTGGTGCCAACCAGCCATTTACTAATCCCCCACCGCAACTTCAGCCGAGTGAGACCCCCTCGGAAAGCGGGCCTTACCGAGAACTGGTGAAGGCCGTACAGCGCACCGGCTGCCGCACCAATCCCCCAAGCCGTGATGGCGAGCACGGACGAGCGTTGACCGGCGATAAGCAGGGCAGCGAAGCAGATACCTTGCGCAACGTCGAAGACAATGTCATTTCGAAGAGATTTGCCGGGTTGGGATGACATGAAGCCGACCCACCGCCAATAGTCCTGCGCCAAGAGAAACGGCAGCCAAGGAGATACCGCGAGAAACGGAAGACCGAAGGTCGTTTGACCTAGTGCAATGAGAATGAGGCCGACCGCAGCGAACGCAACCCCGGTCGTCAAACCTAGGGCGATTTCGCCACTTAACCCCTCTCGAATGTGTTGCTTGGCATCGCTGTCATGCAGATCACCTTCGATTGCCATGGGGTCGGTGATCAGTGCTCGATGCATGGAGGCAACGATCAACCACACGGCATACATGAGCGTAAATGCGCCCAGCCCAGCGATTCCAGCTACCCGCGCTATGGCAACACCAACGGCAAAGTTCGAAAGGGATGAGACGGCCTGATCCGCCGTTGTCACGCCCACACGGACCGACATTCCCTTCGTTTTACTGATGCCCTCAACGGACGGAGCTTCATCGCCTACGGGTGACGGTCCAGATGAATCGGGACCCTCGTCCTCCGTCGAGGTGTCTATCACTTCGGACTATCGGCTACCTCGCTGGGCGAGGTGTCGTGTTGTGCTGCGGCATTGGGACAGAGGAATGCCAGAAAACGGGGCGCCACGACTTCGGCGTCGTAACGTTCCCGGAATCGCACTCGCGCCGCTTCGCCCGCTTTCTTGCGCTCGTGTTCGTCGCTCATGAGCGAAATGAGAATCTCTGCTGCTGCATCTGGGTCGTCGAGCGGCCAGAACCTCCCCTCCACTCCTGGATCGAAGAGCTCAGGGATACCGCCGACCTCCCCGGCGATGACAGGCAACCCGGCCGCCATCGCTTCGATAATCGATAAGCGGAAGAACCTCAAGCTTGGCCGCATGCACGTAGACCCGGTAGTTGGGCAGGAGGCGCTTGGCGTTTGCTGGAAGCCCAGCAGCCGAACCTGATCGTCGACGTTCAACATTTTGCCTGCTGGCGTAGTTCCTTTTCGTCGGGTCCTGAGCCGATGAGATCGAGCGTGATGGCGTGAGTGCTGAGCCGATTGGCACTGGCGAGGACTTCAAGCAGAAACTCTTGGTTCTTACGCGCATCGAGCGCGCCAATGCTCACCAGGTCGGCACTGTAGACCGGAGGGGTAATCAACTCATCGGGCTGAATGAAGTTGGGGATTATTGCGGAGGGTACGTTTTCGACCCCGCTGCACCCAGGAGAGACTCCGTTGGCCTGACTCAGAGACGTAAACGATCCCATCTAGCTGAGGCAAGACTTCACTCTCGAGAGTGCGGATGCCGCGGAACGTTCGGCCGCTTCGAGAGATCCCCCTCCACGCCGCCCACTCGTCAGATTGAGAGGTGTCAAAATGCACCGCCATGACAACTCGCTGATTCGGAGAGTGACGAGCATTTAATGCAGCTTTCGCTGCAACTGGGCACTGGGCATACACCACCGCATGGTCGAACTCGCTCAACGTTCGTCGTAACGCACGCTCGAGGAATCTCCCGTGCCACTTTCGATACCAGGCAATTCCTCCGGCATGGCTGAAAGGCTCAATGAAGTACCTCATCCCGAAAACGAGGTAACTCAGGTAGTGGCTTCGTCGAGAACGGCGTAATCAACCGGGACTCACACTTCGCCCCTTCGAGATAACGCCGGAATTCACGGATATGCGTCTGCACTCCCGTTCCACCCGCAGCGCGAAGCATCGAGGCAATAATCAGCTCCTCAGCCCGGGGCTGAGGGGCGGAATCGCTACCTTCGGGTTTGGGCGCGGAAGATCCCACGGGCCGACGAAAACTCACTGATTAATGAGGGCGCACTCCGACCCCTTGATACAAGACCTCGGCATCACAGTCGACCCCGTTTACTGGGAGCCACCTGGGGAAATGAAGGCCCGGGCCGAGATGGAAGCGATTCGACGGCCCTTGACGGTCTTCTTGGCCCAAATGATCGATGGGAGGGTGCCAACACCCACCGAGCGAGATACCCCTCACTCGTGATTTAGGCGGGGATGACAGATACATCCCCCCTCCAAGGTTTCCCGGGGCGGGCGGGAAGGGGGGAGGGAGGGGGATGTATCCGTCAGGTAGTGAACTTTTTGGTCGAGTCTTGGTCCCAGGTGGTCGAGAGTGGCTCTCCTAGCTGGAACATGACGTACCTGCCTTGTGAATCGTTGGTGGAGGATGACAGATACATCCCCCCTCCAGGGTTTCCCGGGGCGGGCGGGAAGGGGGGAGGGAGGGGGATGTATCCGTCAGGTAGTGATCTTGTGGCAGTGCGCCTCTTTCGACTGGTGCATGGCTGGCCTATCTCGTGATCCGTTTGCGAGGGATGACAGATACATCCCCCCTCCAGGGTTTCCCGGGGCGGGCGGGAAGGGGGGAGGAAGGGGGATGTATCCATCAGGGGGTGAACGTGCTGGACGAGTCTTGGCCCCAGGTGGATTGCCAGGTGGCGAAGCTGTCCACCTGGGATTGGTCATGGACCATGAACTCCCAGGGACCGTTGTAGGTGTTGTTGGTGAAGGTGTTGTGCTGGGTCGATGTGATTGGCGTGGCGACTGCCCAGGCTGAATAGGGGGACCAGCTCGGGTAGGTGCCGTACTCAGAGAAGTCGCCTTGGAGGCCACAGCTGGTGGCGGCGGTGCACTTGGTGCTGATGGAGGCCGGGGCGAAGTTGAAAGTGTTGCCGGTGACCGAGACGTTTTGGGTCTTCCAACGGCAGTTGTCGTAGTAGTCAATCGGGGTCTGGCCCGGTGTGCTGCCCTGCAGATTGGCCTGGGTGCAGGTGGTCGAGTTGACCTGAGAGGGGTCAACCAGGGTGCAGGTGCCCGTTGAGGTGTTGGCTGGTGAGCCACAGAACCGGTTGGCGTCCTCCCAGAGGACCACGCCAGACCAGTTATTGGTGAGGACGTTGCCGCTGATGGTGAGCGAACCGCTGTAGGCCCCGGCCACTCGGCTGTCGCCGCCGGATTCAGAGATGTAGATCGCACCTTCGGGGAAGCCCGGGTTGGCCGGACCCGCACCCAGAGCGTTGCCGATCAGGGTGTTGTCCGAGATCAGGGCGTTGTAGCTGATCTCGTACTGGATACCGACGGAGTAGTTGTTGGAGATGTAGTTCTCCGAGATGTTGAACCCAGTGTTGTTGGTGTCGGCCCAGAGCCCAACGTCTTGGTTGCCGTGGACGTAGTTGCCCGTGACCGTGGCCCCGTCAACCTCCCAGAACTTGCCACCACCGGCACAGCCACATCCGGGGTCGACGACTTCCCAGTTGTAGGTGTCGTTGTTGGAGATCTCGTTCCCGGTGATGGTGATATTGCTCACACCGTTCGGGAGGTAGGCACTGAAGCCGTACTGACCGTTCTCGGTCAGGCAGTTGTCCGAGAGCACATCGTTGTTGCCGAGCATGACCCCAGCCCCGGCGTTGTACTGCAATGGTGTTGTGGGCAATGGTCCAGTTGGAGCCGAGTCGTGGTTGACCACGCCCTCGTTGTTGTTGCCCCCGGTCTGGCCGAAGTTCTCAATCGTCAGGTACTCGACGGTGACCCCAGTAGCGGTCTGGGTAAAGGCGTAGTCGTTGTCGTTCTGACCGTTGAGGATGGCCCCGGGCGCCCCAATAAAGGTGTCGCCCGTCTTCGGGATGATCTGACCGTACTGCCCCGTGCCCAAGGTGTAGGTCCCCGGTGAGAACCAGAAGGTGGTGCCGGCGGCATCAGAAGAGACCACCGTGCCGGCATTTTGACTTGGCGTAAGCGTCACTGCCCCGGCCGGTGCGGTGGCCGGCCCGTTCAGATAGGAGGTATTCCCACAGACCTGGGCCGGCGGGGTCGAGGGCGCCACACCGGTCGGCGGCGTGGTGACGCCCGAGGACACGATTGGGTCGGTGACGGGAGGTGTGGTGGTCGACGTTGTGGTCGTTGTCGGCGCAGGAGGACTTGTTGTGGTGGTGGTGGGCGCTGCCGTAGTGGCCGTAGTCGTCAAGGCTGGCGTGAGCACCAAGTTGCCACTCACCGCCGCCGTCACGTACGGGGACACGCTCCAGCTACCGTGCCAGCTGCCCGCAGTGGGGGCTCCGAGGAACGCCACAGCGGCTTGGGAGTCTCCATTGTCGTTGGTCGTTGCACCCAATGAGGCACCGGTCGGAGCCTTGGCCACGATGGTCCACGCTTCGGATCCTTCACCAAGTACCACCAAGTCCCCGGACGGTGTCGTAATGGCGGGGGCAGTTAGGCCTACCCCAGAGGTCTCTCCGGCGATCGGTGACGTGGTACTCACGCCGCTAAACGAAGCGGTGACCATCGAAACCTGCGTCGGTGGCTGAACGGTGGCTTTGGGTGTGGTGGTGGTTGATGTCACTACGCCTACGCACGCAGCGAGCCGAGTGGTGTTTGACGAAGTCACGTCGAACGCCTTGGTCCAGTTGGTCGGGCACGTAATGGTGGCAAAGGGGTAGGTCTCGATCATGCTGACCTCGACGTCGCCCACGACTGTTCCACTCGGATACGCCGTCTGAGGACTGCCGCTGCTGCCAGAAGCGAAGGTTGTGGCTGTCCCGACCTCTTGTGGGGTGGCGTAGGCCAGAGCGGTGGAGCCGTGTCCGCTGAACGGTTGGGCCACGATCAACGTGACGATGCCGACGGCCAAGATAAGAGCCATGATGGAGGTGAGGCTCAGGGCGTGGAGACGATCACGAACCGGTGCGAGCAAGTGGCCTGCGGCGGACTGCTGATCGTCGACTGCTGAACCCTTCGACGCATCTGAGGAACCGACTTGAGTCGGGTTCATACTCTCGGACATGGCTGTTGTCGCTCCAGGCATTCAGGGGCGGACAACTGGTCCAAGAACCGGCGGTCTGCCCTTTCAACTTCGGTAACCCGGCTGACTCAGAGAGCCCCGTGGCTTTGCGCCCCCACCTTGCGAATGGGTTTGCCTTTATCGGTCGGGCCTTTCGACACGTCCGTATTTCTGATGGAGGTCTAACACCGACACACAACAACTGTCAATGAAATCTTCAAAGAATTCTACTCCCCCAGCTCCAGGCGGGAAAACTCAACTGTGAGAAGGGACGCGAGCTCATCACCGTCACCGTGAAGCCATTCACTGTGACACGTACGCCGAGGACGCTCGTAGAAAACGGCTCCGCCTACTCATTTGGAGCCAATTACTCGTGAAAACACTCGCCAAACCGTATTAATTCGCTGGGCTGGGTCCTCTACCGACACCGGAGAATGTTCCTAACTCTGGCTAGTCCCAACCCATGACTACTCACAATTTCAGCACGCTCCACGTGCCCGTCGTCGGCTGCCCGAGGCGCAACCTTGCGCCGATTCACCCTCGTGCCCGGATTCCGATGAGCCATTCGAGCCGCCACACCGTGGCATCAGGGAGCCAAAGAAACCGATGAATCCGATCACACGAACATTGGCTCGAGGCCTGATTCATCTCGTAAATCTGGCGTCGAACATTCTTGGCGATGATTGGCTGAGCAAGAAATTGCGCAATGCCATGCTCCGAGCCTGTGGAGCACACCTTGGTTCTGGGACTTCCTGCCACGGCGGAACCTATTTCACCGTTCCTTGGAATTTTATGCGCCGGTGACAACTGCTTCGTGAACAGGAACTGCTACTTCGACCTGGAGGGGAAGATCACCCTTGGTGACGATGTGGTTATTGGGCACGGTTCGACCTTCATTACAACGCACCATGAAATCGGTCCCTCCAGTCGCCGCGCTGGCGCCACGGTTGGCCGAGCCATCGAGATTCACTCGGGCACGTGGATCGGGGCGAACGTCATCATTCTGCCTGGAGTCACCATCGGTTCGGGAGCAATTGTCGCGGCCGGTGCGGTGGTCTCCAAGTCCGTTCCCGCGAACTCGTTGGCAGCAGGGATACCGGCCAAGGTCGTGCGAACCGTGCCGACAGATGTAAAGGACGAGACGCTGGCCAATCTGCTCCCCCTGCAGAGGGGCTGAGTCAATCTCCGATGAAGCAACGTTTCGGGAAGCCAATCCATGATGGACAGTGATGCGTAACAACACTGAGGCTCCAACGGCACTGGGATACTCAGCCACGATCAATCCAGGGTTAGGAGCATTGTCGCCATCAGCGCACGCCATGCTGGGTCAGCCCAGTGCACAACGCGACGGTAGGTTCCGGCACCGTGTCAGGGAATGTCATAACGTCGAGCCCGGAACGGCATTCGAGACCAACGAATCGGTTGCGAGCCTCATGAGCGAGGCACAGATTGAACGAGACGTCACCGCCGTCGTCAAGGACAACGATTGGGAACCAGTTGTGGCCGAAACCAACTTTCAAGAGAGCGGCCACAGCGAAGGGCATGATTACGCCCGGGGGTCACCGCACTTAAAGCATCCTTCTCTTTCCGCCATGATCATGTCGTCGCTCGATGAGGTCGTTGGCTCGCTTCAAAAGGGAGAGCCGCTCGAAATCCTCGAAGTGGGAGCGGGTCATGGCACCTTTACGGCGGCGCTTCATTCGTTGGGAGCGAATGTCACAGTGACCGAGATGAGCAAAGACTCCGCCAACTACCTCTCGACTGAGTTTGCGAACTCGCCGTCAGTCGAAGTTGTTTACGATCCGGATGGATCGTGGGCCTTTCGCACGGAGCGAACATTTGACGCGGTGATTTGCGTTTCAGTACTGCATCACATTCCCGACTATCTCGCAGCCACCAGGCGTTTCTGCGAACTTATCCGGCCTGGTGGCTCGTTCGTCAGCTGGCAGGACCCATTGCTCTACAGCGGCGTGGCTGATCGACAGCGGAGAGCTGCCAACGTTTCCTACTACCTGTGGCGAGCTACCCAGGGTGGCTGGCTCCGGGCCCTGAATACTGCCTCGCGCCGAGTTCGCGGGGTGCTGGACGAAACAAAGCTCGCTGACATGGTGGAGTACCACGTCGTCCGAGATGGCGTCGATGAACAAGCCCTTTCGTCGCTCCTCACTGATCAGTTCGACTCGGTCAATGTCCGGAAGTATTGGTCGACACAAGCGTCGAGTTTGCAGTCCCTCGGTGAACGACGAGGCTATGAAACCACCTTCGGCATCGTGGCCCAACATCGCAAGCCTAAAGATTGACCAGGATCAACTCATAGGCGGCACATAAGGATCCGTCCGCTTCAGAAGTTTGCGAGCGGAACGGTTGTAGTCGAGGTAGTTCGACAGAACCGATGGTTTGTCGTACAGCCAATCCAATGGCTCTCTGAGGTCATCGACGTACCCAAGAGCGTACGAGCCGCGCTGGTAGCCCATGAGTCGGAGAAGCCCTTCTGGCAGCGTTCGTGCGATTTCAGGAGGGCAGGCGAGGTATTGATTTTCCTCTTGGCGAAGCCAGCCCAGCGAGTAGCCAACGTTGATGCCAATTCGGTGTACGTCCGTTGTATTGGCACCACCGCCGTGAAAAATCGATCCGAGATAGACCAGAACCGAGCCCTTCGACATGACCGCTCCGGTAGAAAGGGCGGGGTCCACTTCAGAGGGATCTTCTTCCCAAAGGTGGCTCCCCACGACCACTCGGGTTGCGCCCATCTCTTCGGTGAAGTCAGTGACCGCCCACATGGTGCTTATCTCTGCTTCGAAGCCCCTCGGAAATGGGTAGTGATCGAACGACCACTGATCCCGGTGAATCATCTGTGCTTGCTCGTTCGGGCCGATGTCCACAAGTTGTGTCAGATCGATTTGATACGTACTGCAGTGGTCACCGAGTGTGAGATCGAGGGTGCTGAGAATCGAAGGTTGGGTAATCAGTGTGCGGGCACTTTCGGAGCGGGCAATCAACGCTCCGGTTCGGCGAGTCGTGCGGCCTAGGAACTCGTCAGGCCCTTCGTCGGTATCGGCGAGATACGGTGTCAGCTCTGTCTTGATCTGATCCATGAACTCGGGTGCAACAAGCTCCGAGACGATGACGCAACCGTCCTCCCGAAGTACCGCTGCGATGTCCTTCGGCGCTGTGTCAGCGTCAACAGTCCTAGCTGCTGCAGGCATGTCCCCTATTATACGTTCGAGGCGGGCATGACCCTTTGCCACCTGCAGTTATGTCCGTGGCAGACGGTTGCGCGTAATGGAGGTTCACACCCACATGCACCCTTTTCGGTTCGCAGTACACAGCTCGATCGCTCCGACCATGGCTGCGTGGCGAGAGCACGCTCGCCAGGCTGAAGAACTGGGCTATTCCGCGCTTTATGTGACGGATCACTTCGATGCCCAGTTCGGCCCATTAGTTGCTGCCACCGTGGCTGCAGAGGCGACGAGCACGTTACACATAGGGACCTTGGTATTGAACAACGACTTGCGCAATCCGGTGGTTTTGGCCAAAGAAATTGCCACGCTCACCCTGGCGGCGGAAGGACGGATAGAGGTCGGACTGGGTGCTGGCTGGCTCCGCAGTGACTACGAGGAAACAGGGATCGCGTATGACGATGCCCGAACACGGATAGACCGGCTGACCGAAAGCCTGACAGTCATGACGTCACTGTGGCGTGAAGGTGAGACCTCCTTCGCCGGTCAGCACTACGCCGTAACCGGCGCGCGTTGCGATCCTCGACCTATATCGTCTCCCCGCGTCATTGTCGGGGGCGGCAGCAAAAAGATTCTGACCCTCGCCGCGCAACAAGCTGACATAGTTGGTGTGAACACGAGTTTGGCTTCTGGCCTGAAAGAGGCTGACCTCGCCAGCAGTGCCACCTTCGATCACTACGATCGCTGTGTGGCCTGGGTCCATGAGGGCGCGGGCGATCGCTTCGATTCGCTCGAGTTACAGATCGTCGCATTTGCCGTGATGGTGGTGGGCACCAGCCGTGCCGCGGCACGAAGTGCCACGTTGCTCGGATTCAACGGTGAAGAAGCGCTCGATCTCCCGATTGTGCTTATCGGCACGGAAGATGAACTGTGCGAGCGCCTGATTGAGCGACGACAACGATGGGGCTTCAGCAACGTGGTGGTGCCAGGCGTGGCCATGGAGACGTTTGCGCCGGTGGTTGCTCGCCTGGCTGGCACGTAATTACTTCGCCAGTTCGACCTTGCTGTCGGTAGGGCTAGCCGGGACTTTCTTTTCGTCCAATGTCGACCATCAGCCTTGTTGAGAACCGAATCGATTAGTTGACGGGAGCAAACTGTCGAACTTTGCCGGTCCAAAGCCGATTCGGTGTCGCCACTTCGCTGATGACAACCTCGAGAGTGCTCACGCCGTGCCTGGTCAATAAGTCGACAAGCTCCAGCGCGCAGCCGCTCGCCGTCATAGGAACCAGCGGGCACAACTGAGACGTCGAGGCCGCCGTTTGTTTGATCGACAAAGAAGTCCGCAACTCCAGGCCAGGCCAGAAGCATGGTCTCGATCTCGCGCCGAGGGACGGTTGCCCCACCCCCAAACTCCATCTCCCCGTTCAATCGTGCGTGAATTTTGGTGATGCGTCGATGGGCACAGCCGCACGGACACGGGTCATCGGTGATCGTCATGGCATTGGAGATGTCATAGCGAATCAACGGTTGCTCCAAGTTGTAGAGATTCGTCAACAACACGCGATCTGCCGGCTCTCCGTAGGGCACGGCATTGCCCTGCGCATCCACCGGTTCAAGGATCACCAAATCGTCCGCGATGTGAAACCCCTCTCCGATCCCGCAAGGAAAGGCATAGGTTCCCTCTGAACAGCCCCAAAACTCTGACAGTTCAAGACCCCATGCGGCTCGCACCGCTTCTCCTACCGGCGGGGTGAGGACCTCACCGGCCACACTGACCCACGTCGGCACCAGGGTGAGTCGTCCGGCTATGGCCTCAAGGGCGAGAAGTCGAATGGTGCTGGGCCATCCTTGCAACGCCTCCACCTTGGGCTCAGCCGTATTCAGTCCGTGGACAAGATCCGCCAAGGGCATCCCGCCTGAGAAGCAGTGTGACGACGGTCCCCCGCTCTCAAAGGTGCTGAAGGCGTAGAAGATGCCCGATTCATGTCTGGGGCTGCATGAGAACACTTGGGCCAACACGGCGTCAGGAGACTCCCCGCGTCGCCCCGTCCATCGAGATCCCTGGCTCACAAAGGTGACAAACGATTCCCATCCATAGACGTGGAACGCCTCTGTTCCTGTGGTCCCAGACGTCTTGATGGCCCGATACTTTCCATCGAGGTATCGATCAGCTTCTAAATGCTCAACATGGTCACGCACTCGATCGAGGGTCAATCCCGGCACGGTGAGAATCTGGTCGAACTCCCCCATCATCTCTGCTCTCGTCAAAATGGGCAGCGATGAAAGATCCGCCTCGGTAAATGTCTCGAGATCGTGGCCAGCGAGCCGAGCCTGCCAGAAGGACGAATGCTCGGCGGCCCATTGGAGCAAAGTGCGCAGCAGCCGTTGCCGTTCAGCAGCGAGACGGTCGGCATCCCAACGGAGACTGCGAGATCCCCGCAGGTATGCGTTCTGAAGTTCCATCCGTTGCTGCCGGATGAGATCGTCGTCGTTGAACCCTGAGCCATTGCCGCCGCTCGCTTCCATCAAACGACCGTAGCAAACCTGACCTCAACGTTGATTGTTTTCCTGCCACGACCGGGAGGCCACGTCCCGCGATGCGACTAGTCGGATCCGAAGAATTGGGCGTTGTAGGCGAAGATTCCGCCGTCGGCCGCCACGAGCCAGTAGCCACCGGTCGAGGGATCGGCCGCCATGCCCATGATCGGAGCGTTGAGGGAACTACCGCCCGTGGAGCCGTAATACGTCGCATCGCCGTAGGCGAAGATCCCGCCGTCCGAGGCGACAAACCAATAGCCCCCGTCGTCGTTGGTGGCGGCCATCCCGTTGACGGGCTGATTCAGGTGAATGTTGCCGGTGGAACCATAGAAGGGAGCGCCAAACGAAAAGATCCCTCCATCGGTGGCCACCTCCCAGTAGCCGCCCGTGGCGTTGTCGGGTGCTAGGCCAACGATCGGCCTGTTGAGGGATTTTCCGCCCATGGAGCCGTGAAAGCTGGCGTCACCAAAGGCGAAAATCCCGCCGTCGGAAGCGACAAGCCAATAACCTCTCCCGCTCTTCGTGGGCGCAAGATCGACAACCGGAGCGTTCAGCGGCCGACCGCCCATCGAACCGAAGAACCCAGCATCGCCGAAGGCGAACGTCCCGCCGTCGGCCGCCACGAGCCAGTAGCCGCCGCCGTCAGGGGTTGCCACGATGTGACTGATCGGAGCATCGAGAGGTTGCCCGGCCATCGAGCCGTAGTAGACGGCATCGCCGTGAATGGAGACGGCACCGGTGGAGTTGGAAAGCCAGTAGCCCTGACCACTGGGCGTGGCTGCCATTCCCACCACTGGTGCCGCCAATGAGCCGTCCGACCCCGACGGGCCGCCGCCTCCACCTCCTGGGTTACCGCTGCCACAGGCGGCACAGGCCGCATAGGTGTATTGATCGACTGGTGTCGCAGTAGACGTCCCCCCTGACGTGGTCACTGTGACATCCACGACGTGAGTTTGGCCAGGTTGCGGGCTCGGCGGCGGCGTCGCCGTTATTGAGCCATCCCAGTTGAGGGTGAAGTTCGTAACCGCCACCCCGCCAAAAGCAACGGCGCTCACTCCGGTGAAGTAGTTGCCAAATATCGTGACGGCTGGATCGTTGCTCGATGGTCCTTGGGCTGGAGCGATCCCGACGACCTCTGGGGTGGGGGTTTTGGGAAACGTGAGAGATGACCACGAGTACAACGTGGCAGATGTCGATGTGTAGCCACCGACGAACAGTTGGGCGTAACTGGTGGTGTAGACCCCTCCGGACTCGTAGCCCGTTCCAGTGGCTTCGTTCGAGCCGTAGTTGGCCAAAATATTGTCGCGGTGGCCCCAACATCCAGACGAGTCTGAGGAGGTGCAGTCCAAGTTTTGTCCACCGGGTCCGTCGTCATACATCCAGCCGTAATCCGCTTCGAGTGCATCGGAGTAACCTCCGGCCCAGATACTCCCCCCAGAGCTGATGTTCTCTGGAAACGAAGGATCGTCATTGCTTACGGCGCCGTCCTGGGCATACGTGTTGAGTGACGCGTCGGTGTTCTGGAAGACAGAGACCCCTCGTCCCTTTCTCTCAAGATTGCTGACCACCCAAATCTGTTCAGTCACCGGCATCTGAGAGAACCCATCTGGAAGTACCATTGGAGCAACTCCCTCTTGCTTCCGAGCCAGGTTGACCTCGTGTAAGTCGATCTCCTCGCAGATGGTGGCGTAGGTTCCAGAGCAGTTCGGAGGGGCTGGCGTGTCATCTTGCGTGACGTTGGCGGGCGGGTTGTTGGGGGGCAGGAGTCCTGTCGCCGATGCCGTCGACGAATCCAACAGCTGGATCGAAAGAGAACTACCGGCGAGAACAGCAGATAGTGCGAGCATCGCAAGCCTCGGCCTCAAGACACTGGCTCCCCTTGTCGCCGTTAATTTCCAGGTTTTGATAGTCCGCGCATGCGCGTTCACCCCTATCCCAACCATCGAACAATCACGGGTGAGTACCTGTTCACATCCAATGGCGCACGCATTTATAGCTCGGAACATTTGCTCGTGCAGACGTTTGTTCGAGCAAGGCGCTGAAGCCAGACACGCGTGAGGACCGCGGCATGGGGCCGATCGTTCGACGAGGTTTCGTTGTCATGTGGGCCGTTGCGGGCTGGACCAAGACCGCCACGGCGACCGTGCTACTGGCGAACCATGGCCACTTTCATGCGATCCTCTGGGGAGATGAGGTGGGACTGGTCGTCGAGGCCCTGGTCCAACTGAACCCAGTGCACCGTTCCGGTGAAGTCGCTCGTCTCCGGGGTGTAGTCGTCGCTCACCGACGTGGCGTGGTCCCCCCCGAGGTCGAGGGTCTCATCCCCTGAGAACAACATGGGAATGCTGGCCTCCTGTCGGGCATGACCGACCTCGGTGCCGTCGACGAAGAGTGTCGTATCGCCACCCTTGGCCAGTCCTTCACCGTCGTAGGCGAACTCCACACGGATCTGGTGGGTGCCGGGATCGAGTGGTTCGGTACCGGCGGCCTTGATAAGGGCTAACCCCAAGAGGTTGTAGCAGTGCGTTGGGATGCCGTTCTGCAGATAGAGCGACCAACCGCCGAAGGCACCGCCTTGCGCCGCGATGACCCCATGGGCCG
This sequence comes from uncultured Acidimicrobiaceae bacterium, assembly GCA_963803215.1. Classification (GTDB taxonomy): domain Bacteria; phylum Actinomycetota; class Acidimicrobiia; order Acidimicrobiales; family RAAP-2; genus CAWDLP01. The sequence continues at coordinate 43,946 of CAWDLP010000010.1, forward strand.
CGTTGTCGGGCACCTCAACCTCTGCGGTGATGGCGTAGGACTTGTTCTTCATGTTGAGCACGGTGTTCTCGGTCACCCGTGACATGCCGCCAAAGAAGATCTGAGAGGGACCCTTGGCCAACTGCGGGCGTCCGGCGATCTCTGAGTTGAACCGCTCGATCCGGCGGTCGTCGAGCGGCAACACGTTGTACTTGACCGCTTCGATCAGGAACAGGCGCTGAAGCTCGGCCAATTTCTCGGGATGCTCAGCCGACAGATCGTGGGACTGGGTCCAATCGCTGTTGATGTCGTAGAGCTCCCACACATCGTCGTCCAGGGCGGGCAGAGTGGCGCCGAAGAGCCAGGGAATGCTGTGTCGGGTCACCGCCATCCAGCCCTTGTGGTAGATACCACGGTTGCAGACCATCTCGAAGTACTGGGTCTCTCGTCGGTCCGGTGCATCGGCATCGTCGAACAGGTAGGCCATGGAGACCCCGTGCAGGGGCAACTGCTGAACGCCGTTCACGAACTCGGGTTCGGGGATGCCGAGGACATCGAGAACAGTGGCGGCCACGTCGATGACGTGATGGAACTGGTTGCGCACTTCGTTCTTCGCCGTAATCCCGTTGGGCCAGTGGATCACGGTGCCATTACGAGTGCCGCCGAAATGTGAGGCCACTTGCTTCGTCCACTGGTAGGGCGTGCACATGGCGTGGGCCCAACCCACGGCGTAGTGGTTGTAGGCCGACGGCGTGCCGAACTCGTCGATGTGGGCCTCTAAGAACTCGGGCGTCTCAAACGCCGCGGCGCCGTTCAAAGAGAGCATCTCGTTGAACGTGCCGTTGGGTGTTCCCTCGGCGCTGGCCCCGTTGTCGCCGATCATGTAATAGATGAGCGTGTCGTCGAGGACATCGAGCTCCTCGAGCGTGTCAATGAGGCGGCCAACGTGATGGTCGACGTGCTCGAGGTAGCCGGCGTAGATCTCCATCTGGCGGGCAAGTACGGGCTTCAAGGCGTCGGGGATCTCATCCCAGGCCTGGATGTCTTCGGGTCGCTCCGTCAACTCGGCGTCGGCCGGGATGACCCCAAGCGACTTCTGGCGTTCGAACACCTCAGCTCGCAAGGCGTCCCAGCCGGCATCGAAGCGGCCCTTGTACTTGTCGGACCATTCCGAAGCGACGTGGTGGGGCGCGTGCGTGGCCCCTGGAGCAAAGTAGGCAAAGAACGGCCGGTCAGTCATGAGGGATCGCTGTTGGCGCACCCAGGTGATGGCCCGATCGGCCAGGTCTTCGCTCAAGTGGTAGCCCTCGGCCGGAGTTTTCGGGGGCTCGATCGGCGTGGTGCCCTCGAAGAGGGCCGGGTAGTACTGGTTGGTCTCGCCGCCAATAAAACCGTAGAAGTAGTCGAAGCCGCTCTGTGACGGCCACTGGTCGAACGGACCCATGGGGCTCGTTTTCCATACCGGAACCTCGTGGCACTTGCCGAACTGGGCCGTGGAGTAGCCGTTCAGTTTGAGGATCTGAGCCAATGGGGCCGTGGTCTGGGGCCTGATCGAGCTGTAGCCGGGAGCAGAGGTGGCCACCTCGGGAATAGCCCCCATGCCGGCCGAGTGGTGGTTCCGACCGGTGAGCAGCGCTTGACGACTGGGGGCGCAGAGTGCGGTGGTGTGGAACCGACTCAGTTTGAGACCTTGCGCCGCCAGGCGGTCCGCGGTCGGGGTATTAATGGCACCGCCGAAGGTCGAGGCCGCCCCAAACCCAATGTCGTCGAGCAAGATGATCAATACATTGGGAGATCCCTCAGGCGGATGGATGTCGGAGATGGGGGGAAACGACGTGTCGGGATCTTTGGCGTCGTAGGTGGTGAGTCCAACATGTTGGCGCTCGTGAATCGGCAGCATGTAGCGATTTATGTCGTCGGCCTGGGCCACAGGTACTCCTTAGGTTCCTTCGATGTTGAAAACGTGTTCACTCTCGGACGCAGCGTACGGCCACGTCACGCGCGACGGGCTGTCACGTTGTCTCTTGTTCAATCGCTCTGACAGTTTCAGGTTTGGCTGTTTCCTTTGCATCCTGATTGGCGGGCAGAGGCCCCGAGGTAAGACGCTTGCGGAACACGTAGAGACTCCAACCTTGGTAGAGGAGCACCATCGGGAAGATGATGGCTGCCACCACGGTCATCACCTTCAAGGTGTACGAAGGACTGGAGGAGTTCGCCACCGTCAGGTTGTAGGCGCTGTTGGTGCTCGACACCATCACTCGGGGATAGAGCTCAACGAAAATTGAGGCCAACACGCCGCCGATGGCCGTGGCACCGGCGGCAAAGGCCCAACCCTCGGAGCGGGACTCAGCAAACAGGGCTGCGCCGACGACGGCCGCCAGGGCCAAGACCTGAAACGGATTCGGGAAAAAGCCAACGCCGAGCCCCACATGGATCCAGGTCAACCAACCAAAGGTGACCAGGGCGGCCAACCAACCCAGACGGCTGGAGAGTTTCGTGACCCGATCGTGCAGCTCGCCTGTCGTTTTGAGGGAAAGGAAAAGTGCTCCCAGAAGCAGCGAAAGGACAGTCAAGGTCAGGCCGGTATAGAGCCCAAAGGGAACGAGTAAGCCAAAGAAGCTCCCGGTGTAATTGTGATCAGAGTTGATGGGTAGACCGTGAAGCATGTCGCCAAAGGCGGTGCCCAAGAGCAGCGGAACGAGCAGACTTCCGATGGTCATTGACCAGCGCCAGGCTGAGCGCCACTTGGGATTGTCAATCTTGCGGTTGTACTCGAAGGAAACGCCACGAACGATCAAGGCCACCAGGACAATGAACAAGGGCAGATAGAAGGTGGAAAACATGGTGGCGTACCAGGAGGGAAAGGCGCCAAAGGTGGCAATGCCTGCGATAACAAGCCACGTTTCATTCCCGTCCCATGTGGGACCTATTGAGTTGATAGCGATTCGCCGTTCCTCGTCGGTCTTGCCCACAAAGGAGTGCAGCATCCCGACCCCGAAGTCGAACCCCTCCAAGACGAAGAAGCCGACCCAGAACACAGCGATCATCACAAACCAGACGATGTTGAGATCCATCGACGCCTCCTAGTAGATGAGCTCGGGGACGCGGGTCTCTTCCGCGTCGTCGGATCCGGGTTCGTGATTGTCGACTCCGTCGCTCTGGTCGACTCCGTGGCTCCGGTCGTCATCGTCGTCGTGCTTGCCGCTCTCGGCATCCTGGCCGTCTTCGTCCAGGCTCTTTCGACCGTAGTGAATCATGAGGTAGACGCAGGCCACCCCGAGGGCAACGTAGAGAAGGACAAAGACGATCAAACTGATCCAGATGTCGGTAGCCGTGACGGACGGCGAGGAGGCCTGGGAGGTCTTCAACAGACCCTGCACGATCCAAGGTTGTCGTCCGCTCTCGGTGAGAATCCAACCGGATGTGTTCATCAAGAACGGCGCAATGACAAACCAGGGTGCGATAAGAAGGAACCACTTGGCCTTAGCCAGCGTCTTGCGCCGGATGAGCCAGACGCCCCAGAGGGCGAAGAGGCCAATGATGGCGGCCAAATAGGCCATGACCCGCATACCCCAGTATTGGATGAAGACGTTCGGGATGTAGTTCCCGGGGCCGTACTCCTTCACGTACTGCGCTTGCAGGTTGTTCATGCCCTGAACCTCACCGTCGGGATGGTTGGTGGCCAGGATCGACAACAGGTCAGGGATCAGGATGATCTTGGTCGGGGTTGGATCGTTATTGCCGCCGCCGGTCTGGATGGCCGAGAACGGGCAGTGTGAGGGACAGGTTGTCCATAACGCTTCAGCCGCCGCGATCTTCATGGGCTGATACTTACCCTCGACCACACCCAACTCACTGCCAATGAACATGTTCAAGAACACGGCAGGAGTGAGGACCACCAGCGAGATGATGGCGGTGCGACGAAAGGCCTGCAACCGAACTCTTTCTTCTCAGATGCCAAGCGGAAACGGCCAACATCACTAAGGAGCCAGTGACCAGTGAAGCCAGAATCGCGTGGGGGTAGGCCCAAAGGAAGGTCGGATTGGTGAAGAGGGCCCAGATATCGTTGAGCTGGGGATCGTGATGTGAGTTCATCACGTAACCCACCGGATGTTGCATCCACGAATTGGCCGCGATGATGAACAGGGCCGAGAGCATCGAAGCCCCGGCCACGAGCCAGATGCAAGCCAGATGCACCTTCTTCGGCAAGCGATCCCAGCCGAAGATCCAAAGCCGAGGAAGGTGGACTCAAGGAAGAACGCGGCCAAGACCTTCCATGGCCAGTGGTCCGCCGAAGATATTGCCCACGAAGCGTGAATAGTTCGACCAGTTCATTCCGAACTCGAACTCTTGAACCAGACCCGTCACCACGCCAATGGCCACGTTGATGAGCAGCAGGGTTCCGAAGAACTTGGTCAGTCGCTTGAAGGTGGGATTGTCGTTGCGATACCAACTGGTCTGGAGAATGGCCACCAAGAAGGCGAGCCCGATGGTGACCGGTACAAAGAGGAAGTGGTAGATGCTGGTGGTGGCGAACTGCCAGCGAGCTAGGTCATTGGTAATCGAAGCGATCACTGGTCACTATCTCCTGGAATCTCGTGGCAGCCATTGAGATGGCGTCCCGTCACCGACACGGGGCCTTTGTGTACCGTCACGGCATTGAGGTCCTCTCGCAGTTGGCATCGAGGCTCGGTGCTTCCCATCATCTACTCCTACAGATTTCCGATGACGCCGATGCGGAATCCCAGCCAGGGATAGGCACGCTGAAGAGCGAAGTCTGCCGGCGCAGTAGCCGAAGGCCGAGATCTCCAGCTGGTAGGCCGGCGCATTGGCCACGCCACCGTGGTAGTAGTGCCAGAGCCGCAAGAAGTTGTAGCCCGGCGGTTGTGGTGCAAGCGTTTCAAGGATCTGGACCACATTGCCGTTTTGGTCGTAGGTGCCCCAAGGAGAAGGGGTCTTGTCTGGCGCCAACCGTGCTCACATTCGCCATGTAGTTCTTCTCGAGGTCGAGCCCGGTCGGGAAATCGGCCGGGAGGGTGTTGCAGTTGTCTCCGGCTTGCGACGGGCACCAGTCGGGGGCCGTACCGGCTGGTCCGCCAGGGGTATCCACGGTGCTGTTCGGGTCGTTCGGGTTGTAGGTGGCCAGCGGTTGATCGGACGCGTTCTCGACATCCCCGTAGTGGGGTTCAACACGGCAACGTTGGGTTGCGTTAAAGGGACCCGTGGCGTAGGCCCAGTACGAATCGGTCCCACCGCCCTTGGGGTCGTAGTACGCCGCCTTGACCCATTCGTTGTTGCTCGGAACGACAAACCCAGTGGACTTGGATGCGCCTCGACTGGCGGTTTTGCGATGTTGTACATGCCGGTCGCCGTCTTCGGGCGAGAGCCGGACTTTGTAGGTGACGTAGTTGAATCCGTTCGCTGACGACGACGTCTTGGAGAGGACTTTGCCGTTGGTCAGCGAGTTGGCGAAGCGCGCTGCCCGCACTGAAGCTGGCGAAGTTGAACGGCTTGTTGGCCCATTCGGGATAGGCAACGGTGTAGTGCTGACCAGTCGCTGCCGAGGATGAGTAGCTGATGGAACCGTATTTAGGCCAGTTGACCGGGCTCATGTCATCGAAATAGAGCTTCAGGGTATTCCTACCTCGAGGATCCACCGTGTTGAGAAAGGTCACGTACTGACTGACCGTAGTGTCGTATTCGCCGATCCCGTATTTGTAACTGACGCCACCGACGGTGAGACACGATTTACCAGTTGATGTAGGCGCGTCTCCGCAGCTCTTGTAGATGCCGGTGCTCCCACTGTTCTCCGGCGGATCCACTTTTGTGGCCTTATTGCCCGTCAGACCAAAGGTCTGGATGACCCCTACCGAAGGATTACCCGGGTCGCCGACCATCGCCATACTCACGGTCACGACCCCGGGCTTCGGGACGGTTGACGCGCCCGCTTCCGATGACGTCCCGAAGGCCGAAATGGCTATGAGGCTCGCGAACGTCGCACTGGCGAGACCGATGCGAATCGTCCATCGACGGTTTGTCAGGTTGGTTGACTTGGACGACGTGACGTTGTGCCTTCCAATAGTGGCGTTGCGATTCACGCCGGCGATAACTTCAGAACACGGTCAGCGATGTCATCGGCAAAGGCGATGGCCTGCTCGCCATAACTAGCCTTGAGATTGGGCGGCGGCAGTTTCTTTCCGAGCGAACGCTTTTTGGGTTGTGCACGATTACGCATGAATGCCAACCACGACCACATCGTCATGACCTGGTTGCCTTCGGCTACGAAATGGGTCTCGCCTTCCCATGTGCCGCCGTTCTTCTCGCCGAGGGATTCAATCGTTTTCATGTTGCCCTTCCAGTAGCGACGGGACACCGAAAACCCAGAAAATGGTTTTCCATTCAACGTCGTCTTGGCGGAGGGATCCTTCAAGTACGAGCGCACTGGCATACACGTCGTCAGCCACCAGGTCGGGGAGCCAACAATGACGAAGTCATAGTCATCTGAATTGGCTTCGGCCGGAACACGGATCTCCCCCGTCTTCTTGCGCGCCTGGGCGGGAAGCATGCTGAAGATCTTCGGAATCGGATAATCCATTGGGTATTTACCGAATCGCTTGCCATAGTGCGCATCAGTGAACTCAATCGGCGACATCGTCACAACTGCGCCGCGCTCGGTGAGCCGGTCGGCCATGCTTTGACCAGCTTGTTCGGTGAATTTGGTGAACGAGTAGTACACGACCAGTACTTTGGGAGCCGCAGATGTCATGGCCGAGCCTTTCCTTGGGTTCGGAAGCCTATCCGTCTGCTTCCGGGATTTCCGATTTGGATCTTCGCTGCACACATGGCGTCGTCATTCGGGGAAAAGAATGAGTCTTGGCATGTAACCACGCCTGGGAGGAGCGGGCATCACCCCCGTCGGGTGACTTGGACATCCGACGCCCCTTGAAGGGGAAGGCCCGCGGTCTGACATGGCACCACAGAGCCGTGATCAGGTTGTGATCGATGGGACGCGGCCTGGGGGTGTGGTCATTTGCCCTGTCACCTCTCGCCCGACCGCTCCACTCCAACGGACCCACTACCTACCGACGCTCCTTGAGTGTCACGGGCGGCGGGTGATGGAACGTGACGCCGACGACCTCTGTGACAGGCCACGACACCGCAAGGTTGGGGAAGGTGCCGTCCGATGCAATGGGGCGGAAGATCGCTTGCTCGGGTTGCTTTCAAATGAGCCCAAGATCCCGGGCTCGTTTAACGGCTTCATTGCGATTTGACACCTCAAGTTTTCGGTAGATGTGAGCCATGTGCGTCTTAATTGTGTTGGCCGACACGTAACACTGCTTCGCCAACTCGGCGTTGCTGAGCCGACTTGGCATAAGAGCAAGTATTTCGAGCTCCCTATCGGTGAGTGGATCGATCAGGCCGCCCCCGGGCCTTGGGACGACCGACTTTCGACCTCGTTCCAGTACCCGTTCTCGAAATCCGGTTGGTCGATAGGGAGATTGCGAGACGAGTTGCAGCACTTCGGGTCCGCCGCGGACGAACACCTCGATGAGCCCATACTCTTCAGCTCGATCCATTGCTTCACCGATGTATTGCCGGGCCAGATCGTCGTTGCCCTCAGCATGGGCCAGCCAACCCCGCAGCATGAGTCGCTCCGCTTCTGTCCGCTGGTCCCGGTCCCGTGTGGGTTTCGGCGGCAAATGGACCCGAGTCCATGACCTTGCGGGCAATCTCCTCCTGCCCGCTGGAAAGGGCAATGGCCGCTCGCTCAAAGGCCACCGCAGGAGACTCCGTGCTCGAAGATTTGAGCAGATCCTGGGCCTTAGCCGAGGCTCCAGCCTGTCGAAGGAGGCGAGCACTGAGAGCTTGAAGCCGCTCTTCCACCACCGATGGCGGCGCCGCTAAGGCGTTGCGGGAGTCCCGGACGGAGGTTCTCGCCTCTTGCGGGCCTTCCATTGGCCGCATCAATTTCGGCTTGGAGCAAGCGACTGATCCAAATCAGTTGGGTGCGCCGATTTGCTTCTGCTCTCATTGTCCCTTCATGAAGTGAGAGCGCAGCTCGGCTCGGCTCGCCGCGCTCAAGCGAACAGAGGGCGCGAGCGAGATGGGCGTCAGCTGTTGAAGGGTGCGACAGTCGCCCGGTGTCTTGGGCCAACGTCAAGAGCTTCATTGACAACTACCTCGGCTCGGTCGAGGTTGCCACACCACGCTTCCAAAAGGGCCAAGGAACCGAGCCCATTGACGAGCCAGATCGAGTACGCAGCTTCTGGGGCTTGTAGTCCCCGTTCGAGCCAGACCCGAGCCTGATCGATATCGCCTTCCAGAAACAGAGCGCGCCCGCCAGAGATTGTGGCCAGCATGACGAGCGAGTGGAAATCGCTGAGCCCGAGAATGAAAGGTAGCTCTGAAGGCTCAATCTCTGCCAGCATGGCCAACGCCCGTTCGGCTGCCACCAACGAGAGTGCTGGTCGGTCGAGCCACTGGACCAATGACCGAAAGAATGGCTTGGGCGCACGTCCGTTCGCCAAACGTCGCATTGGGGTCAGCCAGAACTGCCCGTAGCGTGTCCTTTGACGCCGCAGCAAGTCCTTCGCCGGCTTGGAGACCACCCAAGATCAAACTGACGTCTCGACGGTCTTTATAGGCGGCCGTCGGAATCTGCCCTATCCAGCGAATCACTGTCGCCATCTCTCGGCGCTCGTAAGCCTCGGACCCTTGATCGGTGATGACCTCTAAGGCACCAGACCAATCGCGTGCTTGTAGGAGGTAATCAACCGCAGGCCGGCTCTGATCCCTTTCCAAATGCCAGGCCGCACTCAACTTGAGGAGTCTTTCCTCTGCCTTCGGATCTTTGGCGCGTAACTGGTAACGAAGGAGCTCTCGAAAAAGGTGGTGGAATCGAAACCATGTGCGGTGATTGTCCAGTGGGACCAAGAAACATGGATTCCCGCTCGAGCTCTTCAAGGACCGACTGTGCATCTGCCACTCCGGTCAGATGGGTGATGAGATCGGCGCACATGGCGTCTAGTACCGACACCTGTAAAAGAAGCGCTCGTCGGCTCTCCGATTGTGCTTCTAGAACTTCCTCGCCGAGATAGTCGGCGATCAAGCGATCGTTGCCACTGAACTCAGTGACGAACTCGCTCGGATCATCAAGTCCTCGAAGGGTGATACCGGCCAGTTGCAGACCTGCGGCCCAACCTTCAGTTCTACTGAGCAACGCCGCCACGCTGTCCGAACTCAGATGTTGGTTGGCAATGCGTTCCAGGAGTTCCTCACCGTCAGATTGATCAAAGGCCAAGTCCACTTGCCGTATTTCCGTGACGCCCTTGGTCAAACGATGATGTCCCCACGGAAAGGAGATGTCGGCTCGAGTCGACAAGATGAGATGGGCGTTGGGCGGAAGCGAATCAACCAGTCGACCTAGGTCGGCCAAAAGGACCTTGTTGGTGAGCCGATGGAGGTCGTCCAAAATGATCACCGTCTGAGCAAGGGTCATCAACTGAGCCGCCAATGCCTCGATGAGTGGCGTTCCAAGTCCACCGCCGTGCAAATCGACCAAGGGCGAGAAATCGACAAATGCCGCATCGATGGCAGCGAGACCCTGCAGAAGCCGCTCAGAGAATCGAACGGGGTCGTCGTCAGTGGCGTCAAGGGCCAGAAAGACCACGTCGAGTTCGGGATGAGCGTTGACCCACTGGGCCAACAGAACAGACTTTCCGGCCCCAGCGGGGGCAGTAATTAGCCCGAGCGGACGATCAAGTACGTCGTCCAACTGTTGTCGTAGCAATGGTCGATCGATCGTGTGGATCGGGAATGCTTCCGCAAGAGCCATCCCATGTCCTTCAGCCGAAACCTCCGTACTATCAGCCCAGGCCAGTTTTTCGCCATTGGAGGGCGCTCTCTTCGCCCGTGACCAAGCCAATCGCCCTTGAGCCGTCTGTCATTCGGGCTGATTGTCACGCCACCGTCACGATGGGACCCATCACGTCACCGCGAAAGCCGTCGAGTCCTGTGGCTCCATACGGATGGTTCCGCATGGCTTCGGTGATTCGACTGCCCCGGTGGATCCCGGACCTTACGGCCCGTTTCGGACCTCTTCACTCCAGAGCGACGAATACCTCAACGAGCCCGCCAGCAGTTCATCGTGCGTACCCCGCTCGACAATCTGCCCGTGATCCATGACCACAATCTCGTCAAGGGTTTCAAGTCCATGAAGGCGGTGCGTGATCAAGAGCAGTGACCGTCCTTCGGTGACCTCTAGTAGGTCTTCTATCAGCGAGTCGGCGGCCGACAGTTCGAGGTGCTCGGCGGGTTCGTCGGCGATGAGCAGCGGGAAGTCGGCCAAGATCGCTCGTGCTACTGAGATGCGCTGACGCTGTCCCCCAGAGAGCCGAGCGCCGAACTGTCCCACTTCGGTCGCAAGGCCATGGGGAAGATGGTGGAACCACTCCCCTAGGCCGACCCGCTCAAGCATGTCGCGGAGTTCATGGTCGGTTGCTTGGCGTTGGCCCAGGCGGAGGTTTTCAGCGATTGAGGTGTTGAACAAAAAGGCGTCCTGGCCCACTAGTCCGACCACAGTGCGTAGGTCTTCGCCGGTCAGTTGATCGATCGGAGTGCCGTTGAGTGCAACGGCACCTGATGTCTTGGGCATGAAGCCAAGAAGGGCCGCCGCCAAGGTGGACTTTCCGGCTCCACTTGATCCGACGACAGCTATCCGCTTTCCGGGCGAGAGCAGAAGATCAACGTCGCGGACGGCATCGGTTGTGCTCGCTGGATAGCGGACTGAGAGGGATCGACAGGCCACGGTGTACGGCCCAGCGGGAAGGTCAAGCGGAGCAGAAGGTTCAGTGACCGCCACCGGAGCATCCATCACCTCGAAGACTCGAGCCGCGGCGAGCCGCACCTTTTGCAGTGCTTGGGTTGCGACCGGCAAACCGACGACAATTTCGATGGCGGCCAATGGAACCAGAGTGATGACCGCGAGTAACTCCGGACTGAGACGCCCGGCATCGACCGCCGGAATTCCGGCCACCAAACATCCCCAACAAGCCAACCCGGCCAGCGCCGTGGTCAGGGCCAGACCAATGCCGGCGGTTCCAGCCGAAGCTGCTCCGATCGTCGTTAGTTCCGCGTCCAAGGATCGAACACGTTCGACTTGCGCTCCCATGCCGCCGAAGGCAATGAGCTCAGCCGATCCGTCGGTCAGATCCACCATGGCTGCAGTGAGGTCCCCTCGACGGTGCGCGAACTGCGACTCCTTGTGACGAGCCAACAGGCCGGTGAGCCACGGCACCACGGTGGCGCCCAGTAGGAGGGCCACGGCCAGAATGATGCCGGCGGCTGGCAGCATCCACCACATCAGAGTCACCGTCAGCACACCGACGAGCACGGCCATGACGAAGGGCGGAATAACTCGAATGACCAGATCCTGAAGTGAATCGACGTCGTGCACCATGCGGGCCAAGAGGTCGCCTCGCCGAAAGGCCGGAAGACCCGTCGGGGCAAGCCGTTCCAGCTTTTGATACACCAAGACCCGAATGGAGGCGAGGAGCCGAAAGGCCGTGTCGTGTCCAACGATGCGTTCCTCGTAGCGGAAAATGCCTCGAGAGAGACCGAAAAACTGCACGCCGACGATGGCCACGGCCAAGTGCGATTCGTTCGGGTGTTGCGATGCCCGTGAGATGAGCCACGCCGCGGTTCCAATCAGCCCTATGTCGGCGCCGATTGCTCCCGCCCCCAACAAGGTAGCGAGCAGCAGGTGCTTGCCGGTCGGTCGGGCGAGACCCAGTGTCCGCAGCAGTGGCGCTTGGACAACTTCTGGTCCAACTGGCGCTTCGGTCGTCATGGTTGCACCCCGAGCTTGGCCAGGTCTATGACACGGTCGGCCACGGCGAGAAGCGACGGGCGATGGGCCGCGATGATGACAGTACGGCCCACCATCAGCCGTTGCACCGCGGCCAACACGTCTGCTTCAGTGGTCCCATCCAGATTGGCGGTCGGCTCATCCATCAGAAGCAAGGGAGCGTCGCGAAGAAAGGCCCGAGCTAAGGCCACCCGCTGGCGCTCACCGGTTGAGAGTCCGGCACCGTGGTGACCGAGAACGGTATCTATCCCTTGGGGAAGCCGCTCGACCACGTCGGACAGACCAGCATCGCCAAGAGCGCGCCGCACGTCATCGTCTCGGGCTTCGGGTCTCCCGAGACGAACGTTGTCAGCCACGGAGCCAGCGAAGAGGTGGGGGTGCTGAGGAACCCATGCCACCTGCTGGCGCCAAAGATCGAGATCAAGGTCGACCAGACTCTTCGATCCAATTTCGACTGATCCAGTCCAGGTCGTGGTCAACCCGAGCAGCACCTTCAGGAGCGTGGACTTCCCGCACCCACTCGGTCCGGCAATGGCAACGACCTCACCCGGCTCGATCATCATCGACACGCCGGCGAGGGCGAGCTGGGATCGGCCTCGGTATTCGACTCTAAGGTCCGAGATTTGAATCACCGCGTTCGATGGATCAGGCACATCTTTGATCGTCCCGGGAATCGACATCGGTCTTTCAAGAATGTCGAAGACATCTTCGGCCGCTTTCACGCCTTCGGCACTGGCGTGGAAGTGAGTACCCAGCATGCGCAGAGGCAGATACGCCTCCGGGGCCAAGATGAGCACGAAGAGAGCAGTCGAAAAGCTCAGATGGCCACCGAGGAGCCTCAGTCCCACCGCTACCGCAACCAAAGCTACCGAAACGGTGGCCAAGAGTTCAAGAATGAGGGAGGAGAGAAACGCAATTTTGAGCGTCGCCATGGTGGCCCGGCGGTATTTGTCGGTGATGTCACGGACCGCCGCCGTCTGCGCCTTGGCCCGTCCGAAAACCTTGAGCGTGGTCAGGCCACCCACCATTTCAAGAAAGTGTCCCGACAGCCGATAGAGCATCATCGCTTGGCGACCCATGCGAACCTTGGTGGACTCGCCCACCAACGAAGTGAAGATGGGTATCAACGGAACCGTCACGGCGATGATCAACGCTGAGATCCAGTCAGCCCCGAGCACGACGGCGATCACGGTGACGGGAATGATCACCGCTAACACCAACTGAGGTAGGTATCGGGCGAAATAACTGTCGAGCGAATCAATCCCACTGGTGGCGAGAACAACCAGCCGGGCCGAAGGTTCCTGGTCGAGGCCCTCTGGACCGAGTTGTCCCACGCGCTCAACCAGTGCTTGGCGTAGATCGGATTTGGCCGACGCTGACGATCGATCGGCCATGCGTTCACCGAACCATCCAATGAAAGCTCGACCAAGAACTGCGAGCAACAGCAACAAGATGAGCCACCGGACTCGGGAGAGCCCGTCGTGGTGAATGACAACATCGGCGATGGCGTTGGCGATGAGCCATGCTTGGGCCAAGACCAGGACGGCAGTCAGAACCCCGAGCACCACGGTAAAGACCAGATACCGGCGGGTGCCGCGGGTGTATTTCAGCAGTCTGGGATCAACGAACTTGAATCGCTGCCAGCGAACGAGTTTTGATCCCCGAGTAGGAGGCGCAGCCGAGTTTGCATGCGAGTCGACGGTCGCCGTCGATGTGGGCTGCACATTCATAGTCAAACGTCGTCTCAGAGATCTCGAGATGAAGAATCTATGTCAAGGGGAGACGACACCGTAGTTGTCGAGCATTTGGGAGGCCGCTTGGTAACCGCTTGAGCCGGGGGACATGTCACAGCCCCTCCCTTTCGAGCTCATCCCTCAATCGGCTGATCGACCCGTTACGGCAGTTCCGTCCGGCTGCACCTCCACTATCGAGGAAATCTCGATATTGAGGTCCTGCAAAAGTTCCAGGGTCCCGTGCAAACCGGATTGATCGGGAACCCAACCGACCAGATGCGTCATCCCATTTTCCACATGGGTGACTTCAAACCCTTGGATGGCAGCGATCAGCGCTGGGCTTAAACGCCCTTTGACAACGATCTCAAATGATTGGGCGCTCAATGCAACTCTTTCCTAGTACTTAGGTCGCCAACTAACGGCGGAGGATTTCGTGCCATTCGTCAAAAGCTCGTTGTCCCCTTTCATCCGAGCGTCTGCTCCCTAGAGCCTCTGCCGGGGCACCTCCTCCGTCGTCACCCCCCGCGGGTGATCGAGTGATCCATCCGATCAAACGATCGATAAAGGCACGACCATTGCTGAAGGCCCAACGCCCAATCATTGTGGGTCGGTCGTAGGCGGCGAAAGTGGACGGATCGAAGAGACCCTCAGCTCCCGCCGGCGAGACGCCCGCCGGATCGAAGTTGAACTCGGTATTGGCGCGGGCGCTACTCTGCCCCTGAGAATGAGCCACGTCGTGGCGTCACTTAGTGCCATCGAGGAAGGCTGGGGGGTCCGTGAACCACCGTACCGCGAGCGAGATAGGGAAGTGGAGTGCCGTCCTCCTGATGGTCGCCGGAACCCTAGCCTTTTGCGGAAATGCGACCACATCCTCCGCAGCGACGCCAGCAGCGGAGTTGACCGGTTGGCGGACGCCCGCGGTGTTCAGCACCCCTCCGGACACTGGTCACATCATCGAGCCGGTGTCCGCCAATCCCAGCAATCTGACCGCCCACGGCTACGTGGAGCACGAGTACTTCGCTTCCGGCAGGGCATATTCGTTCGCCGGACGGTCTACGGCCTCCGACGGGAAGTGGACCGTTGGCGTCTCGGGATCGGCACCCTACCGGACGCGTATCATCGTTCGACGCCCGAGCGACCCGGCGAAGTTCGACGGGAACGTCGTCGTGGAGTGGATGAACGTGTCGGCCGGTGAGTCGGCACCCGACTGGGACTATCTTGATCCGGCCCTCATGGATTCCGGTGCCGCCTATGTGGGGGTGTCTACCCAGGCGCTCGCGGTCAACGGGGGAAAGGCGCTCCTCAGTTCGGGGTCGAGCCCTGGTCTCGCTCAAGAAGAGCCGGCCCGGTATGGGACCCTGCACCACCCGGGCGACCAGTACTCCCTTGATATGTTCGCCCAGATCGGCCAGGCTCTGCGGGCCTCCGCACCGTCGGTCCTCGGAGGGTTGCGACCATCGCACGTGGTGGCCATTGGCGAGTCCCAGTCGGCGTTCTACCTGACCACCTACGCCGATGCCATCCAGCCCCTCGACCACGCCTACCAGGGCATCTTCATCCACTCCCGCGGCGGCGGGGCCGCCCCCTTCGGCGCCCTGGTTGTCTCCTCGGCGACCAAGGGCGATGTGCGTATCCGGACCGACCTCAATGTCCCCGTCTTTATGCTCGAGACGCAGACCGACGTGATCCAGCTCGGCTACGCGGCAGCGCGGCAGCCAAACACCTCCAGGATCCGGACCTGGGAAGTGGCCGGAACGTCACACGCCGATGCCTACGAAGTGGGGGCGGCCGCTTCCCTCCTCGGCTGCAGCACTGCGGTCAACTCAGGGCCCCAACACGAGGTGGCCCAGGCCGCCTTCGTCGCCTTCCTGCACTGGGTGGACCATGGGACAGAGCCACCCTCGCCGAAGCCGTTCACTCTTTCTTCTACTGACCCTGCCAAGCTGGCGCTGGACGCCCATGGGAACGTGGTGGGTGGTGTTCGCACCCCCGCAGTAGACGTTCCGGTGTCGACCTTGAGCGGTGCACCACCGCAAGGCAGTAGCGAGCTCTGCGGCCTGTTCGGGTCCACGGTCCCGTTCAGTCCAGAGACGTTGGTGGCGCTCTATGGGACAAAGGCCGCCTACGTCGCCGCTTACAATGCCGACCTCGATCGGGCCATAGCCGCCGGATACATCCTTGCGGCGGATCGAGCTTCGCTGCAGGTGAAAGGGACGCAAGTGCTATTCCCCACTTGAGGGGACCCACCGGCGCCGATTGCCGAATCTGTAAGTGATAGCTCAGCGCCCAGTCAGTTGAGGCTCTCTCTCAAGAACCCTCGAACGAGATGGTGCTGACGGCTACGTAGCTTACGCCGTTGACAACCATCGTTCGGTCTCTAAAAGGCGTACACGATTGGCTTGTTCAGCGGCTGGCCGCCCATGGAACCGTGGAAGCTGGCGTCGCCGAAGGAGAAGACCCCACCGTCTGCGGCGATCGTCCAATAGCCCAATCCGTCAGGAGTGGTCTTCATCGCCACCATCGGCTGGTTCAGCGGCTGGCCGCCCATGGAGCCATGGAAGCTGGCGTCGCCGAAGGAGAAGATCCCGCCGTCAGACGCCAATAGCCAATAGCCCTGCCCGTCTGGAGTCGTTGCCATCCCGACCACGGGCTTGTTGAGCGCCATCCCCCCGGTCGATCCGTAGAAATTGGCGTCGCCGTAGGAGAAGATCCCGCCATCGGAAGCCAATAGCCAATAGCCCAGCCCGTCGGGGGTCGAAGCCATGCCCACGATCGGGCTGTTGAGATTCTTTCCTCCTCTCGAACCGTGGAAGGCGGCATCACCGAAGCAGAACACGCCGCCGTCGGAGGCCACAAGCCAATAGCCCAGCCCGTCGGGGGTCGAAGCCATGCCCACGATCGGACTATTGAGTGGCCGACCACCCATGGACCCGTAGAAGTTCGCTGCCGGACCGAACGAGAAGATGCCACCGTCGGAGGCCACGGTCCAGTAGCCGGACTGACCGGAAACCTGTGCGCCCCCGATCATCGGTCGGTTCAGTTGCTGTCCGCCCATCGAACCAAAGAACGGGGTATTGAAGGCGAAGATCCCTCCGTCGGAGGCAATCTCGGTATAGCCCGTCGTGAGCGAATTGCCACCAACGGTCGGCCCGCCCGGGTTGCCCCCGGTCGGCCCGCCTGGGTTGCCCCCGGTTGATCCGCCCGGGCTGCCTGCGGTAATGATCCGAAGGGAATCAATGTCAATCGAAGTCGCTAGCGAGACGTAGATGGTGGACGACCCGATTAGTTCAACAGAATCCCGCGGGTCGAGACCCGCGCCAGCGTTGAGATTGTAGGTCGTTCCAGGGTGGCCCACCGCTGCATTGGTCGCATTCAGGGTGGCTGTGGTGACGGTGACACCGAGAATCGGCGTGCTGAAAGTGACGGTGGCGGTATACGGGTAGGTCTTGTTCGAGGCAAATGGATTGGAATACATGAAGTAGCTGTCGATCGCGGTGCCTGCGGGTAGAGAGCTGGGGGTGAGGTTGTCGATCCCACTGTACGTAGTGACGGCATTGCCGTTGGGGGTGATGTCGACCGGCAGTGGCGACGGAATCGTGAATGCCGTCCTTTCTGCGAAGAAGTTGATGAACGTGTTGCTCTGCCCTGTGGCGGGCGAGACCAGAGGCGGCGGGGGTCCGAGAATAGCGTCGCCACTTTCAGAGATCACCGACGCTCCGGCTGGAGTTGAGCTCACGCCGAGCACGGCGACGGCAGGGAGCACGAGTGCGGCGGCCACCAGAAGCGTCCTCGTCGCACGACGAACGTGCTGAGGACGCGCCTTTGCAGAAGCGAATGAAATTGTAGTGACCCTGACCATTTCCGACCTCTCGCCTCTTCCTTGATTGCTCAGGTTGATGGACCTTATCGCCTGTGGGTGGCCCCGAATCGGCGGGATTGTTCCTTGAGTCACAAGGTGAGGACGAGCACCGGGAGTTGGGGGGCCGACGCGGTCATCGTCGCCGCGGAGACGCCGGCCATTGACGAACCCGACGTTCCGGCCTGGAACGGCCGTTTGGGAAGTGATCTGGAATGTTGCTTGCGAGGCGCCGTGGTGCGCACGTCATCCCAGCGGACGATGGGCGCGTTGCTGGCTCGTCGGCAACCCTTACAGCAACACCGAAAACTTGTGAGCACAGTTGCTCGCACAATTTGTGACCATCCTGTGAGCACGGGAACGGCAGAAGAAGATCGCTTTTCCTTCCGTCCCTGGTCCCAACCGTCGGGCTGCCGGGATTTGAACCCGGGACCTCTTGACCCCCAGTCAAGCGCGCTAACCAAGCTGCGCCACAGCCCGCATATATCCGCGCCGCTTACACGTCACAGATATGACTACTTACTCAATCAGCCATCGAATCAGCCACAGGGTGTAAATGAGGAACCAAGTTGATGGACAACTCGATCACTGTAGCCGAGTGATTCATGAACGGCGGCACCTCAACCTAGTCCTTTTGGTCCTCTGGCAGTTCTGGAGCGTCCGCTGAGGCCGCATTGCCAAACAATGACGCCCGAGCCCGCATCCAGCGATTCTGTTTCACGGCTATCCGAAGGCCTTGGATTTCCCAATTGCATCAATGCCACTGGATAACTGACGCTCCATTGAGCCCGATCAATAATCAAAAACCGGGTAGTTTCGCCAAAGGGAATAGGGTTCAGCAGAAGAGTCGATGTGGGGCTCATTGCGACGTGCTGGGGAGAAGTTAATGGCAGCGATGCGGAACAGTTCACGCTTCATGGTCGGAGTAGGAATCGCATTCATGTCCGTGGTGGCGCTCGTCGGGTCCGTAGCGATGTCCACGGCTGCGCACGCGAGCGTTCCTGCAACGGACCGAAGTCAGACTGGTCAGGAGCAGTTTGCACAACGCCTGAGCGGTCTTGGTTCGGCGCCGCTGAGAGGAAGGGTGACCTCCCACTCCCCGACTGCGGCTCCGTTCACCGGTGGCTGGATTACCTCCTACGGAGCCACTCAGACCACTCAATCGCTGACCAATGTGAGTGCCACGATTCTGAACGGGAGCGTATCGGCCAGTTTCTCGACGCCCTCAGGCCTGCAAACGCTTGTGTTTGGTGTGGGGGGAGGCGACGCACAGCCCAATACGGACTACACGGCTGGTTTAGACGCAAGCATTAGCTACGTGGGCTCAGCGTTTGGAAGCCAAGACGCGACGACTTCGTGCGCGGGCAATTTTTACTATGACGCCGTCAGTCCGACGGTCACCGGAAAGATTCAAACTCTCGGCGTGCAGTTTACGGCCGACTGCTACTCCAACACCGTTTACGAGTCACAGTTCAATGGTCAGTTGGCGGTCGATCTACCCAACGATGGGGGCAACGGCTACTACATGTTCTCAAGTGGCGGTGAACTCTACGGGTTTGGCAACAACCACTACCTCACATACATGGGCAATTTGGGCGATGATTTCTCTCTCAACGCCCCCATCGTGGCTATGGCCGTAACGCCCGATGGCGGTGGCTACTGGATGCTCGGTCTCGACGGGGGGATATTCGCCTTTGGTGACGCTCAGTTCTACGGATCCACCGGCGGCATGACTCTCAATAAACCAATCGTCGGTATGGCGCCCACGAAAGATGGCAAGGGCTACTGGCTCGTTGCCTCGGACGGCGGAATATTTTCCTTTGGCGACGCTCAGTTCTACGGATCCATGGGTGGAACTCCGCTCAATCAGCCAATCGTTGGCATGGCGGCCAGCCCGGGGGGCACCGGCTACTGGCTCGTCGCCTCCGACGGCGGAATATTTTCTTTTGGCGACGCTCAGTTCTACGGTTCGACCGGCAACATCGCGCTGAACCAACCAATCGTGGCCATGGCGGCAACTCCCGATGGCAAGGGCTACTGGTTTGTGGCCTTCGATGGAGGGGTGTTCTCATTCGGTGATGCCGGATTCCACGGTTCGGCCGCCAACCTCACGCTGGTTGAGCCAGTCATCGGCATCACATCGACACCAAGCGGGCAGGGTTATTGGCTCGTGGCCGCCGACGGTGGGTTGTTCAACTACGGCGACGCCCAATTCTTCGGGTCACCCGCGCAAGGCTATTTCCAATCGATTGGTGGAATGGCGGTCACCTAGGAGCGAGGTCATTCCAGTCGCCGTTTTCGTGCGCGACGTAAAAGCTCCGTAATCGCCACGGTCTGCGAAGAGGGCAGAGATCGCTCATAGAGCAACGCTAGGAGAGACCGGTGATGTTGCCGATCGCATCGATGTCAATACGGTGGGCCGCCGGATGGACGCCCAGTCCGGGCATCGTTTGCATATCCCCACAGACGGCATAGAGAAAACCCGCTCCGACTGAGGCTCTGACCTCTCGCACGGGCAGTCGCCATCCCGTCGGTGCGCCTCGCAACGTCGGGTCGGACGAGATCGAGAGATGGGTCTTGGCAATGCAGACACCAAGGTGGGAGAACTCGTTGGCTTCGAGTGTCTCAAGTTGCCGTCGTGCCGTTACAGAGAGATCGATGCCGTCGGCCCCGTAGATCTCGGTGGCAATCCGTTCGATCTTCGCCGACAGTCCCATTTCGGGCTCGTAGAGGAAACGAAACTCGGAACCGGCCTCGGCCGCCTCCCACACCGCTTCGGCCAGTGCCACCGCACCCTCTCCCCCATCGGCGTGATGGGTTGTAACCCGGGCCGTACAGCCCTGGGCCGTCGCTATCTCTTCGATCACGCGATGTTCGTCGGGATGGTCCTGCGGGAAAGCGTTGATGGCAACCACGGTGCGCAGGCCGTGTCGCGCCAAATTCTCGATCTGTTTGACCATGTTGGCTGCGCCCACTCGCACTTCATCGGGGCTGTTGTCAAAGAGCTTTGCGGGGAGCGGTTTGCCGGCCACAATTCGATGCGCACCGCTGTGTGCTTTCAGCGCTCGGACGGTGACGACCAACACCGCCGCATCGGGCCGCAAGCCCGAGGCACGACATTTGATATTGCAGAACCGTTCCGCGCCCATGTCGGCGCCAAATCCCGCCTCGGTCAAGAGGACATCGGGTCCGTCAATGCCAATCAAATCGGCCATGACCGATGAGTTGCCGTGGGCAATGTTGCCAAAGGGTCCAGCATGCACAAGGGCTGGCGTGTGCTCCAGCGTTTGTAAGAGATTGGGCTTGAGGGCGTCAATCAATATTGCTGCCATCGCGCCCGCACCGGATATGTCCTCAGCCGTGACGGCGGTGCCGTCAAAGCGGTACCCAACCACCACTCGACCAAGCCGGGCTCGCAAGTCCTCGACGGACGAGGCCAGAGCGAGGATGGCCATCACTTCCGAGGCCGCGGTTATCTCAAATCCGGTTTGACGGGGTATCCCGTCGTGCCTGCTGCCCAATCCAATCACGATGTCCCGCAAGGACCGATCGTTCACGTCGAGCACTCGACGCCAGGTGATGGTCTGTGGATCAAGTCCAATCTCGTTGCCTTGAAAGAGATGATTGTCAACCAGTGCGGCCAACATGTTGTGGGCCGAAGTGACGGCGTGGAAGTCGCCGGTCAGATGCAGATTGAGCCGTTCCATCGGAATGACTTGGCTGTATCCCCCACCGGCGGCTCCACCTTTAATGCCAAAGGTGGGACCTAGTGATGGTTGGCGTAGGCGATGGTGGCCGACTTGCCCATGTGGGAGAACGCTTGACCGAGACCAACGGTCGTCGTGGTCTTGCCTTCACCAAGCGGCGTCGGTGTGATGGCGGAGACCAAGACGTATTTCGCTCGAGGCTTCGAACGGGCGTGTCCCAGTGCGGAGAGTCTGATCTTGGCCACGTTGTCGCCGTAGGGCTCGAGATGGTCGGGATCGATTCCGGCTCGCCGGCTAATGGTCTCCAAACTCTCGAAGTTCGCAGCTTGAGCAATCTCAAGGTCGGGCGGCGTACTCAACAGTCTCCGACTTCCTTTCGCACAACGATGGAGTCCGTTGCCCCATGACATGGACCGGACGGCCGTTGGATGAGAACGTCGAGACCATAGTGCGAATCGTGTGGCAGCGATCTGACGATGGCTCGATCATGCATCTGGCGCCGAGGAGATGTTTCTCGACCACAGGTTCGGGTAGAGCCTCCTCGACCACCAACTACGGGAGGCACAATGGCTGCAGGATTGGTAGCAAGCATTCTTGCGTTCGCAGTAGGAGCAATACTTGATTTCGCCGTCACGGTAAGTCCGTATCAACACGGCTTCAATGTACGAACCGTGGGCGTTATTTTGATGATTGTTGGGGCGATCGGCGCCGTACTCTCGATCATTGGACTCATTGTTGGCCCAGGTGGCATCCGCCAGCACCGAACCACCATTGATGATGGACAGGGCAACGTGGTGCGTCGAGAGGACGTCTACCGGTAATACCTACCGGCAACAGCCCTGTTGTATCGATGTCAAGGGGAGAAATACCGAGCCTTTTACGGGACGCGGCGCTATACATAGGTGCATGAGGTGGGGCATGAGGACATTGGACCGCGCGGTCACGTCATTGTTTCGTGGTGCCATCACGATCACACTGGCCGCAGGACTTTGTGTTGGTCTGTCCTTCTCATCGGCCACCGCCGCTGTACCTCTTTCCATTGCCGTGTCCGGAAATCACTTTGTCAACGGTGCCGGTGCCACGGTTCGACTCCTCGGCGTGAATGCACCAGGGACCGAGTACGCCTGCGAAGAAGGGTGGGGTTACTCGGGTACTCCCCTCACCGCGGCCACGGCTTCGGGTATCGCCTCGTGGCATGCCACGGCTGTTCGCGTACCGCTCAATGAGGACTGTTGGCTCGGCATTAATGGTCAGCCCTCTTACGGCACGCAGGCGGGCTACCAGGCCGCCATTGCATCGTGGGTCGCCGATCTCAATGCCGCCGGGCTCTACGTCATTCTTGACTTACATTGGTCGGCGCCTGGATCCAACGCTGCCGACGGACAACGTCCCATGCCCGATGACCATTCAGTGGCCTTTTGGACCTCAGTGGCCGCCACGTTCGCCAGTAATCCTGCCGTTGTGTTTGACGCCTTCAATGAGCCCTACTCTCCGCAAGCGGATGGAGACTCCAATCTGAGCGTCAGCTGGTCGTGTTGGCTGAACGGCGGCTGTGTGCTCCCCGTAGCGGCCGACGGCACGACCCCAAACGACAGCGTCACCTATACAGCCGTCGGTATGCAGGCCATTGTCAACGCCATTCGCTCTACCGGTGCCAGCCAACCCATCATGCTCGGCGGGTTGAGCTATGCCAACGATCTGAGTGGGTGGTTGGCCAACGAACCGGTCGATCCTGACCGTCAACTGGCGGCTTCATTCCACAACTACTACGGGGAGTACTGCGATACCACTTCGTGTTGGAACACGACCATTGCAGGTGTTGCGGCCGCGGTACCGGTCGTGACCGGTGAGTTCGATCAGGGTTTCGACTGTGCCAACCCACCAACCTCACCGACCGCCCTCACGTCCTTTGACAACACCTATATGTCGTGGGCCGACCAAAACGATGTGAGTTACGTGGCCTGGGGTTGGTGGGTGCTTGGCAACACGTCGTCCACCTGTGCCTCTCTTGGTGGCGGTGACGACAACTACGACCTGGTCTCAGACCTCTCGGGTACGCCCGTCGCGCCAGACGGGACCAATCTGCAGGCGCATCTGGCTTCGCTCGTGACGAATCAGGCCGTGCCGACCGTCACAAAGATCACGCCGGTCAGTGGACCGGGCAACGGGAACACGAAAGTAACCATCACTGGTACCAACTTCACCGGAGTAACCGCCGTCTCGTTCGGGGCTACACCAGCGGCGTCGTTCCTGGCGCATTCGGCCAAGTCCATCGTGGCCTATTCACCACCGGGAACCGGCACCGTTGCTGTCACGGTGACGACTCCATCGGGCACGAGCAGCACCACAGTCTCGGACCAGTTCGCCTATCGCCCTCCTGTCGTCACTGCTCTGTCGCCCGACTATGGCTCTGTGGGCGGTGGGGGAAAAGTCACCATTCGAGGGTCCTCCTTCCAAGGAGCCTCGTCGGTGCTCTTCGGATCGGTGCCGGCGGCTTCGTTCAGCGTGAGTACGAACGGGGCTTCTATCGTGGCCTACTCCCCGGCCCAAGCGCCGGGGACGGTCAATGTCACGGTGACAACGCCGGGCGGAACCAGTGCAGAGGTGTCTGGAGATCAATACACGTTCCGCTTGCCCAACGTGACCAGGATCGCCCCCACCCATGGAGCGATCGGTGCCACCGTCTCGGTGCTGGGCACGAATCTGCTCGGTGTGACGAGCGTGCTCTTCGGCACGACACCTGCCACCTTTACGGTGCTCACGCCGACCAAGATAAGTGTGGTGGTACCAGCGGGATCTGGAGCCCAATCGATCAGCGTCGTCACTCCGTTCGGTTCGAGCACCGTAGGCCCGCTCGATACCTTCACGTACTCCTAGGCATTGGAGATTCGAAGAACGAAGTCGTCATTCGTGCCGCGTCGGTCCGATCGGTCGAGAAGAACTGGCGACGTAAGCCCAGGCCAGGAATGCCCTAGTGTGACCGTGCCTCGCCCGAGCTGACCGAAAGGACCCGATCAGTGGCCCGTACTTCTCCCCGTTTGTTCCGATCCGTTGCGTCAATCGCGCTCGGCCTGACTGCCCTCGGAACTGCGTTCTCAAGCTTTTCTACGAACGCCGCCACGGCGGCCTCGGTCACGAAGTTCTCGCGTGCAGCTCTCGCTCCCGGCAAGATCAACCACATCATCGTGATCGAGCTCGAGAACGAAGGGTTCAACACCACCTTTGGCTCCGGCTCAGCGGCGACCTATTTAAACGGCGTGTTGCGCAAGAAGGGCGAACTGGTCAAGAACTACTACGGCACCGGTCACAACAGTTTGGACAACTACATCTCGCAGGTTTCCGGGCAGGCCCCGACCATGGACACCCAGGCCGACTGCGCTGACAACGGCTTTGCCTTTGCCGACGTGTCGCCCGGCACACCCGACACAAACCAAAAAGCCAACCCGGGCCAGGTTGATGGGGACGGGTGCGTCTACCCGAGCTCGGTACAGACCATTGCCAATCAGCTCGATGCCAAGTACAAGCCCAATGCCACAACGCACGTCGCCGCCTGGAGGGCCTACGAACAAGATCAGGGCAACACGCCGGCACGCGACGACGGCACCCCGGATCCGAGCGGTGGCACCGACTGTGCCCACCCTGCT
This sequence comes from uncultured Acidimicrobiaceae bacterium, assembly GCA_963803215.1. Lineage (GTDB taxonomy): Bacteria > Actinomycetota > Acidimicrobiia > Acidimicrobiales > RAAP-2 > CAWDLP01. The sequence goes on from CAWDLP010000010.1 coordinate 68,731, forward strand.
GTCGGTGCGCCTGACACGGCCGAGATCGCCACGGCTAGCGACCAGTTCACCACTCGCCATGATCCAATGGTCTTTTTCCACTCCATCATCGACAACACGGCTGAGTGTGACGCCAATGTGGTGCCACTCGGTACCTTGACGGCCAGCGGTACGCCTTCGTCAACCGGCCATTTGGCCCGAGATCTTTCGAGCGAAAAGACCACGCCTCGCTTCGCCTTTATTACGCCCAATCTGTGCAACGACGGCCACGACGCCACCTGTGCTGGTCCGAACAGTGTGGGAACCAACGTGGGCGGGTTGGCGGGCGCTGACCTGTTTTTGAAGACCTGGATGCCACTGATCCTCAACTCTCCGGCCTACAAGAAGGGCGACACCATGGTGGTGATCACCTTTGACGAGTCCGAAGTCGCGCCGGTGCCGAGTCAGGGTTATACGCAGTCGTGCTGTGGCGAGTCCTCGGGGCCCAACACCCACGCTCCGGGCGACGCCGAACTGTCGTCCGACGCCGCCACTGGCGGAGGCCAGATCGGCGCCGTGCTCCTGGCACCCAAGTACATCAAGGCTGGGAGTGTTGACAGCACCGGTTCGTATAACCACTACTCCGCCCTACGCAGCTACGAGGATCTCTTGGGTCTCACCACGGGCGGCACTGATGGCAAGGGACACCTGGGTTACGCCGCCACGCCCGGCCTCAAGCCATTCGGCAAGGACGTCTTCAATAAGTAAGGCGAACGTCGGTCAGTCGAGGCGGGTGAGCGTTTCACGGAAGCGACGTCCGTTGGCGACGTACTCGTCGGCTGAGAGTCGGATGAGCTCCAGCGACGACTTCCCTTCACGGATGGTGACGGGTACCCCAATGGCGAGCGCGCACGGGTGGAACGATCGTCTTGTTCGGCACCACGGCGTTGGCTCCAACCGTGGCGCCGTGACCGATCACGGCATGGTGGAGAACAACCGAGCCCTGAACCCACGAGCGAGTCGTCTTCCAAGGTGCAGCCCTCCAAGTGAGCCAGATGCCCAATGACGCAGCCCTCACCCACCATGGTGGGAAAGCCCGGGCCAGCGTGGATAACCGTGCCGTCTTGGACCGATGAGCGGTCACCGATGACGATGGTGCCGTAGTCACCCCTAAGCACCGCAGAAGGCCAGACGGTGGCCAAGGCCCCCACCGTGACATCACCGATTATGACGGCCTCGGGATGGATGTATGCGGTGGGGTCGATCGTGGGGACGCGATCTCCCAGTTGATAGATGGGCATGGGAAGGGACGCTACTCAAGTGTGGTGCAAGAGCCATTCGACGCCCTGATAACTCCGCCAGCCCAGGTAGATGACGGTGGCCACACCCATGGCTTTGAAGTACCACGGGATGGGTGGTCGAACTTGCTCGGTGAGCACGGTGCCGCAGTCAGGACAGGATCCATCTTCGGTCAGATCCTCGTCTTCCACCAGGTGGTCGCACTCCTCACACCAGGCCACCTCCACTGCCCCTACCGCCCGCCGGTACGGACCCGGATGATGATGGGCGTGGGCCCGAGTCCGAAGTGCTCTCGCAGCCCTCGTTCTATGTAGCGCAGATAGGTCTGGTGCAGGCGCCCGGTACTAAAGAGGGTGAAGGTGGGCGGATCGATGGCACCTTGGACGCCGTAACGAATGCGGGCCCGGGGTGCGGGTTGGGCCAACTGAATCTCTCGCAGGGCCCGGTTGAGCGCGCCAGTCGGCACCCGTTGGTGATAGGCCTCGACGGCGGTGACAAGGGCCGGGAGAATTTTATTGGTGCCCCGCCCCGAGAGCGCTGAAACCTTCAACACCGGGGCCGTGCCCAAGAAGGCCAACTTGTCGCCGACCGACTCGAGGACATCGTCGCGGTCCTCGGTGGCGATGAGATCCCACTTATTCAGCACAACAACGGCCGGACTCCCAGAGACCCCAATCCGCTCAGCCAGGCGCTGATCTTGGTGCGTCGCACCTTGGGTCGAGTCGATCACCAACATGGCAATGTCGGCCCGCTCGAGTGCGTCCAAGGCCCGAAGGACGGAGTGATGCTCGGTGCCTCGTTCGGTTTTGGCCGGTTTGCGCAACCCAGCCGTATCAATGAAACACAAGGGGCCGTCGGGAGTATCGACCACGGTGTCGATGGAGTCACGCGTCGTGCCCGGCATGTCGTGCACGATGCTGCGCTCTTGGCCGATCATCCGGTTAAAGAGGGTTGATTTACCGACGTTGGGCCGCCCGACGAGGGCCACTCGTGGCGGCCCGCCTTCGGCTTTCTCCGCGATCTCTTCATCGGTTTCGATCCGTGGGAGCAGCTGGACCACCTCGTCCAAGAGATCTCCGGTGCCTCGGCCGTGCAGCGCGCTCACCGGGAAAGGATCACCGACCCCAAGCGAAACAAAGTCCCAGATCCCAAGTTCACGGTTGTTGTCGTCGACCTTGTTCACAACCAGTCGCACCGGAGGGCCGACGCGACGGATGATGCGTGCCGCGGCAAGGTCTTCGTCGGTGATGCCGGTGGTGACGTCCACCACCAAGAGCACGACGTCGGCTTCCAAAAGCGCCTGTTCGGACTGGGCGCTCACCTTGGCATCGAGTTCGTCGCCCTTGGCCAGCCATCCTCCGGTGTCCATGATCCGAAACGGCACACCGACCCATTCGGCCTCCAAGATCTTGCGATCTCGGGTCACACCGGCCTCTTCTTCGACCACGGCCGCTCGACGACCCACGATGCGGTTGACCAAAGAGGATTTTCCGACATTCGGTCGACCGGCGACCACCACCATTGGGAGCTCGCTCATGTCGCTGCACCCGGCACGAAAGGTCGTGCCTTCAATGGCTTGGCGCAACGACTGACCGTCGGTGGGAAGAACCTCGACCGCTCGAGGGAGATCAGCCAAGGTCAAACCGTCCAAAAATCGGCCCTCGGAAAGACAAGCGTCGGGCAGCAGATAGCGCTCATTCTCGGGTTGGTCAGCCAAGACCGCGGCCAGGTCCGTTCCGGTCATAAGGCCCGCCACCCCGATGTTGCCCCCGAAGTAGTCGTTGGTCACTTCAACCACCCGCACGTCTTGGCGTGGGTGATGGTGGAGCAGCGGGGCGATGACCCTGGCTCCATAGGTCCCAGTGACCACGGCTACCGGGCGCCGGTCCTGGGTTGCGGCGTCAACGACCGGGAGCAAGGTCCGTGGGGCCCGGTAGCCCTCGGCGGGCGCCGCATCAACGGAGGCAAAGAATCCGTGGCGCACGCCACCTAAGGCAACGGCTTTGGCGTCCCCGGCAAAGGCCCGTTCGAAAGAGCGCACCATGCCAATGCCGTTCTCGTGCTGGGGCAGCTCGTCGTAGGCGGACAACGTTGGAAACGCACGGCCGGCCAACAGGTAGTACTCGTCTGCGGCGTAGATCATGCGACGGCCCAACACACTGGTAAAGATGCCCTGCCATTCGGCCACCGTGTCGCAGATGTACTGCGCTTCGGCCAACGTGTGGGGTCGCATGGTGGGCTCGTTCGAGAATTGGCTAAGTCCGAGCGGCACCGCGCCGACCGAGGCCAACTGCGGATACTCATCCAAGATGCCGGCCAAAGTGTCGGTGAACACCGCACCGTCGTTCACGCCCGGACACACCACAATCTGTCCGTGGACCTCGATGCCGCCTTCCAAGAGGACCCGCAACCAACGCAGGCTGGTGGCGCCCTTCGGATTGCGCAGCATCTGAGATCGGACGTCCGGATCGGTGGCGTGGATCGACACAAAGAGCGGACCGAGCTTCTCGGTCAGCACACGCTCGGCATCGAGTTCGGTGAAACGGGTCAGCGTGGTGAAGTTTCCGTAGAGAAACGACAAGCGGTAGTCATCGTCTTTGAGGTAGAGGCTTTTCCGCATGCCCTTTTGGCAACTGGTAGATGAAACAAAAGGCACAGTGGTTGTCGCAGGTTCGAATGCGGTCAAAGACGGCTGACGACACCTCAACACCAAGCGGTTCACCCGCACCCTTGTGAATTGTCACCGTGCGCGGCAGCGTGCCCTCGGTCCCTTGGACCAAGAGTTCAAGCCGATCGGCGTCGCTGAGCTGCTGGAATTCAATAACGTCGCGGGGTTTGAGCCCGTTCAACGAGACGAGTTGATCGCCAATGTGAAGACCAGCGCGAGCCGCCGGCGAACGCTCGGTGACTGCGGTCACCGTAGGAGCCGACATAGGCCCAGGTTACTTGGCAATTCCTGCTGATCAGACCCGGTCCAGCACAACTAGCCTGGGTCTGTGGCCGCAGACCGTGTCCTGCTGGCTGAACCCCGAGGGTTCTGTGCCGGCGTTGAGAAAGCCATCAAGGCGCTGACCTGGATGGTGCGCGTCTTTGATCCGCCGGTCTACTGCTACCACGAGATCGTGCACAACCGTCATGTGGTTGACCAGTTTCGGGCCCAGGGAGTCATTTTCGTCGACGACGTGGCCGAGGTGCCCTCCGGCGCTCCTTTGATGCTGAGCGCTCACGGCTCGGCCCCAGAAGTGGTTGACCAGGCCCGGGATCGCGGTGGCGTGGTGGTCGACGCCGTCTGCCCTCTCGTGACCAAAGTGCATCACGAGCTCAAGGTTCGCAGTCGCAAGGGCTACACCGTGCTCTACGTCGGACACGCCGGCCATGAAGAGGCGGTCGGCACCATGGCCGTCGCACCGGAGTCGGTCCGTCTTCTCCAGCATCGCTCGGACCTCGACGAGCTGGGAGACCTCGATCCGGCCACAACGCCGGTGGCGCTGTTGGCCCAGACCACCTTGAGTCACGATGAGTGGCGAGGCCTCATGGAGGCCGCCCGAGAGCGTTTTCCTGATCTGTGGATGCCGAACCGCTCTGACCTCTGCTTTGCCACGACCAACCGGCAGGCCGCGCTCAAGGCCATTGCCAGCTCAGCTGACGCCGTTGTCGTGATCGGGTCAGCCAACTCGTCCAACACCGTCGCACTTGAGAAAGTGGCGCTGGCCTCAGGTTGTCCTCGAGTTATTCGCATCAATGAGGCGGCCGAGCTGCCCGACGACTTGACGGGCACGGTTGGCGTCACCGCTGGAGCGTCTGCCCCCGAAGCCTTGGTCCAGGCCGTCATCGACAAGCTGGCGCCGCGCTTTGGCACCGAATCGGTGGCCGTGACCAAAGAGGACGAGTACTTCCCTCCGCCCCCAGAACTCCGCGAGCTGCTGCGAGCCCTGTCCACCACGCTCGGGCTCTTTGCTGGTGGTGTGGCCGGGGACGAGCCGGTGGCCGACGATCGGTACCTTTCCGCCGCCGAAGTCCTGAATGCCCTGGCTACGGCCCAGGCCTAGAACGCTCGACCGAGAGAGCGCTGAATGAGAGAATGAGGCTATGACCGACACCGTGAGCCGCACCGAGTCCACTGAGGGCCGATTCACCAGCATGGATGCCTCGACCCAGGAGCAGTGGCAGCAGATTGTGGTCGAGACCATTGAGTTCCAGCCCCACGTGGCCGAACAGGTCCTGGCCATGCTGCGCCAGCTGGAAGAGATCACCGTTGGATTCGCGGTGGATCAGTTGGTGCATTCGCTGCAGACCGCCACCCGAGCCGAAGAAGCAGGAGCCAGTACCGAGGTCATTGTGGCCTCGCTCTGCCACGACATCGGCAAGGTCATCTCGGTCATGAATCACCCTGGGATTGCCGCTGCCATTTTGAAGCCCTACGTCAGCTTTGACACCTTCAAGATGATCGAGGCCCATCAGGACTTCCAAGGCAAGCACTACTACGAGTATCTCGGGCCAAGACCCCAACGCTCGCGAGCAGTATCGGGGCGAACCCTGGTTTGACCTGGCCGAGACCTTCGCCGACGAATGGGATCAAAACTCCTTTGACCCGGGCTACCCGACGCAGTCGCTCGAGCACTTTGAGCCCATGGTGCGCGAGGTCTTTGCCCGCCCTCACAGTCTCTAGCTCCGCCGCGTCCCGGTGCCGATACCGATCCCTGTCGGCGCGGCGCGCCGTCTCTTCGACGCCCGCTATCCGGGCTTCGTCCTCTCCCCCGTCGTCGCCCTCATCTGTGCCTACAACGAAGCGGACAACATCGGCGCCGTGTTGGCCGGCGTGCCGGTCAGCGCTGTGTGGACTCGCCGTCACCACCCTGGTCGTCGTCGACGGCGGCGATGACGGCACCGACAAAGTGGCGCTCGAAGCCGGTGCCATCACCTTCGTGCTGGCTCGAGAACGTGGGCCACGGTGCCGCCCTCCAGATCGGCTATCGACTCTGCATCGAAGGGGGCGCCCGCTACGTCGTGACCTTGGACGCCGACGGTCAAAACGATCCAAGCGAACTGCCCGACCATGCTGGCGCCCGTTACTCGACGATGAGGCCGATTTCGTACTGGCTTCTCGGCGGCTGGGCCAGGATCAGACGAAAGACCGGATGCGCAAAGCCGGCGTCAGGGTCTACGGATCACTGCCATCAATACTGCTCACCGGGGTCCGCACCTCACCGACACGTCCAACGGCTATCGGGGTTTGCGCGTCACCATGGTGGCCGACGTGGTCGATCGTCTCCGTCAACCGCAGTATCAAACGGCTCGAACTGCTCATCACGGCCTTGAAAAGGGGCTGGCGGGTGGTGGAGCGACCCACGGTATGGCACGAACGGAGCTCGGGGCAGTCGAAGAAAGGTTCGAACCTGCTGTTCGGGCTGCGCTACGGCCGAGTGATTGCAGCCACCTGGTGGCGCGAGCGCTAGAACGCCGGCGAGACGATGATCTTCTCGCCTGGGCCTTAGATCCGAGACTGGTCGTAGACCTCTTGGACCTTTTGTTTCAAGAGTTCAGTGGTGACGTGGACCTTGCTCCGCGAGACTCGGCCTCCGCCCGTGCGCTCGGGTGCGGCAATGGGCGCTCCGACGACGACGGTGATGCGAAGTGGTTTCGGAATCCGAGAGCCCTTCGGCATGGCCACATCCGAGTTCCCAATGCCGACGGGCACGATGACTGCCCCCGTGCGCGCGGCCAAGAAAGCAGCGCCCTCAAGCACGTCTCGTACCTCGGGACCCTCTTGGCGTGTCCCTTCCGGAAAGAGCACCAGGACTTCGCCTCGAGCCAGGACCTCTTCCGCGTTCTTCATGGCGGAGCGGTCAGCTGACTCGCGGTGTACCGGGAACACGCCGAGATAGACCAGAAGCTGACCGAGTCGCTTGTTCTTCCACAGACTGTCCTTGGCCATGAAGAAAAGCTTTCGTCGCGTGAGAAACGACGTGAAGCCAAAGTCGGCAAAGGATCGATGCACCGGGGCCAAGATGACGGGTCCGGTGGTTGGAATGTGTTCGATGCCCGTGATCTTGGGGCGGAACCAAAGGCCCATCAGCGCATTGAAGGCAGCCCGCAACATCCGATAGGGCACGGTGCGACGAGGGTCGACCTCAAAGTCAACGCCGCGCCCAGGTGCTTCTGCGTGTTCAGGAACCGACTCGGGTGTTACAGCCACGACATAACCTCCTCCACCACATCCTCGACGCTGCGCCCCGTGGTGTCGAGGATGTGGGCATCGGCGGGGACCGAAAGGGGTGAGGCCGTCCGAGTCGAATCAATGCGATCCCGGCGGGCCACGCCTTCGGGCGTCTCATCATGACGCCGTCGAGCGCGTTCGGTGGCATCGGCCGTGAGGTAAACCTTTAGCTGAGCGTCAGGGAAGACGACCGATCCAATATCGCGACCCTCGACGACCCCGCCTCCTCTGGCCTCGGCCCAGGCGCGCTGGCGACGGACCAAGGCGGCTCGCACCTTTGGGTTGGCCGCCACCATCGATACGGCTCGACCGACGTCAGCTGAGCGAATCTGGTCCGTCACATCGACCCCATCGATGGTGACCCGGTCGCCGACCTCGATGGTGGCTTGGTGGGCGATCTCGGCCACGGCGGCGTCGTTGGCCGTGTCGGCGGGGTCGAGGTGGCGAGCCAAGGCGGCCGCGGCCACGGCGCGATACATCGCTCCCGTGTCGAGTCGTTCCAAACCGAGTTGGCCAGCGAGTTGGCGAGAGAGCGTGGACTTTCCGGCCCCCGCCGGCCCATCGATGGCGATTACCCGTAGGGCCTGCGGCCCCGTCACGTGGCCACGGCGCCGAGCGTGAGGAGGTCAGCCACGAAGCCGGGATAGCTCGTCTCGACGGCCTCAAACCCCGTAAGAGTCGATGTTCCGGGACCGGCCGCCATGGCCGCCACGGCCGCCGCCATGGCCATCCTGTGGTCGCCTTGACTGTCGAAGTGGCCGGGCTGAAGGCGGCCATCGGGTCCGACGCCATGAATACGCAGTTCGTCACCGACCGCTTCGGCCTCCGCCCCCAAAGGCCTTGACCAGCGACACCGTGGCGGCCTGTCGGTCCACCTCTTTGACCCGTAACTCAGCCACGTTGCGAAAGACCGTGGTCCCACTGGCCGCGGCCGCCGCCACGGCCAGAATCGGAATCTCATCCAAGGAGGGGATCTCACTGGCTTCCACCACAGTGGCGTGAAGTTCGAGCTGACCGCACGCAGGTCGACGCGGCCCGGTGCTCGAGAAACGTGGTGTGATGTGGGCGCCCATGCGTTGGAGCACCGTGACGAAGCCGCCGCGGGCTGGACCGTCATAGACCCCTTCGACCGTGAGGTCGCTCATAGCCCGATGCATCCCGCCACCACCCAAAAGGCACTCTGGGACGGATCACCTGGCACGGTCCAATCGGTCGGCCGAACGGTGGAGCGCTGGACCCGGATGGAGTGACCGTCCTGCCATGGCACCACCGTGATGTCTGCGCCCGCCTGTTCCAGCATCTCTTCGGTGTGCATACGGGTGATGACGGCCTCGTTGACAACCGTTTCCCCCTCAGCCTGAAAGCCCAGCCAGCAAGACGGCCGACTTGACCTGGGCGCTCGCCACCTTGGAGGTATAGGTCAATGCCGTGGAGTCCCCCACCAGTGATCAGCAAAGGCGGCAAGAGCCGATCGCCCTGGCCTCGGACGGTCGCCCCCATCAGCGCCAATGGTTCGGCGATCCGATCCATGGGTCGACGCGAACAGTGAGGCGTCGCCACTGAGTTCGGTTGACCAGCCGAAACCCGGCCACCAGTCCGGCCAACAGCCGGAGTCCGGTGCCTGAGTTGCCACAGTCGATGGGTCCGCTGCGGCGCCTGCAGACGCGACTCGACCTCCCACAACCTCCAGCATACCTCGTTGTAGCCGTCGTTGGTCTGCTCCTATGGCCCGATGGCCGCGCGGGTCCTGGCCACATCGTCTCCGTCGGAGAGGCCGGAGATGGTGGACGTACCGTCGGCAAGGGCACTGAGCAACAGGGCGCGATGAGAGATCGACTTCTCCCCCGGGGTGCGAACGATGCCATTGAGTGGACGCCGCCCTCGACCGTGAGCGAGGTCGGCACCGCGGTGGCATGCGCCGCACTCACGACAAATCCTGGACCGTGACGCGATAGCCGTGCCAGACAACGGCGTCACGCAAGCGCCGTGGCGTCCGCTCGAGTCAACCATCAGGATCAAGACGCCTCGCGGTCCTTCGGCCGAGTGCGCGATCTCAACGTCGTAGATATTGATGCGCTCATCGCCCGCCAGTGCGGTGATCTCGGCCAAGCACGCCTTCACGGTCAGGCACCGGGTATGCGGAGCAAGGACAGGTTCTCGGGCCGAATGGCGCGGGCCGGCAGGGCCCGTCGGGCCTTACTGGCTCGCTCCAGGGCGTCCAAAATCTCCGAACGATTCCCCTCGGCCACCCGATCACGCATGGCGCCGAGATCGGCCAAGACCACATCAAGTGCGGCCACAATGGCCACGGCGTTGTCGGCACAGATATCGGGCCATATGCCGGGATGGCCGGCGGCCACCCGAGTCATATCCCGAAATCCCCCAGCAGCTAAGCGCAAGAGGGCACTGTCTTGTTCCGCGCCGGTGGCGGCCGAGTTCATCAAGGTGGCAGCGACGAGATGGGGCACGTGGGAGACCACGGCCACCAGACGATCATGATCTCCGGGCGACAAGGTCACCACGTCTGCGCCCAACGAGGCAATGACCGTTCGCAGGCGATGAAACGCGTCAAGGTCGGTGTGCTCGGTTGGGGTGAGGACCCACGTCGCACCTTCAAAGAGGTCGGGGTCGGCCCCCTCCAAGCCGTGCTGCTCTGACCCGGCCATGGGGTGCCCGCCGATGAAGCGAGGATCATTGGCCTCAGTCACGATGGCTGACTTCACCCCGCTCACGTCGCTGACCACCACGTCAGGGGAACGGTCGGGCTCGTTGAGCAGCGACACGGCCACAGCGGCGGCGGCGTGGGCCGGGACGGCCACGAAGATCAGTTCAGCGGCTCATGTCGTCACCGACAGTGTCGAGGGCTCCGGCGGCCAGGGCCTGGTGGGCCAAGGCCGCATCACGATCCAGCCCAGAGACGTGCCAACCCCGGGCCCGAAGAGCCAGACCTAAGGAACCACCAATCAGCCCGGTTCCGACGATGAGCGCTCGACGGGGATCCCCGTTGCCGCTGGTCTCGCCGGAGAACGCCTCAGTCGGGGAGGTCATCGCGGAGCACATGGGCGCCGTGGAGGTAGACGTGATGAAGCTCTTGACGGCTCCTCGTGGTGTTGATGTGGGCCATGACCCGGATGCAATGAGGCATGGCGCCTGGCACGGCAATCTCGGCGGCGCAAAGGAGCGGCACAGCACCGAAACCGATGCTCCGAGCCGCCGTGGCCGGAAACATGGCCACAACGTCGCTGGTGGCCGTGAAGAGAAGACTGATGATGTCGTCTTCTTCGAGATCCGTTGCTCGACATCATCGCCTGCAAGAGCTCCTGGGTGCGCGCCTCGATCTGTGCAACGGTGTCCTCGTCGACAGTGGTTGCCCCCCGCAGTGCTCGCACTGCCGTCCCCTCGGTCATGGGGCGAGATGCTACCGCCGACCCCGATCCGCCGGTACGGGGCGAACGTCCTGCTGATTCTGTGCCGCCGTGGCCAGGGCACGAACCTCGGCCTGTGAGAGCTCACGCCATTGCCCAGGAGCCAACGACTGCATCGCTGATCGGCCCGATTCTGGTCCGGACCAGGCGGCGGACCGGGTGACCAATGGCCTCACACATTCGGCGAATCTGTCGGTTTCGACCCTCATGGATGACGATCCGCAGCACGCTTGGAGAGAGGGCTCCAACTTTGGCCGGTGCCGTCATGCCGTCGTCGAGTTCGATGCCCTGGCGCAGTTGGCGCAGTGCACCGGGGCTGGGTTCGCCCTCGACGTCGACCACGTACTCCTTGGGCACCCCGTGAGAAGGATGCGCCAACAACTGCGCCAAGCTCCCATCGTTGGTCAAAATGATGAGGCCCTCTGAGGCCATATCGAGGCGGCCCACGGAGAAGACCCGGGGTTCGCCTGGAACCAGTTCGGTCACGGTTGGACGGCCCTGCGGATCGGCGGCTGTGGTCACAACGCCGACCGGCTTGTTGAGGAGGTAGTGCACCAGATCCGGCGCCACCGGGACGACGACCCCGTCCACTTTCACTTCTGCCGTCGTGACCTCGACCCGACGACCGAGTTGGGCGATTTCGCCGTCGACCGTCACCCGTCCCTCGGCGATGAGATCGTCGCAGACGCGGCGGCTACCGAACCCAGCGCGGGCCAACACTTTCTGCAGGCGTACGCCGGTGTGGGGCTCAGGTGACGTCGGTCACCGAGTCCAGAACAGCCCCGTCGCTAGCCGCGCCCTCGTCGTCGCCCAGTATGTCGTCGCTGGCCTCATCGTCCGACAGGTCGCCCTCAGCCTCATCGCCGAAGGCGCTGTCCTCCACATCGCTGACGACATACGGGGTCTCATCAATCTCGGGTTCGTCGACCTCACCCTCGTCGAGGGCGATGTCGGCCACGGGCAGAGCACGGCCTCCACCGCGAAAGCGTGCTTCGAGCTCTCCTGCCACCTCTGGACCGGGCAAAAAGTCCTCGACTGGAGGCAACTGCTCCAGATCGTTGAGACCCAGACGTTCCAAAAACAGATCAGTGGTGCCGTAGAGGACAGGCTGACCCGGCCCTTCGGCCCGACCGACGACTTCGATGTAGCCCCGCTGTTCGAGCAGGCGGGCCACCCCGTCCACGTTCACACCCCGAAGGGCCGAGATCTGTCCCCGTGAGACCGGTTGGCGGTAGGCCACGATGGCCAGCGTTTCGAGTGCGGCAGTCGACAGGCGGTGCGACACGTCACGGTTGGCGAATCGTTCGACATAGGTGGCCAGATCTGGATGCGTTTGATAGCGCACGCCCCCGGCGATACGCGCCAGTTGGAAGCCACGGTGTTCGGCCTCATAGGACTGGGCCAGTCGATCGATGGCCTCATCGATGACGTTCCACCGGTTCTTCAAAGAGCTCGGCCAAAAGTCCGGGTGTGATGGGTTCAACCGCCACCAGGAGAACGGCCTCGATGGCGCGTTCAAGTTCGTCAGTTTCCATGTCCGTTGTCGTTCCCTAACCTTCGTAGTCGTCGATGCCGAGCAGCCCGGTGCCGATGCCAACCAGCTCGCGGTCGTCCGCAATCCATTCGATCTGCAGGTCGCCAAAGGTGTCGCCTTGGCCGATCGAGACCTTGCCCAACTTGCACAGCTCGAGCAAGGCCAAGAATCGGACGATGACCTCGATGCGAGTGGCGAAGTGCTCGGTCAACTCTCGGAAGGACCGGCGTCCGCTGCCCGGTAGAAGAGCAACCAGTCCTTCGACCGCCTCTGAGACAGTGACGGTATCGACCGTGACGTGGCTGAGATCGACTCTGGGCACGGGCCGTTCGGCTGTTCCCTTCAAGTAGGCCTGGGCCAACTTGTCGGGGGTGATACCGGCCAAGAGGTCGGGCGCGTGGACCACCACGCCTTCTTCGAGGCCAACTTCTCGTGGGATGGAGCGAGCGGCCATCTCAATCAGTCCAACAAAGACGTCGGCCGCCCCGGCATAGGCCCGACATTCGAGCAGTCGGGCCAAGAGCAGGTCGCGCTCTTCCCAGCCAATGAGTTCGTCGTCGTCTTCCACACTGCCCTGACCGGGCAAGAGTCGCTGTGATTTGAGCTCGACCAGGATGGCGGCCACCAGCAGAAACTCGGACAGCATGTCCATGGTGAGTTCGTCTCGTTGGGCCACCAACATGGCTACAAAAGCGTCGACCACAGGGGCCAACGGGATCTCCAAAACGTCGATTTCGTGCGAGGACACCAGGTGCAAGAGCAGGTCGATGGGACCTTCGAAGACTGGTGTGGAGACTGGATAACCCACGCCGTGACCCTACCGAACCAAAGGGGGCCTGCCATGCACTCTACGATTGACCGCATGAGCAGGGTTCTCTCGGGCGTACAGCCCTCCGGTGACTTCCATTTGGGCAACTATCTGGGAGCGCTGCGGAATTGGGTGGCCCACCAGGGTGAACACGAAGCGCTCTACTGCGTCGTTGACCTTCATGCCCTGACGCTGGAGATTGAACCAGCCGTGCTCCGTGAGCGCACCAACGACGCCGTGCTGAATCTCTTGGCGGCGGGCCTCGATCCCGAACTCTGCACCATCTTTATTCAAAGCCATGTGCCCGAACATCCGAGATTGGCCTGGCTTCTCGAATGCACTGCCACCATGGGTGAGTTGCGGCGCATGACGCAGTTCAAGGACAAATCATCAGGTCAAGAAGGGGTGCGGGCCGGTCTCTTCACCTATCCAGTGTTGATGGCATCCGACATCCTGCTCTACGACGCCGACCTAGTGCCGGTCGGAGACGACCAGCGCCAGCATCTTGAACTCACCCGTGAACTGGCCGTCAGGTTCAACCATCGCTACGGCGAGACCTTTGTTGTGCCCGACGCAGCCATACCCGTTGCGGCGGCGCGGGTCATGGATCTGCAGCGACCCACGGCCAAGATGTCCAAGTCGGTCGACTCCCCCCTCGGCACTGTCGGCATGTTGGACGAGCCAGCCGAGATCGAAAAGAAGATAAAAAAAGCTGTGACCGACACCGACGGTGAGGTCCGCTACGACGTGGCCAACAAGCCGGGCGTGGCCAACCTGCTCGATCTCTTGAGCGCGGCCACGGACGAAAAGCCGGACCAACTGGCCGCGAACTACACCCGCTACGGCGACCTCAAAGGTGATGTGGCCGAAGCGCTGATCGAGATGTTGCGTCCGGTGCGAGAGCGCCGAGCCGCTCTCGATCGTGACCCCTCAGCCGTTCACGACATTGTGGTGAAGGGCGCAGCCCGAGCCCACGACCTGGCCAGTACCACCTACGAGCGGGCCGCCAATGCCATGGGGCTTCTTCCTGGTTGAACGGGTCGCCTAGCCCACGGTCAGATTGAAGAGACTGGCCCACCAGGTATAGATCTGCTGGTAGAGCCAGGTGATGGGACCGGGGTGGAGCTGCCAGTTGAGGACAACCAGGACGAGGACCAGCGGCATGGTGAAGGGTCGGATGCGCAGATAGCCCGGCCACCACGAGGCGGGCAGGAGGCGCTCCAACAGCACTGAGCCATCGAGCGGGGGCAAGGGGATCAGATTGAAAACGGCGAGGCCCACGTTGGCTAACCCGAACAAAAAGACCACCTGATCAACGACAGTCAGGCTCTCTCCGGGTTGTAGCCGTGGTTCGCAGATCAGCGCAAAGACCAAGGCACCGAGGCCGGCCAGGAGCACATTGGTTGCTGGCCCGGCCAGCGAAACCAGCACACCTTGGTTGCGGGGACTGCGCAGCCGACTGAGGGTCACTGGTACTGGCTTGGCCCAGCCAAAGACACCCACGCCACTGATGGCCATGAAGGCCGGCACGATGATTGTGCCGACCGGGTCGACGTGGGCCAACGGATTGAGGGTCAGGCGCCCAGCTCTTTTGGCGGTGTCATCTCCGAATCCGAGAGCGACCACGCCGTGAGAGATCTCGTGCAGCATGATCGACGGCACGACCACGCAGAACAAGATGACGTCCGTGCTCGTGATGACCTTGGTGTGCAAGGCGGCCAGGCCCAGGACTGCGAAGGCGGCGATGACAGCGATACGAACCGCCACCCGGCGTTGCGGCGAGGGTGGGGGCTGGGACGGCGGCGCTTGGTCATTGGCCCCGCCAGTGGGGTCCGTCATCTCGACCGCCAGTCGATGAAGCGCGAGCTACTGACGCGAGGCGTCAGTGATGCAGAGTCGTGCGGCTGGTTTGGCTTCGAGTCGGGCCGGAGTAATGGGATTGCCGCACACCTCACAGATGCCGTACGTGCCATCACCAAGGCGGAGGATGGCGGCTTCTACCTCGAGCAGGGCATCGCGCAACTCACCGGCCAAGACTTCGGCCTCTCCTCGCTCGGCTGTGACCTGACTCGAATCGGCGAAGTTTGAGTCGTAGTTGAGCAATCCATCGTCTCCGAAACCCAGTTCGGTCAACTGAGCCCGCAGGTCGCTCCGTTCGTGCTCTAAGAGGGCGCTGTAGTCAGGGGCAGAGGAATCTGTGGTGGTTACTTCGCTCGCCATAGGGTGAGCCTACGCTGCTTGGTTCAAAGAACTGACCGCGAGGGGCGAGCCAGGCAGGATTGGGGCTCTGTCAGCCTGTGCTCGCATCAGGGGTGTGCGAGGTCGCTCGAGGGTGGGCCGACTCATAGGCCTGGCGTAGGTGTTCGGGCGAGACCTTGGTGTAGATCTGGGTGGTGGCGATGGAGACGTGGCCCAACATCTCTTGGACCACCCGGATATCCGCACCGTGCGCCAACATGTGGGTGGCGCACGAATGTCGAAGTACGTGGGGGGTCACTCGTCGTCCGAGGCCGCGGCCTGGGCGTGTTTGGCCACAATGGCGTGGGCTCCCGCTCGCGTCAGTCGCGAGCCTCGTTGGTTGAGAAAGACGGCCTCGGCGTCGTCGCGCCGACGCCATTGGGCTGGCGCCATGGCCCCTCGCCCGCTTGGTGCCAACCACTCGTGTCAGTGCGCCGGCGGCGAACCGACCCAACGGGCACCATGCGCTCTTTCGAACCCTTTGCCAAAAAGACGAATCAGTCCTTGGCCCCCCACGACTCTCCCGATCGGTCAAGGCTCGCCAGGTCAGTCATGTTGAGTCCAACGGCCTCAGAGACCCTGGCGCCCGTGCCATAGAGAAGTTCCAACAGGGCGCGGTCTCGCCGAGCGAACGGTGCATCGCCCACGACGGCGCCCAAGAGCCGCGCCGATCTCGTCTTCGCTGAGGGCTTTGGGCAGACGTTGCGGCAACCGTGCGCCCTGGATGTCGACGGTCGGGTCCGACGCCGCCATCGCTTCATCCAGCATGAAGCGATGAAAGCCGCGCAACGACGACAGTGCTCGGGCCACACTCACGGCACTCTTGTCCTGGCTCAGGAAGTCCAAATAGGCCTCAACGTCGCTCGGCGTGGCTGCCTCCGTGCGGACCCCTCGATCTTCTAAATAGATCTGGTAGGCCGTGAGGTCTCGGCGATAGCTCGAGAGCGTGTTGGCCGACCGACCCTTTTCCACCGCAAGCCAGGAGAGAAACTCTTCTCCGTTCATTTGGAGGGTGGGGCTGCTCATGGCTGATACGACACGCGCTTCAGTGGGGTCAACGAGTGGTCAGGTGAGTTCGAGCCAGGAGAAGCCCGAGCACGGTGGTCTCATCCACCAGGGTGCCGTCGGCGATGAGGTCGTCCAGTTGGTCGAGGTAAATGTGCTCGATCGACATCCAGGCCTCCTCAGCGCCCATCCGGTCGGTCGCGCGTTGGTGCAGCCCGGTGGCCAAATAGATATAGGTGTACTGATCGCTGATGCCCGGTGTATTGAAGGTGGCCATCAGCAAGGTCATTTCATCGGCGTCGAGGCCTGCTTCTTCGGCCAGCTCTCGATGGGCTGTGACCTCGGGTGGTTCCCCACCAACATCACGGGTTCCGGCCGGTGCCTCCAAAACCAGCCGGTCGACCGCGCTTCTGTACTGGCGCACCAAGGTCACACGACCGTCTTGGTCGATCGGAATAACCGTGACCGCACCAGGATGTCGCACGATGACGCGTTCGAACGGTTGGCCGTCGGGGTCGGTCAGCGCAAGGTGATGGACGGCGAAGATGTGGGCCGCGTAGACCTGGCTTTCGCTGACTTTCTTGAACCCGCCGTTGGTGGACTCGGCCACGACGCCTTAGTGGACGGCGTCGAGATCGATGAGATGAGGCTCTCGTCCTTCAGCTCGGTCCAAGGCGGCGGTGATGAGCTCTCGAAACAGCGGGTGCGGGCGATTGGGGCGGCTCTTGAACTCAGGATGGGCCTGGGTCCCGACCCAGAACGGGTGGTCGGTCAGTTCGACAAACTCCACCAGTCGTCCGTCAGGGGACGTCCCCGAGCAGGTCAGCCCGGCGGTTTCCAGACGAGGCCGGTACTTGTTGGCCACCTCGTAGCGGTGACGGTGCCGCTCGGTCGCTGACGTCGCACCGTAGGCCTCGGCCACCTTCGAACCCGCTTGCAAGACGGCTTGGTAGGAGCCGAGACGCATCGTCCCGCCCTTTTCGGTGATGTCGACTTGGTCGGGCATGAGGTCGATGACGGGATGGGGGGTGAGTGAGTCGAACTCTCTTGAGTTGGCCCGTTCGAGACCGGCCAGGTGACGGGCCACGTCGATGACCATGACTTGGAGGCCCAGGCAGAGGCCGAGACACGGAATCTCGTGCTCTCGGGCATAGGCCGCGCCGGCCACCATGCCCTCGATGCCGCGTTCGCCAAATCCACCCGGAATGACAATGCCGTCCAGGTTGCGGATGCGGTCACCCTCCAGAATGCCGGGCACGGTCTCGGCGTCGATCCAATCGAGTGTGATTCCAACCCCGTGGTAGAAGCCAGCATGTCGGAGCGACTCGACCACCGAAAGGTAGGCGTCGGGCATGTTCACGTATTTGCCAATGATCCCAATGTTGACCGGGCGATCGAGCGACTCCACCCGCTCGACCAGTCCTTGCCACTCACTGAGGTCAATGGGGTGAGCGGCCTCGTCGATGCCGAGGGTGCGACAGACGAAGCCGTCGAGGCCTTGGTCGTGCAAAACGAGCGGGATCTCGTAGATGCTCGAAGCGTCAATAGCCGAGACCACGGCCTGCATCGGGACGTCGCAGAGCAGAGAGATCTTTCGCTTCAGACTCTCGGAAATATCGTTGTCGCTCCGACACACGATGACGTCAGGCTGAATGCCTCGGCTGCGTAGCTCGGTCACCGAGTGCTGCGTGGGCTTGGTCTTCTGCTCGCCTGAGACCAGTTGAGGCACCAACGTGAGGTGGACATAACAGACATTGTCACGGCCGATATCGCGTCGGAACTGCCGAATGGCTTCCACAAACGGGACAATCTCGATGTCACCAATGGTCCCGCCAATCTCCACGATCACGATGTCGAGATCGTCGCTGGCGAGGTTCCGCACTCGTTCTTTGATCTCATCGGTGATGTGAGGGATGACTTGGACCGTTTTACCGAGATAGTCCCCGTCGCGCTCTTTTTGGATCACCGACTTATAGATCGATCCCGTTGTTGTGTTGGAGCCTTTGTAGAGGTTCTCGTCGATAAAGCGCTCGTAGTGCCCGAGGTCGAGGTCGGTCTCTCCCCCGTCTTCGGTGACAAAGACCTCGCCGTGTTCACCCGGATTCATGGTGCCGGGGTCGACGTTGATATACGGGTCGAGTTTGCACATGGTGACTCGGAGGCCACGGCATTTAAGGAGTCGCCCCAGCGAAGAGGCGGTGAGCCCCTTCCCGAGAGAACTCGAAACTCCACCGGTGACGAAGATGAATTTGCTCACTGACCTATCACCGGCCCGGACGACAACACGTTCGGATTGTGCACCCTTCCACGCTAGTGGACGTCCTCGGTATTCGTGGTGGACGTCCGTGCCACCTGGGATTGAGAGAGAAGTTCTGCGGCATGGGCTCGGGCCACGTCACTGTCGGGATGCCCCGAAAGCATGCGCGATAGCTCGGTGACGCGTGACTCGCCCTCACAGGCCAGGGCCAGGGTCACGGTCCGACCGTCCTGCGTCTCTTTTCGCAGTGCCCACTGCTGGTCGGCAAAGGCTGCCACTTGGGCCAAGTGAGTGACCACTAACACCTGTCGTTCACGAGCGACTTCGGCCAGGGCGCGGCCGAGAGCCAGCGCTGCAGCCCCACCGACACCGGCGTCCACTTCATCAAAGACCATGGTGCCTGGCCCACCGATGGCGACGAGCCGAAGAGCCAGCATGGTCCGAGCCAACTCGCCCCCTGATGCCACTTTGGCCAGGGACAACAAGGGTTCTCCGGGGTTGGCGCCGAGCGTGAACACCACGGGTTCACCGGTACTCGAGTCGGCCAGATCCACCCCGACCCGGGCCCCGCCCATTGCCAGATCACCCAGTCGGACCTGGACGGCCTGGGCCAGGTGCGGAGCGGCGGCCGCTCGGGTCTGGCGCAGCATGGCCTCTGCTTTTTCGAGTGCCATGACCTTGTCGATTCGAGCGGCGCTCAGCTGCTGTGCGTCACTGTCGGCCCGTTCCAACGCGTCCAGGCGCTTCGCCGCATCGTCGGCAAAACTCAGGACCTCGCCCAAGGTCTTGCCGTATTTGCGACGAAGATCGGCCAACAGGTGTCGTCGGCTCTGGATCTCGTCTAATCGGGCTGGGTCGTCATGCCACTCTTCGACCACCGTGCGCAGATCGCTGGCCACATCGACAAGTTCAGCCACACTCGATCGAAGCCGTTTCTCCCAGTCGGAAAAGGGTTCTCGGTTCTCGAGCGCCGCACTGGCTGACCCAGGGCGTCGAGCACCCCCCCTCCTCCCAGCGCTCCGCCACGCCCTTCGAGAATGACCAGTGCCTCGGTGGCGGCTAGTCGGTGCGCCCCGAGGTCGGAGAGCCGAGCCTCTTCCGCGGTTAAGGCCTCATCTTCGTTGGGGTCGCTGAGGTGAGCGGCGGCAATCTCATCAACTTGATGGCGCAGGACGTCAATCTCACGGGCCCGAGCCACCAGATCACCGCCCAACGCTGCGAGCTGATCGTCAATGGCCCGGATCTCGTGTCGCAGAGCGGCAGTCGGGGCCGTGTCAGCCCCAGCAAAGTCGTCGAGTAGGGCGCGTTGGGCCGCCGCACTGAGCAAGGAGTGATGTTCGTGTTGACCGTGGATGTCAATGAGTTCAAGGGCGAGATCGCTCAGGGCCGAGATCGGGGCCATCCGTCCATCAACCCAGGCTCGGCTCCGCCCATGGGCGGGTACCGACCGTGAAAGGACGACCTCTTTTTCGCCCGTTCCCGAGGGATCCTCGTTGTCGGTCGTGACGAATCTGGCC
Source organism: uncultured Acidimicrobiaceae bacterium (assembly GCA_963803215.1). Taxonomy (GTDB): domain Bacteria; phylum Actinomycetota; class Acidimicrobiia; order Acidimicrobiales; family RAAP-2; genus CAWDLP01. The sequence continues at coordinate 88,989 of CAWDLP010000010.1, forward strand.
TCCACGAAGGCCTCTTGCGCCCCGGCCCGGACCAAGGTCGGTGAGGCCTTTCCTCCGAGGACGAGTTGGAGGGCTTCGACCAGGAGCGTTTTGCCAGCCCCGGTTTCGCCGGTGAGAGCAGTCATGCCTGGACCAAAGGTCACGGTCAGGTCTTCAATGACCCCGAGATCGCGCACTCGAAGATCGATCAACATGGAGGGTGGCTCAACGCTCCAGATCGGGGAAAAGTGCGGCTCGGAGGAGCCGACCGAAGCCTCGTTGACCGAGCGTGACCAGCTGTACCGATCGAGGTGCGACCCGGCAGCGGACCTGCGTACCTGGCTCCAGTCGATCGATCTCTTGACCGTCGACCACCAACGCCGCCGGTCGCTCGGCGTCGATACGGACGGTGACGACCTGATCAGCGTCCAAGACCAGGCTGCGATCGAGGGTCAAGTGGGGGGCGACGGGAGTCATGACCAAGGCGCGCAAGCGGGGTGAGAGGACGGGGCCACCGGCCGAGAGGTTGTACGCGGTAGAGCCGGTTGGCGTTGCGATCAAGAGGCCATCGGCTGAGTAGGAGAGAAACCGTTCCCCGTCGATCTCGGTTGAAAGTCTGACGGTGTGACCAAAGACGGTCTTCTCGAGGACCATCTCATTTAAGGCCAACCAGACCCGATTGGCGTCTGTCTCGCCCGCAACCACATGATCGCTCGAGTGGTGCACCGAGATCTCTAAGGCCGTTCGATCTTCAGTGACGGACGATCCGGCCAAGGTCGAAGCCAGCGCCTCGATGAGCTGATCGGGACGAAGCTCCAACAGATAGCCCAAGCGACCGAAGTTGACCCCAAGGATCGGGACGTTGGCCTCGTAGGCCAAAGGCACCAAACGCAAGAAGGTCCCATCACCCCCCAGGCTCACGGCCAGATCCACGTGGGCCAAGTCAACCTGTTCGAGGTCGCATTTGGCCCCGTTCTCTTCGACGCCGTTCGTCCCTTGCAAGCGGAGCAGGCGAGCCTCGTGTCCGGCCTCTTTGACCCAGTCCACGCCCAGCTGGGCCAGATCCCAGGCTTGGGCCCGATCAGGATGCACCAAGAAGGCGACCGTACTCACGAAGAACTCTCGTCGGTTGTCGGGCGAACTTCATGCACGGCCTCGTCGATCAGGCTCGTGAGCGATTCTGGAGCGGTCTGCTCGCTCTGGGTGCGCCCGTAGACCAGGAACTCGGTATTGCCGGCAGGACCAGTGAGGGGCGATGGCATTACCCCCATGATGCCGGTTCCAGACGCAGACAGGGCGGACGTGACCGAAGTGAGGGCCTGTTGCCAGATCTCAGGGTCTCGAATCACCCCTTTGCCTCGAGACACTTCGACTCGTCCCGCTTCAAACTGAGGCTTGACCAAGACCACGATGTGACCGCCCGGACGCACCAGCGCGCCGGTCAGTATCGGGGCGACCAGAACGAGGGAGATAAACGACAGATCAGCCGTGACCAGGTCCACCACTTGGAACGGTCGGTTGGACTCGTCGAGGTCGGCCGATTGCAGGGAGCGGATATTGGTCCGTTCATGCACGGAGACCCGGGGGTCTTCTCTGAGCCGTTGGTCAAGTTGGCCGTAGCCAACGTCAACGGCATAGACGTGGGTGGCGCCACGTTGGAGGACGCAGTCCGTGAAGCCTCCAGTCGAAGCACCGGCGTCCAAGACCGAGAGTCCCGTCACGTCCAGTGCAAATCGATCCAGAGCCGCCGCGAGCTTCTCTCCACCCCGACTGACAAAGCGACGGGTGGCGTCGGCCACGACAATTGGTTCGGCCGTCGACACCATTCGAGCCGGCTTGTCAGCCACGCTGCCCGAGACCAAGACGTGGCCCGAAAGGATGAACTCTTGGGCTTGCTGGCGACTCTCGGCGAGCTTTCTTCGAACTAACTCCCGGTCAAGCCGCTGGCGCGATCCCGAGCTCAGTTGCTTGCAGCCTTCTTCGCTGGCGCTTTCTTGGCCGTTGTCTTCGTGGCTGCACTCTTCTTCGCGGGCGCTTTCTTGGCCGTGGTCTTTTTTGCCGCCTTTTCGCGGGAGCAGCCTTCTTGGCCGCCGGACGGGCCGTTGCCTTCTTGGCCGGAGCGGTTTTCTTGGGCGCTGACCGCTTCCCGGTTACTTTGGTGGCCGCTTTCTTGGCTGCAGTTGCTGTAGCCGAAGCCCGGCTGGCGGCGTCGGTAGTGGCGGCTCGACCGACAACAGCCGAGTGCTTCAAGACTTCGGAGACCTTCTTGGCCAGATCATCGATCTGCTTCGGGTCGAGATTGTCCAGCTGGTTCGTCACTTCGTGACGAATGAGGTCAAGGAACTGCTCGCTGGCCTTTCGACTCTTCTCCACGAGCTCGTCGACCCAGTGTTGGGCTTGGCCTCGCTGTACCTCGCCGGCCCCGACCAGATCGCGCACAATCTCCTCGGCCCGAGCTCGCGTTACCTGACCCAGTACGGCTCCAGCTTCGATGTATTTACGGAATCCGTCGTTACTTGGCATATAACAAGAGTATCGCACTTGCTAGCTACCAGCAAGCACTGGTGCGGCGGCATCTTCGCCTTCGGCGGCGCACCGTTCTTGGGTTCGATGGGTGGCCAACCGCTCAACGAACCGATTGTCGAGATCGCGAACTAGGGCCTCGACCACAGACAGAAAAAAAGCGGGGCAGCAGGGCCCGACTGCTTGGTCGTGGTGGCTCCGTTGGACGAGCCACCTGAGCGAGTAGGACCAGGGGCAGGCGGGGTCGGTGCTCTTTCAAGCCGACCGTGCTGGGCCACCCGGCAGCAGTGAGATCCTGGCGTCTCGGTCAATCAGGGAGTTGTTCGGCCAGGAGCTGGAGCCGATCAGTCACAAATTCGGGTGCAGGTGATCCGAGCGGGTCACCGGGCTGGGTCACGCCCGAGTAGACCAAGGCGAAGGGAACGCCAAGTTGGTGCGCCAGCGCACCGTCGGTATTCAGGCGATCACCCACCACCACGGCCACGTCGTCGGACCGCTGGCAGATGACGTCTGCCATTGGTCGATTCGGCTTCCCGGCCACGATAGGGGTCTCCCCGGTTGCTTTCACTACGGCGGCCAGAATCGAACCTGCGCCCGGCAACAGTCCCGACGGAGTCGGTCGAGTGGCGTCGTCGTTGCTGGCATAGAGACGAGCGCCGGCCATGACCGCAGATGTAGCGAGGGCCAATCGTTCGAAGGTGAGCGATTCAGTCAGTCCAACCACCACCACATCGGCTGGTCCCTCCCGCACAACCACAACACCCCTGGCTTCCAGTGCCTCCGCTACTCCCTCGCCGGCCAATAACACGGCGGTCGACCCCGGATCTATCAAAGTGGCCACGGCGTCGGCTGAGCTGACGACGTCCTCTTCGCCACATGAACGCCACACCGTGCCAGTCGCTCAAGCAGTTGCGTCTTGGTCGGTGCTGAGTTGTTGGTGGCGAACAGCGTGCGGATCCCGAGGTGGTGCAAACGGTTCACAGCGTCGGCGGTGCCGAGAATCGGGTCTTCAGTGAGCCAGATCACGCCGTCGAGATCGATGACCCATGTTCCTTGCCGAGGTGGGTGGAGCGTCTCAGCCATGGCCGGGCGCTGGCTTCCTTCGACCAGCGCTGCCCATTCCTCCCGACATGGGAAGAGACGCTAGCGGTCCCTTCCCATGATGTGGCTCGTTTCGTCGACCTCGCCCCGCTACCGTGCAGCACGTGGCCACCGTGGAAGTGCGTGGAAATGATCTGGTTATCGCCATGACGACCTTCGAAAAGATTGAAGGAGCACACGGCGAGATCCAACTACCACTGACCGCCGTCACCAGTGTCCGCGCCGTCGCCGATGCATGGCCGGAGCTGAGAGGTATCCGTGCCCCGGGGACGGGCGTGCCCGGAAAGATCGCAGTTGGAACAAGGCGTGGGAAGTTTGGCAAGGATTTTGCCGTCGTCCACGGCAAGGGTCCGGCGCTTGTTCTTGAACTGACGGGAGTTTCCTTCCAACGCATCGTCCTCACCGTCGATGATCCAGTCCGACTGGCCGCAACTATCGAATTGGCCCAGAACAGATGACTCGTCGTCGTATGCTCAAAATCGTCTCAAGGAAGTCTGGTGCACAGTGGCTCAAGTGAGTTTCAACGGCGTCTCGAAGCGGTTTGGCGACACCGTGGCCGTTGACGCGTTGGAGCTCTCGATTCCTGATGGCGAACTCCTCGTTCTGCTGGGCTCTTCAGGCTGCGGCAAGACGACAGCTCTGCGCATGGTGGCTGGCCTTGAAGAGGTGACAGAAGGCACCATCAGCATTGGCGACCGCATCGTGAACGACATCGACCCCAAAGACCGCGATGTGGCCATGGTCTTCCAGAGTTACGCCCTCTATCCCCATTTGACGGTGGCCAAGAACATTGAGTTTCCGTTGCGACAACGCGGCATGGAGAAGGTCGACCGCGCGGCCAAGGTGACCGAAGCCGCCACCACTCTGGGCCTCGAAGCGTTGCTGGATCGCAAACCGGCCCAGCTGTCGGGTGGACAGCGACAACGCGTCGCGCTGGCTCGAGCCATTGTGCGCGAACCTCAAGTGTTTTTGATGGATGAACCTCTCTCCAACTTGGACGCCGCCTTACGGGTCCAGACCAGGGCTGACATTGTGGCCCTCCAGGATCGGCTGTCCACGACCACCTTGTATGTCACCCACGATCAGGTCGAAGCCATGACCATGGGCGACCGCATTGCCGTGATGAGCGAAGGACGCCTGCAACAGGTCGCACCACCAGAAGATCTCTACGCGCAACCGGCCAATACCTTTGTGGCTGGATTCCTCGGTAGTCCTCCCATGAACCTGATGCCAGCCACCATGGCCACTGGGGCCGACGGACACCCTGTGGTTCAGGTTTCAGGCGGTTCGTTGGCCTTGCCCGAATACCTCGGCCAGGCCGCCACGGCGTCACCAAACGGTCTGGTTCTTGGGCTCCGGCCCGAGGCACTTTCCATTGATCCAAGCGGCGCCCTTGATGCCACGGTCACGATCGTGGAGCTCTTGGGGGCCGAAACCCATGTGATCTGCCACACCCACGATGGCAGTCGAGTGATCGTGCGCCAGTCCGGTCATGCAGCCAAACCCAGCCCCAACGAAGCGGTGCGCATCGCCGTTGATGAGGCAGACAGCATTCACCTCTTCGATGCCACCACCACGAACCGGCTGGGCCCACGGTGACGACTCCCGCAATGACCGAGAGTGAGCTGGCGACCTCCGAAGCTCCGGCCCGGGTCAACACGCTCCGCCGCCGCCGGCGAAAAGAAGCCGGTCTGGCCTATCTCTTGCTGCTGCCAGCCCTCGTGCTCTTCGGTGCCTTTACCTTCTATCCCTTTTTGCGCAACTTCAAGCTCATGCTCTACGAATCACCGCCGGAAGCTGGACTGCCCTCGCGCTATGTCGGTTTGCACCAAATCATCCCGACCATCACGTCAACCTCGTTCACCCAGAGTTTGGTGACCACCTTGGTCTTTGTGCTCATGGTGGTACCGATCAGCTTGCTCTTGGGGCTTGCCTTGGCCGTGGCGGCCCATCGCAAGTTGAAGGGCATGACGGCCTACCGGATGATTTTTTCTTCAACGGTGGTGAGCTCGGTAGCCGTGGCTTCAGTCGTTTTCGGCACACTCATGAATCCGGTGGTTGGTCTGTTGCCGTGGCTTGGCATCAATCCCACGCCACCGGCCCTCGAGAACTCGACGTGGGCCTTGCCGGCCGTGGCCGCCATCACGATCTGGCAGTTTCTCGGACTGTCGTTCATCATCATGTCGGCCGGTCTTCAGTCCGTGCCCGACGAACTCTTAGAAGCAGCTCAGATCGATGGTGCCGGGTCCTGGACGCGCTTTTGGCGCATGACTGTTCCGCTTCTCTCCCCCACCATCTTTTTCGCCCTGGTGGTCAGCACGATCTACGCCTTCCAGTCCTTTGGGGCTATCGACATTCTGATCGGTTACGACAACGCCAGCCGACTCCACACCAACGTCTTGATTTTCAACATTGTCAATACGCTGCAAGAAGAGAACAACCCGGGCGCGGCGGCCATCATGGCGACCGTGCTGTTCCTCATCACGCTCGGCCTCACGTTGTTGCAGCTGCGCTTTTTGGAGCGACGGGTGCACTATGCCTGAACCGATTCGCCGCCACCGATCACGTCGATTTCGGACGATTGGCAGCTACGTGATGCTCACCGCCGCTGCCGTCATCGTCATCATTCCTATTTACTTCACCATCGTGAACTCGCTCTTGGAGCCGAGCCAGTTGGCTCACCAACCACCTCCGCTGTATCCGAGTTCGCCGCAGTGGCACAACTACGCCACGGCGTGGAACGCCGGCCAGATGTCGAGCTACATGGCGACGTCGGCCATCATGACCATCACGATCGTGGTCGGACAGCTGATTACCTCGATATTGGCGGCGTACGCCTTTGCTTTCTTGCGCTTCCCGTTCAAACGCACGCTGTTCTTGATCTGTCTGGCCACCTTGATGATCCCGTTGGAGGTCACCTTCATCACCAACCTCGACACGGTGTCGACGCTCGGTTGGTTCAACACCTACCAAGGCCTGGCCATCCCATTTCTGGCCACCGGTTTCGGCATTTTCCTCATGCGCCAGGCTTTCTTGCAGATTCCAAAAGATCTCTTGGAGGCGGCCCGCCTTGACGGGTACGGTCACTTGCGCTTTATGACCAGGGTGGCTGTGCCGTTGGCCCGACCGTCGTTGGCTGCTCTCGGGGTCTTTTCCTTTTTGGCGGCCTGGAACCAGTACCTCTGGCCGCTGCTCTCGACCGGGGGCACAACCCCCCTTAATACGGTTCAGATCGGGCTGAAGCAGTTGGTCGGCACCCAGGCCGATCAGATTCCTGTGGCCCTGGCCGGGGCCGTGATCGCCTTTGTACCCCTCGTCATCTTGTTGCTCATCTTCCAAAAGCAACTGGTGCGTAGCTTGACGGCGGGCGCCGTCAAGTAATCGTTGGGTGCACTGCACGCCTGCTACCGCCTTGCTCGCAACAGGTGCTAGGCAATGCTCATGAAGACTCCCCGTTTCGTCCCAGTTCTGGCCGCCGCACTCATGGCTGTGACGGGCACAGCTGTCACGGCCACTGCGGTCGAGGTATCCAGTGCGGCACCGGCTGGCGCTGCCACCAAGCTGGGCACGTGTCCTCTTTCGACCCTGGCCAAGCACAAAGGCGTCGTCAACATCACCTTTTGGAACTCCATGGTGCGAGCGAACGGAACAACGCTGGCAGCTATCACCAGTGCCTTCAACTCGTCGCAATCGAAGGTGCACGTGACCTTGGTGACGCAGGCCAGCTATGACGACACCTGGGATAAATATCAGGCCGGACTCACCAATGGACAGTTGCCCGCCGCCGTTCAGCTTGAGGACCAGCGCACCCAAGAGGCCATCGACTCTCAGTCGTTCCTCCCCGTCCAGGCCTGCATGAACGCAGCCCACTATTCGACCTCTGACTACCTGCCCCGGCCCTTGGCCTACTGGAAGGTCAACGGTGTGCAAGAAGCGCTGCCGTTCTCCGTTTCGGCTCCGATTCTCTATTACAACCAGACGGCCTTTACCAAGGCTGGGCTCAACCCGAACACTCCGCCCGCCACCATGGATCAGATGATCGCCGACGCCAAGGCGCTCAAAGCTTCAGGCAGCGGTATGGGGCTTGTGCTTGACCCATGGCACTTGGAGACGTGGTTGGCCACGGCAAATCAGCTTTTCGTCAACAACTCGAATGGCCGCACCGCTCGCGCCACCAAGGCTGTGTTCGATACGGCTACCGGCAAGAAGATCTTTTCTGATTTGGACACTCTGGTGAAGTCGGGAGACGCCACCACCAATCCATCGAGTGGACCAAGTGAGTTCGACAACCTCCTCGGTATTGGTAGCGGCAAGTACGGCATGACCATCGACACGTCGGCCGCCTTGGGAACCATCACTGAGCTCTTGAGCGATGGTCAGTATCCGAACGTAAAAATGGGCATCAGTGCTTTCCCGGTTCTCGATGCATCGATCCGCGGCGGCATTGAGCCCGGCGGGTCGGGCGTCTACATCTCCAATAAGGTGCCAGCCCTTCAACAGGCGGCGGCATGGCAGTACCTTTCGTACATCTGCAACACACAGAGTCAAGCCACCTGGGGCGCTGGCACGGGCTACATCCCGGTCCGAAAGTCTTCTGCTGCAACCTCGACCATTCAGCACCTGTGGACCACGAATCCGGGCTACAAGGTGGCGTACAACGAGATCAACGGCGGCGTGAATACCGCCGCCACCTCCGGTTCGGTCATCGGCCCGTATGCCGACGTTCGCATTGATCTTCTGAACGCCGAGGAGTCCATGTTCACGGCCGGCGTGTCACCGAGCAAGGCCTTGTCCACCGCGAGTTCCAATGTCAACGCAACCATTGCGGAGTACAACCAACGCCTCGGAGTCTCCTGACCATCGGCCTTTTGGTTTTTAGCTGGCGAGAGCGGTCGAAGAACGGCTGCAATACTCTGATTCGATTGGCCGAGAGTCCAAACCAAATCAAGACGCAGCCCAAGAAGATCCGCTGGAACAGTCCGCTTAACGAGTGGGGTGTGGCATTCGCTCCTCCCCAGAGGAAAAACCCCACGACGGCACCCAAGGAAACCAGCATCAGCAGAGGTGCGATGCCTCGAAATCGCTGGTCGAGTCGAACGGCCAGGGTGGTGGATACCATGCCAAGACAGACGGCGGCATAGGACAACAGGGCCAGCGTCTGATGGGTGAGACCGCTCGAAGTATGGGCGGTGCCTTTGATGTCATCGGCAAAGAAGACGAGAAGAGACCGTCGCGCCAGACCATGCCGCCAACATCGCCTTGCCCCAACGCCAGGTTGACGCTTTACCGCCTTCGAACGGCGCCGACTGATCCACGGCTTGCAAAAGGCAGACAGAGAGTCCAGCAAGCACAAGGAAATTGATGTCCATGAGCCACCAGTAGGCGCCTCGTCCGTAGTCGGCATCAGGATTCCGGGTCAGGCTCAACTCGGGTCGAACTGCCGCCAACAAGATGTCGATGACGACGTAGAGCCCAATGCCAATCAAACAGATCACGCTCAATCGCTGTGCGTTGAGGCGGTGCCCGCTTGGCTTGACCACCGAAGGCACGCCAGGCCGGTTTTGATGTGGGCGCGATCCCGCCTCGGATGGTGGCGCACCGTCTCTGTCTTCGGGCAACACCATTTGGTCATCTTTGCATTGGCCGCTGTCGCTCTTGTCACGGAGCGATCACCTGGTGACGTCAGAGAGAAAAATAGGACGTAAAAGCATGCTGGTCGAAACGCCCTCGGCTACGGTCTGCACAGCATGTGCGGCATGCCGACACCATCTGCTGGCTGGGTGGTGTCACGCAAGGGGGCTTCCATGAGGACGGTTGCAGCGAGTGTCGGATGAGTCGTCGACGAAGATACTGCGGAACATTCGGCTCTTTGCCGAATGTTCGGAGGCACAGTTAAAGAGGTTGTCGGGCATCGTGGTCGAGGCCAGGTACGCCGATGGCGCCGTCATCTGCGAAGAGAAGCAGTCCGCTGACTGTTTCTACGTCCTCTATGACGGTCTGGTTGAAATGTGGATCGACGATCGATTGCGCCAGAGGATTCACCCGGGTGAAATCTTCGGTGAACTTGGTGTACTGGCTGGAGGCCTGCCCCGAATCTCAAGCGCACGAGCGGTGGGCGAATGTCATGTGGGGGTTGTCGACCCTCAGGACTTTGAGGACTTACTGATCGATATGCCCATCCTGGCCCGCCAACTGCTCCGGTCTGTCTCGGCTCGTTTGTGGCACGCCGTCTCGTTCATCAGTATCTCAAGCGAACGAAGCGACCTGCCCCAATAAGACGTCCCTATACAGGCTGGAGTTGCGAGAGGGCGATGGCGTTGTCGTAGAGCACGGCCTTTCGATCACCCGCTGTCAGTGGCTTGGTTTCCGGCACGTAGTCAAGCGGATGGGGCAACGCCTCAATGTGAGGCCAGTCGGAGCCGAAGACAACGCGATCCGCGCCCATCCACTCCACCACCGAGACCAGGTCGTCCTCCCAGAACGGATTGACCCACACATGGCGACGGAAGATCTCAACCGGGTCTTCTTTAAACCAGCCCGGCATCTTCTTCTCGGTGGAGCGGAGTTTGCGAAAGAGGTCAGGGATGAACTCCGCCCCGTTCTCGACTGAAGCGATTCGCAAGTTTGGGAACTTGGCCGGATGGTTGGCCAAGACCATCGAGAGCAGGTAGTCATGCACGGCACGCTCGATGGCAAAGTTCTTGACCGTCGGGTTGTACCCCCCGCCTTGGAATGTGGCGGCGAAGCCGTCTTTGGCGTAGCCATCCGAGGATGGTCCACCGTCGCCAGCATGGACCACGACGGCAATCCCCGCTTCATTCACCCGAGCCCAAAAGGGATCGAATGAGGGGTCGAACGGACTCTTGCGTCCCGTGACCGTGGTCGGCGCCGCCGCTCGCATGACGATGAGGCGAGCCCCTTTGTCGAGAGCCCATTCGAGTTCATCCACGGCCCAATCCACATCGGCCAAGGAAAGATACGGTGCGGTGATCAAACGGCCTTCGTAGTCAAAGCCCCAATCTTCTTCGAGCCAACGGTTGAAGCCCCGAAAGGTAAGACCAACCGCTTCGGGATCGTCTTTCAATACCTCTTCGTAGAGCATGCCCAAGGTCGGAAACAGAAAACACCCAGCCAATCCCTGCTCTTGGACGACCTCGAGTCGAGCCTTGGGGTCACGGTATTCGGCCCGAATCGGCTCATGGTCTCGTAGAAGTTCGATTGGGATTCGCTTTGTTGGGATTGCCCCGAAAGTACTCACTCAAACATCCGGGCTTTAGAGATCGGATCAAAGGTTGCATTGGTGACGGCCCGACTGACCCGGCCTCCGACGACGTGGTACTTGCGGCCGTCAATCTCGGCCCACTGCACGCATCGGGGACGATTTTCAGGACTGACGTGTCGAGTAAAAGCGTCAAGGGCTTCGTAATAATGGTTATCGCCGTCAAAGACTGGGTGGCCAAGTTCGTCCATGACGCAATCGTATCGTTGCCGTGAGCGGCTCCAGTCCCGGGGAACCGAAGGCTGGGCTCATGGGTTCCGAATCTCAACGGCGTTCGTAGTGCGCGACGCAGGGTTCCTCAGATCGGGCCACTCCCCCAATCTGAGCGGTGACCGGTTTCGGATGCGTTGACCACCTCGGATCAAAAGAAAAGGCCCCGAAGAGCGCAGTGGTCGCTCTGGTCATGACAGCAAGCGAAAATGGTTGCGCCGGACAGGTGTGTCGGCCGTGGCCGAAGACAGTGACCAGTTCGACCGCGGCTAGCCGGTCCGGATCAGCCAGCCGCCGCTTGTTCCAATGGGCGAGATCCCATGACTCAAGACCTGGTGCGGCCGATGTATTCGTAAGCGGCAAGAGGGTGGCAACGGTTGTACCTGGCGGTATCTCATAGACGGTGTCCCCCACGTCAAACGTCAACGGTTGCAAGACGTAGCGCGCCATGATCGAGCGTTGCGCCAAGCGCGTCGCCTCAAGGGCACATAGTTCGGCGGTGACACGATCCCCCGAGCGGACCTTTTCCTGCGTTTCGGGCCGACAAATGAGTTCGACCAAATTCCACCCAAGTGCGGCAAAAAGGTTGGACATGGATGCAATGTGAACGAGCGCAACATCCATTGCGATGCCAACGCTTCGAGCGGGTTCGGGTTGGTCACGCCAAGCCAGCGCCACGCGGGCGAACAGAGGATGGTCTGACTCATGACCTGGAAGCTCGGTCAGCGCAGCGGTGAGAGCTTTGATGATGTCGGCCATGGCCTCGTACTCAACTGCTTTCTTCGAAGCCTCTACTGCCGCCATGGCATCGGGGTGCACGAAGGCGTCGGACCCGTCCAGAGCGTCAAAGGCGCGAGCGAGCGTTTCGAACCTCGTACCGGTGGCTGCACCAGGCCCGCCCCACGAGGCCAGGCCGACTCGATGTCCCAGCCTTCTGGTTAAAGCGAAAATATCAACGTCGCCGCCATGCCCGAGCTCATCGACCGTCGTGAGGAGCGCTTCGTTGACATTGGTCAAATAGTTTGCAACGTCGTCGCGTCCGAAAAGCTCGTGCGGCAGGGTGCGACGACCGAGGAATATCTCGTCAGGTAGCTTGCGTCGCAACATGCGCCAGTCCGCCACTCCTTTGCTGGCTTGATCCTCTGGCAGGGCATAGAAGGACGCAACACCGACCGGTGAGAACGTGAAGAAATAACGGTCCTGGCCGCTGTCCACCACAAAGCTGTCGCCGAGAGCCGAACGCGCGGCCGAGAGCGCCTCGATTGGGTCGAGGACCGCTTCGTCCCAGGGCAGCGCAACATCGTGAGCTGTCGGTGGGCTGGGCAAGATCTCCGAATGACCCACTGACCTCACCCTTCACTGGTTTCGTTGCTGGACTCCAACACGCCGACCGGCCACGTTATGCCATTCCCATCTCAGCGAGTCCAGACCGTGGCGCCACTCCTGCGCACAATGGTCAGATCAGTCTTTTCTGGCTGTTGGCTTCACACTTTGGCAGCCGCTTCCAAGCCGGCAATATCCAGCTTGACCATCTTGAGCATGGCCTGCATCACGCGTGCTCAGAACTCTCGGCATCGGCACTGCCCAGTAGCTCGCCCAACCGATCGGGCACGATCTGCCAGGAAATGCCGAAACGATCTGTGAGCCACCCACACTGTGACGGTGCGCCACCGTCGAGAAGGCCATCCCAATAGTGGTCAACCTGTTCTTGGGACTCGCAGTAGACCGTGAAGGAGATGGCCGGGGTGAAACGAAAGTGTGGGCCACCATTGAGAGCAAGGAACGGACTGCCGTCAAGTTCGAACGAAACCATCAGGGTTGTTCCCCCGTTGCCCGCCGCATCCTGTCCAACCTTGCTCGTGTGCAACCGCCTCGAGTTGGGAAAGAGCGTCATGTACTGCTCGACCGCGTCATCGGCGTTGCCATCAAACCAAAGGCACGGGGTTATGGGCGCCATGGCACAAATCTAGAAGATGTCCTGGAGCAAATACGATCAAGCCATGACCGACGTCGACATTCTTTTTGCGGGTGTTCCTGTTTCAGCGATTGATGGTGCCTCCTCGTGGTACTCACAGCTCTTCGGTCGAGCACCAGATGTCGTCGTCGCTGACGACGAAGTGATGTGGCGCTTCACCGATTCCGCTTGGTTCTACATCGTGGTGGATGAGGCCCGAGGGGGATTCGCACTGGTCACCTTGTGTGTTGCCGATTTGGATCGAACGCTCTCCGAAATCGCTGAGCGCGGTATCCAATTCGGACCAGTAGAACAAGTGGGAGACGAGGGCCGGAAAGCCACCGTCTCGGACGCCGAAGGCAACACGATCAACCTCATAGAGGTCAGATCAAAGCCGTAGCGACTCTGGCGCCGGAGTGGCCACTACACGCTACTAATTCCCTTCCCAAGCAGCACCACGCCGAAAACGAGATAGATCACCGCCATAACGGCAGCGTTGTTTCGGTCGAGCCAAGATCGCCAACTATCAAGAACGCCGGTGGACCGATCGCCAAGTACCAGCACCGCGATGATTGGAGCAGCCACACCCAACGAGGCGATGAGCACGTAGAGCGCAATGAGGATGACCTGGTCGCCAACGGATAGCTGGGCCGACGCAATCGTTATCGCTGCTGCCAGACCCACCGCAATATTCTTCGGATTAAAGACACCGACGGCAATCCCAACCAACAACGACTTTGTCGCACTGAAATCTTCAATCCCGTTCATCCACTTAGGTGATTGCACGTCATCGTCGGGACCCGGTCGGTGTCGAAACTTTTGCACTCCCGCGACCAAGAGGAGCAGACCCAGCACAAGCAATGCGGCTGAAGCCCAACGGGCTCGATCGGATCCTGCACTCAGATTGAGTAGTCCAGCCAGAGCGGTGACGAGGCCCAGAAACGCCGCAACACCGGTAATGAATCCGGCCAGGTAACTCGCCGCATTCACCAATGGTCGCTTGCTGAAGAGGAGAAGAATGGCGGCGATGATGTTGACGGGAGAGATCGTCACAACAATCGCAAATGGAAGGATCTCCCCCAACGTGGTCCGTAGCAAGACGGTTCAAGTTATCGGGCTTCTGACCACGGAGGACAATGCCCCCCAAGGACGCAACGGCTCGATTTCCTAGCTGGGGTAAGGATGGCTTCAACCGCCCCTTCGAGACAACGCTCTCACTCAGGCCGTGAAGTCCTCTCGGAGCGAAGCATTCGTCGTTGGTACGACCTCGCCGAAAGATTGCAATACTCGTTCGATGCAGTGGCCCAAGGGATTCTTGTGGGGTACGGGCTCGTCATCTACCCAATGTGAAGGTGCCGCTCCGGCCTCTGACTGGTTCGAGTGGGAACGGGCCGGACATGCACCGTTGTCCGGTGAAGGAAACGGGTTTGCCCTTCATTACGCCGATGATTTTCGAGCGTTAGCCCGTTTGGGCCTCACCAATCATCGACTTTCGCTTGAATGGGCTCGTCTGGAACCAGAATCAGGCGTTCATGATCGAGAGGCTGTTGCTCACTATCGCGACGTCCTCGAGACCGCCCACGACGCCGGAGTTGTGCCGTGGGTCTCGCTGCACCATTTCACCCTACCTCGGTGGTTTCTCAACTCTGGTGGTTTTCTGGTGGAGGGAAATCGCACGAAGTATTGGCGACGCCACGTGGATTTTGTGGCAGAGACGTTTGGGGATCTGGTCGGTGGTTGGCAGCCTGTCAACGAGACGAACTACTACGCCCGAGCGGCCTATGGCGGGCAAGGTTGGCCGCCCGGACGAAAGAATCCAGATGAGTTGCCCATCGTCAACGAAGCCATGCATCTTGCCAATGCGGAAGCCTCGATGCGGCTGCGACAGACCGGCAGGCCGGTGGCGTCAATCTTTGGTCTGTCGCCGATCGTGGCTCAAGACGACGACACCGAAACGCGCATCACGGCAGACAAGCTCTACGAGTACTACTGGCTGCCATGGATCGGGCTATTCCGAGATGGCGTGCTCAAAGTCCCCGGTCGTCCTGCAATCGATCGTCCCGACCTAGCGGGTTTTGTCGACATGATTGGTTTCTCGTACTACGCCGCCATGGGCATACGTTCGGGACGTCTCAATATTCATCCCCCAGATGCACCACTGTCGCCCCTCGGGTATAGCATTTGGGCTGACGGCGTCGGGCTTGTCCTTGATCACCTCCATCGCCAGCTTCCTGGTACGCCGCTTCTCGTAGCCGAATACGGCATCGGAACCGACGACGATGAGCAACGGGCCGAATATCTTCGACGTGGCCTTGAAGTTGTCCATGCCGCCATTGCCCGGGGTATCGACGTTCGAGGTTTCTTTCATTGGACCGCCGTCGATAACTATGAGTGGCTCCACGGCTACGACGTGTCATTTGGGATCATCGACCGCGACCGCTCCGTACGACCAAGCGCGTTGGTACTCCAAGCTGAGGCGGGTTCCTGACTCCCGAATCAGTTGCGCTGGGCTGATGACTGTGCGTGGAGGGTGTCGTGGATCAGCATGAGCCGCATCGACCAAAACCCCGGTCTCGGTTCGGGCACAGTCTGGCGGGACCACAAGAATCCGATCACCATGACGACGGCAGCGGCTAGCCAAACAATCACCCCGACGAACAAGACCCATGGTGTCGAGCCCAAAGACGTCACAATGAGTCCCGTGAGGGCGACAATGAGCCCGACGTATCCGACTCGAAGAGCCCAGACGGCCATCCTCCAGTGATTGTTCCTTTGCAGCTCGGACTGTTGATCCACGCCAAGGATTGTTCCATATGGCTCGATGCCAGCGTTCCGCAGTTTTGCGGCCCTCGTTGTGCCGGACACTCAGTACTGTGGGAGCCGTGAGCCAGCTTGAGGGCAAGGTCATCCTGATCGCGGGAGGGGCGTCAGGTATTGGCCAGGCGACCGCGTTGCGTGTGGCCGCAGCCGGAGCGTCGGTCGTCATCGGGGACATCGATGTCGAGTCTGCTCAAGTTGTCCGAGAGGAAGTCCACAGAAATGGAGGCCAAGCAGCTGCGGCACACTGTGATGTTCGTAGCGAGGACTCGATTGCGGACTTCGTGGCGTTCGCGGCCACAACCTATGGCGGCATTGACGGACTCGATCACAATGCGGCCTGGTCGCACCCTCGCCTCGACACCAATGCGGTCGACATCGATATCGGCATCTGGACGCGAGTGATCGAGACAAACACACGCGGCGCGCTACTTCTGGCTCGCTACGTGATACCGAAAATGATCGAACACGGTGGTGGCTCGATCGTCAACATTTCGTCTGGGACGAGCACTATTGGTGAGACGACCCGAGTCGCCTATGGAGTCTCGAAGGCTGCTATCAATCAACTCACACGCCACTTGGCCACTCGCTACGGTCGCCAAGGGATTCGAGCCAACGCTGTTGCGCCCGGATTCATTCTGACTGAAACGGCAAACCAGCACGTGCCCGATGACATCAAGAAACGATTGGCTGACGCCAATCCCACCGGTCGACTCGGTCATCCCGACGACATTGCCAACGCGGTGGTCTTTCTGTGCAGCGATGCTTCCTCGTACATCAACGGTCAAGTGATTCATGTCGACGGCGGCCATCAGATAGCCGGAATGATGTAAATGAAGTTGGGGCCTACCAAGTGACGGAACCGCAACTGCGAAAGGTGGCGCTGGTCACGGGCGCAAGCCGTGGCATCGGCAAATGCGGTGCGATGGCCTTAGCCCGCCGGGGTTTTGACGTGGCCATCACGGCCCGAACCCTTCGAGAGGGAGATGGACGTGCTCAACCTTCGAGCTCTACCGTCGAGAGTCGTTCGGTCGCCATCGCTGGAAGTCTTGAAACCACGGCAACGGAGATCGAGTCGTTGGGCCGCCGTTGCTTGATGATCCAGATGGATCTCATGGATCGTCAGTCGATCTACCGCGTCGCTGATCAGGTTCTTGACCGCTGGGGTCGAGTCGATGTGCTTTTCAACAATGCGATCTACCAAGGCCCAGGAACGATGGATCGCATTCTTGACCTACCGATTGAACTGGCCGAACGCTGTCTTTTGGGGGACTACCTCCAACCACTCCTTCTTATCCAACTTCTCTTGCCTCAGATGATTGCGCGGGGCGAGGGAAGGGTCGTGAATATGCTCTCTGAGGCAGCCTTCATGACGCCTCCGGCTCCTGCAGGATCAGGCGGTTGGGGTGTTGCGTATGCGGCGGCCAAGGCCGCTCTGCATCGGGTGACCGACATCTGCCATGTGGAGTTTTTCGATGCTGGCATCTGGTCGTTCTCGGTTGCTCCGGGATTGACGCTCACCGAGTCGATGCGGGCGTCGGGAATGGATCAGGTGCTGATCGGCGCAGGGCACGCGCCGGCTCCTCCCGAGGTGGCTGGTGAAGTCGCAGGTTGGTTGGGCACCATGCCCGAAGCGGAACAGTATGCCGGTCAGATGGTCAGCTCTCGCAAACTCTGCAAGGAGTTAGTCCTCGTACCAGGTTGGCCACGGTCTGCGGATTCGTAATGTATGACGAACGACTGCCAAAGCGATGGCGAAGAGAAACCCGAACTCATTGGAATGGCATCGCGCAGACGATTGAACTCCGGCCCGCCTGACGCCGAGAGTCTCCGAATCGTGGTGTCCTGACGCTCGCTCGCCTGATTGGCGATGCACCGTGCGCCAAGCCATCGATCCGATCTCCGGGCCGTACGGTATTCGCCGTGGAGGTGGCGGGGTGACCATTGGCAGCGGCGGCACTGTGCTGAGTGTGACAATCATTCGGCCTCCGCAACCAATGTCCAAACACACTCGATGGGTGATCGCCGTTGTGGTTGCGATGGCTATCTCGATCTGTTCACTCGGAGTGGCAAATGCGGCTCTGCCAAAGGGCAACGGAGACCCAGGCGACCACATACTCCGTAGCCTCGCTCGGATCAGTCGAGCTGTTCCAGCTGGTGCAAAGAGTTATGGAGTGTCGACGGCGGAACCAGATTGGATTGCTTCGTGTACGGACCAAGACTTCAAAAAGGGCTGGAGCATGGTCGACTATGAGATCGGATTCCAAACGATGGAATCTAAATCCCAGGTTGTTGCAGAGGTGACCAAGAAAATGGCTTCTCTCGGATGGGGCCGGGTCGCACCTAATCTGGGAGGTGGCTGGATATGGCGCAGCCGGTTGGCCACAGGGCACGAAGCACAAGCCAATCTCACAGCGCCCTTTGAGGGTGAGTTGGCAGCTTTCTGCCACGTCAAGTCCCCATAGCCCGGTTGGAGAATGTGCCGGAGGTTAGCGTCGTTCCGTATCGGGTTGGGTGACTGCATCATGGACCGAATCCACGGACAAGGACATTTATATCTGTCCTGCGCACGCTGAGGGGTGAGTATTCGGGCGGGTGGATACGTCGACGCAGCAGGATTCAATGTCCCTTGGTTGCTTGAAGTGTGTATGTGGCGGGCAAGCGAGTCGGGTCCCCACGCAGTCGATACTCTCCACCGCCGATGTCCTCCATCATGTCGCCAAGGGGACGGCCCGGGGCCGAGGTGTGCTCTTCGATTGCTTTCAGTTCCATCCCCGCATCCATAAGAGCAGTGATCACTTCGGCCAGCCCATGATTGAAATGGATGATGTCCGGGGAGGTGAGGGGCTCGTCATGGTCGACGTAACTCCGCTCCTCTAAGAAATGAACGCCTCGCGTCTCGAAATAGGGGTGTTCGATCACGAGAAGCTGATCGGAGCGGGGGTCGCCTAGCGACCACAAAACCGGGTGATATTCGCGGATGAAGAGCCGACCATCGGGCCGTAGGAGAGTGGCGACGACCTCAGCCCACCTTCGGACGTCGGGTAGCCATTCGAGGGAGCCAATTCCTGTGTAGACGAGGTCAAAGCGTCCTGCACCAAGCACGTCAACTGCGCCGTAGAGCTCGCTTTCCACGTAATCGATCTGGGCTCCGCAATTCAGCCGCAAGGCGAGCGGCTGCATCTAGGGCGGGTCGAGAAAAGTCGAGGCCGGTCACGCTCTTGGCTCCCAGTCGGAGCAGCGAGAGAGTGTCCGTTCCGATGTGGCACTGCAAATGCACCACATCGAGATCGGCAATGCTCCCCAGACGGGGAAGGTCGAATTGCACGACGTGCGAAATGTGAGCGGGGTCTGAGCGGAAACTGTTCAGGTCGTACGCGGCCACGTGATGTACGACTCTGCTGTCCCAGTTCGCCCGATTGACCTCGATATAGGCGCTCATGACCACATGATGTCACCGGGTCACGACAATTGGCGCTGGTAAGGGGCTTAGGGAGGCGAATTAGGGAGACTCCCTAGGGACATTTTCGATTTCCAGGCCCACACTCTCTAGGTGCGGATCATCGTCGACATCCACCTGGGTACGGACGGCCGCCCTACTGGCAAGGTCCGAGCAGTTGATCAGACGCAAGAGCATCGATTCTCGGGAAATCTGGATTTCCTGGCCTTGATCGAGAAGCTCTACCAGTCCGAGACAGCTCGCACCGATGACCACAAACCCAAGGAGGAGTCATGAGTTCCCTGTTGTATCGGATTGGTCAGGGGTGTTTTCGACACCGCCGCACCGTCTTGGCTGTCTGGATCTTGGTCGTCGCCGGTCTGGCCGTGCTGGCTCTCAGCGTGAAGCAACCGACCACGGACTCCTTCACGATTCCCGGGACCGAGTCCCAACAGGCGCTCAACTTGCTGGACCTGAAATTCCCGGGGACGGGGGGAGCTCAAGCCCAGGCCGTGTTCTCTGTCCCCGCCGGACAGTCGCTCACGACGTCCGCTCACCGTGAGGCCATTGAATCCACGTTGGCCCAGCTGCGTAAGTTGCCACAAGTCGTGAGTGTCTCCGACCCGTTCTCGACGGGCACAATCTCCAAAAACGGGCAGATCGCCTACGCTGTTGTCGCCTACCCGGTCGCTGTCGCCGACGTGACCTCACATGCCCAAACTGCACTGCTGGATTCTGGCGGGCCAGCCAAGGCAGCTGGCGTCACGGTCAACTTTGGTGGCCAGGTCGCCCAGGCCCAAACCAAGACCGACACCGAAGTGGTCGGCATCATCGTCGCCTTCCTCATCTTGTTGATCGGCTTCGGTTCGGTGATCGTCGGGATCCTCCCCCTGGTATCGGCCCTGGTCGGCGTGGCTGCCACCAACCTTGGTCTGCTGGCTTTGACTTCAGTGATCAATGAGTCGAGCACCACGGCTGTCCTGGCCACCATGATCGGCCTGGCCGTCGGTGTCGACTATTCGCTCTTCGTTCTCAACCGCCATCGCCAGCATTTGATCGAAGGCATGGAGCCCGATGAGGCAATTGGTCGTGCCGCGGCGACCTCGGGCACGGCGGTGTGTTTCGCCGGCGCCACCGTTCTCATCGCCTTGGCTGCCCTCAGCATCGTCCACATCCCATTCCTGACTGTGATGGGCTTGGCTGCCGCCGGTGCGGTGGTGGTAGCAGTGTTGGTTGCTCTCACTCTCATGCCCGCTTTGCTCGGCTTCGCCGGGACCAAGCTGATCGCCAGCCGGTGGGCCCGCCACAAGATCGCCAAGGCGGCCGCGCCGGGTATACGCCGCTCTCCCGTCGTTACGTCACGACGCTCAAACGGGCACCGATCTTGGTGGTCCTGGTCGGGATCATCGCTCTCCTGGCCGTGGCGACGCCTTTCCTGCACCTTCGACTGGGCCTGCCTGACCAAGGGTCCCAGCCCACCAGTCAGACCACCCGTCGGGCCTACGACCTTGTCTCCGAGGGGTTCGGCCCTGGTTTCAACGGACCGCTACTGATCGTCGTCTACGGGCCCGGAGGGATCACACCCTCCCAAAAGCAGGCGTTCGACACCTTCTACAACGAGAAGAAGGCGAACCTTCCGGCCGACATCGCCTACATCGGCGCCCCTACCGAGAACCCGGCCGGCGATGTGATCCTGGTCACGGTTGTTCCCAAGACCGGTCCGAACGACCCGGCTACCACTCAGCTCATCGACAAGATTCGCACCGTCGTCGACCAAGGAGAAAAGCAGTACGGGCTGGAGACCTATGTAACCGGCCAGACAGCGGTCAACATTGATGCCTCGGCCAAGCTCTCCTCTGCTCTGCCCATCTACCTGGCCATCATCATCCTGCTCTGCCTGGTCATCCTCATTGCCGTCTTTCGTTCACTCCTGGTGCCCATCACCGCCGTGGTGGGCTACGTGGTGAGTGTGTTGGCGGCTCTCGGGGCCGTCACCTTCGTCTTCCAATGGGGCCACCTATCCGGCCTGTTCAAGATCCCAACCCCAGGCCCGGTCTTGAGCTTCTTGCCGATTATCTTGCTCGGAATCCTCTTCGGACTGGCCATGGACTACGAGGTGTTTCTGGCCTCGCGCATGCGGGAGGAATCCTTCCGCGAGAGCCCGGCGGAGGCGGTGACTGACGGCTACACGGGTAGTGCCAAGGTGGTCGGGTCGGCCGCCATCATCATGGTCGCGGTGTTCGCCAGCTTTATCTTCTCGCCCGATCCCACCACGAAATCGCTGGGGTTCGCCCTGGCCCTCGGGGTGCTGATTGATGCCTTCGTCATCCGGATGACAGTCATCCCAGCGACCATGTACCTCTACGGCGGTTCAGCTTGGTGGCTACCGCGTTGGCTGGGGAAGATACTGCCGAACCTCGACATCGAGGGCCGTCAATTTGAAGAAGCCCCTGCTTCGGTGCCACCCCCCACGTCGACGTCAGCCCGTTGATTGCAGATTCGTACGCACCCTCTTCTGTCGGTGGGAGCCTGCTGGCGCAGCTTTCTCTGATCCTGTTTGGCGGTTTCTGCTCAGAAACCGTGCCCCCTCCCTGAAGCGCGAGAGGAGCTCGTCACAGTCTTCCCCGGGGACCGAGGAACGGATTTACGCCATACTGGGGTTTCCTCTGATGGAGCGATTAGGTAGCGGGAATTGCATTCTGGGAGAGAGAAAACCACTGACACTCCGTTTGTGGGCCGGGTGTCGGAACTGGACGCGCTCCGACGCGCCGGGCAGTCCGTCGCCGACGGCAATCCGACCATCATGTGGATCGAAGGTGCAGCCGGATCCGGAAAAACAACCCTGACACGGCGGGCGCTGGAGGAGCTCCCAGCAAACTTTGTGACCATCGTTGTCCGTGGCGATGAGCTCGCCAGCATTGTGCCCTATGACGTGGTGCGGCAGTTGGGCATCCAAAACAGTGATGACGGGTTCTCGGTGAGTCATGAGCTGCTGAGCCATTGGTCGCTGTTACAAGAAGAGGGCCCAACTGCAGTCGTCGTCGAGGATACGCACTGGGTTGATGCCGAGTCCTTGGCCGCGCTTCTCGGCGCCGCTCGTCGCCTCGAGCAGGATCGCGTACTCATCCTCCTCACTAGTCGCCTTCCTCCGCCCGAACGATGGGAGCGGTTCATGCGCGACGACGATCGATGTGCGCAATTGGTGCTGAACTCCTTCGACGCCGATGAGGTGAACCTGCTTGCGTCCTCTCACGGCATCGAGTTGTCGTCTCAACAGGCCTCCCGTCTCACCGATCACACCGGCGGTCACCCTCTCTGGGTGCACACGTTGTTGACGGAGTTGACCCCAGCTGAACTCAGGGCGCCAGGTGATCTCCCGGCACCCAGGTCCCTTGCTTCGGCCGTAACAGCGCATTTGAGCAGCGTGAGTGCATCGGGTCGGGAACTCGCAGCAGCGCTTGCCGTAATCAACCAACGAGAATCGCTCGCGGTGGTCGGACGGGTGGCCGGGATCGCCGAGCCGCTCGAAGGATTGGAAGCTCTGCTCACGACAGGGTTCGTTCGCTGGGAGCCCCGCGTGCCTGGCTCTCCGATGGAGTTCACGCATCCCCTTTACCGCCAGGCCATCTACGACGATCTCGCGCCCACTCGGCGCCGAGACCTGCATCGCGCTGCAGCCCAAGTGCTGACTCCAGCCGCCGTTCTCGCCCACCGAGTGGCGGCCACCGACGGGGCTGACGAGGATCTGGCTGATGAGCTCGAGCGGGCTGCGGCCTCCGAGCGAGAGGCCGGCGCCCCCGCGCTCGCGGCTCGAGACCTGCTATGGGCGTCATCGGTCACTGGGGACCCCGGTCGGTCGTCCACTCTGCTGGTTGAGGCTGGGTTGGCCTTCATCGATGCCCATCAGGTCCATCGGGCGGTTGCCCTGCGCGAGAGGATCGAAGCCGCACCCGATCGGGCCGGCCGCAACTTGGTATTGGGTCGGATCGCCTGGGATCAAGGCGACGCTGTCGCGCGCCGAAGAACTGCTGACGAAAGTGGTTCGGAGCGGCCCGGAAGCCCCGGCGTCGATCGTGGCCCAGGGGTGGGCGAAGTTGGCTGAGGTGTTCGCGACACGAGGTCGGACATCTGAGGCACTTGAAGCGGGCGATCGGGCGCTCGCGCTTGCCGGGCCAGATACTCCCGCTGAACGCAATGGCTGGATCATGCGATCGCACGCGCTCGCACTGCAGCAGGGCGCAGCCGTCGCGCTCGACGAACTGGGCCGACGTCTCCCCGAAGATCCCGCGCTGGTGCCTGCCCGCGAGGCTGAGATGCTCGTCACACGGGGCAGTCTCAACTACTACGCCGCTCGCCCGACTGAGACGATAAAAGACCTCAGCGCCGTTCTGCGTTTGGCAGAACGTGGTGCAGAGGCCTATCAACGCGCTCGATGTCATTACTTCTTGGCCGCCGCCATGATCCGACAAGGCGAGTGGGACAGCGCCATGGTGCACGCCCGTACAGCGTTGTCTGTATCGAATGAAGACGAAGTGGTATGGGTGGAGCCACTCTGTCATGGTGCGTTGGGGATCTTGCTGGCATATCGGGGGGACCCGACGAGCGCCGAGCGTCATGTGACTCAGGCCTTCGAAGGTGCGACTACCCATGACAACATCGAAGGCCTGGCGACGGCCTACCTTGCCGCTGGTGCCCTGGCCCGAGCCCGGAACGACCCGGAGGGAGTGATCGAGCAACTCGGCGTCTTGACCGCGTCACCCCCGATGCTCGCCGCGCTCCAGTTCTGGCCGTGGTTTATCGACGCGCTTATCGACACCGAACAGCTCGAGCGGGCCACCGAGGAAATCAACCGGCTGGAAGAGGCTGCGGCGGCCCGTCGGCTCGAGTTCAGGTGGCAGCTCATGGCGCTTCGCGCTCGAGTCAGCGGCGCGACCGGGAACATGGAGGAGGCATCAACAATGTTCTCCAACGCCCTGGAGCATCTCGGGCCGAACGACCCGTTTCTCGACCGCGCCCTGGCGCACCAGTCCTATGGCCAGCTGCTCCAGGTCCGAGAGGACCTGAGCGGCGCCATCGATCAGTTCCAAATTGCCCGCACAATGTTGGCGTCGGTTGGGGCCGTACCGTTCGTCGCTGGTGTCGACCATGACCTCGCCTCGGTCGGCCTCGTCGCTGCGGCCGCTTCATCGGGGCGATCGGCCCTAAGTCTGACCGACCGAGAACGTGACGTCGCGGCCCTCGTGGCCCAAGGCCTGAGTAACCCTGAAGTGGCAGCCCAGCTCTACGTCAGTCGAAAGGCGGTTGAGTACCACTTGCACAACATCTACGGGAAGCTCGGCATCGCATCGCGGCGTGAACTCCGAGAGGGCAATGGTGTCATGTGGCTACTCGAGGCATCAACTCCGTCGTGAACCCACGCTGAGATAAATCGAGTCTTCCCCAAGCAGTGCATCTGCGCCGCCAAGGGTGCAGCCGAGTCCTGGCTGCACCCTTTGAGGGGCGTCTAACGTCCCTCCATGACGTCGAAAGCGTCACCGAAGCATCGGCAGCTGGCGCTTGTGGCGATGACGGTCGCCAACGCCATGATCCTGGTCGACCAGACCGCCGTCCCGCTCGCCCTCCCCGCCATCGAGAAGCAGTTCGGTGTGGGCACCCAGGTGGCCCAATGGGTCCTCAGTGCGAGCCTGCTTGCGCTATCGGGACTCCTCATCTTAGGCGGTCGCCTCGGAGACCTGCTTGGGACGGCGCCGGATGTTCCTGACCGGGTTGATCGGCTTCACCGCCGCATCGGCGGTGGGTGGACTGGCCCCGGTGTTTCCACTTCTCCTTGCGGCCCGCGTCATCCAAGGGATCGGTGGGGCGCTGATGCTGCCCTGCAGCGTGGCGATCGTCAGCAGTGTCTTTCGAAGGAAGAGCGAGGTAAAGCGTTGGGCACACTCGGTGGAGCCGCCGCCGTGGCCGGAGCGCTGGGACCGACGATTGGGGGCGCGCTGACCACGGTGAGCTGGCGGCTGGTGTTCCTCGTCAACCTTCCCCTCGCCGTGGTTTGCCTGTGGGCAACGCTCTCGGCCGTGCCGCAGGGACCCGCCCCGCCAGGGTCGAGTCAGCGTCGACCTCATCGGCGCCGGACTTCTCTGCCTCAGTATCGTGGCCCTCGTCTTCGGCTTGAACGAGACCCAATCAAAAGGGTTGCTCTCGCTCTTCGTGCTCGGGCCAATAGCGCTCGCCGTGTTGAGCGGGATCGGATTTGTCTGGTGGGAGCGGCGGGCCCCAGATCCACTGATGGACATCGGACTGCTGCGCCGAACCCCCAATTACCTAGGTGCGACGATTAGTCAGGCGCTCGGGGGCATCATCGAGATGGGTCTCGGACTCATCTTCCCTCTCCTGCTCATTCTCGACCTCGGGATGAGTCCATTCGTCGCCGGCCTGGCCCTGATCCCGACAACGGTTCCCATCGTCTTGTTCTCCACGACAGTCGGTCGCTGGTACGACCGCTCGCGGTGGGCGCCCGCCCCTAGTGATCGGTTTCGGCGTTCTTGCTCTCTCCGGCCTCGCTCTCGGTATCGGGGTGCATCTCCTCCAACCCTCGGCACCCAACTATTTCTTCTTGCTGCCCGGCCTTTTGTTGTTCGGTACCGGCCTCGCCTTCGTCCTCACCGCATGCGACCCGGTGAGCTTGGACTCGGTCAATCCGGACCTCGCCGGCCAGGTGTCCGGGGTCTCAGCAACTGCGGAGCAAGGTGGCGGGGCTGTTGGCATTGCTGGGCTCTACGCCATTTTCCACCAGGTCTACGTCCGTCGTCTGGAACACCTCACACACAGTGGGACGCCCAACGGACTCACCCCACATCAGGGCGAGCAGTTACGTCAAGCCCTCCAGGCCGCCGAGCAAACAGGGTCTGCGACCTCACCATTTCGATCAGTCGTTGATCCGATTCCTCGTTCCGGCTTTCGAAGCCTCAAAGCTTGGATATGCCGCCGTGTTCTTCTCAGTGATTGCCGTGTCGGCGGTGGGGAGCATGGCGGCATGGCGGCTGGTTCGGAAACCGAGCGACCCTCCACCGCCACTGGATGCCATCGCGTAGTCAGCCGTACTTGTCGGAATACCGCGGGCGCCACGGTCGACCTCTCCGTCTCGGTGATCGGTCGTTCCGTGGTGCCATCAGAGTAAGCCGGCTCCGTTACCGGATTCGCCAGGCCTTAGTCAGGTTGGTCAGGAACGACGGTCACGTGGCCAAACGGCCGCGTCGATGAGGATGATCCGGGCGAAAGCGACCACGAGGCCCAGTTCGGCCAGGCCCCTGCCGGCAAGCGGAAGCACGTGCGAGTAGCGACCCAGCGGGACGATCGCAGCGAGCACGCCCAGAGCGAGCCACGTCGTCACCATCGAGATCACGAAGCGCTTGCGCGGCGTGCCGTCGGAGGCCCAGGAGCACCGGGGGCTGCTCCACCCTGCCCCTCGCCCGACGGATCGGCATAGAAGGAGATGGCCGACTTCCCAAGACGACTGGTGGCCCGGGAATTGGCATAGATCCATACGGGGATACTCACCACCGGCAGGAAGAAGGAGACCGCTTCGACGACGCCGATCACGATATCCATGGGATTGGTCATACGTCGGAGTTGCAGCCCGATCATGGAGGGGAGAGCGTGCAGAAAGGCGGCCCACCGTTCGGTACGGGTGAAGGCCGGGCCACTCGTCGAGAACGTCGTCGCGGCCCGCAGACCTGCTTCAGCCAGCTGTACCGTCCGATAGTGACCCTGGATCACGAGGATCTCGGCCGCGCGAGCAGGATCGCTCGGGTCTCTTCCATAGATCGCCGCGATGCGGAGCACGGCCATGATTTGATCGAAATAGACCATGGCCAGTGCCGGCGCCATCCCGACGTAGAACGAACTACCCAAGACGGCGCCCGCCCACCGGGCATTGCCCGTGGCCTCTCGAATTGCCTTTCTTGCTTCATGCCGGACGTCGCTCGGCATCGTCGTTCGGCCCCGTCACTGCCACACCCGTCGGGCCGCTCCGGGGCTCACTCTGGGCAGGGACCAGAGCACGGCCAACTCGTTCAAATGCCGCGGGATTCTGCCGCAGAAGCGCGACCAGCTTCAAAAAACTGTCGGGGTGATCCTCACGCATGACGTGGGAGCGTCATCGGAACGCCTGCCGTCCTGTCCTCTTGAGGAAGACGGCAAGTAAGAAGTCGGTTTGATCGTGTCGGAGGGGGGACTTGAACCCCCACGCCCTTGCGGGCACCAGCCCCTCAAGCTGGCGCGTCTGCCTATTCCGCCACTCCGACGAGTGGGTGCACCTTGCGATGTTCAGATCCGAAGTGCCAAGCGATGTTATCGCATCGCCAATGCGCCTTTTCGTTGGCCATCGCTCCACTAATGGGGCAACGGAGGCGTCGTATTGTCGGTCGATTCGGGTACTTTCACGGCCCAATCTGAGGCATACCAAAGGAGACTGGGACCTTTCGGTGCAGGTGAGACATTGGCCAATTCCGGCTCCACGCCGCGATGGTTGGTTCGTTGAAGAGCGGCAGCCCAACCATGTCGGTCCAAAGCATTGTGTCGGCCTTGGTGTAGAGGGTGTCCGCTTTGTCGGGGTTGAGTTGTTGCCGAGGCTTCGGTGATCTAAGGCGTTAAAGGCCGCACTGTTGTAGTTGGACCAGTTCTGTCCGATCCATCGGTCCCGGGGGGACCCAAGAGCGGCATATACCAAGCCACGGCCTGACTGGTGTAGGGCGACGTGGTGAACGGCATGACGGCCATATCGGCACTGCCCGAGGCCAGAGTACTCCCCCGTGCGCTTCCGTCGTTGGTTCGTACGTGGTGGTGAGGCGAAAAGCCAGCGTGTTCGAGCTGTGCCACCAAACTGGGCGTGAGCGCACGTACCCCATTGGTCCGATTGGTCGACCACGAGACGGAGCGTGATGGGCACGCCTTGGGCCGTTTCCCACAGACCGGTCGGACCCCTGATGTAACCGGCCGCCATCATGGTGGCCGCACTTTGGGTCAGGTCGCCGTCGAGCGGAAAGTTGACGGTCCCCTTGGCCCCGACCACGGTGGTCGAAGTCGTCGACGGCGTCGCACCAGTGGTGGTCGTGGCACTCCCGACAATGCGATTTGGCCCAGTCGGTGCGTTGGGATTGTTCGGATAGTTGGTCTTGGCCCTGGACGTAGAGGTGGCTGCCCGCCGGGACGATATTGGAGGACATCCAACCGGTCGTCTTCGTAATGATCGACTGGCGGTTAACGGCCAAGGCCACGGCGGTGCGCAGCGGCTTGATCACTGGTCACGGGCGACGTCATCGAGAAGAGCAGTTGGGAGAACGTGGCCGAGAGGTCAATTTCGCTCTGCGCGTCAGGCAGCGCGGAGACGCCTTGGACGAAGCTGTCGGAGTAAACGAGATTGGATCGACGATCTGCGCCTGTGTTCTGGTCGATGGACCGAGCCAGCTGATCCGAGGTCTTGGTCACATCGATGGTCACACTGTTGAGGTAGGCCGAACGCCCCACCACTTCGGGTTCTTCGTCAACTTCACACTGCCGTTGGTCGCCACCGACGCAATGACGTAGGGCCCGCCCGAGAGATCGATTGCCTTGCTGACCCCGGTGCAGGCTGGGTCCCAGCCCACCTTCTCCATGACGTGGGCCGGGAGGAGTGCATCAAACAACATGGCCCAGTCGGCGAACGGGGTCTGGAACTTGACCGTCACCACTTTGCCATGGTCGCTCGCCACCACGGATTGATGTCACGGTAACCCTGGGTGCTGGCAATCTGGCCGCAGTGGCCCCACCGTACGCGCCCCGTTGCTGTTGCCAGTCGTAGATGAAGTCAGCCGCCGTGATGGGGACGCCGTCAGACCAGACCGCTTTGGGGTTCAAGGTGTAGACGACGGTCTCGGGCGTCGTACTGATGAGCTCGGCTTGTTGCACCAGGTTCGGATTTACGGCCGACTCGCCCTGGGCCGTGATGTGATAGGCGCCGGGTAGGACCGCGCCCAAGACATAGTTGTTGGCCCACGTATTGCCCGATGGGGTGTGGGGATTACAGCCGGTGGGCGCTTGATTGATCCCAACCGTGGCGGATCCACCGGCCACGGGACGTAGGTGATGGAAGGCACTGACGACGAGGTTGTGGTGCTGCCGCAGGCCGCGAGGACGACCGCGAGCAGGGTACCGGCAAGCTCGGAACCAAGCGGCGCGACCGGGGGCGTTGGCCCCGGCGGATCACTGCAGCCGAAGGTCGAGGACGATAACCGTGAAGGCGAATACGAGAGCCACGGTGACGGTGATGCGGTCAAGATTCCGCTCAACCACAGTCGATCCTTGCGCCGCTGCACCCACACTGCCGCCGAACATGTCGGAAAGCCCGCCACCTTTTCCGCTGTGCATCAAGATGAGAAAAATGAGGCCGAAGGACGACACCACACAAAGACGATGTAGACCCAGGTCAGCACAGCAAAATCCCTTCATCCACTTGTTCACGGTCAGCTGAACGGCCTATGAACGGTAGCAGCCCGCCGTGGCCCTGATCACGTCAAGGAAGGATCCGGCGTCCAGACTTGACCCACCGACCAGCAGCCCATCCACATCTGGCTCATTGACCAGTTCAGCGGCGTTTTGCGGGTTGACCGATCCGCCGTACTGGATCCGCACGGCCGCCGCCGCCTCAGGCTGCTGAGTTCGGCGATGACCTGGCGCAGAAAGAGACAGGCGTCTTCGGCGTCGACCGTCGTGGCGGCCTGGCCGGTGCCGATGGCCCAGACGGGCTCATAGGCCACGACCAGGCCACTCACCTCTTCGGCGTGAGCCCGTCGAGGCGCCACGGTGACTGGTCGCGGAGCCGGCTTCGGTTTGGCCGGCGTCACGCTCCTCTTCGGTCTCGCCCACACAGACAATGGGCACCATGCCCTGACCGTGCACGGACCGGAGCGTGCCGGCCACCTCGGCGTCGGTCATGCCGAAAAGGTGGCGTCGCTCGGAGTGCCCGACCAAGACATAGGTCGTGCCCAAGCGGGCCAACATCTGAGGGCTTACTTCGCCCGTGAAGGCGCCCCGACTCTGATCGAAACAGTGCTGCGCCCCGAGACTGACCGGGATGGACTCCCCTTCCACCAAGGTCTGGACCGTGCGCAGATCGGTAAAGGGAGGGTGGATGGAGACATCGACCCAGCTCGACATCGTCGGGCTTCATGCGCAGTCCGAGATCGCGCACCATATGCAGTGCCTCGATGTGATCGTGATGCATCTTCCAGTTGCCACTGACCAACGGGCGGCGCGCCGGACCCGCGTTGCCAAATCGTTCGGTCCTCCCGGCTCAGGCGTTCGGCGCGTTGGATGCGCCCCGAAGGGCTTGCAGAGCGGGCAGGTCGCCGTTCTCAATGAACTTCAGCGAGGCACCGCCACCGGTCGAGAGAAAGTCGACTTGGTCGGCCAGATCCATGCAGTCGAGGGCGGCCGCGCTGTCGCCGCCGCCGACCACGGTGAACCCCGGACAGGCTGGCCACCGCTTCGGCCACCGCCTTGGTGCCCCCGGCAAAGCGATCGTCTTCAAACGCCCCCATCGGTCCGTTCCACAGCACGGTGCCGGCCGAGGTCACATGATATCGGCAAAGGTCTTGGCACTGATCGGTCCGACGTCGAGGCCCATCCAGCCTGGGCGGCAAGTCCTGGTCAAACACCTTGGTCGCCCCGGACGGCTCTGGACTGCAGTCCTCGGGACCGAAGGTGCCCCCCGGCTCCAAGGCCACGATGTCGGTCGGCAGGACCAGGGCCACGTCGGAGTCGAACGAGCGCGCGGCACTCCTTGATGCGGTCGGGGTCGACCAGCGAGTCCCCCACTTCATGCCCCAAACCCACCAGGAACGAAAAGGCCATGGCGCCGCCCACGATAAGTAGATCCACCCGCTCGGCCAGAGACGCGCAGGACCCCGAGCTTGTCGGCCACCTTGGCTCCGCCCACCACGGCCACAAAGGGGCGCTGCGGACTGTGGAGGAGGCTGCCGAGAACCTCAACCTCTCGGGCCAACTCGATGCCGGCCGCACTGGGCAAGAACTGCGGCGGCCCAACAATGGAGGCGTGACGCCGATGGGCCACACCGAAGGCCTCGTCAACGTAAGCATCGAAGCCGTCGATCAACTCGGCCACGAAGGCGGGATCGTTGGCCTCTTCGCCCGGGTGAAAACGCAGATTCTCGGTCAGTGCGACCCCTGGGCAGAGCTCTTCGAGGCGCTTGCGCACCGGTTCCATGCTCCAGCGCTCATCGGGTGCACCGGTCGGGCGACCGAGATGGGAGATGGCCGTGACCTGGGCGCCCTGGTCTTGGAGCCAACGCAAGGTGGGTAGCGCCATGCGAATGCGGAAGTCGTCGGCCACCTTGTAGCCGCCGGCCGCGCCACATTGGTGCAGGGGAACATTGAAGTCCGTTCGCACCAACACTTTCGCTCCTCGGAGTGATCCGAGGTCCTCTAAGCAGAGGGATGCCGGCGAGTGCGACCGGACGAGTCTGTCACCTGGCCTTGGCTCCCACGATCTGGCACAGATCGACGAGCCGATTCGAGTAGCCCCACTCGTTGTCGTACCAGCCCATGATCTTGACCAGCGAACTCGAATCGTCGATCCGCTGCACCATGGTGAGCGGAGCGTCGAAGGTGCACGAGGCCGGACTCCCCACAATGTCGGACGAGACGATGGGGTCTTCGGTGTAGACGA
The DNA here is from genome assembly GCA_963803215.1 of uncultured Acidimicrobiaceae bacterium. Lineage (GTDB taxonomy): Bacteria > Actinomycetota > Acidimicrobiia > Acidimicrobiales > RAAP-2 > CAWDLP01. The sequence goes on from CAWDLP010000010.1 coordinate 121,012, forward strand.
GTACATGCTCGAGCGGTGGCTTGATGGCGGCCTCGGCGAAGGCGGCGTTGACCTCGTCCACCGTCGGGTGTACCGCTCACCACGGCCGTGAAGTCGGTAATCGATCCGGCCTGGACCGGTACTCGTAGCCCGGTGCCGTCGAGCTTTCCCTTCATCGACTGGAAGACCAAGCTGGTGGCCCGAGCGGCTCCGGTCGAAGCCGGCACGATGTTGACGGCGGCGGCCCGAGCCCGTCGAAGGTCCGAGTGCGGCAGGTCGAGCAGGTTCTGGTCGTTGGTGTAGGCGTGCACCGTGGTCATGAGCCCGCTCGTCACCGTGAAGGCATCGTCGAGGACCTTGACCATGGGTACGAAACAGTTGGTGGTGCACGAGGCGTTGGAGATGACGGTGTGGACGCGCCGGATCGAACTCGTCATCATTGACCCCAACCACGAAGGTGGCGTCGGCGTCGCCGGAGGGACCCGAGATGATGACGAACTTGGCGCCGCCTTCCAAGTGGGCGGCCGCATCGGCTCGGGCCGTGAATCGTCCCGTTGACTCAATCACGACGTCGGCCCCAGCTTCGCCCCAGGGCAGAGCGACCGGGTCACGCTCGGCCAAGACTCGAATGCGTTGTTCGCCGACAATGAGGGCGTCGCCGTCGACCGCAACCGGGACGGGCAAGCGGCCCTGCGTGGAGTCGTAGCGCAGCAGGTGCGCCAGCGTTTCGGCTGAGGTCAGGTCGTTGATGGCCACGACCTCGACGTCGGCGCCCTGGGCCAACACGGCACGAAGAAAGTTCCGCCCAATGCGACCGAAACCGTTGATTCCGACCTGTCACGGTCATATCGTCCCTTCTCCGTTCATCTGACCCCTCGTCAGATCCATACTCATGCCAGCAGATCCGACAGGGCCTGCGCCAGTTTGGCCGGGTCATGGACCAGTCCGTTCGAACCAGCCAAGGGGCGATCAATAAGCGTACTGGTCACCGGGCCACACGCCATGCCATTGCTGGAATCGCACAGCACGACATCAACCTCGATGCCATGGGCGGCCAGAGCCATCCAAGTGGTCAGCCACGTCATAGCCCTCGGTCTCGGGCACCTGCGGATTGAGATTGCAGACGTAAATCCTCTGGCCTTTGGCCTGGCGGAGGGCCTCGGCGATGCCCGTGTACGGCCAGCAGCGGCCAAGATCGAGGTGTAGAGCGAACCTGGCCCGATCACGATCTGGTCGGCCCCGGCCAGGGCGATCACCGCCTCTGGCGGCGATCCGGCGTCGCCTGGAACAAGAGAGACCCGTCGGATGCGATCGGCCTGGGAGACCGCGACCTGGCCCGCCACTTCGCCTCGGCCAGCTTCGGCTTTGAGGACGACACGCTCTCTGGTGGCCGGGAGCACCACACCGGCTGCGCCCAGTAGATCGGCCGCGGCAGCCACACCCGAAACCAGGTCGCCGGTGGCTTCGACCAGACCGGCCAGAATCAGATTGCCCAGGGCGTGGCCGGCCAACTCTTCTTCTTCGAAACGGTGTTCAAAGGCCGTGGCCAAGACCGACTGAGGTTCGGCCAGGGCCACCAGACATTTGCGCATGTCGCCCAGTGCCACCACATCGAGCAGCTCGCGGAACCGGCCACTTGATCCACCATCGTCGGCCACCGACACGATGGCGGTGACGTGGCTCGAGTACTGACGCACGGCGCGGAGTGTCACCGCGGTGCCATGACCCCCCCCTAAGGCCACCACGCGGGGCGAGGCCATCATCGATCGATGTCCCGGTGAAAGACAGACGTGGCGATCTCGTTCTTCTCGAGGGCAGCGCCCAGGGCTTCAGCCAACGCCACCGATCGGTGACGTCCCCCGGTGCAACCCATGGCCACCGTCAGATACGACTTGCCTTCGCGTACAAAGGCCGGCATCAAGGTGACCAAGAGCTCTTCGACTTTGGACAAGAACTCAGTGGTCTCAGGCTGACCCAGCACGTAGTCGCGCACCGGGTCGTCCAGACCACTGAACGGTCGGAGGGCCTCGACCCAGTAGGGGTTGGGCAGAAAGCGGCAGTCGAAGACCAGGTCGACGTCGAGCGGCAGACCGTGCTTGTAACCAAACGAGACCACCGAGGTCTGCATGTGGGCCTCGCCGCCCTCTTCGGAGAAGGTTTCAAGGACCCGCGTATCGCAGCTGATTGACGTTCAACTCTCCCGTGTCGATCACGATGTCGGCCAGCCCCCGCACGGGCTCTAAGAGTTGACGCTCGTCGGTGATGGAGGTCTCCACGCCTCGCGCCGCTAAGGGGTGGCGGCGGCGTGTGCCTTCGTAGCGGCGGACCAGGACGTCGTCAGGCGCATCCAAGAAGAGAACCCGCACCCGACTGCGGCTCGCTCGCAAAGAGTCGAGGACCTCGGGCAGATCATCCAGATTCTCTGCCCCCGAGCCGCCCCCTCGACCAATGACGAGCGCCACCCGTTGGATCTCGGATCCGGGCAGCTCGACCATCTCGGCCATCTTCATGATGAGCACGGCCGGCAGGTTGTCGATGACAAACCAACCCAGGTCCTCCAAGGTGGCGCCCACAGTGGAGCGGCCCGCCCCCGACATCCCCGTGACCACCAAGAACTCGCTCATGTGCTCTCAGTCTCTCCCATGGCGGCCCGAGACGGGGTGACGGCGGAGGAGGGGCCCGCGCCGTGAAGATGGCGATACAGAGCCAATCCCACTGCTTCTGGTAGCCAGTCGAGCTCGGCCAACTGCTCGGGTGTGGCGGTGCGAAGGGCCCGCATGCCGCCGATCTCCTTCAAAAGGCGTGTGCGCCGCACGGGTCCGAGCCCTGGGACATCGTCCAGTGTGCTCGAGGTCATCCGGGCGTCGCGGCTCTGGCGGTGGAAGGTGATGGCAAAGCGGTGGGCCTCGTCTCGCACTCGTTGTAGGAGGTAGAGCGCTTCGGATCCCCGAGAAATACGCACCGGGTCAGGGACTGCCGGGGCGATAGATCTCCTCGAACTGCTTGGCCAACGCGGCCAGCTGGATCTGGCCTTCGAGGCCCAGTTCTTTGACCACTCGCTCCCCCACCGCCCAACTGGCCCTTGCCGCCGTCGATCAGGAGCAGCTGGGGTGGATAGGCAAATCGTCGTTTGCGGGGGGCGTCGCGCTCGTCGATGAGGGCACGCAGCCGTCTGGTCAAGACCTCCTCCATGGCGGCGTAGTCGTCGTTGCCGGCCACGGTCTTGACCCGAAACCGTCGATAGTCAGACTTCTTGGCCAGTCCATCTTCGAAGACGACCATGGATCCCACATAGTCGGTGCCCTGCAGGTGGCTCATGTCGTAACACTCGATGCGCAGAGGAGCCTCGGGCAGCGAGAGAGCGGCCTGGAGTTCGGTCAAGGCTTTGGAGCGGGCATTGTGATCGCTGGCTCGACGCAAACGATGACGGGCCAGATCTTCGCTGGCATTGCGGGTCACCAACTCGCCGAGACTGCGTTTGGCCCCCCGTTGGGGCACGGCGATCTGGACCGGACCACCGCGCAGCCCAGCGAGCCACGTTTCCAATATCTCGGGCTCTTCAATCGGACTCGGGACGAGCACTCGTCGTGGCACATCGGCCCCGGCGGCGCCGTAGAGCTGCTCCACAATGCGGGACAACAGTTCGGGCTCTGTGAGGTCCTCGACCTTTTCGGCGACCGAGCCACTGCGGCCGACCACCCGACCTCGGCGGACGTGGAAGACCTGGACCGCCGCTTCAAGATCGTCTTGCGCCACGCCAATCAAGTCGAAGTCCTCGGGGCGCTCCGAGACCATCTGCTGGGTTTCGGCCGCCTTGTGGACGGCCCCAATGCGATCGCGCACTCGAGCGGCCCGTTCGTACTCCAGATCGTCGGCGGCGGCCTTCATTTCCGCCTCCAGCTTGGCCAGCACCGGTGCCGTGTCACCGCTCAAAAACTGGGTCAGGTCCTCCACCATGGACTGATAGTGCTCGGGTTCGACCGCACCGACGCACGGCCCCGAGCACCGGTCGATGTCATAGAGGAGACAGGGCCGGCGCAAACGCTCGTGACGGCGAAACTTGGTGTCGGTACAGGTTCGGAGCGGAAAACTCCGAATCAGCAGATCCAAGGTCTCGCGAATGGCCCCGACATGGCCGTAGGGGCCGAAGTACCGCACGCCCTTTTTCTTGGTACCTCTGACCACCGCTGGTCGAGGCCATTGCTCGTTCACCGTGACCGCCAACCAGGGGTAGGTCTTGTCGTCTTTCAATCGGACATTGAAGCGGGGCTTGTGGGCCTGGATGAGCGAGTGCTCCAAGATGAGGGCTTCCACCTCGGTTCCAACCACCACCCACTCCACCCGATCCGACGAGGCCACCATCTGGGCCGTGCGAGGCGGCAGATTGGTTGGGTCTTGGAAGTAGTTGGTGACCCGGTGGCGCAGAGACTTGGCCTTCCCGACATAGAGCACCCGACCGTCCTTATCCAAGAACTGGTACGAGCCCGGTGCGTCGGGGATTGAACCGGTCGGTGGGCGAGTTACCACCCCTCCACTCTCGCGCTCAGGTGTGTCGCGTCGTGCCGTTCAGCCAGAAATTGGCAGCGATCTGCGCCCAGACCGCCTACAGTGGACGTGCCGGCCTGGTATCCCGGCATTCACATACGCACCGAGGCCGACATACCCGCGGATGGGCGACCAGGCTGTCCCCGCCGGCCATTTCGGAGCGCTCCCCACAGGGGGTTATACGACATGATCCGGTTACAACAGGCGCTGCCAGAGCGCTACGTCAGCGCGTCACCGGCCGACCTCGATCAATGGATCGCCGCGGCCAAAGAGGCGCTCGGTCCACGGCTCTTGATTCTGGGCCATCACTATCAACGCGACGATGTGATGCAGTGGGCTGACGTCCGTGGGGACTCCTTCGGACTTTCACGCATCGCGGCCGATCGCCACGACGCCGAGTTCATTGTCTTTTGCGGCGTCCACTTCATGGCCGAGTCGGCCGACATTCTGACCGGGGACCACCAAAAGGTGCTCCTGCCTGACCTCAACGCCGGGTGCTCGATGGCTGACATGGCCGACCTCGACCAGGTGGAAGAGGCTTGGGACGATCTGGCCACGGTGACCGATGTCGAGCGCATCATCCCCGTCACCTACATGAACTCCTCGGCCGCCTTGAAAGCCTTCGTCGGTCGCCACGGTGGGGCGGTGTGCACCTCTTCCAACGCCCGTGCCGTGCTGACCTGGGCCCTCAGTCCCAACGAACACGGGGTGAGCCGAGGCGACAAGGTGCTCTTCTTCCCGGACCAGCATCTGGGTCGCAACACCGGCTTTGAGCTCGGCTACGCCGAGAGCGACATGCGCGTGTGGAATCCTCGCCACGAACTGGGCGGGTTAGGCGAGGCCGAGGTGAAGTCAGCCAGCCTCTTGCTCTGGAAGGGCCACTGTTCGGTCCACCAGCGCTTCCGACCGATCCACGTCAAAGCGTTCCGAGACGAGTACCCCGACGGCATCGTCATGGTGCACCCCGAGTGCGCCCACGACGTGGTCGAGATGGCTGACCAGGTGGGGTCGACCGACCTGCTCATCAAGGCAGTGGCTGCCGCCCCGGCGGGCTCGGTCATCGGTGTCGGCACTGAGATTCATCTGGTGAAGCGACTGGGCCATGAAAGCCCCGACAAGACGGTGATCTGTCTCGATCCACTGGTCTGTCCCTGTTCGACCATGTCGCGTATTGACAGTCCACACTTGGCTTGGATTTTGGAGGGCCTGGTAGCGGGTGAGGTTCGCAACCAGATCACGGTCGATCAGACCACCACCGCTGACGCCACGGTGGCGCTCCAGCGCATGCTCGACATCACCTAGGCCGACCGCCCGAGCCGGTCGCGACCTAGGCCCAACCCAACTCGTGCAGCCGAGCATCAGAGATACCGAAGTGATGCCCGAACTCATGCAACACGGTTTTTCTCACTTGGGCCACGACCTGCTCTTCGGTGGTACACGAGTCGCAGATCTGGTCTTGGTAGATGGTGATCCGATCGGGCAACGCTCCGGCGTAGCCATTGCCTCGGCGGGTCAGTGGCACGCCTTGGTAGAGACCGTAGAGCGGGGTACCAGCAGCCGCGGCTCTCGACCACCACGGCCACATTGTCGACGGCACGAGCCAGGTCGGGCGGCAGGTCATCGATGGCGGTGGCCACCATCTCTTCGAATCGCTCTCGGGTGATCCCCTCCATCCGAGCGAGGCTAGCGACCGCCCCGACGGCGTCAATCGTCGGCCAGTCGCTACTGTTCGCCCGTGCTGACGGAGAGAGGGCCGCATCGCTGGCTCCACCTTCTGGTGGTCATCGCCTCCATAACCGCCGCCCTTCACCTCGCCCTGCCGTCGGCGAACATTCCCTTACCCAAAGTGCACCTTCCTGCCCTGGGCGGCGGATGCGCGGCCACCACGCCGGTCGGTAACGAAACGACCACGCTGCCGGTGACGATCAATCGCTCCAACACTACGGTTGAGATCCTCACCACGATGTGTCTCGATGGACAGGGTCCGTTTCCGTTTGTGGTCGACAGTGGCGCCGTCACGTCGGTGATCAGCACACCGCTGGCTCAACACCTCGGCCTCTCCCCCGCCGGTCGCAGCAACGCCATCAATGGCGTGGGCTGTGCTTCGACGGCCGCACCGATCACGCTCTCGTCGTGGTCGTGGCACGGCCTCGCATTGCACGCGCAGAACGTGGCGGCCATCAACATCCCGGGCTACGGCGTCACGACCTCGCCGGCCGGCCTGTTGGGGGCCGATGTCTTGAGTCGATTCGGCGCCGTACGCATCGACTACGCCCGCAGTCTGATGACAGTGATCGGGCCCGAGGGGGCGCCGCTTCCCTCCGGGCAGCACGCCGCCAACGATCCAGCCAACATTGCGACCGCCCTCACCAAAGGCACACCGCAGGTGACCGAATCGATGAGCGTCACCGTGGGTGGCGCCGCCGTGCAAGGCACGGTCCCCGTCACCGTGGGCGGTGGTGCGCCGCAGCCCTTCGTGGTCGACACTGGCGCGTCAACCAGTGCGGTGGATCAGGGGGCGTCCGGGGCATCTCAGCTTTTGACCACGGGGGCGACGGAGACCGAGAACACCGTGTGTTCGGTGGTGAAGAACCCCTTGGTGCACACCGGCACCTGGTTCATCGGAGCCGCCGCCTTGCCACCCACCATCATCACCAAAGTCGCCCTCGGACTGCGAGGGGTGGACGGCTTGCTTGGTTCCGACGTCTACTCCCGCTACGGCTCGATCGTGATCGATTTTGGGCAGGGCGAGCTGATCCTCGGGGCGGGCTAACCGCTACCCGCAACCTTCGGCGTAGACGGGTTGGTCGGTACTAGAGACCGAGCACGGGGCGGAGCACGTCACCGGTAAAGCTTCCGGGCGTCTTCGCCACCTCCTCGGGTGTGCCTTCGGCCACAATGCGGCCGCCGCCGTCACCGCCTTCGGGTCCGAGGTCGATAACCCAGTCAGCCGTCTTTATGACGTCCAGGTTGTGTTCGATAACCACCACGGTGTTGCCCTGGTCGACCAAGCGACCGAGCACCTCAAGCAGTCGTCGGGTGTCTTCGAAGTGAAGGCCGGTGGTGGGCTCGTCCAAGATGTAAAAGGTGTGCCCGGTGGGTCGGCGACTCAGCTCGCTGGCCAGCTTCACGCGTTGTGCTTCACCCCCCGAGAGGGTCGGAGCCGGTTGCCCCAAGCGCACGTAGCCCAGCCCCACATCCACCAACGTCTGCATGTGACGCGCAATGGGTGGCTGCTTGGCGAAAAAAGTCAGTGCTTCTTCACACGAGAGGTCGAGCACGTCGGCGATCGACTTGCCTCGGAAGAGCACCTCCAAGGTGTCGCGGTTATAGCGCGCCCCGTGACAGACCTCGCAGGGTACGTAGACGTCGGGCAGGAAGTGCATCTCGATTTTGATCGTGCCGTCCCCACTGCAGGCTTCGCAGCGACCGCCGCGGACGTTGAAGGAGAATCGACCGGGCTGATAGCCCCGGACCTTCGACTCCGCCGTCTGGGCGAAGAGCTTGCGGATGTGATCAAACACCCCGGTATACGTGGCCGGGTTTGAGCGCGGGGTACGTCCAATCGGGGCCTGGTCCACATCGACCACTTTGTCGAGATGGGAGATACCCTCGACCTTGTCGTGGCGACCCGGAGGGGTCTTGGCCCGGTGCAGCGTCTGGGCCAGCGAACGCAACAAAATGTCGTTGACCAAGGTCGACTTACCGGAGCCCGAGACACCAGTCACGGCCACCATGCACCCGAGTGGGAAGGCCACGTCGATGTCGCAGAGATTGTGCTCGCGGGCCCCTTTCACCACCACTGCGTCGCCGTTGCCCTCACGGCGCTGTTCGGGAAGGGGGATCTGTCGCTTGCCCGAGAGGTACTGCCCGGTCAACGACTCCTTGTTCGCTAACAGCCCCTTTCTGCCCGTGACCGGACCAGAGTGCACGATTTTTCCGCCGTGCTCGCCTGCCCCCGGACCAATGTCGACGACGTGGTCGGCCACCCGAATGGTCTCTTCATCGTGTTCGACCACGATGACGGTGTTGCCTAAGTCACGGAGTCGGAGCAGTGTTCCGATGAGACGCTGGTTGTCGCGTTGGTGCAGACCAATGGAGGGCTCATCCAAGACATAGAGCACGCCGACCAGGCCACTCCCGATCTGACTGGCCAATCTGATGCGTTGGGCCTCGCCTCCCGACAGCGTCCCGGCCGACCGGCCGAGTGAGAGGTAGTCGAGTCCCACATCGAGCAGGAACTGCATGCGTTCGCGCACTTCTTTGAGCACCCGGTCGGCAATCAGGTGTTCGCGGTCGTTCAGCTCCAGCTCGGCCACACTGACCACGGCATTTCGAATGGAGAGCGCACAGAGCTCAGCGATGTTCATGCCACTGACCGTCACCGCCAGCGATTCGGGCTTAAGCCGGGCCCCACCACAGGCCGGGCACGAGACCTCGCGCATGTACTGCTCGATCTGCTCGCGAGACCAGTCCGACTCGGACTCGCCGTGGCGGCGGGTGAGCCACGGGATGATGCCTTCGAACTGCGACTGATAGGAGCGCTTGCGACCGAAGCGGTTTTTGTACGAGACATGGACCGATTTCGTCCCGGTGCCGTAGAGGATGAGTTTCTTGTCTTTCGGCTTCAACTTGCCCCACGGCGTGTCGACCGAGAACTTGCCGAGCTCAGCCACGCCATTAACCAGCCCGGTGAAGTAGTCGCTGCGGGCCCCGGCCCAAGGTGCCAGGGCGCCGTCCGCCAACGACAGCGTGGTGTCAGGTGCTACCAGCTCCGGGTCCACCTCAAAACGGGTGCCCAAGCCAGCGCAGGTCGGGCAGGCGCCATAGGGAGAGTTGAACGAGAAGCTCCGGGGCTGCGGCTCCTCGAAGCTCAGACCGCAGTGGTCACAGGCCAGGTGCTGACTAAAGGTGATGACCTCGTCTTCGGAACCATCAACCTGGCCCACCAAGACCTCGGCCGTGCCGCCGGTGAGTCCGAGGGCGGTCTCGATGGACTCGGTCAGGCGCTGGCGCATGCCGTCGCGGCGGACCAAGCGGTCGACCACGACCTCAATGGTGTGCTGTTCATAGCGGGCCAGGTCCACCTCAGCCCGATCGGCCAGCTCGAGGGGCACGCCGTCCACTCGGGCTCGCGCAAACCCTTGACGAGCCAGGTCACCGAGCAAAGAGCTGTACTCGCCCTTGCGGCCTCTCACGATGGGGGCCAAGACCTGAAACCGGGTGCCGTCGGGCAGCTCCAAGATGCGGTCCACGATCTGTTGTGGCGTCTGTCGAGCCACGGGGCGGCCACAGGTCGGACAGTGGGGGTGCCCGATACGGGCGTAGAGGAGGCGAAGGTAGTCGTAGACCTCGGTGATGGTGCCCACAGTTGACCGTGGATTGCGGGACGCCGATTTCTGGTCGATCGAGATGGCCGGCGACAGACCTTCGATGAAATCGACGTCGGGTTTGTCCATCTGACCCAGGAACTGACGGGCGTAGGCCGAGAGCGACTCCACATAGCGCCGTTGACCCTCGGCGTAGATGGTGTCGAAGGCCAGCGACGATTTTCCAGAACCCGAGAGGCCGGTGAAAACAACGAGTTCGTCTCGGGGCAGGTCGACTGAGACGTCTTGGAGGTTGTGCTCCCTCGCCCCGCGAACAATCAATCGGTCGGCCATCTACCGACCATACCGGTCCGGTGTATCACTCAAAACTTCAAGGCGGCCACGCTGGGCTTCAACCCGAGGGCACCCCGGTGGCTAGAGCCTCGGCTTCAACCTCCACCACACCCGAGCGAAGCTGCGTCAGCTCGTCACGGAGGAGCGCGGCCTCCTCAAATCGCAGTTCGGCCGCGGCCGCTTTCATCTCGTCTTCGAGCTCTTGGGCCAGAGCTGCCGTGGCCTCGTCGGGCCACCGGTCCGGTCCACGACCAGGTTCGAAGAGCCCAGCCCGTGCTCGCTGCGCTCGGGCCCCGTTGCTGCCCTTCCTGACCTCGGCCCGACTCCGGCTCGCCCGCTTGCTGCCGTCGACCTGGACCAGGTGCTGTCGAGTGACGGCGGTGGTGGTGGCGGCGGTGGCGGCGCCGGCTGCTACTCGACACGCTCGGCCGCGAGGCTGCCGACAACGCGTGCGTGCAGAGCAAGTACGACGACGCCTGGTACCAGTGCGACGACGGCTCGTGGGTCGACCGCTGGACCGATCCGACCGCGTGCAACGGCGTCTACCCACTGTGATACGGCGCTCGCGGCGCGCTGGTAGCATCGCGTGGCGATGACCGCTTCGCCGCCGCCGCGCTTCTATCGCCTGACGCTGGGCCTCGTGCTCGCGGCGTTCATCGCGCTCGTCGCGTACTGGATTCGTTTGGTTCTTCGTGGACCGCGAGCTGCTGGCGAGCGCGAGCACGCCGGCCTACTACGTGTTCGAGAACGCGTTCCCGGCCGCCGATGGCTGGCTCGCGCTCGCGTGTGCAGCCACGGCGCTCGCGCTCTACCGCCGCCGACCGTCGGCGCTGTTCTGGCTTCTGGTCGGCGGCAGCTCGGCGGTCTATCTCGGCCTCGAGGACGTGTTGTTCGATCTCGAGAACGGGATCTACCTGGCACCGAAAGGCGACTGGGGCGCGGTCGGCACCGAGATCGCGATCAACGCGTACTCGCTCGGTGTCGGTGCGTGGGCGCTGGCCTTCGGCTGGCGCCATCGCACGTGGCTGGTCGCCGCGGGTCAGCGCACGATGTAGACCGCGCGGTGGTAGCGCGCGTAGTACGGGCGCCGCGCCTCGACCACGCAGCTGGTCAGCATGCCGAACGTGACGACGATCAACGCGAACCCGGCGAGCTTCTTGACGATGTTCATGGCCGACTCCTTTGAAAGGGTCGGCTTTGCCGACCCGCGCAGCACCGCCGAACGGCGGTGCGGACAATCGTCGGTATCAGCAAGGGCTGCGCCACCGCTAACCTCGCGGGCTGCTTGGGGTGCCGGCCAGCCGCGTGCAGGACTCGCAGCCCCAGGCTGCGGAAGCTGCCTTCACGCTGGCTTAAGGCGCCAGCACAGGTCGGCGTAGCTACTGGAACGTGCCGCTGACGGCGGTCGCCATCTCGATCGTGAACATGCACGTCAAGCTGGTACTCGACCCGCATTCGTCGCCTGCCCAGCTGACGAACTGGTCGCCCGACGGATGCGCGGTCAGCACGATCGCCGTGCCGCCGGCGAACACCTCGATGCAGCCCGCGCTGCCGGCCGATCCGCTGCAGCTGATCCCAGCCGGCGTCGACGTGATGCTGCCGCTATTGCCGATGGTTGCCACCGTCAGCGTGACCGGCCCGTTCGTGCAGGTGCTCGTGTCATCGGGCGTGTGGCAGAAGCCGTCGGGCTTGCAGACGAGGTCTGCGGGACACGGCGAGTCGGTGCCGCACGTGACCTCGCAGGTACCGAGCTGTGGGTTGTAGCAACCCGCGATCGCGGCAGCGAGGAGCACCGCACGCCACATCAGAACCTGAACCGCGCCGACACGGTCGCGCCCCCTGGTGTCGGCGCCACGACCGGCGGCTCGCCCGGGCCGTGCGCCCGAGCCCACAGCCAGATCGCCGCACCCGTCGCGACCGCGGCCGTGCCGATCGAGTAGCTCGCGATCGCGTTGCGGTTGTCGGACTGCCCGGCTTGATCGATCGGCCGCACCGCCGAGCCGGAGCACCCCATCGCGCACGCGTTCTGCAGCCGCGTCGCGTCGTCCGAGCCTGCACCGAGTAGTACACGGCGAAGCCGAGCACGACCGCGCCGACACTGGCGGTCACGAGGCCGCCGGTTGCGAGCCAGCGATGCGCAGCCCGTTCGGACGTTCGATGACCGGTGCCGTCGTGGTGACCGTGGTCGCGGGGGGCGTCGCGCAGGCTTCCATCTCGGTGATGAAGTGCTCGACGCGCGGGCGATTGTCGGCGTCGGGCCGCGCTGCGAGATAGTCGCGATAGAACGCGAGCGCGTGGTCGCAGTCGTGCAGCTGGCGATACGCCTGCGCGATGTCGAACAGGAACAGCGCATCGGGCAACGCGGCGAACGCGCGGCGGTACTCGGCGATCGCCGCCGGGTAGTCGTGGGCGTCGTAGTACGTGTGGGCCGCACGGTCGGCATCGCGCGCGATCGCCGACGCGTCGGCGGCGCTCGTGCTGGTGGAGCCCGGCTGTGGATCGGGGCCCGCCATTGCCACGCGCGCCGCGAGCAACGCCACGACGATCGCTACCCGGGTCACGGTTTGTGCTCGAAGGGGCTTCGCACCGCGTCGTCGTCGTTGGTCGGAGTCGGGTTCCGGAGTCGGGGTCGGACTCGGCGTCGGGAGCCGAGTCGGAGTCCGAGTCGGACTCGGGGTCGGGGTCGGGGTCGAGATCTCCGTCTCTGCGTTGGCCTCGCCTGCCGCGTGCGCGCGCTCGTGTCGAACGCGAGGCGCGTTGGCGTGGCGAGGCACGGCCGGAACGGTCGTCGGGCTCGGAGTCGTGTCCACCGGTGGCGCTGGCGGAGCCGCAGCTTGCTGCGCCGGCGCGGTTGCCGAGCCCACATCGCCCGCGGGCTGTGCGTGCAGCGCAACACCCTGCTGCGTCGCGGGGTGGTCGTCCACCGCGTGGTCTTCGCCGCCATGACCGCGCGCGAGCACCGCCGCGATCACCACACCGACCACGGCGGCAGCAGCGAGCCCCGCTGGCAACGCCAGCCGACGAAGACGCCCCGCGGCGGCCGGAACGGCGGCGATGTTCGTTCGCGACTCGGTCACCGGCTCGCCCGACTCGACGGCGTGCACGTCCGTCGCCTGCACCGTGGCACGGCTCGGTGCAGCGGCTACGTTTGCCGCTGGCATCGTCCGCAACGTCTCGAGCGCCGCGCGAATCACCGCGAGCGATGGACGCTCGGCAGGATCCTTCGCGAGCATGGCCGCGACCAGTGCATCCGCGGCGGGCGGGATATCGGCGTTGAAAGCGGACAGCTTCGGCGGCTTGAGCTTGGCGTGCTTCTCGAACAGCTCGAACGAGTCGTCTCCGACGAACGGCGTGCGCCCGGCCATCAGCTCGAACGCGACCACGCCGAGCGTGTAGACATCCGAAGCGCCGTCGAGCGGCTTGCCCGACACCTGCTCCGGCGAGATGTAGCGCGGCGTCCCGATCAGGATGCCGGGCCGGGTCTCGTCGTTGAGGCCCGGTTCGGGGCCGAGCAGCTTCGCGATCCCGAAGTCGAGCAACTTCACCGTCATCACGTTGCGACGGCGCGCCAGGAAGATGTTCTCGGGCTTTAGATCGCGGTGGATGATGTTGGCCTCGTGCACCGCCTCGAGCGCGTGCGTCACCTCGATCAGCACGTTGCAGATCTCCGCGAGCGAGATCGGGCCGCGCTTGGTGCGCACGGCGAGCGTCTCGCCGAGCAGCAGCTCCATCACGAGGTAGGCACGTCCGTCCTCGGTCGTGCCGAACCCGAACACGTCGACGATGTTCGGGTGCCCGATCAGGTTGACCGCGCGAGCCTCCTTCACGAACCGGCTGACCGCGGTCTGGCTCTTGCTGCGGTGCAAGACCTTGAGCGCGACGTGCTTGCCGATCATCGGCTGCGTCGCCTCGTAGACCGCTCCCATGCCGCCGCTGCCGATCAGGCGGTCGATGCGGTAGTCACCGACGATCGTCCCTGGGGCAAGTCCCGACGAGCTGGGTTCCAGCCGCGGCTCCGTGATCGACGAGCCCACGAACTAAGTCTATCCCATTGGCGCTGGAGGTTCGAAAATCAGATACTCGCAACTCGGTGGAATCCAACAACACCACGGTCACCACGGAGTTCTCCCAGGACAGCGACCAGCTGTTCCTGCTCGTCGTGGGCGACCGCGTGCTCGCCACCGAGGCCCTGCCCGGCCGCGGCCAGGTCTCGATCGGCCGGGCCCCCGAGTGCGAGGTGCGCATCGACGACACCTCGATCTCGCGCAACCACGCGATCCTGTTGCTCGACCCACCGCTGCGCATCATCGATAACGCGAGCGCGAACGGCACCTGGGTCGACGACCGACGGATCGCACCGAACCAGCCGACCGAGGTCCGCGTCGACCAGGCGATCCGGCTGGGTTCGGTCATGGTCATCGTGCAGCGCCGGCGTGCCACTACGTCACCGCCCCGCCGGGTGCGCACGCACGAGTACTTCGAGAGCCGCATGGAAGACGAGTGCGACCGCGGCCGTCCGTTCTCGATCATCCACCTGCTCGGAGACGACGGCGCGCGCCTGCGCGAGATCGCGGCCAGTGCGATCGGGGATGACGACGTGATCGCGAGCTATGGCCCCGGCGAGCTCGAGCTGTTGCTCGCGGGTGATCCGGCGCGTGGGCCGACCGTGGAACAGACCATCGAGACCGCGCTCGAAGCGCGGGGCGTGCTCGGTCGCGTCGGCTCGGCGGTGTGCCCGCGCGACGGTCGCGACACCAACACGCTGATCGCCCGCGCGCGCAGCCGTGCGCACGGCCATGTCATCGCGGTCGAGCCCGACGACGTCGTGGTCGCCGACGAGCGCATGCGCGCGCTGTATCAGCTCGTGTCGCAGGTCGCCGCTGCCGACATCAGCGTGCTGCTGCAGGGCGAGACCGGCGTCGGCAAGGAAGTGTTCGC
>CAWDLP010000011.1:0-163210 GCA_963803215.1 uncultured Acidimicrobiaceae bacterium
ATCACGGCGTGGTCCCACGCTGCGCCTTACTGCGCCACCAAAGCGGCCGTGATCCAACTCGCCAAGGTTGCGGCGGTTGAATACGCCCACGACAACATCCGCGTCAACTGCGTCTGTCCGGGCAGCTTTACCTCCGCCATTCATGACGATCTACCGCCCGAAGCCATCGTGGCCATCGTGGCCCGACACCCACTGGGGCTCGGATCAGCGACCGATCTGGTCGGGGCTTATTCGTATCTGGCGAGCGACGCTTCACGGTGGACAACCGGTTCGTCAATCGTCGTTGATGGCGGCTACTCGGCCCCCTGAGGTCGCGGCCCGACCTTCAACCCTTCGAGTTGACGATTCCAGCCAGGAAGATATCGGCAAACGGTTTCGCCACGTCTCGGGCCGATAACGTGCCGCCCGGTTTCAACCAGAGATAGGTGTAGTTGTACATCCCAAACCAGGCCAGAGCGGTGAGCCGAGGTTCCAAGTTGCGAAAATCGCCCGAGTCGACGCCAGCCTTCAAGACCGCCTCGACGGTTCGCTCATACTCTCGCCGCCGCAAACGGAATCGCTCGGCCCGCTCACCCGTGAGGGCAGGGAACTCATGGAGGAAGACCCAGACGTGATCGGGGTAGTGATGAATCACTTCCAGCATCTCTTCGCCCAGCTTGGCTAACTGATCAGGAGGAGGACCACCACTGGCCACGACACGATCAGCCCCGGCCTGGACCTCGTCCATCACCCGATCGTGGATGGCGGCTAGGAGTTCCTCTTTCGAGGCGATGTAGTGATAGAGCGCACCTTTGCCGAGATCGTTGGCCACGCAGAGCTCGGTAATACCGGTGGCGTGATAGCCGCGTTGGGCGAACACGGTGGCCGACGTGTCAATGATCGCTTTCGACGCGCGGAGCCACTTCGGGCCACGGCGAGAATTCACAGTCGTTTCGGCCTGAACCATCGGTCGTGACAATAGCTGCATCACCTCCCTATGATGACCGGTCGGTACAAGTTCGTAGAGGTTCTAGAGGAGCGACTGAGTGGCCCACCACATGCACCGGGCGACGAACGGCTTGCGGAGCCCGGCAACGGCGGTCCAGTCAAGAGAGATCCTGGTCAGGCCGTGATGTTTGACCGACCCGCCATGCAGAGCGATGTGAGCTGGTTTGGCGTTCTGGCCCATCAGGCCATTCGTTCCCCCGACAAGGCCGTGATTGTTTTTAACGACCATCCGACCACGTACTCGGAAATGGAAAAACGGGTCATCGGCCTAGCCGGCGGACTGTCAGAGCGCGGCGTCGGCCCGGGCGACGTGATCGGCATTCTTTCTCACAACTGCGCCGAGTTCATCGAAGCGATCTTTGCCGCCAGCTACCTCGGTGCGATCGCCATGCCGATCAACTGGAGGCTTGCTGCCCCCGAGATCCGATACATCCTCGAGCACTCCCAAGCGCGGGCAATCGTATGCAACGAAGCCTTGATCGAACTTGGTGAGGAAGCGCTCGCCACCATGGACGACCCACCGATTCGCGTCTGCGTCACACCCTCCACATTCCAGGGCTGGGAGTCGATCAGCGACCTCATCGCAAGGTCAAAACAGGTTGACGCCGTACCGGCCGACTCAGACGACATCCATCGCCTCATGTACACGTCGGGCACGACTGGTCGCCCCAAAGGGGTCATGATCACGCACGGCAATCTGGCCTGGAAAAACCTCGCTCACATCGTCGAATTCGGTTTTACCAGCGCAGATCTTGGACTGGCCTGCGGGCCGCTCTACCACGTTGGCGCACTTGACCTCACGACGACATCGCTGATCGCCGCCGGCGCCACGATCATCGTTCATCCCACTTTTGACGCGTTGCGAGTCGTCGACGAGCTTGAGCGGTCGCGAGTGACAACAGTGTGGCTGGCTCCCGCCATGGTCAACGCCATCATGGCGTTGCCCGACATTGAGCATCGCGACCTTTCGTCAGTGCGCCTCATCATCAATGGCGGTGAAAAAATGCCGATACCGCTCATCGAACGGATTCAACGCACCTTTCCTGCCGCATGGTTTGCGGATGCTTACGGTTTGACCGAGACGGTATCGGGCGACACGTTTCTCGATCGAGACAGCATTGTGACCAAACTTGGCAGCGTCGGGCGGCCGTGCCTCTATCTCGAACTCGACATCTGGGACGAAGAAGGCACGTCGGTGCCAGCGGGTCAACGTGGTGAGATTGTCATGCGCGGTCCCAAAGTGTTTGCTGGCTATTGGCGAGATCCTGAAGCGACGGCGGCTGCGTTCGCCGGTGGATGGTTTCACACTGGTGACATTGGTATCCGCGATGACGAGGAGTACCTCTTTATTGTGGATCGTCTCAAGGACATGATCGTGTCCGGTGGTGAAAACATTGCGAGTTCCGAGGTTGAGCGGGTGCTCTACGAGCACGAATCGGTGCTCGAAGCAGCTGTGGTCGCTCGAGCAGATGCACGATGGGGTGAAGTACCCGTGGCTTTCGTCGTACTTCGGCCCGAGGCCATGGCAACCTCTGACGTCCTTCTTGAACACTGCAATGCTCACCTGGCCCGTTACAAGGTTCCCAAGGCCATCACCTTTCTCGATGCGCTACCGCGCAATCCGTCAGGAAAGGTGCTCAAACGAGAGCTTCGAGAACAATGAGCACGAGGCCCACGGCTACGCTTCGACCTTTCAAAATCGCTATGAGAATCACAAGGACTGCACCATGATTTTTATTGTTGTGAAGCAGAAAATTCGCCGTAAGTTCGCAGACGACTGGCTCACACTCGTTGCCGACTTCACCGAAGCCTCACGAGCAGAACCGGGCAACCTCATTTTCGAGTGGTATCGCAGCCCCGAGGATCCCAACGTCTACCTTTTGGTCGAGGCGTTTAAAGACGCCGCCGCCGGAGAGGCTCACGTTGAGTCAGAGCACTTCAAGACCGCCACCGTGCAACTTCGTGAGTGGCTGGCTGCAGTGCCAGAGATTGTGCACGTCGAAGCGGAAGGCGAGGGCTGGGCCCCCATGGGGTGAGCCCAGCTCTGATCGAAACATCGAACCGAGGCCGGCAAATGGGACTTGAATTCTGGGTCTTTCTGCCGCAGATGCGCATGACCATGGACACGCTGGTTCAACGTGCAGTGGCCGCCGAGGCCGCCGGATTCTCCGGTATTGCGGGGATGGACCATATGACGCCGCCGGGCGCTCCAGAGGCTCCGATGTTCGACACCGTAGTGACCAATACCTGGCTAGCGGCCAAGACCGAGGCTCTCAGCGTGGGCACGCTGGTTCAGTGCGACTCGTTTCGCCATCCGGCCGTTCTCGCCCGAGAAGCGGTGACAATTGACCATGCTTCTGGTGGCCGATTCGAACTCGGCATCGGCTGGGGATCGGTGGCCGACGAGCTGGAGGATTTTGACATCGGATCGATCCGACCGGTGGACCGATTGGGTCGACTTCGCGAGTCGCTGGAGATTATCGAGGCCCTCTGGAGCGGCGAGACCTTTGACTATCAAGGTCAGTACTTTCACCTGCAAAACGTGCAGCAGCGTCCAACACCACTGACCAAGATCCCTATCACCGTCGGGGGCGCCGGACAGGGAACCATGGCGTTGGTGGCCAAGCATGCGGACTGGTGGAACCTGCATATCGGCATCGTCGACCGTTTGGACGAGATGCGCGCCTTCGCCGGTTCAGCACGGTGTTCGCTGCAACAACAGATAGCCTTTGTGGCCTCGGAGAGCGATCGAAACGCGGTCATCGAGACATCGCAGCGTCGATTTGGCGGCGGCGCATTTGTTCGCAACGCGACTCAGTGCCTCGACTACTTTGGTGGCCTCCAAGAGCGTGGGATCGAGCGAGTGTACGTATGGTTCTGCGATTTCGCAGCGCCTGAGACCCTTGGGGCGTTTGGGGAAGCTGTAATCGAGCAGTTCAAATGATGCAGTGGGCCGAAGAACTGGAGTTTGTGGCGATGAATCGACCGATCGACCAAGCGCCACGCCACCTCGGCATGCACCGCGTCAAAGTAGAGGATTGGACCACGTAGATGAATATCTCCCTATTGCTTGAGATGGTCGCCGATGGCGATCCCGAGCGGATTGTGGTGGGACACACCGGTACTGCTTTCACTGCGTCGGAACTCTTGGAGAGGTCGCGTCGGGCCGCGGGGTTTCTGACTGAGAGCGGGGCGTCGTACGTCGGTTACTTCGGTCTCAATTCGGATGCCCTCCCGCTGGCGCTCTTTGGCGCGGCGGCCGCTGGTCTCCCCTTTGTTCCCATCAACTACCGCTCCACCGACGAACAGCTACGGGGACTCTTGAAGCGCATTCCCAACTGTCTTCTGATCGCCGACGCCGACACGGTCAATCGACTTGCCACCTTGGGAGCCGACCGCGTCCTGAGCGTCGATGAGTTTGTAGAAGCCGCGACAACCGGTGCGTTGGCTGAAGACCTTCCTTTTGTCGATCCAGACGAGGTGGCCGTCCTTCTTTTCACGAGTGGCACCACGTCCGAACCCAAGGTGGCAGTACTGCGTCACCGTCATCTGGTGTCCTACGTCATCACCAGCATTGAATTTCTCGGCTGTGACAGGTCGGAGGCCCAACTCGTCTGCGTCCCCTCGTACCACATCGCCGGAGTATCGGCTGTGTTGAGTTCTCTCTACTCAGGTCGGCGCATCGTCTACCTCCCGGCCTTTGAACCCAACGAATGGGTGCAGACCGTCTTGTCGGAGAGCATCACTCACGCCATGGTTGTGCCAACCATGCTGGGCCGCATCCTCAACTCGATTGATGAGGCCGATGTCGAACTCTCCACCTTGCGACACCTCTCCTACGGTGGTGGCAAGATGCCTCTTGAGTTGGTGGAACGGACACTTCGGACCATACCGAACGTTGACCTCGTGAATGCTTACGGCCTCACTGAGACGAGCTCGACCATCGCCATGCTGACGCCGGACGATCACCGTCTCGCCTTCGCCAGCGCCGATCCGGCTGAGCGCAAACGCCTGGGCTCAGTTGGTCAACCCCTGCCTGGCCTCGAGGTTGAAGTCCGAGGTCCCGATGACCTCCAAGTCCCGGCCGAGGCCCAGGGCGAGATCTGGGTACACGGCGAACAGGTAGCCGGTGAGTACGAAGGACGGAGCGCTCTCGACAGTGAGGGCTGGTTTCGTACAAGGGATCTGGGCTGGTTCGACCAGGCCGGCTATCTCTATCTGGCTGGTCGCATGGATGACGTCATTGTCCGCGGTGCGGAGAACATCTCCCCCGGCGAGATTGAAGACGTCCTGATGAGCCACCCTTCGGTCATCGATGTCGCTGTTGTGGGCATTCCCGATCCCGAATGGGGAGAGGCGGTAGCTGCTGTGGTCGTGATTGACGAGGGGGCGCCAGTCGATGGGCCTGAGTTGCAAGAGTGGGTTCGTGGCCAACTGCGCTCAACCAAGACGCCTGCCCTGGTGGAGTTTCGCCAAGAACTTCCTTATAACCCCACCGGCAAACTGCTGCGGCGACAACTGCGGGACGAATTGAGCGTTGACGCTGGGTGACCGGAGTGTCAGGTGGTGACCCAAAGGGGGACGTATCTTCGGAATCGACGCGGTGGGGCACGTGACGTTTGGGGGATCCGGCGATGAGAACTGTCCAAGTACCCGGCGGCTTCTACGGAATTAACTCGTTCCTGATTGTTGAGGTCTCGTTCGCTACTACTGTCGGACTTGAGGCTGCTCACTCAAGCTAGAAGGGGCGAGCGACACACAATCTGAGTAATCGATCGTTCGACGCACGCGGCGAACCAGGAGAAAGGACGTCAATGAGCAGTGGTTTGGAGGCTCTAGACAACTCGGTGGATCATCTGAACAAGTTGGTGAGCCAACTGAGCGCGGACCAGTTGACACAACCGGCGTATCCGACCGAATGGACCATCGCCGACACCCTTTCTCACATAGGTTCGGGCGCCGTCATCTTCACAAGGGCGGTTGAGGATGTCGTCCACGGTCGTGACACCGATGCCGACTTCAACCAATCAGTGTGGGACAGGTGGAACGCCAAGAGCCCCGGCGAACAAGCGGCCGACTCACTTTTGGCCGACGCGGATATGGTGGCGATGCTTAAGGATTTAGACGAAGAACAGCGCTCAGCATTCCAAATCGCCCTCGGCCCGTTTGAGATGGACTTCGACTTGTATCTCGGCATGAGGCTCAGCGAACATCTCGTACACACATGGGACGTCGAGGTTGCGGTCAACTCGGACGCCACTATCCCGGTCGAAGCGTGGGAATCGACCGTCGCAACATTGGCTCTCACTGCCGGATTCGCGGGAAAGCCCACTGGGACGCAACGCTCCATCCACGTCACGACGATCGAGCCCGCCCACGGCGTCACAGTGGATTTGACGCCGGAGTCAGTCCAGCTCACCTCTGCTCATCCCGTTGGTACTCCCGATCTGACGTTGCCCGCCGAAAGCTTTGTCCGCCTGGTCTACGGCCGGCTCGATCCGGATCACACTCCCCCGGGCGCTGAGACGGATATTTTGGACGAGCTGCGGCAGGTCTTCCCCGGCTTCTGAGCCAACTTCGTTGAGCGAAAGAAGCCAGAATCAACGGCCAGGGATCCGAAGCGATCCGATCTTGGCGGATCACCCATTCCGGATGACGCCTCGGCCCGACGGACCGCCTACTATTCAATGAACGAGAAGGTGAGGGGTAACAAACCATGACCATTGGACCAGTCGAATTTATCGTCGTTGCATTCCCAGGAAACCAGTTCAATGGAGCGATCGCCCCTGAACTGATCGCTCTGGTGGAATCAGGAACTATTCGAAATTCTCGACCTCATTTTTGTGGGCAAGGATGCTGACGGCAATGTTGTCAGCATCGAGATCGAAGATCTGGATGCCTTTCCGGAGTTCGCCGGTCTCGACGCTGATGTGGGTGGCTTGATCAGCCCCGAAGACATCGAGCTCGCCGCTTCCGAGCTTGAGCCGAACAGTTCTGCTGCCCTCCTGCTCTGGGAAGACACCTGGGCTGCGCCGTTCGCGGCCGCCGTCCGTAGTGCCGGGGGCGTCTTGGTTGGTGGCGCCCGTATCCCTCACGAGCTCATTGAGCCCGCGATGTCCGATCTCCCTTCGGCGGTCTGAGGCCTCTCTCGGGAAAAGTCCACGTCTTTGGGTGATCGAGGCCCAATGTCGTTCGCTAAATGTTGAGCGTTCAGGCGTCACGAACAGGCGGACCAATCGAGCATGAGTGTCAGCAGCGAGGGAAATGCGAGAGATACGTCGCTCGAGAACCAACCTGGACCGCGTCTGGAACACCCCGACGAGGACCAACCTCAAGCACCAAAAGAAGAGGAATCTTCAAGCTCAACGAGAAGCACTTCCAAGTCACAGCGACTGGCTGAGCAGTTTCGGAAATTAGCTCAAGCTATCCGCGATGGCGACGATGCCATGGTGGAAGAGGGCATCATCTCATTGAGTCAACGGAGCCGTTGGCTTGCTCCACTGGCGCTCGTGGTGGGCGCCTTCGCCATGCTGTTCCAAGGGGTGAAGCTGCTCTTTACCAACTGGCGGCTGACGTTGGTGCAGGTCCTTCCAGCCATGTGGATCTGGGCTGCAATGCTGGATCTCAAGGCCCACACCCTTCATGGCAAGGCGTTCCACGTGCTGTACGGGCCTCTTTTGATTCCTCTGATTCTGGCCACCATTGCCATCACGGCCGGAAGCTTCTACCTCAATGCCGTATTTGCCTTTGCCATCTCGAAACCAGGCCAGCCTGAGATTCGTCCGGCTTTTCTCAAAGCACGCCAACACATGAGCCCCATCTTGTTGTGGGGATGCGTTGTCGGCTCGGCTCTCGGGTTCTCGATCCTCGTGGTGACCAGGTGGGGAAAACCGTGGTTCGGCCTAAGCCTCGGGATCGTGGTGGGCGTGATGATGGTGGCGTACGTTGCTGTGCCAGCGCGCCTCATCGGGGTCAAATCAGAACGATCAGCCAAGGACAAGCTGACCGCCTCGGCCATTGGTGGTGCGATCGGCGCGATGGTCTGTTCCCCGCCCTATGCATTAGGACGAGTGTCGATTCTCTTGCTGGGATCGCCGACATGGCGATACCTAGCCATCGTGCTTTTGGCCCTAGCCGTTGTTTTACAGACCGGGGCGACCAGCTCGGTCAAGGCAATCAAGATGAGCGCGAAGTTGGCTGTTGGGGTTCCGGTTAATCAGACGAAACCATCAGAGGATGAAAGTCCCACCGCGGTCCTCGCCTCAGACATCAACGAACACTGACGGTCGAACCCTTCCACGCTCGATCGTGGAAAAACCACCAGAATGTCTCACGTGAACTCGCCGTCTCACGCACCGGTAGGGTGCCCAAGAACGAACGAGAACCCGACGTTAGAACGAGCGATGGATACAAACGACGGACCCCTACGACATCGGTTGAGTTCACGCCTCAAGAGAAAACAGCGCAGAACCTCCGAGCCTCCCGGTACGTGGTGGGCGCCTTTTGCTCGGGGCTGGTGGATTGCTGTTCTCTTCGCCGTTGGATCGTTCCTGTTTGCCCTCGGTGCACTTCCCCTCTATGCAACCAGCGCCGGTACGAAATACGACGCAATTACCTTCTTTGTCGGTTCGCTATTTTTTACATCGGCGGCGTTTCTCCAACTCCGCGAGTCCATTGATGCAGGCCAGGGCGCCCACTCCAATCGGAAGTTCTTTGTCCTCAGAACCCACCAGATTGACTGGTGGGCTTCAGCCATTCAGTTCATTGGGACCGTGTACTTCAATATCAGCACGGCTAACGCCGTCCGTATCAACCTGAGTGCCGAAGCAGCGCATCAACACGTGTGGCGACCCGATGCCATCGGATCGGTGTGCTTTCTCGTGGCCAGCGCCATGGCTTGGTTTGAGGTTGAACACCGTTGGTTTACGTGGGCGCCACGGAGTTTGTCCTGGGATATCACCGGACTCAACCTGGTGGGATCAATCGCCTTCGGCATATCTGCGATTGCGGGCTACATCATTCCAGCTACTGGTGAGATCAGAAATGCGCAGGTTTCGAACCTTGGCACATTTGTCGGCGCGCTCTGCTTTCTGGCCGGATCGATCTTGCTCTTGCCAGAGCGCACCCAAGCGCAGACTCCTTGAGCGAGATCACAAAGACTCCAACCTTGAAATCTGTGAGCGAGTATGCGGTCTTGGGAAGACAACTCTGAAAAGTGGACGCCCTGGGAGTAATCGAGCGAACCCTCTTCGCTACTGCCGTCCCGATCACTTCGCTGGCAACGAACGCGCGAAGTCGACCCCAATGTTGACCCACTCGCTGAGTTGCTCTTCAGTGACCAAGTCCTCCGCACGTACCCGAAGCCAACCATTGGCTGGCCGGCCCTGCATCTCAAAAGGCTGGGCCGCAGTTGTTGCAATCAGCGATGCGGTCTGACTCTTCTCAACCCGGATCATTATGCCGCCCTGGCCGCTCACGGCAACTGCCATATTCCCTCCGACGAGGAAGGCGAGACCGCCAAACATCTTCTTCTCACTCAGGTCCGAATCATCGATGATCTGGTTGCGAATTCGATCTGCTAGTCCGATGTCGTAAGCCACGAAACAATCCTATGGGATGTCTGATTCACACCATTTGGATCAACGACTCGGCCGAGATAGCTTCACGCATACGCCATCGACTCCGAGTATTCACAATCCGTAACTGCAGGCGCAGTGAGGCTTTATGAACGATCCAAAACGAAATTCAGATCACGCATCAATCGTCACAAAGATGACGACGACGTCCGTGCCGAGAACGTCGGAGCTTTTTTTGGGCATCCTGGCCCAGAAGGAATTGAAGGTGTTCGCTGTTATCGATCAGCGTGCAGAAGCCGAGAGCGTTGATTTGGAGCTTCGCGACACGGTGTTGGTCATCTTTGGAAGCCCTTCGGCGGGCACACCCGTTATGGACGACTTCCCGCTCTCTGGCCTTGACCTACCGCTGAAAATCTTGATCTGGGCGGGCGACACTGCGACAAACATCTCCTATCTCGCACCTCACGCTCTGGCCCAAAGATACGGACTGACTGAAGAGCTTTCACAGAGACTTTCCGCCATTGAAGGGCTCACCGATGCGCTGGTGGCCGCGGCCAACCACGAGGACCAGGGCTGAAGCGCTCGACAAGGATCTCGTAGATCCACATTTTCAGGCGCCCAGGACGTATGCCCGGGGCGACATAGTTGCTACTTTGCAGGAAAGATTTCGGGTCATCAGCGCCACCACACTGGTCTGACCCCCTTGGCTCCAACCGATCTGGAGGAACGTTCGATGAGCACCACTGATCTTCTAGCCGACGCGTTTGAGAGAGTTCGCGACGCCGTGCATCCCGCCGTCACAGGCCTCTCGGTCGATGACTTGGTATTTCGGCCAGTGGCCGAGTCCAATTCCATCGCTTGGTTGGTGTGGCATCTGACCCGAATTCAAGACGATCACTTGGCCGTTCTTGATGGACTCGAGCAGACGTGGATATCGAAGGGTTGGGTGAAGCGCTTTGCTTTGCCCCTCGATCCAATGGACACCGGCTACGGCCATGGACCCGAGGACGTGAGCACCGTCATCGCTGACGCCGACCTCCTACTCGGGTACTTCGAGGACGTCCACAGCCGAACGCTTGCTTTCGTTCGACAACTCAGCGACGACGACCTTGCCACAGTCGTCGATGACAGCTGGGACCCACCGGTCACCATGAGCGTGAGACTGGTCAGCGTCATCTCCGATGACCTCCAGCACGTCGGCCAAGCGGCCTATGTCCGCGGGCTTCTTCTCCAGCGCTAACTCGACGTTCTTGGCCCTTGCTTGTGTCACAACACTCTCAAACCCACGCCTTTTCAGCGTTGCTTGTCAACGCATAGAGCGGCTACTGAAGTTCTCCCCTTAGGCCCCGATGCCGACGATGGGCGCATTGAGGGGCATTCCGCCCATCGATCCCAAGAACGTTGCGCCGAAGGCGAACAGCCCGCCGTCAGACGCCACCTCGTAGTAGCCACCCGACGGCTCCACGGTCATCCCGACGATCGGCTTATTGAGGGGCATTCCGCCCATCGATCCCAAGAACTTTGCCCCGCCAAAGGCGAACAGACCGCCGTCGGAGGCCACTTCGTAGTAGCCACCACCTGGAGCTATTGCCATCCCGACGATGGGGGCATTGAGTGGCTTTCCACCCATCGAACCTAAGAAGTTGGCGTTGCCGAAGGCGAACAGACCGCCGTCAGACGCCACCTCGTAGTAACCGCCGCCATCGGGCGTAAGCGCAATGCCGACGATCGGCTTATTGAGGGGCATTCCCCCCATCGACCCGTGGAAGACCGCATCACCAAAGGCGAACAGACCGCCGTCGGAGGCCACCTCGTAGTAGCCCCGGCCGTCAAGGGTTGGGGTCATGCCTACGATCGGAGCATTGAGCGGCTGTCCGCCCATCGAGCCAAAGAACGCAGCGTCACCGAACGAGAACAGACCTCCGTCGGAGGCCACCTCCCAGTACCCACCACCGTCTGGTGACATCGCCATTCCGACAATGGGTTTATTGAGCGGCTGGCCACCCATCGAGCCAAAGAACGGTGTGCCAAAGTTAAAGAGGCCGCCGTCGGAGGCAACTTCGGCGTATCCAGGTCGTGCAATCGATGCGGTCAATACCTGTGTGGTGTCGATAGTTTGGCCAAACGTTCCGCCAACGCCGATGCACAAGTTGTTGGGTACGCAGTCAACCCCCAGCAGCTCGGCCCGGTCAACCCCAGCCGCCGTTGGAACACTTTGCGCACGCCATGACGTCCCATTCCAATTCAATGTTTCATTGACCGAGGTCCCGCCCCCCGCCGACGAGCCGGCACTACCGGTCGTGACACATGAGGTGGGCCCGAAGCAGTCCACCGCAGAGAGGTAGTCACCGAACTTGGGGGTGGGGTCGGGCACGGTGTCGAGGGCCCAGGCCGTTCCGTTCCACTGTTCAACCAGTTTGTACGAAATGGGGAGGATGCTGTTGTTGTCCTGAACGCCGACCGCCATGCAGAGTGAGGGCGAATAACACGACACAGCGTCAAGTTCGCTTGGATCTGTCGCTTTCGGCGTCGATACGGCTTTCCAACTTCCACTGCTGTTGGTGATGGTCAATGGAACGTTGCCGTTTGACCCCACAGCTTCACACCACGTTTCGACGCATGAGACCGCATGCAAAACGGTCAGAACAGTGGAGTTTCCGGTTCCCGAAGCCACTGACCAACTTGATCCGTCCAACTGCACGACTAGTGGGTTCGCGACCGACTGGCTGGACTGCGCTGCACCGACGGCTACGCAGTATGTCATTGAGGTACATGAAACGCCGTCCAGAAAGTCGTAATTCAAAGAGGGCTTGAATCCGGTGATGGTCACGAAAGACCAGGTCGATCCGTTCCAAACTTCCACGATCGGCAGGCCGTCAGGATCGGCCGGCGAGCCTCCGTAGCCCACGGCAGCACACCAAGTACTACTCAAACACGACACACCATTGAGGCGGGTGTCATAGTCAGCGGGGTTGGTGTCACCGGGAGGAAGGACCAAGCTGGAGGTCACTGAGGTCCATTTCGAACCATCCCACGTTGCTGCGATGGGGAGATTGTTGCCAGCATAGGAACTCCCGACCGCCATGCAGAACGACGGGCCGGCGCATGAAATACCACGCCACTCCGTAGCGGCCACCTCGGCAGTTCCCGGATTGGACGAGGGAACAATCTGCCATGCCGTCGGTACCACCAGGGCGGGACTCTTGGTCGCCGCTGACGATGCCGTAGCGCCTGCAGGAATCGAGAACAACGCGCTGGAAGCGGCCACGACGATCACTGTGGCAACGGCGGCAATCGTGGGCTTCAACCTTTTCGGCATGCTGTCTCCATTCGGTGCGACAAGAAGCGCCCGCGAGTTCACCCTCGGGAAGGGATCAACGTTGCGCCTCGTTGATTGCTGAGAACGAGGTAAATGCTACGGCATTCTTTCGCTGCAGCCCAGGATCAAACGTGGGATCCGTGAGAGTACCGATGCTTTGGCTGAGATGTTGCCGACTACCGAAGAATGATCTCGATGATGGTGCCAACGGTGCCGAGCAACAGGGCAAGCGCGACGACCAGAGCAACAACGCGAAACCAAAGGGGATGTCGATGGATCCGGCCCTCGTCCCATCCATCCTCCCAAGCTGGATCGTCCTCAATCGGATTGGCGGGTATATACGCCGACTGCCCGCCAAACGGCCCGTGGGGAGGGAGAGATCCGTGGCCTTGCATCAGGATCTCAAGATTGCCATGCCAGGAGGATACTTGGAGGGTCGGTCGTGACGGGCCCTCCGTGCAATGGCCCAATCGGACCAGCCACCGTACGCTGACGCCATGACCCCTCAACAACTCGGTCTCACCGTTGCCGACTCCAAAGTCCAGGTTCCTCACGACCCGAAACCCCCGAACGGTGCTCCGAATGTGCTCGCCATCGTGCTTGATGACACCGGCTTTGCCCACCTGGGGAGCTTTGGTTCCGATATCGCGACGCCGAATATGGACCGACTGGCCAACGGTGGGTTGCGCTACAACCGATTCCACGTGACGTCGCTCTGTTCACCGACGCGGGCCTCGTTCTTCACCGGCCGCAACCACCATGCCGTAGGCATGGGCTTCCTGGCCGACATCCCCCTCGGCTTTCCCGGCTACACGGCACGCATCCCAAAGTCGGCCGCGACGCTCCCTCGCATCCTTCGAGATGTCGGCTACTCAACCACCGCTGTCGGCAAATGGCACCTCACGCCCCGTTGGCAACGCTCCGCCGCTGGGCCCTTCGACCTGTGGCCACTCGGGTTGGGTTTCGAGCAGTACTACGGCTTCTTGCAGGGTGACACCAACCACTGGTCACCCAACCTCGTGCACGACAATCACTACATCGATGCCCCCTCACGTCCCGAGGATGGGTATCACTTGACCGAAGACTTGGCCGATCGCGCCATTCGATACCTGCTCGACCAGCAACACAGTGCACCCGGTAAACCTTTCTTCATGTACTTCGCCACCGGTGCAATGCATGCTCCACACCACGTGACTCAGGAGTGGATCGAGCCCTACCGAGGAAAGTTTGATAGCGGTTGGGACGCCTGGCGCGAGAACGCTTTCGCTCGCCAACAGGCCGCCGGCATCGTGCCTGAAAATACCGTCCTCACTCCTCGACCTTCGTGGGTCCAGGGTTGGGACGAACTTTCGCCCGACGAACGCAAGATGCACGCTCGGGAACAAGAGGTCTTTGCCGGATTCCTCACGCATACCGACGCTCAGATCGGTCGAATCTTGGATTTTCTTGAAACGACCGGAGCGCTTGAGAACACCATGGTGCTGTTGTTTTCCGACAACGGCGCCAGTGCCGAAGGCGGCAAGGACGGCAGTGCAAATGAACACCGCTTCACGGCTCGGATTCCCGAGTCGATGACGGACAATCTCGACCATTACGACGACTGGGGCGGCTTCAAGACGTATAACCACTACTCCTGGGCTTGGGCCTGGGCCGGAAATACACCGCATCGCATGTGGAAGCGCTACACCTGGCTTGGAGGAACTCGGACGCCACTCATCATCCATTGGCCACGAGGCATCGCTGACGGGGGCACGGTGCGTTCGCAGTTCGCCCACGCCGTGGACTTGATGCCTACGGTTCTCGATGCTGTCGGTATCGAACCGCCACAATCGGTTGATGGTGTCGACCAACTCCGGATCGATGGAGCCACCCTCGTCCCATCTTTCTCTGATCCGACCGCACCTGACCCCCGTTCGACGCAGTACTTCGAGATGTTGGGCTCACGCTCGATCTTCCATCAGGGTTGGAAGGCCACCACGAATCACATATCAACCGGCGTCCTCGATGAAGAAGAGCTCGCCACCGGAAGTCGCTCATTCGAGGACGACACGTGGGAACTGTTCGACCTCACCACTGACTTTTCCGAAGCAACTGACCGCTCAGAGGACGAGCCCGCCATGGTTCGCCGACTGGCTGACCTCTGGTTATCTGAAGCTGGCCGAAATCAGGTCTTGCCCATTGACGACACGTTCATTAATCGAATGGGGGCGTTCATTCCTCCCACGTGGCCGGCTGGTCAGCACCGCGTCTTTCTGCCGGGTGGAGGACCTGTGGCCGACGAGTCAGTCCCGCTCCTGTGGGGCGGCTTTCGGATGACAGTAGACGTAGAGATCCCCGACGGCGGCGGTCAGGGGGTTCTCTGCGCCCTGGGCGACTGGAACGGCGGCTACGCCTTGTTTCTCAGAGAGGGCACACTCAACTTCTCCTTCTCGCGTGCAGGAGAGCACCTTGAAGTGGCGGCCCCGCAACCCACCGGAACGGGTTCACGCGCGCTCGGCGTCCTGTATGCGATCGGCCCAAGCGGATCGGGCACCTTCACTCTTCTCGATGGCGAAGAATCACTGGCTTCAACGCAGTTCGAAGGTGGGCTTCCGCTGGCTATTCAACATGGAGGGGCCGGACTGCGACTCGGGTTCGACCACGGACTCTCTGTATCCGATGGTTATGAGTGCCCCGCCGCGTTCAACGGCATCCTCCACCAACTTCGAATCGACACTCCAGGAGGCGTTGTCGCAGATCCGAAGGAAGAAATACGGGCTGCGCTTCATAGCGACTGACCTTTCATGGCTTGACCGAAGCCAAGATGTCATTCGGGTTGCGGCTACCCGGCTCCCAACCCTCCCGGGCCGCTTCATTGGCCAGCCACTGAAGCAGACTGTTGAGTGGAGTGGGCACGCCATGAACCGCACCGATCAATGCGATCTCACCGTTTAAGTAGTCAGCTTCAATCGATCCACTGCCCCGAGCCAGACTCTGCCAACTCGATCCACCCACTCGAGGTCCACTCGCGGTGGCACCGATGTTCACAAGATCGCCTCGTCGCTCCCTGTCCTCCTCGCTTGAGGCAACATCGATGCCAGCCTGGCGTAAGACGGTTTTGCCTTCGGCCAGAACAGCTCGCCTCAGCTCGTTGGCTTGGTCACCCGACCCGCAAAGGGCCTCAACGGCGTTCAGAAGATTCATGAGGAGCTTGCAGTACTTCCATCTCATGATGTCGGCTAGGGGCCGCGACTCAAAGGTGGTGTCGTTGACAGCGCGGGCGATGGTCTGGGCTGTTTCATCCATACCGCTTGGATAGCGACCAAGATCAAGCAGACCCGACACTGGGTACGAATGGGTCTGCACCACTCCCGGTGCCATGTGCGAGGCCGGACACATCACACACATGGCATAGGTGTTTGGAAAGCGCCGAATGGCCCGCCGCTCATTTTCCACGCCGTTCTGCATGCACACGATAGGAGTGTGAACTTCGACAACGGATCGGAGGTCGTCTAAGGCAGTATCGGTGTGCTGGCTCTTGACCGCCAACAACACAACCTCATCGCCGCGCCAATCGACCTTCGACACATGATCCACCACAGGAACGCGCAACGTCACCTGGTCAACGGGTGTCTCTATACGAAGTCCACCAGTCGACAGTGCTCGATAGTGCTCACCGCGCGCCACCAAGACCACGTCATGCTCTGCTTCAAAGAGCCGGCCGCCAACGGCGCCGCCGATGGCACCGGCGCCAAAGACCACGTATCTCACCGTTCCAGGTTGCCACGGTTGGACCATTCGGTCGGCGCGAGACTCTGGTGGTGGCCCTGCCTGACCCATTTCACCGTTTGACCGCCATGACATCGGCGGCGGCCGCGCTTCCGCTCCGCCTGGCCGGTTCGATGGTCGAGCCCGTTCGATCCGACCTAAGTCGCAACATCAGGCGATCGATCGGAATCCCCGACGCACCGAGGCCACCCAGTACAGATCCGCAAAACTCCTACCTTCCGGTGCACGGGATCGCACGACAGGCGCACGCTGATTTGCCGTCAATGTTGGTCGGTGGACTGAGCGCCTTGCTGCTGCAGTCGCTCCACCCGCTCGCCATGGCGGGGGTGGCCGATCATTCCAACTACGCCCTTGACCCAACGGGCCGGTTGAGGCGCACCGCAGACTTTGTAGGAACAACAACGTTCGGCAGCAAAGAGGACGCAAGAAGAGCGGTTGAGACCGTACGACGCGTCCACCGCAAGGTGCACGGCACAGCGCCCGATGGACGTCCCTACGACGCCAACGACCCCAGCTTGATTACGTGGGTACATGTGGCTGAGGTATCGAGTTTCCTCCATTCAGCGCAACGTTTCGGTCCACATCGATTCACGTCTCACCAGTGCGACGACTACTACGAGGAGATGGCAGTCATTGCCCTCGACCTCGGCGCTGAATGGGTGCCACGATCGGTCAACGAGGTGAAAGCGTATTACCGGCGCGTGAGGCCTGAGCTCTATGCCGGCGCACAAGCGCTCGAGGGTCGAGATTTTCTCCTCCGAGGTGTGGCCAGAAAACCCGAGGACCGGGCCGTATATGCCGTCATCGTCCTTGGTGCCATCAGCCTTCTCCCGTCGTGGGCCAAGCAGGAGTTGCGTCTTTTGCGGGTGCCGCTCCTCGACGCACTCGCCGTGGTGCCACTGACACGTACGGTGTCAGCCGGGTTGCGCTGGGCCGTGACCCCGGCCAAACCTTGAGCGAGGACCCGAATTACGTCGCTATTGAAAGTCCACCGTCAACGGCCACGATTTGGCCCGTGACATAGCCCGCATTGGCCAGGGCGACGACCACCTCAGCCACGTCATCGGGCTGGCCGGTGCGCTTGAGCGGTGCGATTTGCGTCACCACTTCTCGCACAAAATCCCAGTCCTTGGTCCAGGGTGTTTCCACCATTCCGGGCGCAACGGCGTTCACCCGGACCTCTGGACCGAGAACCTTGGCCAAAAGTACCGTTTGATGATGGAGAGCCGCCTTGGAAGAGGCGTAGGGAATCGAGCTTCCGGTGGGACGAAGTCCAGCAAGTGAGCCCACATTCACGATGGAACCTGAAGACTGGCGAAGGGCATCCACCGCGGCCATGCACATCGACCACGTGCCAAACACATTGACCTCGAAGATCCGACGCCATACCGAAAGTTCAGCTGCTGCCAGATCGTGATGCGGGATGACGACGGTTGTTCCCGCGTTGTTGATCAGCGTATCGAGTCGGCCCCAGCGATCCATCGCAGCAGCTATCAGGCGATGGGTGTCGGCCTCCACGGTGATATCGCCCTGGACGTACATGGCCTTGGGCAGCGACGCTGCCACGGCTTCGCCGGCTTCAACTGAACTGACCGAATTGATGACAACGGCGGCGCCCTGTGCGGCAAATAGTCGGGCGACTGCTGCACCGATTCCGCTCGATGAGCCCGTGACGAGGACGACCTTTGCCTCGGCCTCTTGAGAGGTCACCGAGGTCGCAGTCCCCAACTGGCACTCCAACTCTGACCCGGCTCAAGAACGATCACATCGCGTGCAGTGCAAAAGGCGTTCGGTGGACAGGTCATGGGCTCGATAGCCACGGCTCGGCGTCGCTCAAAGGGTTCGGCCAAGGTGTCGCCGGTGTAGACCATCAAGTAAGTAAATCGCTCGTCCAGCCAGATCTCCACGCCATGATCTCCTGCCGCGCTGTCTAACGAGGCCCAGGCCAAGCCCTCGATGTCACGAGTCAACGCAGTGAATGCTGTGTCCATCTGGGTTCCACCGACGGCCCGCGGGACAAGAAAGTCGAATTCGGTGTCCTTCACACCAGCAGACTCTCCTGTGGGTAGGCCACGAGTATCGAGGATCAGGCGCTCGTTCGCTGGAAGTTTGAGCACACTGGTATCGATGCGTTCGGGGCCCGCCATCAAGTACGGATGGAATCCCAGCCCGAACGGCAACGGTCCACCTCCGGCGTTCGCCGCCGTCGTCGTGATGGAAAGACCCTCGCGGCCGAGTCGGTATTCGATGCGAAGGCTCAGGCTAAACGGATACCCGGGGCGAGGGTGAAGAAGGAGCGAAAGCGAAATGACATTTTGCGCATGGGCTTCAACCTCCCAGGGCAGCCACCTCACCAACCCGTGGATGGCGTTGGACCGTTCTGGTTCGTCCAAGGCAGCCTGTGCTCTCAGTCCCCCAAACTCATAGCGGCCGTTGGCCAGTCGATTGGGCCACGGAGCGAGTACCTGTCCGCGACCACTGTGTGACCACTGTGACGAGGTGAATCCATCAATCTGGTGCACGCCATCAACGGTGTACTCCCGCAAAGTGGCGCCGACCTCGGTCACAACAGCCTGCTGGCGGCCGTGGCCGATTATCCACTGTTTGCCAGTGGGTGAGGCGGGAACGTGTCCCTGGTATGGCGTGGACATTCGAAGCACCTGTCTGGGAATGGGACTGGTCGGCGGTATCGTACTGTCGCGTGCGCATCTTGGTGACAAATGACGATGGAGTGCTCGCTCCAGGTCTGGGCGCACTCACCAGAGCCTTGGCCCGATGGGCCGAAGAAGGGCCCAACCGAGAAGTCATCGTGGTGGCACCCATGGTCAACTTCAGTGGGGCTGGGGCGGCCGTAGGGACGGTTTACGAACGAAATGCGGTGGCCTACCGCCGTGAGACGATCGTAGGTGCCGAGTCCGTCCCGACATTTGGCGTGGACGCCTCCCCCGCACTCTCGGTGTTTCTGGGTGCGTTGGGCGGTCTCGGTCCACCGCCAGATCTCGTTGTCGCAGGTATCAACCACGGGGTGAACGTGGGAAGGTCAATCCTTCATTCGGGCACGGTTGGCGCCGCATTCACGGCCTCACAGCTTGGCATCAACGCCCTGGCCGTCTCGCTTCGTACTGGGGCCGACCCTGACCCCTTTGAGACCGCGGCGGATCTCGCCATTGCCCTCCTTCCGACCCTCGAGCACGCACCGACACGAACCGTCCTTAACCTGAACGTTCCTGCCCTCGCACTGAGCGAATTGAAAGGTATCCGACGCGGCAAGGTCGGCTCGGCCGGCATTATCAAGGCCACAGTTTCTGAGGGCAACCTGCCTGCATCAGGCGAGATCAAGCTGACGCTCGGCGCAGCCGTGCCCTCGCTTGGTGACATTAGCGATGAAGTCGCCGATGAAGATGGTGCTCTGGTGGCCCACGGGTACGCATCGCTCACCGCGCTGCGAGGTCCCCATGAATCGGACTCTGACGAACTCTCTCGAATTGTGACCAATGCGCTCGATATGGTCGGCCCTTCTCTAGGACAAGACTGGTAGCGTTTTTTCGTCCGCCGCATGCGCTGGCAAGGGCAACCCAACCACACTTCACCTGGAGACTGACGACCACATCCGCACCCGCGAAACCCCCTTTTGGTGAGTCACAAAAGAGTCTGAAGTCTTCGTTGGCACGAGTGATTCCCAAAGGGCCATCCAACGCAATCTCGGCAATCAAGAAGGGCAGTTGATGCGCCTACGACACGCGAAGAAGATTTCGGCCATGGCTGCCTTCTTCGCCGTCACTGTTCTTGGCACCGGAGTTGTGGGATCGTCGATCGCTGAAGCAGCCCCGGCTACGGATTCCCGTGTGGGCGTCGTTGGCACCTTCGTTCCCACCGAAGTCCCGGCGGCGCTTGGTGAAGCCTTCCCTGGTCAAGTAGCCAACCCGAGCGAGATGCCGTCGGCCACCCCGCTCGAACAGCAGCGCCAGCTCATCGCCGTCGAGCGGTCGCAGCGCGTCACCCAGTTCATCGACGCAGTGGATTTTCAAGAACTCTCCGCGGCCGAAGCCGCCGCCACTGCGCTCGCGGCGGCGCAACGTGCACTGGCGCAAGCAGCCGCGGTCAAAGCTGCGGCGGCGGCGGCGGCCGCAGCAGCGACACCGCCCACAGCAGCGGGTACGGGCGAGCTCGGCGGCGTGTGGTTAGAGCTTCGCGACTGCGAGTCAGGCGATGATTACTCCATCAATACCGGCAATGGGTACTACGGCGCCTATCAGTTTGCTCTGTCTACTTGGCTCGGATTGGGCTACACCGGTCTGCCCAGCGATGCCGCTCCCGCCGTGCAGGATCAGGCTGCCGTGCGCTTGCAGGCTCGCAGCGGATGGGGACAGTGGCCCGCGTGCTCGGCCAAACTCGGACTGACGTGACCAAGCCCACTCGCGACACTCATTCGTCGAGCGAACCTCTCGTTTGACGGAGCCGCTTGATATCGCCTCGTTGGCGCTTGCCTTCTAGACGGCGCTCTTTCGACCCTTTTGATGGTCGCGTTGGTCTCCGGGGCGCGTCAACGTGCAAGGCTTGGGCGATTCGCTCAGCTAAACGCTCAAAGGCAATCGACCGGTTCCGTGACTGCGAGCGGTCATCGGATGCGCTGGCTCGGACCGTCGGGCCGATTCGTTCGAGCAGACGGGATCGTTGGCGAGGTCCAAGCGCAGCTGAGTTGGTGACATCAAACCAGACCTCAACCCGACTGCTCGTCTTGTTGGCATGCTGACCACCGGGGCCGCCCGATGTGGTGGCACGCCATTTGATCTCAGAAAGCGGGATAGAGAGGGATCGGCTCACTCGCAAGGTGCGCGGCGCTTCAGGGCTGTCCTCGGATGGCACTCCAGAAGCGTAGGCATGCCTCCCCCGCTACGCTCGCTTCATGGAATATCGACACCTCGGACGCAGTGGCATGGTCGTCTCGGCCCTCTCGTATGGAAACTGGATCACCCACGGTGGCCAAGTTGAAGAAGATGCCGCAGTTTCCTGCGTCAAAGCGGCTCTCGATGTCGGCGTTACGACCTTTGACACGGCCGATGTCTATGCCATTGGCAAAGCTGAATCGGTCCTAGGTCGGGCCCTCAAGGGCGTTCGTCGCGACTCCATTGAAATCTTCACGAAGGTCTACTGGCCCACCGGTCCAAATCCGAATAACCGAGGCCTTTCTCGTAAGCACATTATGGAGTCGCTCCACTCGTCACTCGAGCGGCTGCAGACCGACCACGTCGATCTCCTGCAGGCCCACCGCTACGACTACGAAACGCCCCTGGAAGAGACCTTGCGTGCCTTCGACGATCTCGTTCGCCAAGGCAAGGTGCATTACATCGGGGTCTCGGAGTGGACGGCGGCGCAGATTAGTGACGCGCTCCGACTGGCCGATGAAATGGGATTCGATCGAATCATTGGGAGTCAGCCACAGTATTCGCTGCTCTGGAGAGTCATCGAAGCTGAGGTCGTCCCCCTTTGTGAAAAGGAGGGAATTGGCCAAATCGTGTGGTCTCCTTTGGCACAAGGGATTCTGACCGGTAAGTACAAGCCTGGCTCTCCCCCGCCTGAAGGGTCACGAGCCACCTCAAAGGATGGGGCCGAGTACATCGGGTGGTTGCTCCGAGACGAGGTTCTCGAACCGGTGCAGCAGTTCGCCGAGCTTTCCCGTGAAGCCGGCTACACCCCGGCTGCAGTGGCCCTGGCCTGGGTACTGCAGAATCAAAATGTGTCGACCGCCATTCTCGGGGCCACCCGCCCCGAGCAGGTGCTCGAAAATGTCAAGGCCCTTGATGTCGTGCTGGAGCCCGACTTCTTGAAAGCCATTGACGAGGTGTTGGAGCCCGCCATTCTGAGAGATCCCGGATTCACCACGAGTCCTGAGACTCGTCCCTAGGATCGAACTCGCGCACTACGGGTGGACCAGGGCTTCGGAGATACTCTTCGCTATTTGAAGCGACCCGTGAAACGCACAAGGGCATAGGTCGAATGGGTCCGGTGTTCTTCAAAGACCCGCTCGTAGCCAGTGTGAGCAATCTTCCACCCCTCATCAGTTTTGAGGTATCGGTCGGCGTAGAACGCCGTACCGGCGATCTCCAGATCGTAGGCCTGCACCACGACGCGGTCTTGGAGATACCACGTACCTTCAGCCGTGGTGTCTGATGTGAAGGTGATCTCCGGATGGTGCCCATGGTGCTCAGAGATCATGGTCGGATCGCTCAGTGAGTCGGTCAAGAACTTCACGATGGCCGCTCGGC
This sequence comes from uncultured Acidimicrobiaceae bacterium, assembly GCA_963803215.1. Classification (GTDB taxonomy): domain Bacteria; phylum Actinomycetota; class Acidimicrobiia; order Acidimicrobiales; family RAAP-2; genus CAWDLP01. The sequence continues at coordinate 22,917 of CAWDLP010000011.1, forward strand.
TATCGAGGATCGTCTTTCCGTCCTCATAACTCGCCGTGGCATCGACCGTCAGCAGTTGGCCCAGATCGTCGAAACACTTCAAGTCCAGCAAGCGAAAATACGCATATTTGAGCTGTTTGATGGCTTCGATGTCGTCGTGACTCATGCGGCCTCTCTTCATTTGCTGCCGGTATCGGCCGGCATCCTACCTTCGCCACTCGGCCGCTCCCGAGGCTAGGTTCGGTCAGATGCAACAGATCGGTCACTGGATAGATGGAGCGAACCAAAGCCTCGACTCCGCTCGCACCGCTCCCGTGTTTGACCCGGCCACCGGGAAGATTCAGGCCGAAGTGGCCTTAGCGTCACGTCGAGACGTGGACAGTGTGGTGCAGTCGGGGCACAAAGCCTGGTCTTCGTGGCGTCAGGCCTCCTTATCGACACGAGCCGAGGTGCTGTTTTCCTTTCGACACCTCCTTGCCGTCCGCAGCAAAGAAGTTGCCTCGGCCATTACGGCCGAGCACGGCAAGGTTCCGTCGGACGCGGCCGGAGAGGTCGCTCGCGGCCTCGAAAATGTTGAGTTCGCATGTGGCGTCCCTGCTCTTTTGAAGGGCGGAGCAAGTTCCCAGGTGTCCAACGGCGTTGATGTCCATTCAATTCGCCAGCCACTGGGCGTGATCGCTGGCATCACGCCGTTCAACTTCCCAGCCATGGTGCCTTTATGGATGCTGGCTGGCGCCATTGCGTGCGGAAACTCCTTCATCCTCAAGCCGAGCGAGAAGGATCCATCAGCTGCTTTGATCCTGGCCGAACTACTCACCGAAGCGGGACTTCCTCCCGGGGTCTTCAATGTCTTGCAGGGCGACCAGGAGACGGTCGAGGCCCTGTTGGAGCATCCTGATGTGGCCGCATTGAGCTTCGTTGGATCGACGCCAGTGGCGCGCTCGATTTACACCAAGGGCGCGGCTATGGGGAAACGGGTCCAAGCACTCGGTGGAGCCAAAAACCATATGGTCGTGCTCCCTGATGCCGACCTTGATGTAGCGGCTGACGCGGTGGTCGGCGCAGCCTGTGGATCAGCCGGTGAGCGGTGCATGGCCATCTCGGTGCTCGTGGCTGTGGGCGACATCGCTGACGATCTCGTGGCAAAGGTCGCCTCGCGCTTTGGCGCTCTCATCGTTGGACCGGGCTCCGATCCGGCATCGGAGATGGGCCCGCTTATCTCGGCGCAGCACCGCGACCGTGTGGCCAGTTATGTGGGCAGTGCAGCGAAGGAGGGCGCCACAGTTGTCGTAGACGGCTCGACCCTGTCTGTCGAGGGCCACGAAGACGGGTTCTTCTTTGGTCCCACACTCCTCGACCACGTCCAACCCGGGATGTCGGCCTACGAGGACGAGATCTTTGGTCCCGTTCTCTCGGTCGTTCGGGTCGCCAGCTACGAAGAAGCTCTGCGCTTGGTCAACACCAACCGGTACGGCAACGGCACCGCCATCTTCACCGCCGACGGAGAGATGGCACGACGATTCCAAACCGACGTGGTCTGCGGCATGGTCGGGGTCAATGTGCCTATCCCGGTGCCGGTGGCATCCTTCAGCTTCGGAGGCTGGAAGGAGTCGATGTTCGGCGATGCCCACATGTATGGGCCATCGGGCCTGGATTTCTTTACTCGGACCAAAGTTGTCACGACGCGTTGGCCTTCTCGGGCGTCCTCACGCGTTGACCTGGGATTTCCGTTAACCCGATAGCCCTACCCCCTAGGGGTATACTGATCTCGCGGCAACTCGGCCGAGTAGTGGGAGGTCAGATGCAGGGCTATTCGTCGGAAAAGTCTCAGGTGCAAACCAAGCTTCGCCGCATCGAGGGGCAGCTGCGAGGACTGCAACGAATGGTTGACGAGGACGCCTACTGCATCGATGTCCTCACCCAGGTTTCTGCAGCCACCCGCGCCCTTCAAGGAGTGGCCCTCCAACTTCTCGGTGGTCATCTCGATCACTGCGTACACGACGCCATCGCCAAGGGCGGCCCCACGGCCGATGAAAAAGTCCGGGAAGCCCAACGTGCGATCGAGAGGCTTGTTCGATCGTGATCATGGGGGCTACGTTGGCCCATGTCGTGACGTCGTTGGGTCATGGCCTGCGCGAAGCATTCTTCATGTTTTGGATCACGCTTTGGGCCCTGCTGCTCGGCTTCATCCTTTCGGGAGCAGTGCAGTCGTTCGCATCACGTCGACGACTCCACGAGACTCTCGGCAATCACAGAGCACCTGCGGTTGTGCGGGCTTCTGGCTACGGCATGGTCTCGTCGTCGTGCTCCTACGCCGCAACGGCCATGGCCAAGTCACTCTTCGCCAAAGGTGCTGACTTCGTCTCGTCCATGATCTTCATGTTCGCCTCGACCAACCTGGTGATCGAGCTGGGCATCGTCTTGGTCGTGTTGATCGGATGGCAGTTCGCGTTAGGTGAGTTCGTGGGCGGGATCATCATGATCGGCCTTCTCGCCTTGATCGGGACGGCCCTCTTTACGGCCCGATCGGTCGCAAGCGCCCGATCGACGGTCGAAGCTGGCGCGGCCAAGCACCAGCATGATCATGATCATGATCATGGCGAGTCCGAGGGCGAGAACGGGGTCGACGTTGCTCTGCCTTTGCCACAGCGGCTGCGGAGTCGGGATGGCTGGATCGACGCATCCTCTTACACCATGGCCGATCTCACGATGTTGCGTCGTGAGATTGTCATTGGCTACCTCGTGGCCGGCTTCCTTGCTGCCCTGGTTCCGGCGACGGCGTGGCACGCCCTCTTCATCCCGGGCCACGGATTCCTCACCACCGTTGAGAACGTGATTGTCGGCCCCTTTATCGCCATGGTGAGTTGCGTTTGCTCCATTGGCAATGTGCCCTTGGCCGCGGCTCTTTGGTCGGGCGGGATCAGCTTCGGCGGCGTTATCAGCTTTCTCTTCGCCGACCTGTTGGCCTTACCCATCCTCTTCATCTACCGCACGCTCTACGGCTGGCGCATGGCGCTTCGGATGCTGCTTGGATTCTGGGCTGTCATGTCGACCGCGGGACTACTCACTGAGTACCTTTTTCGAGCGCTTCACATCATCCCAGTTCACCGACCACTGGTGGTGAACTCTGATCACTTGGCCTGGAACTACACCACAGTTCTCAACATCATCTTTTTGGGCGCATTCGCGGTCGCGGTCTGGTTGTCCAAGCAGCCAAGAACAGGGGTGGCACATCGCCTGGCAACGGATCCTGTATGTGGCATGCAAGTTGAGCGATTGCATGCTCCGGCGATCTCGGAGGTGGGAGGTGAAACGTTCTATTTCTGCTCGGATCACTGTCGTAATCGCTACAAAGATGCACATGCCGCCATCGGTTGATGTCTACGAACGTCTCCGCACCACCGAGAGCACGAGATGGCTGCGCCCTCTAGCCTGGCCCGAGGGCTCAGAACGACGGGGTGGTACTGATGAGAGACTTGGGTTCACGCATGATTCGAGGCCTGAGTAACCGACGGCTGACGTTTCGAGCTTCCGCCACTGTCATCATGGCGCTGGCCACATTGGGATTTGGGGGAGCAGCGAGCGCCCTGGGAACGGCCAGGGCGAGTTCAGCGCCATTGCCTGGTGCCGTCACTGGGGCACGAGCAATCGCCGATACCGGTTGGACCGTGTATCACGGTGACCAAAGCGGTCAAGGGAACGACACCTCCAAAACGTCACTCTCTCCTGCTTCTAAGGCCTGGACGTCGCCCTCACTTGATGGCCAGCTTTACGGTGAGCCCCTTGAATCGGGCGGACGCGTCTTCGTTGCGACAGAAACAGACACCGTCTACGCCTTGGCGGCGCAGTCTGGTTCGATCTTGTGGAGCACGACGGTCGGTACACCGGCACCGAGTAGCGATTTACCCTGCGGCGACATATCCCCGACTGTCGGCATAACGGGCACGCCGGTTGTCGACCCGTCAAAGGGCGAGATTTTCGTGGTGGCGGATCAGTTGATAAATGGCAAGGTTGCGCATCAGCTCCTCGGTTTGGATATTTATAGCGGAGCGGTGTTGTTGCGCCAGTCCGCTGATCCGCCCGGCTCCTACCCCCCGGCCATTCTGCAACGCACTGGTCTTAACCTTGATCAGGGCAACGTCATTTTTGGCTATGGCGGCAACAACGGCGACTGCTCTAGCTACCACGGTTGGATTGTCAGAGTCCCGGAAGATGGTGGAGCGATGACCACTTTTCAAGTGGACAGCGGCCCGGGAGAGTCCCAAGGAGCCGTCTGGATGGGAGGCGCAGCACCCGAAGTCACGGGGAACGGAGACGTGTGGCTGGCGGCTGGGAACGGTTCGAACAACACCAAGGGCGACCCCTATGACGACAGTGATTCGGTGCTCGATCTCACATCGACCTTATCGCTGCGGCAGTACTTTGCCCCGTCCGATTGGTACAGCGACAACGCCAATGATCGTGATTTGGGATCGTCTGTTCCGGCGTTAATGCCGAACGGGACGGTGGTGCAAGCCGGGAAGTCCCAAACGGCTTATCTGATGAATCAGTCCAACCTTGGAGGCATTGGCGGACAGACGTCGACGCTTAATTCCTACTGTGGGAGCGATGACGACGGGGGGAATGCCATCGCGGGCAATGTCGTCTTTACCCCGTGCCTTGCTGGCGTCGAAGCACTCACTACCACCGCGTCACCCGCCTCGCTGACAAAACTCTGGCAAAACAGCTCATCGGGCGGGCCCCCGATTGTCGCCGACGATTTGGTGTGGACCATTAATCACAACACCGGAGATCTCTTTGCCTTGAACCCAACGACGGGCGCCCCCGTGCAAAGCTTCTCAATTGGCGCAGTAGCGAATCACTTCCCGACGCCTTCGGTCGGCGACGGACTTCTGTTGGCGCCTGCTTCGAACGACGTGGTGGCCTTTGACGGGCCGGGCGGTCTCCCTGGTCCACCGTCACCTCGGCCATCGCCACCACCAGCGGGGCTCCAGAGTTCGTATTGGACCGTGGCCGCTGACGGTGGCGTGTTCGCCTTCGGAAACGCCACGTTCTACGGCTCTATGGGCGGCAAACATCTCAACAGTCCAATCGTCGGCTTGGCTCCCACACCCACCGGTCACGGTTACTGGTTGGTGGCCGCTGACGGGGGCATTTTCTCTTTCGGTGACGCGACGTTTTACGGATCAACGGGCGCCCTACATCTGAATTCGCCCATCGTTGCCATGACGCCTACCCCTGACGGTGGGGGCTACTGGTTAGCGGCCAGCGACGGCGGGGTCTTCGCCTACGGCGACGCTACCTTTCACGGGTCGCTGGGGTCGATCCCTCTCAATCGCCCCATCGTTGGCATGACGGCGACGACCGATGGTCTCGGCTACTGGATGGTGGCGGCTGATGGAGGGATTTTTGCCTTCGGAGATGCGACATTTCATGGTTCGACGGGGTCATTGCATCTTGCAGCCCCCATTGTCGCCATGGCCGCCGATCCACACGGCGAGGGCTACTGGCTGGTCGGAGCTGATGGTGGCATATTCGCCTTTGGAACAGCCACCTACCTTGGATCAATGGGTGGAAAACCCCTTGTGAAACCAGTCGTCAGTCTGGCTGCGACAAGCGATGGGAAAGGGTATTGGATGGTGGCCTCCGACGGGGGCATCTTCTCCTTTGGTGACGCCGGCTTCTCTGGATCAACCGGCGGCATCCCACTGGTGGCCCCCATGGTCGGCCTGGCACCGGTGCCCGCCACCTGAAACCCCGTTCGCCTGACCAAAGCCAAGCCAGAGGATTCGTCCACAACGGTCATTCCGTTTCAGCGACTTCTCGGCCATGCTGGGGAGATGCCGCGCCGCCAACGTGTCGCCGTCTACGGGATCTGCCGCGATCAACAGGGCAATATCTTGCTCACGAGGGCGGCGCCCTATCTCACCGTGGCTGGTCGCTGGTTCTTGCCTGGGGGCGGCATCAACTTTGGCGAAAGCCCCGAAGACGGACTTGTCCGCGAGTTCTCCGAAGAGACCGGTCTGACCGTCACCATCGGGCCGCTGCTCGGCGTGCTCTCCGACACGGTCGAACTCCCTGACGGCACCAAGCTTCACACCGTGCGGATCTGTTACGAGGTGGCGTCGTGGCAGGGATCACTTCGAGCCGAAAAGAGCGGGTCTACCGACGCGGTCGAGTGGATACCCGAAAAGGATCTCAGCGACCTTCTCGTCATGCCCTACGTCGAACGAGCACTGGCCCAGTTCAAGTAACCGCGGTCGAGACCGTGGTGGCTCGGCCGCTGGCCGCAAAGTCTCGAGCCGTCACGAACGCACCACAGTGGGGACAGGCCAGTTCGGGCATGACCACATGGCCGCAGGCCTTGTGTTGCAGGACGACAGGCGGACCCGCCTCTCCATCGGTCAGCCACTTGTCCCCAAAATGCATCAGAGAGACGATCACCGGATAGAGGTCGATGCCTTTTTCGGTGAGGCGATATTCGTGACGGTCGGGTCGGTCCGCCATGGGCCGACGATCGAGCACGCCCTCGTCGACGAGAGCCTTCAGTCGCTCAGTCAAGATGGCCCGAGGGGCAGCTGTCCGAGTCAGGAACTCTTCGAACCGACGGGTCCCGAAGAAGGTTTCTCGAAGGACCAGCATGGTCCATCGGTCGCCGACCACCGAAAGGGCTTTCGCCACCGAACAGTCCATGCTCTCATTGCGGCCACCATGCTCGACTCGGCCCTCGGTTGCGCCGTCATGAGTGCCCTACCCGCAGGCGACTCCTACACCACACTCGATCTCATGGTGACCTATCTTCGCCCGGGCTCGCTCGACGGGATTACCCTCATCGCCGATGGGCTCGTGACCCACTTAGGCGGCCGTATGGCCTCAGCCGAAGGCAAGCTGATGAACCCCGACGGGAAACCTATCGCCACGGCCACCACAACCTGCATGGTGTTCCGACAGTCGGCGGCTTCGTCCAGTCACCATTTGACTGCGGTTGATTGACGAGGCCACCACGAGCATTTGCTGTGCTCGGGGCCGACGCCAGCTTCGAGCACCCATGACCCGTAGTCTCTCGTCAGCGAGTTGAGGAGAGATATTGGCCACTACCCCATCCGAGCCGTCGTTGGATGGCCGCCACCGCGTCGTCATCATCGGCTCGGGCTTTGGCGGGCTGTTTGCCGTTCGGGCCCTGGCCCGGGCGCCGGTCGCGGTCACCATGATCGATCGCACCAACCACCACCTCTTTCAACCGCTCTTGTACCAAGTGGCCACCGGCATCCTGTCTGAAGGAGAGATTGCCCCGGCAACTCGAGAGGTCCTTCGCCGCCACAAAAACACCACCATCCTTATGACCGAAGTCATGGGGATCGATCTGGAGCAACGAGAGGTGATGGCCCAACAGTTGGACGAACCGGTCGTGATTCCCTACGACTCGCTCATCGTCGCCACTGGGGTCCATACCTCCTATTTCGGCCACGACGAATTCAGTCAGTGGGCCCCTGGCATGAAGACGATCGATGACGCTCTTGAGTTGAGAGGTCGCATCTTCGGCGCCTTTGAACTCGCTGAAGCGGAAGCCGATCAAGATCGTCGCCGCATGCTCCTCACCTTTGTCGTCGTCGGCGGTGGTCCTTCGGGCGTTGAGATGGCCGGACAGATCGCCGAGCTCTCACGGCGCGCCCTCAACAAGAACTTTCGCGTCATCGAGCCCGAATCCGCCCGAGTGGTGATAGTCGAGGGCACCGACAAGCTGTTGGGTTCGTTCGGCGAAAAACTGTCACGCAAAACGGCTCACGACTTGGAGCGCTTGGGCGTTGAGGTCCAGACCGACGCCATGGTGGTCGACATGGATCGCGACTCAGTCACCATCAAGCGGGGCGATGGCACAACCGACACGGTGGCCGCTCGGACCAAGTTCTGGGCCGCCGGTGTGATGGCGTCGCGCCTGGGCCAAGAGCTGGCCCGCCAAAGCGAGGTGCAGCTCGATCGCATGGGCCGGGTCAAGGTAAACCCGGACTGCACGATTCCCGGTCATCCCGAAGTTTTCGTCGTGGGCGATCTCATGGCGCTGGACGACCTGCCCGGCGTTGCCGAGGTCGCGATGCAATCAGGCATCTATGCCGCCGTCACCATCCGTCGCCGTCTCGATGGCACAGTCTGATGGCGAGGCCCGTCCGTTCCACTATCGCGATCTCGGCAGTTTGGCCGTCATCTCGCGGTTTCGAGCGGTGGCAAAGATCAAGCGGCTTGAGGTCGGCGGTCATCTTGGTTGGCTCATCTGGCTCGTGGTTCACATCACTTTTTTGACCGGATTTAAAAACCGCCTCAGCGCCCTCATGCACTGGGCCATCAGCTTCATTGGCCGTGGCCGAACCGAACGCACCATCACGACGCAGCAGATCATCAGCCGCCAATCCTTGGCCGCTTTCGAAGAGATGTTCAAGGTTGACCGACCTGTTGCCCACGACGACTCAGAAGAACAGGCAGGATGAGCGGATGCCCATAGATGTGAAGCCCATCGCAACGTTGGACGATCAGACCAACGACATTCGGATCCGCACCGCTGCGATCGTCAACGAACAGATCCTGCCCAATGAGGACCTACTCTGGAACTGGCGGCGGTCGAACGCGGTGACGCCAGAGGATCGAGCGCGATCTCAAGCCAAGCGAGATGAGATCAAAGAGATGGTGAAGGCGGCCGGGTTATGGGCCCCGCACCTACCAACGGAGTATGGCGGCATGGGGCTCGATTTCATGGCCCACGCCTATATGAACGAGATCCTGGCCTATGCCATGGGGGCCGCCACCCTCTTCGGCGTGGTGGCGCCAAACTCGGGTAATCAAACCATCCTGGTCAAATACGGCACCGACGAACAGAAGGAGCGCTGGCTGCTCCCACTCATTGAGGGAACGATGGAGTCCGGGTTCTCCATGACCGAGCCCGAGAACCCCGGTTCAGATCCCCGGTCGTTGACCACCACGGCGGTTCGCGACGGCGACGACTGGGTCATCAACGGTCACAAATGGTTCACCTCGAACGGTAAGGAGGCGGACTTCTTTATTGTGATGTGCCGGGCGGCTGAGGCCGGAAATGAAGCCCGACCGGGCCGCATGATGCAGGTCATTGTGCCAACCGACACACCGGGCGTGACCATCGTCAGGGGTATCGGCATCTGGGGCCGTCCGAGCTCCGACCACTGCGAGGTCACCTACGAGAACGTACGCGTGCCCCACGCCAACGTGTTGGGCCAGGTCGGCGACGGGCACCGGGCCGCACAAGATCGATTAGGAGCCGGTCGCATCTTCCACTGCATGAACTCAATCGGCCAGATGTGGCGAGCGTTCGACCTCATGATCGAACGGACGTTGACCCGACAGGTCCACGGTGGGCTGCTGAAGGACAAACAGTTCATTCAAGGCTTCATCGCTGACAGCTACACCGACATCCAGGCCGCCCGACTCCTCACGCTGCACGCGGCCGAAAAGGTTGATCGTAATGATCCTCAAGCCCGCACCGAAATCTCATCAATCAAGGTCTTTGTGCCAGCGGCGTATAGCCGGGTCGTCGATCGGGCTATCCAGGTCTGGGGCGCGGCCGGCGTTTCCAACGATCTTCCGCTGGCCGCCATGTATCTCGGTGCGCGCACGCTGCGCCTGGCCGACGGACCAGACGAAGTCCACCGCATTCTCATCGCCAAGAACGTGCTGCGACACTACGAGTCTGAGGGCTCCTGGGACTTCAGCAGCTGACGCCAATGGCGTAGTAGATCGTGATCGCCGTCTTAGCGATGCGCGATCAGATCGGCGTACTCAGGGTGGCGGCGCAGGTAGGTCGTGAGATACGGACACACGGGCACCACTTTGCGACCTTGCGCTCGAACATCGTCCAAGGCAAAGGCCGCCAGGCGGCTGGCCAGTCCCTGGCCCTCGAAGCGGTCTTCGACCTCGGTGTGCATGATGGCCACTCGATCGCCCGACTCCTCGTACGTCATGAGTCCCGCCGTCTCGCCCCCGACCGTGATCTCGTAGGTCTGGCGCTCCGGATGCTTCGTCACCTCGATCGGCTTTCCTGCGTTCACCATCTCCGGATCGTATCGGGACGATTCGACCGTTGATCGTCCGATCCCTTGAAATCGATTGACACTCCCATCGCCGTTGCCGACCAATCGGTCTGATCTGAATGGAGTATTGGATTCCTATCTGGCTCCAAGGAGACGTTACGCGACCTCTCAATGAGGAAGCACAAGGTGTGAGGCATGAACCAATCACCCCCACCAACCGCGTCGACTCGATCATCTGATGCCCCGACAATCCGAATGATTCGATGGTCGTCACCCCACAGCCCGAGATGGCGTCACGACACTAGAACGCCGACGGTGACGACCCAACCCCTCGACCGCCAACGTGCAACACGAAACCCACAAACGTCAGTGACCGCAGCGGTGAAGGCCCAAGAGCGACGGTGCGATCACTCGCCCCGGGTGCGCAGAAAACCAGCTGGGTGATCAACGCCGGCCCCTTTGGCCCGAGTTGTTACTCGCTTACCAGGTGGCGGCAAGGAACGAACCCGGCAGCGGCGTGGGTTGGCCGCCGTTGTGTGAGATCTCAAGTTCGGTGCCGGAGAGATAGAGGAGCCACTGCCCGCTGGAATCGCTCCCAAGACTGGTGTGGGTCCGATCGGAGTAGCCCACGGCCACCGTGTCATCGACGGCCCCCGACGACGCAGACACCAGTTGGAGAATGACTGAGCTCGTGGTGGGCGGAATACCCGTACAGCAGAGGCGAACGGCAAACAGCTTGCCGTCAGGCAAGAAGGCCCCTTCCCCGTAGTAACTCTTGGACGCGTTGACGCCGGTCACCGGCACCGTGGGACTGTTCGGTGCGACGTAGTAGGAGTCCGACGACGTATCAAAAAGGTAGAGATTCCAACCTTCGTTATCTTCAACGGACGACACTGAAACTGCTAAGCGTCGATTGTCGGTCGACCATGAGAGATACGACACCGGTGCGGGCAGACCGCTCGAGGCCAACGCGGGCGACATGGGATAGGACTTTTCTGCGCCGTCGGCCATTTGGCGCAGCACCACCGAGAACTGAAGTGCGATATTGCCCGAACCCGGACAGCTCTGATCACTCAGGTCAGGTTGGCGGGCCAAAGCCAGCGTCTTGCCGTCGGGGCTCACCGTGGGCAGGCTGCCCTTGGTGATGCTCGAAACCGCGCCACCGGCCGTGGGCACCGAGTCGATCTCGCCCTCGCAGCCGTCAGATTTCTCGAAATAGACCGTTTTGCCGTCGGGCGTCACGGTGACCTCTGGCCCCACCGCACCTGAAGGAACAAGCGTACGGATCACCGCGCCCGAGGTGGCATCGATCACTTGGACGGCACCCGCACTGCTCACCGCGACGATCTGGCTCGGCCGACTCACCGGAGAACGCGAGACGGTGGTCGTCGTTGCAGGCGCCGCGTGAGTGGTCGGCGTTGTCGTTGGTTGCGTCCCTGCGCTTGATGCGTGCTTCGACAATTGCAGACCAACCAGCGCACCGACCAAGGCCACCAGCAACACCCCAACAACCAACACGGCGATGAGAAGCGAGCGACTGGCCCGTCCCGATGACATCTTTTGCTGTCTGGCCCGCGGCTGAGGAGCCCTGCTCACAGGTTCTCCAGCCGGATTCGTCGGCACGTCAGTCATGGAACGCTCATTTCTGGTCTCGACCGAGATGTAGCCACCCCGTCGCACAACGATACGTTCGATCGCCCCAGCCAGGGACGTTCCCGACAACGACATCCAGACTGTTCTGACGTGCTACGACTACCCAGAAGCGGGCTCAGAGTCGAGCCAATGCCCTCGGTGGCTTTGTCAGAAAGGGTTGTGCAGTTAGGCTCTAGCCCACTCAACATCGGGTTGGCGCGAGAGGGGACAGACCGAGATGAAGCAGCACCGGATAAAGATGGGGTTCCTCGCTGGCGCAGTGGGCGCCGCCGTGGCCCTAGCTCCCATGGCGGTGGCGTCAGCCAGTTTGGACAAGGCAAAGAATCCAAACAGTTCACTCTGCGTCAACCTACGAAGCGAGAGCAGTAGCTCAGAAAAGCTCGGCGCATCGTTGGTCGCGGCCATGGAGGGCGGCAACTTCGCCACCGCCAAAACCGCGCTGCTCAACGACATGAGCAAGAGCGCCAAGGAAGCCGGTCCAGCCAAAGCAGAACTCAGCTCGTCACCCGCCAAGGTGAAGGCCGCCTTCAATCAATTGATCTCGTTCGACAACCAGATCAAAAAGACCGTGCAAAAGTCCACAAGCTTGCTAGGCCTGGAAAAGTCCTTTCAGACTCTCGGAGAAAATCCGAAGTTGGTGTCCTCGTCCAAAGTCTTGGCCGCTTACATCACCACTGAGTGCGGATCGATCACGACCCCCAAGACCTGAACCGATGTCACCGCAGTGAAGCAACAAAGACCCGGGCTCACGCCCGGGTTTTGTTGTTCTAGACGGTCGCACGTCTTGGTGACTCTACGAACCCGTACCGTGGTGCTCGGAGCGAAGACCATGCTCGGTTAACAAGGCGGCGATTGCCGCCGTGACCCGTTCCGCTGTGGGCAGATGGAGCGATTCGTCGGGTCCATGGTGATTGGATCCTGGGATGAGAGCACCGAGAGCCAAAATCTGTGCGTCAGGAAAGCGCTCGGCCAGCCAACCCAAAAAGGGAATCGTGCCACCCTCGCCCACCTGACCAGACGGCTGGCCAAACGCCGCTACCGAGGCCACGTCGAGGGCGTCTGCTAACCACGGGGCGAACTCGGGGGCGGCCCACCCACCGGCGCCGAGCTCGGCCTCCCAGGTGACGTGAGCCCCATACGGGGGGTCAGCGGTAAAGGCGCGGGCGACGGCCTCTCGGGCGACGACTGGATCACAGGTTGGTGGGAGGCGGATGGCCAGCTTCAACGAGGTGAACGGACGGAGCACTGCACCGGCATCAGCCACCTGAGGAAGTCCGCCGGCCCCCACCACGGCCACCGAGCCCAGCCACGAACTTCGCATGGCCTGGTCGGCCCGAGAGTCGCCTTGGAGTTCCAGGCCATCGACCACCGGGAACGGTGGCTGATCAAACCCAGACTGCGTCAACGCTTCAGCCATGGCCTCGGCCGCCGCCCGGGCCGTTTTGGGCGGCTCAACCACGAGCTCGGGCAGACGAAGGTCACCGGTGGCGGGATCTTCAAGACGGTCGAGCAAGAGGCGCGCAATACGAAACGACGAGGGAACGACCGCGCCAGCCGATCCACTGTGCACTCCGTGATCGAGCACCCGTACGGTCAACGTTCCCATTAACGCGCCGCGAAGCGAGGTGGTCACCCACAAGCGCTCGGTGGTGGGGGCGCTTGAGTCCAGAGCGATGACGAGGTCGGGCACGCCGATGCGATCTTCGAGGGCCGCTAACACCTGACGCAGGTGCGGGCTGCCACTCTCTTCAGACCCTTCGGCCAGAACGATGCACCGGGCGTGACGACTGCCCGCGGCTTGAATGGCCTCCAGCGCCACCAAGGCCGATGGCAGCGCATAGCCATCGTCGGCAACGCCGCGCCCAAAGAGGCGATCGCCTTCGAGGGTGGGGGCCCAGGGGCCACGACCTTCGCCCCAGCCGGTAAAGGGCGGCTGCTTGTCGTAGTGGCTGTAAATGACGACGGTGCCGGTGGCTTTGGCATCCGTCGCTGGTACATCAACCACAACGGTTGGCGTCAATCCGGGGAGCCGGACCACGTCAACCGAGGCCCCGGCCAGGGTACGGCTCGAAGCCCAAGCAGCCATGAACTCGGCGGCCCGGTCGAGTTCCCCGTGGGTCTCCCACTCGGCGTCATAGGCCGGGGATAGGTCGGGAATGGTGCCGAACTCCATGAGAAACGGCACGAGAGCGTCTCTCCAAGCGGCGGCTGCCCTCTGGGCAGCCTCGGTGGGGCCAGACGATGCGACAGCGTGCATCTTCCTACGGTAATCAGAGATGGCCCGGTACGTTGATCGAAGTTGGGGGCAGTGGAACGCTGTCGCTTGGGGTGGCTGGTTGGCCTATGACGGCGAAGCTTCCGAGTAGAACTGCCGAAACCAGCGGCGATACTGAGACACCGGTCCGTCAGCCTTCGTCAACATTGGCCGGTCTCGGTAGATCTTGTTCTCCCAGATGGGGATGTCTTGCGTGAACTGCAGATTGGTGATCTGGTCATTGAGTTCGGAGATCGATTCGGTCGCCGTGGCATCGGGGAGCCGCTTCATGGAGAAGAAGATGCCGATTTCGGTGAATTCCTCATCGATCGGGGTTTGCGTGATGTAGGTCAGCATCTCGATCGGGTCTTGATTGACTTCGACCGCCACGATTCCCGGTCCACAGGTGACCGTTCTTGTGTCGACATCGAAGCCAGATTCCGCCACTGCTGTCACCTTGAGACTCTGTTCGACAACCATAGAGGCACCCGAAAAACGCACGTCGAAGTGCTCGCGTTCAGGTGGGGCCATGTCGTGCACGGCGGCGAAGTGCGAACGGTCGATGATGTTTTCGGTCAGGTCCTGGACGTGAACTCGAACCCGGTAGGTGTTGCTCCGCCATGGTGTCCAGTCGGCTGCTTGCAGGCGGTAAGGGATGACGTCAAAGCTTGGTGATGCGAGTTCGGCGTGGTGCCACACAAAGATTCGACCGTTACATTCGCAGACTTTCCAAGCCCTCGTTGAGGCACGAGGTGGGCGTGCAAGTCCGGGTACCTCGACGACCGCACCCTCGCCATCGAAGCGCCATCCGTGGAATGGGCAGGCAATACCATCGCCGCACACGGTGCCTCCAACCGAGAGATTGGCTCCGAGATGCGGGCAGTGGGCATCAAAGACCCGAGCTTCTCCGTCATCGCTTCGGAAAAGGACAAGGTCCTGTCCGAAGTAACGGATCGACTGCACCTCCCCAGGTCCGAGGTCATCGGTCGACCCCACGGAAAACCACCCATTAGGACAGGCCGGGAAGGGGTATCGGTTGCCCATGAGATCTAGTGTGCCAACACGTTGGACGGGCCTGAGGCCGGATTCACGACTGGAACCGGCCAGCGAAGGCACGCAGCGGTAGGTCGGCACTGGTCTTCAGACCAGGGGTTGCCTCGCAGACCGTCCGCATGGCGTGGAGCGCTGGCATACCGGTCAGAGTCATACCGAGGGAGGCGAAATACTCGGCATCCATAAGGCTGTGCGGGGTGCCTGTGGCCGGCAGGATCATGTGGCGATTGATGATCATGGGATCGCCCTCGATGGTGGTGATGTAACAGCCCTGCACGTTCCACTTGGGCACAGTCATAGGCGTCATCTGCCATTCGAGATGGACCTCGATCTTTGGAACGCCACCTGATAGCCCCTTGAACTTGGCCAGGCTTCCACCGACCGAGCCCTTTGCCAGTGTCCACCAACCGAGATCGACGTCTTCGGTGCAGGCACCGAGTTCACATTCGAAGGCCACCTCGTCGATCTGCACATCGAGACAGTCCGCCATCAGATAGATGGAGTCAGCAAACACAGTGCATCCGGTCTCGAGCAGGGCGGGGATCTCCGGATCGTCGGCGGGCCGGCCGTAGCCGACGTTTTTCCAGGTGTCGACCGAGTGATGACACGACACATCAACCGTCTCCAACACGGTGACATGATCGATGCGTCCCATGCCCGCCGTGGCCACCACGCTCAGAATCTGGGCCAGCCCTGGGTTCATGCCGGTGCCGTAGAACGTGGTGCCTCCACGTTGGCAGGCGTCTTCAATCAACTGAGTGGGACGTTGACCCGAAGGGTGGGGATGGTTGCGATCTCGATGGTGGCCCGTGATCCAGTCGGATGTGGTCACGACGTTGATACCGCTCTCCAAGAGCGTGCAAAACATGTCGATGTCGGGCCACACGCCATTGAAATTGACGACGTCTGGCTTCAGCGCAAGGACGTCTTCGATGTCGCTGGTGGCTGTGATGCCCAGGGGCTCAATCCCAACGAGTTCCCCGGCGTCCCTACCGATTTTGTCCGGTGAATAGCAGTAGAGACCGACCAGTTCCAGATCAGGGTGCTGGACGATTCGCCTGACCATCTCCGATCCAACGTTCCCAGTAGCGATTTGTACAACACGCAGCACATCGTGCGACATCGACGCCTGTCCCCTCCCTCGTGATCACCGCGATCATAGAGACAACCATGCCCCCACCCGTTCCGGTGGGGGCATGGTTTACCTCATACGTAGGTCGACGCCGGATAACGGCGGCCACGAGTGGCTACGAACAGCCGCTCGTGGCCCCGCAGCTGCCGCAGACATAACACGAGCCAGCGCGCTGCATCGCGTTGCCACAGCTGTAGCAGTACGGCGCATCACGTTGCTCGGCTCGGGCCAAGGTCTGTGCCGCACCAGCTGATGGCGTCGTCGTCAGGGTTGGGATGGTTAACTGCTCTTGCACCGGACTGTCGTCGATGAGACTGGCTGAGGGTGTGGCCATCTCTTCGACGCCTGGCAGTGTCGGTTGTGTGCGCTCGGCCGACGAGAGAACACCAAGCTCAGTGCGCTCATCCAACGTCAAGTAGTCAAGGGCCAACCGGCGGAATATGTAGTCGAGCAAGCTGGTGGCAATGCGAAGCTCGGGGTCGTCGGTGATACCGGCGGGCTCGAACTTCATGTTCGAGTACTTGCGTACGAACGTTGCCATTGGCACTTGGTGCTGGAGCCCCAAGCTGATGGAGATCGAGAAAGCATCCATGATGCCGGCCAAGGTCGAGCCCTGCTTCGACACCTTGATGAACACTTCACCGGGCCGACCGTCTTCGTACTCGCCCACCGTGACATAGCCCTCGCAGTCCGCCACCCGGAAGGCGAATGTGCTCGAACGGCGACGCCGGGGCAGGCGCTCACGGATGGCACCGACGACGACCGACTCGCCCTTGCGCTGCTGCTCGTGCACCAGCGCCTCTTCGAGCTCAGCGATACGCACAGCCAGAGCCCGGTCCTTGGCTTCAGCCTCGGATCCGGCCGGAGCCTCGTCGCCGCCGTCCGCTGCGGCCTTTTTGGTCGTCGACAGGGGCTGGGCCACCTTGCAGTTATCGCGGTAGATAGCGACTGCCTTGATACCCAGCTTCCAGGCGTCGATGTGCAACTGCTCGACGTCTTCTACCGACACGTCCTCGGGCAGGTTGACCGTCTTTGAGATAGCACCCGAGATAAAGGGTTGCACCGCACCCATCATGCGCACGTGGCCCGAGTAGTGGATGGTGTTGTCACCCATGGAACAGGCAAAGACTGGTAGGTGCGCCGCCTCAAGGTGTGGTGCACCCAGGATGGTCTTGTGCTCATCGATGTAAGCAATGATCTCGTTGACCTGATCAGGGCTGTAGCCGAGACGCTTCAAGGCACGCGGCACCGTCTGGTTGACGATGGACATGTTGCCCCCACCCACCAGTTTCTTGGTCTTGACCAGACCGAGGTCAGGCTCAACGCCCGTGGTGTCACAGTCCATGAGAAGACCGATGGTCCCGGTTGGTGCCAGCACTGAGGCCTGCGCATTGCGCACGCCATACTGCTCAGCCAACTCGACGGCCTCGTCCCACGACTCTTGAGCGGCTGAGAGCAGTTCGGGTGGGACCGCGTCCTCGTCGATCTTTGAGGCCTCAGCCTGGTGCATACGCAGCACATTGATCATGGCATCGCCGTTCTCGTGAAAACCGGCAAAAGGTCCCATGCGTGCCGCGGTGCGAGCCGAGGTGGCGTAGGCGTGACCGGTCATGAGAGCTGTAATGGCGGCGGCCCAGGCCCGACCAGCGTCGGAGTCATAGGGCAGGCCCTGCGCCATCAAGAGGGCACCAATGTTGGCGTAGCCAATGCCCAGCTGACGGAAGAGTCGAGAGTTCTCAGCGATCATTGCTGTCGGGTAGTCAGCGTTGCCCACGATGATCTCTTGAGCCGTGAAGAGCACCCCAATGGAGGCCTTAAAGCCCTCGGTGTCAAAGTCGCCTTCATCGCTCAGGTACTTCATGAGATTCAAGCTGGCCAGGTTGCAGGCTGAGTTGTCGATGTGCATGTACTCAGAGCAGGGGTTCGAGCCGTTGATGCGCCCCGTGACTGGTGCGGTGTGCCATTTGTTAATGGTGGTGTCGAACTGCAAACCCGGGTCAGCGCACTCCCACGTCGAGTGCGCGATCTGACGGAAGAGGTCGCGAGCCGGAAGGGTCCGCACCACAGATCCGTCGGTCCGGGCTGTCAGCTCCCAGTCGCGACCTTCGATGACCGCTTCCATGAACTCGTCGGTGACGCGCACAGAGTTGTTGGCGTTCTGGTATTGGATCGAGTGACTGTCAGAACCGTCCAAGTCCATGTCAAAACCAGCGTCGCGAAGCACGCGGGCTTTGCGCTCCTCAATGGCCTTGCACCAGATGAAGTCTTCAATGTCGGGGTGATCAACGTCCAAGATGACCATCTTGGCCGCACGCCGGGTTTTGCCACCTGACTTGATGGTGCCAGCCGATGAGTCAGCGCCGCGCATGAAACTGACCGGACCCGACGCCGTGCCGCCACCCTTCAACAGTTCGGCCGACGACCGAATTCGCGAGAGGTTGACACCGGCGCCCGAACCACCCTTGAAGATCGTCCCCTCTTCGGTGTACCAGTTGAGGATCGAGTCCATGTTGTCTTCCACGGACAAGATGAAACAGGCCGAGCCTTGTTGCGGCACGCCGTGGACCCCAATGTTGAACCAGACCGGTGAGTTAAAGGCGGCCTTTTGGTGGATGATCAGGTGCTTGAGTTCGTGATTGAAGATAGTGGCCTCTTCCCCGTCGAGGAAGTAACCGTTCTTGGTGCCCCAGTCCGTGATGGTGTCCACCACGCGGTCCGCCACCTGCTTGAGCGACCACTCGCGCTCGGGCAGTCCGAGCGTGCCGCGGAAGTACTTCTGGGCCAAAATATTGGTGGCGTTGAGGCTCCAACCTTCTGGCACCTCGACACCCAGCTGCTCAAAGGCCACCGTGCCGTCTCGGAAGTTGGTAATCCTCGAGTCACGACGCTCCCAGCGCACTTGATCGTAAGGATGGACACCTTCCGTCGTGAAGTGTCGGCGGATGCCGATTCCGGCTCGCTGTGGTGCGATGGCCATGTCCTGTGCTCCTTTTCGAGGGGTGACTGGTGACGATGTAGGCGTTACTGGGGTGTTCCGACACTGCTCCACCGCCTGAAGACGGTGAGGTGCTGCTGGTAGCCGGCAAAGTGAGCGTAACGTGCCCAAAACACAAGATGTAGTGGGTACCCGTCCCCCGTGCCACGAGATGCTGGGGTCATTACAGCACTGTAGTTACACTCCTGTCAATGCTTTCGAAACCAGATCCGCCCTGGTCGAGGGCCGTTCGCGAAAATTTGCGCGCAAAAGATTGAGATCTGGCCAGATTCGGGGGGTTCAAGAGGCAGATGCGGGGGAACGGTCGCCCTCGAACCTGCGTCCGGCCGCTCTATTGCGAGCCCACTTTGTTGCCCATAGGCGCCTGCGGCCTCAACGCCGTCGATTCTCCGGCGTTCCAAAGGAACCGCTTAGCGTGGCGCCATGAGTTACGTGGTGGCGATCGATGCAGGGACAACCGGGGTGCGGGCCCTCGTGGTGGACGAGACGGGCACGGTCGTCAATGTGGCCTACCGAGAGCTCACCCAATACTTCCCTCGGCCCGGGTGGGTTGAACACGATCCGGCCGAGATCTGGCACTGCGTGCGCGACACCTTGATTGAAGTTGGCACCACGCTTCACCACGAAGGCCGAACGGTGGCAGCCGTTGGGATCACCAACCAACGAGAGACGGCTGTCGCCTTTGATCGTCGCACCGGCACCGCACTTGGTCCGGCCATTGTCTGGCAGGACCGACGCACGGCGGACTACTGCGACAGCCTGGTGGCCCAAGGTCATCTCCCCATGATTCGACAACGCACCGGACTCGTTCTCGACTCGTACTTCACGGCCACCAAAGCGCATTGGATGTTGCAGCACGGTGATCTGTCGCCCACCCAACCCGGGCTCTCTTTCGCCACCGTGGACACGTGGGTGCTGTGGCATCTCACCGGCGGGGCCAACGGTGGCGTCTTTGCCACCGATGCCAGCAACGCCAGCCGCACCCTGCTCTACGACATTGGCCACGGGCGATGGTCGGACGAACTCTGCGACCTCTTCGGTATACCAATGCACACCTTGGCCGAAGTGAGGCCCTCGTGCGGCCGACTCGGCACGGTGCAAGTTGACGACCTGGGCCCAGCGACGTCGATCTTCAACGGCGTGCCGGTGAGCGGTATGGCCGGCGACCAACAAGCCGCCCTCTTTGGGCAAGCCTGTTTCGATTCAGGCATGGTTAAAGTCACGTACGGCACGGGGAGCTTTGCCTTGGCCAACGCCGGCACCAGGCAACCCGATCCCCCTGATGGGCTGGTGGTGACCGTGGCCTGGGACCTCGGCCACCACGGTCGATCGGACGAGAAGGTCACCTACGCCTTGGAAGGTTCGACCTTTGTGTCAGGGGCGGCGGTGCAGTGGTTACGCGATGGACTTGGCATCATCGCGTCGGCTAGCGAACTTGGGCCTTTGGCCGAGTCCGTCGCCGACAGTGGCGGTGTGGCCTTTGTACCCGCTTTCACCGGACTGGGCAGCCCATGGTGGGACCCACGAGCACGCGGCACGATCACCGGTCTCACCCGTGGTGCGGGCAGAGCCCAGATCGCTCGCGCCTTAGTTGAGGCCATGTCCTTTCAGGTCCGCGACATGACCGACGCCATGACGACCGCGATGGGTCGCTCACTCAACACCGTGCGCGTCGACGGCGGAGCGGCCACCATGAATCTTCTCCTGCAGCTTCAAGCCGACCAGAGCCAAGTGATGGTGGCCCGACCTCATTCGCTGGAATCAACCGCGCTTGGGGCCGCCACCTTGGCCGGTTTGGCCGAAGGAGTGTGGGGCTCTCTCGATGAGTTGGCCACGCTCTGGCAAGGACGCGACGTCTTCGAACCGACAATCGACCAAGAGATCGCAGATCTGTTCTATGTCGGTTGGCAACGGGCGGTCACAAAAGCCCAACTGTGGTCGGACGACAACACGATGCCGCCATCAACGGTGTCGACCAACTGACATCGACCAACAGACGTCGACCAACAGACTCAGCCTCGGGGTTGATCCGCATCACACCTGTGGCCGGCCTTTCTCGCCGTTGGCCGCACTACTCGCCAAACGAGATGAGCGGATCGAAGGCTGCCCGTTTGGATACCCGCCGCAAGGCACCCAGGACGGGGCGTCCGAGCACCAGGATCAACACGGCGTTCGTCACGGCTCGTGGAATGTCGAAGCCGAGTGACGTGGTCAAGTCGAACAGGATGAAGTGATGCAGGTTTGTCACAGGACCCGCCCCCGGTACGAAGCCCCACGCCGTGCCCTGGGAGAGGAAGGGCCAGAACCACAGGTTCAGCAACATGCCGTAGAGGAGACAGGCCACCACAGCGAACCACGACAACATCAGCACTTCTCGCCAGCCGCTCGCTCGAGGCAGGCTGCCGGCGGCCAACCCCATCCAGGCTCCCCCCAACATCTCGAACGGTAACCACGGCCCCACGCCCCCGGTGATGAGCGCTGAGACAAAGATCACCAGCGCACCCATGACAAAGCCAAAGCCGCGACCAAAGACCCGTCCCGACAAGATGACGAGGAACCACAGGGGCTCAAAGCCGTCGATACCCGGACTCGGGATGCGGAGCGCGGCACCACAGGCGGCCAGGATGCCGAGCAAGGCGATGGCCTTGGCATCGAGTGAACCTTCAGAGATCTCCGAAAGAATGATGGCCAACAGCAAGGGCACCAGGGCGACAAAGACCCAGGGGGCGTCGACGCCATGGGCCGTATTTTGACCGGCGTGTTGGTGTACAAAGAGCGGCCAACAAAAGGCCACGAGACCAATGAGTGAGGCCCCGAGCAGCAGCAGCGAAGCCCTCGGTCGAAGGGTAAATGCGGGTTTCAAGACAACTGGCGTCTCAAGCCGTTTCGTCGTCATGGCGTCGCCCCATCAAGGGCACGGCGCACTTCGCTCACCGTGAGCCATCGCTCGGGACTGAGGACCTTGGCCACCTGGGGAGCGAAGACCGGAGAGTGGCACACCACATCGCGCGCCACGCCGTCGGCCACGATCTCGCCGTCAGCCAGCACGATGGCACGGTCGGCTACTTGGGCCACCAGTTCCACGTCGTGGGTGGCCAGCACAACGGCATGCCCGTCATCGGCCAGCTGTCGCAGCACCGTAACCAACCGCTGCTTGCTTGGATAGTCGAGCCCTCGGGTGGGCTCATCCAAGAGCAGCAAAGGAGGGGCAGGGGCCAAGACCACAGCCAAAGCCAGAGCGAGGCGCTGACCTTCAGAAAGATCGCGGGGATGACGCTCCAAGGGGACGTCGGGCAGGACGCGATCGAGTGATGCCCTGGTGGTGCCCGGAGGTAAGTCAGCATCTTTGTCCACGGCTTCGCACTCTGCTGCCACCGACTCGCTGTAGAGCAGAAGACCCGCATCTTGGGGCACCAGCCCAACCAGCGCGATGAGCTTCCGCGCCGCCAGGCCGACGGGATCCGAACCCAGGACGTCCACCGAGCCTCGGGTGGGCTTGCGCTGACCCACCATCTGGCCCAGCAAGGTCGACTTGCCCGAGCCGTTTCGACCCATGAGAGCGACCACCTCGCCGGTCGAAACCGTCAGGTCGATTGAGGCCAGGGCTTCGACCGATCCATAGACCACACCCAAACGGCGCACCGTCGCCACCACGTGTGATTGGGGATGAGCGGACGGCGTCTCGACCTTGACGCCAGCCAAGCGGTGTCGAAGGGGTTGCGCCAGCCGACGGGCGTCTCTGACCGACAAGGGCAGTGGGTGCCACTCGGCCAAACGCCCCAGTTCGATGATGGGAGGGGCGACTGGGGAGTCAACCATGAGCTCGCCGGGGTATCCAATGCGGAGGGCTTCGCCGTGGCCAGGAACCAAGATGATCCGGTCCGCAAAAGGCAGGACACGCTCCAGTCGGTGCTCCGCCACCAGCACGGTCAGACCCACGTCGTGGACAAGCCGGGCCAGGGAGGCCAGGACCTCTTCGGCCGCGGCTGGGTCAAGCGCTGACGTCGGTTCGTCGAGGACGAGTACTTGCGGTGACGCCGTCAACACGGCGCCGATAGCCACACGCTGTTGCTGGCCTCCTGAAAGCGTCATGAGCGGACGCCCTCTGAGGTCGTGCAGGCCCAAGAGGTCGAGCGTGTCCTCCACCCGACGGCGCATCACGTCAGGGGCCACCCCCAAGTTCTCCATGGCGTAGGCCATTTCGTCCTCGACGGTGTCGGTGACGAAGCTGGCCGCAGGGTTCTGACCCACCATGCCAACCACATCGGTCAGCTGGCGCGGTTGATGGTCTCTGGTCGAGCGACCGTCGACCACAACGTCGCCACCGAGGTGACCGCCGGTGAAGTACGGCACCAGGCCGTTCACCGCTTTGAGCAGGGTCGACTTACCCGAACCGGTGGGTCCGACCACCACGCAGAGCTCGCCCTCGTCGATGGTCATCGAAAGGTGGCTGAAGGTGGGTCTGGGTGCGTCGGCGTACGAGAAGGAGACGTCTCGGAACTCAATCATCTGACCGGCTCCCGTGACCCTGCTCGCAGGCGGCGGTCGGGCTGCGACGAGATCGCCCTCTCGTTGCGGTGCTCGGTCAGCCGGGGCCATCGACGGCGGGCGGTTCGGGTGCAACGATGCCCGGCGCCAGCCCGCAAAGGATGCCGAAGAAGGCCAAGAGGGGAAGTTCAGGCAGGGCCAACGGCGAAAGGCTGTAGCCGATACCCGCCACGCCAAGGGCCTCGGCCAGGCTGATGCCGATCACCACGCAAGACGCTGGCCCCGAGCACGACCCATTCGGGCCAACGCCATGGATCAGGTCGGTAACACGTCCGGCTGGTACGCCGACCACCCATCAGCATGGAGAGCGAACACAGCGCCATGCCAAGGGCAAGAATTGGGAGACCGACATGATGGAGAGCAGCGGCGTCCAAGACGCCGTACAGACCAACCACCACTACCAAGAGGCCACTGACCAGCAGGCCGGTCGACAACCTGCGATGGCGCGACGACACGTCGTTTCGGCGTCCGTAGCCTCGGGCGTCCATCGATGAGGCCAACTGCAACGAACGATCGAGTGCTCCCTCCAAGACCGGCACCGCCATACCCCGCAGACCGGCCACCCCCCGGTTGGGTCGACCCCTCAAGCGTCGTGCCTCTCGGACGTTGGCAATGGTGAGCACAAGTTCGGGCGCAAACGACAAGGCCACAGTGACCGCGACCCCAGCCTCATAGAGCACCGCCGGCAAACTTCGCAAGAGGTGGTAGGGATTGGCCAACGAGTTGGCGGCGCCGAAGCACAACAAGATGACGGCCAACTGAAAGCCGAGAAGGGCCGCGCTCAGCACGGAAGGAAGTGTGACCGGCCCGCCGATGCTCACGCCTTCGGCCCAGTGCGGGAGGTGAACTTGGGGCACCGAGAAGAGGACCTGCCCCGGTAAGCCTCGCTGGCCGAACAGGATCTCAATGACAACGCGAATCACGATCACAAAGAGCCCCATTCGGACAAAGAATCCGAACGATCGCGCCCACGGCGCGTCGGTCCGTCGAGCCATAACGACATAGGTCACCACGGCCGCGATCACCACCAAAAGGAACGGATTGGTCGTTTTGATGGCGCACACAGCCAAGGCACACGCCCAGGCCCACCAGGCCAAGGGATGGAGCGCTCGGCGGGAGAGCACCGAGGCTCTGCGCCCGCTCACGGGGTGTTCGGTCTCCTTCGCCAGCGCAAAAAGGAAAGCAGTCCGAGAACCACAACCACAATCCCCGTCACAATGAGGGCAACCGAACTTCCGCCCGATGACCCCGAGCCACTGTCCGCGGCCAAGGCTTCGGCGTGACGAGTCGTCGCGTCCGGTTTCACATCGGACTTCGATGTCACCGGTGCGGTTGTTGTGGTGGTCGAGGTCGCACCAGCAGGAACGGTTGTGGTCACGTGCGGGTTCGATTTCGGGTTGGTCGTTGTCACCGTTTTACCGCCGCCCGTCGATGCCGTGCCGGCACCATGCGCCACGGTCGTTGTCGTGGTGGCGCTGGCGCCTGGGTGCACCGTGGCGGTTGGTGTCAGAGGCTTTGTGGTCGGTGGGTCCGAAGGCGTTGTGGTGGGAGGCGACGCCGTTGGTGTCGTGACGACGGCGTTCGGGCAGATGGAGGCAAAGTTGGGTGCGGCTCCAGGTTTGGGAGCGTTTGGATTGGCCGGGCCGGGATTTTGAAAGCGCCACCCCTGCACATCGCCTGTGGTGGCGGGCTGTTCGGCCGGGCCGTTGTTGGCGTAGACCCACGAGCCCGACGAACCGTGCCAGTACGACCAAAAGTAGTAGTCCGCCCCCGACGAGGCGTTGCAGTTGCTGACGCCGTTGGCCGGGATGTTCTCAATGGCGCAGAGCAGTCCGCTGTTGGAGTAGGCCGTCTGGTTGTTGACGGCTGCCGCCAACGCTTGCGCATCAGTGGACCCGGACGGCACCTGTACACACTTCGTGAAGTCGGCCGGTGCCCCGCTGGCCCCACCAAAGTCGACGACGACAGCGACATAGACCTCGGAGGCAGCCGCCGCAACGCCCACCCGAAAAGGCACCAGCGCGTCGGGACCCATTGGGGCCAGGACCGAAGTCCCGACCCCAATGAGCATGGCCACAGGGGCCAACAGAGCCCAACGCGCCCGCTTGGTCATCCCTAGGCGGTCCGAGCTTGACTGGCGGTCACGGCCACGATGGGACTGGCCAGCGTCAATGCACCCAACGAACCTGAGAAGGTGGCGTCGCCAAAGTTAAAGACACCGCCGTCTGCACCCACCATCCAGTAGCCCTGGCCGGCCGGCGTGGTGGCGATGCCAACCACGTTGTGCACGCTCACGCCGAGACCCGGCAGCGACCCGCTGTACGTACTGTCACCAAAGGCGTAGACACCGCCGTTGGCGCCCGTAAGGAGGTACCCGTCGCCAGACGACGAGGGCGAGATACCGACGATGTTGTTGACTGAGACACCGAGCGGCGGGCAACGAACCGATGTAGGTGGCGTCACCGAAGGCGAAGACACCGCCGTCTGCACCCACCATCCAGTAGCCGCCGCCCATCGGCTGTCGGCACGATGCCAACGATGTTTGTGACCGAGACACCGAGCGCCGGTAACGAACCGATGTAGGTGGCGTCACCGAAGGCGAAGATACCGCCGTCTGCACCCACCATCCAGTAGCCGCCCCCATCGGCTGTCGGCACGATGCCAACGATGTT
Organism: uncultured Acidimicrobiaceae bacterium; assembly: GCA_963803215.1. Taxonomy (GTDB): domain Bacteria; phylum Actinomycetota; class Acidimicrobiia; order Acidimicrobiales; family RAAP-2; genus CAWDLP01. The sequence continues at coordinate 49,255 of CAWDLP010000011.1, forward strand.
TGAGACTGCGACACCGAGCGCAGGCAACGAACCCGAGAAACGAGCGTCGCCAAAGGCGTACGTCCCACCGTTGGCCCCGACCAAGAGATAGCCCTTTCCATCAGCCGACGACGTCATGCCAGTGATGTTGTTGACGGCGACACCGAGAGCCGGGAGGGATCCGTAGTAACCGCGCGGCGCCAAAGGCGAAGATGCCTCCGTCAGCACCGGTCAACCAGTACGAACCGTTCGCTGTTCCAAACGGGAAGGCCAGACCGGCTAACGCCGGTACCGCCTGATACGTCGAAAGAAGGTTGGCCGTACCTGATCCTCCGGCCGCAACCGGGAAGACAAAGGCGCCGGCGTCGGCGCCTGAGGTCAGTTGCTGGGACTCGAGGAACGTCACCGGGTTGCCACCGCTCAGCGCATACGGTGCCGCCGTCGGTGACTGACCGAGGGCGATCACGGCCTGCGTGACGACCGCAGTCGAGTTCGGGTCGCTAATCCCAGGCACCGCCACGGTGTTCGGGTAGTAGCTCCACCCACCGTCTGGGTCCTGGGACGATGTGAGAAACGTTCGTGGCCAGGGCCGAGGCCGCTTCGGTCAAACCGTGGACTGCCTCAAGGCCTTGGATGGCCTGGGCCGTGGAGTTGGTATCGGGGCCGACGTAATCACCGGGGTCAACGGTGCACCCTTGCACCGCTTCGTAACTACTCCATCCGCCATCGGGCACTGCTGCGCCTGGAGCCAGAGACCGCCTGGGCCAAGTGATTGCCATTGACATTGCCCACCGCGCCAAGGGCAGCCAGGCTCAACCCCTGCCGATATGTCCCGTTATAGGTAGGGTCCTGCGCTCCGAATAGACCGGTACCGGTCTCGGTCGCCAGTAATCGCTGCACCAGATTGGTGCCACCGAAGTCGGAGGGATTGACGCCCAAGGCGTGCGCATCCAAGATGAGCAGAGCCAACTGGCCCGGGCCGTCGGTTCCATCTTGGACGACGTACGCATCGACGTGACTCTCCATGTAGGTGAGGGCAGCCTGGGCTTGGCTGAGGTCGACATTTGCCGCGGCCAACGCCAACGACACCTGCACGGTGGACGAGAGATCAGCTGTTCCCGGCGTTGTCTCTGAGGGTACATAGCCTTGGGCGTTGATCTGAGCGGCGAGCCAGCTGTGCGCCAGATTTGGCCGCACTGTTTTGTGGACCCACCGTTGATCGATGGGGCCGGAGCCACAACGGCTGGTTGGGATCGGGCCGTGTCAGCAAGCGCCGGTCCCGCAGCGATCGCCGTGGCGAAGCAGCTGCCGAGGGCAACTGCACTGAGCAAGCGCGTGACGCGCATAATTCCTCTTTTCCGGGACAAGAACCCGGAAAACCACACTCCTACAACGGAGGGCGGCTGACCGAGCCCCGTCCGCGTATCTCGACGGATATGGGTGCTCAATAACGCACCACTGCGGTATCCCGGCTTGACAGGAATCGGATCTCGATACCTCCTACGGTTGCGGACCAGCGCCGGACTTTGACCGGCTTCCCCGAGGGGTGACGTGCTTGTGCGGAAGCCACGGTAGCACCTGTCGCTCTGGCCTTTGCGCTCGAAGCGACGGCTCGTCCCGGGCCGCCAGGTCCGAAGGGCGACCCCCGTATGACCCAAGCGCAGGACGACTGGTGAGTCCCGTCTCTGTGGTCAGCCGGAAGGGTCGCGGCGCTTGGCCGTGATCTCTTGGATGTCGGTCACCTGCGCGCCGTCAACCTCATGGATTTCGTCACGAAGAGGTCGACGTGATCTTCGCTGTGAGATGTCGACCGCGAACTCGTCGATGACGCGGTCGTCGACCCGATCCAAGATATCAATGGCGATGATGTCGCCTCCGACGGCACCGATTCGACTGGCCACCAGACCCAAGGCGCCGGGTCGATCAGGCATGGAAATGCGCAGGAGGTAACGAGCCACAGGACCGAAATCTAGGCGAGACGTGTGAACGCCCGGTTACGAAGACGGCCTTACCCGCCCAATTCTCCTGATTAGTCGGGCTCGGCCTTGACCCGCTTGGGCACATACTCATCGATATACGGCCGCCCGGAGAGTTCGGAGATCTTGGCCATGAGTCGGTCGGTAACGATCGGCATTCGTTGTGGTCGTGGCCGATCATGGGGTCGGTGGGGTCGGGCGCTGGCGTCATCTGCATGGGCTCGCCAAACTCGACGGTCACCGTTCTGAACGGTCGCAGCCACATGGAGTCGACGGGCTGCACTGCGGTAGTGCCCCGAATACCGACGGGGATAACTGGCACACCGTCTTCGCGGCGAGAGACGTGTGACGCCAGTACGTCCTTTGTGCACGAACTCATCGTTGGACCGAGTGCCTTCCGGGTAGAGGCCGAGCAGCTTGCCCTGCCCTAACACATCGTTTCGGGCCGTAATAAGGGCTCGCTCTGAGTCCGAGCCGCCGCCTCGCCGAATTGGGATTTGACCGGCGGCGCCGAAAAAACCAGGCCGTCTTGGCCGAGTCGAAATACTCTGCCTTGGCCAAGAACGTCACTTTGCGTCGCACCACCAGCGGCAAGAAGAAGGAGTCGCAAAAGGACTGATGGTTGGCGGCCAAAATTGCCGGCCCATGGGTCGGCACGTTCTCGCGGCCCACCACCTTCACTCGCCACAGGACAAAGAAGATCGGGGAAAGAACCACTTTCATGACCCAGTACGTCACACGGCCACGGTAGCTCGGAGCGCCAGCAGTTGCTTATGGGCTGTGCTGGACTGCTGTGGGGCGACCACAGGGCGTGGCCGCACGGGAGGGCACCGATGTCTGAGCCAGCAAAGGCACTGATCACAGCACCGTTCCTCGACGGCCTGTACTTCGGAGAAGGGCCACGGTGGCATGAAGGACGGCTGTGGTATTCGGACTTCTTCGACCACGGCGTCTATCTCGGCTGATCCAACCGGAGCGGTTCGTCACGAAGTTGACTTTCCTGGTGAGACCAGCGGCCTCGGCTGGCTGCCCGACGGTCGACTCTTGATGGTGGACCGACTGGCCCGGACCGTGGTGCGTCAAGAACCCGACGGCAGCCTGGTCACCCATGGCAACTTGGCGCCGTGGGCGACCTTTCACGGCAACGACATGGTGGTTGCTGGCGATGGTCGGGCCTATGTCGGGAACTTCGGCTTTGACCTCGACGCCATCTTTGCCGGCACAGCCAGTGGCTCCTCCATCACCACCGCCTCCTTGGTGCGAATCGATCCTGATGGCACCAGTCACGAGGCGGCCACCGAGCTGTCGTTTCCAAACGGTTCGGTCATTACTCCCGATGGACTCTTGCTCATCGTGGCGGAGTCCATGGGCAGTCGACTACGGGCCTTTGACATCGCGGCCGACGGCACGCTTTCGAACGCCAGAGTCTGGGCCGACCTTCCCGGCATTGCGCCCGACGGCATCTGTTTGGACGCCGAGGGCTGCATATGGGTGGCCAACGCCCTCGGGAACGAGTGTGTGCGCGTGGCCGAAGGCGGCACAGTGAGTGCTCGGGTGTCGACCGAGCTGCACTGCTACGCCTGCATGCTGGGCGGTGAAGATCGTCGGACGCTGTACGTGGTCACCGCCCCGTCCAGTGCAGCCCACGAGCGCCAGAGCGTTCGAGAAGGGGTCATCGTCCAGGCCCAGGTGGAGGTCCCCGGAGCCGGTCTTCCCTAGTTCCCTCGAGCGTTACCGGGCCGAGAGCCCGGGACGAGCCCACGAAACGGCCTCACCCCGGTCTGCTCGCTTTGATGAGGGCGGCCCCGCGGTCGCTGGTCTCGATTGGCTCGCCTTCAAAATCATCGGCACAGCTGACAGTCCAACCGGCCTGGGCCAGAAGTGCTCGAACCTCTGTGCGATCGAGCACCGTTAACAGTGGCTCGCCCAGCGCCGCGGTGGCGTCGCCAAGCCGCAGTCCCGACTCTTCTGTCCCCACATTGGCGCGCACCAATATGGTCAGAGCCAGACGACTGTTGGGCCCAGCGAGTGCAGCCAAGTCGGCGAGGAGCCCATTGAGGACATCTCGCTCCAGATAACTCGACACCCCTTCGCACAGGAAGGCCGCTGGTCGATGCGGATCGAATCCAGCCGCTTTTACCGCCCGCGGCAGTTCGTCTCGTGAAAAATCAATCGCCACAAACACAACCCGAGGTGTGGCCACGTGAAGACGATCGAGTCGTTGGCGCTTGTCGGCTTGGGTGTCAGGGTGATCGAGTTCGAACCAGTGCACGTCGGATTTGGCATAGCGCAGACTTCGACCGTCGTAGCCCGCTCCAACCGCCACCATCTGGTCCACACCGTCGTCCATGGCGTCGACGACGAAGCGGTCGAAGAACGCGGTGCGAGATCGCAAGTAGGCCGTCATCCCGGCATTTGGAGATGGCGCTCCTTGTGCCACATCACGTTGCAGTCGATCGTCCGCTTCGGACTCCCCGTACGGGGCGACGAGGCGGTCAAAGCCAGCCCGTTGCGCCGCCACCACCTTGGCCGTCATCGACGGTTCGTGGTCACGCACGCTGCACTCCGATGCGTCGACGCAGACCGTCAGCCAAGTTTCGTGAGCACGCGACGAAGGTTGCGCACCCCTTGACCAATACGTTGCTCGTTCTCGATCAGTGCAAAACGAATATGCCCGTCGCCGCCTGGTCCGAAGCCCACGCCAGGAGAGGTCGCCACGTCGGCGTCGCGCACAAGAAATTTCGCGAACTCGAGTGAGCCCATTTCTTTGTAGGGCTCAGGTATAGGAGCCCACACGAACATGGTCCCCTTCGGCGGCGTGAGTTCCCATCCGATTCGGTTCAGCCCATCGCACAGTGCGTCGCGCCGAGCCCAGTAGATCGAGTTGATCTCCTTTGGATACTCGGGCGCCTCGTTCATGGCCACGATGGCGGCGATTTGAATCGGTTGGAAGGTGCCGTAGTCGAGATAGGACTTGAGCTTGGTCAAGGCTTGAACGATCTCGGCATTGCCGACCAAGAAGCCCACGCGCCAACCAGCCATCGAAAACGACTTCGTCATGGTGTAGAGCTCGACGGCACACTCTTTCGCTCCCGGCACTTGGAGGATCGAAGGCGGCTCGTAACCGTCGAAGCTCACGTCGGCGTAGGCAAAGTCATGCACCAACACGATGCCGTTCTCGTAGAGCGAAGGCGACCAGCTTCGTCATGAACTCCAGATCAACACACGCCGTGGTTGGGTTGTGGGGGAACGACAAGATGATGACTCGGGGCTTGGGGTACGTGGCCTGCCAGGTCTCGATGAGCGAGTCGAGATAGGCCTCGCCCGCGTCTTGTGCAGGTATCGGGTCAGACGGTGCTGGGGGGCCGGTCACTTGAACCTGGTGCACCTCGGCGCCAGCGAAAGCCGGGGCATAGATATGAATGGGGTACGACGGCGAGGGCACCAGGGCGGTGTCACCCGGCCCGACCAGGACCCACATCAGATGAGAGAGCCCCTCTTTGGCCCCGATGGTGGTGACCACCTCTTGATCGGGATCGAGCTCCACCCCGAACTTGCGAGCGTAGAGATCGGTAATGGCCTGACGGAGTTTCGGGATGCCTTTGGAGGCCGAGTAGCGATGGTTGCGGGGGTTGCGCACGGCTTCGGCCAACTTCTCAACCGCCACGTCAGGCGACGGCAGGTCGGGGTTGCCAAATCCCAGGTCAATGGTATCGCGGCCAGCTCGACGGGCCTCTAATTTGAGGTCGTTGATAGTGGCAAAGACATAGGGCGGGAGCCCATTGATCCGGCGGAATTCCATAGTTCAGGCTACCAACGCGGCGCCTGCACCCTTCACCAAGCGGCTGCAGCCTCAACCACAACCTCCAAGGGAGCGGGCCAACCGAGCACGATCCACGAGGCTCCAGCCTGGGCCATCTCCTGCACCAACGAGCGAAGACCGACTGCTCCCCCAGTTGGATCGGGCTCCATTGGGGCCGGGCCGGCCCAGGTCACTTCGGTCTTGGCCGCCTGACCTGCCACCACGTCAACCGGCGCCGACCAAAAGTTCACGACGGCATCGAGCGCTTCGGCCACGGCCAACGTGGCGGGGGCACCACCACCAATCCATACCGGTATGTCACAGGCCCGCAGCGCGGCGCCACAAGCCTCGAGCGATCGACGACGTTGGTCGACGCCGTCGAAGGCGATGCCATAGGCCTCGTTTTCGGCCGAACTCAATCGATCACCCGTGCCAAGTCCGGCCACAACCCGTCCCGGCGCCAGGGCCTCAAGCGTCAGAAACTCCGCCACCAATCGATCGTCGGGCACGAGACCCACCCTCGCCACCAACGTGCCAAACGACAGTTGCTCCGTTCCCCGTGTGGCCGCCAGCATCGCCAACAAGGGAAAAGGGGCCAAGGCCGGGCGGTCGGGTCGTCCCATGGGCCAGAGATGGTCGTAACAGAACACGGCGTCGATGCCCACCGCAGCGGCGAGACGAGCGACCTCTACGGCTTGCGTCGGTTCATTGGAGAAGCTGGGAAGTACGACTCCCGTCTTCAATCGAGCTTTCCCTCACGAGCAGCAATGGCGGCACCAATGGCTCCAGCACGCTCCCCCATTTGGGCCGCCACGATCTCAACCACGGGGCGCGAACCGCCGCCCTCGACCAGTTCGGCATAGGCCCGCCTGGTCGGTGTGAGCAGAACCTCACCCGCTTGGACGAGCCCACCACCGAGCACGATGCGTTCGGGGTCCACCATGGCGGTGAGGTTGGTCAAACCGAGCGCAACCCACCAACCCAACTGCTCCATGACATCGAGGGCGCCTCGGTCGCCACTGAGCGCGGCTCGAGTGACGTGTTCGCCTTTCACTGCTTCTGGGTCTCCTCCGGCCAGGTGCACAACGGTGGCGAGGGTGCCGGCCAGTGCGGCCTCTCGGGCCAATCGACCAAGCCCGCCACCCGAGGCGTAGCGCTCCCAGCAGCCTTTGCGCCCGCATGGACACAGTGGCCCCGATGGATCGACAACCTGGTGTCCGATCTCGCCGGCGAAACCATACGCACCCGTCAGAATTCGACCGTCGATCACGATGCCGCCGCCAATCCCTGTACCCAGGGTCACGACGAGCAAGTGATCGGCCCCTTGTCCGGCTCCGAATCGATGTTCAGCCAGTGCAGCGAAGTTGGCATCATTTTCAATCAATATGACTCGGTCCGGCAGAGCCCGACCGATAAGACGACGCCAATCGATACCGGCTGCAACCGGAAGGTTGGGGGCGTAACGAAGCACGCCGTGGTGATCAAGCATGCCCGGCGCACCGACGCCCACTGGGGCATCGGGCGCATGCACCTGGTCCTCCAACAGTGACGTCACCGCAGCCACTGCGGCGGCCACATCGGCCCCTATTTCAACCTCGGGGCCCGGTCGATCAGTCGGCGTCGGGACTCGGGCTTCGCCCAGAATGTTGCCCTCGCTATCGAGGGCCACGCCGAGAACCTTGGTGCCCCCGATATCAATGCCAAAGGCGACCCCTGGCAAGGGTCGCGCGCTGGATGTCACGACGTTGTCTCGACCCTGGCCTTTAGATCACGAAGGGCGGTCGACATGATGCGACTTTGCGCTCGCATCTTGATGAAGCCGGGAATCGGAACACGAAGCTCAACTTCCAGGTGGTAGGTGATGTCAGTCCCGCCGTCAGCACCGGCGTCAAAGATGTAGCTGCCGTCAAGTTTGGAGGTGATGTCACCTTGGGTCAGACGCCACGAAAGAATTCTCGGAGCGTCGGCGAAGTCGTAGGCCAAGGTGTAGCTCGTGCTCCGGCCAAAGGCAGCGGCGCGAAACGTGACGAGGAGTGGGCGGCCTTCAGCGTCTCGATCGTGAACCGTGACCTCTTTAATGTCAGCGGCCCATTCGGGATAGCGCTCGATATCCGCGGCAATAGCGAAGCAGCGCTCAGGCGGCATCGTCATACTCATGTGCTCGGTGGCTTGTTCCGCCACGGTCACTCTCCTGTTATCCCGTTGCCCGACCCGAAGGTCCGGCCGGTCCCGACATCGTTTGAACTCGTTCAGCCTGGCACTTTCGCGATGGCCTCGGCCAGCCTAGGTGCGAGTAAGGCATAGTCGAAGGATGCCAGTGCTCGCTGGCGGGCCGCCACACTCATGGCTGAGCGGCGCTTCGGATCGATCAATAGCTGGCGAAGTGCCAGGGCCACGGCGCCCGGATCCTCGGGGTGCTTGACCACAAGGCCGGTCTCACCATCGATCACCGCCTCGGCCGCGCCACCGCTGTCACCAGCAATCTGGGGCACGCCCACCGCAGCTGCCTCTAAGAAGACGATGCCGAACCCCTCTTGCTCAAGACCGGCCCAACGGTTGCGACAGGCCATGACGAAGACGTCAGCGGCGGCCAGGAGCGACCGCTTTTCGGACTCATCGATCCGACCGAGGAGATGCACCGGAGCTCCAGCTGCCGTTACGAGTCGGGCCAAGCGTTCGGCGTCGCGCCCTCCCCCGGCGATCGCCACCGTGAGATCGGGAAACGACGGGACAAGCCTTGACGCAGCGTCGATCAGCACGTCCATGCCTTTTCTCGGTACGAGTCTGCTCACGCTCACGACCAGTGGTCCCCGCAGCGGCAGACCGAGGCGCACTCGAGTGGCCTGGCGTGCTTCGTCGCTCTCGGGTGTGAGCAGCGTGCAGTCCACCCCCGGTGGCACGTTCACGACCGGCGCCATATTCCCGCCACTGGCCCGCAACCCCTCAGCCGCCGGATAGCCGCCAGCCGACACGATCAACGAGGCCTGACGCAGCACGTGGGCCAGAGTTTGGCGAGCGAGCGGAAGTCGACCGGGCACTGTCACTTCAGCCCCGTGGAGGATGACGCCGTAGGGCAGCCCAAGTCGTGGCCCGGCCAAGCCCAGCGGGAGAGCGGGATCGAGCAGCACAAAATCAGCGCCAACTGAGTGCGCCACATCCTTGATCTGTGATCTCACCATTGGCGTTGGGAAGAACAGGATCTTCTCTGGTCGTCGTTCGATGCGAAATCCGGCGGCACGCTGCTCGTCGTCAAAGACTGCCGCCTGTGGGTCAGACGACGCCGTGAGGACGGTGAACGAAGTCGGATCGAGGCGCTTCCAGAGCTCCCAGAGATAGTTTTGGATCCCTCCCACCTTGGGTGGGAAGTCGTTGGTGACAAGAAGGTGGTGTGAGCTCATCGGAGCACCCCCGGGGGTCCGAGGGTGACCCCGACTCTCCTAACCCGCTCGTTCGGTGAAACGCAGGCTGGGAAGAAGTCCGGCCCGCTCAAGCATGCGGACCGCTCGGGCCTCGTCGGCATCGATGATGATGGCGTCCTCGGGTTCGCGATCAAGCAGAAAGCTGACCATGCAGTCATCGCAGGCATTGGTGTGTTGCAGGGTGCAGTCATCGCAGTCGATCGTGAGCGACTCGTTGCTCATGCTCTGTCGCCCCAAGGCGGTGACTGATGTGGTGCTCGGCCTGGTCAGCATCGGAAGCCCTTTCCGTACGGTTTACGGTCCGTTGTCTCTTATACGGAGCAAGCATGCCTGTTGGGTGTATCACCGCTACCCGGCCACGAACGAAAGACGGATCTGGCGCCGTGGGTTATCTCGATTGAGATCAATGAGCACAACGGACTGCCACGTGCCGAGGGTGACGACGCCAGCGATCACAGGCACAATCAACGAGGGACTGACCAGCGCGGGGAGGATGTGATCGGCGCCGTGTCCGCGAGATCCATGGTGATGGGAGTAGCGATCATCTCGGGGCATCAGGCGAAGCAATAACTCCGAGAGATCATCTTCTGAGCCCGAACCCAACTCCATCAATCCCACGCCAGCCGTGGCATGGGGAGCAAAGACGTGACACAACCCATCGCCTAGGCCGTGGCAGAACCGCGAGACCACATCGGTGAGATCCGTCACATGCTCAGAGGTCGCCACCTGCACTACTTCTGTCCGCATCAATGCTCGCTCTCGGGTGGGAGAAGGCGAGGGACGTCGGTGTGAGCCGATCCCGCCATTGCGGCACGGAGATATCCCACCGTTGCGTCCATGCCCCAGGCCACGCCTTCGGTGGCCACCTCGTTCCGCCACCCGTCGACGACAACAAAAAACGGTGGACCGGTGACTCGATAATTTTTCCAGGCCGATGGGGAGAGCACTACCTCCAAACCACCGGCTGAGAGCTCTCGAAGCTGACGGTCGTCGTCATGATCGTCACCTCGGACGATCGCTGTGATCACCACGTCGTCCAAGTCGAACTGATCGGGCGCAACCAGTCCTGGCCAGAGATCGAGGCAACCGTCGCAACTCGTGGAGAGAAACATCAACAGATGCCACGCCTCGGATCCGACCAGTGGCGTAGAAATCGCATTGCCGTCGAGATCGAAACCCTCGATATTTGCAACCAGCGTGGAAGGGTGGCCGGTAAAGGTTGGAACGGGCACAAGGCGACGAAGGTCTGGCCTCGGTGCGCCGTTGTTCACCGGGCGATCTGTGCCGGGCCTGGATCCGAGCCGGCCGCCGCGGTCGCGATGGCGTGATCTGCTTCATCAAGCACTTCGACGCCGCGACCGTTGCCGCACCAGCGACACGACACGTCGTCGATCTCTTCAAAGAGCGTCTCTTCTTCTTCGAGCACGAGGTCACCACCGACCGTGTAGTGATGGAACGCACGAGTTCGACGGGTCGTGGTTACGTCGAACCGGGTGAGGTTTCCGCAGGAGTTGCAGCGGTAGCGGGTCGTAGGCACAGCCGACACGGTAGTCCGGAGCTGCCACCTCTGGATCACTACAACCGGCTGAGGAGCTCCGATTTCTTGGCCGCGAACTCCTCGGGGCTGAGAATGCCGCGTTGCCGCAGGTCGTCGAGGTCGATGAGCTGCTGGTGCAGCGTGGCCTGCCCGCCAACGGCTCTCTCATCCGGTGCCAGGGCAACGGGTGCGACGGACGGCGGGCCAGATGCAAGAGGGGTGGGAGGTTGCCCGTGGGGCGGGGTGCGATCCTGATCGAAATCGTCGAGCGCCGATACATCTCGAACCTCGGTCGCCAAGCCGGCGGCGGGGGCACCGTCAGGGGCAGAACCAATCCACGATTGATTGAGGACATTGAGCTGGTTGTTGATCACTCGTTGCAAGGATCGAGGGCTCCGAACATCTTCAACTGTGACGGCGTCTGATTCTCCTTCGACATCGATGACCAATCGACCAGTGCCGAGAAGCCGTTTGACCAGCGACTGGGTGAAGTGCACCTCGGTCACCCGTTGCAAACGAAGTTGCACGAGGTTCCGACGCATCACGCCTTGCTTCAGCACGATGCGGTACGTCGTCACCACCAAGCTGTAGCCAAACCACCGAATCGTTCTCGCCGCCAGCCACAGGGCAGGTAGCGCCACCATGGCGGTGAGCAGCCAGCCCACGAAGTGCGGGGCCTTCGGAAAAGCCAAGGCCAGCGAGATTGCGACCACAAGGGCCATCAGGGTCCAAAACGCCGGACCGACAAAGAACAGCCAGTGCGGACGTAGGTCGACCAAGACCTCTTCGTCATCGTTCAACAGGCGAGCAGAGATAGGCACCACAAGTCAGCGTATCGGGGGGGCGCCATTGAGATTGGGTAAATCCACCGCTTTGAGCCGTGAAGGCTCGATCAGCCCAGGCCCGGGCGCATCGTGGACCCTGCATGTGGATAACCAACCCTTGTCCCCAGGTTTTTCCACCCGTGGGAGGGGTGGTGGGAGATCCGTGGGGACTCACCGTCGTTACAACCGTGATCTCGAGGTCGACAACGAGAGGAGCCATACGACGTCATGGCGGTGTCAAGAGGATTCGTGCCGCAAGCCAAGAACGTACGCAGGACTGCGGCCGCGCTGGTCTTTTTGCTGGGGTGTGCCTGGGCCGCTCTTGGCACAAACGCCTTGACCGCGTCCCCGGCCTTTGCCGACGGTCCGACCCCGTGCAGTGCTGGGCCGCCTCCGGCCGCCTTCCATGGCTTCTGCGCCACCTATGCCGGTCGCAACACCTGGTATGGCAGCTACGGAAGCGGCTTCCCCAGCAATCTCGGTTGGGGCTTCTGTGGTGAGAACGCTGCATCGGGCGGCGGCTACCCCGTACCGGGTTACGACTACGTCCCGTCGGGCGCACCGATTGGGGCCTCGACCAGTGGACTGAACCCACTGGGTTTCGCGCTCTCAGAGTTTCAGGCGCAAGGTTGGTGGAACGGCGATCCCGGTCAGTTCACCGCCGATCAAGCGGCCGCGGCCGGCAAACTCTTGTACGACCAGATCGTGTGGGGCCAAGCGCTTGGTACTTTGGACCCTGGGGTGACGGCAGCCTTTGATGCGCTCACCACGTACTACCAAGAAGCGCAAGGCATCACCGGAACACCGGGCTTACTTATGGCCCTCGCCGGAGGTGGCGCCGAAATTTTCAAGCTCGGGCACCGTCAACATCGTCATCGGTCTTCCCGGTACCGGAAGAGGTCTGGCCGATCAAGCGCTTTTGCTCTCCATCACCAACGGCACCTTCAACGCCAGCGACGGTCCGACGACGATTGGAGTGACGACCGACGCCAGCGGTGGCGTCTCAGTGCCGATTTTTGCCACCGGACCCATCACCGTCACGGTAGACACTGCGACCAATGTGGGGACGCCGGGGATCGGTTACTACCGCCCGACCAATCCACCACCAGGAGGGGCGCAGGACCTGGCCTCGGTCGTCACACCCACGGGACTTACCGCGTCGCTCAGCCTCAGTGCGATCGCACCTCTGAGTGTTCCCGGAACGATTTCGGTGCAAAAGGACGTCAACGATGGTGCGTACTACGGACCCTCTGGGGCGGTCTTTCAAATCCTGAGCAAGGGCAACGTGGTCGATACGTTGACCACCAACATCTCGGGTACTTCGGGCACTTCGGTCCCGCTCAGTCCCGGCGTCTATGTGGTGCACGAACTCACCGCACCATCTGGCTACGAACTGCAGGCCGACCAACAGGTCACCGTGGTGAGCGGCGAAAATACCGTGGCAGCCTTTACAGGCAAGTCCGAAGATTTGGCCGTTCCCGCTTATCTGACCCTTTCGAAGGTGGATGGACGATCGAATGCGCCGCTGGCCGGTGCTGTCATCGATCTCAAATACGACACCGACAACAACGGCGTCTACAACGACGACTTGGGCACGTGCACGACCGGTGCGGCCGGGCAGTGCAACGTGGCTTCGGAACTCTTACCCGGAAACTACGAGGCCACTGAGGTGAGTCCGCCACCGGGCTACGGCCTGAACGCGGCCGACGCCGTCCAACGCATCACCCTCGCGCCGGGCCAACGTGGTGCGCTCACATTTATTGACTACAGAGCCGAAGTCCAGATCATCAAGAGTGGTGATGATGTGGCCTACACGCCCATCGCCGGCGCCGTTTTTACTGTCACGGGCCCGGTTCCGGCAACCACTGCGGTCGGCACGCTGACCGTGGCCAGTTCGGGGGTGTCCAACGTGCTCATCCTGCCTGACTCGGGCACCTACCTCTTCACCGAGACCACACCGCCACCGGGCTACAGCGCGGTCGCCCCCTTTACCAAGGCTGTGACCGACAGTTCGCAGGTCCTGTCCATTGACGTGCACGATCTCGTGACTCCGGCCACGCTCTCGATCACGAAGCTTGACGCCCAGACCAACGCTCCGCTGGCAGGCGCCGTACTGGATGTCGCCTACGCGCCCCAACCGGGCGGCCCCTACTCAGACGATCTGGGTCGCTGCACCACCACGTCAATGGGACTCTGCGATGTCAACGGAAACGACGGCCTTGCGCTCTACCCAGGCAACTACCAAGTGACGGAGGTGTCGCCCCCTCCGGGCTATGTCCTGCCGACACAGCCGACGCAACAGATCACCCTCAGTCCGGGACAGTCCGGTTCTGTCACCTTCAGCGATCAACCGCTCCTTCCCGTCACCTTTCACAAGTCAGCGACGGGTAACGTCAATCCAACAGAGATGACGCTGGCCGGAGCCACGTTTGTCGTGAAGGCCGGCTCCGCGACTGGGCCTACGGTGGCGACGTGCACAACCAACGCCTCTGGCACCTGCACCACCCCGGCCACCCTGACCGGGGCAGCCACGTACTGTTGGATCGAAACGACGGCTCCCGCTGGGCTGGCCACGAGCGCCGGCGCATGCTTTACCGCCACTGACGGACAGTCAGCCACCCCCATCGCGGTCAGCGATGCCGGTGAGTTCGTGGCCGTATCGGTCAAGAAAGTCGACACTGCTGATCCGCAGCGTTTGCTGCCCGGGGCTGTGTTCGATCTCTTTCGTAAAGACAATGGATCAGGACCTGAGGCGCCGGATCCTCCCGCCAATGCACCCACCGAGACCGGACAGACCTGGGTGGCACGTGCCACCACAGGTGCGAACGGCGTTGCCACCTTCCCTCTCCAGTACCCGGGCTACGCCTATTGCGCCGTCGAAGTGGTGGCGCCAGACAACTATCAGCTGAGCACGGACACTCCCTGTACGTCGGTGCTCGTTGGATCGGCGGCGACGCCAGCGCCAGTCACCGTCCTTACGGTTGGAGACACGGAGTCACGCATCGACCTGGCCGCGCACAAGTTCAATGCCGAGAATCCCAACACCGGTATTCCAGGTGCCGTCTATGACCTCTATGTCGAAGGCGTGGCGCCACCTTCGGGTGTGCCCGGTGAAGAACCACCAGGCGCGGCGAAGGTTGCAGGCGACACCTGGTACGCCCGGGGAATAACCGACAGTCGGGGCAATCTCTTGTTCTCAGTTCCGGCCGGTTACGCCTGGTGCCTCAAAGAGGTGGCGGCCGTTGTGAACTATCAGCTCGACGCCGGTCTGCACTGTTCGACCGTGTTGAACACGACCACGGCATCGGCCAACGACACGATCGCGCTGCCTGAAAACGTGGCCGACGTGGTGATCTCTGCCAACAAGTTCAACTCGTTGCAACCGGGCACTCGCATTCCCGGTGCACGCTACGAACTCTTGGTGGAAGGAACGCCGCCGCTGGGAGCACCACCGAACTCAGATCCGGGCTCTGACGCCACGCCTCCTGGGGACACGTACTGGTCCGACGGAACCAGTGACAGTCAAGGTGTCCTCTCGTGGAGTGTGCCCGGTGGCTATCGGTGGTGCCTCCACGAGTTAAGCGCGCCGTCGGGCTACCAGATCGACACCGGCTACCACTGCACGGCCGTTGTCTCTTCGGACTCAGCGGACACGGCGGGATCTGTGGCCCTGCCTGAAATGCCGACGGTGGGGCCAGCGCCGGCCTCAGTGCTCGCCTTCACTGGGGGTCCCTCACGTTGGATATTTGGGATTGGCCTCTTTCTGATGTTTTCGGGCGGTTGCCTTCTGATCGGATCGAAGCGGCGTCGGCGTCGATCGCGGCCCTTGGTGTGCAACGACGAAATGGATCATGGGGCATGAATCCACTGGAGAGGAATCGAACGAGCGGCGGCGCTACTGTCGAGGGTTCACACGAACCTCGAGCTGCAGGGACGTCATGGTGCCGTACATCGAAGTGTCACCCGAAGACATTGCTACTCGACTTGAGCAAGGCGAGGACGTCTTCTTGCTGGACGTTCGAGAGCCGGATGAAGTGGCCGAGTGGTCGTATCCGATCGGTATCAATATCCCGCTTGGTGAGCTGGGTGATCGCTTAAACGAACTGCCGACAGACCAGACCATCGTGTGTGCGTGTCACATGGGTGGTCGGTCTGCATCGGCCGCGGAGGCACTGAGCCGTGCTGGCTACGTCACCGAGAATCTGGCCGGTGGTGCGCTGGCTTGGGCCGCCATGGAGGAAACTCCGTAGGACTGCTCTCCTGAAGAGTTCAGTTGACGTCGTCCGTCAATCGTTGAGCATCTCGATTGACTCGCTCAATGCGTCGGCTGATTCCACGGCCACGCCGATGGCCCGTAGTTCCTCGATGCCAACCCGAGTGAGGCCAGATATCGCATCGGAAGCGACCACGACCCGATAGTCCCGCTCACTGGCCTCATAGATCGACGTTCTCGGGCAGTTGGGAAAGTTTGCACCACAAATAACCACGGTGGTCGAGCCAGCCCGTTCAAGATAATCGTGGAGAGGCGTACGGAAGAAAGCACCCCAGCGGGGTTTGAACATGACGACTTCGTTCGGTCCCAACTGCTGGACGCCACCGGAGAGAAGTACGGACACGTCGAGATTGCCCTCTGTCGGCCCGATAGCAGCGGCAAGCTCGATCCCGGTGCCGTCTGGATGAAACTGAGCTGAACCGGCTGCGATGGCATGTCGGCGGCATCGGTCCACGTCCATTGTCTGCGGATCGTAAATACGAACCATGTGGACGATGGGAAGACCCGACTGACGATAGGCCGAGACCACTCGACGGACGTTTGGCAGAATCTGCTCAGTGCCGCTGACGGCCAAGGCGCCGTCGGCCAGCACATCGTTCTGAAGATCGATGGTGATCAAGGCCGAGGCGGCGAGCTCAGGCTTGGTGAATTCGTCCAACACGTGAGGTGGTCGACCGTGAAAGCCAACAAGCGCGGCTAGTTCGTCGTCGAGGTGGTCTTTGGAATCGTCGTGAGCGCGACAGCCTTCACCACGCCCGAGGTGCCGATGACCTTGCCGCTGGCGTCGACCGCTTGCACCTGGATGTACGAATCGTTGGTGTGGATGACCGATGTGGTCTCGAAGCCGGTGGACGCGGTGGTCGCGACGGTGGACAGCGAACTCTTTGACGATCCGGCCTGAACATTCCACTTGGCCACCGTGGTGGCACCGTTCCAACTTGCCGCTACCGTGACCGACCCGTCGCTGCCGTCCAGGGCTGAGACCGACGGCTTGGTCTTCGGCGTTCCGCTCCATTGGTCACGAAACGCTCGATAGGAGTCGAAGGCGGTCGGATAGGTCATATCCAAATCTATGGCTCCAGCCTTATTGAACTCAGTGAGTTCGTTGGTATTGCCCCAGCCCACCATGACATCGCCATTGCTGAGCGTCTGCGTATTGCCCTGACTGTTCACCAAGATGCCGGGCGCGGTGTACACGTACTGCTGAGCCAGAGTTGCCGTCTTGGCCCCGAAGTTGAGCGTCAGCACTTCGCCCCGTGACTGCGGGCCGATCGTTGGTGCGGACTCGTCGTCGTACAAAGTGACCGTGGCCGAACTCGACGTAGCTCCCGGCTGAATCTGGATGTCGTGCTGCCAGGCAAACGCGGTGTTGGCTCCCATGGTGAACGAGGTCTTCTTGCCGTTGAGCCGCCATTCGATGTTGCCGTTGACATGGTTGACCAGATATCCGGCACGAGTGTTGCGAGCTGAAACCAGCAGATCGCCATTGGGCTGCTGTTGAATCGAGTTGATATGAAAGTAGTCATAAGGGGCAGGAGCGGACGAACTTCCGGTGGTCGATGTCGTCCCGCCCGACGAAGTCGAAGGTGCCACGTAGTACGAGACATACGACTCGTTCAGTGCGACGTGATCCAAGGCATGCCACTCGTACTCGACCAGACCGGTCTTCACATCAACCTCTTGCATGATGCTGTCGAGCACCGTGCTGTCGGTCTTTCCTCCGACCGAGGTCAAGTTCCATTGAATCGGGTTGTAAATGGTGATGAGGGCCGTATTTTGTGATGTCAGCTTGAACTCGTGGAGATCGGCAAAGTAGCCGTTGCCGGCCTTCACGGTTGCCACCTTTTTGTAGGAGCTGTTGAAGATCTCATCCACGCCCTGGCCCGTACCGACCGAGCTCAACCCCTGCCACCAGGTGAGAACCGGCTTGTCCTGGTAGGTCTGGACCCGAAAGTTGGCGCCCGAATAGGCCCCGAGCGGATACCACCACACCACGTTGGCGTTCTGATCCAAGATCTCAACACCACGTTGGCCCGGACCGTCTTTTGGTGCCACGAAAACGTCGCCGTTCCCTACCGCCGTACCGGTCGCTGGGGCCTTCACGGAGAGTTTCGTCGGCCGAAGCGATGGCGCCGAGGTGAAATGCCATTCATCGGCCGCCGTCTCGGCCACCGACGCCCCTGGCGTCAAGTTAGCGACGGGTGTCACCGGATTCTTCGCCACGGTAAACGTGAACTCTTTGCTACTACCGCCATCGATGGTTGTGTTGGTCGTGACCGTAACCTTCTCTCCCTGGGTAAAGGACTTGTTCGGAATGAAGCTGTCGCCATCACCTTGCGAATAAGCCTTGAGCTTGCCTGAATGCTTTCCACTGGACGAACCAACCACGGAGGTCACTTTGAGCGACGCTGATGGCACACCCAAAAAGCTGATCTGGGTGGTGGGCGAAGCCGTTGCACTATTTGGACCGGGCGATACCGTGGCCGTGGCGTGGGTGCTGGAGAGAACTGAAGCGCCGGACAGTGCCGTTGGGATGCCAATCACCGCGCCGGTCAGACCGAGCGCTATCGCACCTGCCGCAAATCCTTTGGCGAGTCTTCTTGCCGATGGGGCGCCATTGATCCAGTGAGGTGTAGCAAGCATGCCGAAGTGTCTCGCGTCTAGCTGTGAGTGCGCTACCGATTGCCTGGGAATCATATGAAAAACACTCCATCGATCCGTCAGATGATCTCAGCTAAAACTCATCTGAATCCCAGGTCAATCTCGGCTCCTGCTTAGCGCGCAAAAAGGTGGGTAGGTCATGATTCACTTAGATCGCACCCGTAGAGCGCTCGGACGAGAACCTGATGACTGTCGACGGCACCATGCAACGCGACGAACACGGCATGGGTTCAGTGCCCGCTGCGCCAGATCTGATGCGCTCGCGCTACGCACCCCTCGATGGCTTCCGCGCTGCCATGGTGATTGGTGTCGTCGTCTACCACTTATGGGGTCGCCACTGGACCCTTGACCCCGGCAGTACTGGTGTCATTGGTTTCTTCGCCTTGTCTGGTTTCCTTATTACTTCGTTACTCATTGAGGAGAAGGACCGATTCGGTCGAATCGACATACTTTTCTTCTACGCCCGACGCGCCCTACGACTGCTGCCCCCGCTCGTGTTCATGCTGGCCGTGTGGCTTGGCGTAGCGCTCATCTTCGGTCACGAACAGTGGCTCACCACCGTGCCGAGCAATTTCGAATCCCGGCAATCCAGTCCCGCATTCAACCTCATTCGAAGCGGTAGTGATCGCCTTGGCGTACTTCACCAACTGGATGAACGCGCTACCGAGTCTCCAACACTTGTGGTTCAGTTACAGCCCACTCAGTCATCTGTGGACGCTGGCCGTCGAAGAGCAGTTCTACCTGGTCTGGGCGCCCGCCATGGTGGTTCTCACCAAGCTCAAGATGCGCACGGCGGCCATCGTCACCGCGCTTCTCGCCCTGGCCTTTCTCATTGAACCAATCGTGTTAGCCCACTCAGATTTCAACCGCCTTTACTTCGGCACCGATACGCGATCGGGTGCCCTCTTCTGTGGTGCACTCTGCGCCTGGCTCGCACGCCTTGGAGCCTGGAAGTGGTTACGCACCTGGCGTCGGGCCCCTTGGTTTGGCGCCGTCCTCCTGGCCTTGCTCGTCGTGTCGGTGTCCGACCTTCATCGCATCAACTACCGCCATACCTGGATAACCGGCTTGATTCTCGCCAGCGTCGGCGGGGCCTTGTCTGTTGTGTACCTCGTCGAGCGGTCGGACGGAGCTGCGGCCCGCCTTCTTTCGACCAACGTCATGGTGGCGTTGGGGCGGCGTTCCTACGCCATCTACCTTTGGTCCTACGTCTTCAACACGTGGTTGCGCGATACCGGCGTCTTGGAGCCTGTCCTTGTCATTGGCGGAACCCTGCTAGCGGCTGAGATCTCGTTCCGCTTGATTGAACGCCCCGCACTACGGCGCAAGGATCGCTTTGCTCCGGGTCGCCTCGCCGTACCCGTTCCAATTAATCATGCATGAGTCTGTTTAATGCATGAGTCTGTTGGTAAAGAACTGGACGATGAGGTCTTGAATCCCACTGGGCCGAGGCACTTCTCCCGCGTTGAACAGCCCATGTGCGCCGCCTTGTACCAGCACCAACGTCACGTCGTCCCCACTCGCCCTTAATCGATCAGCAAAGCGCTCGGACTGAGTCACTGGGACTTGGACGTCGTCGGTTCCGTGCAAGAGAAGGAACGGTGGATCACCCGCGGCCACGTGGTTGATCGGACTGGCGTCGACTAACGGGTTCGGATCTTGGACTGAAGGGTCACCGAACTCGCCGCGGATGTCGTTGGCGACGTGGTCAGACCAACCCGAGGCGGTGAGGTCAGACGGGCCGAACTCATCGACCACGGCTTGCACGTGATTAGAAACCCCCGCATACTCGCCCGAGCTCCAAGCAGCGCCGTCGGGGTCTGTACCGAGAAGACCGACAAGCTGGCCTCCTGCGCTTTCCCCCCAGGCCCCTATCCGGTTGGCGTCAAGACCGAGGGCATCGGCATGACTGCGAAGAAAACGTACGGCGCAGGCCAGGTCCTGCATGGGCGCCGGCCAGGTATGAGCCGGTTGCATCCGGTAGTCGATCGAAGCCACGGCGAATCCAGCGTCTACTAAACCTGCCGTGATGCTTTTGGGATCGAGAGGCGGGACAAGGCGGGCTCCATGGCGCCATCCACCGCCGTGCACTTGGATGATGACAGGCACGCGGTGGTCGGTTGAGGTTGGCGCGAACAGACTCATGGTCAGTTGGTCGCCCGCCTCGGTGCAGTAGGTGACGCTCTCGTAGCCCTGCCAGGCGGGATAGACGGCAAGATTTGCTGCGTGCGCGGTGGCCGACGCTGGCGTCGAACCGACTGAACTTGAAAGCCCAATCCCGAGCCCGACGAGGACGATCAGGATCACGCCAAGTCGATTGGTCCAGGTTCGACGCACGGGTTGACGGTAGTCGCCTCAGCCCATTCTCAAGTGTCAGCCCGAAAGCACAGACCGATCCGCGTCCCTTCGTGGGGCGGGTGGGGATCGAACCCACGACCGAGGGATTATGAGTCCCCTGCTCTAACCACTGAGCTACCGCCCCTGAACTGGTATTACGACGACGTCAACTGCGTGTGAAACCCTCCGTGACTGCGCTGTCGCTGCAGCCGCCTCGCGGAAGGTAGCAAGATTGAAGCCCAGCCAGGAGTGTGGCGACCTCGCACGTACTCCGGACGTGGCGCCAATGGTACGCCGAACCAAATCAGACGAATGTTCTACGGCGGCTCGAGGGCCTCACGGGCGATCTATGGACCGAATGACTGGCACCCTTGCGATTCTCTCAGCCCATCAGGACTTTCCAGCTCATTCCTGAACCGTCAGGCGGGCTTCTTGAAATTCGGGGAACTTGGGTCCCCGGAGCCCGCTCGATATCGGTAGCGGCGCCGAATCAAAACCCTCCCGGATCAAGATTGCCGAGCTGGGCACCGTGGAAGAGCACGATAGAGAGGACGATAATCCCGAACATTGCGATGGAGAGTGAGAAGACGAGGGTGATCGCCCACGGTCTGGGCGGCGCGGATGACCTCGTCACAGCGTGGCGCTCACGAACGTAGACCGCGACATCGATGACACCAAGGACGAGGCTGTACGGCAAAAGCCAGAAGAGCAGTGCAGCCACGAGGGACGGGAACGCAACGAAAAACAACACAAGTGAGGAGGCATTCAGGGTCACGTTGAGGGCACCGATCCACGCCGTCCAGATCACCACTGGTCGGGGGCCTCTCACACCGGCTATCGGCGCTGCATCCATGCGTCCCGGTCCGACGGTCACAAGACCGACGACGAAAAGCAGTAGGAAAGCAAAGATGAGTGCCGCCTGCACCATAGCGTCAAGGCTAGGGCGGAGACCGGTCAAAACGGCGTCATAAGGCCGGAGAACGATCGGTCTCAGGTCCGTACCGATTGCAACTGTTGGCGGAGGGCCTCGGCAAATCTGGATTGTCGCTAGACGGCAGCCAGCATCGGCCGAGGCCGTCGCATGCGCCGTCGCGTATCCTGTTGCTGTGACCACCGTTTCCCCTGGAACAGAGACCACTGCGAGCCCCACCACCACGCTGGCTCCGGCTCGACCAGAACCTGAGATCGATGAAGGCGACCACGAGCGCATGTCACACATCGTGCTGGAGGGCTTTAAGCCCAAGCGAGGTGAGTTCGTGTCATCAGGGCCTTCCGTTGTTGAAGGCATCGTCAATGGCACCGCCGTCCGCGCCCTCTGCGGCAAAGAGTGGGTTCCTGGACGAAATCCTAAGAAGTACCCCCTCTGCCCAACCTGCAAGGAAGTGGCCCAAGGCATGGGTTGGAAGGTGCCCGCCGGCTGAATCCATCTCCGTGGCCGCTTCAGCGTTCTTCTCCACCCGAGCGCCACGCTCCCAACCCAGGCCGCGGGCAACCAAACCCGTCTGACCAGGGATTGAGACGCAAAGCTCCGGGGGAGAGACTCGAACTCTCAACCTAGCGATTAACAGTCGCTTGCTCTGCCGTTGAGCTACCCCGGAAGGGTGCCGCCAGGCGGCTTCAGAACGATATCAGCGTCGGTACTCGCTCTCAGACGAATTACAGGTTTGTACTCCGCTGCTGCACACAGCCTCTGTCTCTACCCGCTCAAGCCTCTTCGAGGTAGTCCCGCAGCAAGTAGGCGGCATCGGGCCGGCGGAGTTTGGCCAGGGTCTTGGATTCAATCTGTCGCACTCGCTCGCGTGTGACCCCAAACTCCTTGCCCACCTCTTCGAGCGTGCGGATCTTGCCATCGTCCAATCCGAAGCGCAGCCGAACGACGTCTTGCTCGCGCTCGGAGAGGTGTCCCAAGGCCTCTTTAACCGCTTGATCGAGCATGGCCCGGGCTGCCGCATCATCAGGAACCACCGCACCCCGATCTTCAATCAGATCGGAGAGACTGAAGTCATCTTCTTCACCAACGGGTTGCTCCAATGAAACGGTGTCTTGATTGATGCGTTGAATCTCTCGAACCCGTTCAACCGGGAACTCAACGCGTAGGGCCACTTCTTCCGCCGTCGGTTCACGTCCCAGCTCTTGGAGTAGTTGGCGTTGGGCCCACACAACCTTGTTGATGGTCTCCACCATATGGACTGGGATCCGAATGGTCCTGGCCTGGTCAGCTATGGCGCGGGTGATGGCTTGGCGAATCCACCACGTGGCATAGGTCGAGAACTTGAAGCCCTTGGTGTAATCGAACTTGTCGACCGCCCGCATGAGTCCCAAGTTGCCCTCTTGAATGAGGTCGAGGAAGGCCAGGCCGCGATTGCGGTAACGCTTGGCGATAGAAACAACCAGTCGAAGGTTGGCCTCGATGAGCACGTCTTTGCCCTGTTGGCCCTTTCGTACCAGGCGCTTTTCTTTCGTCTGGTCTTCAGAGCTCAAGAGATCGGATTCAGGCCCTTCGCCCAGCTCGGCCAGCTCGTGGCGGGCCAGCCGTTCTGAGGCCTCGTTACCCGCTTCGATGCGTTTGGCCATCTCGACTTCAAGTTCGGCGTTGAGCAGTGGGACCTTGCCGATCTCCTTCAGATAGGTGTGGACCGGATCGTCGGATCCACCACCCCCTGAGTCCTGACCCGAAGACGTCGATCGGGGTCGGGCTGCACGTGCCTCGGCCGAGCGCGTCGCCCCGGTTTTTCGAGCGGTCTTGGGTGCGGTCGTGGACTTCTTGGCCGCTTTGGGCTTTTTGATGACAGGCGCCTCGTCAACTTCGAGTTCCACTGCGACATCATCGATGAACTCGATACCATCGGCTCGTACCCGTTCGATCAACGTTGCAATGGCTTCGGGAGTCAATTCAACGGCGTGCAGCGCCTCGACTAATTCACCTTGCGTGAGATGACCACGCTCTCGACCGACTGCGAGCATGGCGTCGAAATCTTTATGAGACACGCCCGGGGGTAGGCCGTCGAGGCCGTCGATGGCAACGAGCGAAGGGACAACAGGCACTCCGTCGATCGGCGTGCGCGCAATGACCGGATCGGTCCGCGCCGCTTCGTCGTCAATGCTCTGTGGGCCAGGCCCGCTCATGTCGTCTCCAGACCCCTTTCCATGAGCCACGCTACCAATCGCCCCCCGGCGGCGCGCCCGGCCTCTGGATCGTCAAGTTCTTCCAGCCACAGGCGCACTCTTCCCGCTTCAGCGTTAAGGGCAGCGAACGATTCGCCTGGTGACGAGCGAGCATCGGCCTGAAGTTGCGTCAAGCCACGACGAGCCGCTTCCCGCACCAAGACGGTGATGACCGAATCAACGGGATCGCCGAGATCAGCATCACCCATGTCGGGTTCTTCAACCACAATGCGACGTAAAAGGTCTGCCACCTCGGGAGGCGCTTCAGCGATGGCCTGCGCCGTCCCATCGCACGACAGCAACAGGGCAAATGCTTGGCGCTGCACTGGATCGGTGAAAAGAATCTCCTCTAGTCGATCGACCACAAGTTCGGGATGGTGCACGGCCAATCGCAACGCTTCCAGTCCCGGTCGACCCGCCGGATCCGGTCGTCCGGCGCGTCGTGCTCGACTGCTTGGTGCACCGTCCCACTCAGTGTCATGCGGGGCCTGCTCTTCCCACTCCTCAACGTTCTCGTAGGCCGACATTGGGGGCTGTTCGTCGTCAGCGCCACTGTTCTTGATGGCCCCACCACCCGATGCCATTGCTCCCGATTTACCTGATCGACCTCGTCGTGGCGTGTCGGGCGGCTTGGGATTGCGTCGGGCGTGTTCTAAGCGCTCGCGCACCAGGGCCGGATCGAGTCGACAGTGGTCCGCCACCTGCATGACGTACTGATCTCGCACGAGTTCGTCGGGGTGTTCAGCCACGGCAGCCAAAGCGGCATCGGCTGTTCGAGCCCGGCCTTCTGCTGTCGTGAGATTGCCCGCCTGAAACACCCGATCGACCCGGAACTGAAGAAAGGGGCGAGCATCTCGGACCGCTTGGGCCAGTGCCTCGGGGTCAGAGCGGGCCAACTCACCCGGATCGCTCCCCTCGGGCAGCGCGGCCACGGCGACGTCAACCTCGTGGGTGCGCTCCCACTCATAGACCCGAGAGATGGCGTTTTGTCCCGCGCTATCGGCGTCGTAGGCCAACACGATTCGCTTGCCAAAGTTTCGAAGCAGTCTGAAGTGTTCTTCGGCCAAGGCCGTGCCACAGGTGGCCACGGCTCTCGGAACGCCAGCCTGGAAGAAGCCAATGACGTCGGTGTAGCCCTCGCAGACCACAACCTCGCTTGAGGCCACGATGTCGTGTTTGGCCCAGTTGAGGGCGTAGAGCGTGCGGCGCTTCGAATAGATCGGCGACTCTTGTGAGTTCTTGTACTTGGGCTCGGGGCGGCGGTCGGCACTCTGTGTGCCGGCTCCTCCGGTTGGCGGCAGGATGCGCCCGCCCAAGGCGACGGGGTGACCCGAGGGATCACAGATGGGGAAGATGATCCGCGAGCGAAAGGCGTCTTGCTGTCTTCCAGCTCGATTGACGAACCCGAGCCCCGAGTCGGTCAGAACTTTGGCTGAAAGGCCGAGCTCTTTGGCCAGGAGATCCCAGCCGTCAGGAGCCCAGCCCAGCCGAAACTGGCGAACCACGTCGCCGTCGTACCCACGCGAACGCAAGTAATCGCGTGCCGGACCGGCGTCCTTTGATGACAGCAGACGTTGGTGGTACCAGACCACGGCTCGTTCAACGGCGTCAGTGAGCTGCGCCCTTTTCTGTCGGTCATGGCCCGCTTCGACGTCTTCATGAATGACCACGCCCGCCTTGTCAGCCAGGTACCGCACCGCATCGACAAAGTCGAGGTGTTCGGTCTCACGCACAAAGGTGATGGCGTCGCCCGACTTCTGGCAGCCAAAGCAGTAGTAGAAGCCCTCTTCGGCGTTGACGCTGAACGAAGGTGACTTCTCGGCGTGAAACGGGCACAGCCCGACCCAACGTCGTCCCTGATGCTTCAGTGCAGCATGCTCACCAATGAGCGCCACGATGTCCGTTGCGGCCCGTACTTGGGCCACGTCCTCGTCAGGTATGGCCACGGCTCGACCGTACCGCGGTGAGATCGATGACCGTGCGGGGACTCAACGAGGAGCGCGAGGTCGACTACTTGGCCGTGGTCGACTTCTTCGAGGCCGTCTTCGCCGCCACCTTTGGCTTCTTGGCTGAACCGTTAGTCGACGATGCGGCGACTGGTGTCGCAGCACCGGCCGCCAGCACGGCTTGAGCCGCCGCTAAGCGAGCCACGGGGACCCGATAGGGCGAACAGCTCACGTAGTCGAGGCCAGCGGCATAGAACGTGCCGATGGACTCAGGATCGCCCCCGTGCTCGCCACAGACACCGACCTTGAGACCGGGCCTGGTCGCCCGCCCCCGGGCGACACCCAGACGAACGAGTTCACCCACTCCGTCAGGGTCGACCACATCAAAGGGGTTTCTCGGGAGAAGCCCCAGCTCCAGGTAGGCCGTCATCATGCGGCCTTCGACGTCATCGCGACTAAAGCCAAAGGTCATCTGGGTCAGGTCGTTGGTCCCAAACGAGAAGAACTCCGCCACTTCGGCGATCTCGCCGGCCCGCAACGCCGCCCGCGGCGTCTCAATCATGGTGCCGATAGTGACCTCGAGCTTGCCCTTTTGACCCGTGCCCTTGGCCTTGCCCTTCCCTTTCGGGGCCGACTCAGCCAGGACGGCGGCCACCGACTCCTCAACCCAACTGCGGGCCAGCGCTAACTCTTCTCGGCTGACCGTAAGGGGAATCATGATCTCGACGATTGGGTGACCACCGTCAGCCACCCGTTGACGGGCCGCCTCCATGAGGGCACGCACCTGCATGGCGTAGAGACCAGGCTTGACCACGCCCAGGCGGACCCCTCGGGTGCCCAACATCGGGTTGGACTCTTTCCACTGCAAGGCGGCGTCGTAGAGCCGCTGCTCTTCTGCGCTCAGCCCCACCGTGGCCTCTTTCACGGCCAGCTCAGTGGTGTCGGGCAAGAACTCATGCAAGGGGGGATCGAGCAGACGAATGGTGACGGGGAGCCCGTCCATGGCATCCAAGATCTCGATGAAGTCTTCTTTTTGCACGCGACGCAACTGCTCTAACGCATCGGCTTCGTCTTCGGGCGAATCAGCCAGGATCATGCGGCGGACCACCGGAAGCCGATCTTCGCCCAAGAACATGTGCTCGGTGCGACAAAGGCCGATGCCCTCTGCTCCCAACTTGCGAGCATTGGTGGCGTCTTCGCCGGTGTCGGCGTTGGCCCGAACGGCCAGATGGCCTTTTCGAATCTCGTCGGCCCAACTGAGCACGGTGTTGAACTCGGCTGGGGGCTTGGCCGCGGTGACCGGGACCTTGCCCACAATCACCGTCCCTTCCCCACCGTCGAGAGAGAGCCAATCGCCCTCGGCCACTGTCGTGCCGCTCACCACAAAGGCGTGAGCCGAAATACGCAAGGCCTCGGCTCCGACGACGGCGGGCTTGCCCCAACCTCGGGCCACCACGGCGGCGTGACTGACGAGACCGCCCCGGGCCGTCAGGATGCCTTCGGCCGCCAACATGCCGTGCACGTCTTCGGGTGACGTCTCGCTGCGCACGAGAATGACAGCTTCCCCCGCTCCGCGGCTTCAGCCGCATCGTCGGCGGTGAAGTAGACACGGCCAACGGCGGCTCCTGGGCTGGCGCCCAGTCCTTTGGTCAACACGGTGTGTCCCGAACCTGCGAACTGCGGGTGGAGGACGGAGTCCAGGTGATCTTCGGTGATGCGAGTCAATGCTTCGGCCTTGCTCACGCCGAGCGACTTCTCGCCCACCATATCGACGGCCATTTTGAGCGCAGCGCGGCCGGTCCGCTTACCCACGCGGGTCTGCAGCATCCACAACTTGCCCTGGTCGATCGTAAATTCGGTGTCGCACATATCCCGGTAGTGCGCCTCAAGTCGCCCGAAGATCTTGGTCAGCTCGGTGTGGACCTTTGGGAACTTGCCCTTCAAGGCCGAGAGCGGCTCGGTGTTGCGGATACCCGCCACCACGTCTTCACCCTGGGCGTTGACCAAGAAGTCGCCGTAGGCGCCTTTGGCTCCTGTGGCTGGGTCGCGAGTGAAACCGACGCCCGTGCCCGAGTTGTCGTCGCGGTTACCAAACACCATGGCCTGGACGTTGACGGCCGTACCCAAGTTGTGATCGATTCGTTCACGCTCACGGTAGGCAAAGGCTCGAGGACCGTTCCAGCTCCGAAAGACGGCCTCAATGGCGCCGCGTAGTTGGGCCGCTGGGTCCTGGGGGAAGGGCTCGCCCGTGTGGCGCTCCACAATCTGCTGATAGGAGTCGACCAAGTAGCGCAACAGCTCGGTTGGAACGTTGGCATCAGACGTTGTGCCCGCGAGTTCTTTGGCTGCATCGAACAGACTTTCGAATTCGTCGCCCGGGATGTCGAGCACGATGCGGCCGTACATCGAAATGAAACGACGGTAGGAGTCAAAGGCGAATCGTTCATCGCCCGTTTGAGTGGCTAGGCCTTCGACCGACTGGTCGTTCAATCCCAAGTTGAGGACGGTGTCCATCATGCCGGGCATCGAGAACTTGGCACCGGATCGCACCGAGACCAAGAGGGGGTTTTTAGGATCGCCGATGACGAGTCCCATCGACTGTTCCAACCGAGCCCTCGCTTTGGCCACCTGGTTGTCTAATGCCTTGGGCCAACCGTCCACCATGTAGTCGCGGCAAGCCTCGGTTGAGATGGTAAATCCAGGAGGCACGGGGAGCTTCAAGACCGAGGTCATCTCGGCCAGGTTGGCCCCCTTGCCGCCCAGAAGGTCCTTCATATCCATGGGCGGACGTGCGTGCGCGTGGTCAAAATCAAAAACGTAAGACATCAGGCCTCCTCGCCCTGTTCAGCGGCCTTGCGCGCTGGATCGGGTGCCGTGGGGAACCCTCCACCCTAATAGAGGTAGGTCAACGGACGCGACGACGAATGGCAACGGATTCTCGAGGGGCCGGAACGCAAAGGGGGGGCTCGCTCGGGCCCCAGGCGCATTGCCGGTCAATGGGCCTGTGACCGTTGCCGTCACCGAGACGTCACCAAGGGGCGAAAGCGAGAACAAGGTTGCGTTGTGCCCACGGTCGGGGCCGAAATGACTGTCGCAACCACCCGGTAGTTTCTTCGGCAATGCCACCCTCCCTCGCCGTCCACGCCCAGGATCTCGTCAAAGTCTTCGCACAAGGAAGCGTGCACGCCTTAGATGGCGTATCCATCGACGTTGAGGCCGGCACGGTGATGGGGCTCTTGGGTCCGAACGGCGCCGGCAAGACCACCGCAGTGCGAATCCTCTCCACTATTTTGGCTCCCGACTCGGGTCACGCCAGCGTGCTCGGCCACGACGTGGTGAAAGACGCGCCCCTGGTGCGCCAACTCATTGGGCTGGCCGGACAGTACGCCACCGTGGATGAGAATCTCACCGGTCGAGAGAACATCTACATGGTGGCTCGCCTCACCCACTTCTCGAAAAAGGAGTCCAAAGTCCGGGCTGACCGGCTGCTCGAGCAGTTCGGTCTCACCGATGCGGGCAATCGGCCCTTGAAGACGTACTCCGGTGGCATGCGGCGACGCCTCGACCTGTCTGCCGCGCTCGTTGGGCAACCACCGGTGCTCTTCTTGGATGAGCCCACCACTGGTCTTGACCCTCAGAGCCGTCAAGATCTCTGGAAGGTGATCGAGGACCTCGTGAGCGAAGGCACCACCGTGCTGTTGACCACGCAGTACCTCGAAGAGGCTGACCGACTGGCCAATGAGATTGTGGTGATCGATCACGGCAAGGTTATCGCCGAAGGCACACCAGCCTCGCTCAAGTCCGACCTCGGAACCAGCGTCATTGCGGTGACGCTGCCCGACAAGGACGTGGCGCTGCAGGCGGCGCAATTGCTGGCCAATCTGACGGAGAAAGCGCCACTGGTCGACGGCACTGAGATTGAGCTCACCGTCGAAAATGGACCGAAGGTCGGGGCCGAGGTACTTCGGATTTTGGACGGTGCGGGCGTACCGGTGGCCGGACTGGCGCTTCGCGAACCAAGCCTTGACGATGTCTTCTTAAGCCTCACTGGACATAAGGCGGAAGACGAATCGGCCGAGGAAACGCCGGCCGATGAGGCTGAGACCACACGGCGTGCGAAGCGATCCAAATCGACGGCGACTAGTTCAGGGGGAGGAAAATGACCACTGCGTTGATAGGACCCGAGACGGCGGTCCATCCGACCCCGCAAAGAAGCAGCCTGCGATGGACCATTGCTGATACCGGCACCATGGCGTGGCGCAATCTCATTGCCTACACCCGCATCCCCGAGCAGGTCTTCTTCTCGACCATCCAGCCCATCATGTTCGTGCTGCTGTTTCGCTACGTCTTCGGCGGCGCCATACCGATTCCTGGCATTTCATATGTCCAATACTTAATGCCGGGCATCTACGTGCAGACCGTGGTCTTCGGTGCCGTCAACACGAGCGTGGGCCTGGCCGAAGACCTCCAAAAAGGTTTGATTGAGAGATTCCGAGCGCTCCCCATGGCTCGTGCCGCCGTCCTCGGAGGGCGAACAACGGCTGACTTGGTGCGTAACGTCTTCGTCGTCTTCATTGTCACCATTGTTGGACTGCTCGTCGGATTTCGCATCACAACCAACTTCGCTTACTTCCTCGCCGGCATCTTGATCGTCTTGTTCTTCGCCTACTCGTTGAGTTGGGGCTTCGCCTTCACGGGTCTGTCCGCCCCCAACGCCGAGACGGCGCAGGTCATGGCCTTTCCGTTCCTCTTTTTGCTCACGTTCTGCTCCTCCGCCTTTGTGCCCGTCTCCACCATGCCGACGTGGTTACAAGGGTTCGCCACCCACCAACCCGTGTCAATCGTCATCGATGCTGCCCGACGACTGATGGTCAACTATCCGGCGGGCTCTTCGTATGCGGTGGTCTGGTATGCCCTCTTATGGTGTGTCGGGCTGTTCGTCGTCTTGGCCCCCTTGGCCGTGTGGAAGTACCGACGTAGCTCCTAGCTGTTCGGAGCGCCCCCAACGTGTCGAAGCGTTCGAGATCGACTCGTCACGGTCAGCTGACGATCAGGTAGAGGCTCTTTCCAATGAGCCAGAAGCCCACCAACAGCGACAAGACGATGATGACCTGGTCGGTATGGGTGTCGATCCACACCCGTATGCGACTAATGAAAGCTTGTGCCGTGTCGGGCCAGAAACCGGCGTAGATCTCCATCGCCAGGTACGTTGAGGTGGCAACCAAGCAGAACAAAACAATGGCGATGTACGTCTCAGGCGAGGACAACTTCGCCTCCATGATGGTGGCGACGCCAGCCGCAATAAGTCCCCAGGGCTGGACCAGTGGGGCGAGTCCCATGGCGAACCAAGGCGACATGGTGTCAATGCTTGTTTGCCATTTGGGAGTCTTCTTTGGTTTTTTCGGCTGACCCATGCGGCTACGTCGCCGCAAGGCGTAGAGCACCAAGACAACCCCAATGGCGATCTTGACGGCGAGTGCGGCCAGCGAAGGTGCGGTACTCGGCGCTGGTGGTTTGTTGCCCGTGGCCAGAATCGTCACGGCCACGACGACGGCCAACGACACGAGCCAACCAAAGATGAATCCAGCGCCCTTCTTGACGCCCCCCTTCGATGCCAGCACGAGGAAGAATGCCGTCAAAGGGATCGGTTCCAACGTGATCGCAAGTCCGATGATGAGCAGGTCCAGAATCACTGTGAGGTCACTTTCTCTTCTTCAAAAGGTGGCAGTGACCAGAGTCCGGTGAAAGCCGCTGCGTCCAGAACAGTAATAACAGGCGCCACGGTTATGGCGGATAACACCTATTCCTCGCCGGTTCGACGCCGCAATTCGGCCAACAGACCGCTGATCGGCACACGAACCTGTTCGGTGGTGTCGCGGTCGCGCACGGTCACGGCGTCGTCCTCGAGCGAGTCGAAGTCGACGGTGACGCACCAAGGCGTGCCAACTTCGTCCTGGCGGCGGTAACGCTTGCCGATGCCCTGGGTCACATCGAAGTCGCACATGAAGTGCGGTTGGAGCATCGAGAGGACCTTCCTCGACAGCGGCTCAAGGGTGTCCTTCTTGGAGAGCGGCAGGACAGCCACTTGGTAGGGTGCCAGCCGCCAGTTGAGGTGGAGCACGGTGCGGATCTCTCCGGCGACTTCGTCCTCGTCGTAGGCCGCCAAAAGAAAGGCCATCATGGTCCGCGTCGCCCCGGCGGCCGGTTCGATGACGTAGGGCACATAGCGTTCGCCCGACGCTTGATCGAAGAAGTCGAGGCGCTCGCCCGACGCTGCGGCGTGGGCCTTCAGGTCGAAGTCGGTCCGGTTGGCAATGCCTTCCAGCTCGTCCCAGCCCCAAGGAAAGAGGAACTCCACGTCGGCCGTGCCGGCCGAGTAGTGCGACAGTTCATCGTCGGCGTGATGGCGCAAGCGCAACTTCTCTTGGGGTATGCCTAAGTCCAGATACCACTGGAAACGCTCGGCCAACCAGTACTCGTGCCATTTTTTGGCCTCGTCCGGCGGCACGAAATACTCCATCTCCATCTGTTCGAACTCACGGGTCCGAAAGACAAAGTTCTGCGGTGTGATTTCGTTTCGAAACGACTTACCGACCTGAGCAATACCAAACGGAGGCTTTTTCCTCGTTGTGGTGAGCACATTGGCGAAGTCGACGAACATGCCCTGGGCCGTTTCGGGGCGAAGGTAGGCCACGTGGCCCTCGTCTTCGACCGGACCGGCGTGGGTCTTGAACATGAGGTTGAAAGCCCGGGACTCCGTCAGATCTTTTGAACCACAGTTGGGGCACACGCCGTCGATTTTGTCGGCCCGCCAACGTTCGTGGCAGTTGCGACAGTCGACCAGCGGGTCGGTGAAGTTGGCCAAGTGACCCGAGGCCTGCCAGACCTGGGGCGGCGAAAGAATCGAGGCATCCAACCCCACGACGTCGTCGCGAAGTTGCACCATCGACCGCCACCAGGCGTTCTTCACATTACGGAGCAGGTTGACGCCCAACGGGCCGTAGTCGTAGGTGGAGCGAAAGCCGCCGTAGATCTCGGCCGAGGGAAAGATGAAGCCTCGGACTTTGCAAAGACGAACGATCTTCTCCATCAGGTCGTCGCTGGCGCCACCAGAGGCCGACGCCGTCGCTTCGTCTACCGCTTCGGTCGCTTCAAGGTCACCGCTCATTGGGCGCAGGCTATCGGTTGCGCCGTCTCGCTTCGGCCAGCGGCGCCAACGATTAATCGGGTCGAGAGTTCATTGGCCAACAAGCGGCCTTGCACAGTGAGCACGGCTCGGCCACCGCTCCGGGTGACCAGACCCTCCAGTTCAAGAAGATCTGGAAGCGCACGTTCGGGTACGCCGCGAGCGGTTCGCAACGAGAGCGTGAGGGCTTCGAACTCGGACTGCGCCGCGTCCAACACCTCCTCGCCGGCCCGAGGCGAGAGACCCTGGGTCACGGCCTCTATATAACGCTCCGGTGTTCGCACGTTCCACCAGCGGTGCCCCGACCGGTGACTGTGGGCCGCCGATCCGAGACCGAGGTAATCGCCCTGATCCCAGTAGAGGTGGTTGTGGCGACACTCGTAGCCGGGCCGGGCCCAGTTGGAGATCTCCTCCCATTCGTAACCAGCCTGGCTGAGCCGGCGCTCGGTCATCTCGTACCGAGTGGCCTGCACGTCATCGTCAGGGTGCCGGGCCGATGCTTTGGCCAAGGGCGTTCCGGGCTCGACCGTGAGGGCATACGCACTTATGTGAGGGGGAGGTGACGCAAGCGCCAAGACATCGTCCAGCGTCTTGGCCCACTGGGCCTCGGACTCAGCCGCGGCGCCGAAGATCAGATCGAAATTCCATGCCTCAAACCTGGCTTCCGCTACGGCGTCGGCCACCCGCATGAGGGCATTTGGGACTTGGCGTCGTCCCAGACTGACCAGCACAGCCTCTTGGGTCGACTGCAAACCGAAAGACATCCGAGTGACGCCAGCTTGGCGATAGCGCAAAAGGCGAGCCGCCGTGGCGTCCTCGGGATTGCACTCGACCGTGACTTCGGCTCCCTCGGCCAGGGGCAAGGCCTCGACCAGCCGGCAGAGATCGTCGGGCTCCAAGCGCGAAGGGGTCCCGCCTCCAAAAAAGGCACTGGTGGCCAAGGGCAGGTCGTCGGTGTCGTAGGCCCGGGTCAGCTCTTGCAGGCATGCGTCCACGTACTGGCCCATGACGTGGTCGCGATCGGTGTAGGTGGCAAAGGCGCAGTAGTCGCAACGATGGGCACAGAACGGCACGTGGACATAGATCCCAAAAGGAGGGGGTGGCGTCACGGCGACCTCAGAGACCGGCGGTGGAGCGTACTGACCGCAGACGTCGGTCGAGGTGGACCTCCATGGCCTCGGTGGCCAACTCGGCCACTTCCTCCGCCCCGATGGGCAGTGGCGACACCAAGACGCCGCTCATGCCACCACCAAGTATCCGTCGCAAAAGTTCAATGGCCGCCGGGCTGATGGAGCGCCCCCGTCGACAGCCTCGACAGAGCAGGCCACCTTCCACCAGGTCGAAAGCAACCAACTCGACGGTGCCGTCGGCCTCCCCACAAGACGCGCACGAATCCAGGATCGGTCCCGCCCCTTCCATGGTGAGCGCCTTCAAGAAGAAGGCAGCCGGCAGCAGCGCCGGGTTGCGTTCGGGATCGGCCAAGGTGCGAAGTGCCCCCACCAACATGGCGTAGAGGGCAGGGTCGGGATGACCCTCTTGGGCGATCTGGTCGCACACCTCTAATAAAGAGAGTCCTTTCGCCATTGACGAGAGGTCTTCTCTGACCGCTCGGAAGTGGTCGATGACCTCAACTTGGTTGACGATGTCGAGGTCGCCTCGACCCTGCCACAAGAGGAGCGTCACGTGGCTGAGGGGCTCTAAGCGGGCGCCGAATTTCGATGCGGTGCGCCGCACCCCTTTGGCCACAGCTCGGACCTTGCCGTGCTCCTCGGTCAGAAACACGATGATTCGGTCCGACTCGCCCAGCTTGTAGGTGCGAAGCACCACGCCACGATCGTGTCGAAGACTCACGACGGATAACCCTCGCTGTCTTCCGACGGACCTTGGCGAGCCGCCGCTTCGGCTTGTTGTGCCGCCTTGGCCGCTTGGGCCCGGCGGGCCGCCGGCGACGAGTTGCCGTAGAGGAGGTTGCCGGCCGCAATCAGTCCCACCAAGATGCCGACGGTGACCAAGGGTGCGACCAGTGGATGAAATCCAATGGCAGCCAGCCCACAGAGACCAATGAAGATGACGACGCCGGCCACGATGGTCCATCGAGCCGTGCTCACAGTGGAGCGAACCTCACCGGTTGATGCCGCCGTAGCGTCGATTGCGTTGCTGGAACTCCACGACGGCGCGGTAAAGATCAGCGCGTCGCATGTCGGGCCACAAGACGTCGGGGAAGACCAGCTCGCTGTAGGCCAACTCCCAGAGCAAGAAGTTGGAAATTCGATACTCGCCCGAGGTGCGAATGACCAGATCAGGATCGGGCATGTCGGGAAAGTAGAGGTGGCGACGAATGGCCTTCTCATCGACCTTGTCGGCCGACACTCCCTCGTCGACCAGGGCGCGCACGGCGTCCACGATCTCGGCCCGGCCGCCGTAGTTGAAGGCCATCGTCATGGTCATCCGCCGGTCGTCTTTGGTCAGTTCAATGGATTCGTCCATTCGTCGAAGGACCCGACGCGGCACACGCCAGTCGCGCCGCCCGGCGAATCGGATACGCACACCCTTTTCGTGCAACTCATCTCGGCGTCGGACCAGCAGCGACTCGTTGAAACCCATGAGGTAACGAACCTCGTCGGGCGGACGGCGCCAGTTCTCGGTTGAAAAGGCGTACAGCGTGAGCCATTTCACCCCGATCTCGAGAGCCCCATTCACCACGTCGAAGAGGGCCTCTTCACCGGCCGCATGCCCTTCAGTGCGGGCCAGACCCCGCTCGTTGGCCCAGCGGCCGTTGCCGTCCATGACACAGGCCACGTGGGCTGGCACCCGGGTGAGATCAAGTTCGTCGGGGATGACCCCTTGGCCCAACGGATCGACCGATCGTTGCTCGTCAAGGGACCCTGCCGCAGCCTCAGATCGAGGAGGGCGGCGAGATCGACTCGGTCCAGAACCAGCACGGGGCACAGGCCGAAACTACTTGCCAGCTCGACCTCGGTCGGTCACGGTCGTTTCGACGCGACCTGGTCCAGCCTCTGTGCTGAGCGCGGGCATGATCTGAGCGTGCCTTCGCCACCACCGCCATCAGAGGCTGACTCTGGCACCCGAGAAGACCTGGGCCAGCGGGCCGTCGACCAGCTCCACCAGGTGAGCGCGGCTCTCACCGCAGGCGAAACCCGGCCCCAGCAAGACGAGATGTGCCGGGCCGTGGGAGACGCCATGGCTCGTGGTCGCCATCTGGTCGTCCAAGCCGGCACCGGCACCGGTAAGTCCTTGGCCTACCTGGTGCCGGCCGCCCTCTCGGGCCACAAGGTGGTTGTGGCCACCGCCACCAAAGCCCTCCAAGACCAACTGGCTGGCAAAGATCTTCCGCTCGTGGTCGCCACATTGGAACAACCTGTGACCTTTGCCGTCCTAAAGGGCCGAAGTAACTACCTCTGCCGCCAGCGCGCCACCGAGGTCTCGGGACGCGGTCTCCAACAAGCCTTGACCGACGACAGTGGTGTCCGGGACCCGACCGATCCCGAAGCAGGGCCCAACGAAACTCCACTCTCGGGCGCAAACGATCAAACCCCGTCCGCCCCAACGACTCCGTCCGCCCGCCTCCCCCACCGGTCTGGTTGACCAGGTGCAGGGCATCATCGAATGGAGCGAAACCACGGTCAGTGGCGACCGGGCCGAACTGCCCTTTGAACCGAGTCCCCGAGCCTGGTCGATGTTGAGTGTCGGTCCGAGAGAGTGCCCCGGGGCCTTCCGCTGTCCTTCTGGATCAACCTGTTTTGCCGAAGCGGCGCAGGCTCGGGCGGCATCGGCTGACATCGTGGTCGTCAACACCCATCTCTACGGCGCCCACCTGGCCAGTGGCGGTGCCGTCCTTCCCGAGCACGATGTCGTCATCTTTGACGAAGCCCATGAGCTGGAAGAGGTGATGACGTCCAGCCTCGGGGTCGAGGTCACACCCGGTCGGTTCCGAGCCCTGGTCACGATGAGCCGACCTCTGCTCGAAACAGGACCCCGTCAGAGCGATGCGAGCGAGATCACTGCCGTGGGCGACATCGGCGAGGCCCTTTCAGATGCGCTGGCGGGGGCCATTGGAACTCGCGTCCTCAACGACCGCGACACCTTGCGTGCGACAGCCACTGAACCGACCGAACGAGCGCGCATCTACCCTGCCACCCCGCCGGCGACCGACGCCGCCTCAGACCAGGCCGCAGAGCACGCAGCCTTGAGCGCACTTCTGACGTTGGCGGCATCAAGGGTGCAAGCCCTGTTGGGCTCGCTTCGACAGGCCGACTCGGCACCGTCGCTCTTGGGCGACGATCGTGAGGTCGGAGGACGCCGAGCCCGGGCCCTGAGCTCGGCCGGTCACCTGGCCGAGGACTTGGCTCGGCTGCTCGGACGGAGCGATGACGATGTGGCTTGGGTCGACGGATCTCGGCGCGCCCCGGTGCTTCGACTGTCCCCCATCGATGTCGGCCCTCCGCTGGCGGCCGCACTTTGGAGTCAGACCACTGCCGTGCTCACGAGCGCCACCGTGCCCAGCGCCATGCCCGATCGAGTTGGCTTGGCGGACTACTCCCCAACCGAGCTGGACGTCGGCAGTCCGTTTGACTATCGAACCCACTCCCTGCTCTACGTGGCCCGCCATCTGCCTGACCGCCGGCGCCCTGAGTCTGAGCCGGCGCTGCACGAGGAGTTACATCAGTTGATCAAGGCGGCGGGGGGCCGGACGCTGGCGCTGTTCACCAGCTACCGAGCCACTGAGGCCGCCGTGGCCTCGTTGCGTGATCGCTTGGACTACGAAGTGCTGGTCCAAGGGGAGCTGCCCAAGCCGTTGTTGCTTGAGCGCTTTGCCGAGGACGAGACGTCGTGTCTCTTTGCCACCCTTGGGTTCTGGCAAGGCGTCGACGTGCCGGGTCGGGCCTTAACGCTGGTCACGCTCGATCGCTTGCCCTTTGCTCGGCCGGACGACCCCTTGCTCCAAGCTCGACGCGACCGAGCCGGCGACAACGCCTTCCGGCTCATTGACCTGCCGCGGGCCGCCACGTTGTTGGCGCAGGGCGCAGGGCGGCTCATCCGGGCGGCCGACGACTACGGCGTGGTGGCGGTACTCGATCCGCGTCTGGCCACGGCCGGCTACCGAGGTGTGCTGTTGGCGGCCATGCCGCCGATGCGTCGCACCACCGAGCTGCGCCAAGTCGAGGACTTCTTGACCCGCGTCATCGCCGGTGAGGTCGATCAGTAACCCAGTTTGTCGAGCGACTCGTCACGCTGCTGCCAGTGTTTCTCCACTCGCACAAAGAGCTCCAAGTAGGCCCCCTCGGGTAGTTCAGCCCGCACCGCCGTGCCCACGTCTTTGAGCACTTCACCACCCACCCCGATCACGATGCCCTTTTGGGAGTCCCGTTCGACCAGGATCTCGCAGCGGATACGAGGCCATTCCCACTCCGTCACCCGACATGCAATGGAGTGCGGCAGTTCGTCGCGGGCTCGAATGAGCAGCTGCTCGCGCACCAGCTCGGCCACACGTTGGGCTTCGGGGGTGTCGGTCACCATGTCGTCGGGGTAGTAGGGCGGACCTTCGGGCAACAGGGCCACAATGGCCGCGACGAGCTCTGGCACCCCTTTCCCGGTGACGGCCGACACGGGGAAGTACTCGACCGTGGGCTCATGGCCGGGACGGTCTTTCAACTCGGCCGTGATGGTGTCCACGGCCTCTGAGACCGAGATCAAGCGCTCGGCCACCTGGTCTGCACGAGAGACATCCACTTTGTTCACCGCTATCAGAACCGACGTCGGCTCTTCGTAGGCCCGGGCTGATTGCAGCACGCGGGTCAAGACCATGCGGTCTCCCGGACCTATTGCGGCCGTGGCGTCGACCAGGGCCACCACCACATCGACGTCCTCGAGTGAGCCGTAGGCGGTGTCGTTCAACCGTCGTCCGAGTGCAGTCTTCGGTCGATGGAGCCCCGGGGTGTCAACAAACACCACCTGGGCCTCGTCGTGATGGAGCACGCCGCGAATGCGGTGACGGGTTGTGTTGGGACGCGGTGAGGTAATCGAGACTTTGGTGCCCACCATCTGGTTCACCAAGGTGGACTTGCCCACGTTTGGTCGGCCCACCACTGTCACAAATCCGGAGTGCACAACTCAGTCCTTCGTCTTTTTCGCCATTGAGGGCACGGTGCGCTCGATGCGGACGCGATCGATACGTCGCCCGGTCACACCTTCGACCACCAGT
This sequence comes from uncultured Acidimicrobiaceae bacterium, assembly GCA_963803215.1. Taxonomy (GTDB): domain Bacteria; phylum Actinomycetota; class Acidimicrobiia; order Acidimicrobiales; family RAAP-2; genus CAWDLP01. Next base: position 88,583 of record CAWDLP010000011.1, read on the forward strand.
TTGAACCCGTCGACGTCGACGGACTCACCGGCGTCGGGGACGCGCCCCGCTAAGTCCAAGACCAGACCGCCCACCGTGTCCCAGGTCCCTTGGGGCAGTTGGGCATCCAACAGCTCGTCGGCGTCGTCCACTGGCATCATGCCGTTGACCACGATGGAGCCGTCCTCGCGCTGTTCGACCATTGGGCCCTCAACGTCGAACTCGTCGACGATTTCACCCACGAGCTCTTCAATGAGATCTTCCAACGTGACCAGACCGGCGGTGCCGCCGTACTCGTCGACCACCATGGCCATATGGAACTTGGCCTCTTGCATCTCTCGCAGCAACGACGACAGGGGTTTTGACTCAGGCACGTACTCGGCCGCCCGCATGGCCCAGCCACCGACTCGCGCCCCGGCCTTCACGCTCGGCTCGCACCAGGTCCTTGGTGTACGCGATGCCTGAGCACATCGTCCACGTTGTGGGGATGCACAGGCAGTCGGCTGAAGCCCGCTCCTAAGGCCGACTCCAAGGCTTCGGTCACCGTGGTCGTGGACTCGAGCGTGACCATGTCGGGTCGGGGCACCATGACTTCGCGCACCACCGTGTCACCAAAGTCGATAACCGAGTGGATGAACTTTCTCTCTTCCGGTTCAATCACGTCTTCGGCGTGTGCGACATCAGCCATAGCCCGCAGCTCGGATTCGGTCACGAGGTTGGAGGCTTCTTCTTCATCGCCGGCTGAACGACCGATGATCAGGTTGGCCAAACCAATAAGCAGCCCCGAGATCCATTTCACCAGAGGGAAACGCACAATGGCCGTGACAATCGGGGCGCTGAAGAGGGCGGCGCGTTCAGGGTTGTGCACGGCCCAGTTCTTGGGCACGGCCTCGAAGATGACGAAGATCACAACAACTTCAAACACCACACCGAGCAGGACCCCAATACCCCCGAACCAGCGCTCGGCCAAGACACCAACCAGGGTGGCTGAGACCAGCTGACAGATGAGGACGAGCAGCAGGACCGGATTCAAGAACTGCTCGGGGTGTTCAGTCAGGCGGAGCAGCGGTCCCGCCCCACGACGGTGGTCGTCCACCAGTGACTGGGCTTTGACCCGACTGGTCCGGGTCAGGCTGGTCTCAGCCGAGCGCCAACAGGCCGGAGAAGAGCAGCAGTACGAAGATGATCAACAAGAGGACGAGGTCCTCAGTGTGGAACCCGCTGGCCGCGATCACTCCGAGGCCGGGTCAGTCGTGTGCGTCGACGACGGGCCGCCCTCGACGGCGAGCGCGCCCAGAGGTGTTGGCTCGCCCTCTGTCGTGGTGTCGCTGTCAGTTGGGTGACCTCGCTTTGGCCAGGTGCCGTGGTCGAGGTGTGAAAGCGACGAAGAAGTTTGCGCTCCAACTTCTCCATCTGCTCGGCTTCGGCCTCGTCTTCATGGTCCATGCCGAGCAGGTGTAACAGCCCGTGCACTACCAAGAGCGCCATTTCATCGTCCAACGAGACCCCGTGTTCGACGGCGTTGGCGGCCGCCACGGCCGGGCAGATCACCACATCGCCCAGCAGGGTCAACGGCTCGGCGCTGGGTTCGGACGAGCCCGGACCGGTCCCGCCAAAATCGGGCGAGCGCCCTGACGGCGTGGGGTCGTCTTCGATGGGGAAGGACAACACATCGGTTGGCCCTTCATGGCCCAAAAACTGCTCGTTCAGTCCAGCGATGGCCACTTTGTCCACGAACAGCAATGAGACCTCAGCCTCGCCCTTGATGCCTCGCGCCACCAAGACCGATCGAGCCAGCTGTATCCACTGATCGAGGGCCACGACATGGTCGTGCTGCTCGTCGGCGGCGTAGACGTCAACGGTCACGAGCGGTCGTGTCACCCCGTGCCCGATGTTGCCGGCCGCGCCCTCAGACGACTCGTAGGCGTCGATGATGTCAGCCACGATCTTGTGTCGCACGACATCGCGGCGGGTGAGGTGCACAAACGAGATGTCCTCCACTTCGCCCAGCACGTCTTCTAATCCCACCAGGCCAGAGCGTCCGCCTTGGACGTCAATCTGGGTCACATCGCCGGTCACGACGCATTTGGACCCGAAGCCAATGCGGGTCAAGAACATCTTCATCTGCTCGGGCGTGGTGTTTTGCGCCTCGTCCAAGATGATGAACGAGCTGTTGAGGGTGCGGCCCCGCATAAAGGCCAGTGGTGCCACCTCGATGGTGCCTCGGTCCAAAAGGCGTTGGGCCCCTTCGGGTTCCAAGAGGTCATAGAGGGCGTCGTAGAGGGGGCGCAGGTAGGGATCAACCTTGGCCATGAGGTCGCCCGGAAGAAAACCCAGACGCTCACCGGCCTCGACCGCCGGTCGAGTCAAGATGATGCGAGTCACTTGTCGGGACTGCAATGCCTGCACGGCCAGGGCCACGGCCAAGTACGACTTGCCCGTGCCGGCTGGTCCAATGCCAAAGGTAATGGTGTTGGTCGAGATGGCGTCGGTGTAGCGCTTCTGACCCGCCGTATTGGGACGCACCGTGCGACCCTTGGCCGCCCGCATGACTTCGGAGTTGAGCACCTCGGAAGGCCGCAAGTCCTCTTGCACCATGTCAATGGTCCGTCGCAGCTTGGTGGCGTCCAATCCTTGACCCGACTCCAAGATCAGCACCAACTCGTCGAAGAGACGAGTGATCCGCTCGGGCTGGGGACCATCAACGGAGATGGCGTTGCCTTGCACGGCGATCCGGTTTTGCGGAAACGAGGTCTCAATCACTCGTAACAGTTCGTCACGCTGGCCCAAGAGCCCTGCCATCAGATGATTGTGGGGCACCAAAGTCTCTGCGTGTTCGGTTGCGGTCGCCGTCGCCGTCACCCCTCTCGAAAGTGCTGTGGTTGGTTCGTTGTCGCTCATGCCATCGACCCCACCAACGGCTTGCCCCCGAGCACGTGGAGATGGAGGTGTGGGACCGAGTTCATGGCATCGGGTCCGACGTTCATCATGAGCCGGAAGCCCCGATCCTTCCCGTCAATGCCCTCGGCCTTGGCCACGGCCTGGGCCGTCAGCATCATGTCGGCCAGCACGGCGCCATCGGCCGCGGTGATGGCTGCGGCGTCGTCGATATGGCGGCGGGGTACCACCAAGACGTGGACCGGAGCCATTGGACTGAGGTCACGGAACGCAACGGTGGTTTCGGTGGCGACCACAATCTCGGCCGGGGCGGAGCCCTCGGCGATCTGGCAGAAGATGCAAGCGTTCGGTGTCGTCAACGGTGAAGTTGTTTCATGTGCGAGATCCTTTGATCGATGGAGTGGAGCTGGCCCAGCGACGAGTTTGCGCCATGGCACAAAGAAAAGGGCGGTTCATGTCTCTTCGTCGCCGCTTTTCAAGGGCGGATAGAGATGCTCGAGTTCGCCCGGGCTAATGCGACAGGCCTCGATATAGGCGTCCACGTCCGCCCCTTTGAGGCGGATCACTCGGCCGAACTTATAGGCCGGAAGCTCACCTTCATCGACGAACTTGTAGAGACTCCGCAGTGTGACTCCGAGGCGCGCCGCGGCCTCTTTGGTGCTGAGCCACGTGATGTCCTCTGGAACCACTCCTAATAGTCTCCCATCTCTGCCACCGTACCGGCCCGAAGCTGGGTGAGAAGCACCCCAGCGGCCACGGCCGCCGTCTCAGCCCTCAGTACGCCGCCGGCCAGCCCCACCGTGCCGTAGCCCTGATCGTGGCCCTGGGCCAACTCTTCAGGGCTAAAGCCACCTTCGGGCCCTATGGCAATGAGCCGGATCTGGCTGGTGGGCCGGTCACCGCCCATCTGGGCCAGACTGACCAGGCTTGCTGAGCCACGTTCGGGATCACGCTCGACCATGGTCCCGAGCGCGGCCAAGCGCACCAGTGCGGTGACCTCAGGAAGCCAGACCTGTCGACTTTGGGCCGCCGCTTCCACCGTGATGCGACGGAGCCGGGCGACGGCATGATCGGCCCGTTCCCCACGCCAACGCACCACCGATCGCTCCGTCTCCATCGGCACGATTCGATCGACGCCTAACTCGGTCAGTTTCTGGACCACCCATTCGGGACGGTCGCCTTTGACCGGGGCAAACGCGACTACAACGGCTGGTCCGAGGCGAGCCTCAAAGATGGCGGCCTCGTCGACCGTGAGCGCATCACCGCAGCCCGAGTCGGGTCCACCAAATCGGCAGATGGTCCAGTGGCCGGCGCCGTCGCTGGCCACCACCGGTGCGTCGCGTCGGAGACGCAGGACCCGTGACAGATGGTGGAGGTCGTCGCTTTCGATCACCGGATGGGTGGGATCGGCCACAAAGACCTGGGCTGAGGCCTGCGCTCGACGGAGCAGACCGCTCGGGTCCGTCCCCCCTTTGGCCCCACCCACGTTCAACCGAAAGCAGAACGAATGCGGTGCAAGACGCCGTCGCCGCCAGCACCCGGCGGGCTGACTGACTCGCCGCGTTCGGCCGCCAGCTGGCGCAACAGCTCTTCTTGCTTGGCGTCGAGCGCAGTCGGGGTGTCGATGACGAGATGCACATAGAGGTCGCCGCGACCTCGTCCTCGCAGATGTGGAATGCCCGCACCCTTCACCCGCTCGACGTGAGCTGGCTGCGTCCCGGTCGGTACCAGGATCTGGCGAGGCTCTTCCAGGGTGTCGATCTGGAGCTCAGCGCCCAGGGCCGCTTGCGCCATCGAGATGTGCACCAGCGAGTGGAGGTCGTCACCTTCGTCGCTCAAATCGATCGTCTGGCGTCACATTCAAGTGGACGAAAAGCGAACCGTTCGGGCCACCACGATGCCCGGCAGGACCACGGTCGGCCAAGCGCAGGGTGGATCCGTTCTCTACTCCGGCTGGGACGTCGACCACGAAAGAACGGTCTTCCATCCGGCGCCCTTCGCCTCGACAGTCGGCGCACGGATAGGCAATGGTCTCGCCCAAACCCTGGCAACGACTACAGGCCACCGCCGTCACCACTTGGCCGAGCAACGACTGACGAATACGGCGGATCTCACCCGTGCCCTGACAGTCGGGACACGACACGGGATCGGTTCCGGGCTCAGCGCCGCGTCCTTCGCAGGTCTCACAGGTCACCGGGAGTCGAACCGACAGTTCTTTTTGCGCCCCAAAGGCCGCTTCGACGAACTCAAGGCGGAGACCGATCTCAGCGTCGGCGCCCGGCGCTGGGCCCCTTCGACGACTGCCACCTTGATTGCCCGATACCGACCCGAAGAAAGCCTCGAACAGGTCACCAATTCCACCGTCAAAGTTGAACGGCGAGCCCCCGGGCGTACCGACACCCTGGCCAAAGACGCCTTCTGGGCCATAGCGGTCATAGCGAGCCCGCCGCTCGGGGTCTCGCAGCACTTCGTAGGCCAGCGACACCTCTTTGAACTTGGCCTCGGCCACGGCGTCGCCCGGATTGTTGTCAGGATGAAGCTCACGAGCGCGCTTTCTATAGGCGCGCTTGATCTCGTCGTCGGTGGCGGCAGGCGAGACTTCCAAGAGGCCGTAGAGGTCGCCCAAGGCGTCAGTGCTAGCCACGCGATCCGTCCAACCGGTCGAGGGCGGGACTTTCACTACTGCTGGTGCCGCCGAAGCGTTGCCCGAGTCGTTCACCGACAACGTGAGCGGCCGCTAGGGCTCGGGGGTAGTCCATCCGAGTCGGGCCCAACAGACCAATCGCTCCAGCGTCGTGGCCGTCGGCGGTCAGCCGAGCCACCACCACGGCGCACTCGGCCAAGGGCTCAAAGCCATGCTCGGTCCCGATGGCCACCGTGAGCCCACGACCCAGCACGTCGCGAAGCAATGTCACCACCACCATCTGTTGCTCCAAGATTCCAAGCACCGAGCGCACCGTCTCAACGGCGTCGAAGGATTCAGCCAGTCGCGACGGTCCACCGACAAAGACCTGTTCGGGCTCTCCTTGTCGACCGAGATCGGCCAAGGCACGAAAGGCCAGGTGGACGGCTCGGTCCATGTCGGCGTCACCGGTGGCTGGCACCGAGGCGGTGGCACCGACGATGGTGTTGCCCAAGTACTGCTGCAAGTGCTGGGTGGCTCGAGCCACCATGGCGTCGGTCGTCTCGGTCTCGAACTCGACCGTGCGCTTTTCCACCGCACCGTCGGAGAGCACGATGACCATCAGCCCAAGGCGGGGGCCAAGGCCAACCAGTTGGATGGATCGAATGGTGGCGGTGTCGTGCGACGGACCCATCACGACCGCCGCACACGAAGTCAGTTCGCTGAGCAGGCCACTGGCTCGCTCTAAGACCTGCTCCATCTCGCCGTGTACCTGGTCGAAGAACTGACTCACCTTCAGATGTTGGGCGGGACCAAGGACGCCGGGCTCGGTCAGGTGATCGACGAAAAAGCGGTAGCCCTTGTCGGTCGGAATCCGTCCCGCACTGGTGTGGGGTTGCACCAGATAGCCCTCATGCTCGAGGGCGACCATCTCGGAGCGCACGGTGGCCGAAGAGACCTGGACGCCGGGAGCTTGGGCCACATGCGAGGAGCCAACCGGCTGGGCCGTACCGATGTACTCGGACACCACGGCCTCCAAGATGGCGGCCTTTCTGCGGTCAAGCTCGGCGCGCCTCAACACCAGCGTCTGCGGGCTGTTGATCGTGGGTAGTGCTGGGCATAGGTCCTCAGATTGGGGCTAGCACTCGATTCTACCGAGTGCCAGGCTCCCGTGGACAGATTTGGGCGGTGAACACTTGGTTAATCCTCCAACCGGAGGGCCGAAATGAAGGCTTCTTGGGGTACTTCGACCCGCCCGATGTTCTTCATCCGCTTCTTGCCCTCTTTCTGGCGGTCAAGCAGCTTGCGCTTTCGGCTGATGTCGCCGCCGTAGCACTTGGCCAAGACGTCCTTGCGTTTGGCCTTGACCGTCTCACGCGCCACGACTCGCCCGCCAATGGCGGCCTGGATCGGCACGTCGAAGAGTTGGCGGGGAATCAGTTCACGAAGCTTTTCGGTCATGCGACGTCCATAGTTGTCGGCCGTGGTCCGATGCACGATGGTGGAGAAGGCGTCGACCGGCACATGGTTGATCAGGACGTCAACCCGCACCAAGTTGGCCGTGGCGTAGTCCACCGGCTCGTAGTCCAAGCTGGCGTAACCCTTGGTGCGGCTCTTCAGCTGGTCAAAGAGATCGACCACGACTTCGGCCAAAGGGATGGTGTAGACGAGCTCAACCCGTTCGGGCGAGAGGTACTCCATCCGCGTCATCTCGCCCCGCCGGCTCTGGCAGAGATCCATGACCGTGCCCGTGTACTCGGTCGGGGTCAAGATGGTGGCCCGCAGCATGGGCTCGTCGATGTGGTCGAGCCGGCTGGCGTCGGGCAGCTCCGTTGGGTTGTCCACGTTGATCTCACTGCCATCAGTGAGAAATGCTCGATAGGCCACGCTTGGTGCCGTGGCGATGAGTGAGAGGTTGAACTCGCGCTCCAGCCGTTCACGCACGATCTCCATGTGCAATAGACCAAGAAAACCGCAGCGAAAGCCAAAACCAAGGGCCTTGGATGATTCGGGTTCGAAGGTGAAGCTGGCGTCGTTGAGCTTCAACTTGTCGAGTGCGTCGCGCAGATCAGGCAACTCGTCGCCGTCGATGGGATAGAGCCCGCAGAAGACCATGGGTTTTGGATCTCGGTAACCGGCCAATGGGTTGGTGGCGGCATGGCGAGCTTCGGTCACCGTCTCGCCCGATCGGGCTCCGCCCACGTCTTTGATGCCCGCCACCAGATAGCCCACTTCGCCCGGTCCGAGCAGATCAACGGCCTCCGTGGCGGGTGTCCGCACCCCGATCTCTTCGACGTCGTGCACCGCTCCGGCGTGCATGAAGCGCAGTCTGGCTTCGGTCCGCATGGTGCCGTCAACGATCCGGATCGAACTCACCACGCCGCGGTACTGGTCGTAGGAAGAGTCGAAGATGAGGGCGCGCAACGGAGCCTCACGGTCACCCGTCGGCGCCGGCACTCGTTCGATGATGGCGTCCAACAGTGCTTCGACCCCCTCACCGGTTTTGGCCGAAATGTGAAGGATGCCGTCGGCCGGGAGTCCGAGGACGTGTTCGATCTCTTTGGCACTGCGCTCGGGGTCAGCGGCTGGGAGATCGATCTTGTTGAGAACGGCCACGATCTCAAGATCGTTCTCGATGGCTTGGTAACAGTTCGCCAAGTGTTTGAGCCTGAATGCCCTGGGAGGCGTCGACCAGTAAGAACCGCCCCTTCACATGCGGCCAGAGATCGGCTGACCTCGTAGCCAAAGTCCACGTGGCCAGGGGTGTCGATGAGATGCAGCACGTGGTCGCGATGGTGCACTCGCACGTTCTGGGCCTTGATGGTGATGCCGCGTTCGCGTTCGATGTCCATCGAGTCGAGATACTGGGCCCGCATGAAGCGGGGGTCGACCGCCCCGGTCAGCTCCAAAATGCGGTCGGAAAGCGTCGACTTGCCGTGATCAACGTGGCTGATGATGGAGAAGTTCCGGATGCGATCGGTCGCGACAGGACTGTTCGATGGGGCGGGTGACACGGTCCGTCGATCGTACCGGCCCGCCACGCGCCTCCAACGCTCCGGCAAATCGCGCCATACTGCGCCAGTCCGGAGGTTGGTGTGCCTACGTGGTGGTGGAAGTAGTGAGATCGAACGGGCATCGTGAGTCGGCCCAGCGCTCCAAACGGTCAGCGCCACGGTTCTGGCTCGGCTTTGCGTCTGCTCGTGGCGCTGCTCGTCTCAGGCTGCACCCTTGACACGGGAGAAACCGTGACGGCCAACGATCTCAGCCTCTCGGGCTTCGTCAACCCAATCATGGGCGTCGGAAGTGCCGGGTGGCATGAGCCACGTCACGGTCACGGTCGACACGCTCCGAGGTCCGGGCACGACCAACGCACAACTCACGTCCAATCTGACCCAGGTCTCGCGCATTGTCTGGCAGGAACTCCCGGGCCACTTCGACCTTCTGACCATGGTCGTGCCTGGTATTGGCAGCAGAACGATCACCCACGCCCAGTTGGCAGAAAAATTCGGCCCACGACCAGCGGGGCTCGAAAGCGCCCCGCTGGCCGGTCAAACCCACACCAGTAGGACCTTTTTGGTCCTTCGATGGTTGGACTGGTCTTCTTTGCCGCCCTTGTCTTTTTTCTGGTCGGCCGGCGCCAAAGGAGGGTCAAACGTCGTCAGACGCTGCAACGCAAAGAGGCCATGATCTCGCTCCTACCGCCCGAAGTCTGGGGGGCGGTTGACCCGACCTTGGCTGGCCTGGGAAGGGCCGAAGGGTCAGCGGTCCGGCCCCAGGTCGTTGGTGCTCCCAACCCGCAGAGCGCCCCTTCACGGCTCGTACTCCGCCCGCCGCGCAAGCGTCGGCGACCCCCGGCCGAAGATTTCGGGTGGTCAGAACTTCGGACCAGGGCCCGAACCCGGGTCAACGCGCCCCGGGCCGACCAAGGTCCTGGCCTACCGCCCACCTAAGCCAGAACGGTCCCCTGGACTGCTACTATTGCTTTCCGCCCCGGCCTGGGACTCTCCCAGTGCCACCCGATCGGCGTGCAAGTTGCCGGTCGCTCACTTCGGCTCCAGACAGGAATACACGTGGCCAATATTCGCAGCCAAATCAAGCGCAACCGTCAAAACGAGCGTCGTCGTCTTCGCAACAAAGCGGTGCGATCAGAGATGCGCACCCGCAACAAGAGTGCCGTGACGGCCGCAGAGCTCGGGAGCGACGAGCTCAGCCGAACAGTTGCGTTTGGCCGTGAAACGCATCGACAAGGCGGCGGCCAAGGGTGTCCTGCACAAGAACACGGCCGCCAATCACAAGTCTCGCTTGATGCGTCGCATCAACAAGATTGAGGCTGCAGCGCAGTAAGGCGTTGCTCGCTCAGCGAGCCGAGCTCGCCTTGGCCCGCACCAGTCGGCTCAGACGAGCGACCAAGATCTCTGCCACCAGTTCGGGCGGCAGCGCAGACGCTCCCTTTAGATCGAGGTCAGCGTCGGCCAAGAGCAGCACGGCTGCGGTCAGACGCTGATGACCGAGACGCCGGGACTGATCGAGCGCCTTTTTGGCCACGAAGGAACTGCGCACCCCGAGCAACTCGGCCGCATCGTCGGCCGTGGCTAAGGCCGCACCGTCTAAGGCGCAGCATCTGGGCGTAGTGGCGGTATAAGAAGGCTGAGCACCTCAATGGGTGCTCGACCTCCCGCACCGAACATGCGATGAAGGACCTCCAACGCCTTGTCCGGTTCACCGCGGTCGATACTGTCGGTGAGATCCCAGGGCGGCACGCCTCCGGCCTCGCCCAGAAAAGGTGACAGCTCGGCGGGCCCAATGCTCGCTCCTTCGCCATAGGCCGCGGCCAGCGTGTCCAAGATGCCGGCCAGGCGTCCCAAGTCCTCGCCCAGATGCTGGCCAATCAGATTGGTGGCGGCGGCATTCAACCGAACCGGGCCGTCTTTCACATGATCGCTGACCCAGGCTTTGCGGGCTTTGCCGATGCCGGCCGAGGTGTCGATCACCTGGCCTTTGGCCGCGATCGACTTGGCCAGCGCCTGCGGCACCGTGCCACCCCCGCCCACCAGCACCAAAATTGACGAGAGCAACGGATCAGCGAGGTAGTCGACCAACCGACCGCCATCAGACGCATTGAGACGCCCCGCATCGCGCACCACCACGACGCGGCGGTCGATCAGAAAGGGTGGCGTCGTACAGGCGTCGACCACGATGCCGATGTCGAGTTCGTCGCCCGACGATCCTCCGTGCTCTTCGACCACGAGAGCGGGATCACGCTGACCCACCAGTTGCTCAATGAGGGCGCGAGCTGCTTGCGCCACCGAGCGCAGCATCGTCGCCCTTGACGAAATAGGCCGGGGCTTCGGCTGGGGCGACGCGGGCGCAGTCAACGTGCGCCACCAATCTCGCTGAGAGCGGCCAGCGTGTCTCGCACCCGACAGGTGCCTCGTACATCGTGGACTCGCAGCACCCGACAGCCCCGCACCACCCCAAGGGCCGCGGCCGACAACGATGCCTCTCTGCGCTCGGTGATCTCAAGGTCAAGGATGACGCCGAGAAATGTCTTGTTCGACGCCGACAGTAAAAGTGGATATCCGAGTGCGGCGAGGCGGTCTGAGGCCCGAAGCAAGGTGAGTGACTGCTCGGCTGTTTTGCCCAGATCGAGTCCGGCGTCGAGCACGATGCGCTCTTTCGGGATGCCGGCGGCCCGGGCGCGCTCAGCTCGAGCGACAAGGAATGCGCTCACATCGACCACCACGTCGTCGTAGTGCGGGTCGGGGTCACGGACGCGGGGGGCTAACCGGATATGCGTGGCGATAACGGTTGCACCAGCGGTGGCGGCGGTGGCCAAGTAGTCGGGATCGGCGAATCCGCTGATGTCGTTGCCCACAACGGCACCCACCTCGTAGCTGGCCCGGGCTACCGAGGCTCGCCAGGTGTCGACCGATAAGGGCACCTCGAAACGCTGGGCCAGCGCTTCTAAGACTGGGACAACCCGGTCGAGTTCTTCTGACTCTGTGACCTCGGGGCCCGGACCGGCTTTCACCCCGCCCACGTCGAGCAGGTCTGCACCATCGTCCACCAGCTTCTCGGCCTGCCGGTAGAAGGCGTCGAGCTCGAAGGTGGCGCCTTGGTCGTAAAAGGAGTCGGGCGTGCGGTTCAAGATGCCCATGACAAGGGCCCGGTGCGTCACGTCATAGCGACGACTCCCCAAAGCAAGCGTGGTGGCAAGGGCCGGCGCCGTTGCCGGCTCTGCTTGCATCAGTACAGGCGGGCAGCCAACGCCTTGCGGTACTGAGCCGTCAAAGGGTCCTCAGCGCCCAAGGTCTCCAAGATGTCAACGAACTCTTGGCGCGCCGTGTCGTCCTCTTTGACCCGTTCGAGCAGTTCGTCCAGTTTGGCCCCGACCTCACCTTGGGCCACGGCCACGCCTTCAATGGCCAGGCGAGCTTGGGCCGACAGGGCACGGGTTTCGAGGCGTCTCGGCAATCTTGGCTAACAGGGCCAAGGCGCCTTCGGGATCCCCGCCGTCGAGGAGTAGGCGAGCCAGGCCGGTCACCGCGCCCACATGGCCCGGCTCCAGCTCAAGGGCGGCTCGCAGCGAGGCTTCGTCACCAAGGGCCACCAGGTGTCCGCTTCACTGGCCGGCGGAGCCAGGCGCTGCACAAAAGCATTGATCTCAGCTTCGGGCACCGCGCCAATAAAGCTGTCCACCACTTTGGCCTGGCTAATGGCGAAGACGGCCGGAATCGACTGCACATTGAAGCTGGCCGCAATCTGAGGGTTGTCGTCGACGTTGACCTTGGCTATCTCAACGGCTCCGTCCGTGGCCGCAACGGCCCGCTCCAGCATGGGACCGAGCGTCTTGCACGGCCCGCACCAGGGCGCCCAGAGATCAACGACAACCGGGACCTCTTGGCTCCGGTTGAGGACGGCTGTTTCAAATGTGGCATCAGTGACATCGGTCATCAGCTGGCACGATACCTGCTCGCTCTTGGGCACGATCCGAGACGTCGGGAGGCCCAGGCGAGGGGCGATAGCGTCAGGGCATGTCCAGTGGACCAGAAGGAATCAACGCCGAGGCCGTCACGGCATGGTTCACGGCCAATATTGACGGGGTTGAGCCCCCTCTCACCTTCACGCTCATCGCGGGCGGACGCTCCAATCTCACCTTTCGAGTGGAAGACGCCGCCGGCCGGGCCTTTGCCCTCCGTCGCCCCCCGGTCAGCCATGTCTTGCCCACCGCCCACGACATGGTTCGTGAGCATCGCCTCATGAGCACCCTCGGGCCCGTCGGCATCCCGGTGCCGACGACGCTCGGTCTCTGCCAGGACGAAGCGGTCAACGAGCGGCCGTTTTTCGTCATGGAGTTCGTGGAGGGTCACATCTTGCGTGACGCCGCCGGAGCCGAGGCCGCCTTCGAACTCCCGACCCGTCGAGTCGTTGGTGACCACATGGCCGATACCTTGGCCGCCCTGCATGCCGTCGATGTCGACCAGGTGGGACTGGGCGACCTGGCTCGCCACGAGGGTTACATCGAACGCCAGCTCAAGCGCTGGACGGCCCAGTACAAAGACATGAAAGTAGAGGGCGTCGACCACGGCGGCCTGGTGGAGCGGGTGGGCGAAGAGCTGGCCCAGTCGGTGCCCACCCAGCAGCGGCGTGTCGGTGGTCCACGGCGACTATCGGATGGACAACGTGGTCTTGGACGATGCCGGGCAGGTTCGGGCCATCTTGGACTGGGAGATCTGCACCCTCGGTGACCCGATGGCCGATGTCGGGCTTTTGATGGTCTATTGGGCCGAGCCCACAGACGCCACCGCCGTCCTCGGCTTCTCCCCCACCACCGCACCCGGATTCTCTTCTCGAGCCCAAGTCCTGGAGCGCTACGCCGCAACGTCTGGACGCGACGTCAGCGACATCAACTTCTACACCGCCTTTGGCTATTGGAAGTTGGCCTGCATCCTTCAAGGGGTCTTCGCTCGTTACGCTGCAGGGGCGGGAGCCGGTGACCAGAACAGTGTCGACGAGTTCCCTCGCCAAGTCGGCCACCTGGCCGAGATGGCGGCAGAAACCCTTCATGCAGGAGCAGTGAATTGAGCAGCGAGCCAACCCCTATCTACGAGGTGCACGAGGCGCCGGCCTTGCACGAACCCGTCTTGGTCATCTCACTCGAAGGCTGGGTCGACGCCGGGACTTGGAGCGGCCACAGCCATTGCTTCGCTGCTCACCGACTCGCCCACCGAGCCGCTCGTGACCTTTGACGGCGATCACTTCTTGGACCAGCGGGCCCGACGACCAGTGGCGCGCATCGTCAACGGTGTCACGACGGACCTCACGTGGCCCCGCACCGAGATCCGTCTCGGTCAGGACCATGGCGGCGCCGACGTGCTCTATCTCATCGGGCCCGAACCGGACTTCCACTGGCGCGATTTCATCGAGTCGGTGGTTGCACTTGCCACCCAGTGGGGTGTGCGCATCGTGGTTGGACTGGGCGCGTTCCCGGCCCCGGCTCCGCACACCCGCCCCGTGAAGTTGGCCGCCACGGCGCCGGCGTCGTCATCGGAGTTGGTTGAGCGCGTCGGAATCGTGGCGGGTGAACTCGAGGTCCCGGCCGGAGTCCAAGCCGCCCTCGAGATCGCCTTTGGTGACGCTGGCATTGACGTTGTCAGCCTGTGGGCTCGAGTTCCCCACTATGTGGCGGCCATGCCGTTCCCCGAAGCGAGTGCTGCCCTCATCGATGGGTTGGCGGCCACGACCGGTCTGCTCCTCGACTCTTCGACCTTGCACGGCGCCGCCGATAGCTCGCGTCGCCAAGTCGACGATCTCATTGCCGACAACGCCGAGCACCAGTCGATGGTTCGCAAGCTCGAAGAGAACATCGATGCCTCTGAGGGCAATGCTCTTGGGGTGGATGAGCTTCCCTCGGGCGATGAGATCGCGGCCGAGCTCGAACGGTTTCTCCGAGGCGAGCAGTAAGAAACCTCAATCCGTCGTTTGTGCGCTTCCTTGGGTAGGGTCAGGCCATGAAGGTTGACGGAGGAATTGGTTTCGATCCGACCGGTATTGCCGAGGCGGCGCGCACAGCCGAGGCCGCTGGCTACGACGGGGTGTGGTCGTCGGAGACAAGTCACGATCCGTTTCTGCCTTTGGCCGTTGCGGCCTCGGCCACAGAGACGTTGGAGCTCGGCACCGCCATTGCGGTGGCCTTTGCCCGGAACCCCATGACCTTGGCCGTGATGGCCAACGACCTGCAGCACCTGTCCCAAGGTCGCTTCTACTTAGGCATGGGATCACAGATCAAGCCGCACATCACCAAGCGGTACTCCATGCCCTGGTCGCACCCCGCCCCACGCATGCGCGAACTGATCCTGGCCATCCGGGCCATCTGGGAGAGCTGGGCCACGGGCGACCCGCTGGCCTTTCGCGGCGAGTTCTACACCCACACCCTCATGACGCCCTTTTTCAATCCCGGTCCAAATCCCTACGGCAATCCGCCAATTGTGTTGGCCGCGGTTGGCGAGTTGATGACCGAGGTTGCTGGCGAGGTGGGTGATGGCCTGTTGGCCCACGGCTTCACCACCGAGAAGTACCTACGAGAACGCAGCATCCCTGCCCTCATGCGAGGTGCAGAAAAAGCGGGGAAGTCACGCTCCGATCTCATCGTGTCGTATCCGGGGTTTGTCGTAACGGGCGAGAGCGACGAGGCCATGGCCAAAGCGGCCACCGGCACCAAACAACAGATCGCCTTCTACGGCTCTACCCCGGCCTACAAGGGCGTGCTCGAACTGCACGGTTGGGACGAACTCCAACCCGAACTCAACACGCTTTCAAAAAGGGGGGAATGGGTGCAGATGGGTGAACTCATCAGCGATGAGATGCTTGACGCCTTCGCCGTGGTGGCCGCGCCCGATCAAGTGGCGGCCAAAATGATCGCTCGCTACGGCGACCTGGCGACCGTGTCAGCTTTTACGCCCCTTACAAGGTCGACCCCGATCTGTGGAGCGACGTGTTGGCCGGATTTCGCACCCTCTGAGTCTTGAGCGCCCGCGAGATGAGGCCAGGCTCTCGCAAGAGTTTTTGACGAATCCCGCGGTCAGAGGACGACGTTGACCAGGCGCGGTGGCTTTGCGATCACCCGCCGAGGCTCGGCACCGCCCAGCGCTTCAATGACCTTTTCCGATGCCAAGCCAACGCTTCTGCCGCTTCAGCATCTGTGATCGAGGGATCGACCTCGATGCGATCTTCAATTTGCCGTTGACCTGCACCACCAAGGTGACGGTCTCTTCTGCCACCAAGGCGGTGTCGAAGGAGGGCCAAGTTGACTGTGAACCGATGTGCCTTCGCCGTGGCACCGCTCCCACAACTCAGCCGTCATGTGAGGGGCCATCGGAGCCAAAAGGAGTAGCAGCGCATCGAAGGCCTCGTCGAGTACCGCTCGATGGGGGGCTACGTCACCGTGGCAGTAGCGCGAGAGCAGGTTGACCTGTTCCATGCAGTGCGCCACCGCGGTGTTGTAGGACCAACGCTCGATATCGTCGGTGACCTTCTTGATGGTCCGATGCGTGGCCTGGCGCACGGCGAGATCATCTTTCGTTTGCTCCCCTATCGCGCCTCGATGTCGTCGGCCGTCACCAGTCGCCAGAGCCGAGCCAGGAACTTGCCGCACCCGTCAATGACTTGATCGGTCTGTTCGGTCCAGTCGAAGTCGTCGGTGGGAGGGCCCACGAAGAGATGAAACAGTCGCAGACCATCGGCTCCGACGGTGGCGTAGTACTGACCAGGGGCCACCAAGTTGCCCTTTGACTTCGACATCTTCGAGCCGTCCATGCGGATCATGCCTTGGGTAAAGAGCCGACGAAAGGGCTCGCGCTCTATGCCAGGAGCCAAGCCCACATCGATCAGGGCTCGGGTGAAGAAGCGGGCGTAGAGGAGGTGCAAGATGGCATGTTCGATGCCACCGATGTACTGATCGACCGGCATCCAGTGGCGGGCCGCCGCAGGATCAAACGGCGCATCGTTGCTGAACGGATCGCAGAAGCGTAGGTAGTACCAACTGGAGTCGACGAAGGTATCCATGGTGTCGGTCTCACGCGTGGCCGGGCCGCCGCAGATGGGACAGGTGGTGTGAAGAAATCCTTGATGGAGGGCCAACGGAGACTGGCCCGTGGGCAAGAACTCGACATCGTCCGGCGCCATGACCGGAAGCTGGTCTGATGGAACAGGCACGGCACGGTGCTCGGGGCAGTAGACCACGGGAATGGGGCAGCCCCAAAAGCGTTGGCGAGAGACCAGCCAGTCACGGAGGCGGTAGTTGACGGTGCGTTGGCCCAGGCCACGCTCCTCCAGCCATTGGGTGGCCCGAGCTTTGGCCGTGACCAAATCGAGACCGTTCAAGAACTCGCTGTTGATCTTTTCGCCCTCGCCGGTATAGGCCCCTCCCCCGTTCTCATCCCAATCTGGTGGCGGTTGCACGGTGCGGATGATGGGCAGACCGTGGAGTTGGGCGAAGTCCCAGTCGCGGCTGTCCTCGGCCGGCACCGCCATGATGGCGCCGGTGCCGTAACCCATGAGAACGTAGTCGGCCACGTAGACCGGCACGGTGTCGCCGGTAAACGGGTTGATGACTCGACTGCCCGGTGAAGGCACCCCGCTTTTCCAAACTGACCTTGCTCTCGGTGGCCGTTCGTTCGATGTCAGTCTCAGTGGCGGCACGCGATACGGATCTCGTCAACCAGTTCGCGATGAGCATCGGTCGTTAACTCGTCGAGCAAGGGGTGCTCGGGGGCCACGACGGCATAGGTCATGCCAAAACTGGTGTCGGGTCGGGTCGTAAAGACACGGAGTGCGAGGCCGGGATTTCCGTCGCTCCCGTCACGACCTTCAACAATGAGATCCATCTCCGCACCTTCAGAGCGACCGATCCAATTGCGTTGCATGGTCTTGACCCGCTCGGGCCAGGCCAAGTCATCAAGACCCTCTAAGAGTTCGTCGGCGTACCCAGTGATCTTGAAGAACCACTGCTCAAGATCTCGTTTAATGACCACATCGCCCGATCGGTCACACGTCCCATCGGCGTTGACCTGTTCGTTGGCCAACACCGTTTGGCATCCCGGACACCAGTTCACCGGTGCATTGGCTCGGTAGACCAAGCCTGCTTCCATCATCTTGGTGAAGATGAACTGGCTCCAGCGGACGTAGTCAGGATCGTGACTTCGAATCTCTCGGCGCCAGTCGTAGACGGCGCCCAGTCGAGTCACCGACTCCTTCAGCTCCGCAATTCTGGCCTCGGTAAAGGTCCTCGGGTGCGTACCGGTCTTAATGGCGGCGTTTTCAGCTGGGAGCCCGAAGGAGTCGAAGCCAAACGGCGATAACACCGCTTTTCCTTGCATGGTTTGGTAGCGAACAACGAGGTCACCAAAGGTGTAGTTCCTGACATGACCTTGGTGGGCCGCGCCCGACGGATAGGGATACATGCAGAGGGCGTAGAAAGGTGGACGAGGATCGTCGTTGTCCACCTCGTAGGTGCCCTCGTCGCGCCAGCCGTGCCTGCCATTTGAGCTCGATTTCTTCAACGTCATAGGCCCGTGCCATCGATCAGATGGTAGATGCTGCTTCTACCCCTTCGGCCAACGGTATTTGGGAAAGGTCCAGCGCATCAGCAGGAATTGGATCATCGACGCAGCCAAAGCGACCAGCTCAGGAGAGATAGGGCAGTGCATTCCGGGTCGCTCCGGAACAGAGTAAAGTGTCCGCTTCGGCGCAGCCCAGTGCAAGAGACCTCGTGGCTCCTGCACCCATTGCGTCGTGACAGCGGAAAGCTGACGAAACGTCGGCAACCCAAGTCGCACTTGCTACGGGGGCGTAGCTCAGCTGGTAGAGCGCTTGACTGGCAGTCAAGAGGTTCGTGGGTTCGAGTCCCATCGCCTCCACAAAGAAAAATCTGGCCAAAGGCCCTATTGGCCTTGGTCCCGCGAAATCCACGCGTGTCAGATCGTCATCTCTCGATTAGCCCGTGGATCACCCGTGTAACAACACATTTGGGCGTGTGGATAACTGAAGGTCAGCTGTTGCGGGCCACATAGGTGGCGGTCAAACGGTATGGCCCGGTGAAAGCAATCGGCTTAAATGCAGAACTCGGCAAGAGGTTGCGGTAGGCGAGCGAACTCTGGAGCGGCTCCGGCCCAGCAATCAGGCAGTTCGCATAGCCGACGACCGGGCAAGTAGGTGACACGATGGCCGTGAAGGTGTCGCTGCCGGATGGAATCGAGATCTGTTCGTCACGCAGGCAGTCTCCGGTGTGGCGCCCCTTCAGTGTCGTACACAGCGACCAGTAGCGCACCTGTGGGTGCTGGTCGGCGGTGCGGGCCAGATCGTTCGCCTTCGGGTTGGAATCGGTTTGGTAGGTGGGGGCCTTCGCAGTGACCACGAGGTTACCTCGAGTCGTTGTGTAGGCGATGTGCTCGTAGATGTTGTCGGGATTGGCATAGGGGCCGGTGCCATAAGAGACACCGCCAACCGGAGTGGGGCTTGTCACTGGAACGGGCACAGGCGTGGGCGGTGGGTAGCTCTGCACCAGATCGGCCGGGAGCGCGCCGTTCTGGTCACGGTAGTTGGCGACTACCTGGCCGATAGCGGGATTCCCAGCGGCCTGTTCGAGTGAGATCTCCTTGCCCGATTGGTTTACGAATCCAACAGTGGGGAGCGGTACGCCGCCAGTGCCGGCCCCGTTGATGTCGACCGGCACATAGAGGCGCATGACGAGGACACCGCCATCCGTGGCCCCCATGGTCATGCAGGTGCCGCTCACGCCCGCGCAGTTCTGGGCGATGGTGAGCGTGTATCGCCCGTCGGACTGGTCGATCTGCGTGTCGTGCAGGTGCTGACGTTGGTCGTTCTGCGGGACGGGATAGGCCGTGAACGACCAATATCGCGCCGTTGGCACCTGGCCGCTGACAACGGTACGTGCGCCGTTGGCGGTGCCGTAGCCATCGAACCAGTAGATGCTGTCCTGGTCGGGCAGGAAGACATTCAGGGCGCTCGTGCTGTCCTTGACCCAGGCCGTGTTGGTGCCGACCGGTAATCGTCGTGGTGGTGGCCGAGTTGCTGCCCGACGATGTGGTCGGCGACGAGCAGGCGGCCAGAGCCATGGCGGTGAGGACCAAGGTCAACCACAACACAGGTGCGCGCTTGCGACGTTTCGCGGAGGGCTTCGCACCACATCGAACCTTCGTCAGCAACGCTCGCTCCGCCACATCGCGCTCGGACTCGCGGGTAGTTCCGGGGTGCCGCCCGTATCCACGCCGGTTGACGAACGAGGGGAGAAACGAGCGGATCATGGTCACTCACCTTGAGAGCTTGGCTCTGACGTCGCTTGTGGCCGAGACAGCCGGCCGCGAACCATGCGCCAAAGCAAAAAACCGCCGGCGACAGCCAGAAACCCACCCGTGACGGCCCGAGCACCACGAGGGCAACGCCACCGACGACCATGACGACACCGATGAGGTAGCGCTGCCACGGGGTTGCTCCAATGAAGGCATATCTGACGATTGGACCAGTGCCGTAAGGCATCAGGCGGCTCCTTATCTCGTGGACGACACTAGCATTTAGTCCCGATGGTAGACTGTCAACTACTATGACGATTCGAGCAAGTTCCGCACCAGCCATGGGCCGCGAGACCGTAATCGGAACCGTGCCATTGCCCTGGTTGTTGCGTCGAACCAGCCATCGCTATCGGATTGCTATCAGCGATTCCTTGTCGAAACGTGGGCTTGAGGAGTTGCCGCAGCCCGGTTACTGGGCACTGATGATTCTGTCGAGGGGGGACAGCGACGCCGGCAAATTGATCAACGAGTTGGGTGTCAGCAAGCAGGCCGTGTCGAGACTCGTCGACACCTTGGTGACGCAGGGTTTCGTGGATCGAAGGCCCAACGCACTGGATCGACGTAGGAGCGATCTTCGGCTCTCGGCCAAAGGGCGGCGGGCTGCCGATCTCATTGGAGAGTCGGTACAAACCGTGGACGAATCGATGGCATGTGAGCTTGGCTCCGAGCGGCTTGACGATCTCATCCAGATCCTGACGCAGCTAACCCAACGTGCGCATTGAAACTCGCCTTGAGTATTGAGGCTGCGGAATACGCCAATGGTGTTGCCTTGATGTTCTCGTTCCGAGGCTGAGCGGACCCGATGCACACAGTCGTGGCCGGTTCGTTGTCGGACCGCCCTCGAACGCCGGTGGGGTGGGCGGCGACTATCGCCCGCCTCTCCCAGAAGTCCGCTGCCCTTTGTCGGCGTGGTCATGTGGGCAACTACTTCGCGGACTCGCCACCCGTCACACAGCGATGCGGTGGTCCACCCTGCATCAGAAGCAGTTGTAAGCGATTCAGCTAATGCTTGGAACTGAGCAGCTACGAGTGGTTGCAGATCACTGTCATCGGTCATGAATATCGGCCCTTGAAATCCGGCCCTACAGGCATCGTCAAGCGGTATCGAAATGGGCGGGTCTTGTCACTGGTGTGCGAAGATAACGGCCTCAGCCGAGGAAGGAGAATCCGGTTGTCGCAAACTGTTTCGGCAACGCTGCTCTTCACGGGCATTGTTGATGCCTCAGCGTCTCTCGCCGCCTCGATGGAGGAAGGCAGCCAACGGTACCTTCAGCATCTCTCCTTGTTGCGGTCGGAGGTGTCGGCTGCCGGGGGTATAGAAGTGAAGAACCTCGGCGACGGTCTAATGGTGGCATTCACCTCGGCCAGCCGGGCAATCAATTGTGCGGTCGGAATGCAGCAGGCGGTCGAGGCACATGGAGCGCGGCGAAACCGAGTCCCTCGGCCTGCGAATCGGTGTATCCACTGGCGAGACAGTGGAGGACGACGGAGACTATTTTGGCCAGCCCGTTATCGAGGCAGCGCGTCTGTGCGCGGCAGCGGCTGCGGGGCAAATACTCGCCACTGATCTCGTGAGGTTGCTGGCTGGACAGCGCGCGGGCCAGGATTTCGATCCGGTCGGCCCGATGACGCTCAAGGGTCTGCCCGATCCGGTCGACGTTTTTGAGGTCCCCTGGGCCCCGACCCCTTCAAATTCTGCCAGTCAGTGGCCGATGCCCGACCGGCTTGTGGCCTCGGCGAGCCACGGCCCGTTTGGCTTCTTCGGTCGGGACAGGCCCATGGGCGAACTCGACGACGCGGCAAAGACGATGGCGGCCGAAAAGCGCGCGGTGTTGGTGCTCGTGTCGGGCGAGCCGGGCATCGGCAAGACGACTCTCGCCGCCAGGTGGTCCTCCGCCAAGTTCCAGCAAGGGTTCAATGTAACGTTCGGTGCCTGCGAGGAGGGCCTACCGGCGCCCTACGCCCCGTGGATCAATGCAGTCGATTATATGGTCGAGCATGGCGGCCCGGAACTCGTCGATGAGCTTTCTCCGGTGCTTCGACAGTCACTGGCCCGGATCCTGCCCACCCGAAATCTCGGCGCGACGGTCGAAACCGAGGAGGCCGAGAACGACCTATTCCTGCTCTTAGAAGCCGTCACCACGCTGTTGGCCCGGGCGGCGTCGGAGACGCCGACGGTCATCGTCCTCGACGACGTGCAGTGGGCCGACTCGGGATCGCTCCAGCTCCTGCGCCATGTCGTCTTGTCACCAAGACCGATGGCCCTCGTGGTCGTCTGCACCTATCGAGACAGCGACCTGGACCGTACCCATCCTCTTCGAGCGGTCATCGCCGACCTTCACCGTGAACACAAGGTCGTGCGGGCGCCGCTCTCGGGCCTCTCCGACATCGATGTGGTCTCACTCATGGAGAGGGCGGCCGGCCACGAACTCGATGACCAAGGCGTGCACATGGCTCATGCCTTGCGGCGCGAGACCGAAGGCAACCCCTTCTTCGTGACCGAAATGCTTCGCCATCTAGGGGAGACCGGCCAGATCTACCAGGACGAACAGCGCCGCTATGTGCTGCGTTCGACGCTGGCCGAACTCGACCTGCCGGGCAGCGTCCGCGACGTGGTGGAGCGCCGCATCGCGCTCTTGGGCCCACAATCCGAAAAGACGCTCCAGGTGGCCGCTGTCATGGGCCGAGAGTTCGACATGGACGTTCTGGCAGCGGTCACCGACCGGTCTGAAGAAGACGTCTTGGACGAACTCGAAGCCGCCGTGACGGCGGCAATCCTGGTCGAGTCGGCCGCCACTCCCGGGCGTTTCCGATTCGCCCATGCCATCATCCAACAGACCCTCTACCAGGACCTCAAGGTCACTCGTCGACAGCGTCTGCACCTGCAGATCGCCCAGACACTCGAAGCGGTGCGCGGTGACACGGATGCCCACGTGCCCGAGCTGGCCCTTCACTGGCTGGCGGCCACCCGACCGACTGACACCCACCGCGCTTTGCACTACGCACTCCGGGCCGCCGATCTGGCCCTGGCCGCGGTCGCCCCAGGCGATGCCATCGACTGGTACCGGACCGCCCTCGAACTGAGTCCTGCCGGCGACCAGGCGGTCCGGGCCCGGACACTTCTCGGTCTCGGGAGCGCCCAGCGGCTCGCCGGGGATGCCGCCTACCGCGGTACCCTGCTCGAGGCCGCAAGCCTGGCCGACGAGGTGGGCGACACCACCACTCTGGTCGACGCGGTCATCACAAATGCGACCGGCAACGCACAGGTGGCCGAAGGCGACGAGGAGCGGTTGGCGGCTGCCCGGGCCGCGCTAGGCCGACTAGAAGAAGGTGCCTTTTCCCGTCGTGCCCGGGTGCTCGCGACCCTCGCCGAACTCACCGACAGCCGTGACTTCGAGACACGGGAGACGCTCACCGACCAAGCACTCAGTGCCGCTCGCAGCAGCGGGGACCCGGCCACCCTGGTGGCTGTCCAATGCCAGACCTACGCCGCCATCGCTCTCCCCGAGCATCTCGAGCGGCGCCGGGAGCTTATGGATCAAGCGATCGACCTGTCCGATCAGCTGGGGCAGCCCGGGGCGCGTTTCGACACGCGCTACAACCGGATGCACGTGGCAGTCGAGACCATCGACCCGCAGACCTACACTCGTCTCTTCGCCGAGTTGCAGGAGATTGCCGGCGATACCGCTTTTCCGTACCAGCAGTGGCAGCTGCGGCTCGTGGAAGCGGGCAACCTGCTCTTGGCCGGTGATCTCGACGGGGCCGAGAGGGCGACCAATGCCGCCCTCGAGTTCGGAACCAGCCACTCGATCTCGCTGGCCTTGGCTGTCTATGGCGGGCAGTTCGCTGAGATCCGGTTCGAGCAAGGCCGCAGTGCAGAGATTGCCGGCCTCCTGGACGAGATGGCGAGGGAGCCGAGCGCACTGAACCTCGTGAAGGTCAGCGCTTCGTTCATGTCGCTTCAGATCGGAGCCTATGACGAGGCCCGACGGGTGTACCGCGAGATCCTCACCTCACCGGTCGCCGACGTGTTGCCACATGACGCCGCATGGTCGATCGGAATGTACCGGTTCGCCGACGTGGTCTGCGAACTCGAGGACCACGAGACGGCGCGTGAGCTGCTCGAAACCCTTGAGCCGTACGCCCACCTCGCCGCCACTCCCAACGCGGTGATCACCTTGGGCTCGTTCGCCCGTCCGGTCGGCCGGTTGGCCTTCCTGCTGGGCCAACACGAGCGCGCCGAGCACCACCTGGCGCGGGCGCTCAGCGACAACGAACGTCTCGGTTCCCCGTTCCACACGGCGTGGACAATGATCGATCTGGCGGAGGTCCTGCGCGATCGCGCCGCTCCGGGAGATGTCGAGCGGGCGACCCACGAACTCACACGGGCCCGTTCGATCGCCCAGCAGTACGGTTTCTCGGGCCTGCTCGAGCGCTTCGACCGCCGCGCTTAGCCCGGAAGGGTGCCGAGGTACGCCTCGGCCCGACGCCCGACCGAGGCATAACCGTGCGCCGACGCGAGTTCGGCAGCCCTCACGATATGGGCGCGGACCTCGGAGCCGTGGGTTGGGCCGCTGGCCTTCACGGTGCCCAAGAGGAGCTCGATTTCGGCGACCGAATACGTCATCCCCCCGCGGCGCGCGGTCGATCCCGCTTCGTCCAGGTAACCCTCAGCGGACGCACGGTCGCCGAGGACCCAGGCCAGACCACCGAGGTACATAGAGACCGGATCGAGCGTACTCACGCCGTTGCAGGGGATCAGACCTCGTACGGGGAGAAGGGACTCATAGAGCACGCCCGCTTCTCGGACCGACCGGGTCCCGATGGCAACCCACGCCCACGCGACCATGCCGTCCAGCCACGAGTTGTCCCGGGGAATGGAGAATCCGCCCTCCGCCGCTGTCTCAAGGAGCGCGCGTGCCTCGTCGGTGTTCCCGGCTTCCATCTGGGCGACCGCCAGACCGGCGAGATAGGCGGGCATGCCCGGGGTCGTCGTGATCATTTCCCGGAGGACGTCGACCAACTCCCCCAGCCGCCCCTGCTGGCGACGGATCATCGCCAGCTGCGTGCCGTAGACCGTGAACGCGTCGGGCTGGCCGCTTTCGGTGCCGGATTCGAATGCTGCGGTAGCGAACTCCTCGGCCTGCACCGTGTCGCCGACGAGGATGGCCTGCAGGCCCTGGCGGTACGTGGTGAACCAGGTGAACGTGGGTTGGTTGAGCCGTGTGCTCACCACATCGAGTACCGCCAGGCACCGTATCGCCACGTCGAACCGGCCAGCATTCACGGCGCGTCTGTGGCACGTGGCGGCGGTGTTGAACACATGGATCGGGTCGCCAAGTTCCTCGGCCAGTCGGTGCGCGCCGAGCTCTTTTTCGAGCAGGACCTCCACCCGAGTGGGATCCCACACGGCGGTGTCCGTGAGACTGAGGACCGTAAGCAACGTGCCCGGATCACCAAGCCGCGTGGCCATGGCCTCCGCATCGACCGGCCAGCATCTCACGTCGGTCGGTCGAGGAATATTGGAGCTCAGCCGACAAAGTGGCCAGGAGAAGCGCGTGTGCGGGGCCATCGTCGTCGGTCATCGTGGCGAGGGCCTGCTCGAGGACCGTCACTCGTTCAGCGTCCACCTCGCCGATCGAGCTGACCCATCCGCGGGTGTTGGCCAATGCCGCGGCCACTAGGCGATCGTTGTAGCCGTTGGCGCGGGCCACCTTGGCGGCGCGCAAAAGGGTCTCGCGGAACTCGGGAGTGCCCGCTTGACGCTGAGCGGTCCCGAGGTCGAGTAGCAGATCGACGTGGAGCCCCGGGTCTTCGGTCCAACGAGAACTGAGGAGTTCCAAAGCCTGCTCGAAGTACGAGACTGCGTCGCGGGGGGCGAGCGCTTGGAGCGCGTCCTGACCGGCCAGACGAACGTAGAGCGCGGCCTTGTCGATCTCGGCCGGACGCGTGGCCGCCAGGAAGTGGTGGGCGAGTTCACCAGCCCGCGACGCCACATCGTCACCGAGGACCGTCTCGATGGCCTCGGCCACCCGCCGGTGGGTCATGGCCCGACGTGTGCTGCCCAGACTCTGGTAGAGGGTGTGCTGGATGAGCCCGTGGACAAAGGTGTAGATCCCGGGGGCATCCGGCACCTCGCGTACCAGAGCTGCGCCCTCCGCCAGGTCCATCAGATTGAGGAGATCGTCCAGGTCCGTTTCGGCAATCTGGGCCAAGAGATGGACGTCGAAGTCCCGCCCGATGACCGCCGCAACGGCCAGCACGGACGCCCCTTGTTCACCGATCCGCCCGACGCGCGACTCGACGACCTCGCGCACGCTGTAGGGCAGAGCGACCTCGTCGAGGTCTGCTCCTGGTACCCATCGCCCCGAGTCGTTCTGGACGATCGCCCCGGACTCCGAGAGGTTCCGTAACACCTCGGTGACGAAGAACGGATTGCCGTCGGTCTCGCGGTAGACGGCATGCGCGAGCGAGATTCCGGCCTCATCGAGCTGGTGCCCGGCGGCGGCTTCCAGCAGGTCGACAACGTCTGTGTCGCCCAGGCCACGCAGATCTATCCGGTGGACCGCGCCTTCCCGACGCATGGCCGCAAGCGTCCCGAAGACCGGATGCGTGCTCGTGATCTCGGTGTCGCGGAATGTGGCGAGCACGAGGATGCTCATCCGCTCACCGAATTTCACAAGGTGCCGAAAGAGCTCGAGACTGGCCGAGTCGGCCCATTGCAGGTCGTCCAGGATGAGAATCATCGGCTGGGACGTGGAAACGGCCCGCACGAGCCCGATGACCGCTTGATAGAGCAGGTAACGCTCCGTGTCGGGGTCGCCGGCCTTTGATGGGGGCAGCTCGCCGAGTCGCCTGACCAGATCAGGCACCAGACTGGCCAGCTCGCCGCCGTGCACCTCGACGTGCGCCTCGAGGACGCCCAGGTCAGCGTGGGCTACCAGGTGTTCGAGGGCGTCGGCGAACGGTTGGTAGGGCCGGCCCACCTCCTGGTCGCATCGTCCCAGCAGAACGACCGCGCCCGAATCGTGGGCCGTGCTGGCGAAGTGTGAAACGAGCGTGGTTTTCCCCTGTCCAGCCTCGCCGCCGATGAGGACGACCGAGCACCTTTCTTCGTCTGCCGCCTGCTTGAGGGCACTCTCGAGTTCGCCGACCTCCGCTGAACGGCCAATAAGTCCTGTCCATGGACGCTGGGCGAGGCGCTGCGGAAGCGGAATGTTGCCGCCCTCGCCGCGGTCGCCCGGCGACCGCTGCCATCCGACCTCGTAGATCTCGGTCGGGTCGGGCAAGCCTTCGAGCTGCACCTCGCCGAGTGCGACGAGATCGCGCGTCGTATTCCGTCCGGCCATCGACCGGACCATCGCTGTCGTCAGGATCTGATCCGCGGCCGCCCGGGCGCACAGGCGCGCCGACTCGACAACTGGCTGACCGAAGTAGTCTCCGTCCTCTTCGACTGCCTCGCCCATCGAGACCCCCACCCGGATGGAAACGGGAACAGCTGCGTGTTGGTTGCGCCGGTCCATCTGCTGTTGCATCTGGGCCCCACACTCGAGGGCGCGAGAGGCACTCGGATACGCTGCGAGCACACCGTCGCCGAGGTTGGTCACCAGCCGCCCATCGGTCTCCCCGATCACCTTCTGAAGGATCCCGAGATAGTCGCGACGCAAGAGATCGGCGTCGTCGGGAGGCATACTGGAAAACAACTCGGTCGAGCTGACGACGTCCGCGACCAGTAAAGCGACGACGACCGGCGTGCCCACGTGCTTGGCCTCCAGATCTCTTGGGTGGGGTAACGAGCCTAGCGTAAACCGGAGTTGCGGCTCGTCTGGTTATTCCTTGATCGCGTCCTCCAATTGGACCGGCTGGCCACGGTCGACGCTGCGGGATCGCGGTAGCTGCGCAACCTCAACTGATTGTTTTGCGCGAGTTGACTCCTCGCGAGCAGCCCCCAGGCGGACCGTCTCCCGGTGGTCCCAAAAATGGTTCAACGGCGTCGACCACACAGAATAGACATTTGACCGAACGGCACACTTTCGCGCGCGGCATCGCTGAACCCGCGAGGAGCGAAGCTGCTCCGTTCCACGAACGACACCATCTCGGGCAATACGGCGACCGACCGGCAAGGGAGCGGAATCTTCTAACGACAGCGCCACATTCATTCACCAATGTGACTCTTTCGGGTAAGTCGGCTCCCGGTGGGCAAGGGGGCGGGATTTACAACGGCGATATCGCAACCTTCACCAATTCCACTGACTCTGGTGCCAACGGGTCGACCGGACCACAAACCGAAGCGATTACGAGTGCCAGTTCGGCCTTCAACGAAGTTTCCTTGGCCTCCTGCGCTGTCACGACCGATCAGCGGGGACAACTCGACCAGGGGTTGGACCCAGCTGTGACGCCGGTGCCTTTGAACTGCGGCCAACCCCCCGGCTATGACTTGGCCGGCTCTGATGGCGGGTCTTCGTCATTCCAACGGGACAGAGCTCCGGTTTTTTCGGCTCACTGCCTGGACTCGGCGTCAAAGTCAACAATGTCGTGGGCATTGTCCCGACCAATCGCTTCACCGGCTCACGACCTGGTTGGTTCCGACGGCAGTGTCTTTGTCTCTCCGACCGGTCAGTCCTCAGAATTTTTGGCGACACATCCCTTTAGCCACGCTCCAAAATCACGCGTTGTACCCTCTGGACGCCACTTCTATGAATGAGGGATCACGCAATGCTTACGGCAGTTGAGGTTCGGCTTCCTGGGAATACACGGCAAGCCGTTCGCCAGCAGTTCGCCCTGACGTTTCAAGCGCCGTTTGAAGCCCCCATAACGGTCGCCGTGAACGGTGCTCTGATGAGTTCGGCGTGGTTCTTCCTACCCTCGGGATTGAGAGACAAACTCTTCACCCTGCATGGCACACTCGCTTTCGCACTGATACTGGCGGCGTGGATGTACTCGGACGTACCTTCGACCAACGTCCTTGGACCTGATTCCGGACGGGTAGTCGCTGCCCTGGATGATCCGGTGATGCTCCGCCGACTGCTCTACGCCAAGAACATCGTCCTGTGGTTGATGATCACTCCGGTGTGTGCCTTGGCAGCTGTGGTCAACGGACTCGTCAACCATTCGCTGCTCGCCACCGTCTACACCGTCGTGGCGATCGGAGTATTGCCGTTTGGCTTCCTTGCCATTTCCGCCTGGGTCGGGATTTTGTTTCCGTACCACCCGATGCCTCTTCGATATCGCTGGGATCACCGTCGACCCCGGAAACGGATGTTGGTCCGGTGGGTGACCCTTGCAGTCACTCCCTACATATTGGTTCCGATGTTGGCCGCACTTATGCTGGTGCCGTCACTTCTCATATGGGGTTTCACCGCTCCACATGGACTCACGGCGAAGCTGCCGGACCGTGACTTTGGTGTGGGAGTCGCCGTTGCATGTGCCGTCGCCCTTGTCTTCTCGGTTGGCGGCCAGCGGCTGGGAATATGGTTTGCCAGGAGAAGGCGAGCAACGCTCGCAGACTTCCTGTCTGACCCGGTGCGGGGATAAGGATGGCTTCGCGGTTTCCTGACGCAGAATCAAGAACGATGGGACACTCTGTGGTCTTGCTATGACAGTGCCACTTGACTCATCTCTCGGGGATTTTCAACGTTCTCACTTAGTGAAGACGGTTGTCCGTGCCGTGGCAAGCGCCGCGCTGCTCGTCGTTCTCTACTATGTGATTCCGATCGAACATCGAGCACACCAATCGGTGGCGCTGCGCCTGATCGTGGCCCTAGCCGTGTTTTCGATCGTCCTCGCCGTCGAAGTCCGTCAGATCGCGAGACATGATCAACCGATGCTTCGGGCTGGCGTTGCCATGGCCACGATCATTCCCCTCTTCCTCGTGGTGTTTGCGTGGATCTACCTCACGATGTCCACCTCGAACGTCGCGACATTCGGAGAGCATCTAACCCGGACGAGCGCCCTTTACTTCACTGTCACGGTATTTTCGACCGTAGGTTTCGGGGACATCACGCCAAAAACGGACCCGGCCCGTGTCGTGGCCATGGTGCAGATGCTTACTGACCTTGTGGTCCTTGCCGTTGTCGTCCGTCTCATCCTTGGTGCCGCAACCCGCGGGATGACGCGGCTCCGGAGTTCAGACGCGTAGATGGTGGGTCGCGGTTCAGAGCGGTATTGAAGGCATTGATGAGGTCGATGACGAAAGCGCTCGTTGTAACACTGGGGCCGCCGTCATCGCTCGTTGGCGTACCGTGGAAAGCCGAACCCCCGATCAGACCGATCCGCTGCTCTTCAGGGATTCGGATCCAGCGTTGGCGGCGGCCATTGCTGCAGTGTGTAATTGGTCCAGAACTGACTTGGCCGACTCCCCAATTGGGCGATCCTGCTGGGCCATCCACTTGCGTGTCGCCGCCATCGTCTCCTGACTGGCGATGAGAAAGGCGATGCCTAGAACGAAGAGCCCAATCAGTCCAACGATGCCGGCACGGGTTAATTGGTCGGTGTTGAGGTGTACCCGCTCTACTCCACTATCAGTTGCCATGTTCGGACCTCCCGCTGCTCGGTGTGTCGTTATACGGTTTTACACTCGCCCAAATTCTGTCCTAGAAGGGTGACAAACCAGTGATGCCTTGGAGGGCACCTTCTCAACTTATATTCTTTGTGGTCGCGCCGCTCATCGAATCACCCATCCAGGATGATCTCCAGTGCTCAGCTCGATGAGAATGGATGCAAGTCGCCTGGACCACGGCTGCGGTTCATCAGAGGGATGACGGTGCAGTCGTGTCCACCAAAGAGTCCGACTTGTCTGAGAACGATCGCAACGTGGAGCAGTCCCCATCGGGGGCCATCAACTCCCGCGAGCGCACACGGGGCTGAGCCTTGCCAACCCGCTGTCTCGTCAGCTGCTCGTGCTTCGGGTCGTCGCCAGGATTGCTCGACAGCAGAGAAATTTGGGTGGAAGTTGGAACGTGGTTCCATCCCTGGGCGGCCTTTTCGCGAGTGACTCTCGACCGGAAATCTGCCCCTCGCTGAGCCTCACTTTCCATATAACCCCTGGTCAGAAAGCCCACAAGGGGTTCGACGAGTCCCATAATCTCGACTATTTGTCCTTGACCACTTGTCCTCAACGGGTCGCTTGTAGGACAAAGTGGCCAGCCTCGTCCCGCCTGGCGCCTTTCCGGTAGGGATCGAACCTGGTCCCGTGGACCGGCCGAACCCAAAAGTGGGCAGCTTCGAAGCTCCAGACGTTCGCCCCTGGGCGCGGTGACTGCCATGCGACAAGCCCCAGCGGAATTCGCTCGCGGTACCAAGGCAGGGACGGGGCCCGACCGTAGGTCGGGCCCCGTCCAGTCCCAGCATGGTTCTTCGTTACTCCGGCAACTCGTTTACCATCCGCTCACCGCCGAGTCATTCGGGACAACAAGGGAAGCAACGGTGAAAGTGCTCGGGAAGGTTCCGATGGCGTACACCAACGTGGTGGTGTTGGCCGACAGCGTCACGGGACCGATCGGTCCGGCGAGACATCCGAGCAATTGTTGGGGGCGGTCACCGTGACGGTGTAGGCAGCGGGAGCCACCACTGCGGACGCCAGTTGCCCGTTCGAGAACGAGGGCACCACTGGGACAGAGTCGTCCGCACAGACACCGACGGTTGGGGCGACTGCAGTATGGGCCACGGTCACTCTCGCCTGCCCGTTGGTGGCTGAAACGTCGTTTTGGAAGACCGACAACGTCGGACTGCCGGGATTACCAGCGGCATCGGCCTTGACATAGGCGACAGCCGTCTTACTCTGCCCGGCACCAAGGTACGTCGAGGTGATCAGCACTGGTTTGAACGGGTTGCCTCCGTGAGCGACCACGTCAATGGTGTAGAAGCCCGGGGTGATGAAACCCGGCAGGTCAGTGTTCAGGTCTGCCGCAGTTTCGAATGTGACATTGCTGAGTTCTTTGACCTGAAAGAGATTGAAGTTCTTCACCACGTAAATGTCGACGTCAAGTCCGGGAATGCCGTGGACAACGTTCAGATTGGCGGACGCCCGGGGCCCGGATCCACCTTGGTTCCAGGTGGCCGCTCCAACACTCGCCGTCGTGGACAGGGCAAGTCCGGCCACCGCCGTAATAGCTACCACTACCCCCAGGATTCGATGCTTCATTCGATATCTCCTTCTCTCACAATCGACGGGTTCCCCCGAGCACCTTCTTGGCGCCTATCCCATCCTTCGGCGGCCACGTCCCGACGGTTGCATAAAAACAAAAAGAAACCTGCAACCGAACGCGGCTCCGCTACGAAGAAGGAGGTGTTCTAGAGGGCCTCGAATTCGCTCGACCCCACAACTCATAAGGAGTCACACCATGAAGATTCGTCGACTTTTCGCCGGTCTCATCGCTGTGGTGGCGATGGGTACGCTGGTGACGGCCTGCAGCAGCACTCGAGCAGCTCGAGCAGCTCGAGCAGCATGACCACAGCGAACGCCACCAAGCCCGCCGCCTCGAAGAACATCGTCCAGCTGGCAGCCGGGGATCCCCAACTCTCTGACCTGGTGACCGCGGTGAAAGCGGCTGGACTGGTCTCCACCCTCGAGGGACCTGGGCCCTACACGGTGTTCGCCCCGAACAACGCGGCCTTTGCCGCCTTGCCGGCCGGAACACTGTACCACCTTGTTGCAGCCAGCAAACAAGGCGGAGCTGACCAGCATCCTCACGTATCACGTGGTGCCCGGCGCCCTGAAGGCGTCGGACATCATGCCGGGAGCGGTGAAGACGGTCAACGGCGCCACGTTCACCGTGAATGACACCAATGGCAAGCTCACCATCACCGATGGCAA
This sequence comes from uncultured Acidimicrobiaceae bacterium, assembly GCA_963803215.1. Lineage (GTDB taxonomy): Bacteria > Actinomycetota > Acidimicrobiia > Acidimicrobiales > RAAP-2 > CAWDLP01. Next base: position 121,266 of record CAWDLP010000011.1, read on the forward strand.
GGGAAATACCGTGGACATCGTCCAAACCAACATCATCGCCTCGAATGGCGTGGTCCATGTCATTTCGGGTGTCCTGATGCCGCCGGCCTCGTGAGCCTCAAAGGCGCCCGGTTGAGCCCAGAGTTCCTCGTCAACCCGCGCAGCACTGGGTTGAAGCTGTTTTGATGGCGGGCGTGACGGAATCTCCCTCGACGGCGGCTTCGGCGCTGGTGCAACGGGTCATCGAGGGGGACGACCAAGCGCTGGAAGAGACATACCGCCTCTACGGACCCTTGGTCCGAAACTACTTGCGCCGGTATGTCAGCCGAGACGAAGCCGAAGATGTCCTTCAGACCGTCTTCTTGGAGGTCTGGCGATCGAGAGACCGGATCGACGCTTCCCGGCCGTTCGAAGGCTGGCTGTTTGGCATCGCCCGCAAGCGGGCCATCGACCAACTGCGGAGCCGCCGTCACGAGGTGGTCTCGGTCGAGTCCGTGCGAGAGCTGATAGGAGATGACGGCGATCAGCTCGTCGACCAGATGGCCTGGGCCGCAGAGGTCCGGGTCGCCCTCAATAGGCTCCCAGCTGAACAGCAACGGGCCATTGAACTCTCGTATTTTGAGCACTTGACGCAGCAGGAGATCGCGAGCCAGTTGGGTGTGCCCATCGGGACGGTCAAGGCTCGCATGGCGCGGGGCATGCGGCGACTGACGAGCATTGTCACAGGAGGAATGGAACGATGAGCGATCCTCATGACACCGACCACGACACAAATGGGTTCATAGGGCTACTGACCGGAGAGACGAGTCGGGACGAGTCCTCGGCCATGGCCGCGCGCCTACGGACCTGCGACGAATGCCGACAGGACTTAGTGGACGTCGTGGTGGCACACGCCGCCCTCACCGCGGCGGCCCGAACTGCCCGCACCTTCGGCAGCCCCCCGGAACCAGCTGAGGAGCTGGCGCCCCTACGGATCCCCGATGATTCCCGCCCACTCCCGACCGGTTCGCAAGAACGAGCATCGGAGTCGGCCGTGGCGTTTGGGGTGGGTGGCCGCCGCCGTAGCCTTGGTGGCCGTGATCGGCCTGACCATCGGGCTCGCCCAGAATCATCAGGGCTCGACGGTCGTGGCCCAGAGCACCCTCCATCCGCTGGATGGCCCGCCTAACGCATCTGGCTCGGCCATCGCACTCGCCGAGGGGTCGAATCGGGTGCTGACTGTTCACACGGGGCGGCTTCGCAGCCTCAGCTCCCACACCTATTACGAGGTATGGCTGCTTGATCCAGCCACCCTCAAGATGCTGCCGGTCGGGGTCTTGCCACCCTCGGGTACCGGCACCTACAACATGGATGCCTCTCTCATGAACGGCTACTCGGCCGTCGACGTCAGCCTTCAGGCCAACAACGGCAATCCGGCACACTCCAAAGTGAGCGTGCTCCGGGGTTACTACTAGCGTGGGCTTCGTCGAGGTGCATCGACGGCGAACTAGTCCCGCTCGACCACTCGTAAACCCCGATCATGTGTCCATGTCTCGATGACGAGTTTGGTGGCCTCGGGATTCAACCTGGTGAGAACGACCTCGTAGATGTCGGCGACGAACATCTCGCCATCTGTCTGGTCGCTGACACCCTCATCTGTCGGAGGTACGAGAATGGCTCTTCCGGCGATCTTTGCTTCGCCTGGCCAGAGGTTCTCTTTGCCCTCCTCGGGGTGAGAGGTTGGGCCATGGAGTGCGAAACGAGGATCTCGACGTAGGTCCGCCCCTTTGCGCGCACCGGGCATCGAACCAAATCTGAGGTCGTTGTCGGTGAACTCGCATTCGATACCCGAAATCCGTGGTGAACCATCAGCTCGCAGCGTGGCGATTGTTTTGTGCCGACCCCAATCCATCAACTTGCGCACTCGCACTGCAAAATCTGGTTCGCTCTGAGCAATCACCGTCCATGCTGGCATGGAAATCAATCCTAAAGTTTGGAGGCCCAACCACGTGACGAGTCCCGGGCGACCACTCTTTCGGCCATTCGCATCCAAAGCTCGGGTTGAAGTCTGCGGGATGCCTGAATTATTCAGATAAGGAAGGTCAATCTCTCTGTTGGGCCCGGGCTCGGTTGGCCGAAAGTTGCTCCCGATATCGCTGAATCGCCTCGGAGTGATCAACGATTGGCGCCGGGTAGCCCAACTTCGTTCGCACGTCGAGATCGGGATCGTGGATTGCTCTGCCAGGAATCGAAGCGAGTTCGGGCACGTACTTGCGTACATAGTCGCCCTCGGGATCGAAGCGACGTCCTTGGACCGTTGGGTTAAAGATCCGATGTGGGTTGGCATCCATACCCGTACCGGCGCTCCATTGCCAGTTCATGTTGTTGTTGGCCACGTCGCCATCGAGAAGAAACTCCAAGAAGTGTCGAGCGCCTTCACGCCAGTCGATATAGAGGTCCTTCGTCAAAAAGGAGGCGACGATCATGCGGGCACGATTGTGCATGAAGCCCTCGCGCCTCATTTGACGCATGGCGGCGTCGACAACCGGAAATCCGGTTTGGCCCTGCCGCCACGCTTCTAATGCGTCGGCGTCGTTGTTCCATGAATCGCCGCGTGGCCGGTAGTCGGCCCATGCCGCATCGGGTCGGGCGGCCAGAATCTGAAAATTGAAATCCCGCCAGCACAGCTGCCGGACGAACGCGTCAGATCCCGTCGTGCTGCTTGCCGCTGTCGCGACTTCAAGTGGGGAAAGGCAGCCAAAATGGAGATAAGGGGAGAGCTGGGAGGTTGAGCCCGCCAGACGATCGTGGTCATTGGCGTAGTGGAGAAGTGGGCCAGCTAACCACGCCGCTAGTCGAGCACGTGCAGCCGTTGCTCCTCCCGTCATGGACTCGGGGGACCGTGGCCCGTTGCTCAAGTCGTTGAACCTCGGCATTTTGCCCGTTGGCACACCCGGTGCAGACACAATCCGTGTCGGAGTGGTGGCGAGTGGTCGCGTCGGAGTCTGACTCCATTTCCGGTAGTAAGGGGTGAACACCTTGTAGTGGTCTCCGCCAGTCGGTGTCAGTGCACCAGGCGCCACGACGGTCACTCCTGGATGGCGCCGGACGGTGATGTCAATCGCTGAAGACAGATCGGTCAGTCTTTCGAGCCGGGAGCGGGCGAACCCGCTCACGTCGTCGCTCACATGGATCGTGGTGGCACCACTCGTCGTTGCCAACGAGAGCACTTCGTTGACCCAGTTGCCACGCCGGATGACGAGCGCGGCACCCAACTCAGCCAGAGATGCCACGAGGTCTTGAAGGCAATCGAGCAAGAACCCTGTTCGGTTGGGACTGTTATATGGGCCAGAGAGAATCGAGTCGTCGAAGACAAAAACCGGTACGACATGCCGATGCTCAGCGACGGCAGCAGCAAGTGCTGGATGGTCGTTGACGCGCAGATCGCGAGTGAAGACGACTAACCCCGTACCTCGTTGTTCCGCCATCGTGACTCAGAACCTAACCGCCGAACAATCGGGCCCAGGCCAGCTACCCGCGCCGATCTCTAGGCCGACTGCCAGAGTTCGATGCGGTTGCCTTCGGGGTCAGTGACCCAGCCGAAGCGGCCGACACCCTCCATGTCTTGGATCTCGTCGAGGACGTCGGCACCCTTGCTCCGTAACTGCGTGAGCATGGCGTCCAGGTCACGGACCAGAAAATTGAGCATGGTCTGCTGGGAACGGGCACCGAAGTAGTCAGTCTCGGTTTCGAACGGCGCGAAGACGGTGAGGCTAGTCTCTTGATGCCAGACCCCATTGTCGTCGGCATCGAGGCCGAGGCAGTCCCGATACCAGGCACCGAGCGCCATCGGGTCGGACGCACGGATGAAGTAACCACCGATTCCAAGAACACGTTCCATTCCCTGATCTTGTCAGAGCAGCAACCAGTACGGGGCCAGCGTGACGAGCCCGATCAAGAGTGCTTTGGACGAGGTTCTCGCCACATGGTCGTCACCTTGGGACCGCCACGGGGATACGAGAACTCCCCAATCGGCACAAAGCCCAACGTGGCGTAACGACTGTCATTGGCCGGGTTGGATGACTCCAAATAGGCGGGCCAGCCTTCGGCATCGATCAGAGCCAAGTTCTGAGCCAAAAGGGACATCCCCACTCCCCGACCCCGATGCGCTGGGTGCGTGGCCAAGAGCGTGAGGTAGTAGTGCGGCTCGTTCTTCGGGTGGGCTGACTCGAATCGTGCCCCTAGCTCCAAATAGTCCTCGGCACCCGAACCCAAGTACTGATGGGCCAACGCAACCAACCGACTCTGCTGTTCATCGGTCATCTCTGAGGCGTTTGGGGGTAGCCAGACCGCGGTGGCCTCGTCTGCCGCGTCGTAACCCATACCCACGGATACCGCAGTGCACCTTCCACCAACGGTCGCCAGAACTGGTGGAAGTGCGCTGTGTCACCGTCACTCCGGGCCAGAGCGTGGCTCCACAACGGATCGTTCTCAAAGGCCAAGGTGACGATCTCCGTCACCAGATCCACGTCGGAGGCACGACACCGCCGCGCTTCACTCCGTGTGACTCAGGCTCCATCATTTCCATATGAGCACATGGGCCGGATCCAGGCGAGCGCCACGCGCATCACTCCGGCGACGTAAATGCTTCGCCGGCCGCGCTTCGGCCCATTGCCGCCTCAGTGAGATAGCCGGTTGTCCCGAGGTCGCGAAACTCGCTGGCCGCGGCAATCAACCCGGCGTAGGCGGCAAAGGCGAACGCTCCTCCAACTGAGATTCGTTTGATGCCGATCTCGGAGAGCTCACTCACCGAAGGCGTGTCGGAGCGCAACAGAACGTTGACCGGGAGATCAACGGCAGAAATCAGGTCCCTCAAGTCGGAGGCCGAATCGAGACCAGGGGCAAAGAGGACATCAGCACCCGCCTCTTGGAAGGCCTGTAAGCGGGCGATTGTGTCGGCCAGATCGGGCCGACCGTGAAGATAGTTCTCCGCTCTGGCGGTCAGCACAAGCTTGGTCGGTCCGTTGTGCGCGGCCTCAGCGGCGGCGCACACTCGTTCGACCGCCTCGGGCACGGTAGAGATCGGCGCATCTTTCTCGCCCGAGAAATCCTCGATCGACATCCCGGCCACCCCTACTTCAATGGCCATCTGAACCGTTACGGCCACGTCCTGTGCGCTGGCACCGAATCCGTTTCCCATATCGGCTGAAACGGGAAGATTGCTTGCTGACACAACTGCCGCTGCATTCTCCAAAGTCTCGTCGCGCCCAAGCGCACCATCCAACAAACCGCGGGTGGCCGCAGCACCACTGCTCGTTGTTGCGAGGGCGCGAAATCCCATACTGGTCAGTATCCGAGCCGAACCACGATCGAAGGCATTCGGAATGAGCAACGGTTCAACGCCATGATGGAGATCGACAAAGCGAGAGTACGTTGTCTCTGGAACAGGCGTCACGATTGGGACCGTACCATCGAGTCGCATTTCTTCTCAGGCCCCGACCGAGCTGGTCAGATTCATTTGGGGTGGCTAGGCACACAATGATGAGATGGCACTCAGAAATAGTGAGTCCGCTCGGGAGTGGACGGCGGAACAGCCATGGATCAACATGCCGCCGTTGGCGCTCCGTCAATATCTACGTCTGAGGGGAGACGAAATGACGCTGAAGGTCGTGGGTGCTGGCGTGGGCCGCACCGGGACACACTCACTCAAGATTGCCCTGGAACAACTCTTGGGTGGACCGTGCCATCACATGGTGGAAGTACTCGATGATCCATCCAAAGCCGACGTATGGATTGACGCCATCGAAGGACGGTCAGTTGATTGGTCAACCACTCCTTCTGACTACGTTGCTCTGGTTGATTGGCCCGGCTGTTCGTTCTGGCCAGAGCTAACGGCAGCAAATCCAGACGCACTCGTCCTCCTCTCTGTACGCGATCCGGAGTCTTGGTATCGCAGTGCATCCAGCACAATCTTCGTAACGTTCGACACCGTCCCTGCGCCATTGCAACCCTGGATGGCAGCTGTGCAGCTCATGCTCAAGAATCGATTTTGCGATGAGCTCGATAATCCGACCGCGATGATGGACGCCTATGAGCGCCACAACAACGCCGTGCGAACGGCCATTCCGTCCCGTCGGCTACTGGAATGGACGGCCCAAGACGGATGGGACCCGATCTGTAACCGACTCGGACTCGATGTACCCGACACACCTTTTCCAGCCGTCAACACGACAGCTGAGTTTCGCGCCATGACGGGCATGCCACCACTGGCATAGAGGTCTCTAGGAGCTTTGCGACGGCCGTACCTGAGTAAGAACTCCCCTCAAGGCGTTGAGATCGTCTTTACTCAATTTCATAAGCGCTTGCGCAAGGTTGGCGTCCTCCTCATCTGTTCTGCCGCCGATACTCTGGCAGCCCTGATGAAGGGTGCAGCATTGACGAACGCTCGACTCAGTCGCCTCGACGATCGGCGCGGCGTTCCTTACGGCGCCGATGACGACGCATGATGCCGATACCGATCCAGATGAGTGCGCCAAAGAACGCGACAACCAAGGTGTAAATCCATAACGGCCAAGAGAAATGCCAGCCCAGAAAGTGCAGCCTGATCTTCTCTCTGTTCTGAAGAATGAAGATCAGAAGAAGTCCGCCGCCGACGAGAGAAGCGATCGCTCCCCCGCTCATGCGGCCGCGGTTTGCGTTATTGCCGCCATTCTCTAGTTGGGCCATCACTCCCCCTCACGGGCATTTGCTCTCATGACGAGCCGTTTTCTCGCGCTTTCGAGCATGTCATAGATGACGACACAAAACCTCGATGGTGCAGCACCAGTCCATGCAACGTGTCTCCCATATCATTGATCTTTTCCCTCCAAGATCACCTTCGAACCCTGTGCCAGCGTTCAGCGGCCACGGTGTACTCACACTTGACGAAGTGACAGGCCCTAATTACGGTCACGAGATGTCCGATTTCGATGCCATCGTCATAGGTGCAGGTCACAACGGACTGACAGCCGCGGTCGTCATCGCGCGTGGCGGCATGCGGGTTCTGTGTTTGGAGAAGAACCACTTCATTGGCGGCATGGCATCAACCACGGAGTTGAGTCGTGGCTACCAATTTGAACTAGCCGGATCCATCCAGTTTCCGATCCCTAACGAGATCTACGAGGATCTGGACTTCGCGTCTTGCCCGATCTACGAACCCGAAGTGATGTCCGCCAGCATTGGTGACGCCGGCGAGGCTCCGATCCTTCTTTACAGTGACCCGGAGAAACTGCTCAATCACCTTGGAGAAGCAATCGGGTTCGAAGCCGTGATGGGCATGGCCGAGGTCGCGGGGTGGGCCGAGGCCCCCGCACGGGCCATCGGTCGCTTCGATGTTCGCAAACCCCCAAAGAGCTTGGATGAGATGTGGGCCAGCGCCACCAACGAGTCTGAGCGAGAGGCCATTCAGATGGCCATGTTCGGCAGCGTCATGGACGTGGTGGACCGCTACCTCCCCGACCCCGTGCAACATGCGCCGATTCGCAGCATGCTCGCCTTCTTGGCCGTGAACTCCACCTACCGTGGCCCCTATACGCCGGGAAGTGCACTCTGCCTCGCATTCGCCTTGGCCTCACCGGGGGATGCCACCATGTCGAAGGTTCGAGGTGGCATGGGGACCATCTCAGATCACCTCTTAGGGCTCTTTGAGCAACACGGCGGCGAGCTTCGCCGACACGAAAAGGTCGCCAAGAATTGTGGTCAGCGACGGCCGAGTCGAAGGGGTGGCCCTCACCAACGGAGAGGTCATCACGGCGCCCGTGGTCGTTTCAAACCTCGACCCGACCGCCACCTTCACCCAGCTCCTCGATCGCAACGAACTGTCTGACCAGTTCGTCAAGCGGATCGATGCCATCGATCATCGGGCCGCCTACTTCCAAATCCATTTCGCCTTAAATGGTTTGCCGGAGTACTCAAGCCCCTATGAGGTGTTAAACCAAGCCGATTTTAGCCACAACATCACATTTTTTGGCACGGCAGAGCAGATGCAACGCGACTTTGAATCCTGCGTGCGAGGCCTTGTCCCCGAATCCCCCTCGTTCAATCTCCAGATCCCGACGCTGCGGGACCCCAGTTTGGCCCCAGCCGGCAAGCACGCGGCCAGCAGCTTTGGCTTCTACTTCCCAATCGGTGCCAACCACGCCGAACAGACTCGGCTCCGTGATGAGATGGCAGAGCGCATCGTGGCCAAGATCACCACAAAAGCGCCCAACTTTCCCGACCTCATAGAGCGACAGTTCAACTATCCGGCCTACACCTACGAGTTGATGTTTGGCTGCACGGGAGGCGATTTCACTCACGGACTCCTCCAACCGGAGTTCATGGGGCCATTCCGTCCTGGTCCTCGGGGCTGGCCCGACAACGCCATCCCCGTCGATGGCCTCTATCTCTGTGGTGCGGGGTGTCATGGAGGTCCTGGCATCACCTTCATCCCGGGTTACAACTGCGGATATGCCATCTTGGATTCGATCGGTTCCCCTTCGTTGTAGCGGATCTGCCGCTCGACGAAGGCCAGGTACATCGCCATTGAGAAGGCGAGACTGGTGAACAGACTCATGACGAAAAAGATCCATGGAATGCGCATGCCTCGCCGGCGGCCATCGACGATGGTCCACAAGGGCAACAAGAGCAGATTGACGATGGTGTAGTCCTGCCCGGCCGAGTCGGCCGACCAGCTGGAAAACAGAGATTTGGTATAGCTCACGTACGTGGCCTTATGCCCGAACTGCTGAACGTAGCGGATATTGAAATACCAACCGAGGGCGAGGGAAAGGAGTCCAATGAAATAGAACACTCCTTCGAGCAGTGACACTCGACCCGATCGACTGCCCACAAAGAGTCGCTTGTTGTAGATGAATGCGGCCGCCGTACTCACCACGCCCAGCACGGCATAGAAGACCAGTCCCGTAGCCACAGCTAATCCCTCCCTGCTCCCCGACGGCGAGGATGCCATGACCACTCTCGGGTGTCAACGGTCGCGCTCGGCGCCGTAGGCGCTAGCTTGACGGTGCAATCGATTTGAGCCGTCTCAAAGGAGCATCATGACCTACTGCCTGGCCTTGCGCCTCAACGAAGGTCTTGTCTTTTTGGCCGACACGCGGACAAATGCTGGCGTGGACAACGTGGGCACGTATCGAAAGCTGCATGTTCTTCAACCGAGTCCCGATCGCGTGTTTGCCATCGAATCAGCTGGCAGTCTGGCCACTACCCAAGAGGTTCTGGACCGCATTCAGCGTGACCTGCATTCGCCCACCAGCGAGGAGAACCTGGGCACGGTCGACCATCTCTTTGAAGCCGCGCTGTACTTAGGTCGGCTCAGCCGCGAGGTAGCGGCTGAACATAAAGAGGCCCTCGCTGAAGCCAATGCTGATGCGACCGCCACGTTCATATTGGGCGGGCAGATAAAGAACGATCCCGCTGACATTCTTCTGGTGTATCCAGAAGGCAACTACATCAGAGCTTCTGACGAGCGGCCGTTTCTCCAAATTGGAGAGAGCAAGTACGGAAAGTTCATGCTCGAGCTGGCGGTGGAGGCCAAAGTGGACTTGCCCACCGCAACCAAAATCTCCTTGGGCTCAATGATGAGCACGACTCGAGCGAATCTCTCCGTTGGCCCCCCGTACGACGTTGGCATCTATATGAACGATACGCACGAGGTCGAAGAGTTCCGCATTGAGAGCGACTCTCCGCTGCTCGAACGACTCCGAGACGTTTGGGAAACACACCTCTTGGAAGGGATTGCCAACCTACCCACGATTGTCCAAAGTGATTTGGAAGGTGAGATTCCCACGGCACTGGAAGAACACAAAGCCCGCTAGTCCGGTGCGCCAGAAATCGCACCTGACACCGGGGTGAAGAGGCTGGCTTTGAGTGTTAGTAGCAGCCACACTCGCCGTTGAGCGAGTACTCCAAGAAACACTTCGGGCAAACCGGACGAACGCGGGCCTGCTTGGTGCGGATCTTCAGCCGCTCGCGCTTGGCCGCAAGCTTTGGCGTCAAGGCCGCCTTGCCGCCGTTGGCCGGAATCGTGGCACCGAAGTGCACATAGCAACGCAGCCGCTCTTCTGCTGCATCCTGATCGAGGTCCTCTGGAATCTCCCCGCCGCGAACTTCCGCCAACATGACGCCGTAGCTCGGACCAACAGAGCCTTCAGCGTTGACACAAAGAGACGAAAGAAGGGGCTCACCGTTTCGCTGGCACTCGCCTGAGACCTCGCCTAGTACCGCACCGATCCAGTAATGCGTGAGCGTCTTGGTGCAGATTCCAGTAGTGCTCTGAATCTCGGCCGCGAGATCCGCATACGTAATTGTGGCGTGGTAGTTCTTCGCCACCTTCTCGAGAACGGGCCGAGCCACCTCGAACCACGCCTTTTTGGCATCGTCAAACTCGACTGGAGATCCGTCGGACTCTTTGTAGGTACTAGGTATTGCCATGGTTCTTCTAAGTCCGATCTTGATTTTTAGTCAGCGATGCACCATAGGTCATCGGTTGCCCTTGGAGAACACACGGGCATTGCCCATAGGAACAGACATTGCCACCTCACGGCTCATCAGTCCGGCACTATCCGCACATGGGAATGGCTCGTACCGTCAGAGCGACGAACGACCATCTCGTCCGAAAGTCGCTGTCTTGTGTTCGTGATAAGCGGCATGCCGAGCGTTGTGGTGGACCGAGTCGACGACAAATAGAGCCGGATTCGACCGCCCAGTGCAACGAATTCAGCGGCATCGTTGGCGTCCTCGCACATCGACGCCGCGGCCTCGAGCACTCGGGCCGCTTCGGCCAGGAGGTCCTTGCCCGTGTCGAACTGCTCCGCCATATCAGTTACCAAACAGCGCGACGTGACACGGCGGGCAGGCCCACCATGCGGGCACTGGGGCCTCAGCCGAAACTGTTGCGGGGTCAAAGGTCACGAACTTACGGCACCGGCCACATTGGCGGACCACGGGTTCGTTGGATTGCTCAGTGGCGGTAGGGCCCACGGGTTCGTCAATCCTGCTCCCGTCAGCGGGAGCGCTCATGCCCTCGGTGGGCACGACTTCAATCTACACCTCGATCCCGTCAAGCTTCCCGGGCTGACGGGCCCAGCCGTCACCCCCTCCCTAAGAAAGAGGGTGCACCCTGGCTGTTATAAGTTCGGGCTCCGTGATTGGACGCCTCTCAGTCGGCCTCGACCGTACGTTCGGTCGATGGTCCTACAAGATTCATGTCTGGCTCTACCGGACAACCGGCGGCGTGATTGGCCATCGTTCCATGATGGGCCCGATGCTGCTGCTCACGGCGGTCGGACGGAAATCAGGCCAGAGCCGGACGAATCCCCTTTTGTACATGCCCTATCAAGGCGACTATTTCGTAGTCGGATCCAACGGCGGTCGACCACAGCCCCCGGCCTGGCTCTTCAACGTCGAGGCCAATCCCGACGTCACCATCCAAGTTGGTCGCCAAACCATTCCGGTCCACGCCATCGTGCTACGTGGCGCTGCACGACGATGAGATCTGGCCTCGAATGATCGAGCAGTACAAAGGGTGGGGTCACTACAGAGAGATCACAACACGCGAAATTGCAGTGGTTCAGTTTCAGCCTGTGGCAGCAATCTGACCAACGAATGCAGCGGGGCGCAGCTCGCTTCGAGTTGGCGCTATTTGCCGAACAGGCCACCAAGCACACCGGCCGCCGCCGCGCCGCCGACCGCACCGGCGGCGGCCGGATGGTCTGAGCCATCCAGGTAGGGCGAGAGCGCGCCGGCCAACACGGGCAAGGTCATCGACTGCAGCCAGATCCGGCCCGGCCCGGTGAGGACGGCAAAGTGATGGCCATCGCTCCCCATGTAGCGGTTCGCAAACCCTTGCACCCTGACCACCTGAAACTGGACCGACGATTGGAAGAGGCCGACATGCCCCGGGTGGACACGCATGGACTGCCCCGGTTGCAGGTCAAAGGTGAGAACTTCTCCGGAGAGTTCGATCCAAGCCCGACCGGTGCCAGCAATCCGCTGTAGGACAAAGCCCATCCCACCGAAGATCCCTCCACGAAACGACTGTTGAAAACCGGCGGAGATCTCGAGACCCTGCGTGCCGGCTAAGAAACCATGCCGGTGGGCCATGTAGTCCTGCCCTGGCGCCACGTCGATCGGAAAGATGTGGCCGGGGAGCTTGGCCGCAAAAGAGATCATGCCCGGTCCGCCCTGAGCGGTGAAGGTGTTAAAGAAAAGTGAGCTGCCACCGGCCGCTCGTTTGACTGCCCCCATGAGGCCCTTCCCGCCCATGCCGCCACCCATGTTTGTGGCCATCTGAATCGAGTCGGTCATCCAGCTGAACTCGCCATCTTCAGCGATCACGCTTTCGCCCGGGTCGAGTCCCAGCTCAAGAACTTGCATCAACGTCCCGTGAATCGTTTCTTGCATGTGAGTCTCCTCGCCTTACGGTGAACCGACGTTGTCGCCGAGCGTAGTCAACGAGCGCATACCGAGTGGGGTCGCTTCAATTCGGCCTTCACAATTATTCGGCACACGACCTTTCCTCACTACACTGCCGCGGGCTTTTGCGGTCCCTTGCCTCCGTGGATGAGCCGTTCAGCCAGTGATACTTCGACCAAACCAACGGCCATGCCAAAGAGAATGCCGGTGGTCGCGCCCACGATGAAAAGGTTGATGAACGTGTGGGTTGGCAGGAGGTCGTCAATGAGCTGAACAATTTCGTGCTCAAGCACTAACGGCATCGTCACCATTACGAAGGCCACGATAATTCGGGGACGAATCAGGTGATAGGACCGTCGGAAAGCGTCAACGATCCCACGTTCTTCCATATTGATCACCGGACCCACGATGGCGAAGAGCGTGCAGAAGATGAGTCCAGGAATGACGAGAATTGTGCTTGACAGCGAGAGCAAAAACCAAAGAACGATGTCGGCGACAAAAAGACGGCCGTACGGCAAGGTGCGGAGTACCTCACCCATAGCGGGCGGCTCAAGCCCTTCCTCCTTGGCGCCGACGAGTCGATCAAGCAGCCCGGCGTAGAACGTGAGCCCCAATGACGAAACGAGTAATAGCGCCGTAATAATTACGGCCACGGCCACTGAGTGATGGTCATAGTCGACGACCTCGGCGTAGGTGTCTATTGCCGCAGAAGCCCCGAAGACAATGACCGCGGGCACCGCCACCCGAGCAGTTTCCGTCCGAAATATTGCCCACGAAGCGCCGACCAGCTCTTTCGGGCTGACCAGCTGTGGGCCTCCGTCCACTAGAGGCGGGTCGGCAAGGAGTCCGTCGGCCGATTTGGCCTTTGATCGTCGCTTCAAACCCATAGGTCAGGCCGGCAGTGATCCGTCGCCAACAAAGGTGAAGAGCTGATGTCCGGACACAAATGGGTCTGGTGGTCGATGTAACTGAGCCGTGCCAACGGCAAAGAGGTAGCCGTCGGGGGCGTCGAATCCGACTTCTAAGAAGCCTGCGTCCTCCATCCAACGACGAATCAGTGTCGTGGCATCGGGCGAGCGGCGATGCCGCGTCCAGATGACGACGGCGTTCGGTGCGCACAGTCCGGGCAGCGCCTTCACCGTGGACTCAATATCGCCCAGACTGATATTCCCAAAGACTCCACAACAGATGACGATGTTGGCAGGCACGGCATTTCGGTAGGCGTCAGTCCAAGAGGCGTCCCCCTCCACCACCGTGACGCCTCCGTTGAGACCTGCGAGCGTCGCCCTGCGGCAAGCCTCTTCGACATTGCGACCGTCGGACTCAACCAGAAGGGCAGAAACCTCGTGACGCCGCGTATGGCCGGCCAATACATCGATGATGTCGCGGCCCTGGCCCGCACAGATACTCAGAACCTGAATAGGTCCCGGCGTCGACTGATCAAGCGCCTCGACAATGCGCCTCTGCACCGTCACCAGGCGCTCGGACAGTCGGGAGTTCGGGTCGTCGTAGTCCGCGTGCCATGCCAGCCAGTCGACCTCGGCCGGTTTTCCTTGAAGGTCCCCCGATTGGTGCGGTTCCACTATTACAACGTGCCACATAGAACCAAACTCCACGATTTCAGGTCTCGTCCTACGGCCACCGTGGCGGATGAACCGGTTGGCTATGCCTACGTAGAGGCCAAGCAAGCTATCGACGAAGCTCTGGCCACCGGGCTCCTGGCAGGCCGCTGCACCAACGGGGTTGCACAAGACCTGAATCCGCGTCGGCATTACGGCGATGGCCGACGTGGCGCAGGTATTGTCGACACCACCGATCGCCACGGGTGGCGGGCGGAATTCCAATCCATCGCCGTCGATCGCAGAATGGAGCAACAGTGGCACTTGATCCTTCGGCCGAACGGCTCATGGCGCTCGTCACGCAACTCTCACCGACCCCTCTGTCATCGCTCACGCCTGAACGGGCTCGGCAGGAGTTCGAAACATCAGGTGGATTGGCGGGGGGCGAGGGTGCTGTTGTGTCTTCCGTCGAACGTCGCTCCATTGACGGCGTGCCATGCCAAATCATTACGCCAACGTCGACGGACGTCGGTCCACTTCCCGTCCTTATCTGGATCCATGGGGGTGGGTGGGTCATCGGTTCAGCAGCGCTGGCCGAGCACACGGCCCGAGACTTGGCCTCGGGGGCAGGTTGCATGGTGGTGAATGTCGACTACGGCCTGGCCCCTGAGCACCCATTCCCCGTTGCTATCGACCAGGCCGTCACCGTGGCTCGCTGGGTAAGAGCGCATGCTTCTGAGCTAGGGGGCGACCCGGGTCGCATTGCCGTTGGCGGTGACTCGGCCGGTGGAAATCTGGCCGCCGTAGTGGCCCAAGAGGTGCCGGGTCTTATCCACCAACTGCTCGTGTACCCGGTGACCGACGCCACACGCTCGCATCCTTCGTACCGTTCGATGGGTGAGGGCTATCTCCTCACCGCCGACGCTATGGAGTGGTTCATCAATCACTATCTCGGACAAGCCAGCCCATCTGATCCTCGGGTATCTCCGCTGCTTGCTCATGAGAGCTCCTTGGCGCAAGGTCCACCGGCCCACGTCATATCGGCCGGCTACGACCCGTTGCGCGACGAGTGCGAGGCCTACGCTCACAGCTTGGGAGACGCCGGCGTGCCGGTTGAACTGCAACGTTACGAAGGCCAGATGCACGGCTTCTTTTCCATGAGCGCACTTATCCCTGAAGGAGCCGAGGCGGTGGCAGAAGCTGCACGAGGACTTCGCCAAGCGTTTGGACTGTCGGGTTCTGAGCCGGATCGTCACATCAGCGTGGCCGGCCCCGGATGATCAAATATTTGGGATCCAAACGACGCCTTGTGCCGGTCCTTGGGGCGGTTGCCGCGGCCAGCGGTGCGTCGAGCGCTCTCGACCTCTTTACGGGAACGACCCGCGTGGCTCAAGAGTTCAAGCGCCAGGGACTCTGTGTCACGGCCGTTGACGTGGCCCGCTACGCCGAGCAGTTCGGGCTCTGTTACATCGCCACCGATGCCGATCAGGTCGATTACGAAGCCCTTGAAGACGCAATCGCCTCACTCAATGGGCTCGCACCTCGTGCCGGATACTTCACCGAGACCTTTTGCATACAGTCTCGGTTCTTCCAGCCCTTTAACGGTGAGCGGATAGACGTCATTCGAGACGCCATCGAAGCGGAATACTCGGAGTCGGATCTCTATCCCCTACTCCTGACAAGCCTTATTGAAGCGGCCGACCGAGTCGATTCGACGGCGGGGCAACAGATGGCCTACATCAAACAGTGGGCGTCACGGTCGGCACGGCCCCTGGAACTGGTCGCTCCGCTGCTTGTACCGGGTCCTGGATTCGCCCGGCGTGGCGATGCTGTCACCTTGGCCCCAAGCTTGGGCTCCTTCGACCTGGCGTACCTTGACCCTCCTTATAACCAACATCGGTACTTCACCAACTATCACGTCTGGGAGACCTTGGTGGCGTGGGACGCCCCCGAGCACTACGGCGTGGCCTGCAAACGAATCGATGCTCGAGACCCCGAGACCCACAGCCCTTTTAACGCCAAGCGCTCAATGCCAGAAGCCCTTCGTTCAGTGATCAGTTCGCTTGACTGCGAGCTCCTGGTGCTCTCGTACAACGACGAATCGTGGCTCGACCTCGAGGACCTTGAGGCAATGTGTGGCGATCGAGCGGAGATCGCCACGCTGGCTTTCGACTCATCACGCTATGTCGGTGCTCGCATTGGCATCTACAACCCCGCCGGTGAAAAGGTGGGCAAGATCTCCCATCTCGTGAACCAGGAGTACGTGGTGATTGCCGGTCCGCACCAACTGGTTACCCGTGTTACTGAAGCCCACAAAGATGCCATTGTCCCTGTCACCTCAGAACCCCGTGAGGCGGTCTAGATGTCCGAAAATGGACCACAGTCCAGTGCAAGAGCGGCCGTGGACGAAAATATGTCTCGCCTCGATGCGGTCGATCTCAATCGCCGACTTTCAAAGGACAACGAAGTTGCCCTATTGACGGCCGCACAACGCCGATTTCTGCATCTGCGGCTGATCAACGGAGGCCAGCTGCGAAGCGGCACGCTCGGGCCACCGATCTGTATCGTTTTCGAGGGTTGGGATGCTGCCGGAAAGGGCGGGTGCATCAAGCGATTGGTCGATGGTCTCGACCCACGCCACTACCGGGTGGCTGGTTTCGGAGCGCCAACACCCGACGAACTTCGCCATCACTTTCTCTGGCGCTTCTGGCCGTCGCTACCAGGCTGGGGCGGCATGGCCATTTTTGACCGAAGTTGGTATGGGCGCGTCCTGGTCGAGCGAGTCGAGGACTTGGCCACCCTGGCCCAGTGGCAAAGGGCCTACCACGAGATTGGCAACTTTGAACACTCCTTGGGTGAAGAGGGAGTGACTGTTATCAAGATTTGGCTCCATATCTCCCACGAAGAACAGCTTCAGCGCTTTGAAGCTCGCCGAGACGACCCGCTCAAGTCCTGGAAGTTGACCGATGAAGACTGGCGCAATCGTGAAAAACGAGCGCAGTACACCGTGGCCGTCGAAGAGATGCTGCACCGTACTGACCGAGAGCTCGCACCGTGGGACGTTGTCTCAGCGGAACAGAAGCGCTACGGCCGCGTGGCCGTCTTGCAAACCGTGATCGCCCGAGTGGAAGCAGGCATGGCTCGATGGGGTGTCGACGTCCCATCCCACGAAGAGGACGACTACTACCCCGAACAGCTCGAGGAACTTTGGACGCCGGCTGAACCGGAGTCGATGACGGCTCGTACTCGAGGATGCCGCCGCACTAAAGGTGAACTGAGATCATGGCGAGTTCAGCACAGCGTTTTGGCATCACTGTTCCTTTCGATGGTGTCCCTCTCGACCAACATCAGGCCTGGTACCGAGAGCTCGTTGACCTCGGATACACCGATGTGTGGTCGGCCGAGGTCGACGGCGCCGATGGGTTTACCCCGTTAGCGCTGGCCGCGGCCTGGGCTCCCGAGCTCAATTTGGGCGTTGCCATCACACCGGCGTTCACCCGAGGCCCAGCACTCTTGGCGCAAAGCGTGGCCGCTATGGCCGAAGCGGCACCCGGTCGATTCGCTTTCGGTCTCGGCGCCTCTTCCGAAGTGATTGTGAACCGGTGGAACGGGTTGGAATTTCGAACAGCCCTATCGACAGGGTGCGCGACACTCTGCGCTTTCTGAAAGAGGCCTTGACGGGCGAGAAGATCACGGTCGAAAACGAAAGCTTCAACGTGAAGGGCTTTCGCCTCGGGCGAGTGCCCAGCATCACACCCCCGATCTACTTAGGAGCGCTTCGTCCTGGAATGTTGCGCTTGGCCGGTCGAGAGGCTGACGGCGCCATCGTCAACTGGCTCGGCGCCGAGGATGTGCCAAAGGCTGTGGCCGAGGTCGGTCCAGGCAAAGAGATTGCGGCCCGCATCTTCGTGCTTCCGTCAGAGGACGCCGACCTGGCTCGTACCGTGGGCCGTCGCATGATTACGGCCTATTTGAACGTCGAGGCCTACGCCGAGTTCCACCGTTGGCTGGGTAAGAGGTCCGCTTCTGCAGGGTATGTGGGACGCCTGGGCCAGCGGCGACCGCAAAGGCGCTCTGGCGGCCATACCGGACCAGGTGGTCGACGATCTGGTGCTGCACGGCTCCATGGCTGAATGTCGCGAAAAGGTCTCTCGATATGTGGAGAACGGGGTCACTATCCCGGCCATTGCCATCGTGCCGGTAGGCGTTGAACTGGGCGAAGCTGTCAGGGGTCTCGCCCCGCGCTAGTTGATGCACCTTTGAGGTTCGACAGAGCGTTGGAGCGGTTGGCGTGCTAGCCAATACGTATGGACTTCCGTCGCCGTTCTCTCCGCCAGTTGGCCGACGATGTGCGATCAGGTGCGGTCTCAGCGCGAGACCTCACCCAACACGCCCTTGACCGAATTGCCGCCCTGAATCCCGAGATCAATGCATTCGTAGCGGTCGACGAGACTCGAGCCTTGGAGCAGGCGAAAGCCGTCGACCAGATGGTGGCGACTGGTGTTGATCCGGGGCCACTTGCTGGCATCCCACTCGGCGTCAAAGACCTAGAGGACACGGTTGGTTATCGCACCACCCACGGCTCGCCCCTCCACGCCGACGACCCGGTCGCCACCCGCGACTCCACCCATGTGGCTCGGCTCCGAGCCGCTGGCTGCGTCGTCGTGGGTAAGACGAACACCCCCGAATATGCCTGGTCGGCCAACACGGTCAACACCCTTTTTGGCGCCACTCGCAATCCTTGGAATACGGCGCACTCTCCGGGCGGGAGTTCGGGAGGCTCGGCCGCGGCACTTGCGGCAGGCATGGTGCCCTTGGCCACGGGCTCAGATGGCGGGGGCTCGCTCCGAATCCCCTCGTCGGCCTGTGGACTTTCAGGCATGAAGCCTTCCTTGGGCCGTGTGCCGGGCAACGGCACCGAGCCACCAGGCTGGCTCGACCTGTCAACCAACGGACCCATGGCGAGGAGCATCGTTGATGTAGCCACCGCCCTCAATGTGTCGGTAGGTCCTGACCCGATGGATCTCCGTTCCTTACCGCGTCCTGAGGCGTCGTGGTTGGCTGCCGTCCACGACCCCCATGTGCCAACCCGCGTGGCCTGGTCCCCCACCCTGGGTTATGCCCCGGTCGACGACGAAGTGCTTGGCATCTGCGAGCGAGCCGTTCGAGTTCTCGAATCCCTGGGCGCAGAAGTCATTGAGGTGCCGACCATCTTCGAGATTGACCCCGTGCAGCAGTGGCTTTCTCTCGTCGGCGTCTGTTTGGCCCGGTCACTCGAATCACATCGTGGTCACCCGGCCTGGACCACCATGGATCCCATGCTGGCGGCCATCGCCGACGGCGCACGGGATGTGGGTGCGATCGAACTGGTGAAGATCTTTGACGAGTGCCACGCCATGAATCTCAAACTGGTCGACCTTTTCCACGATGTCCGGTTGCTCGTCACCCCGACGTGCGCCGCCGTTCCACCGCTCTTGTCGTTGAACGGCGCCGGGGAGATCAACGGGGAGATCGACGTCAACTGGGTGCACTTCACCTATCCGTTCAACATGACAAGGTCCCCGGCCGCCACCGTGTGCGCCGGTCTCTCGGCTTCCGGACTACCTGTCGGGCTTCAGCTCATTGGACCCCAACACGCCGACCTCGTGGTCTTGCGCTCGGCGGCGGCACTAGAGGCTGCTCTGGGCTTTGATCAGCGGGCCCCTGTCTGAGGCCCAACGACGCCACGGTTCGAAATGAAGGACCTTCCGCCAGCGACCGAACACAGGCCATCAGCGGGTGGCCACGGTCTTGGAGTCGCTCTCTCTTTTTTTGTGTAAGAAGATGTGAGCAAGATCTCGCCTGTCTTGCTCAACCGTCGACCGCAAGGAACCGAACTATGCCTCGCCCCGGTGAAGAACTAGCCGCCTCCCTCCTTGACCCCGCCCTCTATCAAGACGATCCATTTCCTCTTTACGCCCGCCTTCGGGCCGAGGCGCCCGTGGCGTGGTGCCCGGATCCAGGTTTCTGGGCGGTTTCCCTCCACGGAGACGTCTCGACTGCGGGCACCAATCCTGGGCTTTTTCGATCTTCCGATGGCATCTTGGTGGAAGAGATCTCGGTCAACTACGACAACCCGCCCACCATGATGCACACCGATCCCCCTGAGCACACCCGGTACCGCCGCCTGGTGCAACCCGGATTCAAGCCATCGGTCATACGACAGCTGGAAGACCAAGTGCCTGTCGCTGGCCCAGGCTCTTATCGATCCGATCAAGGCCGGCCAGGTCGTCGACATCGTGCCGTCAGTCTCCGTGCCCTTTCCACTGCAGATCATCTGTCGGCTCCTCGGCATGGATCCCGACCAATGGCCCCGGTTCTACGAATGGTCTGAGGCCGCCATTCCAGGCGCGAACGACTGGTCGGCCGAGAAGAAGATGGAACTCATGGCCGAGATGTGGGTGCGAGCTATCGGCTGTGGCCCAAGCCCGCCGGACCGAACCCCGAGACGACGTCGTCTCGGCGTTGGCGCACTCGGCTCCCGGAGCAGAAGAACTGAGCGAGGCCGAACTCTCGATGTTCTTGATCCAGCTTCTCGTGGCCGGCAATGAAACGACCCGTAACCTGTTGTCAGGGGGCTTGGCCGCCTTGGCTGAACGCCCCGATGAATGGGCCAGGTTAAAAGGTGATCGGACGCTGATCCCCGCCGCGGTCGAAGAACTGCTGCGTTGGACCACGCCGGTTATCTCCTTCATGCGTACCGCCACAACCGATACGGAGCTGAGCGGTCAAGAGATTGCCGCAGGTGAACACGTCTTGTTGCTCTATGCCGCGGCCAATCGCGACCAGGAAGTGTTCGGGACGGACGCCGACATGCTTCGAATCGATCGCGACCCCAATCCCCACCTGAGCTTTGGCTTTGGCCCACATTTCTGTCTTGGGGCCGCCTTGGCTCGTATGGAAGCTCGCGTCGTGCTCGAAGAACTCCTTGACCGCTTCGTCGGATCGAGCTTGCCGGCGCAGTCGAGCGGGCACCGAGTTCAGTCATCGCAGGTGTTCGCAGTGCACCGCTGGTCTTTACGGCCTGAGCGCGTACGTTTCGAGCATCAGACGGTGCGGCAATAGGCGCTCGATTAGTCGTCGGCGGTGACGGCGACCAGGATGTCAGCGAACTTCTCTTTGGCCGCGATTCGCCGGGTCGGGATGTGTTCGGTCGGCACCTCGGTGGACTGATAGCCCCGGAGCGTCCGTCGTCCCACCGTCTGGCGGTGGACTTCATCGGGCCCGTCGTAGAGCCGAGCGGCCCGAGCAGCTCGATACATGTGTTCGAGGGGAAGATCGCAGGAGAACCCCAGCGAACCGTGTACTTGGATGGCCCGATCAATCACGTTGTAGAGGACGCCGGCGCCGTAGTACTTGATCATGGCGATCTCGACTCGGGCTTCGGCCGCGCCGTCGCGGTCCATCTTCCAGGCCGCTTGCAGTGTCATGAGTCGGGCTGCATGCATCTCGGCCAGCGAATCGGCCACCCAGTTTTGGATGGTCTGTTTCTCGGCCAAGAGGGAGCCGTGGGCGTAGCGGGAGACGGCCCGTTCGCACATCATGTCGAAGGCCCGTCTCGACTGGCCCAACCACCGCATGCAGTGATGGATGCGGCCGGGGCCGAGTCGGGCTTGGGCCAACTGGAATCCGTCTCCGGCCCGACCAATGAGATTGGCCGCCGGTACTCGGACGTCGACGTAACGAATCTCGGCGTGATTGCCGAACCGGCCATAGGGGCTGTCGGGGTCTTCCATGGTCTGTACGTCGCGGACGATCTCTACCCCGGGGGTATCGACCGGAACAATGATCATGGACGAGCCTTGATAGGGGTGGACATCGGGGTTGGTCACGGCCATCACGATCAAGAAATCGGCCACTGATCCGTTCGTGGTGAACCATTTGGTGCCGTTGATGACGTACTCATCGCCGTCTCGCACCGCCTGGGTGGAAAGGAGCGTCGGATCCGAACCCGCCGTGTTGGGCTCGGTCATAGAAAAGCCACTTCGAATCTTGCCGTCAAGCAAGGGCTGCAACCACTGCTCGCGCTGATCCTGGCGATCGGTGGTCTCAATGCCAATCGCCAGTAGCTCGGCGTTGCCCGAGTCCGGGGCGTTGTTGCCGAAGACCACAGGGGCCAAAGGCGACTGACCCAAGTATTTCGTGCATGAGGCCCAATCGGACCTGACCAAAGCCCATGCCGCCCAGGTCGGGGGGCAGGTGGGCCGCCCACAGCTCCTGCTCGCGCACCTGGTCTTGCAGGGGGGCGATCACGGTCAGGATCTGGTCGTAGGAAAGATCGAGGGTCTCAAGTGGGAATACCTCCTCACGCACGAACTCTCGCATCCAGACAAGCTTCTCTTCGAACTCCGGCTCTGTCGAGAAATCCCAGGCCATAGCCGTCTCCTGTGCTCTCCGTGGTGGTGGCAACCGTCTGGGCTACCTCGTGGGCACAGACTGCCACTACCGTGTGCGCCGTGCCCAATGACACTGCTGTGACCATCAACAAGAGCGCCGTCACCTTCCGACCGACCGCAAACGGCAAAAGCGGCCACGCCGCCTCAGATGCCGTCGGCTCCCCCGCCTCAGCGGCCGCTGACGACTTCGGAGCGCAAAGTGTTGGCCGACGCTGAGCATGCGCTGCTCGATGAACGGCGGCTGTTGACGCGCTGACGAGCTCACCGCCTTGGCGAGCCTCCCCGACAGTGCCGTGGTGGCCATGGCTTCGTTAGCGCACCAGGTCCGACTGACCTGGTGCGGTCCGCAGGTCGAAGTCGAGGGGATTCTTTCAGCCAAAACCGGCGGATGCCCCGAAGACTGTCACTTCTGTTCGCAGTCGTCTCGTTTCGAGACTCCGGTCAAAGCGACGCCATTCCTTGACACCGACGAAGTGCTCCAAGCAGCCCGCGAAACTGCGGCCGTTGGTGCCAGTGAGTTCTGCATCGTGCTGGCCATCAAGGGACCCGACGAGCGCACCCTCAATCGGATCCTCGAACTGGTCCCGCTGGTGCGCGAACAGACTGGACTCAATGTGGCCGTGAGTGCGGGGATCTTGGATGACGACCAAGCCCGGCGCTTGGCCGAAGGAGGCGTGCACCGTTACAACCACAATCTTGAGACGGCGCGTTCCGTATTTTCCAAATGTCGTGACAACACACTCGTGGGAAGAGAGGGCCGAGACCTGCCAACGGGTCCGCGACCACGGCATGGAGCTCTGCTGCGGGGCCCTCATTGGCATGGGTGAGACGGACGCTCAGCGCATAGAACTACTCCTTGAGCTGCAGGAACTCGATCCGACTGAGGTCCCGATCAACTTCCTCAACCCGCGGCCCGGGACGCCGCTCGGCGACCGTGAGGTCGTCGGCGCTTGGGACGCGGTGCGATGGATTGCCATGTTCCGTCTCGCCCTTCCGGGCGTGATCCTTCGCTTCGCCGGCGGACGTGAAGTGACGTTGCGCGACCTTCAATCGATGGGCATGACTGCGGGCATCAACGCGCTGATCGTCGGAAACTATCTGACGACACTCGGGCGCTCAGCGGACGAGGACCTCCAGATGTTGAAGGATCTCCGGATGCCAGTTGGTGCGCTGTCGGCTGCTCTATGAATGAAGCGGCGGTCACCGCGGCGTCACACTGCACCGCGTGTGGGCGAACGCTGTCCGAGTGTTCGGGCTGTACCAGGGACCTCGATCCACCACGCTTTTGCCCCATCTGCGGGCGTCGCATGACGGTCAGGGTCATTCCCACCGGATGGACGGCCGTCTGCAAGGATCACGGCAATCTTCACTCGCCGTAGTGCGGCGCAACGAGGAGCGCGTTAGGGCGTACCGGCGCCGGTGGTGTTCGTTGCTACGGCCGAAGCGGACGACACCAGGGCCCACGATGGCGTACCCGGATTGAGGTAGTACGGCGGCGTCACGGCCTGGATCAGGCTGTCCCATTGGTAGAACTTGATGTAACCCGACGCCCCTGAGTTCACGTCAACGATGCCACGCCAGTCCTGGTCAATGGCGCCATAGACAATGAGTGAACCCGTCGAGGGCAGTTCTGTGGTCCCAACACCGAATGAACTGTTGCCTGAAATTATCCCCTCGTTGTTGACGGCGAACGAATGGTTGAGGGCCAAGATGGCGGCGTCAATGACCAGCCCGTTCGGACTCCCGCTGGTGCCATCGGGGTCACAGAGGGCTGCCGTGTAACTGGCCAACTGAGTAGCCGTGCAGGTCGGTTCCAACGTCGAAGAGGACGTGGCCGCCGTGCATGTCTTGACACCGCCTGTCGTCGTGCACTGCGGGCACGACCGGGTGGTTGACTTCCACGTAGTTGGTGGCGATCAAGCCCAGGCTGTCGTTGTTGCCCGTCGGGTTGTAGGTGCAGGGATAGTCGTGGGGATCGGCGTAGTTGGCCGTGAAGTTCGTGCCACAGTCGACATACTCTAAGTCGTTAGTGACCACGACATTGTTGGCTGACGCCACGGTGAGCTGACCGGCGATGCCGCCGCCGGTCGGACTGTCGCCCACAAAGGCGTCACCCTCACAGTCCTGCGAGGGTTGTGCGCCGAAGAAGTTTGTATAGGTACCTTTGTAGTTCAACTGTGCGTTGGAGCCGTAGGTACCCGACGTCCAGTTGTCGTACGGATTGGCGCCAGCGACACAGGCCGTCGATGCCGCGTTCCCCACATAGATCACACCGTTACCGTTCGCGCCGTTTGGCACGTTGACCGCGGCACCAGCGGTCGAAGGAAGACAATCTGCCGCCGTGCTTGACGACGTGGAGTCAGGACTCCACACGTTCATGGTGCCTGCACCACCCGCCGTAGCGTTGAAGTGGAGGGTGGTCGGCCCCTGGTAGTAACACCCATTTAACTTGGCGATCGTGGCCAACGAACTGTCCGTCGTCGGAATCGGCTGGAGCGGCTGGTTGTACTTGTCACCCGCAGCGTCAGCCGCGCTCTGGGTCACGGAGCTGTTGTTCGTCTGACACGACGCCGTTTTGCCGCCGGTGCCCGTCACAAAAAGACAGGACGGGTCGTGGGTCGTCACGGGACCCAATGTGGGATTACCCGAAACGTAGATCGAGTCGTTGGAAAATATGGGACCGTAAATCTTGGCGCCGGCGTCGAAGTAGACCTCAGAACATGCGTTGGCGCCTGTCGTGTTGGCTCCGTTGTAGTTATTGTTCCAGTCGTGCGTGCAGTAGGCGCCGTCGGTGTTGGAATACCCCGCACTGGTCGGGTCGGTGGCTTCGTAGTTGGCCCACCAGATCCTAGTGAGAAATCCGTTGACTGGCGTCAGGTTTTCGCTCGCACTCTGATACACGATGTGGCTACCGACGCCGGCGGCGCCCCACATCTGCACCTTGATATAAAGGAGCGTCAGGTTGGTGCTCGCCGAACCACCGTTAATGGTGCAGGCGTTGTTGAAGCAGAACACCGGGTTGCCCCACAGGTACCACTCCGAGATGTTGTCCGTGCCCGTCCCTTGTACCAGTTTCCAGGTGCCGTAGTCCGACGGGTTGCACTGACCCGCCACTGAGTTGGAGTTGCAGTTGATGAGGTTGGAGTTGGTGTTGACCGAGGAGAGATAGGTGTTAATGCCTGATTCGAGGCCCCGATAGGCGTAGTGCTGGATGGCATCATTTTGGATGAGGGGGTCGTGATTGATGGCATTGGTGGCCAGCAACGATGCGCCCGTCACGAGAATGATCATTAGTCCCATAACGAGCGCCAGTGCGGCTTGTCCCGCCTCTCCTGCGGTTCGGCGGCGACGGCTGAACGATGCCTTGTTATTCAGCTGCTTGCGAGTGCTCACGTTCTGCTCCTCACCCAACTGCCGCGTCATAGGTTTGCGACGTGGTCGAGAGTTCATAGGTCACGTTCTGCTCGGTGGCCTGGCTGTCCTTTCCAGGATTGCCGTTGACCATGAGGTCAACACCAACGTCTTTGATGTTGCCAGCAGGGCATAGCGTCAGCGTGCAGTTGGCAAATGTGGGTGCTGACGGTGCAGCAACCAATCCGGTCGACTGCAAGTAGTACGTGAAGATTGGGGTCGTGGAGGGATTGACCACGTTGAGCACGGTAAGAAGGTTGGTCGGCTGCCCGTAGGTGCATTTCGTCCCGCTGGAGACGCCCGGACAGCTGTTGGCTTGGGCTTTCGCCACTTTGACGGTGAAGGTTGTCCCGGTCAGTTGTGCCATTACCAATTCCGGGCCGTTGACGTCACCAATGTTGGAGTAGAGCACTAGCGATGTATCGGTCAGCGTGGGGATGGTGACCGCAGGAGTGCCGTACGTCGTGGTTGCAGCGTAAGGGGTCGTCGAGTTGTAAACCCCGAACGGCGGCACCGTTTGTCCGCTGGCTAAGGGTGGAGCAGGAGACACAGCGTCGCGGATGAAACTCTGGAAGGTGGTTGAAATCGGCAGCAGCTGGTTCTCGTTCACGTAGGTGTTATTCACAAACAGCGTCGCCGAGGTCAAAGTAGAGACGATGATGATGGTCATCGTGAGAAGAATGGACAGCAAAAACATGGCCATGCCTAGCTCCACCAAGGTGTAGCCCTGGTCGTCCGGCTTGGCCCTCAGGCGTTCGGCCCTGTGTCTCATCCAGGGATGAGCGTTCGGAAAGTTCAGCCTCATATGACCACCACCGGGTTGGGCAACGACAGGATCTGTGCCGTGCCCGACGTGGGCGTGTAGATGGTGGCCGTTGGCGTCACCGCAACGGTGCCGAGCACGGTGGTCGCCGCGCCGATCTTCACCGACAAGGTGTACGTCTCATAGATCACGTCAAGCCTGATAAGTCCGTCGCTGTTGGTGGCAGGACTTGTGTAGTTCGTTGACGCCACATCGCAAGCTGGCTGATTGGCCGCCACTGGATCAAGCACGGAGATCGACACCGTGGCTCCACTCACGGGCGCTCCTGCTGCCGTGACCACTTTGACGGGCAATAGCCCCAATGGAATGGTGGCAGTTGGTGCGCCACTCTGCGTCGTACCCGGCACGCTTGTGACTGAAGCCGACGCGTTCGTCAACTCAGCCAGACAGGTGCCACCGCCGACCGAGTAGCCGTTGACAAACGGGAAGAGCGGGCCGATGGTCGCACCGCAGGATCCGGCCGCACAGGCGGTGTACGAGATGGCCGGGGGTTCACTGTTCGAGACCTCAATGGGAAGAGCGTTCGTGATGAGTCCGCTGGTCAACGATGTCGCTGTTGGGGTCCAGACTGCTGATGCGGTCGGTAGGGCAGTGTTTCCCAAGAGCAGAGCCGTGGTTTGAGAACTGGCCGCGGCCTCGCATGTAGGCGTGGCACCGCCGTAACAGCCAACGCCCGAGATCCAAACCGGTGTATTGCCAGTCGGTGAGTAGGTTCCGAGCGACCAGCGCTCAGTTGCGGTTGCTGTCGCCGAGGTCAGAGCGCCGGTGTAGATGGCGGCAGTCGATCCGACGCCAGTACCACCCGTGCTACCCGTCGCCACACAGGCCCCGGTACCCGACGAACAGTAAACGTTCGACAACAGTGTTGGATTGGAGGAAAACGTGTCGGAATACCAGGTTGCCGTCGTAGCACTCACCGGACCAGCGATAATCCCATTGCCCTTACTTGTATTGGTGTCGAGCACGACACAGGCCGTCGTCCCCGTGGCGCCATTACAGCTGATCGAGAGATACGAAGTCAGCGTGGCTGACGGCGGGGCGTCAGCCACAAATGTCTGGGCGGTGGGCGATACGGTCCCGGCAATAATGGTCGGGGTCACGCTGGCCGCACCAATGGCCAGACATGCGGTCGTGGCCTGACAGGTGATCTGGGTCAACGATGTCGTACCGGCAGGCACTGTGTCCGATACAAACAACTGGGTGGCGCCCGTCACTGTGCCAGCCACGACAGTGGCGGCTGATGACGTCGTGCCAATGGCCAGACATGCGGTCGTACCCGAGCAGGCAATCTGGGTCAGAGTTGTCGGTGCCGACGCCCCGGTGGGCAGTGTGTCAAGAGCCCAGGTCTGTGACGTTGCGGTGATCGCACCGCTCACGATAACTGGGCCGGTTGCCGTGGTCCCGACGGCCATGCAGACCGAAGACGTCGGACACGTGATCTGCGAGAGGCTGGTCACCGTCGCTGGTGTCTGATTGACCCAGGTCACCGTCGATCCGCTGATGGTGCCACTCAGAAGCACGCCGGTTGACGGACTGGTCGTTCCAATGGCCACGCACACGTTGGTCAAGGGACATTGCACCTGGGTCAGCGCTGTCGATGGCACGGTGGACGTGGTCCACGACGTCGGCGAGGTGGCACTTGTGGTCACCACAGCGCCGGTCGAGACACCGCTCGTCACGGAATAGCCAACGCCGATGCACAAACTGCCACAGGCTGAAGACTCGATGCGGGTCACACCGCTCAGTTGGGCTGATGTCCAGTTACTACCCGACAGGACGCTGGCCGTAGCCACGATGCCCGATGACCCATCAACTGCTGGCAGCTTGGGAGCCTGTCCAAAGGCCACGCACTGGAACGATGAGACGTTCGGGCACGTCACACCATCGTCGGTCACCGTTGAGTTGGGGTAGGCCAAACCAACGAAGGCCCCTTCATCAAACTGAGCTGGAGTGGCGGTGGTGACCTGGTTGGTGATCACGGTCAGTGAGCTCGCCACTACGGTTGTCGCCGTAGAGCCAGGAGCCACAAACTGCACCGGAGTACTAGACGGTTGGCCGACACTCACCGTGTACGTGCCCGCCGTGGTGCTCGGCGGCACCTGGAGAAACGCACAGCCGTTCGTGTCAGCATCGATGGTGATGGGGGTGCCCGTTTGCGGCGTAAAGGTCACCGGTACGCCGGTCACTCGTCCGCCGGCACCACCCCACGTGTTCCCTGATACGTCGTTCGTCCCAGGGTTGCCGGCGGGGTCGCCGTTGATCTGTTGCGCGATAAATCCGTTGGTCGGCACACTCGCTGGGGGGTAGTTGAGGATGGCCGAGTCCGTCACGGTGTTGCCAGACCCCCAGGTCACCGTGACCAAGAGGCTCACAACCTGAGGAATCGTCCCCGCCGTGCAGAGGTTCGCATTGGCCGGGATATCGGCCCAGTCAAAACGAGCGGTGATGCTATAGACAACAGACGATTCGGTCTTGGTCCCCTCGTTCAGATTGACCCCAACCTGCGGGGTGCCGTCTGCGTTACTCGGCGGCCCAGAGTTGTTGAGATTCTCAATGGCCCCTTCCGCCACCGAAAGGGCAGCCGTCTGTGACACTGCGCTCCCCGCATCCAAAAGGACAGAGTTGAGGACATAGGAAACTGGGACAAGGACCAGCAACAGAATCGTGATGGAAAGGACGACCTCGATGAGAGAGATCCCCTGATCGTCTCGACGGCAGTGGCGACAGCTAGGTCGTCGCACTGTCGGCTTCCTCCCCAGATTCAAGTGTCAGCCCTGGTGCCGACGGTGTTCTTTCTGACGCTGCACCAGAATCTGTGACGACTGAATCTGCGCACCGAATTGGCAAACGTCCAACTGGCTCATGGCGCATCGGAGGTGACTCCAGTCTGGACGAATGTGGTGAGTTTGGAAGATCGCTGTACGGCAAAAACGTGGGTTCTTCTGGCCATTTTTACTGGAAGCCCATCGAAATTTTGGTGATGCAACCAATATGCATCTATGGATTCCGGGACTTTTCCCTCGCTACAGAGTCCCAATTGATTGTGAGAATTAAGGTTGCAGCATGGTTGCAGAACGGGAGATTCGCGAATTTCACCAATTTCTCGACCTTCCGCCAGCGGCACATCGAAGTTCGTCGGCCGCCCGGTCGATCCACGGAGCGGTGATCCTCCTGCAGAGGGGGTGAAAATCTGTCTTTTCCCCCTTTGCTCCGTCCGGTACCTCAGAAAGTGGGCGCCCTACGAATCGAATCCTTGCCCTGACCGACCAAGGCCGCGGATCGATTCGTCACCACTCTTCTGCTCGATTGCGGCCTCAATGCGCCAATATCGAAATCGTGAAAATGCTGGCGTCATACAAGAAGTGGGCCGCAATCGAGCGGTTGAGTCGGCCGTGCTTCTGGAAGGAGCGAGTGACCAAGTAGCCGAACGGGATGGTGAGCACAAAACCCAGCCCGTAGTAGACGTGATAACTGGTCCGGAGCACCAAGCTCAAGGAAAGCGCAGCCCAGGGGGTCCAACCCAGTTGGTTCAGTCGGGTGATCAAATAGCCGTTCACCAGTACCTCCTCGGCAACCGAGGTGAAAAGGGCAATGGTGAGACCAAAGACGATGTAACTGTCAGGCACATGTCCGACGTGCACACTGTTGATCAGTGAGGAGTGGTGCCGGATCAGAGGCAGTAACGCGATCAGGAGAACGAGCTCGCATCCATAAGCAGCCAAGGCCAGGCCTGCTCCCGGCAAGATGTCGTCCATAAATCTAGGCCGGCCCAGGCCCAGCGCCTTCGGGGGCTGACCGGTTCGGGTGAGTTGGTAGAGCGCAATCGGAACGACGGCCGCTACCGGCAGATAGGCCACGATGCCGAAGATCAGGTTGAACGAAGTGTTGCCGTGAACCAGATTCGGGAACTGGGACTCACCGGTTCGCCCAGCCACGCTTTCAGCGAAAAGGACGACGGCCGAGGTGACCGCAGGCCATAAGAAAACCAGCATCACGAACCGCGTCTCCCAGACGAGAGAGGATCGGGTCATTGGCGCAAGCTCGACGGGGAACGTCAGCTTCTTTCCCACCGTGGTGTGCACACCGGTCGGTGTCGGCGCCGGTAAAGGGCCCGTCGGTATCCAAAACTGCCAGTCTGGCGGGGGCGGGGGCCACTCGGGTGGTGGCAACCAGTTGGCGGGCGGCTCCCAGCCCCAGGGTGCAGGGGGCCAACCGGGTGGCGCTCTCCAGATCCATCCCGGTGGCACTGGACCGAACTCTAGGTGGCGGGAGCTCGATGAAGGGCGATCAACCGACAATCCACTGCGCCAGCGACTCCACTCCGGCGTTCAACACAAACACCATCAAACCGTCGTCATCGACCAGCCACCTCAGATTTCGCTGGTGTAGTTCGTTGTCCGTCTCGAAGCGGTTCAGCACCACGGCAATCGGCACCGTGTGCGCCAGCGCGGCCACACTCAACCGCACACTGTTGATCGTCCCGAGCCCGGCGTCGGCCACAAGCACGATGACGTCGGGGGTCACGGCCCGGCAGAGATCGACCACGTGGCCGTCGGCCGCTTGGGGCGAGTAGACCCCGCCAGCGGTCTCTAAAACTCCAACTTGTGGGGCCACGTCCGGCCATATCAACTCGTTCACAAGATCGGCAATACCGAAACTTGGGTGGCCCAATACATCGGCTGCCATTGGCGGCGCCATGGCCACCGGGTACCAGCGACCCATCGGACAGACCGTGGCCGGATCTTCGCCACTGGCCCGGCCCAGGACGGCCGCATCAAGAGTTTCAGGGTCATCGTCTGGGGCAAAGGACTGGGCCAGCTTTCTGGCCGAGACGGTGAAGCCCACCTGCCCGAAGCACTCGAGGAGCCGGGCCGACACCCAGGTCTTGCCGACATCGGTTCCGGTGCCAGCCACCAGTATCAGGCGAAGTGGTCGAGTTGCCATCGCTACGCCAGCGCGCCACGTGCATCGCGGCGGACTTCGTCCAACGCTTCGATGAGATCGCTGACCTGTTCGTCAGTGTGCGCGGCCGACAGGGTGACCCGTAGTCGGCTCGTGCCGTGCGGCACCGTCGGAGGTCGAATGGCTGGCACCCAGAGACCCCGGCTCAAGAGCTTGGCCGAGGCGGCCAAGGCCATCTGCTCGCGGCCAAGCACAACCGGCACGATGGGTGACTGATGACCGGGCGCTACCCGAGCGACCAGACTGGCCAGCCGCTGGCAGAGTCGCTCACCTTCGCCTGATCGAACGATATTGAGCGCAGCCAACCCGGCCGCGGCATCGGCCGGCGTCGGGGCCGTTGTGAAGATGTAGGACCGGGCCACATTGACCAGTAGCTCGATCAGGGCGGTTGGACCCGCCACAAATCCACCGAGGGAGCCCAAGGTCTTGGACATGGTGCCAACGCGCGCCACCGTCAGTCCATCGAACATCTCTGGGTCCGGATGAGGCCCGAGCACGCCATGGGCCTCATCAAGCACGAGGAGTGAGCCGTGCTCCCGACAGACGGTGGCGATCGCATCTAAGGGGGCGAGGTCGCCATCCATTGAAAAGACGGTGTCAGTGACCACAATGGTCGGTCCCGTCGTTTGTGCCAGCACATGCGCGAGGTGACCAGGATCGGCGTGTCGATAGATCGCCACCTCTCCTTTGGCCAAACGACAACCGTCAACGATTGAGGCGTGGTTCAGTTCGTCCGAGAGCACGGTGACGCCGGGACCAGCTAAGACCGAGAGCACCCCAAGATTCGCCGCAAAACCGGTCGGGAAGAGGACCGCACTCGCAGACTCCTTCCAGTGCGCTATTTCTGCTTCCAACTCCGAATGAATGGGACGCGAACCAGTCACCAATCTCGAGGCCCCAGCCCCGCTGCCCCACTGGTCAATGGCGCGGTGGGCGGCCTTCACCACGTCGGGATGGGCCGTGAGTCCGAGATAGTCGTTCGAGGCGAACGAGATGACCTCACTGTCCTGATCCTCCAGCCAACCCACCGGACCCAGAGCATCAAATGTTCGCGGCGCTCGCCAACGTCCTTGGTCGGCCACCTGGCTCAGCCGCTGGTCGATGCGCCTCGACCACTCGTCGGTCAAGAGATCACCCCATCCAGACCAAGGATAAGGGCATCAACCATCGTTTCAACCTCGCTGGCCGTGATGGTGAGCGGAGGCATGAGGACGACCACATCACCCAACGGTCGAAGCAGGACGCCCGAACGTACCGCGGCAGCACAGACTCGTCGTCCCCAACGAAGACCTGGTGCGGGAGGATCGAGTTCCACCCCAACCATCAGTCCGCGCTGGCGCACGGCCAACACGGCGGGGTGGCTCTGGGCCCGTTGCTCTAAGAGCAGACGGAGGTGCTCGGCGCGCGCTTGCACGTTGCGAAGTACCGCTCCGTCGGCCAGGAGTTCGAGATGGGCCAAGGCCACGGCAGCGGCCAAGGCATTGCCGCTATAGGAGTGCCCGTGGAAGAACGTCTTTGGCCCCAGGTCTTCACCCAAGAAGGCCTCGAACACTCGACCCGAGGCCACGGTGGCCGACATAGCGAGATAGCCCCCAGTGATGCCCTTGCCCAGGCAGAGGAGGTCAGGCTCGAGACGACACTGTTCCGACGCAAACAGTGTGCCCGTCCGACCAAACCCCGTCGCCACCTCATCGCAGATAAGAAGTACGCCTGCCTCCGCACATGCTCGACCGAACATCGCCATGTCGTCCGCCTCAGCGCAGAGCATGCCTGAGGCACCTTGCACCAGGGGTTCGATCACCACGGCGGCTAACTCGGCACCGTGGGTCTGAAGAGCGGCACAGGCCTTGGCGGCCCAACCAGGATCGGCATAACCCGGCGTGCGAATCACTGGAAACGTCAGAGGATCGAACACGGAGGTGAAGAAGCCACCGTCTCCAACGGAGAGGGAACCAATGGTGTCGCCGTGGTAGGCGTCGCCGAGAGTAAGAAACTGCGTGCGACCGACTTCACCCAGATTGGCCCAGTACTGGAAAGCGATCTTGAGAGCCTGCTCCACGGCCACGGCTCCGTCGGCGGCATACAAGAAGTGCGGGTCAACCACCGGCACCACGTGGGCCAATGCCTCTGAAAGCTCGACGACCACGGTATTGCCGTTACCGAGCATGGTGCTGTGTGCCACTTTGCCGACTTGGGCCACCAGAGCGGCATCGAGTTCTGGCACACGATGACCGAGCGTGTTCACCCAGAGCGACGAGATGGCGTCGAGATATCGGTTGCCATCAACGTCGATCAGTTCTCTCCCTTCGGCTCGGTCAATCACGAGGGGGGCGTTTGAGCCGTAGGCCTCCATCTGGGTGAAGCCATGCCAGACCACAGCCCGGTCGCGCTCGATCCATTGCTCTGAAGTGTCGTCCGTCATCAGAGGTTTTGGCTTTCACTGCTTGAGGGCTGAGAGTCGCCATGCACGGCGCGATTGTTAACCACGGGAGCGGTCAGGTCCACTGGTCGACATGACAACGTCGGACCAGCGACGGCGTGGAATGGTCAGAATGCCGGTCCAATACCTCGGTGGGGCGAGTCCACAGCCGTCGCCGACTGCTCGATTTGTACGATTTCGGTCCACGATGCGCGAGAATAGAGGTGTTCTGCACCGCCAGAATCCGACCTAGTCCCGGTCGATTCGCCCGCGTGGTGCCGTAAAGGAGCTGTGAGATGCATCGAGTTGGAGTCGTCGACACCATGTTCGCCCGCTACGACATGGGCGCCGAAGCGGTCGATGAGCTGGAACAGTGCCCTGGTTACGGCAGGCGCTTCGAAGTCATCCGCCAGACCGTCCCTGGCTTCAAAGACCTCGCCGTAGCGGCCAAGCGCATGATCGAGAACCAGAGCTGCAAGATCGTCGTGGCCTTGGGCATGCCCGGCAAGGAGCCCGTCGACAAGACCTGTGCCCACGAAGCCTCGTCCGGCATCATGATGGCGCAGCTCATGACGAACACCCCGATTCTTGAGGTCTTCGTCCACGAGGACGAGGCCGACGACCCGGCTCGACTGGCCGAAGTGTGTCGCGACCGGGCCCGCAAGCATGCTCGGAACGCCTACTGGATGGTCTACGAGCCCGATCAGCTGCTCAATCGTGCTGGCAAAGGCATCCGCCAAGGATTCGCCGACGCTGGTCCCTTAGTGCAGTCCCACTGACCTGATCTGACCGGGCCTGGACCTTTAGGCCCAGGCGGTCCGCTTACAGGTCGGCGATGCTGACCATTGGAGCGACCAGGTCCAACCCACCGGTTGAACCGTCATAGATGGCATCGCCGAAGTTGAAGATCCCTCCGTCGGTCGCTACCAACCAGTAGCCCCCGCCGTCTGAGGTGGATCCAATACCGGTGATGGGATTGTTGAGCGGCTTGCCGGCCATCGAGCCGTAGTTGACGGCGTCGCCGTAGGGGAAGACCGAACCATCAGTCCCTGCTAACCAGTACCCCTTGCCGTCTGGTGTGCCGGCCAGCCCGGCAATCGGCGTAGAGAGCTGCGTCGATCCACCGACGAATGGGGCGTCGCCAAAGGCGAACACTCCCCCATCGGACGCCACCAGCCAGTAGCCCTTGCCATCGGGCGTGGCCACAATGCCGACGACTGGTCGGTTCAACGGGATCGAACCCGTGGATCCATAGAACTTGGCGTCACCAAAGTTGAAGACGCCGCCGTCTGATGCCACCAGCCAGTAGCCCTTGCCATCTGGCGGTCGGCTCCATGCCGACGACGGGCTTGTTCAGTTTCATCGAACCGGTCGACCCGTAGAACTGGGCGTCGCCGTAGGCGAAGATGCCGCCGTCCGAAGCGACGGTCCAATAGCCCTTGCCATCACCAGTGGCGGCAATGCCAACCATGGGCTTGTTCAAGTGCTGGCCACCCATCGATCCGTAGAAGCGTGCGGCGCCGAAGGCGAATACTCCCCCATCGGACGCCACAGTCCAATACCCATGGAGGATGGTCTGGAGGTAGGAACCCTTCGATCCGGTGTAGCTGGCGTCACCGGAATAGACCGCAGTGACGGTCTGGGTGGGGGCAACGGGCACCTTGGTCGTGCACACGGCCTTGGCTCCGGACACCGCAACAGCGGAACAGAGGACTTTCGTACCCTCGCTGAATGTGACCGTGCCTGTGATCACAGGGCTGTCACTCGGTGCGCCAGCGATGGTGGCGGTGAAGACAATCAGCTGACCAGGAGTGGCGGGATTGATCGACGATGTCACCGTGGTCGTGGTCGGACCCGCCGTTACGGTCAAAGTGCCGTTCGTGGTCGACGGCTCAAAGTTGGGATCGCCGGGGTAGCTGGCCGTAATCGGATAGGCCGAACCTGACGGCACCAACGCGGTCGCCGACGGCGAACAGTGGCCCGTCCCGTTGTTGAGCGTGATGGTACACAACGTTGTCGTTCCAGACTTGACTGTCACAGTGCCGGTCGGGGTGCCTGAGGTGCCAGGGGCAACCGTGACCGTGAAGACCGTGTTGTGCTCACTGCCATAGGCCACCGACGATGGCACCACTGTCAGGGTGGTCGACGTGGTCGCCTTGACCACCGTCAGGCTGCCAGTCGTGGTCGATGTCGTGAAGTTCCCATCACCGCCATAGGAGGCGGTGATGACATATGGCGTGGCCGAAGCCCCCAATGCGGTCTGTGGGCCCGAACAGCTCCCAGTCCCGCCGCTCAAGGTGACCGTACAAAGTGCGGTGGTCCCCGATGAAATTGCCACCGTGCCAGTCGGCGTACCGGCGTACTCCGGCGACACCGTGACGGTGTACGCAACCGTCTGCTCACCGCCATAAGCGATGGATGCGGGCGAGACCGTGAGGGCCGTTGACGACGTGGCCTGGCTCACGGTAAATGGGGTCTGGGGCGAGGTGGATGGCGTGAAGTTCATATCTCCGCTGTAGGTACCGACGGCCTCGTACGCGGTCGACGACGCGCCGAGCAAGGTGTTAGCCACGGTGCAAGAACCGGTGCCACCAATCAGGGTGGCGGTGCACAACGAGGTCGTACCTTCAGTAATGACGACAGATCCGGTCGGAACTCCGTTGTACTGAGGCGAGACGGTTGCCTGAAAGATCATCGACTGCTCATTGCCGTAGGTGGCTGAACTTGGGGTGATCGTCACGGCCGTCGTCGAAGAAGCAATGGTGATCGTCAAGTTTTCAGATGTTGAGGTTGAGGCGCTGTAGTTCCCATCGCCGGCATAGCTCGCAATGACTGAATACGGTGACGAAGAGGTCGTAAGCGTGGTCGCCGGAGCCGAACAACTGCCCGAACCAGCGCTGAGCGAGAACGAACAAAGTGGAGTGCTGCCCGAGGCAATACTGACCACACCTGTCGGCGTGCCGGTCGTTGATGAAACGACGTTCGACGAGAACACCACGGTGCCTTCGTTGCCATAGGTGACCGAGATGTTGGAAAGTCCGAGTGAGGTCGTGGTCGGAGCGGGCGTGATCTTCCACGATTCGCTGGCCGATGTACTCGACAAGAAGTTGGAGTCACCGTTGTAGGTAGCAGTCAGCGAGTAGGCGCTACTTGATGCATCCAACGCTTGAGAGGTAGTCGAGCAGGACCCTGTGCCCGCCACCAATGTCACGGTGCACAAGGTGGTGGCACCCGAGGTGACGGTAACCGTGCCGGTGGGCGTGCCGGTGGTGGCCGACGTCACCGTGGTGGTGAAGACGGTGCCATCTTCAAGGCCAAACACTTCAGAGGCTGGTGACACGCCCAAGGTGGTCGTGGTTCCAGCCTGGTTGACCGTGAGTGACTGCGCCGGGGTCGAGACCGAGGCTGGGAAGTTGGTGTCACCGAGATAGTTGGCCGTGATCGGGTAGGCCGTGGCACTGGCGGCCAGTTGGGTGTTGGTGAGGGCACACGAGGCCGAGCCGTTGACCAAGGTGGCGGTGCAGAGCACGGTCGAGCCACTCATGAACTGGACGGTGCCGGTGGGCGTGCCGGTGGTGCCCGATGGCGGCGTGACGGTGGCCGAGAAGCTCTCAGACGACTCGGCGCCGTAGGTGACGTCAGGCGTAATGGCGCCCAGTGTGGTGGTGGAACTAGCCGCCGTCGTCACGATCAAGGTCTGCGGGTCAGAGACCGAGCCGCTGAACTTGCCGTCGGTGTTGTAGGTGGCGATCACGTTGGTGTAGCTGCCGGGGGGCAACAAGGTGGCGCTGGTGGCACAGCTTCCGGTAGCCGTGCCTCCGAAGCCGGCCAAGGTGGCGCTGCACAACGTGGTCGTGCCCGAGGTGATGGTGACCGTGCCCGTCGGCGTGCCTGAGGTGGTCTCGGGGTTGGCCGACACCGTGACGTCGTAAGCCACGGCGTCCTCGTTGCCAAAGCCAATGGAGTCAGGCGAGACCGAGAGGCTGGTCTGGGTGCCGGCCCCGGTCACCGTGAGTGACTGGGGCGGCGACTGTGACGGGGTGTTGTTGGCGTCACCGCTGTAAGAGGCGGTGAGCGAGTAGCCCGCCGGCGGCAACAGGGTGTCCGAGATGGTGCAGCTGCCCGAACCGGCCGACAGCGTGGTGATGGTGCACACCGTGGTCGAGCCGTTCAACACGGTGATGGTGCCGGTGGGCGCACCCGAGGTGGACGGCGTCACCGTGCCGGTGAAGGTGACCGAGGACTCATCGCCATAAGAGACGGTGGCCGGGGTGATGGTGAGGGCAGTCGAGGTGGAGGCCTTCGTGATGGTGAGGGTCTGGGCCGCCGTGCCGACGGACCCGATGAAGTTGGTGTCGCCGTTGTAGGTGGCCGTGATGGTGGCCGGCGAGTCCCCCACACCGAGGGCGGTGGGCGAAGTGGCCGAGCAGGACCCTGTGCCAGCCACCAATGTCACGGTGCACAAGGTGGTGGCACCCGAGGTGACGGTAACCGTGCCAGTGGGCGTGCCGGTGGTGGCCGACGTCACCGTGGTGGTGAAGACCGCCGCGTTATCGGCCCCATAGGTGACCGAGGTCGGGCTGACACTGACAGTGGTCGTGGTTCCAGCCTGGTTGACCGTGAGTGACTGCGCCGGGGTCGAGACCGAGGCTGGGAAGTTGGTGTCACCGAGATAGTTGGCCGTGATCGGGTAGGCCGTGGCACTGGCGGCCAGTTGGGTGTTGGTGAGGGCACACGAGGCCGAGCCGTTGACCAAGGTGGCGGTGCAGAGCACGGTCGAGCCACTCATGAACTGGACGGTGCCGGTGGGCGTGCCGGTGGTGCCCGATGGCGGCGTGACGGTGGCCGAGAAGCTCTCAGACGACTCGGCGCCGTAGGTGACGTCAGGCGTAATGGCGCCCAGTGTGGTGGTGGAACTAGCCGCCGTCGTCACGATCAAGGTCTGCGGGTCAGAGACCGAGCCGCTGAACTTGCCGTCGGTGTTGTAGGTGGCGATCACGTTGGTGTAGCTGCCGGGGGGCAACAAGGTGGCGCTGGTGGCACAGCTTCCGGTAGCCGT
Source organism: uncultured Acidimicrobiaceae bacterium (assembly GCA_963803215.1). Lineage (GTDB taxonomy): Bacteria > Actinomycetota > Acidimicrobiia > Acidimicrobiales > RAAP-2 > CAWDLP01. The sequence goes on from CAWDLP010000011.1 coordinate 160,345, forward strand.
GCCTCCGAAGCCGGCCAAGGTGGCGCTGCACAACGTGGTCGTGCCCGAGGTGATGGTGACCGTGCCCGTCGGCGTGCCTGAGGTGGTCTCGGGGTTGGCCGACACCGTGACGTCGTAAGCCACGGCGTCCTCGTTGCCAAAGCCAATGGAGTCAGGCGAGACCGAGAGGCTGGTCTGGGTGCCGGCCCCGGTCACCGTGAGTGACTGGGGCGGCGACTGTGACGGGGTGTTGTTGGCGTCACCGCTGTAAGAGGCGGTGAGCGAGTAGCCCGCCGGCGGCAACAGGGTGTCCGAGATGGTGCAGCTGCCCGAACCGGCCGACAGCGTGGTGATGGTGCACACCGTGGTCGAGCCGTTCAACACGGTGATGGTGCCGGTGGGCGCACCCGAGGTGGACGGCGTCACCGTGCCGGTGAAGGTGACCGAGGACTCATCGCCATAAGAGACGGTGGCCGGGGTGATGGTGAGGGCAGTCGAGGTGGAGGCCTTCGTGATGGTGAGGGTCTGGGCCGCCGTGCCGACGGACCCGATGAAGTTGGTGTCGCCGTTGTAGGTGGCCGTGATGGTGGCCGGCGAGTCCCCCACACCGAGGGCGGTGGGCGAAGTGGCCGAGCAGGACCCTGTGCCAGCCACCAATGTCACGGTGCACAAGGTGGTGGCACCCGAGGTGACGGTAACCGTGCCAGTGGGCGTGCCGGTGGTGGCCGACGTCACCGTGGTGGTGAAGACCGCCGCGTTATCGGCCCCATAGGTGACCGAGGTCGGGCTGACACTGACAGTGGTCGTGGTTCCAGCCTGGTTGACCGTGAGTGACTGCGCCGGGGTCGAGACCGAGGCTGGGAAGTTGGTGTCACCGAGATAGTTGGCCGTGATCGGGTAGGCCGTGGCACTGGCGGCCAGTTGGGTGTTGGTGAGGGCACACGAGGCCGAGCCGTTGACCAAGGTGGCGGTGCAGAGCACGGTCGAGCCACTCATGAACTGGACGGTGCCGGTGGGCACGATCGTGCCGGGGGCGGTCACCGTGGCCCTCAAGGACTCCGTCGCTTCCCCGCCATAGGTGATCGGGCTCGAAATGGCCGCCAACGAGGTTGTCGTGGAAGCCGGCGCACCAATGACCAGTGGTGCGGCTTGGACGAAGCTCGAGGGCAAGCTTGTGGCGTCGCCTGAGTAGGAGGCGGTGACGGTGTAGCTGCCAGCCGGCAAGGCACCATCGGTGGGTGAACAGGAGGTTCCCGACCCGAGGGTGTAGGTGCAGAGCGGATATGTCGTGTTAGGGGCCGTTTGCAGCGTGGCCGAGATCGTGACCGAACCGGTCGGAACCTCGGTGTTCGGGGCCACCGGGACCACGGTCGGAGAAAAGACCAACGCCGACTCTTGGCCGAACCTCACCGGAGTTCCCGAGGTGATGAGGCTCGTCGTGGTCGCCGCCTTGGCCACGGTCAGCGTGTTGGCACTCGAAACCGGCGAGGTAGAGGCGGTGAAGTTGGTGTCGCCGTTGTAGGTGGCAGTCATGCTGGCCGTCCCGACCCCGAGTGTGGTGTCGGTGAGCGTGGCACACGTTCCGGTGCCGGCCGCGAGCGTAATGGTGCACACCGTGGTCGGGCCGCTCTGGACCGTGATGGTGCCAGTTGGGGTGCCGGTCGTGGCGGAACTCACTGTGGCGGTGTAGCTGACCGAGGTCTCATTGCCGTACACCGTGGTGGTCTTGGAGAGCCCAAGGGCGGTGGTGGTGGGTGCCTTGGTGACCGTAAAGGTCACAGCTCCCGACGTTGAGCCCGACGTGGCCGTGCCATCAGTGTTGGTGTATGTCCCGACGGCTGAGTACGCCGTGGCGTTGGCCACGAGTGCCGTTTGACTGATCGAGCAGGATCCGGTGCCGTTGGTGAGCGTGATGGTGCACAAGGAGACCGGACTACCGGGACCGGTCGTGGTGGCCACCGCCACCGTGCCAGTCGGTACTGACGTCACACCCGTTGGAGGCGTGGCGGTGGCCGTGAAGGTCTCAGCGCTTTCAGCCCCGTAGACAACCGAGGTCGGCGTGCGAGTGAGGGTGATGGTCGGAGCCGTGGCCGACTTGGCAATGGTCAGCGTGCCTGTTCCGGGACTGAACGCCGGACTGGTGTTGTAGTTGCCGTCACCGTTGTACGTCGCATCCAGGGTGTAGGTGCCGATAGGAAGCGCTATGTCAGTGGTGGCGCACGACGTGCCCGATCCAATGGTGTAGCTGCAGACGGGGTAGGTGGTCGATGTCGTGGTGTTGGTCGCAGTGACCGTCACTGTCCCGGTGGGCCCTGGGTTGGTGCCAGCCGGGTTTGAGACCGCGGTTGGGCTAAAGACAAGGGCGGACTCGGCGCCATAGGTACCAGTGGTCGGTGGCGAGGTCAGGCCGGCCTTGCTGTTGGCTTTGTTAACGACGAGCGTGCTCGGGGCGGAACTCGACGACACGAAGTTGCTGCCCGATGGGGTAAACGATGCCGTCACCCCGTAGCTCCCCACCGCCAAGGTTGTGTTGGTCAGCGTGGAGCAGGTTCCAGATCCCGCCACCAACGAGGAAATAGTGCACACGGTGATGCCGCCGGTCTGAATCGTGACCGAACCGTTTGGCGTGCCCGTGGTCGCCGAGGTGACCGTTGCGCTGTAGGTAACGGCGGTTTCGGCGCCGAAGGTCGTGGGTGACGTGGTCACAGTGAGCACCGTAGAAGTGGGTGCTGAGGTGACGGCCAGCGATGTGGTCGCCGTCGATCCCGACGTGAAGTTTCCGTCGCTGTTGGTGTACTTCCCGGTGACAGTGAAGGTACCAACCGGCAGGGCGGCAGCGGGAACAGTGCACGTCCCTGTCCCGTTCACCAAGGTGGCCGTGCACAAC